>PYJD01000024.1 GCA_003635315.1 Candidatus Poribacteria bacterium
CTCCCGGTAGTGTCTTTTCAAACTGCTGAACGAACGCTTTACAAAACTCTTGAACAAGCACATTATGACTACGGAACACCATTTTGTCGAAGCTATCTTTACGATAGATTTGCCAATAGATTGGAATAGCACGCTTGCGAAACGGCGCTGCAATTACTATAACTCTATAATCTTGAAGGATGTCCGTTTCATCAACGAGTAAGATACGCAACTGACGCCCCGCTTTACGAAGCGAACATAAGACAAAGGCACACCAAGCATCCAAAGCAACATCTGTGGGAAAGCAAGAGTTAATAAATCGAAGGAGTCGCTTCTGTTTTGTTTTGTAATGTCTGACAGCAACAGGCAACTTGGCTGCAAGCGTGTTTATCTGAAAAGCGTTGACACGAGTACTCGCAAGCACTGTCAAAAGTAGATTTCTTAGAGCAGGGCGTTTCAACACGGGTTTGAATACTTGTGTCATTTGTGAGATAAGCGAACACATAGGAACTTTATGAGGTAGAGTGTATTTCAATGATAAATCTACAAGAACTATTCTAAAGAATATAATAGAAACACAATTTATCATAATAAACACTTTTGCACAAGATCCGAAATGTCATTGATAAAAACTGGGGGTAAACCAGCATGAAAATAACCCATACATGAAAATAACCCGGCAAATGCTGTCTATTCTGTTGTTTATTTTCAAGTCTTATGCTATAATGCAAAAATATATAATAGTATAGATATATTAATGTATGGTTAATTCTACTAATAATGTATTCATTACATATTTATTGTTACGAAAAACATACCAATTATGAAGAACATAAGAAAGAAGAACATTTACCATCTCAGTTCATTGATTTGAGATAAATAAGGCAAGTATATTTTCTCCCAAGAGTAGAAGCAATGAAATGATATAAATTACAGATGACAATTAGACACAAGTTTGGTGTTTATTCACATTGTGATCTATCTATTCTTTCTTCTCTCCTTCAGAGGGAATTACAATGAATAAGCGATTCACCAGATTCTTTAAAGTATTATGGGGTACTTTGAATGAACAAGCTAAAGAAAAAGCAAATAAAACAAAGGTCAAGGATGACCGGCTTATGGAGGACCTTAAAAATATACACGCCTCTTATAGGGAGTTAATCCAAAATATACAAACAAATATTCAAAGTTACAAACAAGCTATTGGACAATCAATCGCATTAATTGAACAAAAAAAGAATCAACTACGATGTGATAAAACAGATATAATACATCTTGAAAAAGAATTGATTACTGCTAATTTAGTACTTGAAAGTACTACCACCCTACTAAAGAATTCTGGAAACACTAATGAACAGATTGAACAGGATACAAAATATCTTAGATGCTATGATACACAAAGAGGTGTCCGCTCTTCATTAGATAAAAAGAAAGTTCGTATTGGACAACTTGAAGATGAGATTAAGAAAGAACAGAATACTTTGGAATCACATAAGCTTCGTATTGTTGTACTACGGGAGGGTCTGGATAAGATCGAGATTAAGAATGAGGTGGTTACTGATTTAATTATGACACATGGTAAAGAAGATATTGCAGAAACTCTCTCACGAATTAGCATGGTAGATATTACCACAGAATTAACAATATCACATGAAAATGGTGTTAAAATTACAGAGAGTATCTCCTAAATAGTTAGAGATGTATAGTAGATACTATTTAAATCCAGTATCTGATTTTAATAGGTACGAATATTTAATATTCTTAATCGCTATTCTATGGAACCAAGATTATAATATATTGAGATAACTTAAGAAACTTATGAATGTAGGAATATAAACAACGCTTTTCATTAGTCATATTAAGATTTTAGATGAAATAATTCAATCTAAATGATTACAATCTGTCAGGAGGGATCAAATGGCAAATGGCATAACCCGTTTTTTTAAAGCAATCTGGTATTCACTTACTGGACGCGCACACGAACAAGCTGATAAGTTGATGGAAAATCCTGAGGCTGTTCGGGGTGCTTATGAAGATATCATTCGCGACAAACAAGGTAATATCCAACGATATAAGCAGGCAATAGGGCAACTAATCGCTCTTTGTGAACAAAAGAATTTATCCGTTAAGAAATTAACCGATGAGGTGGAGGATTTAGAAAAGAAGAAAGCAGGAGCAATTGCAAAAGCAAAATCTACTGCTACAGAATTACAACAGGCTGGTACACCTGAGGAAGAAATCAAACAACATCCTGAATATACACGTTGTGTCGCAGCCTATAACGATTTTCATTCTACTTTAGATGAGAAAAATGCACGAATTGATGAATTGGAAGCTGATATTGAAAGAGCACAAGAGGACATTGAATCACACAAACTTCAAATCACTACACTTCATCGTGATTTAGAGAAAATCAAAACTGAACAATCTGAGGCTGTCGCTGATCTTATTACTGCTCGAGAGCAGGAAGAGGTAGCTGATATGTTATCCGGTATCAGTATGGATGGTACTTCTGCTGAACTCACAAGAATGCGGGAAATTAGAGAGAAAGCAAAAGGACGCTCCAAAGTTGCTCAGGAACTTGCTGGAACTGATTCAAAAGCTGAGGAAGAAGAATTCCTTACTGCTGCTCAAGAAGCTTCATCAAGTCAAGAATTTGATTCCCTAATATTCGGCGCTCAGCAGACTGATGCACCCGTTGAAACTGATACTGCAACTACTGAAGAAAAGAAAACTGATTCTGAACTCCCAATATAGTAAATTTTTGACGGGCACTATGTTATGACTCTATAAAATGAGATACCATAGATGCCCGTTTATACGTTAGTCCTTACTATCAGAAAAATTAAAATAACCTAACTCTCAATTTCAAGCAATCCAATATACTAAGAGGATATAACAATAGCTGTTAAAGATCCATCATACACATTTAGATCCGATACTGGAATGCTGATTAATTCCGGTACATCCCGTAGTATTGTTCTTCATGGAAATATACATGATCTGTTTTTTATTCAATCTGAAAAACATGAAGACTATATACCCTTAGTTCCTTTTCTTACACGTAGCTGGGATATACCTGGATTTACACTCATTGTTTATGAATTAAATGGACCTTTACGATTTTTGAATACAAATGACAGAGATTCTTTGAAAAATGCTTTTCTCAGTTGGCGTAAACTAATCGGTTCTGATCTGATCAAATCTTCAGAATTATCGTCAGAACGAAATCTGTCTGAATTAACAGATCCAAAGTCACAAAAACTACAAGGTTTTACGGATGATAAGTTCGAGAAATATCTCAATGATGCTATTGGTAGTCCAACTTTAGCACTCGAATTACTAAGACAATTTTGCTTAATTTCACGTACAAATAATCCTGATGGAAAGCCATTATTATCTGATAAGCTTATTATCTTTATTGAAGCTACAGATATGTTATTACCTGAAGGTGAGATACGTAGTTTAAACATTAGTGACCGACATCGGGTCAGTATTGTTCAAGATTGGATTTCTGATTCAGATTTTATGAAATCTTCAGATACTGTAGTATTCATTGCTGAATCCAAAAGTCTGATTCACTCTCGGATAATGCGTTTGCCTCAAGTAGTAAGTGTTGAAATACCTTCTCCTGATGAAAATGACCGTAAACATTTTATATCTTGGTTTAATAGAACACAAAAACCCAAAGATACGGTATTGAATTTATGGGGTAGTCAATCTCAACTCGCAATGCTTACCGCAGGTTTATCAATACAAGCATTACGTCAACTTTTGCTATCGGTGTGCTATTCTGGACATAAACTACAACCCGACACTGTTATTGAAAAAGTTTCAGACTTCATTCAAGATCAATTAGGTGAGGATGTTGTAGAATTCAAGAAACCTAATCATAGTCTTAAGGATATTATTGGCAACAAAAAATTAATTGAATACCTAAGATCACAACTTATTCCACGTATTACTTCAACGGGTAAAGATGCTATCTCTGGTTTTAGTGTATGTGGTCCTATTGGAAGTGGCAAGACATTCATTTTTGAAGGTCTTGCTGGTGAACTTGATATACCTGTTCTTGTTCTCAAAAATATCCGCAGTATGTGGTTCGGACAAACTGATGTAATTTTTGAGAGACTTCGCCGTCTTCTAATGGCTCTTGTAAATGTTCTGATTTTTGTTGATGAAGCTGATACACAATTTGGAGGTGTAGGCACTGATGCACATTCTACTGAACGCCGATTAACAGGGAAGATCCAAGCAATGATGTCCGAACCTCATTTACGAGGAAACATTACATGGTTATTAATGACAGCACGCATATACAATCTTTCGCCAGATTTACGTAGAGAGGGACGGGTCGGTGATATAGTAATCCCTGTTCTTGACCCAATAGGTGAGGATCGTGAAGAATTCTTACGGTGGACACTAAACAACGTAATTTCAACTGAATTGAATCAAGAGACACTGGAACGGTTTCAAGATTTAACAGAAGGTTATTCTGCTGCCAGTTTTGGGTCTCTCCGAGCCGATTTGGAAGCAGCAAAAACCCGTAAAGGTGAATTAACTGAAGATGAAATTGTCTCTGTAATATCTGATAGAATCTTACCTAATATTGGTCCAATTCGAAAATATCAAACATTGCAAGCCTACCTAAATTGTACTCGAAAATCACTCTTACCAGTTGACTACTCTCCTGAAATTCGAGAATCCTGGACACAGCAGATTAAGCAGCTTGAATCACAAGGTATTACGGGTTAGAGGTAATACCATTTCTATTTGATTATATGCCAATATATCACACTCTCCTTGTAGGCGGGAATTCCGATTCCCGATCTTCTTTACTCTTCTTGTAGGAGGGAACTCCGATTCCCGATCTTCTTTACTCTCCATGTAGGAGGGAATTCCGATTCCCGATCTCCCTTACTCTTCCTGTAGGCGGGAATTCCGATTCCCGATCTTCTTTACTCTCCATGTAGGAGGGAATTCCGATTCCCGATCTTCTTTACTCTCCATGTAGGAGGGAATTCCGATTCCCGATCTCCCTTACTCTCCATGTAGGAGGGAATTCCGATTCCCGATCTTCTTTACTCTCCTGTAGGAGGGAACTCCGATTCCCGATCTTCTTTACTAATCAAGCTCAATTACTTCACCAGTCGCCGCTGACGCATATCCTGCACATATAATTTCGACAGAATGTGCTGCAAATTCGGCATTCATTTCACTCTCTTCTCCTTTATCAATACAATCAATAAAGGCACTGAATTCTCTTTGTCCATCATCACTACTCTCAACATCTATCCAATGATTTTTTACACTCCTACCGATCTCTGCCTGAGTACTACTCCACATCCCCATCGGATCAAGCGGATGTGGATCAGGCGGAACAAAGGAGGGTTCAGCAGCGAATACTTCCAATCTATTTGCTGATGCGTCAAATGTCAAGGATGCTTCAGTACCGACAAGATGAACTTTACGGATACCACCTTGTGCATGGCTCTGCCAACCATACCTCCCTGCAGCAATCGTTGCAGTAACTCCATCTTCTAATAATAAAACCATTGCCCCAAAATCCTCCACATCACAATGCTCATGTTCCCTAAAGAAATAATTACCCGTACCACAAAATACTTGTTTGGCACATCTCTGAGTCAACCAATTCACCATTGAAACTGCATACACACCAACATCAAACATTTCAGGTTTTGCTTCCATGAAACTGTATCTATCAAGTTTCGGTTTCTCATTACGTTTCTTACCAACTGTCGCACTACCGGGATGTCCTTTGGCAAACATTACATCACAATGAATTGCTCTCAGGTCCCCAATTATCCCATCATTCAATCCATTCTTAACTGTACGTGCCCAATTACTATGGATATTGCTAAACATTTGTGTAATCACTCTATTTTTTTCAACTGCTTGAACAATTTGTTGAGCATGTTCTCCATTCAGTGCCATAGGTTTATCAAGATAAACATGCTTACCTGCATTTGCACATTTCGCACCGATACGTCCTCGACGTTCAACATCCGTACATAGGCTTACAATGTGTATATCCGCACGTGATAAAGCATCATCCAGATTAGTTATATAAGGTAAATTCCTTTCCTCAGCAAGTGAACGTGCCAGTTGAATTCGTTCTTCTGGGGCATCTGGTTCATCTGCAAATGCTATCAACTTACAACGTGAATCTTCTTCAAAGTTTTTTGAATAGTTTTCTTGATGGGTACGATGTCCGCCAAGTAATAAGACGCCATATTTATCATTATTAGACATGTTTACGCCTCCACCTTGATAGGTTTACCTGTAGCAAGAGATTGTGTCATCACATCGGTAAACAAACCAGTTTCACCAAGTATAGGTGGATTTCCACTAAGATAATTTCTTCCTATAGGTGTTTGGTGATAAATCACTCCTTTATTTCCAACCAACATCAGATCTATATCGGTTTGACTATCAACCCGATTTGTACTTAATAATGCCATCTGCCCTCCAACAAAGTGCAGCATAACTGTTACCTGTGTATCATCATTAGAACTCTGTGTATATAAACTACGTATTTCTGATGGTATTAACGCATTCGAAAAAGCAACTAATTCTGATGTAGGATGTATTAATGTATCTACATTCTCAGCCATATTCAGAACAACACGTATGAATACAGGACTACCAATACGGTCTTGATCTATAACAGATTGTAAGGTTTCTTTCAATTCGTCCATTATTCCTCCTTATAAATAAATTCATTTTACATTTGACGATTCAATATCTATATGATATATTTACAACTAATATTTAAAAACACTACGAAGTCATTTCATAATTACAAACTCAAAGGTTTTTTGGAGGATGACGATGCCAATAAAAACAATTAAAGAGCTTGTTGCAGAAGCTAAAGAGATAGTGGATGATATCACACCAGATGAACTAATTGAAGCAGGGGATTCTGTCATACTGTTAGATGTTAGAGATGAATCAGATTATGAAGAAGAACATCTACCGAATGCTGTATCATTACCACGAGGATATATTGAACTGGATATTGATGAAATAACTACTGATGAGAATGCACATATTGTAACATATTGTGGGGGTGGTACTCGAGCAACTCTCTCCGCACAGACTCTAAGAAATATGGGTTATGAAAATGTCTCAGTCCTTACCGGTGGTTTTCGAGGTTGGAAAACAGAGGGTCTGGATACTGAGAAAGCAGACGAATAATCATACTCCACTTTTGATTTTAGAGTAGCATAGTTTCGCTTGTATGTCAATTTTGTACTGATTAACAGGTGTGTAAAGTTATCGCATGAAATGATTTTGATACACAAGAGATTGTATTTCTTGGCACTGTTGAAGCGTGGATTTTGAACATTGCGAATGAACATTTCCCAATGCTGTTCAGATTGATGATTATACCATTTCTAAGAAATATTTTGAAATATAAACACCATTTACCCAACCCGGTAGGAGCGGTTTGGAACCGCTCCATAGGTGTCAATTTAAGAAAAAACAACCCTTGTAAACCCAGTTCTTGTAGGAGCGGTTTGGAACCGCTCTGGATTTTAAACATAAACCATAAATCCGACACAACCCTTTTAAAACTTGTAGGTACGGAAATCTACTTATAGAAAACCTATCATTGCAGATAGATTGTGTAGAGACCCGGTGAATCAACACCGAATCCGCGTATGAAATTCGGAGGGTTCCAAACCGAACCTACCGCTCTTGCAAAACGTGCTAAATTGACACTAATGGAGCGGTTCGGATCCGCTCTGAATATAATATAACATGCCTGTTTATAGTACCTATTCATTTATAATTCGTATTACATTTTTGCCATATCCCACTTGTATAACGCTGCTAAATTTAGGTTTGGTAAGACAGAAACCGAAGTGGTATAAACTTGGTTAAAAGAGACAGAACCTTACCTTGAGGAAGAAAACATTAAAGAAGTTGTGGCACGCATTCATGCTTTATCCACGCAGCATCCAGAAGTATCGGATAGTTTAGAAAGAGAGGCAGGTTATTTTAAATATCAAAAAAATCGTATACAATACAAAGCGGTTAGAGAAAAAGGATATATGATTGGAAGTGTTGTTATTGAAAGTGCGTGTCAACATGTTGTTGGAGAGAGATGTAACAAGCCACTATGAGATGGAGTAACCGGGTATCAATGCCGGGTTGAAGTGGAGATGTTTGGATAAAAATAAAACTTGGATCATTTATTGATATCCAAACACAAAAGCAGCGTAATGTTCATGCAAAAACTTTACATCCCCTCCATTGGGGAAACTTCTTCTTCATGTTGTGAAACATCTATCGCAGTTCCTCGAATTCTACTCCATCCACCACCCATTCCTATGACATCAACATTCGGAGATTCTCTAAAAACTAATCTTGCAGATGTTGAATCGTGTACACCACCCAGATAGTATATATCACCACCACCTGATAGGAACGTTTCATTTCTCTTGTCATTACCTGTTACATAACATGAACCAAAGTAGACTCCATCATACTTTGCATTTGCTTCTACAGTTAACTCAACATAGTGTTGGTCATAATATTCTTGAGAATCGTTAAACAACACAACCCAAGTATCTCTTTCTATTTTAACAGACATTCCCATACCAGAATCCGATACTTGCATTGGGACCATCTCCTCTGGTAAAAGCTTGCTAACTGGCAATAAACTAAATACTAAGACAATTATGTAAATAAAAATAGTACGAATCATTTTGCTTCTCCTTATTACATATTTAAAAACTTATATGGATCAATACCTGCTCTATCATAATCAAGAAGTTGTATATGGGGTGGAGTCTTCCCACTTCTAATTAGTTTTACGTACGGAGCTATATCAGGTCCTCCAGTAACCCGTGCGATTGGTTGGTAAACATTACCATCAGGTAATATTATCTTCTTTTCGTATTGAACATATGCAGTATTTGCATAATGTGGATAAACTTTTCCATCAGATGTATTGTAACTTGCTCCTGTAATATCCTTTCTTCCTTGATTCCATAATTTGATTAGAACTCTATCCATAATTTCATATGGTTGTGGATCACCGATTGGTACTCCTTTAGGATTTCTTAACCAAACAGGGCTTCTTAGTGGATAGTCCGTAGGTACATTTGGATATGAACCAAAACCCACGGAAGAAGCGTTTAAATTCTCAAGGTTTTCAGTCTTAACTTTTGAATTTTCATCATTCATAACATTAGAATTTGGTTCTACTATTTTATTATTAGTTATTATGGTTTCATTAGATTTCTGTAACTTTGCAGATCTTCTGGTTATGTTTCCGGTCATGCTTTCTGAATTTATGTCCGGGGTTATTTCTTCTTGATGGATAATTTGGTATGTATCTTCTGCTGATTTTTCGTATGGAGTAAGACTATGTTTATACCATATTAAACACAACGCTGTAAAAGAACTTATCCAGATAATACCTCCGAGTATCCATTTATTGGCTAAAAAATTAATCTTCATATTCATTCTCTACTCAATTCCTCAGTAATTGAGGGAGCTTTTAAACAATTAATTATTTGAGCATGCTGTACGATAACCCTCTGAATCATACAACTTGCTCCTTACTTGAAAATATGATAACATTAAGGCAAAAAATTAATCAAGTTGTCTTTTTTCAAAATCATTTCCAGCGAAAAACTTTACATATCTTCTATTCACAGGTTACAAATACTATACACAACAACTATCTGTGAATTGAAAATAATCTGATAGGAATAGTAAAATGCTTAACAGAACTTCTCCTCTTTATAAATGTCTGAAAACCATAAAATTTATCTGTTCATTATTATTCTACATTACAATTGTCACTATCTTTTCAACAGGTTGTGGTGACTCACAGAATCAACTCAACGTATTTACTTGGCCAGGATATATCAGTGAGGAAATTCGATCAGGTTTCGAGCAGGAATTTGGTGTGAAAGTTATTCTTGATACCTACGGTTCAAATGAAGACTTATTAGCAAAACTAAAAGCTGGCGCATCTGGATACGATATTATCATGCCATCTGATTATATGGTATCAAAGATGATTCAACTCGATTTAATAACAAAATTAAACCACGATATGATTTCAAACTTTGATAAAATCAGTCCAGATTATCTTGACAAATATTTCGATCCAGATAACAACTATTCCATACCCTATACCTTTGGTACAGCAGGTATTGCTTACGATTCGTCTGTCATCACTTCAGTTGTTGATAGTTGGAATGTCTTGTGGGATAAAAATTATAAGAATCAATTTAGTATGCTTGATGACCCACGCGAAACGCCTGGGGCAGCATTGAAACTGTTAGGATTTAGTCTAAATACAAAGGATATAAATCAACTCCAACAAGCAAAACAGAAATTAATTGAACAGAGAGAGCTTGTCAAACAGTATAAAAACGAGGCTGAAGAACTCCTGATTTCTGGTGATGTTGTACTCGCACATTGTTGGAGCGGTGATGCATTCCGGGCTGCTGAAAAACGACCATCCATTAAGTATGTTATTCCAAAAGAAGGTTCAAGTCAATTTATTGATAATGTCTGTATACCAAAAGCAGCACCACATGTGCAACTTGCACATAGTTTTATCGATTATTTACTTCGTCCTGAAATCAATGCAAAAATATCCACATTCACTATGTATGGTACATGTGTTCCTGCAGCAAAAGAGTACTTACCTAAAAAATTGCTTGAGCATGAATATATCTATCCTTCCAAAAATACAATGGATAGTCTTGAGTGGCTAAAGGATTTAGAGGACTTCACACAGAAATATAGTAGAGCCTGGGATGAAGTCAAAGCCAATTAACGCAACAGAATATATTCTCTAAGATAAATACTTTTACATTCTCTCCAGTATATTAGCCTAAGCTAAATCCCTCCCTACCAATAGATAATTAGAACTCCTAATTTAATTGAAGAAACTATCCTCTGATGCAACTAATTATGTAATTCCACTTATTCTATAACATATTCTCAAAACTTATATTTATAGCAATACAATTACGGAATGTTACTTATGCTAAGAAACACGCGTGATGCTCTTGTGTATATGCTGAAAAATCCAATGTATATAATTATACATTTTGGTTGTTGGTTTATACTGTTTGCTTTATTAACACTGCCATATACATCTGAAAACTATTTAATTTACCTAATAAATGGAATACCTATTATCGGCGTTATGGCATTTATTACAAGCTATAGAGAAGTCCGAGGTATCATGAAAGGTATCTACAAAACACAAAATGTTTGGACACATTGGTATAATCAACAGGTTATAAATAAGGATCAATTTGTTAAATATGACAACCCTCCTATCATAGAATATACGCAGGACGATTCAATATTTTATAAAGTAAGATCTGTTCTCCTTTCACTATTTCGTCAGCCTGTACCATTTTTAGTTCATTTTGGCGTCTGGAGTATTGCTTCTCTCACAGGTACATACTTAGATGATCCGATGCAAGCAGATATATTAGGTGGAACATCAACTAATAGATTGATTGAAGACATAATATCTGAATACTGGGATAATATTCTATTTATACTAACCGTTGCTATTATTACAAGTATACAGGAAGTAAGGGGTTACATATCTGGTATTGTAAAGAAACATCAGGAATATATAGAATGGTATGATAGACATTTCAATGAAATGAATGTAAATGATTCATTGGATGAATCTCCCTTTGATTTGAAAACCATAAATGTCACTTCAATTACAAACGTAGTAGCAGGATATCTGTTCTTACAATTTGGGCTTGGTATTCTGTTATACTTTTCAATCTCATTGGTATTGAGTACTATAGGTATTGTTGATAATCCAAATTTCCTTTTATGTTACTTATCAATTGCACTATTTGTAGTCATATAACTTCATAAGACAATTTTCTACAAAATAAAAAATAAAATGAAGAAAGTATCTAAATCTAACAACTAACATTATCATGAGCTACTTTTATAGTTCAAACATCCAGTTAAGGTTTCTCCAAAAAAGACATCACAAATACGAAAAGAGATTGACACAAGAATAACTATACGTTACAATAACACATAGAAAACTATTATTATACTCATACTAATACAAAATATAGGATAAATCAATATGATTAAAGAAAATGTATATAGTTATACAAATGTCAATGACACACATTTTAATGGGAAATAAAGTGTTTAGAAATCTATCAAGAGAACTTTTTTATTTTCTTTACAAAATTTCGTAAATTGGCTGTAAACATAGATGTGGACAGACCTAACAGCCACTATACTAAAATTGGGGTGACAGAAAAAAGTTACGATTTCGTAACTTTTTTACAAATAGCAGAAAACTATCTAATGACGATCCAATACATGCAAAATATTCTTAAAAACAGAAACAGCATCAACTATATCAATTCTGAGCAAAAAAGTTGCATTGATGGTTTATGGGAATGTCATCTAATAGGATACACCCTAAAGGGTAATGCTATAGACCATTCAAATACGGTTCCAAAACGCACCTACGAGACAGTATACACGAAGGTTGTGTTTCTAAAATTAACACATAAGGTAGTAAATTAGGCTAACATACATATTTTACAATGCACAATTCAATTAGAGATAATTTGATGGTATGAGTAAATCCTACTTCAAATCAAAACTTTAATGGAAAATATATAATACGAGAATAGATGATGAATATCTATAAAAACGTCCTAAATACAAAAAATATTTTATGTCAAAAAATCAGCTTTAATATGCAGTTTGAAAACACAAAATCACCCAGGACAACAAAAACACAAAAACACACTTTTTGCAAATTCTTATAAAGTCAATTCAAAGTGGAGCGAAGTCAGTCTATGACAAAGGTTAGAGGGGTAATTTATACCAATTTCAATGACACACAATGTGTCAAAAAGTGTAACTTTTTTCACTTTTTCGATACATGGAGAAATTCAACATTTTCACAATTTATTATCTGGGAATTTAGGATTAAAGGACTGTTTTTGCACCTAATTAGGTTGTCTGGATATTAGGATTAAATGTTCAATTTTTGACGATGAGTTCTAATCTAATTTCAAAGTAAAAATATCTCTTTTTAATAGCAGACCTTGGTTAGGCAGATTTATAATGACCTTCCCATAAGTCTGGAATGCATCAACATTTCTCAGACATGGTTAACAATTGAGGGTATTGAAACATGTTACTTCTTACATTGAAAAAACTTAGTACTCTAAATCTATTTTCAATCCTAATCTACTTGCTGATTTATATAACTATCTTTACAACAATAGCTACAGTTGTAGATGATTCATTTGCAAGATCTACATATAAAGACTTTACCGAAGATATCAGTAGATCATTCAATAATTTACCTTGGTCTTTATGGAGAATAGTCTTAGCACTATCTGATATAGTTAAAGAAATAGTAAGTGAATTTAGTTTCAATATTCTTTCTTTTGCCATTCCACCAACATTGGTTGCATACTATTGTTCATACAGAGGAAGAAAAAAAGGCAAAAAAACAGAAAGGGAGATTTGGATGCAATGGTATGAAAAAATGAAAAACGATAACGTACCTTTAGATACAAATACGTTGCCAATTCTATCGGGTTCAATCCTAAAAAACTCCCATTTCAAGAGAATATCTGATGCTGTAATACAAATTGGTCGTTCACCTGTAATATTAGTCCACCATTTCGTTTATCATCTATTTGCTTTTTCTATATTATTAATTATACGATCCATACCCATATCTATCGGTATAGAGGTATATTTTCTATATGTGGTATTCTTTTTCTCAATAATATGTACTCTTATATCAGCTTTCATAGAAGGAAATAGTATCATCAATGGTACCAACGCAGAGAGATTTGTCTGGACAAAATGGTATTTTGCTAATTATGGATATATCTCACAAGTAAAACAACTCCCTGAACCCCCAAATTCAATTCAAGGAAATACATACTCAATTATTACAAGATTGAAAACTACAGGAATTCTGATTTTTCACCAACCCATCTCAATATTACTCCATTTGGTATTTTGGATTATAAGTTGTCATATAATTTATTCAAGATCTCTGGGTTATTGGATTAGTATAAGATCTGATAGAATTGGTCGTTTAATGTTTGAATATAGTATATGTGCAATCATAATCACACTGATAATTATGTATCGAAAAGCAAAAGGTAGACAGAAAGGAAGAGCGTTAGAACAAGATAAATGTATGAATAAGTATTCAGATATATTTCAGCAATTATCAACAATAAAAATTAAGAAAGATAGATATTCAACTTTCGATTCAAACCACCAATACTTCTTAACACTGCAGGAGGCGGTAAATGTAGTATTTCGAAAGCCACAAGTTCTGATATATCATTTCGTAGGATGGACAGTAACTCTGGTTCTATTATACGGATTCACAGATTGGTTGCTACTTGAACGACTCATTAAATTCCTACAATTATCGGTAGTAATCATTCTTACATTCATAACATGTATTTTGGAGACGCAACAACATATAATAGGTATAGTAAATCAAAGACAAAAATGGACAAATTGGCATCATAGGTTTATAGAAGTAAAAAATGATGATTTATCTTTCACTGAGTTGCCACCCATCATTGACTGAATTAGGGTATTATTTTCAAAGTGAAAACTGAACCAACTATTTTATGGAGTATAAGATGAAAATTCGTAAAACGATTATTTTCATGATTCAAAATCCATCACCGATGTTATTGTATTTTCTAATGTCTTGGTTACTCTTTTCTTCACTATCGACTATATCTGATGATCCATTCCTATATGGTACTATACCAGATGCATCTGAAAATATACAAAACTGGTCATCCAATCTACCTTGGTCAATTTGGAAGATATTTCAGGCTCTTTCCTTCATGATAGAAGAGATCATTCGTGATATATCATATGAGAATTTTTGGTTTGTGATAATCCCAACAATTATTATTGGTTTTTTGGAAGCAAGAAGTAGTATGATTGGAATAAGCAAGGAAAGAGAAGATTGGATAAAATGGTATGATTCAATATCAGAAGAGAAGCAATCATCAGATGGAGTACAACTACCTATCAAACCTGAACCTAAAAATCATTTCTCTTTATATTTCAAAGAATTACGACTACATATTATGTGTTGGATGGTATTTTTCTTAATTATTACGTTAATCATTGGATACAAAAGACACATTAATAATCCATATTTTGGATTTTCCCAGACAATACTTGAGTATTCATCTATATTTTCCATGTTCATTATCCCTGTTATTCTATTAACGCTACTTTCCAGTTATCGTGCTTCGAGGGGGATTACAATTGGGGTTTCGACAGAGAGGAATAGTTGGATGAATTGGTATAAACAACACCGAAATGCTGAAAACTATAGTATTGAAAAACCACCATCCGAATCAGTACAGGTTGAATCTATCTACAGTAGAGTATTAGAACCAGTGATTTTCATATTACGTAACCCTTCACAACTATATAAACAGTTTCTTGTATGGGGAATTGTAATTCCAATACTCTTTTTTCTTCTTTGTATAATTATTTGGGGTATAGGAGATTTATCTTTAGACCGTGCTCTGTTAGACATGTTTGTTACATTTACTATTCCTCTATGTATAATTGCTTACATCATGAGCTATAGAGATGCAAAGGGAAAAATTACGGGAATTAGATTAGAACAAAGTTTCTGGAACAATTGGTATAATAACATACAGATTAAAACAGATTATTTCAGAAAAGATGTCAACAATACAGATACGTCTATAGAAGAAACCTTTTTCTACACTATTAGGTTGACTTTAGAATTCATGATTGAAAGACCAATACGGATTATATACCACATTCTTGGTTGGATAGTATGTTTTGTTGTAATTTATGGTATAACTGATTGGGTTTTTCTTGAAGGTTTTTCAGATGCTATACAAGTATTGTTAATTCTAAGTCTTGCAATTATTTCTTACTATTTAGAAACTAAGGGTTACTTAATTGGATGTATGAATCAAAGAAGATACTGGATAGATTGGTTGAATCAGAAACGTGAAAATGAAGAAGGGGATTCCGATTCCCACGATACACCTGGTTTATTAGAGGTGTGTTAGTATATTAATCATAAAGCAACCATAAAGATAATTATAGGATAATACCCGATTTACTTC
Organism: Candidatus Poribacteria bacterium; assembly: GCA_003635315.1. Lineage (GTDB taxonomy): Bacteria > Poribacteria > WGA-4E > WGA-4E > WGA-3G > MSPOR6. Next base: position 16,161 of record PYJD01000024.1, read on the forward strand.
TGGTGCATTATTGTATTCACTCAAAATCAATACAAATCAGACTCCTAACATCACTTGTAGTGGATATGAGTTTCCCACCATCAGAGCATCTGTCATACTAATGGATTAATAATCAGGTAAATCCTTAGGATAAACTGGACAATATAATGCTTCTGAATAATACATAGAAAACTATTGACATTGACATACGATATTCCTATAATGAGAACGGTTTTCCATGTGTATACGTCAATACTTACCACAGATTAAAATGAGTTTTCATGACAAACATACCAAATTCAAATTTGTCTTTTAATTTACGTTTAAATATAGTTGGTTGTATTACTTTTCTTATGATATTCTTAGGTATACAACTGTTATTTAGTCAAACCCTAACTCCTGAACAAGATATACCATCACCAGAATTACAAGAACAACAGACTGAACAAGACAACCCTCCAGAAATTGAAGAAAACAACCCTCCAGAAATTGAAGAACCTTCACCAGAAACACCTATGTCAGAAACTACAGTCAATACCGAGCAGATTGAAGAAAATATCAATCAAGAACCAGATGAAAACGTGCCACAATCTACTTATGAAGACCTAACTGATGGTGAAAAAAATAACACAACGATGGCATTCGTTGAAGAAGATAATCAATTAACAGATAACTCACAAGAGGACAGTGAAAAAAACTGGAAAGGAAAACACCGAATCTTTAAGCTTGTAAATGATTATCAAGTTAAGTCAGATGAAATACTGACAACTCTTGTCATGATTGCTGGGAACGCATCAATCCATGGATCTGTTACAGGAAATGTTCTTATCATTGGCGGTAATGTTGAATTGGCTTCAGGTGCATATATTAAAGGAAAGCTTCAAGTTATTGGTGGACAGGTAATTGGAGATAGAAAATATGTCGAGAACATTAGTCAAGATAACGGATGGAATATAATACCCGCTGCCACTAAGATTCTTATGCATCCACATACTGTATGGGATTTAAGGAAACATAGTGACATACGTATTACAATCGCTAAGTTTGTGTTTTTTACTTTAGCATACCTACTATTAGTATTGTTTTTCCCAAAACCAATTAATGCAATCAGTACTCATTTAACTCGTAAACCAATACTCAGTATTCTATTCGGTATCTTAACGGCGATTGTAATTCCCGTTGTAGCAATTATTTTAATACTCTCTATTATAGGAATACCATGTTTAATGTTAGGAATAAGTCTATTGGTTCCATTTGCATTATGTGGAAAAGCAGGAATCTTTTTTACTCTTGGAAGTACACTTCTCGCAGGTAGATTAAAACCTCTCTCAGTAATATTTGGATACATTCCCTATTTTATGGCAACCGAAATCCCATATATTGACTGGATTACTTTCATTGTATTTAATACTATTGGTATAGGACTCTGTATATTACTAATCATATCTGGTCTTTCTACTCGAAATCAGAGAAAAATAAATAACTGGTCTGACAGGATTCCAAATAATGCAGTTTGAATCACCGTTATTTCTAATACTTCTCATCATACTTATTTTGGGGATTTTGTATATAGCATTTTCAAAAAAATCCAAACCCAATGCAATTCGGTTTGGTGGTCTAAACAGTTTTTACACACTTCCAAAGACCTTTATTTCCAAAACACTACCTATTCTTAGTTTAACTAAGATATCTATAATCATCTTACTCATTCTTACACTTGCAAGTCCTCATCTTCTTCAAAGTCAAGTGCGACGTTTTCCTGAAGGTATAGATATTTACTTAACATTAGATGTATCAGATAGTATGCGTGCAGAAGATGTAATGGATTCAAACAGACTTGAAACAGCAAAGTCAGTAATTCGAGAATTTCTTAACAACAGAGATGCTGATCGTATAGGTTTAGTCGTTTTTTCTGGTGAAAGTTTCACCCTCTGTCCACTCACACTTGATTATAAGGTAGTAAAAGAATTACTCAATGACATTGAGGTAGAAATGGGAGATCGTTTACAAGCCGGAACAGCAATCGGAGATGCAATTGGAACATGCACAAATCGTTTACAAATGGCTGATTCAAAGAGCAGGATTGTGATTCTATTAACTGATGGAGAGAATAATGCTGGTTCCGTAGATCCAATCACTGCTGCTTCAGTTGCACTATCATACGGTATTAGGATATACACAATCGGTTTTGGTAGAGAGGACGGTTCATTAATTCCTGTTGAAGATACTACATTTGGCAAAAGATATGAAGAAACACGTACCTTTCTTGATGAAGACACATTAATGGATATTTCTAATATTACTGGTGCCCGTTATTTTCGTGCAACTGATATGGGATCATTACGACAAGTTTATTCAGAAATTGACCAACTCGAAAAAACTAAATTTAAGGCTATTGAATACACCAACCAGAAGGAACTGGTACCTTTTTTTCTCTTACCAGCAACAATTCTGTTTGGGTTAGAGATACTTTTAAGTAATACGGTATTAAGAAAAATACCATAATCATACTAAAATTTATTGGTAGGAGAAAATATGAAAAATGTAATTGCATGTAATTTAGGTAGTTATCGCCAATTTGGGGAAAATGCTTACACTCACTTAGCTGAAATTGGGTTAACCAATGTCGAAATCCGTGTACCTGCAGCAAATGAGATTGCGAAAGTTCAATCTGATTTGAGGGAGCATGGTTTGACTGCAACAAGTCTGCTTGGAGGTTGTGATGTAAAGTCTGATTCAGTTGTTGAGGATTTCCAGTCTACACTAAATGCAGCTGCGGAAATGGGTGTTAAGATTATTTTCGTGAGTGTACATACAGGCGAAACAGATCGTAATGTTGTATATGACCGACTTCGTGCAATCGGGGAGAATGCAGCACCATTAGATGTGAAGGTTTGTCTCGAAACACACCCCGATATGGCTCATAATGGAGATATTGCCTTGGAAACAATGAATGGAGTGGATCATCCAAATATATGTATCAACTTTGATACTGGCAATGTCTATTACTATAATCACGATGTTGATGCAGTAACAGAAGTTAATAAGATTATCAACCATGTTGGAGCAGTTCATCTGAAGGATACCAATGGTGGATACAGGACATGGCATTTTCCTACACTTGGTGAAGGTGTAGTCGACTATAAAGGTGTATTTGATACATTGAATGAAGCTGGTTTCTATGGTCCATTTACTATGGAACTGGAAGGGATTGAGGGTGAAAACCTTGATGAAACTGGTGTTAAGGCTCGTGTAGCAGATTCACTACAACACCTAAAAGACATTGGAGTAATCTGATGGATACAAATTTATGTGTAATTCATCTTGATGCTGGTGAACGAATTGGTGAATCAATCGGAGAAATATTAGATACTCCGGATATGACTACAATTGGTCCATTTACTGTATCAAAAGACAATCCAACGGAACTACATTACCACGATTTTGATGAGTATTGGTATTTCACCGAAGGAACGACTACTGTAACGCTCCGAACACCAGATGGAAAATCTACATCATATAAAATAGGTCCTGGAGATTTAGTTGTTACCCCTAAGGGTGTAGAACATGGACATATTCCAGATGATGTCGTCAAAGGGGTTCAGTGGGTGAGTGTCATCCAACCAACTGCAAGAACTGGGCATTTACATCGATAAGGTCAAATATGGCAATCCCCAAGATTGAATTACAGAAAAGACGGTTAGGTCGTACTGAATTAGAGGTAACCTGTCTTGCATTGGGTGGTGCGCGTATTGGTGGAGGTGATGTAACTGATGATGAAGCCATTGAAACCGTACATCGTGCCATTACTTTAGGCATGAATTACTTAGACACATCACCGCTCTATGGTGAAAGTGAAAGAAGAGTTGGACTTGCTTTACTCGATGGTTGGCGTGATAAGATATTTCTTGCCACTAAGACAGGGACACACCCAAAATGGCGTGGAGATTATAGTGCATCTGGAACAAGACGAAGTGTAGAAAATAGTCTGGATCTCTTAAAGACTGACTACCTTGATGTCTGCTTGGTACATGACCCAGCAAGTATGGAGCCAGTAATTCAAAAGGGTGGTGCTTTGGACGAACTACAACGGATGCGGGAAGAAGGTATAATTGGATATATTGGTCTCGGTGTTAGAGAGCATGAATTTCATAAAATAGCTATTGAAACTGGAATTGTAGATGTAATTCTTACCTATCTCGATTATACACTCATCAGTCAATCTGCCAATGATTGGTTGTTGTCTTTTGCATCTGATCATGATATTGGTATTGTAAACGGGAGTCCAATTGCTGCTGGTCGTCTATCTGGTATTGAACCTGAAATTAGTTCAGGATCACCTGAAGATTTAAGAGCACACCTGTTATGGAAATGGTCAATAGAGAATAAAATAAGCCTTCTGAACCTTGCGATCCAATTTTGTTTTCGTCAACCACTAATTACAACAAACTTAACAGGATCAAGAAATGTGATTGAGATTGAACAGAATTTTAATGCTGCGACAACACCAGTTCCTGATGATGTGTGGGAACAATTAGATATGCTTCTGTAGGAGTACGAAATATGAAACTCGAAGGTAAGGTTGCATTAGTAACAGGTGCAAGTCGTGGAATTGGAAGAGAAACCGCATTACAACTTGCAGCTGAAGGTGCAACTGTTGCAGTTCACTTTTCCAAATCGAGTGCCAAAGCAGAAGCTGTCTGTCAACAAATCCATGACTTAGGTCAAAAAGCAGTTCTTGTAAAAGCTGATATTGCTGATAGAAATGCCGTCAATAGAATGGTGAAGATCCTCTCGAATGAAATCGGTCCAATTGACTTATTAGTCAACAATGCTGGCGATGTCGGTGATGTCTCTTTTAACGAACTCACTCCAGAACATTGGGATCGAATTATTGCCATAAACCTTACCGGTCCCTTCAATGTCTTGTGGGCTGTGAAGGAAGATATGATAAAACAGAATTTTGGACGAATCGTCAATGTTTCGTCTATTGCAGCTTTAGCAGTACGACCTGATCAATTACCCTATGCAGCAGCAAAAGCAGGGATTATATCTCTCACAAAATCTTGTTGTGGACCACTTGCCAAACATAATATACGCATCAACTCTGTTGCCCCTGGTGCAATTGCTACGGATATGTTAAGCGAAGTTTCAGATGAGATGGTGGAACAACTCAGGTCAACCACACCACTTGGTAGACTTGGTGAACCCGATGAAATGGCAAAAGTGATTACTTTTCTACTGAGTGAAGATTCAAGCTATATGACCGGTTCCACAGTAATCGCCAGCGGTGGAAGAATCCTCATACCATAAATCAAAACCTACTGATTATTTCTATTTTTAACAACACGCTATTTTTGCATATAAGAAAAAATCTTCATATTGCCTCTATAGTTGGACCATTATACAAACACGTTAATTAGGAAATGTATGTGAACATAATTGTAAAACACCAATGATTAGAAGATTATAGTGTTAATTTGATTAAAGTATCACCAATTTCTAAATCAAATGCGACAAAAGTACGTTGTTCCTCAATTAGATAAGTATCTCTTTGAAAATCCCTTCTGGATTGTACTTTGCGTAAACACCCACCATTTACTTTAACATGCTGTATTGGCGAATTAATCATGAATGTATAGTTTTGGGTTGGAAATTGTGTTGAAATTAATATCTCTAATTGTTCACTGTTAACCGTTATCTCAGATAATTCCCGCGCCATCCAATAATGTGCTATTTCTGAGGTCTTCATCCAGATGGTCTTAGTTCCATCAGGATCATAATCGTCAAGTCGTGCTTTTACAGTTTTCAATACATCAAACCCACTCTTCATTCCATTAAAATAGAAACCCGGCCAATGTCCTACCATTACACACGGAAGCTCTTTCTCAAGAATAGTTGGTAAACGGCCACCTGACAGATCTTCAGTAATAAATAGATCCGCATCCCCAAGATCATATCCAGTCCAACCACCAAACCAATCCCCAGCACATGCAACTATACTTGCAATTGCATTACCTTCGTCTTTATCAATATGCCAGATAGGAACATTAGGAAGTTCATCATGTTTTAACCAGAGAAAGTAAAATGGATAAGGATTGTTATTTACTTGCAGTGATGCAGTTAATACCCCTTTTGCATAAGCTGCTTCTTGTCTCTTACCAAATGCTCCAGGACTGGTAACACCTTCACATGGAATACCAACATTGTTAAGCATTTCCATTGCAGTAATTATGTAATCAGTGAGTCGATTATCAACCGGCGGGTTAACCCATTCAACCTGTTCCCATTCTTCTGTAAGGGTAAATGTCTTTAAGTCAACGACTGCGGTATGTGTGAGTAATTCTGGAGTTAGATCAAAATTTGGCCAGATTATTTCCCGATATATTCGCAGCCAAGACTGGTATTCATGTTTTGGAAAGTCTGGAAATCCTTCGTCTATGCGACCTACTCCAGCCGGAAATGGAATTATACTAAATTTACCTTTCACTCCATTTTCCCAGCACCATTCTGCCCATTCCCAAGCAAAATCTGCAGGTATAGTCGGAGGCATATCATTTAGTTTCGAAGAATTCCCCTCCCACTGTTCTGGTTGAACACCTGGTTGATGTCGTGATTTCCATTCATGTCTTTGTTGGATCCAATAATATGTAAGGTTAATCACTGGACAGGAATCATCAACAATGAGGGATAGCGGAGTTCTGAGGAGTGGGTTACATACTGATATATCCATATCAGTAGTATTTGTTAGTTATCATTATATTGTTCAACAAAATCTCTAATTAATGGCACATCATCTACCCACAATCCATGAATTCCATGTTTCAATGACCATGCAACATCTTTAAATTCTCTTATGAAACCGGCTTCAACAATTATACCATTTTCTTTTAATCTCTTTACTTTACGTTGAATGGATCTGAAAAAAGTATTATAGATATTAAAATGATTAATATTACTCCATCCTAATATAATTCTGTCTGCATCTATATCTTGTGCAGCCCTAAGAAAGTTGGCGAAAGGATTAATTACAATTGTACTTGTGCAGAGTTGTGGTTCAAGTTTTTTAGCATCTACCAAGAGATGTTTCTGGTGATAAAAGGTGAGAATACTGACAAGGTGAGTGACTTCAAAGTGATGAATACGGTCTAAGATGATTGGAAGAATTTCTGGTATATCTGTTTTCGGTTCAAGAAATCCTGGAAACTGATTTTCTCGAATAAACCTAAGTGCATCATCAAGATGCGCAACAGGTTCCTCAGATTCCAACATTGTTATCTCTTGAATATCTTCCCATGTTAGTTCACTCAATGGCGTTGTATTGCCAGTTGCAATACGAATATCGTCATCATTAAAGTCAACATGAATCAAGACAGGTTGTTTATCTTGGGTAAGACATACATCAAACTCAAACCCATCAGCACCATCAGATAATGCTTGATGAAAGGATGTAAGTGTATTTTCTGGTGCCCGACCCATTCCACCACGGTGAGCATATAATCTAATATCCATAAAGTCTTAATTTAGAATCATACAAGATATGTTAATCACTCTTCTTATGCCACCGTATGTCAAAGTTATCCTGTGGATTGAAACCTAAGATACGTTTCGTCTTAGCATTGGAAAATTGCTGATGGGGTAGGTCGGCGAATATATTAAAAATTTCACATTTTGAAGGTAGCTTTTTTAAATCAATCTCTAATCCTAATCGAAACGCTTCCGCAGCATCACGCCAACTTACAGTAAATGGGTTTACATCACTACCCTCAGTCAGATTATCATGTTCTTGAAAACTGAGAAATAGGTAACATAAGACATGAATGTCATATTGCTCAGTGAAGACTTTGCAAATTTCCTGTCCGAGCCCTTTCGTTAATGGATATAAACCAGTACTTGTATGTGGTGGCACATCAGGCTTTATATCATAATCATAAGTTGTATAATCATCACCTTGGATGGTAAAGTGGGGACCAGTGTTGATCAAACGATCCATGCCTTGTTGAACTGCAGCACGCATGGCATTGTAAGATCCGCGTGTACTCACATCAAATGCCAATTGTCTATCTTGGCGTAATACTGAACAGTTGATAATAGTATCCATCCCTTCTGCTGCACGCAAAACCTGATCTAAATTACTAACATCAATATGCATGGATTCATGCTTAGTATCAATATCATTGATGTCAGTTACACGGAGAGTATAATAAGGTTCTAAGGCTTTTACAACATGGGGTCCAAGATAACCATTGCCACCTAAAATGAGTACTTTCATTATGTTCTTGCTCCCTTCATGAATTAGATCGGATTATACAGTTGGAACAAATCTTGGTTGAAAATTAAGGTGACCTTTTGCATTACCAATATCAAAACGTGAACCCGGAAATTCCGATTGTATATGAAATATACCCCATCTGGATGGAGCTTCAATTGCACCTTGGAAAGCAGCAACCGCATCATTAACTTCTAACCACATTGAGTCAATTTCACCTGTCTTAGAATCTTCAGCAGATGTTAAGTTTCCAAGTCTAAGGATAGATACGTTAATCTTTCCTTCCCGTGAGAATTCTCTACATGTAAATTCACCAAGATGTTTGGATAATACAAAACTATCTGTAGTTGGTCGTGGTCTCCAATTCTCTTTAACTGTCCAATTCTCATCATGATTCTCAAATAATCTGAGTGTGCTTGTATAAATGAAGTGTTTCACACCTTCTTCAGATGCAGCCATTAGTAAGTTATAGGTACACCGTGTCTGATAATCCAAATGAAGGTTATCAGATTGGTTAGCATTTTCCAAAATAGTTGGTGGAATTTCAGCAATATGAACTATAGTATCCATACCGTTTACCAATTCATTCGTTGAATCATCATGTCCTAAATCACTCTTAATAAAGTCTAAATTGGTATCTACAGATAGGAGTTCTGTAAGACGAAGCGTATGTGAATCCGATAATGCTAACACTAACCTTTTTGATAATTCTGATGCAGCTGAGGTAATTAATACATTCATAATGTTTTTAAATAGTTTTAGGTAAGGACTTATCTATAATGCTTGCTGTATTTTATCTGCAATTTCCTTAATTTCTTGAATGTCACCTTCACTTGGATTCCAAGGAAGTCTTAGTGGATCTTCTTCCCAACGTGGGATAAGATGCAGATGAAAATGGAACACGGTTTGAAATGCTGCTGGTTCGTTTGATTGGAACAGATTGAGTCCATCTGGATTTAAGGCATCCTGAATAGCATTTGCAAGTGGAACTGCAGCTTTCATAATCTTACTGCCTATATCTGCAGGCATATCAAAGATATTTCTATAGTGTTGTTTTGGTATTATAAGTAGATGACCCGGATTTGCAGGTGCAATGTCCATAAATGCAAATACATGGTCGTCTTCATAAACCTTGGCAGATGGGATCTTCCCTTCTATAATAGCACAAAAGATACATTCCATTTACTTGAATCCTTAAATTTTAAGCTTATTTTATCAAATATTGGAATGTATATCAATAGGATTCTTAGTCTATGGTTGCAACTTTGATGCGGTTTTGGGCGCGGGCGAGAGCTGCTTCGACGCGGGGACGGTTTAGGTCTGGGTTGTCATCGGTGAGTTGTTCTTTGGCACGTGTGAGAGCTGCTTCGGCGCGAGAAACGTCTATTTCAGTTGACCATTCGGCTGTTTCTACTAATGCGGTAACACCTATACGCAATACTTCAAACACACCACCTGATGTTGCCATACGTCTTAAAGTGTTCGATGATTCATTTATTCGAATTTCACCGACTCCTAATGCGGTAAGAAAAGGGATATGTCCTGCTAAGATCTGAAAGTTACCTTCCACCCCAGGAGCTCCAACACTGGTGACATCACCTTCAAAAATTAACTGTTCCGGCGTTCGAATTTCAAGATGAAAACTTCTATTTAGCATTTTCTACCTTACGCTAAGTATACTGACAGGTTTATCATTAGAGATAATATATAATCTCTGAATCAGTTTTGACAGTCTATTAAAACAGAATGCAATCTGAAGGTTGGGTATCGTAAACACTACACAACCTACAATCTAATCTGCAGCCTCTTCTAATTCAGTTTCTTTAGTCTTTTCAAAGGCTTCCTCAATCGTACCAATCATTCTTAATGATTGTTCCGGCAGATCATCACAATCCCCATTTAGAATAGCTTGGCAACCTTGTACTGTATCTTCAATTTTGACATATTTACCTTCGATACCGGTGAATCGTGCTGCAACAAACATGGGTTGTGTTAGGAACATTTCTAATTTACGTGCTCTGTTAACAACAAGCTTTTGATCATCTGAGAGTTCATCTACCCCAAGAATGGCAATTATGTCTTGAAGATCTCCATATTCTTGTAAGACCTGTTTTACCCTAAATGTAGTCTGATAGTGTTCCTCTCCAATCACTTCTGGTGTAAGAATACGTGAACTGGATGTAAGTGGATCTACAGCAGGATATCTACCTTTTTGAGATATACTACGTTCCAAACGGGTTACTGCATCAAGGTGTGCAAATACAGAAACCACGGCAGGATCGGTATAATCATCCGCAGGAACATAAACAGCTTGGAAAGAGGTGATCGAACCGTGTTGTGTAGAGGTAATTCTTTCTTGCAATTCTCCCATTTCTGTTGCGAGGGTTGGTTGGTATCCTACAGCGGAAGGCATACGACCCAGAAGTGCGGACACCTCACCTCCAGCGAGTGTGAAACGGAATACATTGTCAATAAAGATAAGTACATCTTGACCTTGTTGGTCGCGGAAGTATTCTGCCATAGATAAACCTGCAAGACCAACGCGGAGCCGCGCACCTGGTGGTTCGTTCATCTGACCGAACACCATAGCGGTTTTATCAATAACCCCATACTCGTCCAGTTCTAACCAGAACTGGTTTCCTTCACGAGTCCGTTCTCCAACACCACAAAAGACAGAGAAACCACCATGTTGTGTTGCAATGTTGTAAATGAGTTCTGCAACCAGTACAGTTTTACCCACACCTGCACCACCAAAGAATCCTACCTTACCACCCCGTACAACAGGTTGGATAAGATCAATTACTTTGATACCAGTTTCTAACATTTCTGCAACAGTAGTTAATTCAGCTTGTGGAGGTGGTGGTCTGTGAATAGAATACCGTTCAGATTCACCAACATCACCTCTTTCGTCAATGGGTTGACCGGTAACATCAAAAACGCGTCCGAGTACTGCATCTCCAACAGGAACAGTGATCGGACCTCCCGTATCTGTTGCGAGTGCTCCACGAACAAGACCGTCTGTGGTATCCATAGCAACTGCGCGGACACGATTTTCACCTAAATGCTGCTGTACTTCAAGCACCAACTCAGTTTCGTCTTGACGTTTTACTGTTACAGCATTTAGGATATCTGGCAATGTGCTATCTGAAAAATCTATATCTACTCGTGCTCCGACAACTTCTAATATTTTTCCTTGGTTCATGTGAGATTCCTTATTAAATTGAGGGTCATATTTTGTGGCACTTTTAAGTCATATTAAGATGAATATATGAGGTGCTATGCGTTTCAAACTACGAACCGTTTTTGTCCTTATTTTTAGTGAAATACCATACAAGAAAGGCTATTAAACTGATTGTCAGAATTGCTGTGTTTATCACCGTAAAGATTAAAATAATTAGTAGTAAAGTATTGGAAGGTCCACACCCACTAATAGAAATACCCAACCAAACTATACCTAATATAATCAGAAAGTTTTGCTTAAGTGTCTTATACTTCATAAGCAATATCCCAAATTCATAAATCGGTTTAGACCCACGGTTTGATTAGCCTTCCTGAGCGGAAGCACCACTAACAATTTCTGAGATTTCTGTTGTAATTTGTGTTTGACGTGCTCTATTCCGTTGCAAGACTAATTCATCAATAAGTTCTTTGGCTTTCTGTGTAGCATTTTCCATAGCAGCCATTCGTGCAGCTTGTTCAGCAGCATTTGAGTCTAATAATACTTTCCACATCTGCATGTTGAGATGTTTTCCAAGAAGCATTTCAAATAGTTCAATCTGACTCGGTTCGTAGATATAATCCTGAAAAAGAGTATCACCTTCTGGTTCTTCAGGAACAAGGGGTAGGAGTTGTTCAACAAGGACAGTTTGTAAAATAGCAGACTTAAAATTGTTATATATCACTTCAACTCTATCGATTTCCTTATCTACATATAGATGTTCAAATTCGTGAACTACATCAACAGCAGTTTGGAATTCTAACTGGCGAAAGATATTGATGTATCCATCAGTAATATCGTATCCTCTACGAGTAAAGTGTTCATGTGTGCGTCTACCTATACAAATGAGTGTTGTATCTGCACCCCCGTCCTGATAGTGTTGAATACGTTGTGTTGTTGTTCGAATGACATTACTATTGAAACTACCACACAATCCACGATCCCCAGAAACAGAGATAATACAAACGTGTTTTAACTCTCGTTCCTCTAATAGTGGATGAGTAAGCGCTTGCTCCTTAGTGTTCATCTGTGATATGAGATGACCAAATATAGTCTTTAGTTTATCAGCATAAGGACGTGTAGCGGTGATATTTTCTTGTGCACGACGAAGTCTTGCAGCAGCAACAACCCGCATCGCATCTGTTACCTGCTCAATATTTTTTATACTTGCGATTCGTCGTCGTATTTCTCGGAGTGTAGCCATCTATTCCTCTTGTGACGGAGTTTCCTCTGAAGACACTTCCTCAATTTGGGGTTGTGCAGGTGTGTCACTCCAATTTTCCTTAAATGCTTTTACTGCAGTATGTAATGTTTCAAGCAACTCATCACTTAATAGACCTGTTTCTGCTATTTCTGTTAATATCTCAGCATTATTTCTATCAAGGTATTGTAGGAATTCTGATTCAAAACGTGCAACCTCTTCTTCAGGTATATCATCTAAGTATCCGTTTGTACCACAGAAGATTGATGCGACTTCCCGTTCTACAGGCATTGGTTGGTATTGTGGCTGCTTAAGTAATTCTACCAAACGTGTGCCTTTCCGTAATAGGGACTGAGTCATTTCATCAAGATCAGATCCGAATTGAGCAAATGCAGCAATTTCCCGGAAACTTGCCAAATCGAGTTTAAGTGTTCCTGCAACTTCTTCAGCCTTCATAGCTTTCACCTGTGCATCACCACCGACACGGGAAACTGAAGTACCGACATCAATCGCAGGTCTCACACCCTTATTGAATAGGTCTGTGGTGAGATAAATTTGTCCATCCGTAATTGAAATCACGTTTGTAGGAATATAGGTTGTTAAATCCCCTTCAAAGATTTCGATGATTGGGAGTGCAGTAAGTGAACCACCACCTAATTCATCACTGAGTTTTGCTGCACGTTCTAAAAGTCTTGAATGTAGATAGAAGACATCTCCTGGGTAGGCTTCACGACCTGGAGGTCTTCTGGATAGTAGAGACATTTGACGATATGCCCATGCGTGCTTGGTTAAATCATCATAGATGATAAGGGCGTGTTTTCCATTATCTCGGAAGTACTCCCCCATTGATGTACCGGAATAGGGAGCGAGATATTGTAATGGGGATGGCGCACTTGCAGGTGCAGATACGATCGTAGTGTATTCCAATGCATTATGTTCACGAAGTGTATTTGCAACTTGTGCAAGAGTAGATCCTTTTTGTCCAATTGCAACATAGATACAAAATACATCCGTATTTCTTTGACTGAGTATAGCATCTATAGCAATAGCAGTCTTTCCAGTTCTTCGATCCCCAATGATAAGTTCGCGTTGTCCTCGTCCTATAGGGGTTAAGCTATCAATTGCTTTTAACCCTGTGTATAATGGTTCACTTACAGGTTGTCTTTGGACAATACCTAATCCTTTTGTTTCGACAGGAAGTTTGTGTTCAGTCTGGATATCCCCTAACCCATCTATTGGTTGACCAAGTGCATCAACAATCCGTCCGAGGAGTGCTTCCCCCACAGGTACTTCAGGTAATCTGTTCGTACGTTTTACAGTGTCACCTTCATGAATGAGTTGGTCTTCGCCAAATAGAACGCAACCGACGTTGTCTTCTTCCAGGTTAAAAGCGATACCGTAAATATTGTTTGGGAATTCAATCATTTCGCTTGCCATAGCATTGGCAAGTCCATGAACCCGTGCTATCCCATCGCCAACCTCCAGCACAGTGCCGGAATCGTAAACGTCCACATCCTGTTCAAATTGTTGGAGCTGTTGTTTAAGTATATTCGATATTTCGTCCGGTCGGACTTCTCTTGCCATATTTCTATCCTCTATGGAACGCTATTAGGTGATTTATATGTTTATTATCCTCTTGCGAGTTGTTGTTTCAGTCGTAGTAGTTGGGTTGCTATACTTGCATCAAAGACAGTATCATCAACTTGAACAATAAATCCACCTTGAATCTGTTCATCTGTTTCCGTTGCTAAACGTACTTGTTTACCAGAAAATGTACTGAGTAGTTCTATAAGTCTCTGTTCCTGATCCTGTGTAATAGGTGTTGCTGTTTTTACTTTTGCAACAATTCTCCCAGCAGCTTCATCAACTATTGCAGTAAAAACATCAATTATTGCTATTAGGAAACGTTCTCGTTGTTTTTGTGCAAGAAGTTTAAGAAAATTAATGGTGAGTGAATGCATGGTATCCGCAAATAGTTGTTGAAAAGTATCGCTCTTGAATTGTGGTGATAACAGTGGTGTACTAATAAATTCAGAAAACTCCTGCGATTGTTCAATAACATTATGTAACTGATCAATATCGTTTACAATAGCATCTAATTCATCTTGTTCAACTGCTGCTTCGTATAATGCACGAGCATAAGGTTTAGCAACTCGGATATCTCTCATTAATTATAATCACCTATTACGAATTGATTTAACTGGCATCAGATAAATTTGGATTAATACCTAATTCTGATTAGCAGACAATCTATCAATGGAGGTATTAATGATATCTTGGTGTCTTTCAGGAGTGAGTTCAGCACTGATGATTTTTCCAGCTGCATCAATAGCCAGTTCAGCTACTACACCTCTAAGTTCAGAAATCGCATCATCTTTTTCGCGTTGTATTTCAGCACGAGCTCTTGTAATCTCTTCCTCAGCCTCTTGTCGTGCTTGAGTTACAATCTGTTGTCGTTCAGCATTTCCCTGTTCTATAGCAGCTTGAATTTTTGTCTGTGCCTCAGTTTCAATTTCACTCAAACGTTGTCGTGTTTCAGCGGTCAATTGATCTAATTCTTCACGATCAGTTTTTAATTGATCTAACTGAGTTGTAATTTGATTTCGACGTTCATCTAATAGTCCACCGACTTTTCCAAAAACAAACTTATTTAGAACTACCAAAACAATAAGGAATCCAACAACTTGGGTTATGATTGTTTGTGGATCAATACCGAGTAGAGCCAATAGTCCATCACCAGCGGGAGCATCTGCAGCATATACACTGGTATAACTATTTACTATAAGAATAAGACAAAGTATATATAGTGTTTTTCTCATGAGTTTCCTATACACGACTATATCACCCCAACCGATGGGGCAAATAATGAGATGCCCCAGATTGTTGGAGATGTCATTTACTGATCCTGGTTGTTATTTTGCTGTACTTGTTCTATCCGGGCACCAGCATCAGCATCAATCATATCTTTCAGATCGGGTCCTACTGGTAACTTTGACTGAAGGATAAAGAACATTAGGAGTGCATAAATAACGAGAGACTCAATTAGTGCTAATCCGATAATCATAGCAGTTTGTATTTTTGCGGCTGATTCAGGTTGGCGTGCAATACCTTCAAGTGCAGTACTTGTAGCACTACCTTGTGCTCTTGAAGCAAAAATGACTGCGATTGGTAATCCTAAGGTTACCCCAAACGCCAATACAGCTAAATAAATCATAAGATGTCCTCCTTGGACAGATAGGGTTAAGAGATTCTTAGCCCACTAAATTAATGATGCGCTTCATGCGCTTCTTCATCATGTTCAATGAACAGAACGATATAGATAGATGTTAAGATTGTAAAAACGAATGCCTGTAAGAAACCAGCGAACAACCCGAAGAACAGCATTGGAACCTGAACTGGTATTGGTAGAAAGAATGATGATCCTATGGTAATAATTCCCATACCTGTAAGTTGAATAACAACGGATTTTTCGCCAAAAATATTACCGAAAAGCCGGACAGCAAGTGAACCTGCCCGTGATAATTGTGCGATAACTTCAAGTGGGAACATCAAAATCCCTAATAGCGGTGGGTTTCCGAGTAAATGTTTCAGATAGCCTACTATCCCAAGCTCTTTAATAGCGATAATTTGAACACCTAATACAGCTGTTATACCGAGTGCAAGTGTTGTGTTCAAATCTGCTGTTGGAGGTTGTAGACCAGGAATGACTCCAAGAATATTTAGGAAGAGAATGAAGATGAAGAAGGATCCAACGAATGGGATATACTTTTTACCGTGATCACCTAAAATACCTCCGAAGAAGTCCATGATACCACCCACAAAGACTTCTAATAAGGTTTGACCTTTCCCTTCAGGAACCCTTTTCAACTTACGGGTAACGAAGATAAAGAACAGAGTTAAGATAATAACAGCAAAGTATGTGTTGGGAATTAGATCCGGTTGATGCCACCGAGTGGGTTCAGGGATAATTTCATCCGGTAGAATCTGTGAAAGCGGATAAAGCAAACTACGGTGGCCATTGTCGGCTGCGAAACTACCAAATACTGCAGTAAAAGTGATTCCGAAAACCAAACATATAAACGATATTTTTTTCATGTGATATTTGTCTTATAATAGTAGATTCTGTGATCTACTATTTATGTAGACTTTCGACTATTTATTATAGTTCATCAGGATCATTTTCTTTAAAAGCATTTACCATCAATCCAATTGCTAAAATAATGATGGATCCCTGAACCAAGACAATCCCTCCTGCAAATGCGATAGTATTTAACCATTCCATCTTAAATAAGAAATAGAAGAGAATCCCAATTATGGTATATTTCGCAAGGGCAATAAAACCGAGTAGATATTTAGTTCGTACTGTCTTTCCTGGTGTAACAAGTCTTCTAACGAAGAATTCAATTGACCATAATATACTTAGTCCAATAATACTACCAATTAAGAAACTTGGGAATACCTTAAGATTAAAAATTACTAAAATTAGACTAATTGATATAGTGAGACAAATAGTAAGGATATAGACCTGTCTTATAAATCGGTCCCCGAATTCAAGCTTTGAACCCATACAGGCAGGTGACTCCTTTGTCAATGTCTGTCCATTGGTATCAATTCTTCATGTTTCTTTCATCAGAATCAGCGGATTGTAACGACTCCTCACGACGCTTTTTTTCTAATCTTTCAAGTTGACGGTTCCAGCGTGCGATAGAACGGAACATTTCCATGAAACCGGCTGCAGTGCCGAATCCAAATCCGATATATGATCCAATTTCTGCGTTGCCTAATTTCCCCCCTATCCACTTTCCTCCGAAATATCCGATTGTGATAGCAAGGGCGAGAGTAATCCCTATAGAAGCAAGGTCAAACATCCCAATATTTTCATGTTTGAATCGATCTGATCGACGTTTAAACATGAGCGTTGCTCCCATACTACCAAAGTGCTGTAGAGATTGTATTAGAAGTTAAGCAACGGTGTAAATTATACTACAAGAAAACTGTGAATGCAAAATTTATCATTAATTTCATTTGGGATATTACTCTATCTGAACTAAAACTGCCCAATGTGAATCAGTGGGTTGTGTTAATGTAATACTATCCTTGAATGACATCTTCTTTTCAAGTTTCCATTCGCTTTTATTTATATTTATCCATCTTAATCTAACTGTCTTAGCATCCTTCTCGTCCTTAACGTTCAAGTTAAGATCAACCGAACCACCTTTAGGGAAATATACAGCATACTCTTTCCCGGGATTTGCAATAACATAGGCTTCATTATCTTCTCGATTCGATAAGAGTTGATTTTGGGGTTCACATGTAAAAACATCCATTTCGTCAGTAATCATACGCATGCTCTTTAGATGTGCTTGTGCAATTTCACTCAATCCCACACCACTATCTGGACGATGAAAACGTGCTGAGGCAAATCCCCCGAAGATATTCCGCCAAAACCGTTCTAATCCATCTCTTGTACTACCAAAACGTCCACCGTCTGCCCCATAGATTTTTATATTATTGATGGGTCTGATGGGATTAAGGTTTGCTCGAATTTTCTGAGCATTGTCCCAGTGTCGTTGACGTTTCTGATGGTTATTCTGTGAAATATCGCAGAATGAGTATGTTTCGGGGTGGTCGAATGTAGCCTTGTGTTTTTCATCGGATAGATCCCATGGATCCCACATTTCAGTTGTTTCTACATATCGTCCCTCTTCTGCTGCCTTCTTTTGAATATAGGTCGCCCAATATTCTCCCCAAGAAACAGTAACCGCAGTTTCATTGTCCATACAGTAGAGTATATGTCCATAGGGAAGTGTTTCCTCAAGTAGTTTATCCACATATTTTTCCTGATATTTTAGGACAGTCTTCTGGTTGCGTTCTTTTGGCACAGACCAGAAGAAATTATTCTTTGTTGCTACAGGGTGACTATTTACAACAGTTGGTAATCCAGATTCTTCTTCTGTGTAGTTCGTGTTGTTGTTTGGATTGTATGGATTGGCTAACCAAGACTCTCGGTAATAGGTGAATGTTGCCCAAACTTCAATTTGTACAATAATATCCAGTTCGTGTGTCCATTTTATGAAGTTTCGAAAACGGTTCCAGAAATCTTCGTCCCATTGATTTAGGTCGTACTTCTCTCCAACTTTTTTGAATGGAGGTATATTGCCTTCATCATTCCAACCCATGGTTGATCGTACATAGTTCCCACCTACTGACTTCAGGAGTTCAAGATGTTCTCTTAAGTTTTGTATTTGAAACAAATTATCTTCAACTGTACCACCGATTAGGAGTATTGGTTCACCTTTATACTGCCAATAACGTGGATTTTCTTTATAAATCTGAATTCTATCTTTTTCCATATCTAAGTCCTCTCTGGCATTGACTTCCTGTACTGTTATGTATAGAAATCCAAGGATAAATAACATTCCTATCATACAGAAAATGAAACGTGTTCTTCCATTGATTGTCATAGGATTTCCTTCAGAACATGTCAATTTTATACCTATTCTAAGAAATGATGTCGTAATACAGTTTTATGTAGTATGTCATCTTATACTGTACAACTTAGAAGTTATGCTACAATCAAGAGAATCTATCATTTAGAAATAATACTATTTCTGTAAGTTTTCTCTCATTACCAACCGTAAGAAATGGATCGGAGAACGGCACAATCTAACAGATTGTGCTACAATCAAGAGAATCTATCATTTAGAAATAAGATTTGAATTCATAGTCGTAAATTGAACATTTAATCCTAATATCCGGTCAAACTAATAGGGTGCAAAAACAGACCTTTAATCCTAAATTCCCCGGTAATAAATCGTGAAAATGTTGACTTTTTCAATTCGTCGAAAAAGTGAAAAAAGTTACACTTTTTGACACATTCTGTGTCATTGAAATTGGTGTAAATTACCCCTCTAACCTCTGTCATAGACTGACTTCACTCCACTTTGAATTGACTTTATAAGAATTTCCCAAAAGTGTGATTTTGTGTTTTTGTTGTGCTTAGGATTTTGTGTTTTTCAAACTGCATATAAAAGCAGATTTTTTGACATAAATAAAGTTTCTGTATTTAGGATCGATTTTATAGATAGTCATCATTTATTCTCTAAATTATATATTTCCCATGAAAGTTACGGTTTTAAGTAGGATTTACTCATGTCATCTAAATATCTTATAGTAAACTATTGAATTAATGGAACATTTTACAACTGGCGAGGTGACCTCGCCCCTACGATGGACGTTCTTCGTAAACATTGAAATGCCTTATTAATTATTCACTTTACTATAAATCAATTTTCTTGAAGTTTGTACTAAAAAAGTATCTCTTGGTAATGTTAGTTGTTAGATATAGTTATTCTCTTCAATTTATTTTCAATATTATTAAAAATAGTGTGTAATCAGCATTTGGTCTGGTAAAAATGACATTATATGTATGAATTCACAGTACAATTATACCATGCGATTTTGCATAGCATAAGTGGATTCATAACTCAGACACGGATATCCGTGATAATATTAGAATGCCTGAATAATTTTTGCAACTATACGTCTCTTGAATTCTATTGCATTTGGATCACCAAGGATAATGAAATAGTCTGTACCTGCGTAACCTGATCGGCGTAATGCGAAGTAGATATTGACCCCTTCTACTTGCCATATCAATCGACTCCCAAGACTAATGGCAGGTGTAAAGTCATAGGAGAGTGTGAGAATTTGTTGGTAACGTCGTTCAAAGTGCCACTGGATACTGGTGGTGAAACCTGCAGTAATACTATACAAGCGTAGGTTAAGATTACCACTAATCCGTTGTAGTTTTTTATCTGCCTGTTTACCCCAGTTGTAACCAATATTTATGTTGTTAAACTGGTCTGAGGAACGAGCACTCATTCTAACGGATAATATACTATCCGTGAATTCCTTGAATTGTCCGCCAAACCAATTTACATAGAGAGAGTAATCACTATGTGTGGAGATATTTGAGAATATGGCATAGTCTTGTTGAAATAATTCACCTTCATAGGTATTTGAAGTAATAGCATTCGCGCCGATGAAAATACTCCGTATTATGCCCTGACGCCATTCATTTGATAGGACTCCTTGTACACCGCCACCGCGTATCCCGGTGAATGGACGATAACCAAGGTGATTTACGTAATCTGGATCTACAAAATATGCATAAATGGCTGATTGAAAAAGAGACCCGTTGTATACAAGATTTATCTCCGCTGTTCTTCCATCAGACTCCTTCTCCCAAGATTGTGTGAAGCTTGAATCTGCAGAAAACTTCCCCTTTCTAATACTGCCTGAAAGATGTCCTATGTTATTCAGTAGAGTATCCGGTTGATGGTGGGAAAGGAATCCAGCAATGATATGTGAAGTAGCTGTTAATGATTGTTTTGCGCGTATTATCAAATTTTGGTTATTACGATGGTATGTCCCTAATGTACCAATTGATGTGTGTTTTGCTACTTTTCCATAAAGTTTAATACCTCCGTCCATATCGTTTATCCGTCGTGAATAGAAAAGGTTGCCAAGATGGTATACATTTCCACCTTCAGAAAAGAAGGGTCTTCGGTCTTCAACATATCTTTCACTATAGGAAAAGTCGATCCCTTCAACAGATTGTTCAATGTTATCAAAATCAGGATTGGCAGTGGTTATAAGTCGTAGTTGTGGTGTGACCTCATAACGCAAATCACCACCGACACGTGCAGTGTATTCTGTTTGCGTCTCGTTTATTCCCTCACCTTGATTTTCCGTTTCGCTGATACCACCGATAAAATAGGGTAAGAATTTCATGTCTCTTTTACGGGGTGGTGGTAATACATCAATCCAATGTCCATCATTTTCCCGGAATTCTTGAACACCTAAATTACACCACCATGAACGTTCACCAGTCCGTTGTTGAAACCTGTCAAGATTAATACCCATCCGAATTGGTTTTACAGTCTGAGGATAATCCAATATTTCCCATGGGATTTCCATCTCAACTATCCATCCATCTTCAACGATATTTGCTGCAGCCTTCCATAGTCCAATCCATTCACTTTTTTCTGCGCGACCAGTGGCGAGATGTGCGAATTTTGTTCCGATTGGATTCACAATAAAGAAGTTTCTATCAGAAAACTGGTGGGTATGGTATGGGTCAATGGTAAACGAAACCCAATCCTCACCCCTGATTCGTGTTTGATCTTTTTCTTGTCGTGCCACTATCTGTTTGGGTTTATCATCATAGAGATGAAGTCCTACATAAATTGAACTATCATTATAAATGATTCTACCGATAGTTTGATTTTTGGCAGGTAGTTCTGTACGTTGGTCAGTAAATCCGATAGCTGTTGGTACGTCTTTCCAACAATCATCGTTAAGATTACCATCAATAGTTGGAGATTTTTCAGATTTTATTGCGATGAGTTCTTTTTTGACTGTTTGTATTATTTCTGTAGATGCGGTGTTTATGTTAATTATAAAAATCAGTGTAAGTATTACCATAATCTTCTTATATGTTGCTTTTATTGCCATTATGTGTTTTCTCCATGATGAGTGAACCTAAAAAATGCCGAATGCCATTGAGCATTCGGCATTAGGAGTTAGAAATTATTTACTTCATTATACCATGTCTAATTGACAAAGTATCATTCCCATTCTTCAGTTTCTTTGTAGGAGCAACCCCTGGTCGCTCCTACTGAAGAGAGTATTGTATTCGGACAACTGATTTATGAAATAATGTCCTATCATTATTTAGAAATGGTATTGGTAAAAATACTCAAGAATTCTGGATCATCTTTTATATCAGAAAATTCGTATGTATTAACGAAATATGAGTAGTAACTATCCCGAAAATTATAGGAAGAAACAACATAGCTTTTCTCAGCAATCTTCAAGTGTTGTAGCGTCTTCTCACGGTCTTTCTCGGATGCCCAAATACTCACAGCCAATTGGTAGTGTCTATAGTGATCCTCACCTCCCAAGTCACAAGCAACTTGAAGGAAACTCCTTGCTAAATTATACTTATTCATCCATACCAGAGAACAACCGATATCATGTGTAAGCCAGATCAGATCCCCAGTATTTACCGGTTGACGTGCGGTATATTTCTTATACTCACCTTCCATATAGTCTTTGAGTTCGGTTATTATTTCATCAAAACGTTTTGAATCATTTCGTCTGTTATACAATAGCAATCGATTGGTCTTCACATGTAACCAGAATCGAAAATAGTGTCTCCAATCCTGTTTGGTATTCGTATTTTCTAATTTTTCAAGCAGAATTAATGACTCATCAGATTTGCCATTTGCCCGTAATACTTCTGCCCCGATTTGAAGAAATACGCAGCGGTCTAGATAACTTACATCAGAATTTTCTAAACGTTCTGATGCCTCATTATATAGTTTAATCCATTCATCAATACGATCTTCCGCTGACCAGGCTCCTGGGTTCTCAAGATTAGAAGAGAAGATTTTTAATATATCCCTATCTGAAATATTGTTTTTGCATGCCCACTGATAAAGCTGTAATTGTTCCTCAACGGAATCTCTGTGTCTCCCAAGAAATGCAAAACTTGATGCTAACTCTTGATGTGCCCAAAATCGTTCTTTATTATCTGGTGGGTTTTCCAAGAACTTATGTAGAAGAGGCAGTCGTTTTTCTATTCCCTGTTTACCCATATGGGGATATATGTCATCAACTAATAAATGTACTACTTCAGGAGAAATATCTCCATTAAGTGTATTCTCAATCTCATTGAATGTATTCGTAAGAAGATCCTCTCTTGATGTAGGATTATTTTTCACTTGTTCCATGTATGAATCGAATTTGCTTTGAATTTTTTCCAATTGACTCATGATATTCTCCTTTAGTTTATCAGATATTGGGAAGTAATCTAAAAATTCCTGATTGATGATTTCTTGATCTGTTTGTAGACGTTTTCGTGCGCGTTGAAGTCGACTCGTAATTGTATTTACGGACACTCCCATGAATTCACCGATTTCTTTTGTAGACATTTCGTCAAGATAATAGAGTGTTACAGCCGTGCGTTCATTCTCTGGCAGTTTTACCAAGAGCTTTTGCACAAGCTCCTGACAATACTCGTTTCTCTCTGTCACCTGCTGTTCTGACATGTGATGTGTATAAGAGGATTCCTCTATTTCTTCCTGACGTGTGTCATTCAAGGATTGCATCGCAGGTTTTTGTTTTCGTACCCAATCAATGCAAAGGTGTTTTGCGATAACATGGAGCCATCCAGCAAATTGGTTGGGATTCTCGAGTGTCGGAAGTCTTTTGTATGCATTAAGGAAGGTATCTTGCATAATCTCTTCCGCATGGTGAAAATCCTGAATCTTCCGCCACGCAAGAGCATGAATGCTCTTTTGATATTTTACTACCAAAATGTCAAATGCAGTATCGTCGCCCGATAAGATTTTGCGAATCAGTTGAACATCGTCATCTTTTTCCACAAGACATTCTCCTATTGAAATCGGTTTATCCTTCTAAAATTAAATGACGAAAGTTTAAGAAGAAAACGTGCATCATGGAAGAAAAAATGGAAATCTCAGGAATTTTTATTGTGTTTTCACAAGTTTGTTACAAGAGAATTGTAATAAATTATAGACCTGCTCTATCTCAGTAAGCGAGATAGAGCAGGCCCTCTATGAGCCAGGAGCGTTCACACTCCTCAGAAAATTATGTGGTAGAAATAGATTTAAAATAATTGAATCACTACCAACAAGTAAAAGTAACCCTATTTCTGCCCAAGGACTTTCAGAAAATCTTTATCGTCCTTTACATCAGCGAATTCGGGTGTTTCAAGGAAGGCAGGATAGTACCTATCTTGATTCCAATAATTCAGCACATAATCGGAAGCGAGTTTTAGGTAATGTAGAGTTTTTTCCCGATCCTTGTCAGTTGCCCAGACACTTACAGCAAGCATGAAATATGCCCAGTCATTTTTATGCTGTAAATCAAGTGAGATTTGTAGGAAACGTTTTGCTTCGTCATACTTCTGCGTCCACACCAGACAACATCCTACATCATGTGCAGCCCATATTAGATCGTTAATTTTTACAGGATAACCTGCCTCATGTTTTTCCAGTTCAAGTTCAATATATCTACTGACATCTGCCAAAACTTGATCATAACTATCCCAATCTTCCTGTTTACCGTATAACAATAATTTATTGGTTCTCACAGCCAACCAGAACCTAAAATAATGTTCCCAATCTTGTTCTTTATTAGCGCGTTCCAATTTTTCAATTCCAAGAAATGCATCATCAAAGCGGTCATTGTGTCGTAGCACCTCTGCCCCGATTTGCAGGAAATCACAACGTGAGTAGGCACTTACTTCAGGCTTTTCAAGACGTTTAGATGCTTCATTATATAGTTGGAACCATTCATCAATACGTCCTTCTTCTTTCCAACATCCCGCACTGGTGAGATTGGAAATAACTTCCAACACATACTTATCTGACATATTTTTGCATGTCCAACGGTAAAGACTCTTCTGTTCATCAATAGCCTCTGCGTTCCTATCCAGACAATTGAGGCTATACACTAAGTGTTCATGTGCCCAGAAACGTTCCTCATCATTGGGTGCTATGTCTTGATACTTTCGGAGCAACGGGATCCGTTTTTCCATACCGATTTTCCCGTAATGTGCGTATATACTGTCCACAGCAAGATGTGCCAACTCCGGTGTGATTTCCCCTTTGAGTGCTTCTTCCACCTCGTCATAGGCTTCCTTGAGAAGTGCCTCACCTGCAAGAACATCCTCTCCAGAAATTGGATAAGATTCCACTTTTTCCATGAAAGCATTAAACTTGCCGCGAATTTCCTCTAATTTATTAGACATTAAATCTCCTTTATGACCACCCCATAACTCTCGGATCGTGTGTTCCTCCTTCTGTAGACGTTTACGAGCACGGTGGAGCCGACTTTTGACCGTGTTAGGTGAAACACCTAAATACTCTCCAATGTCCTCACATGATTTGTCATCAAGATAGTGGAGCGTTACTGCAGCACGTTCACTCACTGGTAACTTTTGAAGGAGGTTATTGACAACCTCGCGTTGCCGTTCACTCACGAATTCTTCCTGTTGATGTGTGTAGTATTGTGTATAAGCCAGATCCTCCAATTCCTCTGTTGGCATCGCATCTATCGATTCCATTGGGGGACGTTTTATTTTCAACCAAGCGAAACAGTAGCGCGCCGCTATCACGTAAAGCCATCCTGCAAAACTATTACGGTCTTTCAAGGTATTGAGCTTTTGATACACCCTGAGGAATATATCTTGCGTGATTTCTTCAGCGATGTGGTAATCACCGATTTTCCGCCATACAAAAGCGTGGACTGACTTTCGGTATTTTTGCACAAGTGTGTCAAAAGCAGATTGGTCACCTGCCAATGTGCGTTGAATCAATAATTGTGCATCATCGTTTTGCATTCTTCAGCTCCAAAAACATTGTGTCTTTCATAATGTTAAGATAGGTAATAGAAGCGGCATGGTTGCATAAAATGCAATAAACAGAAAAATGTTAATTTTATTTATCTCTTACTTTTTCGTTCATATAGATTAGGCGGGGACATAGAGACCCACCCATAGGTGTCAATTTAATGGTTCTCCATAGACATCAATTAAAGGATTTTCCAATCATATTTGGGTGATTTCTATCCTCTTGTAGGTTGGGTTGATAAGCCGTTCTTACCAGGTTTGTTGTATGATTTTTATATGACATAATATTTTTTAGGTATGGTATTAGGTTAAATAGACAATACCTTCGCTATTTTGAATGCTTCAGTTGAATGAGTATATAGTGTTGATCTACCATTGCTCTGTGTATTGTAGGATTCTATGAATAAAATTAATTCATGTTTTCTTTGAACTATTTTTAATTTCCATAGAACCTGTTTTGACAATAGGCACAATCTAACAGAATGTGCTACAAAAATCACAATCTAACAGAATGCGCTACAAAAAACACAATCTAACAGAATGTGCTACAAAAAACATAATCTAACAGAATGTCTATTATTGGTGAAAGTATTAATAGTATGATTTGATAATTGTTGTATTTTCCTCTAATCCAATTTACCTTACATAATTAAATTAATAATGAAGATTAGGCATGTTCCTAATCTTCATTAAATGTACTTATAAAGACAGGTATGTTTAGACTTTTTATCTACATGTATTATACTTTAGGATGATGCTACATGAGGTTAGCGTAAAGATTGGATAAACATTCAACACTGTGGAGCATAGCCTTATCACTCATACTAAATGCTTCATGTATCTTCATTTGATGAGACGCAGCGTTAAGAAGACTTTGGTTTTGAATTACAACAATAGAATCGGTGTTTTTCCGTAATTCTCGTAGTCCTTGTTCTGCGCGGTGGTGAAACCGTTGTCCCTCAAAATTAAATGGACAAGTGACAACTCCAA
The DNA here is from genome assembly GCA_003635315.1 of Candidatus Poribacteria bacterium. GTDB lineage: Bacteria > Poribacteria > WGA-4E > WGA-4E > WGA-3G > MSPOR6. Next base: position 43,261 of record PYJD01000024.1, read on the forward strand.
TAGTTATTGCTCCTTTTTGTTGGGCAAGAGAAGCAATAACGGGTGCTGCCCCCGTTCCAGTACCACCTCCCATCCCAGCAATAATGACGATAATATCCGTATCGACAACAATTTCATCTAATTTCTCAATATCTTCTTCAGCAGCTTTCTTACCAATCTCTGGATTTGCTTGGCTACCAAGTCCTTGAGTAGTGTTACCGCCAATCTGTATGCGGATACCATATTCACACTTGTCAAGGGTTTGTAGATCTGTATTTACAATGTAGGATTGAATGTCTGTCATACCCATCTCTACCATCCGTTGGACAGCATTACAACCTGCACCACCGACACCAATCACCTTAATTCTATTTTGCATATTTTCTGATTCATGATTACGTATCATATTTCCCCTTATATTTGGTTCGACACCGAACTCTTTACGAAGAAGCTTTCGTATCTGCATTAATCTTGTCTTAATTGTTCCAACTGCGATACCAAGTTCCCTGTGGATTTCTGCAATACTCCACATATCCAAATAATATAATTTTGCTATACGTAGTAATTTATCTGGAAGATTATGTACTGCTTCAGTCACTGCATTAAGTAGCTCTGTTCTGTTGAAATATGTAATGGAGTCTTGATTAATTCTATCTAAAATGAATACATCAGAACACAGTACTTCATAGTTAGAATATTTCTGAGAATTATAGTACCGTTTACATGCATTGTAGGCAATGGTACTGAGCCATGCCCCAAGACTCCCAGGATTTTGTAATCCTTTGATGTTATCCCATACAGATATCCAAACATCCATAAATATCTCTTCAGCATCACAACGTGATCTTGAATTCATTATAATCACTTTCCATAGATTTGGACTAAAACGTGACATCAGCTCATTTAATGCAGACTCATCACCATCTTGTGTAAGTCGTATAAGTTCTTCATCCGTAAGTTCAGTGTTTCTTACTATATCGAATTGCATAGATAGATATTCATTTAGATTTAAGCTTAAGAGAGTGAATTATCAGAGGATGGTTTAAAAAATAGTATTAACAGATAAGATTATTGATGATACGGAACTGCCAAGATTATTGGATTGGTTCAGTTTTGCTCAGCGTGTCTCAAATTGATATATCAATTCTTTATTAATTACTGTCTTCTGTTTTCAGGTATTTTAGTGGACTTTCAAGGTTGTAATCTCCCGATGCCTCAAGAAAATGCTGCACAAGATAGACATGACCTGCACCGATTATCAACAGAATTCGGTCTTCAGAAGATTCGGTAATACGCGTTAGATTCACAAAAATTTTGAGATTTCTATCGTACCAATAATGTGACAGCCAATTCGCTCCGGGGTATTGGTCGCCTAAGCCAATCTGCGACCTCCGTAGGTATAGCTGATGTTCGGCACGTCTCCCTTCAGGTTCGTTGTCGCGAATGTATATGTCAATGAGAGATTCGTATTTTGTAGGTACAATCCAGACACTACCATCTTCCTCCTCGTGGAATTCCACGTTAGCATCAGGATAGTAGTCCTCTATGGTTGACAACAAGTGTTCTTGATTGTGTTCCTTTGCAAATTTAGTAGCATCGGTCAAATCCGAGTCAAGATCTTCTGGTAAAAATGGGTTATGCTTTGGCCAATAATCAACACAGTATACCATTGCATGTCCCATCTCTTTTGCCAACCTATAACCAATCTGATCACCCTCGTCCCGTCTGAGTTCGTATGTTCCGTTCAGATAACCTTGATAGTCTTTGTTTTCGGCTTCACAACGACTTGGATCCAACTCAAGTGCAATCTTGGTCGGTTTAAATTCCTTGAGTAGTTCAACTAACTGTTTAATTTCGCGCTGGCGTTTGGGTGCAAGCACATCGTCAATTTTGAAATTGTATGCGTCCATGCCAGGATTCGCTAAGTGTCTACTGCCGAGAATCATGATTGTTGGTTTCATATATTGCTCCCCTTTTAATTTTTTAAACATTATAGCATACATGAGGAATTAGTAGGCTGTCCATCATAAAATTGTATGTATCAATAAATGATGTCGTGACGAGAAGGTCGCTCCTAATACAACAAATTGACGCCGAATGTACGTATGGTGTTCGGCGTCAATTTCATTACATTACCTATTATTGTATTCTTATATCATCTCACGTTACACTTTGGGACAATAACTTATCTAATCGGTAGACCTAATAGGAGGTGGTGTATTATCATCTAAAAAACTTTTAACAGATTTTGATGTGCCTTCGTAACGACTAAAAGTACTTATTATATATATATTTCTGCCCACTTCAATTGGGTGTATATCGTTATGATTTCCATAATTGAAATTTCCATCTCCATTAAATCGGATAATGAGACGAATTGAATTTATATGGTCATCACTTGTGGGATTAACATTTGTACAAATTAGACTTAGAGCTATAGTGGGTTCCTCGTCTGATAACGGAAATGTCTTACTAAAGTTTTTGGTAATAGTATATTTTTCATTGTAATTGTAATCAATCACTGTACTACCTAAACTGTCTTTATATAAACTGTAGTCTGTAGAAATATCAAGGTTAAATGCAGTACCCTCTGGAACATCTTGAATCATAACGGTTACACTTTCAGGCAGATCAGTATTGGGGAATTGGATTACACGATTTCCTTCACTACAACCGATAAGAGAAGATACCGTTAGTAGAAAGGTGATAATAGTAATACATAAAAACAGATTTGTTACTCTCATTAGATTCTCCTTTCAATGTTCATAAGGTTAAAATCAAGATAGGTATTGAGGTATTAACTATGGTAAACATTAGATTTAATTAGACACTTTTCTTGTAGGAGTGTCCTCCTGATCGCGACCGGGAGGTCGATCCTACAAAAGAGTTGCGGGATGAAAACAAATGTTGTGCAAATAGAAATGTCCTCATGGTCGCGACCGGGAGATCGCTCCTACAGAAGAGTTGCAGATGAAAACAAATGTTGTGCAAATAGAAAATGTCATACTGGTCGCGACCAAAAGGTCGCTCCTACAAAAGAGTTGCGGGATGAAAACAAATGTTGTACCAATAGAAATGTCCTCATGGTCGCGACCGGGAGATCGCTCCTACAGAAGAGTTGCGGGATGCGAATAAATATTGTACCAATAGAAAATGTATAATTAAAATGTTCGGGACCATTTAAAGTTAGCTTGATATCCACGTTCTCTGTCAAGAGGTCTTGCGAAATTCAATCTGAAGATACCAAGTTGGAAACCGATTCCGAGGTTAATCTTTGGATTAATATGTTTAACGTCATTAAAATGCTCCCACGTTTGTCCTATGTCTACGAAAGGTACAATGAAGAATCCTTTTGTTAAGTTATGTAGATACTCCAAATTGAAGAGAAAACCGTGGTTACCGACAAATTCATAGAGGGTATATCCGCGTAATGTTCCGATACCACCAAGCACAAATTGGCGTTGGAAAGGTAATGAATATTCCGTAGCTGCAACTCCAATTTTGAGGCGTGTATCGATGCGGTTTTCACCAATTGGATGGTAGTTCCGTAGATGTATCATAAAACGTGTAAAATCATAGGTAGAACCGAATTCAGAATTTGAATGTTCAATCAGAAAAGTGTTATACCACTCGTTATGACTCGCTTTATTTTTCAAGTCGTATCGAATTCTTGTGTCTTTACGATTATCAAAATCATATTTTAAGGATAGACTATGCATTCTGCCACTATATATCAGAGAATTTTTTCTTGTATGTGTACCTAAGTAATACCCATCAGTTCCGATTCTGAAGTAAGAATCGCTATTTATGAATATGCTTTCATGTTCTTCCAAGAGTAGTGTTAGTCCAATGGAATGCTTCAATGTAGGGTTCTGCCATTGAAGTGCCATCACTCCTCCCTGTCTGGCATAGTAATCCTGAAAGTCAGTACTAAAGAATGCTCTCACAAATTGCTCACTACCACTTAACAAAAGGTCTCTATCCCTTGTAGATGTTAGTCTATGAATTTGAGCACTATAGGTTAGATATGATTTGTCACCAAATGTGATTCCACCACCAAGCCGATAATTAGGAGGAACTGACTGAGTCGTAAAACTCATACTCCCGTATACAAACGGTCTTAACCCTAAGTTGGACGGTATGTTTAGATCTTGGTTCACTTCAACCGGGATAGATCCAGTATTTACATTTCGTCGTATGGTTTCACCTGAACGATCAAAGAAGTATGGATCAGAATTCCAGCGTGTTCCAAGTTCAATTCCACCCCCGAGTCGAATTCCATCGACAGGATTTATTCCACTGGTATTCACAAACCGTAGAAAATCTCTGTTCGTGAGTGATTCATCCTTCTCTTTAGCCAATACAAGTGGTATACTGTGGTTTTCATTTTCTAAGGCATCTAACATACCTTGCATAAGTGAGAATTTGGAAGGAGGTATAATCTGTTTCCAGTTTCCATCGTCTTGGTAATTCTCTCCATCACCGATATTTGACCACCAAGAATGCACGCTTGTTCTTTGGTGTTTTCGTTCAAAATTGATCCCCATATGGATTGGTTCAGAACTCTCAGGATAATCCAGTATTTTCCAAGGAATTTCCATTTCTACAACCCATCCGTCTTTAACAGTCTTCGTTGCCACGTTCCATTGATTAGCCCTTTCGTCATCTTTTGCGCGACGTGTACCAAACTGAATATACTTCTTGCCAACAGGGTTTACCATAAACAGTGTTCGTTGTGTAGATTTGTGTGTATGGAAAGGGTCAATAGTAAAACAGACAGAATCTTCATCGGTAAAATTACTTTTATCCTTTGATAGGTGTGAAGTGATCTTATTTGGTTGAGAATCATGTAGATACCATGCAACATAGATTGCTTTATCGGTATATACCAGTTTTGCTTCAGTTTGATCTTTTACGATTTCTTCGGTCATTGCATGTGTGAATTTATCTGCTATTGGTGCAGTTTTCCAACATATATCTTCAAGATTTCCATCTATAACAGGTGGTTTTTCAGACTTGACAGCCAGCAACTCTCTTTGAATTGTATCTCGATTTACATTTAGTTCTGCGCTTGTCTTTAGTGTCCCCTTAAGATCTATATCAGTCATACCGAAATTGCTTAGATTACCGAGTAATTCAGTAATTCTATCTGGTGCAATTCGTCCAATGATATTGATAAATGTCACCTCATCAGGATTCTTGGTAGCAAAGATAACAAAGATACCATAAGCAACATCTTCATCGTATAATAAACTGATTTCAACAATTTCTGCAGTATCTCTTTTGTTCTCGCGTTGATTGACTTTTACAAGAGTTTCCCATTTATTTTTCTTAAGTTTATCTCGATAATACTTGATCATATCAATCTCTGTAACACCGTATTCGCCATAGGTCCGTAGATAGATACCCTCAATCATTTTGATTAGTTCTACCACCTCTGGTTTGGAATTTACGGATTTGGTTACCAGATTGATGAGTTTATCGGTAAGATTAACCTCTACCTGTGCTTCAAGTTCATCCAAATAATCAAAAGGTACGAGTCCTTTTTTGATCTGATTATTTTGGTTTTCTTGAGCAAATGAATGCTGAATAGGTATGGTCGATAGTAGTAAGAATAACACTGTATATACCAGTGAAAGTATTCTTTTGAGATTCATGGTCTTATCTCCTGTAAATGTAATGTAGATAAAGATTCTTTATATATTGGAAGAAAGGTTGATTATTCAGATTTCTTATCACTGATATTTGCAAAATTAGCATCAATTTTGATTTTCTTCATAAAGTCTGGGGATGTTTCCATTATTTTTGCAAAGAGGACACCAAGCTTTTGAAAATCAATTTCACCAAAGATATTGACAAAAGTCGTGTTCTGTTTTTCAGTGAATGATATAAAGATTCCATTAAGAACACCAGGAGTTTCATCAAAGAGCATACTGACATAAAGTTCGTCCTTTACCTTGACGATCTGCTCCCAATTTTCTGTTTTTAGGGTTTTTTGGAATTCGTTCTTCATATTTTTTAAATCCGGTGACTGTTTATCATAACTCTGTATGTAAATTCCATCAATCATTTCAGCGTACTCAGAAAATTCTGGAAGATTCAGCGTAAAATTGATAAACAGATTAAAAAACGATTGGTCTAAGCTAACTTCAATTGTTGGCGTTGGATTATTAGGTAATTTCATATCTATTTTTCCTCGGATCACATTGGTCTGTGCATAAGTGCTACCGAAAAAACAGATTGTAACGAATAAGGTAGTAAGGGTAAGTCGTTTCATTGTATATTTCCTCCTGGCTGTTGATTATTTACATCAATCGGATTATCTCTTGACCTACTTGAATCTTGTTTTTCTGGTCTATCTGAACCTGTTAGTATGTGAAGGATATCAAAAGTATTTTGAATTGATGATGAAATTTCGATTGTTGGTTTAAGTGCACGCCTTGGTGCATCGTCAATGTTAAGAGAAGTAAAACTTTCATTTACTCCCAAACTTGTTTTCCGTACAGCGATCTGCACTTTACTCATAGCATAATAGAATTCGTCTTTCGCTTGTTCCAAGACAATATATCTACGATATTGGTGTATCCCAATTAACATCATACCGATAATGAGTATTAAAGTGCTGAATCGTAATACTGGAGAACGTAGGAATGACGAAACATAGGAGAAATTAGGGATCTTATGTAACCAACCATACTTTTTCTGATTTTCCCTGACATAAGCCATAACTTCATTTAATACCTCTGGTGGAGAAGTCGGTTTTTCCAAATCATCTAATATTGTATCAATCGTCTGTGCCATACGATATTCTTTTTGGCAGACGTCACATGTGTTTAGATGATATTTGATTGAGGATTCGACTTGAGAATCTAATTCTCCAGAGATATATTCTTCCAAAAATGTTTGTATGTCAGTGCATGAATTAATGTATGGTTGTTGTGCCATTGATTATATCTCCATTATACGGTTTAATATCTCACGTAATTTCTTTCGAGCACGAAAGACGGTGGATTTAATAGTATTCTCAGATTGTTTTACAACCATTGCTATTTCTTTGTAACTCATTTCTTCTAATTCCCTCATGACTACTATAGACCGAATGTCTGGCGGTAATTCTGATATAGCCTGATGTACCAATTGTTTTGTTTCCTGATTAATAGTGTTTTCCTCTGGTGATGGATTTGGCTGGTGGGAATGTTCCTGTAGTAATATTTCCAGCGAATTACCATCCTCTTCATCTGACAAATGAACCTGAAACTTCCGTCTTTTAATTTTATTAAAGCACAGATTCCGTGCACATTTTAATAACCAATAACGAACAGTATCTTGTCTCAATTTTGATCGATGTTGCCATGCCTTCATGAAAGTTTCTTGTGTCATATCCTTAGCGTCATCAATGTTTTTTAGAAGATAGAGTGTATGTCGGTATACTTGATCTTGATGCTTCTGGACTAATTCAAGGAATTCCTCTTCAGTCATTTCACAACTCCACGCTCCATGGATAATACTAATACAAATGAAATTAAGAATGGTTGCATTTTTTTATTATTTAAGGATTTAGGTATTTTGATTTGACATGTATCAACTGATAGAGAATATAGCTAATGAATAAGTAATTAACGTAAGTTTGATAAATAAGGTCACTTCTATTAATTATCACCTTATTACAGGTTCTTAGGAATGAAACAGGGAAGACACAAACTGAAAGTTTGTGCTACAAAAAAAGATTTTATGAATTATAAATGGTATAACAAGTTGGGAAAACGGAGAAAGGTAGAAGGATCTAATGGATGTGGAAGGCTGGTTTGGTTGTCTGAATCGCCAAATCCACCCGAATCCGCGGAATCAAGGAATCAACGTTATGAATGCTATTTAGCATTCATATGACATTCGGCCAAATCAACACCGAATGCGCGTATGGCATTCGGCCAAATCAACACCGAATGCGCGTATGGCATTCGGCCAAATCAACACCGAATGCGCGTATGGCATTCGGTGGGTTTCGTTCCTCTACCCGATCTACGAAAGAATAAAAGAAAAAATAGAATTGGTATTAGTTTACATGTACAAAATACATAATCGATCCTATCCAATAAGCATGACTATGTTTTGAATTGGATGTCCTACGATCTTTACTCCATATATTTCATTGGAGAAATTACAAACACATGGTTCTCTTTAGTTATAGAATTAAAAATAACCGGCATTAAATTGGTACTATACTCCATTTTGACTGCCTCATCGTTCATGTGTGATAAACCTTCTATCAAGTAGTTAGCATTTAGATAAATATCAATATCAATTCTATCTCCTATATGTTCAATATCTATCTCCTCAAATGCATTACCTATATTATCTGTTTCACTTGATAGGATGAGCTTATCTGGTTGAATTGATAATTTCACTCTATAAAGTTTAGGATTTGATAAGACAGACACTCGTTTTAATCCATCAATTAATCTTGTACGATGAATTTTAATACCTGCGGAAGTTTCTTGTCGAAGGAGATGTTGATAATCCGGATAATTTCCTCCACCAAAGACTTTTGAGGTTAATTTTGTATTATCATCATTAACCTGAATATAAGAAAGATTGTTTTTCTTTGTATTCATATCTTTATCGGCATCCATAAAAATGGTTACATCTGAAGTATCAGAAATATGTTCTATGATATTCTGTGCTGATTTCTTTGGGAGAAAAAATGAATAATTCTCAAGAGAACTTTTGGATTTGAATTCTGCCAATGAAAAAACAACACTACCATTCGTTGCAGCAATTTCAGATTTATTTTTCTGAATATTAAAAAGTAATCCATGTATACCTTTATCAACTGCATTTTCATCTACAGCAAAAGCGGTCTTGTTAATCAGTGAATGTAAGGACTGATCTTCTATAGAAAGCGTTGATCCATGTAGGGTTGGTATAACTGGAAAATCAGTAAGAGGAAATGTCCTAAGATTATAAACACCTTGGGGGCATGAAATTTTTAGAACATCTCTCTCATTAGATGAAGATATGTCAACCAGAGCTTCTTTCGGTAGTTTATCAATAATTTCAGTCATATGATTACCCAATACCACTACTTTACCATCTTCTGTAACTGCACAATTGACTGTAGTCTGAATGGTGATTTCTGAATCTGTAGTAGTCAATTCTATACCATCACCATTTGTTTGTATAAGTAAGTGGGATTGTTTGTATAATCCATCGTTAGAATTAAGATCACTCTCTATTTTTATTGATGTTAATGCAGTTATTAAATCCTGTCTATTTGTAGTTAGTTTCATAATTATTTCTCCCTTGATAAGTTTCTTATTTTATCCTCTTATTACTTTCGGTTCGTATGAATTAATTGTCCTTAAAGATTGGGTATATCTTGTAAGGTTAATTGAATCCAATTTGATTCAGTGAAATTTGTATCAATTATTTCATCAGATTCGACTGATAATTTTGATTTGGATTGGTGATTTGTTGTTAGGTTAAACATGATTAGCTGTTCCCATCTGCTCTCATCAGTATTAACTTCAATATAATCTATTACTTGGTTGTATAACTTAGCGGAGGGTTCTGGTGAAGGCAGATCACATAGTGCTTGATTAACTACCTGTGCCAATTTATATGCGTATTGACACTTCTGACAATTCTGTAAATGGCTTGAAATCAATATATACGTTTCTGTATCTAATTCATTGTCAAGGTATTTATCTAATAAATCTTCGCATTGTAAACATGTTATTTCTTGGTTCATTTTACTTCTCCAACATATTACTTAGTATTTTACGCAATTTCTTTCTGGCTCGATATAGGTTCGACTTCACAGTTCCTTCAGGTATACCCATTACATGTGAAATATCGCTATAACTCATTTCATCTAATTCCCGCATCACCACAATCAGTCGCAGTCTTGGGGGTAATTTGCCAATTGCTTGATGAACTAACCTTTTAGTCTCTTCATTACAGACAATCTTTTCAGGAGACTGTACGTGTTGTATGGGTTCAGAGTGATGCAAATTATTAACAATATCAGTAAATTCATCTGAAGGGTAAACCTGGTATTTTGGTCTCTTTAATTCATTAAAACAGAGATTCTGAACACATTTTAGTAACCAAGAATGAACGGTAGATATTCGTAGATCATTTTTCAGTTGCCATGCCTTAACGAATGTTTCTTGGGTCATGTCTTCGGCACACTCAGTATTTTTCAATAGATAAAAAGCATGTCGGTATACTTGTTTATGATGTTTATTAAATATAGATAGAAATTCGTCCTCTGACATGTTATTGCTCCGATAAATTGTATGTTGATGTTACTACAATGAGGAAGAGATAAAGTTCCAATTTTTTGATGTGTTAGAGGTATGTAACAAAAACACCTCAATATCGAGTATTTATAATCGATATTGAGGTGTCATTGCAATAATCTATATTTATGATTAGGACTTAATACTACATGACTGCATTTTGTATAGGACTGACTAAGAGTGCAGGTAAAATTCCGATAAGGAGTACTCCTATAGATGCAACTACTAATCCTAAAACTAATGTTGAGGGATATGGGTTGAACTCTAATTCTTCTTCTGGTTCATTCATATACATTTTCACAACAACCCTTAGGTAATAGAATGCTGAGATTGCAGTGTTAATTGCTCCAATGATTACAAGCCAAACATATCCGGCTTGGACAGCAGATTTGAAGATATAGAATTTTCCTACGAAACCTGCAGTTGGGGGAAATCCAGCGAGAGATAATAACATTAACGTTAGGAATAGACCGAGTAGTGGTTTTCGAAAACCGAGACCCGCATAATCGGAAATCAGAAGGCTTTCACCGTCAGCATTTTTTGCTAATATCACAGCTCCGAACGCGGCGATATTCATAACACAATAAATCAACAGATAAAACATTGCACTTGCTTTGCCGTCATTACTGGCTGCGGCTAAACCGATAAGTATGTACCCCGCATGAGCAATACTTGAATATGCAAGCATTCGTTTAATGTTAGTCTGTGCTATAGCTATGATATTCCCACCGGTCATGGTAATCATAGCTAAAAGGATAATTATACCGTTCCATTGTGGTTCCAAGTCTGGCAATGCATCCAAAAAGATTCTCATAAAAGCTGCGAAACCAGCTGCTTTCGGTCCTGCAGAGATGAAGGCAGCTATGGTGGTAGGTGCACCTTCGTATACATCTGGTGCCCATTGATGGAATGGGACAATTGCGACCTTGAAACCAAAACCTACGATGAGTAGAAACATACCTGATAACAGTAAGGGTGATAGACTATTTTCATTTAGTTTTGTTGCGATATCGGGAATGCTTGTTGTTCCAACTGCCCCATAGATAAGTGCAATACCGTATAGAAAAAAAGCACTCGCGAAAGCACCGAGTAATAGATATTTCATTCCTGCTTCACTTGAAGCTGGACTTTCACGGAAATATCCTGCTAAGACATATAAAGAAAGAGACATCAATTCTAAACCGAGGAAGACAATTATCAACTCATTCCCTGCTGCCATTAACATCATACCCAGTGTAGCAAGTAGAATAAGAATGTAGTATGGTCCCTGTTTCTTGTGATCCGTACCCAAATAACTGAGAGAGATAAGCGTAACTAAAATTGTGGAAATCAGGAATATGATATTAAAAAAGAGTGAGTATCCGTCGATCTCGAACATACCGCTGAATTCTGTTCCTACTTCACCAACTAATAGCATGTTTATAGAAACCCAAAGAGCGATGGCTGCTCCAACAATAGTTATCCATCCAAGCACTTTCTTTGACAGCGAATCAATCATGTCAAAGATAAGGACAATGAATAGTGTTGAAACGATAACCAGCTCTGGCATCAACAAAGACCAGTTAATTGTTGGCATTCAAGACCTCCGTTATAAATACTCCGTAATTGCGATATGATGCAGTATAAGAGTTCATCATTGATTCTTCCATTCTTTTTCATTTCCTATAGTAGGAAGATAAAAGTCACTATAACAAATAAAGGCACTAAGATAACAACAGACCATAACATATACCCGAAGAAACTTGGCATACGAATACCACTTTGTTCAGCGATTGCCTTAACCATAAAATTGGGTGCGTTTCCGATATAAGTGTTCGCCCCCATGAAAACTGCCCCAACAGAAATTGCGGTCAGAAGTCTGACGAAAGTTTGATGATCAGCGATAGTTAATTCAGCAACCGGTGTATTCAAAATATCCGGAACCTGCGCTTCGACTAAATGTAACTTTCCAAGAGCAGTGTTGTAGAAGGTGAGATAGGTTGGTGCATTATCTAAGAAACTTGACAATCCGCCAGTAATCCAGAAATAGTGCCATGGTTTTTCAATAGCCACAATCAATCCGCTGAGAGCACCATTTTCACCGACACCGAGGATAGTCAAGGCTGGTATTATAGTAATAAAGATTCCAGCAAATACTTTTGCAACTTCCTGAATAGGTTCCCATGAAAATTCATTTTCTTTACGTAATTTACCAGTAAAGGGAGTAAACATGAGAGATAGAAGTCCCATCACTACAATCAGCACATCGCGTGCAATATTTTGCCAATATACATGAACACCGATAATGTTGATTTCACCCCATTTGTAACTTCCGCTCATCAAAACTGCAACGATGATACCAAAAAGAAAGATAAGATTGAAGAGACCATCAATACGAATTGGTTCATTTGTACCATCATCTGGTACTACACCTCCTTCACGTTTGAACATAAAGGTATCAATAATGAAGAAGAGGACTATCAAGATAACGCTAATGAATAGCATGTGTGGGAATAATGCTGATGTGGTCCAGAAGAAAGGCACACCGTGTAGAAAACCTAAAAATAGGGGCGGGTCACCTAAAGGTGTCAAAGATCCACCGATATTGCTAACAAGGAATATGAAGAATACAACAAGATGGACCTTACTCTTTCGATATTCGTTGGCACGTATTAATGGACGAATCAAGAGCATTGAAGCACCAGTCGTTCCAATCCAAGATGCGATTGCAGTACCAATTAAAAGTAGTAATGTATTAACTAAGGGTGTTCCTCGTAATGTGCCACGTACCAGAATACCACCGGCTACTGTGAACAGACCCCATAATAATACAATAAAGGGGATATAGTCGATCAGATAGATATATAGAATATCGTGAAAAGCATCCCCACCGTATGCAATAAGGTAGGGTATTGCAAAGATTAACCCCCATGCCAAGGACATTTTTCCACCGTGATGTACCAGGAAATGGGAATCCAATATAAGAGGTAGAAGAGCGATTGATAGTAGAATTCCTACAAATGGAATAATGCTCCAAAGTGGTAGTTTAGTTCCATCTACTTTATAGTGTCCGTGTGCTTCTTCATCTGCACCGAAGACTTCTGTTGAGAATGAAAGGCATAATCCAATAATAACAAAAACTATAAGACAGGAGACAAATCTTGATTTCACTACTTAATCTGTGCCTCCTCATTCGTCATAAAAATATTTTCGGACTCAATTATTTGACCAGATTCAATAGAGTTTTCATTGAATTTCAATTGACCGACAGCAGGTGTATTCTGTGTCGTGTCAACCTTTCTTACCACTTCATTTACCGACATTTTCATAGGATTTAGGAATGAACTTGGATATACCCCTATCCAGACAATCAAGACCAAGATAGGTAGAAGGAGAACAATTTCTCGTGGGTTTAAATCACGGAGTGATTCGTTGGTAGAATCCAGTTTTCCAAACATTACACGTTGGAACATCCATAGCATGTAGACAGCTGCCAGAATCACACCAGTTGTAGCGAAAACGACATACCATTTGGAAAATGCCCCTTTTACAAAACTTCCCAATAGGATCATGAATTCACCGACAAAACCGTTGAGTCCAGGTAATCCGATAGATGATAGTGTAACAATTAGGAAGAATGTAGCAAATACAGGCATCCGTTTTGCTAATCCGCCGAAATCGACAATCATTCGACTATGTCGTCGTTCATAGATCATCCCAACTAAAAGGAATAATGCTCCAGTGCTTAGACCGTGATTTATCATCTGGAGGACACTCCCTTGTATCCCTGCATGGCTTTGGGAAAACAGACCTAAAACAACAAAACCGAGGTGACTCACACTGGAATATGCCACCAGTTTTTTCAGATCGGGTTGTACCATTGCTACTAATGCACCGTATATGATACCTATCACAGCAAGGGGGATTATCCAAGAAGTAGCATTTGCAGCTGCTTCTGGAAATAGGGGTAGACAAAACCGGACTATCCCGTATGTTCCCATTTTTAGTAGTACACCCGCAAGGATGACACTCCCAACTGTTGGTGCTTCAACGTGTGCATCTGGTAGCCAAGTATGGAATGGGAAAAGAGGAACTTTAATGGCAAATGCTATGAAGAATGCGAGGAAAAGTAAGTGTGAATGTTCGAAAGGACCACTTTGTGTCAATGCAACAAAATCAAAACTATTATCATTTTGGAAATAAAGTGCTAATATCCCAACCAACATGAGAGCACTGCCAGCCATTGTATATAAAACGAACTTGATAGTTGCATAAATCCGACGTTCTCCACCCCATATACCGATGAGGAAATACATTGGGATAAGCATTGATTCCCAGAAGACAAAGAAGAGGAATAGATCTAAAGAACAGAAAACGCCCAACATTCCGGTTTCCAGAGCAAGGAGGGACATCATAAATCCACTTAACCCTTTTTCAATGGAATTCCAGGCAGCAATAACACATATTGGGGTTAGAAATGTTGTGAGTAGAATCAACCACAGAGAAATACCATCAATTCCAACATGGTAACTAATACCTAAATCAGTGACCCAGTTTAGTTTCTGGCGTAATAGATCCGTAGTTTGAAAACCTTCAATATCTGCGTCAAAACCGTAATATAATCCAATTGAGATTAGGAATGTCAATAAGCTTATAATAAGTGCAATCCCTTTTACGGTAGATGCCCCCATTCCTCTGAGTAATGCAATTGCTATTACGCCGAGTAGTGGTAAGAAAATAACTAATGATAGTAGCAAATAATTCTCCTTCTCATTTGGTGATACATACTTTCATTTTTTATATTTGTTTGATTCAATATCTCAGGTAAAGATGAATAAGTAGTTGATACATCTTTAATTCACAACAAACAGATAGAACGCAAGGAATATTACGATACCGATAACCATTGATACAATATACGCTTGGACGATTCCAGTTTGAAGTCGTCTTAATGTTCCGCCAAACCATCTAACAACAGCAGCAACACTGTTGACAATTCCATCAATAATACCAGTATCAAATAGTTTCCATAATAGGAAGTGAGATCCATTTTTTATGGGTTGAACAATGAATGTATTATAAAGTTCATCAATATAGTATTTGTTTTCTACGAGTTTTTCTAAAGAATTAGTAGATTCTTCAGCAGGAACACGATTCTTATACCGTTTCCAAGCAAATAGAATACCCCCTAAACCAACTATAGTTGATATTGCCATAAACAGATATGCGTTTCCAGCCATCTCACCGTGTGCTGTAGGAAAAACATCTTTAGTGAATTTGTGGAGCCAACTGTTGTGTAGACCTATACCTAACAGAAGTCCTATCAAAGCGGATGGTACTGCAAGGATGACTAATGGTAACCACATGACTGAAGGTGATTCATGAAGATGTGAAGCAGTTTCAGAATCCACACGTGATTCACCGTAGAAAGTCACAAAAATCAGACGGAACATATAAAATGCAGTTAGGAAGGCTGTGATTAAACCGATAATATAGATGTATGGAGAACTACCCCAAGCACTATGCAATATCTCATCCTTACTCCAGAATCCACTTAAGAATGGAAATCCTGCGATTGCTAAAGCACCGATTAAGAAAGTTGCATGTGTGATCGGCAATTTACTTCTAAGCCCACCCATTTTCCGTATGTCTAATTCGTTTGACATAGCGTGCATGACACTACCAGCGGTGAGGAACATGAGACCTTTAAAGAATGCATGGGTAACCAGGTGGAAAATACCTGAAGCATACGCACCAACACCAACACCAACAAACATATACCCGAGTTGGCTGACAGTGGAATATGCGAGAATGCGTTTGATGTCGTTCTGTTTGAGTGCAATTGTAGCTGCGAAAAACGCTGTTAGGACACCGATCCATGCCACAACCCATCCAGTATGCGCGATATTATATAGTATTGCTGACCGTGCTATCATATAGACGCCTGCGGTAACCATCGTAGCGGCATGAATTAATGCACTGACAGGGGTTGGACCTTCCATTGCATCTGGTAACCACACATACAGAGGTATCTGTGCTGATTTACCAATTGCTCCTACGAAAAGTAGCAAAGTAGCAACAATGAGTGTAATATCACCGAATACCGGATTGTAACCTCCTGCTTCTGCTTCCGTGAAAATGCTCCCGAAATCGAGTGTGCCAAATGCAGCAAAAAGTGTGAACATACCGAGTAGGAAACCGAAATCCCCGATTCTGTTGACAATAAATGCTTTTTTGCCGGCATCTGTAGCAGACTGTTTTTCATACCAAAATCCGATAAGGAGATATGAGCATAGACCTACACCCTCCCATCCGACAAACATCAATAGATAGTTATTGCCAAGGACAAGGATTAACATAGCGAAAACAAACAGGTTTAGATAGGCAAAATAACGGGTATAGCCTTCATCTCCATGCATATATCCGATTGAATATACATGAATAAGGAATCCTACACCAGTGATGACTAACAGCATTATAGTTGTTAATGCATCAACCTGGAAACCGATATTGAAGGTAAAATTCTCACCTGAAATCCATGTATAGAGAACCCCAGCTTCTCCTTCCAGTGTATTTCCATTATTTACACTGATGAATGCCATTATGGAACATACTAATGAGATAAGGACAGCAATTGCACCGATCCATCCGCTGAGTTTTTCATTTCCCTTTAACCATTTGCCGAATAATCCATTAATGAGGAATCCTACAAATGGAGAAATTAACAGAATAACAATCAGATTCAGAGACATTTTATATCCTTAGTTGGTCTGATATTCAGTAATTAAACCGATTACTGAAATCAATGTACCTATCCTTTCAGCGAATTGATTTCATCAACATTTATCGTTTCGCGATGTTTAAAGACACTAACAATTATTGCTAAACCAATTGCCACTTCAGCTGCAGCAACTGCCATAACAAAGAAAACGAACAGTTGTCCTTCGACTTGTCCGAGACTACGGCTAATAGCTACAAAAGCCAGATTTGCAGCATTCAGCATGAGTTCTATACACATAAAGATGATAATAGCGTTTCTACGGATTAAAACACCAATAACACCTATAGTAAAGAGAAGAGCACTTAAAATTAGATAGTATTCAATAGACAACATAAACTATGTACTACATATAATGTAGATACGACTCCATAATATATTAATTCTCTTGTTGATTCCCGCGTTTGACTAAAACAATTACACCAATTAAGGCAGCTAACAGGATGAGCGATGTAACTTCAAATGGGAGTAGGTAATCTTTAAATAGCAACTCACCTATTTCTTCAATTGAGTAAGAGGTATCTGCAGCAACTTCACTTGAAGCTACAGCTGTATTTGGATTATTGAGTGTTGTAACTGCAATATATATGCCTTCAATGGCTAAGAGGATACCTAACAGTATTGCAACACCTTTTAGTTTACCTGATAATGCTCCCTTCAAGGAGAGTGTACCCAGATTCAATAGCATTATGACGAATAGGAACAATACCATGATTGCCCCAGCATAGACAATTACCTGAACAGCGGCAACGAAGTGAGCACCTAAGAGTACAAACAGACCTGCTTGAGCGAAAAACGTAACTATCAGAGCAAGAGCACTATAGATTGGATGTCGGAATGAAATGACAGAAATTGCCCCTATGAGAGACACACCGCCAAAGATGAAAAAAAATATATGTTCTGCAGTCATCAACACTCTCCTATTCTATTGCATCCAAACCGGGTAGTGAAACTTCAACAGTATTATCTACCGTAGTTTTCTTACTATTATCAACCATAAAAATACCTGCTACGATAGATATAACAATGAATGCTGCAATGACATTTCCAATACCGATCCAGAGTAGACTTCCATCAGCGATTATCCACAATGTTCCAGTAACAACTATGGATGTGAGGGCAACAGGTAGTAGGAACTTCCACCCAAAATTCATCAGTTGATCATATCGGAATCTTGGTAGTGTCCATCGTACCCAGATGAATACGAATAGGAATATAGCTGTCTTGACGAAGAAGATAGCGAAAGAAATTAATCCACTCCATAGAGGTCCACCCATATTTTCTAATCCAAAGAAATGCCATCCACCTAAGAAAAGTGTAACAGTAACAGCAGAACCAACAATCATATTCATATATTCAGCCATAAAGAACATGGCGAATTTCATACTACTATATTCGGTGTGATAACCTGCAACGAGTTCTTGTTCAGCTTCAGCAAGATCGAAGGGTAGTCTATTCGTTTCAGCATACATAGCAGTGGTAAATGCAAGAAAAGCCGGGAGATGGATAAAACAATTCCAAACACCTTCTCCTTGGGTAATAGCAATCTGTCGTAAGCTTAAGGATTCGGAAAGCATCAACACACCGATTATCGAAAGACCAAGGGTTAATTCATAGCTAATCATCTGTGCGGATGAACGTAAACCACCTAAGAGAGAGTACTTGTTATTGGACGCCCATGCCCCGATTACAACACCATAAACACCGAGTGATGTTATTGCTAAGATGTAAAGAACTCCGATATTTATATCTGCGATTTGTAGAATGATTGTTTCACCGAATAGTTGGATGGAACTGCCGAAAGGAACGACAGCAACAGTTATCATAGCAGGCACTAAAAGCATCGCTGGTGCGAGAACATAGAGTGGTTTGTCGACATGGTTGGGGATAAGATCTTCTTTAAATAGGAACTTAATTCCGTCTGCAATGGGTTGGAGTAAACCTTGTGGACCAACACGATTTGGTCCCAATCGATCTTGTATCCATCCACTAACCCGTCGTTCTGACCATATCATTACCATAACACCAATAATTAACATATGGGCAATGATAAGTATTTTTACGATAGGTATTACAATATCAATCAATAGATTCATTTAATCTCCTTAGTCAACCGATACAAGAACAATCCTCTATGCTAACTTTATACCTTCATCACCAATCTTTTGATGTGTTGCGTCTTCATATCCCTGAACATTTTCAGAAATAGCAATTGAAATTTCACCAGAAAAGCTGTAATTGAATTCTCCACCGAGTTGTGTAG
This sequence comes from Candidatus Poribacteria bacterium, assembly GCA_003635315.1. Lineage (GTDB taxonomy): Bacteria > Poribacteria > WGA-4E > WGA-4E > WGA-3G > MSPOR6. The sequence goes on from PYJD01000024.1 coordinate 62,561, forward strand.
CAATCTGCTGTGTAATTTGCCAATCTAACTGAGCTTCACCAGGAGGATCAATTGCCTTTCGTATTCGCTGTACCCATCCAGAAGAGTTAGTGAATGTGCCATCTTTTTCAGCGAAAGTTGTTCCGGGTAGGACTATATCAGCTAATTCCGTAACTTCTGAAGGGAGTATATCTTGAACAATGAGGAAATCGACATTTTCTAATGCTGCTTTTTCTGCATCTTGAAGAGTTCTATCGGGAATACCGCTAACAAGATATACAACTTTTGCATTTGCGACTTTTTCCCAGAGTGCATCATCTTCCAAAACAACATTCCCATTAGCGGAACCGAGAATAGTCCGCGCCCCTGCTGTGTTAGGATTTTTATCAGATTCAATTGTAAATTGAGGGAATTTGTGCTCTTCGCCAGGTAGTTGACCAAAGAGACCTAAATGTGTGGTATTTAGAACATTGTGTGCAAACAGTTGTAGTACATAGTTATCTTCATTTGTGGCTTGTGCTGATCCGATAACAACAATATCATCTGCTTCTACTTCGGAAAGTTTTTCTGTAATGGTGGTTAATGCATCTGACCATTGGGTTACGGATTGTTGACCATCAACTTTTTTAAGGGGGAGTTGAAGCCGATCTTCTCTATTTACATAATGATAACCCAGTCGACCATCGTCACACATCCAATGTTGATTTATATCTTCATGGAACCGTGGTTTTACTCTATAAACCCCATCTTCCTTATATTCAACTGTAATATTACATCCGACACTACATCCTGTACAGATACTGTTTTGTTTCTCCATAAACCATGGGCGAGATTTGAATAAGAAATCCTTACTAATCAATGCCCCAACAGGACAGATATCAACAACATTTCCTGCGAGTTTATTGTCGAGGACTTGGATAGGATTCCCTTGGTGGCTTCTTGGGATATCGATTTCATCATGTGAACCTCGGTTTATCAGACCGAGTTCACCCGTACCTGACACCTCTTCGCAGAAACGTATGCAACGTGTACAAACAATACAACGTGTGGAGTATAGTAAGATATCTGGACCTAAATCTTTTTTCGGTGGAATATTTTTGACTTCAACATAACGACTCTGATCTCTACCATGCCTATGACTATAATCTTGTAAATCACATTCGCCTGCTTGGTCGCAGACTGGACAATCAAGTGGATGGTGTACTAACAGAAATTCGAGTATATCCTCGCGTGCTGTAATCACCCGTGGAGTATCAGTTCTTACAATTGCATCGAATTTTTCTTCATACTTTCTGTCAGGTGGTGCAGTACGAACAGTTGTGGTACATCCTGTAGCTAATTGCCGGTCAGGTGCGATTGTACCTGGGGGTGCGCCTGGTGGCGTACCATAGGTCTCAATAAGACACATTCTGCAGTTGGCTGGCCGTGTTAATCCTGGATGATAACAATAGTGAGGAACTTCAATACCATTTTGTCGAGCAGCCTCAACTATATTCGTTCCATCTTCGACCTCTATTTCGAGGTCATTTAGTTTTATAAACGCCATATTTACTCCAAAAGTTTAGAATTCTGTTGTGTCTTTATGCCAGTTCAGACATCTCTTTGGGTATAATCCGTTGTTGAAATGCGTAATTTTCTTCTGGTGGAACAGTTGCTTCCTCTACAGATAAGGTAACCAGTTTACCTTCCCGTATAGCAGCTTCAAATTCAGGTCTAAACTTCCGCATATAACTGACAGCTGGCCAAGAAACTGCGATACCGAAAACGCAAATTGTATTCCATGTCATTGTATCAACATTTGCAATGTTGTTTGCGACACTTTCTAACAGATCTAAATCTTCATATATTTCCTCAGTTTCACCTGTATCACCCCATCTGCCACCTTCTGCTATACCAAATTTCGGTCTTGTTATTTTCTCTTGCCTGCCTTCCCCATCGGCAATCCGCTGAACAATATCGCGGACCCATGGTGTTCCCCAACGACAGGGAGTACATTGTCCACAAGATTCATGTGCGTAGAACTTCATAATATTGAGAAGGCAATCAACGATATTTCGGGTTTCATTCATGACGATGATACCACCTGAACCTAACATTGACTTTGCAAGTGTGAGAGAAGTAAAATCAAGCCGTGTATCCAATTCATAATGAGTCAAAATGGGTGCTGAACTACCCCCTGGTATAACGGCTTTTACCTCTTCACCCCGCAAGCCACCAGCCACTTCTATGAGTTCAGAACATGTTAATCCAAGTTCTAATTCATATACACCTGGCTCGTTGACATCCCCACTGATACAGTAAAGTTTCGTACCAGTATTTTGATCTGGTTTTGGTGGATCAAATCTTGCATCACCATAGGTTGGACCCATTTCGGTATACCATTCCACGCCTTTGTCAACAATAAAAGGTAGATTACATAAGGTCTCAACATTTTGTACAACAGTTGGCTTCATGAAAACACCTTCAACGGCAGGGAAGGGCGGTTTATTTCTGGGTTGTCCGCGTTTCCCTTCAAGGGATTCGATTAGACCTGTCTCTTCTCCACAGATATATGCACCTGCCCCAGGATGTGTATATATATTTACATTTATCCCTGTATCTTTGATATTATCCCCGAGGTAACCTTGTTGGTATGCTTCTTCGAGTGCTGCATCCAGCATCTTTTTCCCAAGAGTGAATTCACCCCGTATATACACATAGGTTGTCTCAATCCCCATAGCATAACAACAGATAAGTATGCCTTCAATCAATAGATGTGGATTTTTTTCCAAGACATAACGATTACTGAAAGTACCGGGTTCACTTTCATCGGCATTACAACAGAGATAGCGGGGTTCAATATCTTTTGGAACAAAACTCCATTTTAGTCCAGTAGAGAAGCCAGCGCCACCTCTCCCTTTCAAGCCAGAATCCATAACCATTTTTGAAATATCATCAGGTTGATATTCAGCGATAGCTTTTTCAAACCCTTTGTATCCATCGTGTTGTCGATAGACATCAAAGGTGTTAATGTTCGGCACATCCAGATGCTCGTAGAGAATCCGTCTTTCTTGAACCATATTTTTCCTCTACATACTTCTATTTTAAAATTAACATTTTCTTTGTTTGCGAGAAATTATCAGTTATTAATGTATAAAAATATACACCGCTACTTACTGTTTCCCCTATATCATTTTTTCCACCCCAATATATAGCTTTATTACGATCATGATATAAACCTTGTTGTTTATATCCTATAGACAACGTTCTTACTATGTTACCATCTAAGGAATGGATAGTTAAGGTTATATTTGTAGGTTCAGATAACTGGTAGGGTATCCAAGTTTCAGGATTAAAAGGATTAGGATAGTTAGATAACAATTTAGTTTCAATAGGTTTTCTCAATAATTGCTCTAATGTCAGAATCCCATTTTGAAAAATTGGGTCATCTAAATTGAGTTGTTTCGCTTGTTCTATCCACTGTTCTATTTGATGGTTTTCTTGGATAGAAGGTGCTCCATTGATATTTCCAAGAGAACCTGCAACTAATACAAGGTCAATAATATCTATTATTCCATCATCATTTACATCATATTCCTTAGGTGATCCTGAACCAAGTCGAGTTGCCACTAATACTAAATCCTGTATATTAATCTTACAGTCTCTATTTACATCTTTTATATTAAGAAAATCACAGTCAGCAGGTGGTAATATTTCTACATCATTAATCCAAGCATAAAATTTAGATCCGTCACTATCAGATAAAATCACATCTCTTAATTCTATTACAGAATCTTCGGTTACTTTAACTTTAAATTTGACTGTTAATAATCTTCCACTTCCATCAATTTCTGAATTTGAGGAAGATAGAGCTCCTAAATAAACTGTATCGCCTGAAACTTTACTTTGAATAATTAATTGATCTTGCAAAAAATCTTCATATTGAGTTTCAATATATTCAAGCTTCTCTTTCTCATAATATAATCGAATTTGATATCCTGATATATCTTTGGCATCCGTAATATTAATATCAAAAGTTAATTCTTGTTCGACTTCTAAAGAGTTGATAGTATCTGGAGAAATACTGACTGATGGATATGATGTAATATTCCATAATACAATAGTATTACCACCTGAATTAGCTATTAGTTCATTATTTGGAGAAATTGCTGCGGATTCTATACTATCAGTAAGCTGTCCTAAAGAGTATTTATATTTACCTGTAGCCATATCATAAAAATGAATATATTCATTCATAGGAATTACTACTATATTAGAACCCTCAATAAAACTTGCTGATCGTTGTCCAAAACCATATGCTCTAATTTTAGGATCAGGAAGTTTAGATTTTAATCTTCTATTTTTAATATCCCATAAACGAACAGGTCCATCACCAATACTAACTAAAATATTCCCATCTTGAGAATACCTGACTGAAGTAGCTGTTTCTTTATGCCCTCCCATATTTCTGTCAAGTAAAGTTACTTCACTATTTAAAATAGGATCATAAATCCAAACTCCAAATTTACAAGCAACAGCAATTTCAGTACCATCTGGAGAATAATCTATTCCTTGAATATCTGGCATCGTTTCTTCTGATGTAGCAAAATGGTTAACTGATATAATAGGATCATCTTCTGGTTCGTTATTCTGAATAATAGTGGTCGGAAGAACATCTAAATTTTGTATATTTTCATCTTCATCTTTCTTTTCTTCTAAATCTATTTTCCAAAATCTAAGTCCTTTATTACCTACACCTACTATAGTTTTTTCATCAGGTGAAAAAGTGACATATCTAATATACCCATCACTATCTGAAAGCAATAATTTTGGTTTACCTTCATCTAAATCATAGATGGTATCTCCACAAAGTACACTCTTACCATCTGAAGAATATTCTATAGTACGAGGAGTCCATGATTTTTTCTTTATGATTTTTTTGATTTCTCTATTCTGAACATCAATAATAAGAATATAACCACGAAATACAGCCGCAAGCATCATATTATCTGGTGAAAAATCTAAATCATAAGCAGTTCCGTATTCTTGAGTACATATTCGGGTAAGAGCTTTTTTGGGTATACCCAATTGCGAACAATTTTGAGCAAAGGTATTTAGAGCAAATAAGCATAATCCAAAAATTAATATTGTAATAGAAATTGTTTGTTTAAACATATCCTGTAATATATTCCTGTTTAACTTGGTAGTTCTGCCAATATCTGATCAACTTTTTCAGGGGTCAAATTCTTATGCAAATCGTCGTTTATCATTATTACAGGAGCGACATCACAAGAGGCAAGACACTCAACTTTCATGAGTGTGAATTTACCGTCGTCAGTAGTCCCTTTGGCGAGATTTGTTTCTGAAGCCACATCAATACCCAATTTCTCTTTTAGATGATCTAATACGACCTTACAGTCTCGCAATGCACATGGAAGTGTTTGACAGACGCGGATTACATATTCACCTACTGGTTCCTCAAAAAACATCGGATAAAATGTTACGACATCTTTAACCTTCATCACGGTTACCTCCAACAGATCAGCAACATGTCGCATAACAGCAGGAGTGATGTAACCAGCTTGTCTCTGTGCGAGATGTAGAGTTGGAAGCATCGCTGCTTCTTTAATTGGATACCGTCCAATCAGTTCATCAAATTGTTTTTTATTTTCTTCGTTAAACTGAAATGGGGTTTCTAATTGGATGATTTCATCTGACATCTATGTTTTCCTTATATTACTATCAACATAAATCAATCGGCAGTATTTAAGAGGTTTTACCTTTTGGTTAGTTAGAGAACAGTTTAAATCTGTATCTAATTTTAGAGTTTTATTCGCTTATTTCTTTCTTTGGTCTTAAACAATACTCACTTTCTGATAACGTTCTTAAACTGACAGTGGTTAACTGCGTGCTTTCAAACGTGCAAGTTCTTCACGTAGTTGTGCGGCTTCTGTTTCTGCAGTCTCAGCGCGTGCTTCAGCATTTTCAGCGCGTAAGGATTGCTGTTCAGCGCGTGCTTCAGCATTTTCAGCGCGTGTAGCTTCTTGGTCAGCGCGTGCGGTTTCTTGGTCAGCGCGTGTAGCTTCTTGCTCTGCTAATGTCTGAACCCATTCCCCAGCAACAGGATCATAGATTGCTATCTCTCCATCACGAATATGGAAATCCAAATTCAATGCTGTGGCGTGATAGCCTCCCCGTTCGTCCGCAGCTACAGGTTCATACACACCATCCCGTAATGTAAAGCCCATCATCGGGGACGGTAAATACAACCCTTCAGCGTCGTATAAGAAGTAGTTCTGTATATCCAATGATGCATAAACATCCATTTTCTCATCTATGTCTTTATCATAAGTGGTTTTACTGGAAAACTCCATCACGAAATCGGGTGTTTTTCCTTCTTCCCAGGTCTTATATGTGAGTCGTAGCTTTGGGTTTATGCCAAAACAGACGAGAACATCTGGAGATATAGATTTAGTGGGATCTCCTTCACTGTAATACATCATTATATCACCAGAAATATAGACTTCTTGATTTTGTGCGAAATGTGTCTGAAGGGCTTGTAATGTCCATATTAGTAATTTTAAATGATAATCGCTTGCTGCCACGGGTTTTCCATCTTCAGAAGGATAAAGGTTTGCATCGTCAGTAGGGACATAAGAGATAGAAGAATCTGTTTCATAAGGTGGTGCCATTATGTATCTCCTTAAAAGTATTTAGTCCTTTCTGTTTCCTATTCTCCAACTTCATCCATAAAGAGTTAGTATTTTCCCACAAACTGAATTCTGTTTTTTTCAGGGTCTCGGATATCAAAAATCCCATACCCATTATCATTTTCTAAAGGTCTTAATCTTAACCCCTTTGACTTTAAATGTTGGTGCATAGCATTCACACTATCAACCTGAAGCATTAACTTTTGTCTTCCTTCATTTGGTTTACTTGCACTATGTAGACACAATTTACACTGACCAGTATCAAACCTGAAAAAGCGATTTTCTGGAAATGGTTGATCTTCTTCTGGTGTTAAGCCGATTACATCTCTATAAAATGCAATGACAGTTTTCATATCTTTTACAAATAGCATAACTCCGCCAAGACTAACCTTTATTTCCGACATCTCTATTCCTCTATTATATCAAATATATTTTTAAAATGATCCAAATGTACGTTGGAATATGTGTATTATTATCTATCTAATTCCCCAGCAATTACGTTCAAACTACCCAACACAGCCACCGTATCTGATACCATGCCACCCTCCAACATATGTGGTAGCGCTTGGAAGTGGAAAAAACTCGGTGGACGAATTCTAATGCGGTAGGCTGTTCCGCTACCATCACTAACAATGTAAAAACCTAACTCTCCGTTTGGAGATTCTGTAGCACAATAACTATCGCCTGCTGGTGTTTCTACACCATGTCCGTCCATCACAACCTTGAAGTGATGTATTAATCCTTCTATATGTCCGTATGCATCAGACTTATGTGGCATTGTAATCTTGTTATCTTCAGTACTAAATGGACCATCCGGTATGTTATCTAAAGCTTGTGTTACGATACCAGCACTTTGAATCATCTCTTCCATTCGAACTAAATAACGGTCATATACATCACCGTTAGTACCAACTGGCACTTCAAATTTCATTTCTTCATAAGAGGAGTATGGTTCTGCTTTTCGTATATCGTGAGCTACACCAGTTGCTCTTAGGCACGGTCCTGTTACACCGTAATTGATAGCATCTTCAGGAGAGATGACACCAACCCCCTTAGTTCTATCCATCCAAATACGGTTACGTGTTAATAATGTATGCGTTTCTTTTAAAGCCTTAGGGAAATTCGAGATGAAGTCTCGTACATCGGATTCAAACCCATCATAGAGGTCACGAAAAACACCGCCTACACGAGTATAACTTGTGGTCAACCGTGCACCGGTGGTTTTTTCAAAGATACTATAGAGTTTTTCGCGTTCACGGAAACTATAAAGGAAAACAGAAAAAGCGCCTAAATCCAAAGCTGCAGTACCAAGCCATAGGAGATGGTCTGCCATTCTTGAGAGTTCCGCCATCAATATCCGGATATACTGACATCGTTTTGGAATTTCTATGTCAAGTAATTGTTCAACAGCGAGAACATATCCGAAATTATTAGATAATGGTGAAAGATAATTCATCCTGTCTGTAACAACGATGAACTGGTTGTAATCTAAATTTTCCCCAAGTTTTTCAAACCCCGTATGTAAATAACCAGCATGGGGTGTCGCTTTTACAACGGATTCACCATCAAGTTCTAAAACAATGCGAAGGGTTCCGTGGGTTGCTGGGTGCTGGGGTCCAAAACTTAGAACCATCTTCTCGCCTGTTGTGCGTTCCATCCCGCTTTGCATTGAAACTCCTTTTTACAATTGATTCATGCTATTCCTATGCTGTAATTATTCAACCAATTCAATAACACCACACCCAATTCGAGCACCGGCATTACCGGATGGTTGAGAAGTAAAATCGTCTGCGTCTGCATGGACGATTATGCCTTTTCCAACAACATCTATCATAGAACCGGTACCAATTTCCCATAGATCTGTACTCAATTCAATAGTACCAGTGCCATCTTCACCGACATCAATATTGCCAATGTCTCCAAGATGGAATTCTCCTTCACCCCATTTCCCATGGGCAACGTTAGTCGGATTCCAATGACCACCAGCGGATTTTCCATCTGGTGAACTACAATCGCCATTTTCGTGAATGTGGACAGCATGTTGTCCCGATTCGGCGTTCTTAATTTCTATGTGGAGCATGACAGTCTGTCCTATTTGTGAGAAAGACGCCATTCCTGTTACTCCACTGTCACTCGCTGAATTTATGACTGCGATTGCTTGTTTTGATGGGACTGGTGGTATTCCTGATCTCTCAATTACTTCACAACCTGTTAACAGAAGGGAAACAGCAGAAAACAAAAGAAATAAGAGAATAATACGATTTATACCCAAAATTTTAATCATTTTACACATCCAATCTTATCGTTGTGTTAGGCATTTTGTTTGTCAAAATTGAATCGTTCTCGTTCTCCACGACCCCTTAATGGATAATCCTTACGGAGTGGATGTCCATCAAACTCATTAGGCATAAGTATTCGGGTTAAATTAGGATGTCCATCAAACTCAATTCCAAACATATCATAGGTTTCTCTTTCTAACCAATTTGCGCCTTTCCAAAGATTAATTACAGAAGGAACATTTAAATTTTGATCATTGACAGGCACTTTAACACGTAAACGTGGTGTTTCACCTTCGAAAGTATATAGGTGATAGACGACCATGAATCTTGCATAGTCATATTTGATCAATTCCTCTTCTAAGTTGGAATTATCAACTGCAGTAATATCAACCAACATAGAATAAGCAAGATCGGTTTTCAAATATTCTAAAAGAGGATATAAATTATCTTTTTTTACAACAACGACAACACCATCTTTGGCTTCAGCATCAGATAATAGTCCGTCACCGAACTTATCTCTGAGTTGCTGAATAACTAATGGAGTAGTATCTTCCGTTATCACTTTTTCTTCAGTCATGGTGCGGCTTCAACCCCTTTTGGTAATTCACCTTTTTGTATTTGTCGTTGAACTTGCATGACAGCATCAATCAGATCTTCAGGTCGAGGGGGACATCCAGGGATATAAACATCAACAGGAAGGAATTGGTCAACTCCCTGAATTAATGTGTATGTATCAAATACTCCGCCGCAAGATGCACAAGCACCCATGGATATAACCCATTTTGGATCAGGCATTTGATCATAAATCCGTTTCAACACAGGCATCATCTTAATAGAAATCCGTCCAGAAACTATGAGTAGATCAGATTGTCGTGGAGAGAATCGAATAGCCTCAGATCCAAAACGCGACAGGTCATATTTAGAAGCCAAGGTAGCCATCATCTCAATTGCACAGCATGCGGTGCCAAAAGGCATTGGCCACAAGGAATTCTTCCGTCCCCAATTGACAACTTTATCAATTGTAGTTGTGATGATATTACCATCAGATTGGTCAGTGCTTACTCCGCTTTGTATATTGTTATTGTCTAATCCCATGTCAAGCCTCCTTTTTTCCAAGCATAGATGTAACCGAGAAATAGAATACCGATAAACACCAACATCTCAATCAAAATAAACAATCCATCAGATTGAGACATTTTTTTGAAAATAACTGCCCATGGATATAGAAAGACTACCTCAATATCAAAGATGATAAAGAGCATAGCTATAAGGTCGAACCGAATAGTGAATCTTTGTCTTGCGTCACCGATCGGTTTTACACCAGATTCATAAACTGAAAGTTTTACACGGTTGGGGCGTTTTGGTCCAAGAAGATGGGTAAGGCCGAGATTTATAGCTGCAAACAGGACAGCAAATATCCCTAAAAATACTATTGGAAGATAATCTTGTAGCATTTGTTATATTCTGTTCCAAGCCTCCAGCAGTTGTCAGATCAATATATAATTCAATGGTTTATGATTTACTTGAATCTTATTCTGATACTGTAAAAATTGTAAAGGAATTTGTAAACATTTTTTTGGTGAGTTCATCACTACTGAATAATTTTACATATTTAGAAGAAAGTGTCAAGTCTTTTTCAAGTAATTATCATCTAATCATAATTTATCTTCAGATATATATTACAATTTTGTAGGATGTCAGTATCGATTTTTGTGTATATGGAAGATTGTAATTTGTTGGTTTTTCTATCATAAAGTCTGTAGAGAACTGTAGTCATAGATACTAACAACATCTTTTCAAATTTTATAGGTTTATTATGTTTCACATATGTTATATTATATATTTATTTTGTTAAAAATGTTACACTTTTTGACACATTCTGTGTCATTAGTAAAACGGCTGTCCGCCCTGTCACAGTCTGCGTTCAACGGTGTTTTTTTTAGAATAGTAAAAATTCTTAAATTGTGTGATTTTGTGTCTTTCTTCTTTTTTTGGAGAATATCCGATACAGACATTTGTAACACATTTTCTAAATAATAATATCTCATAATTGTAAAATAACCTAATAGGTTTTTCTCAATTAGATGAGATCCGCATAAACCATCCATGCAGCTTTTTTGCTTAGAAATGGTATTATTATGAATGTATTGGATAGTCATCTGATAGTTTCCTGTTTTGATGTAAAAAGTTACGAAATCGTAACTTTTTTCTGTCACCCTAATTTTGGTATAGTCGCTGTTAGGTCTGTCCCTATCTATGTTTACAGCCAATTTACGAATTTCTATAAAAAAATAAAATAGATCTCTTGATTGATTTCTTAACACTGTATTTCCCTATAAGATGTGTGACATTATTGGCATTTGTATAACTGTGTATATTTTCTTTAATCATATTGATTTATTCTATATTATGTTTTAGTGGAAGTAAAATAATAATAATTCTTTATATGTTATTGTAACGTTTATTTACTCTTGTGTCAATCTCTTTTTGTATATGTGATGTTTGTTTTTTTAATTTCTTCAATTTATTTTCAAATTACGAAGGACTTATAATGTGTATACCACAAGCCAATTATAAACATTCCGTTCCTACCAAATCAACGCCAAATGCGCGTATGGCATTTGACGGAACTCAAGAAAGGTTGGGATTTCGGCTTGCTATAAACATTCCGTCCCTACAGGACTCATTATGGGGTATACACCTTTGCTATAAACATTCCGTCCCTATGGGACTCAAGACATCAATATCACACAACTATAAACCGCTAAGTTGACACCTATGGTTCGGTTACAAACCGAACCTACCATGTAAGGGAAAGGAGCTAAATTGACGCCTATGGAAGCGGTTCCAAACTGTCCTACCGGGTTAGGTGAATGTTTTTATATGTCATAATATTTCTTAGAAATGGTATTATTAGTGAAAACATTTTTTCTTAATGAGATACACTTTACTCAAGTTTACGGAGAAATTCGAGTTATATCCCAATTATCTTCAACTAACCTATAACATAACCTATCATGTAATCGACTTGGACACCCCTGCCAAAACTCAAACATATCTGGTATTAATAGATATCCACCCCAATGTAATGGTCGCGGAATATTTTCATCAGTAAACTGTTGTTCTGCTTTCTGGTAGTTTTCAATGAGATAATCACGTCCAGAGATTACAATACTTTGTCGTTCCGTCCATACAGCAAGTTGACTGCTGGTTGGACGACTTTCAAAATATGCATCAGACTCAGTAGGAGACATTTTTTCAACAATACCAGTAATCCGTACTTGTCTGTCCAATTCCCGCCAGTAAAATACAATTGCAGCATGTGGATTCACAGATAACTCTCTCCCTTTCTGACTATCATAGTCAGTATAGAAGCAGAAACCATTGGAATCAAATCCTCTAAGGACCACCATACGTGCAGATGGAATGCCATCTACTGTTGCTGTGGCGAGAGTCATAGCATCTGGTAGATCAATTCCAGCATCTGTGGCATCAGAAAACCATTGTTCAAATTGTTCAAAAGGATCTTCAGAGACATTATCTTCTGTTAATCCACCATGTGGATTATATTCTCTACGATATTTTTCAGTCTTCATATTATTTCTTCCAGAAACTTGGTGAGAAAAGGATTAGAACAGTGTAGATTTCTAATCTACCTAATAGCATACAGAATGTAAGAATAAATTTACCTGTTGTTGCAATATGTGCATAATTATCTATAGGTCCTACATCCCCAAGTCCAGGACCTATATTTCCCATGGTCGCGATAGTACATCCTGCAGCTGTAATTAGGTCTAACCCCAAAGTTGTCATCACACATGTAACAATAGCGAATATTCCAATAAAAAAGAAGAAAAAACCGAGAACATGTGTTAGTACTTCAGGAGGAACAATTCTCTCGTTAACTCTAATAGGTAGAACAGCATGTGGGAATAATAGTTTTTTAATTTCAGCACCACTCTGTTTTATTAGAAGTAGAAACCTAAGCTGTTTCATCCCTCCACCAGTTGAACCAGCACACCCACCATAGAACATTAGGGTAATTAAAATAAATTGGGATAAATAGGGCCACATTTCAAAATCGGCAGTACCATAACCAGTGGTAGTTGTAATTGATAGAACTTGAAATGATGCGTAACGTAGTGCCTCCCAAACTGAAACAAAAGGGATTGTACCATCAATATTCTTAAACCTAACTATGTTCCATGTAATTAGAAAAATACTGATTAGGATCACAATACAATAGAAACGAAATTCAGTGTCTTTGAAATAACTAATAACATTTCCCCGAAGTGCCCGGTAATGTAAGGCGAAATTTGTCCCTGCTAAGAACATAAAGATGATTATTACAGTTTCAATATATATACTATCGTAATGAGAGATGCTTGTGTTTTTTGTAGAGAAACCCCCAGTTGCCATTGTTCCGAATGTATGACAAAGTGAGTCAAAGAGCGTCATCCCTCCTAACCAAAGAAGAAGGATTTCTAATAAGGATAATAGTATATAGACCCCCCAAAGTAGTTTAGCTGTTTGGGTAATACGGGGGGTTAATCGGTCTGTTTGAGGACCTGGTGCTTCAGCACGAAACAGCTGCATACCTCCTACACCCAGCATAGGAAGGATTGCAACTGCAAGAACGACAATTCCCATACCCCCGAGCCAGTGGCTGAAACTTCTCCAAAACAGCATAGCATGTGAAAGATGTTCAATTTCGGTAAGGACAGTTGCACCAGTAGTAGAAAAGCCGGACATTGATTCAAAATAACAGAATGCAAATTCCGCGATAGACGATCTGTTTTCTGCTGAAAACACACCGGAAAATAGATATGGAAGTGAACCAAAAAGTGCAACAAATACCCATCCAAGTGCAACAATGCCAAATCCCTCTCGAATCCCAAGTTCTCGTCCTTTTGCTCTAATTGTAAATCGGAGTATCAACCCAACACAGAGTGTAATAAGAGTGGTATAGATAAACGCGACCATATCCTCTTTCGGTTCATCATTTCTATAAAAATAGTATATACCAATAGTAAGTGGAATGAGCATCGTGCCAGCAAGGCAAATTAATAAGTTTCCAAGGGAATGGAAAATGAGCTTTTTACTCATAGATCTTTATAGGTGTTTGTAAATGTATAATGGGAGGGTTGTGGTACAATTCCTGCATTATAATGGATATGTTATACCCTACGTTCAGCAAACATATCTTCCACATCAGGTATTGCATCGGGCATACTGAAAACGATGACACGATCAGAAGGTTGGATGACACTACCACCATTAGGTATAATAATCTTCTCCCGTCGAAGGATTGCCCCTATGAATGCATTTTCAGGGAATTTTTGTTTCATAGAACTGAGTTCTTTGTGTGCGATTTTGGCATTTACCCCTGCGACAATCTCAATTACTTCAGCGTCAATTTCATGGAGTGATGCAACAGAGATTATATCACCTCTTCGAATCAATTTTAGGAGATTACTAACGACTGTCAAATGTCTGCTAACAGCTCCATCTATGCGTTGAATTCGTGCAAGTAATGGCAGATAGCGTGGTTGTTGAATTAGGGTAAGTACACGTTTTGCCCCATGTTCTTTAGCAGTCATACATGCCATAATGTCGTTTTCATCGTCACCGGTAACAGAAACGAACCCATCAACTTCATCAACACCTGCTTCTTCTAAAAGCTGGAATTGTAGATAATCGCCAAGTAATACAGTTGACTTTTTTAGAGTTTGTGATGCTCGATCCGCTAATTTTTCATCCGATTCAATAAGTTTGACGTTGGTTCCATTTTCTTCAAGTTTTCTTGCCAGTTCTATTCCAATAGTACTGGCACCAACAATGATTACTCTCTCAAGATAAGGATTGAAGATAGTACCGAACAATCTAAACATCTGTTCAATTGCCATAGCACTACCGATGACAAATACTTCATCGTCTTGTTGGAATACATCATCCCCATCTGGAATAATCACATGATTCTCACTACCCCGTTTGATAGCAGCGAATCGAATATCAGAAATGACACCATCTTTATCTAATTCTGCGAGGGATTTCCCAATAAATGGATTGGATTGTTTAATTCTTAAGGCAGCAACCTGAATTCTACCATCTTCAAATTCCACGATCTCACGTGCATCAGGTGTTTCTAAGAGTCGTGTAAATTCTTCGACGCACAATTCCTCTGGATTCACAAGTAAATCTATACCAAATTCTTCCGCTGTTAAATCACTCTCATCAGCAAAATAATGTGGATTTGATACGCGAGCGATTTTTGTTTCAACTTTATACCGGTCTGCCATTTGACAAGCGAGCATATTTATTTCATCACTATTTGTAACAGCAATGAGTAATTCAGTATCCGTAATTCCAGCTTCATTAAGAAGAATGGGAGATGCTCCTGGACCGCATATTGTTTGCATATCTAATTGTTCATTCACACGTTGGCATGCTTCCTCTGATTCATCAATTAGAACGACGTCGTAATTATCTATTGTAAGTAATTTTGCAGTATGAAACCCAACTTCACCTGCCCCAATAATTATTGCTTTCATTTGTTATATTTTCAGTTATTGTCATTACTTGTTAGTAGTGTAAATTAACTCCTGTTAATCCATTTTACAGAGGATATAAGTGTCCATAGATTCTATTACTTCATACCACTTCTTTGTAGGGATGGTAAAATTTAGACGATGAACGTTAAATATAGACATCAACAGATTCTAAACCTGTATATTCTGTGATTGAGGAGAATAGAATATGTGTAGTATATTTCTTGCTGAATGAAATTCTCTATAATATTGTAATTTTTCTGTCATCTGTTTGCAGGTAAGAACTTAGGTATACTTAGTCTATTATCAGACTAAGTAAGTTTATGAAGTATAATCAGTAATAGGTGGACAAGAACAAATCAGATTTCTATCTCCATGAACTTCATTAATTCGAGCGACAGAGGGCCAAAATTTCGATTCACGTACCCATTTTTTTGGAAAAGCAGCTTTTTCACGTGAATAAGGGTGTTTCCAGTCAGTCCTTGTGACCGATTCAACAGTATGAGGTGCATTTTTCAATACATTATCGTCTCTGGGTGTATCCCCATTTTCAATTTCAGCGATCTCTTCCCTTATAGAGATCATAGCGGAGCAAAACCTGTCAAGTTCGGTTTTTGATTCACTTTCAGTTGGTTCAATCATCATAGTTCCGATAACTGGCCATGAAACAGTAGGTGCATGAAAACCGTAATCCATCAAACGTTTAGCAATATCGGTAACCTCTACCCCAGTAGTATTCTTAAATTCCCTGAGATCAATTATACATTCATGTGCCACTAAACCGTTTTTACCTGTATAAAGAACTTGGTAATGTGATTCAAGTTGTTTAGCAATATAATTTGCATTTAGAATAGCGACCTCAGTTGCATTTTTTAATCCTAATGATCCCATCATAGCGATATATGACCAAGAAATAGGGAGTATACCTGGACTGCCCCATGGCGCAGCAGATACAGGACCAATACCATTTGATCCACCAACATTGACAATAGGGTGATTGGGTAAGAACTCCGTCAGATGTTCAGCAACACCAATTGGTCCCATCCCAGGTCCACCCCCACCATGAGGTATGCAAAAAGTCTTGTGTAAATTCAAATGGCATACATCCATTCCCAGGTCAGCTGGACGACTAAGACCGACAAGTGCGTTTAGATTTGCACCATCCATATATACCTGACCACCATTATCATGTACGATATGACAGATCTCACGTATTTCTTCTTCAAATACTCCATGAGTTGAAGGGTATGTTACCATAGCAGCGGCAAGTGTGTCCTGATGAGTTTTTGCTTTCTCGCGTAGGTCTTCAAGATCAATATTACCTTCTGCATCACATGCTACTACGAGTACTTTCATACCTGCCATAACAGCACTTGCGGGGTTTGTACCGTGTGCAGAAGTTGGAATTAAGCAGATATCTCGATTTTTATCCCCTCTGTTTTGATGATATTTTCGTATAACCAACAATCCTGCATATTCCCCTTGAGATCCAGCATTTGGTTGGAGAGATATAGCAT
This sequence comes from Candidatus Poribacteria bacterium, assembly GCA_003635315.1. Taxonomy (GTDB): domain Bacteria; phylum Poribacteria; class WGA-4E; order WGA-4E; family WGA-3G; genus MSPOR6. The sequence goes on from PYJD01000024.1 coordinate 79,573, forward strand.
CATACCCAGTGATCTCAGCTAACCATGATTCCAATTGTTTAAAAAGAGTGTGATAACCTTGTGCTTGTTCACTTGGTACAAATGGGTGTAATCCACCAAATTCTTTAAATGTAACCGGGACCATCTCTGTAGTTGCATTTAACTTCATTGTACAGGATCCGAGGGGTATCATAGCACTTACGAGTGAGAGATCTTTCCCTTGAAGTCTATTGATGTATCGCAACATCTCCGTTTCCGAATGATAACTATTGAATACAGGATGGGTTAAATATGGTGTCTTTCGTTGTAATTCCGATGGAATCTCAAAAGTTTTTTCTATGTTATCCTCAGGTTGTCTTATAGGAAATAGATTCAGTAAATCCTCAATATCAGACTGTGATGTAGTTTCATCTATAGAAATCCCTACATGTTCAGCATCTATAGAACGTAGATTAATCATTTTCGAATTTGCATTGTTGCGTATTTCTTTATGTTCTTCTATTCCCACATCTACACAAAGTGTATCAAAACAAGGATCATCTCCAGTGTTATAACCAATCTTCTCAAGTTCGGATCGTAACATACAGGTATAGTTATGGACACGTTCGGCAATGTGCTTTAGTCCATCAGGACCGTGATATACAGCATACATTCCAGCCATGACAGCCAGTAGAACTTGTGCTGTACAAATATTACTTGTAGCTTTTTCACGTCTGATATGTTGTTCTCTTGTCTGAAGAGCTAATCTAATAGCGGGATCACCATTTGCATCTTGTGAGACCCCAGCAATACGTCCAGGGATACTACGTTTTAATTCATCGTGTGTCGAAAGATAGGCAGCATGGGGACCACCATACCCAAGTGGAACACCGAATCGTTGTGAATTGCCAATGACTATATCCGCGCCGAATTCACCGGGTGGTTTTAATAGAAGAAGAGATAATAAATCTGATGCCGTAACAAATAGACCACCCGCAGCATGTACCTGTTCTGCGAATTGTTGATAATTATAAACTACACCATCAGAAGCAGGATATTGTACGATTGCCCCTAAGATAGGTCTATCAAAAGTAATATCTTGATGATCCCCGATTTCCAATTGAATTCCGAGGGGTTCTGCCCGTGTTTGAAGAACCGCGATTGTTTGGGGATGACATGTTTTAGAGACAAAAAAACTTCGGCTAATTTCTTGGGGTACGTTAGCATAGCACATTCCCATTGCTTCTGCTGCGGCTGTTGCCTCATCTAACAATGATGCATTTGCAACGGGCAGACCTGTGAGATCTATTATCATAGTCTGGAAATTTAGTAATGCTTCTAATCGACCTTGTGATATTTCAGCTTGATATGGTGTATATTGGGTATACCAGCCAGGATTTTCCATGATATTCCTTTGGATTACAGGTGGAACAAAGCAGTTGTAATATCCCATACCGATGTATGAACGGAAAACCTTGTTTTGCGAAGCAAGTTGGTTTAAGACATCAAGAGCTTCAAATTCAGATAAACCTTGTGAGAAAGAACCGTTACACTTATCAATATGTAATTCTAAAGGGGATGCAGCTCGAATATCTGAGGGTATTACGTCTTCAATAAAAGCATCCATTGAGGAATACCCGATTGAATTTAACATTTGCGTGATATCTTCAGCACGGGGACCAATGTGTCTTTGAGAAAAAGAGGTGTTGGTGTTTCCTGTGTTAGGCATTGTCTCCCTCAATATGTTCTTGATAAGCCTCTGCATCAAGAAGGACATTAAGCTCATTTTTATCGGTCATCTTTATTTTTAGGAACCATCCTTCATCATAGGGAGATTCATTTACTTGTTCTGGGGCATCAAGAAGAGATTCATTTACTTCAATAACTTCTCCACTGACGGGTGCATACAAATCAAATGCAGCTTTTACAGATTCAATCACACCAAATTCTGTTTTATGGGTTATTTGTGTACCAACATCCGGTAATTCTACAAAAACTATATCTTGTATTTCTGATTGTGCATAGTCTGTGATACCGATTGTAGCAATATCATCATCTTGTCTCACCCATTCATGACTTTCATTATATTTTAATTCTTGTGGAATCATAGTCTTCCTTCATAAATATGTTAACAGAAAACATACAATCGACATATTTCTAATGTATGTGCAAAATCTCTCATGTGGAACTCAAAACTCACTATGAAATAAAGGGTATTTTCACGATTTCGGCGGGATGCATTTTTCCTCGTATATCAATATCAATCTGTTTAACTTTTTTATTTTGAATTAAAGCAAAACCGATATTACAATTCAAACTTGGTGAAGGAGCACCACTTGTTACTTCTCCAATAGGATTTCCATTTTTATGGACAGTATATCCACATCGAGCTACAGAACGATCAAGCATTTTAAAACCAACTAACCTTTTCTTTTGGTCAACCTTCTGTTTTTGAGAATAGAGTACACTTTTACCTATAAAATCTCTATTCTTAAATTTAACGAACCTACCTAATCCAACATCATAAGGTGTGGTATTCTCGTTCATATCCATACCGTATAGCCTAAGACCGGCTTCAAGTCTTAGTGTATCTCGAGCACCGAGTCCGACAGGTAAACCTGCAGCCTCAATAACATCAGGATACAGAGTGTTCCATAGGTCTATGGCATTTTCTGCTTTTATATATATTTCAAAACCTAATTCACCAGTATATCCTGTACGAGAGATTGCTGCTGGTATTCCTGCAACTTCATTATTGACAAATCGAAAAAAAGATATATCTGAAAGATCATGATTTAAGACATAACGATTCAAGATATCTAAAGATTTTGGACCTTGAATCGCAATCAATACCGTATTGTCACTATCATCAGATATTTCTGCCTCGGTGTCATTTTGAATCTTAAACCATTCAAAGTCTTTTTCAATATTTCCGGCATTCACCACTAATGTATAACTATTTTCTGAATGTCTGTATACAAGAATGTCATCCACTATCCCACCATTTTCATTACACAGGAGTGTATATAATGCTTGACCGTCAACCAACCGGTTTACATCATTTGTACACAACTTCTCTACTAATTCCTTAGCACCATTCCCCTTAATGTCAATTTCTCCCATATGGGAGAGATCAAACAACCCAACTGACTCTCTTACAGCTAAATGTTCCTTTACAATACTGCTATATTGGACTGGCATTTCCCAGCCACCGAATTCAGTGAATTTGGCATTTAGGGATTTGTGAATTTCAAACAGTGGTGTTCTTCTCATGGATCTTACCTACAGAGGAATATATCTTGACTAAACGACTATGTCACATTAGAGATTACGTTAATCCATAAATCCGTGCGAGATTATCCCCAAATATTAATGCTTCAGCATCATCACCCAAGTCTAAACGTCTAATTGCGTTTACAACCTGAATTGGCCTGTACTCAGGTAAGTTAGATCCAAACACTATTTGTTCAGGTCCGAGTGTATCAACTGCATTCTTGACTTCTGTAGGAACAACGGTATCGGGGTCTGTTCCCCATCGCCGATGAAAACGGAGGATAGTTGTACCTAAATAGATATTTTTGTTTACTTGTGCTTGTGATATAGCAGCATCTAAGTCATTTGGAAATCCCATGTGATCCATAATCACAGGAGTTTCTGGAACCCAACTTGCTACAGTTCCAATCCGATTCGGATGGCAATTATTAGGACCAGAATGAATTGAGATAATCAAGCCATAGTCTCGTGCAGCCTCAACTACGGGACGGACCATTGGGTCATCTACATTGTAGTTGTGTATCGCGGGCATTAATTTAATACCACGCATTCCCCACTCCTCTGCAGATAATTTGACCTTCTCAATTGGGTCAGGTTCAGTAGGATGTATTAGAGAGCATCCGAGTGTACGTTTATTTCCTCTAATGATATCTGCAAGTTCCTCGTTTTGGGGATCGGGTTGAGGGGTTGGCATGATAACAGCTACATCCATTGATGCTTCATCTTCTAATTCAAGAAGTGCGTTAAGGTCCAACTTGTCCGATTCATCACGAAAGTCATCATTTAGATATGCTTCAAAATCACCACGCATAATTGCTCCTTTTACTCATAGTACACCATTTATCTGAAGTCTATGATTAAGAATTCAACAAAATGAAACTTAATATTATGAGAACAATGTAAGAGAAATTACATTATTTGTTTCTTATTAATAATACCATTTCTAAACGATAATATAACATTATTCCGTAGTACCAAATCATTTGTCCAAATCAACGCCGAATCCACATATGGAATTCGTCCAAATCAACGCCGAATCCACATATGGAATTCGTCCAAATCAACGCCGAATCCACATATGGAATTCGTCCAAATCAACGCCGAATCCACATATGGAATTCGTCGGGTTTCGTTCCTCTACCCGACCTACGAAAGAATGGAAGAAAATAAATAGAATTGGTTTAACATTACAATCACGGTAGGTTCAGTTTCTAACGGTTTCTACGTATGATTTTTATTGAACTCAATTAATTCTACTGTTTAATAAGTTGTTCATTTATTGTTATGCCACCATTAATAGAATCTATTATGGTAATTTTATCAGTCATTAAGTCAGTACGAAAGACACTAAATGCAGATTCTGCCTTTGAAACATCTGGAAAATGGAGAAGAAATACCGTATATGGATTAAGGGAATTCTTATTTTGTTTATCATAGTATTTTGCAGAAATCCCCACTGTTCCATCTGTCAATTCAGGGATAATTTTTGGTAGAGATTTGTCAATAAAACGAAGCGTCCAATTGTTGGTAAAGTACTTTTCACTTCCATTAATGTGGGGTGTTGGTAACAGATTAAAAAGTGGTATTTCTTTGGGTGTATCTTTTATATTCGTTGCTATGACTTTTGCAAGCTCAATCATTCCACTTCGAATTGGTGTTGCAATCTCATAACTTTCAATTTGGACAAAATACTTCCCTTTCCAGAACCGAATATATCTTGGTGAAATAATCGCTTTACAACCAATCCATTCGAAATCTTGATGTGAATAGGAATAGACACTATAAATTCCAAATGCGTTCTCTGGAGATCCCATATCAAATACCTCTACCAAGATTAAGGGAATAGATCGGTGTTTCGGACTATGGTATTCCACTTCTGCTTGTCTTTGAAACCCATATTTGTAATATATATCTGGAGAAACGAAACGATCATAGTATAATGTATCGGTGTTATATGTAGAGGGTGTTCCTGCATGCACCCAATCATCGGTTTCCTCGTTCTTAGGTAATAATAATTCTGGTGCCGCAGTAGTTATATATGGAAGAGGTTTATTAATTGGATTATTGGATGAATTTGAGCGGATTTTATTCGAGACTATAGGGATTACATTGGAAACAATTTCTTTTTTTGGAGCTTTCCAAATACCGTAGATGTATCTTCCTTTTTGATGGACAGTTGTATAATTACCTTGTTCCTGTTGGCATGATATGAGAAGAATAAAAACGAAGCAAAGCAAAACAGGACTTATACTTTTCATAATATTACCATTGTTCTGCAAGCTGATTGTATAGATCTTCGATAAGTTCATCAACAATCAATGTTTTCGCCTGATCGACAGTCTCAGGTGGTTCACCCCTATTCTCAACGATATAGAAATCATGTATTTGCAGGTGATTGTCAGTTCTTGCTATGAGATTGTTCCTCACATTATCAATAAACTCATACTCAACTTGTAAACTCATACGAAGCATTTCTACATTCCCACTGGGACCATATCCCTGTTCCTTAATATCATAATCCATTATACGGATAGTGAATTTTGAATCAGAACCATCACTCCATTTTCGGTTAAAGCGATTTATCATTTTTTCATGTATCACTTCATCATAGGGTCTCTGAGTTACATTGTCATAGGCAATATCAGCATCCAAAATTTGAATAGGTTCTATACGTATTGTATCAATATGTTCAAGATATGATGAAGTAGAAACATAGCCACAACCAGCGATTAATAAAACAGATGTTAAGAAAAAACAGACAAAATAGGACAATTTAATGTGACTATGAGAAAACTTGGAAAAATTCTTCTTAGGAATTAGATTGATAATGATATAATGATATTTTTGTATAACAGACTTTAAACATTGAACATGATGGATATACATACTTAATATCCTCGTAGAAAATCTATGTTTAATTGTAAGGTATAATGCATTCGCACCGGTGCAACTGTAGGCCGTTCAGGACTTTTCTCCTTACCATATAATAAGACCCTTACAAAATTCACAACCTGTTTTTTTACTGCTGGTATTGATAATGTAATAAATGCAATGATTAGAATCAACAGGATAATAGTTAGAAGATTGGTCATCCATTTCTGTGATAGTAGATCACCTTTTGCAAGTTGAATTTGCCTTCTAACTTTTGTATTCCGATTTCTCATGAGTGCACCTATGAATCGTTTATATAAAAAGGCGAAAATCAAAATCCATACTACCTCTTACCATTTATGAGAAGTAAGTAGTCAGTATTTGAAATTCGCCGATTTTAATAATTGTATAAAATGTGATTCTCTCCAAATGAGCCATCTATAATAGCTTTTCAGTTTATGGATAGTCCAAATTAAAACCTACCTTTAGGAATACGTGGAGATCTTCGATTTCGGTTATCTCGCGAATTATCACGTTGCTGATCATATTTATTGTTTCGTCGTTCGCGATTGTCTCGGTTCTGTCTGTTATCTCGATAGTTTGACCTATTCTGATCACGAGGTTCGCGTTGATCTTGATCAGAATCATCATCTGAGTCAGAACCTGAATCAGAATCAGAGGATGTATCAAGTTCCTCAAGAGGAACACCATTTGCAGCAATAAGTGATAAATCAATTCTTCCTTGTTCATCAATTGTTAAGATTTTAACAGTAACCTCATCGCCAACTTTCATGACATCTTCAGCTCTACGAACATATCCATCCCCCATCTGTGATATGTGGACAAGTCCGTCTTTACCTGGAAGAATCTCAACAAAAGCGCCAAATGATGCAGTTCTAACTACTTTACCTTCATATTCCTTTCCAATTTCAGGCATTGCTGTTACAGCGCGTATCTTTTCTTCAGCGAGTCTAACATCTTCTGCACTTGTAGAAGCAATTTCAACTGTACCATCATCATCAATGTTGATAGTTGTATTCGTTTCTTCTTGAATACCTTGAACAGTTTTACCGCGTGGACCGATGAGATCCTTAATTTTTTGTGGTGCGATCTGGAGTGAATATATTCTGGGTGCATATTCGGATAATTCCGGGCGGGGTTGACCGATGACAGCATTCATCTGATCTATGACAGAAAGTCGTGCATCTTTTGCTTGATGAATAGCGCGCCGCATGAGTTCTGGTGTAACCCCATCAATTTTTATATCCATCTGGATAGCAGTTACACCTTCTGCAGTACCAGCAATCTTAAAATCCATATCCCCGAGAAAATCTTCAGTACCTAACATATCAGTTAATATGACTTCATGTTCACCTTCTTTGATAAGACCGACACCGATACCGGCGACAGGTCTTTTTATTGGTACACCTGCATCCAATAAGGATAGAGATGCCCCACAAACAGTAGCCATAGAAGAAGATGCGTTAGATTCCAGTATTTCTGATACTATACGGATCGTATAATTGAAATCTTCTTTGGAAGGAATAACAGGTTCAAGTGCTTTCTGTGCGAGAGAACCGTGCCCGATCTCCCGTCGACCTGGTCCCATCATACGTTTGACTTCACCTGTACTGAAGGGTGGAAAGTTGTAATGCAAAAAGAATGCTCGACGGACTTCTCCATCTAATCCTCGTTGCACATCCTCGTCACCTGATGTACCGAGAGTTGTCACACATAATGCTTGTGTTTGTCCTCGTGTAAAGAGTGCAGAACCGTGTGTTCTTGGTAAGAGAGCGACTTCCCCAGAAATTGCCCGTATATCGGTAACCCCACGTCCATCGACACGTTTACCTTCACTCAGGATGGCTTGACGCATCTCTTCTTTTTCGATATCACTCAGGATTGCCCTTGCATCTTTTTCAGCATTTGGGTCAATTTCTTCAGGACTATCTTCGTGGATTTCAGATAGAATATCTGACTGTATTTGCTCCAAGTAATCTTCACGGAGTTGCTTATCAGACATTCCTATGGATTCTCGTATGCGTGTAGTGGCGAGATCTCTAATCCGTGAATTCAGTGTATCTTCAACGGTTTTAGTTTCAAATTCGCGTTTTTGCTGACTACAAACAGCGACAATCCCTTCTTGGAGTTTTATTATCTCTTTTATCTCTTCATGTGCAGTAATAATTGTATCAATTACTTCGTCATCTGGAATTTCATGTCCGCCACCTTCAACAGACATCACAGCATTGGCAGTACCACTAACAAAAAGTTCGACTTCAGAACTATGCAATTCTTCATAAGTGGGGTTAATAATCAAATTACCATCTTTTTTTCCAACAGTTACAGCTGCCACTGGACCATTGAATGGAATATCTGATACAGATAATGCGGCTGAAGTTCCAATTAAAGCTGGAACATCAGCTGGATGAACACCATCTGACGACAGAACCGTACATAAAACTTGTACTTCAGCTTTAAAATCTTTAGGGAAAAGTGGACGTATACAATGGTCAATTAGCCGAGCGACGAGTTGTTCGGAAGTTCCGGGTCGTGGTTCACGTTTGCCATATACTGTTGGTATGCGTCCTGCAGCGTAGGCTCTTTCTCTATAATCTACAGTTAAAGGGAAAAAATCGAGGTTATTCTCAGAATCATCTGCTACTACCGTTACTAAGACAACTGTTCCACCGTATTGTACCCAAACGGCCCCATCTGCTTGTTTAGCAACTTTTCCCATTTCAATCGATAGCTTTTCGCTTCCGAGTTGCATTTCTACTTTCACTAATCATCCTCCTAATACCAAAATGCTTACGGTGGAATATTTAACTTCTTTGTGAACCGATTGTGTCGCGAATTCCAAGTTCATTAATTAAACGATAATACCTTGGAACGTCTTTATTATAGACATATCTTAACAAACGGCGTTGTTTTCCAACCAAGCGAAATAGTCCATGTCTTGAATGGTGATCTTTTTTATGCGTCTGAAAATGTTTCGTTAATTCCTGTATACGCGCATTTAATACCGCGACCTGTGCCTCTGGCGAACCGGTGTCTTTCTCATGTATTTGATGCTTTTGAATTATCTCCTGCTTCCTTGTTGCATCAATTGCCAAACCTTATCACCTCCTGTTTTTTTATATTTTAAATGTAATTTTAGAAACCTAAGATAGAACAAAAGCACGACGGAAACAGTTTTGCCGTGCTCTAAAATATTGTATTATAGGGTTTCATATTTACTATGTTAATTATATCATAAATGAGAATGGATTTCAAGTAAATCTGTCTAACCCTTAGTGTGATGTAATTGTATTCTTATTCAAAATTTTTTATAGTTATAGTGGAATTAGTATAAAATAGCCTGATAAAACGACAGATATTCAGATAACATTGAAATTCAAAAAAACTAAGTCCAAACATGATAAAGGTGTAATTGAAAAACGACATATATGCTTGGTTTCCAAGTGAATATCATCTGCAGATTTATTATTGAAATGTGGATAAGTGTAGATTAGAAATACTATTTTGTCCAATCTAAGACAACCCCAGTATAAGTATTAGATTCATTCAACAATCCATCATAAGCCTGTTTTATATCTTCTGGTAGTAATCGATGTGATATCAATGGTTTGACATGTAATTTTCCACGTTCAATCCAGTCAAAAATTGTCTGTTGTTTACTAAATTGTGAGATGTTGTTACCTATATCTGGATACATAGGAACACACCATTCTAATGCTCCTCTAATAGTTATCCATCGTAGATGTGTATCGGAAAGGAGTTCTGTTAAATCCCCGGAGACAGACACGCGTGGTGAACCGAGTATTACGAGTTGTCCATGGGATGCAGTAGCACGTAGAGCTTGCATTACAACACTACTGTGCCCAACCGCATCCACAGTAATATTCCCAAGATCTGCACCGGTAATTTCGTTAATTTGTTTTTGCACTTCATCGTTGTCTCCACCGACAGTATCTTTTATACCACACCGTTCAGCTAATTTACGTCTTTCTTCTACTGGATCTACTCCGATGACTCTACATCCATGAATTCTGAACATCTGTGATACCAGATTTCCTACCAATCCCAAACCAAATACAATAACTCTTGAATTGGTTCCAATCTCAGTAACAATTATCCCAGTCATAGCAACGCCAGCCATCCGAGATGCGGCTACTACCACTGGATCAATTGTATCTGGAACGGGAGCAATTAGTCGACTTTGTGGATACCTTATTATTGAAGCATGACGACCATACGTAAAGACACGATCTCCTGGAGCAGCCCGCGTAACATTGGATCCAACATCTCTTACAATACCTACATTGGCATATCCTGAACGCCAAGGATATGCACACCATGTACCCTCCTGAAAAACTTTAGGATCACGCCCCGTATAGTTTGCTAATTCTGTTCCACTACTTATGAATGTATACTCTGTATCAATCAATACTTCGTTGGGTGACTGTATGGTGTCATCAAATTCATTTGTTTGGAGTTCTACCAAGTTTTGTCCTGTTACAACGACTTCTCTAATCTTCATACTTCATTCCTTCTGCAAATTCTCTTTGCTTTATTTCACGTATAAGTGCTTTCATCCGATTGTATCTATAGAGTCCAAGAAAAAAAGTAATTGTACCTAATAACATTAATCCAAATCCAATAGTCCTATCAGCTAAAGGTGAACTAACCATTTTCGTGACGATTTCAAAATGAACAAACGACAATCCTGCCACAAATAGCGTCAAGGCAGTACGGATATATGCAAGAAATGTCCGTTCATTTGCCAGAATCGTTCTATCTGCTGCAAGGTGATCTCGTAGAATAAGTTGTCCTTTTATTCCATCATATGGGGTTGATTTTTCTGACATTCGTAAATAAAATACTCCTTTACAGAAGCCATAGAATTATATAACCACTAATCCATCCACATAAGACATTACATATCCGTATTAATTTTACATGTTTCATATAGTGCAATGTATAGAGGGCTGGATGTTGAGAGTATATGTGGATTATTTCTGTTGTGGATAAATCTATCTTGGGTATTAATAGAAGAACAGAAAGACAACACACAATCAATGCAGGTAGCTTGATTAAAGGGATAAGACTAATTAGAAACCCGATAGATCCCCAGAACCAAATCGTGACACTTTTTCTCGCATCAGTTCTTGCTATACGGATGAGTTTTACTGTGGAAATCTTATTTGTTTTGTCATCCTGAACCATTATTTTTAACCATCATAATGTAGATTTTTTCCATTGTCAGGACCACCTTGACCCCAAACCCATACAGAACGAAAGTATGCTTGTTTTTCTGGTGGTAAACCATCAATAATATGCTTTGGTACAGAAGGTTTATGGAATTGACAACCTACAAAGTTATAACAGTTAAATACGGCAATCCGTGGTCTGTCAGGATTCTTCCAGGTGTCACCAGAATGACATAGATTCTCAGTGAAAATAATAGCTGAACCTGGTGGACAACTATAGGTCTCAAAAAGCTGAGATTCTGTATTCCGATGTTCTTCTGGTATTTGGAAATTGGCTTTATGACTTCCAGGTAAGAAAAGTGTTCCACCTTCACCTGCTTTAACTTCATTCAATTCGAAAACCACACGTGTAAGGGCAGAATATATCTTACCATTAGTACATTGATAACTAAAGTTAGGATTTATATTCTTCACTCCCCCATGTGGCGCTGGTCCCCCATCACCCTCAGACCGATAGGTGAACCAACTTGATTCCATACGAATCTCACCTAATATCTCTTGAAGAATATCTACAATTGCTGGATGGTCTATTAACAACGATGATGTACCACCAGGGAAACGTCTTTCATGTTCTGGTAGCGATTCAGGGTCAGACCGAATTGTATCAATTTGTGCTTTTAAATCATCAACTTCAGATGTGGTTAATACCTCAGGGAGTAATAAATAACCCTTCAGATCAAAAATAAATTTCTGTTCTTCAGTCATGGGATTCCTCTTAAATTTTCTATCTTATAATTGATTCTATCAGATTTTCTATTTAATTGAAATGAAAACAGGATTTATGAGGATGTTGCATTCATTAAAACTGATGGATGTATCAACTATTTAAAATAACGACTTGTGCCAGTTAACTAATTTTTTATATTACATTCACACATGCTGTATTTTACATATAAACATTTCGTCCCTACAGGACTAAAGAGGATTGAAAGAAAAAGGAAAACGCTCAAAACCTTCTGTTTATGTGAAATAACTTTATACAATTAATCATATAGCACAACTCGTTAAAATATGAGACATATTTATCACCTGCAATGACCGTCTAAATTAGAACACTAAAGAATGTAAATGGATAGTATAGGGGATAGTTCAAATTCTTGACTTCAATGGGTTGGTATGCTATACTTACAAACGTATTAGAATACAGTGATTAACATCACAATTTCTAATGCTTCTACCTATCTAAATACCTATATACATAGGTTATTGACTTCAAGAATGGAGAACTAACAATGAATTTCAAACAATCTTTAGATAACAAGATTTTAAAATATAACCTGCTGGATCATTCATTCTATCAGGCATGGAGTGCTGGTGAATTACCCGTTGAAGGTTTAAAGTGTTACGCGCGTGAATATGGTGCATTCATTACCACAATTCCCAAAGGATGGGAAACTTTGAATGACAGTGAAACTGCAGAAGAGGAAACAGAACATATTGAGATGTGGGAAGACTTTGCTGATGGACTAAATACTCAGATTTCTAATGCTGAAATTCCCGAAGTAAAAGCTCTTATTGAAACTGCGAAAACTCTCTTTTCACAAGAGGAATCTGCATTAGGTGCACTTTACTCTTTCGAAGCACAACAACCTGAGACTTCAAAGTCAAAATTAGCTGGTTTAAAAGAATTCTACGAACTTCCTGAGAAAGTTGAACTATATTTTGAAACACATTCACATAATGAACATGAAGCCGAAAAACTTCTTCATTGGATTAGTGAATTACCGTCTGAATCTCATCAAGAAGTTGTAGACGCTTGTGAACAGATGAGTAGTGCTTTGTGGAATGCACTTACTGGTATTCACAATGCAGAATGCGTATAATACTGTAAGAAATTACTTTGATGCCCTTCAAAATGGGGATGCTAAGACACTAATTTCATTAATGCTTCCTAAATCTTTCTACGTGAAAATTGGAACAGATTCTAATGAAATAATTGAAGGTGTAGAGGGTATTACAGCATATTATAATGATCATGTCAAAAGTACAGAGGATTTCAGTATCACATTTCTTAAGTTTGATGTTCAAGAACGTAATGATGTAGCTTGGTTTTATACACGACAGGTATGGAAACTCAAATGGCAAGGTAATCCAGAGGAATTTGTGATGCGGATGACAGGGGTATTAGAAAGGGTTGACAATACCTGGCTTTTTGCCCAAATTCATGCTTCTATTGGTGTACCGACACAATAGTTAGGAGATCTTGTTGAATATATCAGTTGTGTCTTTTGATGGTGATATGACATTGTGGGATTTCCTCCAAGTTATGCGACATTCTCTTCAAAAGACTTTAGATGAGCTGCAAAAGCATATAAAATCTCAACAGGTATCGGAGTTAACGATTGAAGAAATGATAGACATCCGAAATCGTTATGCTGAGGAAGTGAAAGGTAAGATTTGGAACCTTGAGGAAATTCGTAAAGGAGCATTTGAACGTACGCTTGAATATGTTGATCGTCCCGATGAGAATCTTGCATCACACTTAAATACACTCTATAGAAAACACCGTTTTGAAGATATAGAGTTATATCCGGATGTGATACCAACATTTGATGTATTAAAGCAAAATTATAAAATAGGATTGCTTTCTAATGGGAACACCTATCCAGAACGATGTGGTCTTGAAAACTATTTTGAATTCGTTGTGTTTTCACAAGATATTCAGGTTGAGAAACCAGATCCAAGATTTTTTATAATAGCAGCTGAACAGAGTGGCTTCGAGTTAACACAGATGCTCCATGTAGGTGATTCCCTTGAAAATGATGTTTTTGGAGCTAATAATGTCGGTGGTTATACAGTTTGGTTAAACAGGAATGGTATTACAAACGACACCGATATTATTCCCGATTATGAGGTGACCTCTCTCACTCAAATCCTTCCAATTTTAGGATTGTAACTCAATACATAGATATATTAGGTATTACGATACTCATTCTACCTTTTGAAATACTAACAATCCTCATCCAATATTCTATCCGATTTATTAACTTATGAAAATTACCAATATTGAAGTAATTCCATTAATTGTACCCTATGAACAGCGTATACGAAAAAGATATTATCATTTTGCAATGACAGAAATGGTGACAGTCTATAAGTTCCACACGGATAACGGACTGATTGGAATAGGTGAAAATCCAGGATTACCGTTTGAACAGGATATATTGGACTCCTATATTGGTACTAATCCATTTGATCATGTGATGGGAAATGGTAGGTTCAATTTGGATATGGCTTGTTATGACATGATGGGTAAACATCTTGGTATACCATCTTGGAAGATGATGGGTCAGCAGATAAGAGATTGGGTTGCCATGGGTTGGTGGATGCCTTGTATGTCTCCAGAAAATACCGCAGAAGAAGTCCAAGTTGCTGTTGACAAGGGATTTAGAGGATTGAAATGTAAAGCCCGTGCTTTCTTTGATGTAATTGAGCAGGCAGAGGCAATTCAGAAGGTTGCACCATCAGACTTTCGTGTGGAATTCGATTTTAACGGTTCATTGATTAATGTTGAAAAAGCCTTACCTATCCTTAGGGAACTGGAGAAGTTTCCTGTGGTTAAGGGAATTGAAGAACCGATTTTCGCTTATGATGTAGAAGGATGGCGTAGATTACATAAAGAGATACAAATACCGTTTTATCTGCATGGTGTTGGTGTTATTCGGGAAGGTGCATCGCGGCAACCATCTGGTCCTTGGTTAGGATTACGTGCTGGTGACTTTGATGGTGCATTATGTAGTCATGAAACTGTAAAGAGTGCAATTGCATCCGGTTGGACATTCGCTGCAGCAAATACACCCATTCTCTTACAATATGTTGGGACAGGGATAACAACTGCTTTTGCATGCCATTTAGGTGCTGTAATCCCAACAGCAACTCTCCCCGGTGTTACTGCAAGTCATGCGTATGAAGACGATTTGATTGTTACGCCACATAAAATTCAGCGCGGTTTTATGCAGGTACCACATGGTGTTGGTTTAGGAATAGAGTTAGATGAAGACGCTTTGGAACGTTATAAGCATACTCCTGAACCGATATGGAATCGTCACATATCTATTGTATCTTTTCCCGATGGAACCAAACACTATTACCGAAACCTACAACAGGCTGAACGTTTGATGAAACAAGGGGTAGATGAATCCTATGTTCCAGGGGTTAGACTTGATGAGTGGGAAGATGATGGTTCTGCAGAGTTTGATGATCTCTATAAACAATTAGAATCTACTGATTTGCCTGTTTGGGAATACTGAATTCAAGCATCTATATAAGGAATAACCAACATGATGACACCAGAACAACGTTATCTATTTGATGTTATGGGATATCTACATCTTGAGAATGTAATTCAGGGAGAAGAATTAGAAGCAGCACAAGAAGCAGCGGAAAATTACATCAATACTCCTACTGAAGAACTTCCTAATGGATTTGATTCAAGTGGGAAACACCTACCAAACGGTGTTGCATTCTCCCGACCATTAGAAGCATTAGCAATGCATCCTGCATCTTGGCCAATAATTAAAGAATTAACTGATAATAAGCCGCAACTCATGCGGGGAACAATGATTGCGGATAGAATTGGTGTCCCAGAAGGTGGTGATCCTCTCCATCTTCATTGTGCACGTGAAGACTTTGGTAGAGATAGGAACTGTTTTGAGAATCGTAATGGAAAGATTTATTGTGATGATTTCGTTGTCTTTCCATACCTTACTGATGTGAATCCTGGGGATGGAGGTTTATTAGTTGTTCCAGGTTCACACAAGGCAGAATACGATAGACCAGAAAATATATTCAATAGTGGCACTATAGATGATTGTGATAATATCCCAATAGGAGTTGTGAACATTACCCCAAAAGCTGGTGATATTCTAATCATCTCAGAGTTGTTGACTCATGGTGCATTACCATGGAAACCTAAAGATAGGTATAGATGTTTTCTTGTCTTAAGATATAGACCTCAAGACCGTGGGGAAAGTCGGATCCCTGAAGAACTGAGAGGAAGATTAGCACCTGAAACACAGGAGTTAATTGCTCAAGCTGATATTACACATACAAAAAATATCGTCAAGCAAGACCTTGTCGTCTTATTATAATCTTGAAAATTGACTTATATCAATCTTCTATTTAAATTAACTTTTTAACAGGACTTACGCAGCTTCCTTTGCTGGTGAGGTTTGAAACCTCACCAGCGGCGTACGGACCGTATGTCCTCATTAGAAAATTACGTAAGTCCTATTCCTGCTATCTACTCAGATACACTAAGTCTATGGATTGTTTTCGCTTTATCTTCGGCATACCATAACGCCGTGCCATCCCAAGTCAGTCCATGTGGTTCACTTGGACATGAAACCGAATTGAGGACTTCACCGGATTCAGGATCGATTCGATAAACGACATGGTCGTTCGTATCAGCGTTCCAAAGTGCCTCGCCATCCCATGCGAGTCCGTGTGCACGACCACCGGGTGTCTTGAGTTCGGCGAGTATTTCGCCAGTGTCAGGGCACTGTTTGATAAACCGTCCCGTGTTCATGTCAACGCTCCAGAGATGCTCGCCATTCCATGCCAATCCGTGCGGTCCTTCTCCAGGCGATTTAAATGTCGTAACGACTTCCAGGTCGGGAATTGTAAGTTTGTAGAAGGTTTGTTGCCAGATACTGTTATACCAGAGATGCTCGCCGTCCCATTCTATACCAGCACCACCGGGGTAGGAAGGTGAAAGCGATAGTTCAACCTCGCCGGTTTCAGGGTTGATTTTGTGGATGGGTCCAACCCCTTCAACACTCCAAAGTGATGTTCCATCCCATGCGAGTCCATTTGTGCCAGCACCAGGTGCTGTAAGTTGGTGTGCAGTTGCTTCACTCATTTTTTTCGTTTCTCCCTTTTTGAGTTATTAGGATCTTGTCATTGTTCCACAATGGTTTCCGATTAAGTCTACATCCTTTTTAAATCTAAAATAGGTTTTGACTTTACCAGAAACCTGCCCGTAATGAAATGGAGGGCAGTCAAATTCAATCCTATTTCTCTCCTGTAACCTCGATTAGACATTTCAATCTTACTTGGTTTAATGTGAAATACGCTGTCTTTAAAAGTTCCTTTTCCTCCATGAATCCAAAAAACCATATAATGAATAGGCAGCATATGTCTTACCAGTGTTATTTTCCCCACATATATCCCCACATATAATAGTCAAATCCCCCATTGAGTATTCTGCATATTTTATAATTCCAATATTCTTCAACTCAATTGATAGACTCATATTCCACCTCATATCTCATGACTTTAACAACTCAACAAATTCTTCAACATCAGTTGTAGGCGTTTGACAG
Source organism: Candidatus Poribacteria bacterium (assembly GCA_003635315.1). GTDB lineage: Bacteria > Poribacteria > WGA-4E > WGA-4E > WGA-3G > MSPOR6. Next base: position 97,271 of record PYJD01000024.1, read on the forward strand.
GTGAAATTCTCACACACATATGCTGTAGTGATTCCGTTAACCCTAAGTTTACTCTTAAGAAGTGGTAATCTATCTTCATCAGAAGGATCACTTAATCCCACTATCTTGTTTGGTATATACATAGTATGTAATGCTGTCAACATTTCCTCTGTTTTTTTATTATCTATCTTACCAATAATTGCAATCTCTTTAGGTGTCGACAACATAAATGATAATTCACATAAGAGTTGACCTGATCCTGAAGGCGTTGATTCCATCTGATGGAAGTATAGTTTCAAGGTGTCAATACCCTTTTCGTAAAAAACAGGATTATCCAGATGCTTTGCAAGACGGAACAGACAATGTATTGCCATGGATGCACCTGAAGGTGTGGCACCATCATACGCCGATTTTGATTGTACAATTAGCGTTTCATGTGCTTTTCCTGTAAAGAAGAATCCAACCCCGTTCTTATCTCCAAATTGATCAATCATAATATTAGATAGACGTTCGGCTTCTCTAAGCCATTTGGAATCAAAACTGGCTTCATAAAGGGCAATTAATCCTGAAATAAAATAGGAATAATCCTCCAGATAAGCATTAAGATGGCTTTTTCCTGATCGATATGTACGCAATAGTAATCCATTCTCTTGTGAAAGCGTAGTTAGGATAAATTCAGCAGATTTCTCACATGCAATAAGATAGTCAGATTTACCAGTTATCTGATATCCCATAGCCATACCCCGAATCATAATCCCGTTCCAACTCGTAAGTATTTTATCATCCAATCCAGGTTTAATCCGTTTCTCTCTTTCTTCGAATAATTTCTTTCGTGAGGTAGAAAGGAGGTTTTCCAATTCCTGCTGATCCATCCCAATCTTACGTGCAAAGATATCTGGAGGTGTTTGAATATGAAGTATGTTTTCCCCTTCAAAGTTGCCATGAGGTGTAATATCGTAATACTCACAAAAGATCTTTGCATTCTCTTCACCAATCACATCTTCGACATCATTTGGTTCCCATACAAAGAACTTTCCTTCGACCCCTTCACTATCTGCATCCTGTGTTGAATAAAACCCACCCATTTCTTCATCATACATTTCTCGTAAAATATAGTCTAAAGTTTCCGTAGCAATATCACGATAGTAGGTATTCTGTGTAGCTTGGTATGTTTCAAAATATGCTACGACAAGTAGTGCATTGTCATATAGCATTTTTTCAAAATGTGGTACAAGCCATTTTTCATCAGTAGAATATCTATGAAAACCACCACCGAGTTGGTCGTAGAGTCCACCACGAGCCATCTTTTGTAATGTGAGTTCAACCATTTCTAATGCATTTGGATTATCACTATGATGCCAATAACGCAAAAGAAAAGGTAACCCCATACTTGGTGGAAATTTAGGGGCATTCCCAAAACCACCATAGTGTGAATCGAAACGTGATCTGTAGTCCTGATATGCTTTGGACATCATATCCTCAGTCAGTTCATGCTCATGTGGATCAACAAGATTGCTCATCCGACTGAGTTGAGCAGTCAGTTGATTTGCTTGTTCCAAAACTTGGGTGTTCTTCTCATTAAAGGCTTCAGCGACTGCATGCATTACTTTAGGGAAACCCGGTCTTCCATAACTATCTGTGGGTGGATAATATGTTCCACCATAGAACGGTTTTAGATCTGGAGTTAGGAATACCGTCATCGGCCAACCCCCATGTTGGGTCATAATTTGAACCGCATTCATATAGATTTCATCTAAATCTGGTCGTTCTTCTCTGTCCACCTTAATGTTTACAAACAGACTATTCATAATGTCTGCTATTTCTTCATTTTCAAAGGATTCACGTTCCATGACATGACACCAATGGCAGGCAGAATATCCGATACTCAACAATATAGGTTTATTCTCTTTTTTTGCTTGTTCCAGTGCCTCTTCACCCCACGGATACCAATCCACTGGATTATGTGCATGTTGAAGTAGGTAAGGACTTGTTTCATTTATGAGACGGTTAGTATGTTTGGGGGAATCGTTCATTGGGTTTTCTCCATGTCTGGTATTTTGGATAGACACTTAATGGAAGGACAATATAATGGAAAGACTTAGAAAATGAATACTTTTGTGGGATTGGATTTTCTGGTTGATGGTAGAGAACTATAAACTAAGAATTTTACGATAAACAGTGAATATGAGTTGGTTTGAAAATATACTCTACGTTCTGGTATTTATGAATCACTATCAGATGTAGTTTTGTATGCGTGTTGAATTAATTCTCGTAAGACATCAAGATCCAGATCTTCAAGTTTGCGAAAACCGATACTACTCTTACCTGTCTTGACTTTACCAAGTCGCGAACTATAGATCTCGGTAAGATATTTTCTACCTTCTACTGCATTTACATAGATACTGTAATAATTCTTTTGTCGAGTTAACCCTATTAGAAACCATTCTACTTGCTTCTTATCAGATCTCTGGTAAGACCAATGTCCGTAGCCGATGATTCGTTGTTCACTTCCTCCCCAAAATATACCTTCCCATAAACAGTTATCTACATCAGGTAAAGAAGATTTGATTAGTTCATGTAATTCAGTCAAAACAGCTTTAATTTCAGTTTCTTGACTTTCAATATATTCTTCCGGCGTGGTTTCGACACGTTCCATCTTGACTCCATCTATGTTTCTTAATAAGTATGTTATATTGTTTTACTGCCCGGGAAGGACTCGAACCTTCACTACATGATCCAGAGTCATGCGTCCTACCATTAGACGACCGGGCATTGATTAGAGAATTAGTATACAGCAATCAATCCCGTGATGTCAATCTGATTAGGATCGTTATTATAGTGTAATCTTATCTGAGAAGTTATAAAGTATATTTAGGATGCCGATGAAAATGGTAGGAATAACAAAGACACTCAATAAAGCAAATGTGCTGTTTGAAAAAGAGAAACTCTCATCCTCATCGGGTGATTCAAAATACATTGCTTTGATAATACGAGCATAGTAATAAAGTGAAACTACACTATTCAATAGACCGATAAATGCTAACCAATACAAACCCTTACTAATAACAGCCGTAAATAACAGCCATTTACCGAAGAATCCTGCAAATGGGGGTATACCAGTGAGAGAAAAAAGGAAAATAAACATAGCAACTGCAACGAGTGGGGCGCGGGATGAAAGACCGCGATAACTCTCAATCATTTCACTACCCGATTCATTTGCTATTAGAACTACAACGTAGAATGCCCCTAAATTCATAAAGAGATAAACTACAAGATAGAATAGAATAGCACCGAGTCCTTCAGGGGTCAGAAGCACACCACCCATCAACAGATATCCACCATGTGAGATACTTGAATATGCCAATAGACGTTTTACGTTCTGTTGTGGTAATGCAGCAAGATTCCCTATTGTCATCGTAAGAGCTGAAACCACTGCTAACAGAAAACCCCAGTCAACGGTTTGTAGGATACCCTCATCTTGAAAACCGGAATAAAAGAATCTTAAAAATAGGGCAAATCCTGCAGCCTTGGAAGCAACTGATAAGAAGGCAGTAATTGGGATGGGTGCACCTTCGTAAACATCTGGCGACCACATATGAAAAGGAACTGATGCAATCTTATAACCTATTCCGGCAAGGATAAAAGTAATTGAAATTAGGAGACCTAATCCTGTTACATCACCTGCTGCCAACACCTCTGGCAATCGTTGACTGATCTCTGCCAAATCACCTGTACCTGTCATACCAAATAAAAGAGATAATCCAAATAGCATCGTTCCAGATGCTACTGCACCGTAGGTAATATATTTGAAGGCTGCTTCACTTGAACGAGGACTATGGGTTAAGAATCCGGCAAGAATGTAGGAGGTTAGACTAACAGTTTCTAAAGAGATGAAAATCATCAACAGATTTGTTGATGATGCCATGAGAAACATTCCTAAGGTTACAGCTAATAAAAGAGCATGATATTCACCCTTTAATCTCTCGTCAAGTTCTTCGGATCGGAGTGAGAACAGGATAGTTGCTGCAGTTGCCAGTACTAATAGAACTTTAAAAAATACGGCAAACTTATCAAGACGAATCATACCCCAGAAAAGGGATAAAGGACCATCAGCAATAGTTGAATTTGTTATTAGAATTGCTACTAAAGTAAAACCAAGACCTATGAGAGATAAGTATGCAACCTTCTGACTACCCCGGTTCTTAACAAAAAGATCCAGGATGATGACAGCTGCTGCGAATACAATGAGTAGGATCTCTGGTGTGAAGTAGAGTATACTCTCAATATTGTTCTTGTAATCCACACCATCCTCCTATAGGTTGGCTTCAAAGGTGCCCATGACTTTTGTGAGTTCGGTTACAGATACACTAAACATATCAATTACTATATGTGGAAAGACACCAAGGACGATTGTCAGGATTCCAAGTGGAACTAAGGTAAGTATTTCACGACCGTTGATTTCTGGTATATCTTCATAATCTGGGTTTAATGCTCCCAAAAAGACTCTTTGTAATGTCCAAAGGAAATATGCTGCACCAATAACGATACCAATTGTGGATAATATCGTTAACGTCTTATACTTAGCATACGCTCCAAGCAAAGCCAGTGCCTCGCCAACAAATCCACTTAACCCTGGTAATCCTAATGAAGCCATGAAAGCAAGTGTTGTAATACCCGTGTAGATTGGCATTTTATTGCCTAAACCTCCAAAACCATTAATCTCACGATGATGTGCGCGATCATATAGAACACCTACAAGTAGGAATAACATTGCACTGATGACACCATGATTAAACATCTGAAGAATAGCACCAGATACCCCGGTATCATTACGAGCAGCCAATCCTAAAATTACAAATCCCATATGTCCAATACTGGAATATGCTACCAACTTTTTGAAATCCGTTTGTGCCAATGCACAGAATGAACCGTATACAATATTAATAAAACCGAGTAGTGCCAGACTGTAACCCCAGAAATCTGACCCATTCGTAAATCGATCCAAACCTAATGGGAACATTGCCATATTTATCCGGACAAGACCGTATGTACCCATCTTTAATAGGACACCCGCAAGAATAACACTTATTGCAGTTGGAGCTTCGACGTGTGCATCGGGGAGCCATGTATGGAAGGGGAAGATTGGAACTTTTACAGCAAAACCGATAAAGAAACCAAGGAAAACCCATATCTGGAAATTCAGATCATTAAGGGCATGTCCTTCTGTTGATGCTAATGTAATTAATGTAGGAATATCGAAGGTACGTGAGCCAGGATCACCACTGGTCAGATAGACGGCAATCATTGCGACTAACATCAACACACTTCCGAATAGTGTGTAAAGGAAGAATTTTATTGCCGCATATTCTCGACGTGGACCTCCCCATACACCAATCAGGAAATACATTGGTAATAATGTTAATTCAAAGAATACATAGAATAAGAACAGATCCAACGCAGCGAAGAAACCTAACATACCAGTTTCTAACATCAGAAACAGTGCCATGTATGCCTTAATACCTTTTTCTATATTTCGCCACGATGCAATCACACAGATTGGTCCCAATAATGCAGTGAGAAGAATCAATGTAACACTCAAGCCGTCAATTCCGACATGATAATTAATATTAAATTTCTCTATCCACGATATGTTTACCATATACTGGGAGGAGATTGATGAACGGTCATAGGCTATAAAGAGGTACACTGCAAGAATGAGCGGAATGAATGTAAATAGCAGTGTAACCCGTTTTATGAGTTCCTCAGATTCGCGGGGTAGAAGTAAGACAACTACCATCCCAAGTAATGGAACAAAAATCATTAGCGACAATAACATTTTTTAGTATTCTTTCCTCACTGAATTTACCTTTATGGCAATTATTGTTTAAGTTTCAGTTTTTCTCTCGCTGCTAAAAGACCTATAATTTTTCTTGGTAATATTGTGTAAACAGTCTCAATTACATCGTTATATTAGAAACACTACAATACCCTAAAGATGAGAATTATCAACACTATCCCACCGACCACGACGAATAGATATGTTTGGATTGCACCTGTTTGAAGTCTACGGATTCTTCCTCCGGCTGCCCAAGTAATCTCCGCAATTCGATTCACAAGTCCATCAACAACACTGTTATCGAAAAATCCAGTAAATGCTGCAAATACATCACGGGTTACAGTGCCAACACCATTGACAATACCGTCAACTATTGATCCATCAAATTGAGCAAAGAGTCGTGATTTCCATACTGTTAGTGCGACTAACACGCCATCGTAGAATTCATCAAAATAATACTTATTCCAAAATAGGTTGTATACAGGACGAAATGCCGTTGATACAGCCTCAGCAGAGAATCTTCGTTTATGGTAGAACAACCATGATAGAAGTATCCCTACTCCCGCAACAATGATAGAAAGGATCATTGCTATTGAATGTGCTGGACTATGTGCATGGTGTGCATCAGCAGCATGTCCATCCTCTTCACCCTCTGCAGCATGAGCATCCGAAACACCTAAGAATGCAAAACTAAAGTCCGAATTTCGTGTTTTGGAATCAGGTAAAACCTGTGCATGTTCTGGAGCATGAATATGATGTTGTTCTGGGGGTTTCACATAATCTTTGTTGAACCAAAGCGGATTGACTACCGGAATACTCAAGAATGCCAATACAAGGAGTGGAACTGTCATCACCCAAGGGGATTCGTGTGCCATCTCATGCATTTCTTGATTTTGAGGTACACCGAAAAAGGTCATAAAAATCAGACGGAACATATAAAATGCTGTGATCCCTGCGGCAATAAGAGCAACTACAAATAGAATGTAGTGGTGTATGGAGTTCCATTCCATTGCTCTTTCAAGTACTCCACCTAATATCTTGTCTTTACTCCAAAATCCTGAAAATATAAATGGCACCCCAGATATAGACAGTGTAGCAATAAGCATAGTAATAAAAGTAAGTGGCATCTTTCGACGAAGTCCACCCATATTCCGCATATCTTGATCAGGTGGAATCTCTGAACCGTGTTCGTGGATTAAACCGTGATCATGTTCTCCGTCATCCGAGTGTTCTTCATCATGATGGGAATGCATTGCATGAAAAGCGTGTATAACACTACCTGATCCAAGGAATAGTAATGCTTTAAAGAAAGCATGTGTAGTCAAGTGGAATAGTCCAGCGACATAACTACCTACCCCAATCGCCAACATCATAAATCCCAATTGACTCACTGTGGAATAAGCCAAAACACGTTTAATATCAAAACGGACGATTGCAATGGTTGCCGCAACTATTGCTGTGATACCACCAACATAAGCGATTACAAGGGATGATGATGTTGTTAGTATGGGGAACATCCGGGCAGTGAGATAAACCCCTGCTGCAACCATAGTAGCAGCATGAATCAGTGCACTCACTGGTGTTGGACCTTCCATTGCATCGGGCAGCCATGTGTGTAATGGCACCTGGGCAGATTTTCCAACTGCTCCACAAAAGATAAGGACACCGGCTATAGATAACCAGATCATATCACCCGTACCACTCAAACCTTCTACCAGTGTGAATATACCTGCATCTGCACCATCATAAAGGGATAATGTCTTGAATCTTGTGAAGAGCATCATCATCCCAACAAACATGCCAACATCACCGACACGAGTCGTTAGGAATGCTTTCTTACAGGCATCTGCAGCTGAATCCTTTTCAAACCAGAATCCTATGAGAAGATAGGAACATAAACCGACAAGCTCCCAACCAATGTAGATCCCAAGTAGATTATCGGATACCACCAAGAACAGCATGGAGAATGAGAAGAGAGATAGGAATGCAAAGAATCTTGGATACCTTGGATCACCATGCATATATCCTATTGAGAATATGTGTACAAGACTACTTACCAACGTGACAACGATGAGCATTATCACTGTTACACTGTCAAGGTAGAATCCCATTGAAAATGTAATACTACCGAGTGAGATCCAATCAATTGTATGGGGTTTTGGATCTGGTGCTATCTGCCAGAAGAGTAAGATTGAACAGATAAATGCAACAAGCATTGCAAAAGTAGATAAGATGTCTTGCCTTGGAAACCCTTGTTTGGCTAAACCAAGTAAGGCATGTATAGCAAATGCTGTTAGTGGAGCAAGTAATATAATACTAATTAATAGTACAACCATATAGAATAATTACCCCTTTAAGGTATCCACTTCATCAGGTCTGATACTACCAAATTCACGGTAGATAGCAAGTATAATCGCAAGAAATACAGCTGCTTCAGCTGCGGCTAAAACAATACCAAAGATCGCAATAATTTGACCGTCTATGTTCTCAGGTGGTGTAACAAAACGGGAAAAAGCCACGAAATTCAGATTACAAGAATTGAGAATGAGTTCGATACCCATCAGAATACTGATTGCATTACGGCGGGTCAAAACAGCAAATATACCGAGAGAAAACAGGATAGCACTGATTACTAAATAGTGTTGTAATGTCATAAATAAGGTCTATTGTTCCAATATTACAATGGTAATATTAATCCCTTACCTCCTTACGTGAAATAAGTGCTGCACCGATTAATGCGACTAATAACAGTACTGATGCAATCTCGAAAGGAAGTAGAAAATGCTCATTTAGAATCAGTTCACCTATACGACTCGTCGTGGGGGCAAACTCAGTTCCATCATCGGATAGGTTTTTCCATCGGGGTGTATTAGCAATGACTGTCAACAACAACATGAGCAAGGCAATTGTTATACCACCACCTAACAGGAGTTGTCCTCTTTCAATATGGATACGCATCTGTAATCTACCACTCGTCATCATGACACCAAAAAGTATTAATACAAGAATACCACCCACATATACGATGACTTGTGTCGCAGCCAGAAAATCCGCTTGAAGGAAAACATATAATCCTGCGACCCCAAACAGTGTAACCATGAGAGCAAATGCAGCATGGACGATATTTCGGACGGTTACTACAGCCAGTGCAGAGCCGATTGTCATAAGTGCAAATCCATAAAAAATTAGTGTCTTCAGGGTTATTTCCATCTATAAATAATCCAACAAGGTTGCCACTGATGTGAAATTAATCTGCAGCTTCTATACTACTCTCGTCATTCTTATTGTACATTTCCTGCTTATCAAATTCGAAGATCAGATCTGTACGGTCAAACTTTGAATACTCAATACCTTCAAGTGAATCCTTCATTACAAGACATTCAGTGGGACAAACTTCTGTACATAAACCACAATACATGCAAAGTGACATATCTATATCGAACTGGTCAAGATAGAATACAACAGGGTTACGTGTAACAACACGTGATACTTCATCCCCAGATATTGTCTGTGTTCTACTTTCATCACCAGACGGTTCAAGACGGTCGATCACTTCTTGTGGAGCAAGGCGAGAAGTCGTATTTGTCAACGTCAATGAACCTTCAAGATTAATATCTTTATCATCACCGTCTAAGATTCCAATTATTTCTCTACCATCTTTTAGATGCACGACATTCATACTATCCCAGAGTTGTTCACCTTTTGGTAATTTATCACCTTGAATGGTAATACAATCAACAGGACAGATCATCTCACATTTCTTACATCCAATACAATCCTCAATACGATTATAGAGTTGTCCACGATATCCTTTAGGAATCTCCCGCACATTCTGCTTTTTTTCAAAATCATGTTCATAAGGATATTGGTGTGTTACATTTGGTTCAAAGAACTGTCGCATAGTAATCCGCATGCCAACAAGGACAGAGTAAACACCTTTGTAAATGTTTCGTATGTATTTGTCCATAATTGTAGTCTCCTGCGTAGACTATATAGTCTAATTTAGCTTGTTTGTGGTGCTGGTTTTCGAGAAAAAACTCTTCCAGCTAAAGCATACGCACTGATTAAACCGACATAGATAATGGTACAGCTAATACCTATACTCCAAATATCATCCGTTTTGAATATTAAACCCCATACGCCTGTCCCTAAAATGTTGAAGAAAGAGATAGGTATAAAATACTTCCAGCAGAGATTCATGAGTTGATCAACACGGAGTCTTGGAAGTGTCCATCTGAGCCACATCATTAAGAAAACAAGACCTAATGTCTTAATTACAAAACCGGGAAAACCACCCAGAAAGTCGTATCCGGGGAGTATCCCTTCATACCCACCTAAAAAGAGTGTAACTGCTATTGCACTGACAGCAAACATATTTGCATACTCAGCAATAAAAAAGAGAGCAAACCGCATCCCGCTATATTCCGTATGGAAACCCGCAACGATTTCAGATTCTGCCTCAGGTAAATCAAATGGTGTTCGGTTGACCTCTGCTATAGAGGAAATAAAAAAGATAAAGAAGGCAAGAAAAGTGAAGGGGGATCGGAAAATTAACCAACTGAAAAACCCGTTCTCTTGTGTAGCTACGATGTCTTTCATACCCAAACTGCCTACCAACATGACGACAGTCAAGATAGAAAGACCGAGAGGAATTTCATAACTGACGATCTGTGCTGCTGAACGTAACGATCCTAACAGAGACCATTTACTATTCGATGACCATCCAGCCATGATCACTCCCATAACAATGACAGATGAAATCGCCATTATATAGAAGATGCCGATATTAAAGTCACTCACCAAGATATTTTGACCAAATGGAATTGCTGCAAAAACTGCGAAAGAACACGCAAATATGACATAAGGTGCAAGAAGGAATAGGAGTTTATCACCTTGGGGAGGAATAAAATCTTCCTTGAATATAAGCTTTATACCATCGGCAAGGGTTTGGAGCGTTCCCCACGGTCCAACACGCATTGGACCTGTTCGGTTTTGGAACCGAGCGGCAACTTTTCTCTCTGCAAGAACAAGCACTAATGGAAGTAAAGGGACAACGGCGACGAATATACCCGCGCATGCTAACATCACAAGTATAGTGCCTAACTCCACGGGTAAATGAGGAATTTTAGGAATGATTACATTTTCAGCGAAATCTGAAGCCCAATTACCAGATGCATCTTGAATCTGAATAAATAAACTACTTGGTAAAATATCTGACATCAAACTTCCTTATATGTATTCTTATTAATAGTGATTGCATTCTCTTATCTTTAGAATTATTTTTATTTTCGCAATTCCAAGTCTGATAGATTATCTATCTACTTCACCCATAACAATATCAATACTACCAATAATTGCGATGATATCGGCGACCATTAATCCTTGACTTAGTTCCTGTAGGGCACTGAGAGCACTGAAGCATGGGGATCGTCCCTTAACACGGACAGGTTTTGGGGTTCCATCACTGACAATATAAAAACCCAATTCTCCTCTGGGTGCTTCACTCCGGAAATATATCTCACCTTTCGGTGGACGGACAGCCTTTAGGTCTGCCATTACAGGTCCGTCAGGTAAACCTTCAGCCAGAATCTGCCTACAAATACTAACGGATTCTTTCATTTCATCCATCCGTATTTTGTATCGACTCCAACAATCTCCAACAACAGCACCTAAATCCGGTATATCCTTAGCAACTGGCACATCAAATTCAAATCTATCATAGATAGAGTACGGTTCATCCCGTCTTAAATCCCAGTCGACACCGGAACCACGTAAATTCGGTCCTGTCGCTCCATAACTTAGTGCCATCTCAGCAGACATGACAGCAACCCCCATAGTTCTCTCAGAGAATATACTATTTGAAGTTAGGAGGTCATTATATTCATCAATCTGTGGCTCGAAGTAATCAAGAAATTCTTCAATCTCATCTAAGAAGTTTTGTTCATCAATAGACCCCGGTTCCATTGGAATAATTTCTGAGACTCCACCAATGCGTATATAGTTATAGGTGAGACGCGCACCACATACTTTCTCAAATAGGAGAAGAAGACGTTCACGATCACGGAAGGCATAGAGGAATGGAGTGAATGCTCCAATATCCATACCGTAAGTTCCAAAAGATAGTAGATGACTTGCAATCCGATTTAATTCACAAATCAATACCCGTAGATATTCTGCACGTTCTGGTATAGCGAATTCCTTTTCGTCATCAGCCTCCATAAGTTTTTCTACAGCAAGGCAAAACCCCCAATTTTGGTTCATCGCAGCCACATAATCCATGCGATCCGTAAAAGGTATAATTTGGGGGTATGAGAGATTCTCTGAGTGTTTTTCGAAACAACGGTGGAGATATCCGATATGTGGAATTGCTTCTCGAACTATCTCGCCATCCAATCTCAACTCCAAACGAAGTACGCCGTGTGTACTTGGGTGTTGAGGTCCCATATTTACAATCATCTCATCAGTGAAAGGTTTTAATTCAATGATTTTTGATTCTGTTGATTGTGTACTTTCCATAAATTTCGGTGGTTGTTTTCAGCATTCCTAAGGTAATTACTTCTATCGTAAATAAAATACCTTGTTAATATGGAACACGCATTCCACGATAGAAATCGGGTTCTTGATAGTCTTTTCGTAAAGGATATCCTTCCCAATCATCAGGGAGGAGAAGTCGTCTGAGATCAGTATGTCCTTCAAATAGGATACCGTATAGATCGTAAGCTTCCCTTTCATGCCAATCTGCAGTTTTCCAAATATGTGAGACACTGGGTAAATGTGGATCTGTTTTGGGTAATGGCGTCTTAAGTACAACCTTGTGTCGGTGATTCATAGAGTATAGATGATAAACGACAGCAAATTCCTCATCTGTTGCACTAAAATCAACGCCACTAAGACACATCAGGGAATCAAATGCTAATGTGTCAGTTTCTTCAAGGAATGTGCATACATCAGCAATTGCTGCTGGAGAGATATGAATACAGTGATCACCAAAAAGTTCTGTGTCAAGTGCAAGGACAGCATCGCCAAACTTATCTTTTAAGACTTGATATATTTCTTCAAGGTTCACGTACTTTCTACTCCATTATTATGTATTGGCATAATTAGGTTGTTTCTGTATTTTCTTTAGCTTCTGCACCTACAGCGTCTTCTTCTTCAGTATCAGGAACATCTTCATCAGTTGTACCTTCAGTTTTTTCGTGTTCATACCATTCTGTCTTTGTGAAGAGTCTCTTTAGAAATGGTACATCTGATCGTCTTGCGACAGTTTGTGTCTTTATTTTTTCTTGTAACTTTAATAGACCTTCTATAAGAGCTTCGGGTCTTGGAGGACACCCAGGTACATAAACATCAACAGGGATAATCCTATCAACACCTTTTAGCACGTGGTATCCGTGTTGCCAGTATGGTCCACCACTTGTAGCACAACTTCCCATAGAAATAACATATTTTGGTTCAGGCATCTGCTCATATAGGCGTTTTATACGAGTTGCCATTTTAAGGGTAACAGTTCCAGAAATCACCATTAAGTCGGATTGCCGGGGTGTAGCACGAGGAACACCAGCGCCAAATCTGTCCAAGTCATAATTTGAGGCAGCGGTTGCCATAAATTCAATAGCACAGCATGCAAGACCAAATGTCATGGGCCATAGGGCAGAGGAACGTGCCCAGTTGGCAACTGCATCAACTGATGTAACTATGAGATTCTTATCAAGTTTATCATCAATTATCATAACTTTCCTCTCTTTGGATGGACTGAATTTCTAATTGTGTAGATCGTATCCATTCAAGGTCACCTTTTGCCCATACATAAGCGAGACCTACTAAAAGAATAGCGATAAAAACGAGCATCTCCAAGAAGGCAATGTAACCGATACTTCGGAAAACCACTGCCCACGGTAGAAGGAAAACCACCTCAACATCAAAGATTAAGAAGATGAGCGCGATGACATAGAAACGCGTGTTGAACTTAATCCGCGTATCACCGACGGGATCTTCACCACATTCATAAGGGATGTATTTTTCTCCGGAAAACAACTTCGTATGAAGTAAACGCGAGACAGTCAAATTTAATACAACAAATAGACATCCGACAATAACAAATATCAGAACATTTGCGAAATGAAACAGCATGACTTATCCTTGTTTAGCAGTGGTGTCTCGGTTAGTATAGTGTCCTGTGGAGTGTAATTATAACCGCTTAAAGTATATCTTAGTTACGCAGGATTTTGCAAGAAAAAATAATGCAACTCACGTATTTCCGTTATCTAATTACGGGTATATGACGTATCTATTTATCACATTATTCATGCTTTTTTATTTGCATTCAAAACAGAAGTTTGTAATAATTTAACAGGTTCGAATTAGTTTGAAGGAGTAGGCAATGTTTAGTTGTGATTATCATATTCATACACAACTTTCAGAATGTGCGGAGAATGACTTTAGTATAGAGAAGATTATAGAATATCAACAAGAACACGGTTTAGAATCAATAGGAATAACGGATCATGATTACAGTTATCAGTCTAAAGTAAAGACTATTCAGTCTGCGCGACAATCCATCAAAGATGCTGAACCGTCTATTGATGTGCATTTTGGTGTTGAATCACAGATGCTTGATTATCAGGTTACATCCATCAAGATTCGTATGGCATCCTATTTCGATTATGTGCTGATGGCACCAAACCATTACCATCTTCGCGGTGTTGAACGTCCAAAAAGTATTCGTGATCCGAGACGGGTAGCACTCCACGAAATCTATATGTTTGAGGCGGCGATTGCTTCTCCTATCACAGATGCTGTTATCCATCCTTTTCTTTTATCCCCTGACGTCTTTCAACACTCACCTGAGACACTTGCTGCATTTGGGCAAGAGATGATGAATAACATTGAACATAAACGGTTAATTTATCAATTAGATCTCGCATCCCAAAGAGGTCTTGGTATTGAGCTAACCCCAAAGATTATCCGCTATAATCAGCACCACCTGATAGACTTCTATCAGTTATGTTTAGAACGGGATGTGAAACTGCTTATTGGCAGTGATGCACATAACATAAAACAGTTGGAAGAGTTATCACTTATTTCCCCGATTATTAAAGATTTAGGTATCACAGAAAAAAATCTGTGGCATCCTAACAATTCTAATATTTAGATTAGAATTTACGCAAAATCCATTCCTATCCTGCAGAATTGGAAGATTGGAAGACAGGAAGGATGGAAGTTCAGTAATATACGTTTGGGAAAGATTAACCGTAGTTTGAAATCTATCTATTGGGGTGTATCCAGATCTAAGGAGATAAAACGGAAGCCGGTGGGTTTGAGTTTTTCAACAAGTTCAGATCGTAATTCCATGACACGAGAGAATTGGGATTCGGAGACTTGTATTCTTAGGACCGGTAAATGATCAAATAGGGATGCACCATCTATATTAAAGTCTTTTAAGAGAACTTTGGCTTGTTCTAAAGGAGAAATTTCTGTTTCCATTCCCATTTATTTTTGTCTTCTCCAATCACTTCCTGCCATAAAACCGCCATCAACAAATACCATTTGCCCTGTAACAAAATCGGATGCATTCGAAGCGAAAAATATGGTTAACCCGGCAAGGTCTTCCGGTTCACCCCATCTGTCTGCGGGTGTCCGATTAAGAATCCATTCGTTTCGACTATCTTCTCTGGCAGGAGCTGTCATTTCAGTACGGATGAAACCTGGGGCAATACCATTAACTTGAATGTTATATTCTGCCCATTCAACAGCAAGCAGTTTTGTCAGTTGTAAGAGTCCACCTTTTGCTGCAGTGTAGGCAACACTTGTTGGAAGTCCAATCGCGGATGTAAGTGAAAGAGTATTGATTACTTTTCCAGAATTCTGTTTTTGCATGTGCTTGCCACATGCTTTTGCAAGAAAGAATGCACCTTTAAGATTAATATCCGTAACAAAATCCCAGTCAGATTCATTAAAATCCAATGCGGGGTTTCGTATATTCACACCTGCATTATTCACCAGCACATCAATTTTACCGAATATTTCCACAGTATCCTTCACAAGTGAATCGATCTCATTAAGCTTACTGATATCTGCTTGAATTGGTACGATTTTCCTACCTGTCTGATCAGTGATTTCATCTGCGACAGTATTAAGGGTATCCTGTTCTCTGCCTACAATGACGAGATTTGATCCTGCACCGGCAAGACCTTCAGCCATGGCTCTACCGATACCTCTGCTGGCACCACTTACTATGCTAACTTTGTTGTCCAAGCTGAAATGTTTGACGGTGTCTACTGCGGATTTTTGATTCATTAAATGTTCCTTACTACTTTTTCTTACCTGTCTGTTTATTCAATTCATTTAACTTCTCTGAACCTACTAATTTTATCTCTCCACTATGTTCATAAGCGAGTGAGGTGAGTAGGTGTCCTCCTGGCGAACGGATAGGGTCAACCTCCAAGGCAACGACAAATATTCTCGCTTTCTTGGTATTTCGTTGTCGGACATATTCAAGTATTGTCTCTGTATCTGTCTCAATATCCTGTCCTTTAATTGTTGTAGGAAGTCCGTCCGTCACCAGAAAAATTACAGATGAATCATCTTTTAATGCTCTGTCAAGTGCTGCAAGAATATTCGTACCCGTATTATATTGGATTGTTTCAGGTGTGAATGTATCAAGATAATTGAGGGCACGTTTAATATTGAGCTCATTTGCATCCAAAAGTCTCTCACTCATCATACGTGCAGTAGACGAGAATGGAATAATATTAAACTTATCATCGCTTCCTAACATTAATACTGAATCTTTCACAGCATTAATTGCCAGAGAAAGTTTGTTTAATCCTGCGGCTTGCATACTTGCGGAAATATCCAAACAGTAGACAACATCTTGTGGACCATCAAGGCTATTAAGGTATTTAATCATCCCCAGTGGATCATTCATTCCAGAATGTCCACCACCTTCTAATAGACCGTCTCCTCCGCCATCACCGGAATACCCGCGAAAACGTCCCGATCCATCTCCACGTGCCCGAACCCTACCCGTGACTACACCTTTTCCATCTGTCCTACCGGGTTGCGACACAAGACGACTTAGGTTGGATGCTTGCGCTTCTCGCAATTTGGCATCCGTCATCAAGTCTGGGATGAGTTCTTCTATCGGAGCATTATTCACTTCAACATCATGTATGACGATATTCTCGCTAAATTTTACAACTTCATCACGTTCATTTTTTGCAGCTTCAAATTTCTTTTTCTCTGCATCTTTTGCTAATTTCTCATTAGGTTTGAGCATTTTTTGAGATAACGGTGGCTTCGGTCTGTTCCTACGTTCAGGTGGAGGTTTATTAAGCGCAAACAGGTCAAATGCCAATACATCAGATTGATCGTTCTGTATTGGTCCTATAGGTAGAAATAGATAAACCATTGCTACACTCATGTGGAATATCAATGACAGCATTATTACTGAACGCATTCGTGTTCTTCTTTTTTCTTTTTCGATCATCCGTTCCGTCATGTCTTGTAACATTTATAAATCTCCCAATATTCGTCAGTGTGACTTCAATCACTATTTACCGGTGTATTCTCTAATGTATGAATCCACTCGTTCCCTTCAGGTGTAATTTCATAGTAAGTATGATTTCTATGTTTTATCCATTTTCCTTTAACAATATTCTTTCGATAATGAATTATACGTCCTTCCACACGTTTTAAACCGCCAAGTTCCCGTAGTTTTTTATGTCTATCTTGTATTTCATCTAATGGTATATGGAGGGTTTCTGCGACGACTTTGGAATAATCCATCCCCATTTCTTGATGGTGTTTTAGTATTAGATAATCTGTCTGGTCTAATTGTTCAATTTCTTTAGGAATTTCTTGTTTAGAATCTGATGTCTGGGTTTGTTTGATTTCAGTCCATGTAATATCCAATAGTCTTTCTGGTCTCAAGCTGGAAATTGATTGACAGGTTGAATCGTGGACAGTGATAATCCCTTCCTCTTTAAAATAGCCGACAATACTGTCGTCTTCCTCTGGTATACAGCATTTTGCAATTTTGTATGTAAGTTCAGGCATAGATATTTGTCAGGTTATAGCCTTATTATCGAGAAAGGGCACGGTATCCAATATCTTTTCGGCAATATGCTTCATAAAAATGGATTTCCGATACACCTCTATATGCTGTTTCTATCGCTGTTTTTAAGTTCTCACCTAACGCTGTTACCCCTAATACGCGTCCACCTGCAGTAACGACGTTCCCATTATCTTGTTTAGTTCCTGCGTGGAATACGTTAACCCCTTCAATAGATTCTGCTTCTGGTATACCTGTAATCGCTTTACCAGTTTGGTATAGATCAGGATATCCTCCGGATGCCATTACCACACACGCTGCAGCTTCTGTATACCATTCAACATCAGTGTGCTGGTCTAATGATCCATCAATACACGCCAATAATAGTGGGATTAAATCACTCTTTAGACGGGGTAATAACACTTGTGCTTCTGGATCACCGAATCGACAATTGTATTCCAATACCTTCGGACCGGTTTCTGTCATCATAAGACCAACATATAATACACCTTTAAAGGTGCACCCTATTTCTGCCATCCCATTTATTGTAGGGTAGACAATTTGTTCCATAACATAGTCGTGAATATCGGGAGTGATAACAGGTGCAGGAGAATATGCTCCCATACCACCGGTGTTTTTTCCTATGTCACCGTCTTGGGACATCTTGTGGTCTTGTGAACTCACAAAAGGAAAACAGTGTGTTCCATCTGAAAGGACAGTGAATGATGCCTCTTCTCCGATTAACTCCTCTTCAATAACAACGCTATTGCCTGCGTCTCCGAAGGCTCTATCCACCATTATCGTCTTTACGGCTTGAATAGCTTCATCAATGCTACGTCCCGGTATTACACCTTTTCCAGCTGCGAGTCCATCTGCTTTTACAAAAACGGATGTACCTATATTTTTGATATACTCAATTGCCTGATCTGCATCTGTGAATGTTCTGTGTAATGCAGTGGGTATCCCTTTTTTCGTCATTAACTGCTTGGCAAAATCTTTACTACCTTCAAGTTGTGCAGCCTTTTTATTGGGTCCGAAAACTGTTAGGTTGTGTTCGTTAAAAATATCTACAATACCTTCTGCCAATGGAGCTTCCGGTCCAACAACAGTTAAATCAATATCATTCGAATTTGCCCAGTTTGCAAGATCAAAATAGTCATCACCGATAGAGACTGTCTCTGCGATTTGAGCTATGCCAGCGTTGCTGGGGGTACAGTAGATTTTTTCTACCAATGGACTCTGTGCAATTTTCCAGACAAGTGTATGTTCCCTGCCACCTTGTCCGATAACCAGTATTTTCAAACGAGTATTCCTTTGTTTTGAATGGGTTATATCATCACTATTTTATCAGAATATTGCCATCTATTCAATATAAAGTTTGTAACGTATAAATGAAATAACGCATCATTATTCTCATACAATTATTTTGACAATTATCAGATATTTAAGTTTGGTCTAATCCTATAGTATTTAATTGAATCAAAACACAAGCTGATATTGCTGATAAATCAATGGTAAAAAAAACAGACATTTAATCCTAATATACACATAAAAAATTGGGGGTAAAAACAGACATTTAATCCTAAATTCTCTGTTGATAATTCGTGCTATTGGTTTATTCATCAATCCATCGAAAAAATGAAAAATGTTACACTTTTTGACACATTCTGTGTCATTGAAATTGGTGTAAATTACCCCTCTAACCTCTGTCATAGACTGACTTTACTCCACTTTAAATTAACTTTATAAGAATTTCCAAAAAGTGTGTTTTTGTGTTTTTGTTGTTCATGCTGATTTGACATTCCCAACCTGAATAATAAGGCTGATTTTTCGACATAAATAGAATTTTATATTTAGGATCATTTTTATAGTTCGTCATCGTTTATTCCCCTAATTTATTCACTTGGAAAATGTCGTATCCATCATCACAATATCTCAAATAAATTTTCTGTGTTTGTAATATATGTATGTTAGATGTATGAGATTGATATTTCTTCAATTCATTTTATAGAAGATTTTAGAATCACTTTCGCGTTGTTATCCGTCTGGGTGCGAAAACAAATCTCAACTCATTTCCTGTAGCACAAACTTTTAGTTTGTGTCGTATGTGCGCAAACTGAAAGTTTACGCTACAGCAGTGTAAAGATAATTACGGATTCCACTATAATATGTGATCAATTCAGATAGAAATGGTATTTGATAATTTTATTCACAAACCACCTCTATTTTAATACTACAAACCTGTTACTTATTTTGTATTTTAAAGATATGATGTATTCTATTTTGTTTTTCTTCAACTTTTTTCTAATTTGGTGGTTTCTTTGGAATTGATTGTCTGATTTCGTGTGGTATAATGGTGATATATCTAAGAATAAACAGAATTTAGTGGAGTATTATGTACCGCAAAAAACAGATGGCTCGGATTATAGAACTGGCACATTTAATCCATAATGAACCGCGAAAATGGACTCGACCTCTGTTAGCAGAGCACTTTGAGGTTAATAAGACGACTATCCAGCGCGATATAAATCTGTTATCTGAAATGGGAATTGAGATTGTTCCATGTCGTAAAGAGGGTTATGAGATGATATCCGATTTTTTCTTACCTCCTTTAAATCTTGACTTTAGGGAAACACTTGCTCTGGTGACCGCAGCAAGTTTTTATCGGGGACCTGCAGGTGAAAATTCGGAGACTGTATTGAACCGTGCAATCGGAAAAATTACTGCTACACTACCAGAGAGTACAAGAGAAACTCTTAATCAACTTGTTACCCTAAACGAAACTCCATATAGGAAGGTAAGTATAGTTGACGGGAAACAACCGTTTAGAGAGGAAATCTATGATGCAATTAGAGAACGGCATAGTGTTAACATAGTCTATAATTCGTTTTATAGTGGTAAAAAGACTCGTCATAAGGTTTCACCTTATGGTGTGATATTCCGCAAAAATGCATGGTATCTAATTGGCAGATCAGAAACTAAAAAGGAGATTCGCACATTTCGTATCAACCGTATTGAATCATTGCAGACAACGCAACGAGAATACATCATCCCTGAAGATTTCTCTATACAGAAATATCTTGAAAAGAGTTGGGATATAACACTCGGTCCTGATACGGATATAACAATTGATTTTACAAAGAAAATTGCTCCTTTAATTAAGGAGGTAAAATGGCATCTATCACAACAGATAACTACAAATGACGATGGGAGTATTCGTTTTGAGGTCACGGTTTCTGGATGGGAGGAAATAGGTTGGTGGGTCTTAGGATGGGGATATAATGCAAGAGTTCTGCAACCAACTGAATTAAAAGATTGGGTGGCAGATACAGCAATAAAAATGGTTGAAATATATCAACAGGATAGTTGATATGACATGGCTATGATAAACACGGGAGTTTGATGAAAAATACAATAAAATCATCATTTTACTACAATTATCTCACATTTTATTGAATATTCTTACATATTTTCTTTTATCAGTAGCAGGTTTATGGAACTGGTGAGGTGTTACAATATATATTCAAGACATTAAATAGTATCCGATAGGAGGAGATTATGTTTAATTTACGTTTTCCTGAATCTGAAATCCCATATTGGGCAGATCGATATGTAGAGTATGCTAATGAAGGAAACATAGAAATAGAACAAGGGTTAATGGACTTAAGGTGTGTAGTACAGGATAGAGGGTATCTAACGAAAGAAGAACTATATCGAGTGGCTCATTGGAAGTCGCCAAGAAGATCTGGATTAGTGTTAGAAAACAGCGAGGAGTCTGTAAATGATATTACAGCAAGAGCACTTGCTTCTGATGATGATAATGAAAAATATATTGAATTGACGAAACTAAAGGGGATCGGTGTACCAATAGCATCAGCTATTCTCCATTTTTATGACAAAGGTATGTATCCAATTGTTGATATTCATGCCCTCTGGTCTTGCGGTCTTGAATGGACTGCAAGAACGTCATACCCGTTTTGGGAGGAATATATACATTTCTGTCGTGGTCTTGCAGAAAGAAATGGTGTAGATATACGGACAGTTGATCGAGCATTGTGGCGATTTTCTTATGATCATCCTGATAAAGAAATAACTTGGGAGGATATTCGGGAAAAATTAGAGGATTTAAAGGGTGGAAATAGATTCTCACCAGAACTTAAGGCTTATCTATTGATTGTCACCAAAAAATTATGTTCTCTCGGTATGTCGCTTGAGGAATGTGCAAGTATCTTAGGAATGTGGAAGGGTCCGTTAATTAGATGGAAAAATAGTGACGGGGATTGAGATAGATGGGAGATTGGAAGAAGTGGAAAGGTTTGCGTTAAGACTTTTTAACGCTACAATTAATATACGGGCTTCAACTGCCAATTATTATCGAAACATATCCATGAGTCGATTCACAAGGAGGAGGGTATGGCATATAACGACGGTAGAAAACAATTACGGCGTTTATTGGATCTAATCAGGACATTGGAAAGACCCCAAGGGATACGAGTTGCTGCGTTAGCAAGTATATATGACGTGGATAAAAGTCGCATCTATGACGATCTGAAGATTCTGGAAGAATACTACACTTTGGAAAAGAAAGATAGTTGTTATAGGATTATAGGGCAACATAAGAAGTCATGGCCAAGGATCACAAAATCAGAGGCTAAGAATCTAAAATTGATAATTGAGGCATCACCACTTGTAAAGCAGCAACGTTTTAACGAGTCTCTCAAAAGTTTGCTGGAAAAAATCCATCTACCACTCGCGAGGTACATTGAAAAGACACTTGGAAAAGAAGCAGATACTCTTCAGGAGACAGAAACCGACTATCTTCACAGCAACAACGTTTCAGTTCAACTTAAATCAGATGGGTTTCCCACTGAGAATGATATACATTTTGATGTACTGGAGCAGGCACTCCAGAATCGTAAAGCAGTACGTGCAAGTTATCTGTCGGGTGGGAAAACCGAGACTATTGAACACGTGCTCCATCCCTATGCAATATTTTTCCGCAAAGAGGATTGGTATCTTGAAGCGCACTCTAATTTATCAGAGAATGCATCTCTGACCTTCAAAATCATCCGCTTCCAGAAGGTTGAATTGACAGAGGAAACGTTTGAACCTCCGTCAGATTTTTCATTGTCTGAGGATTTAGCATCTCGGTGGGAACTCTTTAGCGGAGACCCAATCAGTGTGACCCTCAAGATTGCAGCAAACAAGGTATATCTCGTTACCGAAAAGGAACGCCACAGATCACAAAAGATTATAGAACAGTGTCCAGATGGATCTGTAATTGTAAGTTATGAAGTCCCCAAGGAGGAGTTCACATTTTGGGTATTGAGCCTGGGTGATGCAGTGGAAGTTTTAGATCCACCAGAATTTCGGTCAGAGTTTGCAGAGATTGTGCATCGGATGCATAATGTCTATTCTGAAGATTAGGATGGAATGTAGAAACTGTGATGTCGTTTTTGGTTGAGTAACATGGCAGAACTATGTATAATTACATTGGAGTATAGGTGAGAAGTATCTCGAATGCGAGATTAAAAAATCAGTATTTTTGTATGCCACCTTCCAACATTTTGACATGTTGATAAAAGACTCTCGATCCCGAGATTAAGACACAAATTTACGAGAATTTGACAAAAACTTGAATTTAAGTTATAATATGAATTGTTATCAGTATTTTGGTATAATAAAGAAGTTATGAATATCGCTATAGCAACCTGAGAATGTTAAACAAGCTTGAACCAATTGCAGCAAAAAGGGAAAAAAATCGACCTTTACATAGACGAATCGAGGCAACGTGTCGGTGGTGAATGGTTCATTGTTGCTGGAGTAGCAGTGGAAAACAGTAATAAGTTTCGCCAACTTTGTGTGGACCTTGAAAGAACTTCGCGTAAAAAGCATGTTAAGTGGGGAAAAGCAGACAAAAATAATCGTTTGGTTTATCTACGTACTGTGATTTCAGAAAATCGCTTTCGCGATATCGTTCTATTTTCGTATGTATTTCGGGACACTAAAAATTATGTTGGAGCGACTATCCGAGGAATTGACCTTGCAGTTGCCAATTTGCACCAATCTGACTCCGAAGTGTCCGTTTATGTTGACGGTCTGGTTAAATCCCAATACAGAGAGTACAAAGTGCGATTACGTAGGCTTGGATGTCATGTCAAAAAAGTGCGTGGAGCAAAAGATGAAAACGAACCGCTTATCAGACTCTCGGATGCGATGGCTGGTGCTACACGTGATTTACTGGAGGAGAGAAAGAATGAAAACAATGAACTTAAAGATCTGTTTTCACTTGCGGTGGAAAACGATATTCTTGTAGGGTGGATAAATCCTAATTCAGGACCTAGTCCTATTACAGTGGATATGTAATAGGGCGAGACACGCTAGTCTCGCCCCGAACAAGCTGAATAGTGCTTCTGCTTGTTAATTATTCGCACAGAAAACCACCCTATGAAGGATGGGCAACCTATCCCGCTGACCCGTCAACGGGCAGACTGGCATACGCAACAGTTTTCGGCTGCGATTTTACTTCTGATTCTCAACCAATATTTAAACCGCGGGTCATCCGGCAGAAAACCACCTCAGTGAGAAGGTGGGCAACCTATTTTACTGACTGATCAGCAAGCAGCTCAACCAACACAATAGTTTTTGGCTGCGATTTTACTTCTGCAAGTGAATTGCATAATAATAGGATAACATCTTTTGCACTAAAGATCAAGAAATTTTCGCTATTTCCGATTTTTTTCAAAAAAGATCTATTTTCTCGATTTTCATGTCGAATTTTTTGACTTTTGCGTAAAACGCAAATTTTATATGGTATAATTAAGTGAAAACCAAAGGGAGGGAGACGAATGATTAACATTGAGCAACATAAATCGAAAATTTTAGCCGCTCACTTCGCATCAACGATGAAAACATCCTCATCTCCAGAGGATCTTGAGTTTTTTATACGCTCTCACCGCGCCGAAAGTCAGCCCCTCAAACAGTGGTGGGACGATATGGAAGCTTTACGCGTCATCCGATACGCCGAGAACCAGTGGAATATTCACCCGCCAGAAACTGACCCAAATCCGAATTCAGTTGGTAAAGTATCTATGGGAATTGATGAAGTTGTTATCTTCGCGAACAAGAAAATTGGCAAAGTTTACAATTATTACCGTACAGTTCTTCCGCAAGAGATGCAAATTAAGATAGCGTATGACAGTTTGATTGAAAGGTTTATGGGATTTCTGCAGCGCGGAAAATGTGCAATTCTCCTATTCGAGAATGATTTGGCACTCCAAATCTTTATTCCGTTTACTGACCTAAACGCTGAATTTGACCTTTCGTTTGAATGGAACGAATTCATCAAATTTGCATATTCTGAAACAGAATTATACAAGTCATTTACTTTACTTGTCAATAGTCTGGAATTAACAAATCGTGGTTTTGGTTATGTCCGATTTCCGCCAGCAACGATAGACATGACATATTGGTTAGCAGCGTTTTACATTGCAACACTTCGTGAGCGAGTTTTGCGAAACACTGACAACTACAAAAACGCTAACGACGCATTTAGAAAAGCACGTGATAATGTCAAAAAGTGCCAAGATCAATTGAATACTAATAGTTTGACTGAGAGGAGGCGGACAAGTATTGAAGTAAAACTTTACGATGAAAACCAAAAGTTGAATGATGCGATGCAAGATCGCAGATCTGCGTTGAGAATGAATCAGAAGGTGTTTGATCGAATCATATCAGGTTTGCGGAATCAGACCAACACATCCGATTTCGACCATGCCAAAAGGCTTTCATACCAATTCAATCGTACAGGAGCAATGCAATTTTCCTATGGCACGGTCAAGCTTAAGTCACAAGGCGGGAAAAGTAGCATTGAAGATACAATCGTTGAAATATTGAACGCGACTATAACACCTCTGAGTTGTCCTTTTGTTCTAATAGACGATATGGTAGACAATAGTGTGTGTAAAGCAGGGGACGATGCAAAAAATAGGTGTTATAGCTGCGGAAGACCTCTCCCAACAAAGGAAAAACATCAACAAGCCAATCGGTTCGTGCTGGGAGACCCATCACAACGCTTACAATCGGGTGGAAGTCAAAAACAACCTGATGTTTGTGGGGAGTGTCTAACGATCGCTTTTGCTTGTTCTGTAAAACTTACCAGTGGGTCGATTGTTTTGCAGCTTGCAACTGATGATCAAATAGATCGGTCTTTTTCGATTGAAAATCACTTGAGAATGTTGACACTCGGGGAATTAAATTTGGTAGCTGGTCGTTACCTTTTGATCAACTGTCAAGAATATGTGGGTAGTGGTAACGAACGCAAATTGGTTTCAGAAAAAATTGGACAGATACAGTATACACTTTGGCGTGTTGCCTGTATATTTCCAGCTACTGCATTACAGACGATGAAGTTTAGCCTTTTTGTTGGTGGAACAAGAATACGAGTTGAAAGTCGACACTTTGTATGGTTAAGCATATTAAATGAAATATTCTCACCAAACCTTGTCGTTGGACAAAGGGATAATATTCCCCTGGGTCAAGCAATTCGACTCATTCAGAAGGATGAGGTAATCTCTGCCATCTATAAACTCGTTACCGCGGAGTTTCCTCAGGTTATACCAATCCACAACCAATCATACAGTGAAAAACAGAGTCTTGAGGAACTCCGTGAAAAACACTGTGAATTACTCGAAAAATCCTCAAATGGAGATAAATTGATGTCGAAACAAGCAGAATTCTACCGTGATGTTGCTGCCCTCACAGGGTTAACTTACGCTTATTGCGACTACCTCCGCGGTGAATTAAGAAAAAAACCAGATATTGACACGGTGCGTGAGGTCAAAAAACTCATTGAGAAAGTTGTAAATCCAAGTTTTTTCAACTATGAAGCCTCCGATGTCCTTCCGGGGACACGGGCTACGATGTACCGCAACCCTGACAACTACTTCTGTTACGATCAGGCGAAACTGTTGTTGGAAAATACTCTCAACGTGGAAATGTCCGCTCGTGCAAAGCCCGATGAGAAAGGCCCCCAACCACTGGCAATTTACTTTGACGATATCCTCAACGCTTATGCTAAGTTATCTGAGAAGTATAACAAGACACAGCGACGAAAGTTATCTTATCAACTGAAACTGAACCTTTATGCGAAATTCGCATCCTTATTTAGTCAAAAGGAGATTAATCAAAATGGCAATTAACGTGAAATCTGGACTTGAGAACTATTCGGACGAACCGCGCTTCCACTTTGACATTTACGCCATCCTCGAAGGCGGTCAAGAACTTTATTTTGGCCACGAAACACAGGTAAATGTTAACATAGTGGAAACGGTCACTATTCCGCTGTCCACTAACGGTGTAGGAACCGAAGAAGATGATGGACTTGAAAAATGCTATCTCTCTCCAACAAAACGTCGTGGTGTCGAACGCCGAACATTGATTTGGGCACCAAAAGGTAATGAGTTACTTGGTGATGCTTGGAACTGTGGTATTCCTCATACATGCAGCAAGGCAGAGTGTCCGATCTGTCGGGTTTTTGGAGGACTTATCACAAGTGCGATAGAGGTTGAGGGCGAATCCGATAAACGTCCTGCTACAACGCTTATTGGACGACTGACTCATAGTGGCGGTGTGGCAATCCAAGAGTTGGGACCTGAAGAGAAGCAACGTGCAATGCATCCGTCAATGATACGTAAACCGCCTGAATCGGACCCAACACCCACACCTTTTAAACGTGAATATAACCAACCGGGTCTCTTGTATCCGGTCTACAACCACTGTTTGAGTATGACAGACAGTGAATTTTCAGCTGTAGCTTACGCGTTTATGAGTGCGTTGGCTCGCTTAGGAGCAGGCAATCCGAAGGGTGTTAAGATTTATGAGGCACCACTTGTCAGAGAAGATAAAGAAGAACCGTGGATTGTTGTTGATCGGTATCTTGTACCGCTTGGTAAACGACCTATCATTTCACCAGCTATTAAGGACGTTAATAAAGCGAAGAAGCAATTTAAAGAAGCTGCTTTTACTATCGCGGGGGAGAGGCAAAGTAATGGTTGGCAGTTAGTTGAAGGAAACTTTCACCGATATGTCGGAGATACCGCCATTGCCAAACTATCAGAGTGTCTAACCAAGTTTGAGGAGGAGGTACTCAATAATGTGGATGCTGCAACTGATAATTAAACCTACATCGGGATTGACGTTTAGACGGATGCCTTCGTCTATCTTGCATATCAATACGTATCCCTTTCTACCACCGACAACGATGTCCGGCTTTTTACGTCGATTGAAGATGCTGGAAGCTGGTCATCTACCGGAAACTGCTGTCAAAGATCCTGATTACTATGCGTTGCCACCTCAACTTTGTACTCTTGGGGCGTATCCAAAACTGAACGAGCATCGAATTCATACAACAAAGCGTCAAGGAATCAGATCTTTCAACCATAATGCCTTCTCGCGAATCGTTCGGCATCAATCCACGAAGGAAGTCTATCAACTCCATACATGGGAATACCTTTTCGCAGAACAGCTCATTGGTTATGTGGTTTCGGAAGATGAGAAACTCTTGAGCCAATTGAAAACAATTGAAAACTTTGGTTGTAAAATTGGCAAAGAGGGGTACGCTTTTGTAGGTATGGTTTCTGGACCTACGCAACTCGTTTTGGAACAAATGCAAGCGAAACCTGATACACTCTTGCCAGGTGCCGCACTCATTGGAATTCCATGTGAGGCGTTTCCTCTGTACCGATATGCTTGGGGGACCGGTGCCTTACAAAATACTAACCTTACACATCCAGAACCGAGTGCCATTAAGGGGTTTATTCCATTTGTCGCCGGAGAGGTCCGGGACGGGATTGAACTTGATTATTATTCTGATGGTGAGCATTATCTACCGAAACTGTTTATTGATGAATTGATGGGAGGTGTGGAAAATGGCAGAAAAGAATGAGACAATTGACATTGGGCGTGTTTTCTTTAAACCGATGATCGGACCTAATCTAAATAAGGTCACTGTCCTGAAGTTAGAAAGCCACGTTGGAAATGTTGTCCAGTTAGTAAGAAGGTTTGACCCAAAGCATTTCAAAGTTGATTGCAGCAAAACTCGTAAATGGCTGATACAAGCAGCGGAAAAACATGATGACGCGAAACCTGAAACTTTTCGCGTAACCTATCAAAGTTGGAAAGAAAAAGGACACAAATCGCTCGGATATTCCTTCGCGGGGCACCGTTTTAGAGTTTCCGATGACAATCGATATGTTGAATTACTCATTCGGCTTCATCACGAGTTCTCGGTCAAAGGTATTGCCGAAGCAGTAGCGGAGTTAAAAGTTCAACATGATGGAAAGTATGCCGAGTTAGCTGATAATTTTCCAATAGATCTATACACGTTGGAAATGTGCGATCAGATCGAAGCAGAGATCGAAACCTACGCGTTCACCGGCGAACCACAGCCGCGTGTGTTCATGGATTTTCACTCTCGAATGAGAGAAGACGGTAAAATTGAAATTGAGCCATTTGATCCTTTTGTTACGGACTCAGACATCGTTTTGAAGATGAAATACTACGAATGGGAAATTGAGCCCAAAGAAAGTCAGGAAATCGCAACCGATTTGAAAATGGAAAATCCATTACAGCGGTTGAGAAAGTTGAAAGAGATGATCGAAAATCCTCCAAGAGAAGCCACACGGGAACCAAAGGAGATGATTTTATGCAAACCGCATTAACTACTTATCAACAATTTGCTGGTGAAGATTTTACACCGAACCCAATGCAAGAAGAACTTTTCACTCGCATCACGACAGAAGGCGACAATCCGGCACTTTTACTAAAAGCACCTACGGGCAGCGGTAAAACAGAGGCTGTTCTTATTCCCAGTCTTGATTCTGAACGTAGACTTTTTTTTATTTTTCCTACGCGAAGTCTTGTTGATGACCAAATAAAACGGTGTGAAGAATATCTCCAGCGTGCATCAGAAAAGAATAGAAGATCCTATGCGCTTGTGGTTGACAGAGGATCTGAGGTATCCCGCACCGTTTTTCATAATGGAGAAGAATCTAAAGAAGGTAAACGACATCTCTATGATGGTGATATTATCCTTACAACATTCGACAAGTTCTTATATCGCTTTTTCGGTTTCGGTGAACCTAACAAGTCTTATATTTTTCCGTTCCGAATTCACCACAGCAAAAAGCAAAATCTATTCTGTTTTGACGAAGTTCATGCTTATGATCAGGTTGCTTTTGTCAATTTTCAACGTCTTGTCAAAGCACTCTACAAAGCCAACTTGGATATGGTTGTTATGACAGCAACAATGCCGGATACATATCAAAATGAACTACATTTCTTGGACA
Organism: Candidatus Poribacteria bacterium; assembly: GCA_003635315.1. GTDB lineage: Bacteria > Poribacteria > WGA-4E > WGA-4E > WGA-3G > MSPOR6. The sequence continues at coordinate 127,485 of PYJD01000024.1, forward strand.
CCGTTGACTATATTGACGATAATAAGTTGAAATTGGAAAGTTGGCAAAAACAAAAGCAGGAAAGGGACAATCCAAATAAAACCATTAAGCATATTGCTGCAAAAACTGAAAAAGAAGTTACGGACAAAATACAGGATTGTGTTTCGGAACAATACGAAGCAGATAAACGGATAATTGTTACTATTGAAACAATTAAAGACCTTGTTCCGGTCTACAAGGATATGAAAGCACAGGATGACAGTGAAAACATTTTTCTTTATCATGGTCGACTCTCTAATCATCAGCGCAAGAAGGTTTATAAAAAACTAAAAAAACTTGAGGATACTGATAAAGGGTATCTTCTTTACACAACAAGTGCTATTGAAGTCGGATGTGACCTTGACGCACATCTGCTTATCACGGAATTGTGTAATCCCGATTCACTTATCCAACGCGCAGGAAGGTGTAATCGCAAGGGAAAAATTGAAGGTGCTGAAATCGTCATTGTAGGTAACAAAATTCCCTCTTTTCTCTCTATCCTTTCTGAAGAGAAAACGGAGAAATATCTTGAGAAATTGAAGCAGCAGAGTGGAGACTATTTCAACCCGAGCGACATCCTCGGACTCATGGAATACGAACCGCACTCCGATTATAGGGCGGAAGTGCTTTTTGATATGCTATATGAGTACGTATATCAAGCACGTCTTGAAAACAAACCTTTGCACGATAAAGGACTTGTGATTACGAGGAGTTTTGCCCCTTCTCTTACGCTCACCACTAAGATTCCTGATACCGAATCCTCTAAGCAATACCCAGAAAATGCTGTGAGCGTCTCTATCAGCAGTTGTATTGCTTGGAAAGACAAAGATAGAAATGAATCAGTGAACCAGAAATTTAAGGTATTCCATCGGTTTTATGACGAACGTGATAAGAAATTCAAATTTGTTCGGCTTAATAGGGGAGGAAGCATCTATTTTAAAGAACTCTTTGTTGAAGTACCCGAATGTTACTTTTCTGAAGAGTTAGGCTACGTTGAACCCCCCAAAGTCTTTGAAGACCGCGGCACTCGCGGATACCGACGGAATTTCGTTTATCATACAACTGAGGAAGGCAAACCTAAAGAAATCTGGTTGTATTATTTGAAGGATTTTGAGAAACCGCAGCCGGAAGATGAAATACAACTCCCACCAGCTGAAACAGCCGATGCAGGACCTCAAGAACCTGAGAAGTCTTTTGAGACCCCTCCAGAAAGTGGTGAGCAGTTGAATCTTTTTGAGATTGATTAAGGAGACCACCCATGCCAATCAGCACACAAATCTCACTCATACCTGAGACCGATGTAACCCTACGTCCAACCATGGGACATCATGCACATGCAGCCTTCCTCGCCATTCTACGCGAAAGCGACCCCGAGCATGCAGAGACGCTCCATGCACAGTCAGCACAAAAACCATTTACCGTCTCCCCACTCGTAGCAAAAGCGACACAGCGCGCCAAACAACTTCATATCCGGGCAGGCACAGACTGCAAACTCCGATATACATTCCTTGACGATTCACTTTTTACAGCATTCGGGCGCGCCTTTCTAAAAGTACAACTCCCTGCGATTCGGATCGGAAGCGCTACTTTTCAGGTCAAACAACTCGTATCACATGCAACGGAATCACAAGACTGGAGCGGGAACACAACGTATGCCGATCTCGTCCAATCCGCAAAAACAGACACCAACATCCATCTCAAATTCCATTCACCAACAACCTTCCGCACACTCACACCGCGCGGACAGAAAAGTTACAACCACACACAGGTCGATCCCATCCGATGCTATCAAAGCTGGATCAACAAATGGAACACCTTCGCACCACTACAAATTGACAGAGACGAACTCCTTAACTTTGTTACTGAACACGCGCGTGTCTCACGTTCAGATACACACACACAAGCACTCAATTTCGGCAGAAATACAGAGATCGGATGGGTCGGTACATGCACCTTTCATTTTCAACAGGAAAGCCTACTGCGTGAAAACTTACTCCGCGCAGCCAACTGTTTAGCAGATTTCGCATTCTATTGTGGCACAGGCTACAAAACAACAATGGGAATGGGACAAACAAAAAGAAAGTAAGAAATTGGAAGGATGGAAGAGGAAAGGAGCAGTTAGCATGTCCGAAAACTATATACCACTATCACAAATCAATACCTACGTCTTCTGTCCTCGAAGGTTCTACTATGAATCCATTGAAGGACATCAAGTCATCAATGAACATATAGAAGAAGGTAAGATTAAACATGAACACGTTCATACTGAGGTATCGGATCGTAAGAAAGGTGATAGGGTTATCTCTCGACGACAACATCTTGCATCTGACACCTTAGGTGTTTCTGGCTACACCGATCTTGTTGAGGAGAAAAACGGTATACCCTATCCTGTTGAATACAAAAAAGCAGGTGTTGGTGATTGGCTAAACGATCAAGTTCAACTATGTTTACAAGGGTTGTTATTAGAAGAAAAAACGGGTATCTCTATTCCCCATGGATATATGTATTATATCGGTTCTAAGCGAAGACGCAAAGTTCCGTTCGATAATGAACTACGTGAGATAACACGCCGATATGTAGCAGAAGCACAATCACTATTAGAGACCCAAAAGATACCCAAACCTATACACGATAATCGATGTAATGGCTGCAGTGTTCGTCCCATTTGTCTACCTGATGAAATAGCCTATTTAAATGAATTGGACGAACGACCAAAACGAATTAAACCTGCACTCGGTATTGATAATGTACTATATGTTGATGAACAAGGGTGTACCATTAAAAAAACGGGTGAGAGACTTCTTGTCGTAAAAGAAAATGAGGTAATACGCGATATTCCATTGATACATCTTGGTCAAGTCGTCATATCTGGAAACGTTAACCTCACAACGCCTGCAATGCAGACCCTCTTACACGAAGGTATTCCTGTTGTGTTTCTCTCTGCTTATGGAAGGTATCATGGTGCATTAATCCCTCAAGTCTCCAGAAATTCGATCCTACGGCATGCACAGCATAGGGTTGCTAATAATACGGATGCATGTCTGGATCTATCAAAATCATTTGTTAAAGGTAAAATCGTAAATATGCGAACAACACTCCAACGTAGAAAATGGCAAGCACCAGATAGTACAGATCCATCATTACAACCATTACTCGATAGCATTAAGTCAATTCAAACGATGGAAAAACGTATAGACACTGCAACCGACATATCTGAGTTGTTAGGAATAGAAGGGAACGCTTCCGCAGCATATTTCAAATCTTTCACATTCATGTTGAAGGAAGAAATGGGGTTTGATTTTCAAAAAAGAAGTCGTAGACCCCCTGCTGACCCAACGAATGCACTACTGAGTTTTGCATATTCCTTACTGACAGCAGATATAAGTTCAGCCATACAGACTGTTGGTCTTGATCCTTATGTTGGATACTACCATCAGCTTAAGTATGGTAAACCATGTCTTGCACTTGACCTGATCGAGGAGTTTCGACCTATCATCGCCGACTCAGTCGTTATTACCTTGATTAATAATCGACGTATTAGTCCTGAAGATTTTACACAATCTCACGGTGGATGGTATCTAAATGACAAATCTCGTAAAACATTCTATGCAGCCTACGAAACACGCAAGAATGAAACTATCACCCATCCTGTGTTTAAGTATAAACTCACATTTCGCAGAGCAATGGAATTACAGGTACGATTATTAGCAAATACCTTACAGGTGAAATTCAAGAATATACACCGTTGACGATTAAATGAGGAAAAGGATGGAAGGATGGAAGGATGGAAGAGTGGAAGGATGTGAGGATGAATGAAAGATGGAAGGATGTGAAGGTTTATGCATTATACAGTTGCCTATGATATTACTGACGATCGACGCCGAAACAAGGTTGCTAAGATTCTAAAGGATTTTGGTCAACGGGTTCAGTATAGTGTCTTTGAATGTAACATTGATAAACGTGCATATCTGAGATTACATGATAGATTGGAAAAAGCAATGGATATGGATGAGGATACTATCACATTTTATCATCTTTGTGCTTCATGTGAAAAACAGATTGAACGAATTGGTTTAGATAAAGGACTTGATAATAATTCCTATATCGTTTAAATTGTACTCATACAAGATACTATGAGCGACTGGAGATCATAGATTCCTAATGGCTCATAGTTGTCTATAAACCCTTATGGCTACTGACTTAACAATTCTCCATGTGGATTCATACCAATTTTATGTGATAGAAAAAGATTCGCTCATAGAAACATCATATATTAAGGTAAGACCAGTAAGGGTTGCCAACAGAGGCTGTAGAAAATAAAAGATTCTCGATTACGAGATTGAAACATACCGAGCATGCCATCGGCGATTGCCTTGATTACAGGTAGAAAATAAAAGATTCTCGATTACGAGATTGAAACTGGTATTTTGTATTTACGAGCCGCAACAGCTTATGCGAAGTAGAAAATAAAAGATTCTCGATTACGAGATTGAAACTATGATGTTTCCACAGATACATGGACAACCTTACCAACAAGTAGAAAATAAAAGATTCTCGATTACGAGATTGAAACATAATAAGGCTGCCACACATCTATGAAAAACTGGTATATGGTAGAAAATAAAAGATTCTCGATTACGAGATTGAAACTGATGTTATTAAGCGGATACGTAAGGATGTGCTTACGGATTTGTAGAAAATAAAAGATTCTCGATTACGAGATTGAAACTTTGAGTTAACCACCTCTCTATCGTAAAAGTTTTCCACGTAGAAAATAAAAGATTCTCGATTACGAGATTGAAACAGGCAGCACTTTCACCGATGATATTTACTGCACGAGTAGAAAATAAAAGATTCTCGATTACGAGATTGAAACTGATAGACCTATCCAGTCCAGTGAACTACTTGCAACTACAGTAGAAAATAAAAGATTCTCGATTACGAGATTGAAACCGAAACATATCACCAACAAATGGAGCTCCACGATCTAACGTAGAAAATAAAAGATTCTCGATTACGAGATTGAAACTCGGTAGAGATGATGCCGGCAGGGCTTCCAGCTTTGGTAGAAAATAAAAGATTCTCGATTACGAGATTGAAACATGATGATGAGACACATAAGTTGACACATAACGATAGTAGAAAATAAAAGATTCTCGATTACGAGATTGAAACAAGAGTTTAGGCAAAAGACTTATGAAAGTTTTAAGGAGTAGAAAATAAAAGATTCTCGATTACGAGATTGAAACGTGGTGCTGCAGGTGGTGCAAGTGTGTTTACCGACGAAGTAGAAAATAAAAGATTCTCGATTACGAGATTGAAACTGGATGTAGAGATTCAATTAGATTGCCTATTTCTTCGTAGAAAATAAAAGATTCTCGATTACGAGATTGAAACATTAGAGTAAAGCAGAATCGTGATTTGCGTAAATCAGGTAGAAAATAAAAGATTCTCGATTACGAGATTGAAACTCATAAACAATACTCACCGTACCCGCATTCAGTGTATCCGTAGAAAATAAAAGATTCTCGATTACGAGATTGAAACTGGTATACGATCCAGCCTTTGTTGCGGGCGTATTTGATGAGTAGAAAATAAAAGATTCTCGATTACGAGATTGAAACAAACTACTCACATACTGCAACTCACGCTTACTGGATGTGTAGAAAATAAAAGATTCTCGATTACGAGATTGAAACCTTGACTCCAACCCCCCGTGAGATTAGATATAACTTTACGTAGAAAATAAAAGATTCTCGATTACGAGATTGAAACCACGATCCACAGCACTTGAAGCTTGGAAAAATAAAGGGTAGAAAATAAAAGATTCTCGATTACGAGATTGAAACATAACAGAATATGTTTTTCCTGAAGCTGATGATGGATTTGGGTAGAAAATAAAAGATTCTCGATTACGAGATTGAAACGTATGAAAAGAAAAACCTTTCCGTTTAAACTCATCAGAGTAGAAAATAAAAGATTCTCGATTACGAGATTGAAACTGAGATGCATCATCAATATCGATATTATCCACCTCATGTAGAAAATAAAAGATTCTCGATTACGAGATTGAAACCATAAGAGTAAGTGACTGTATACATTATTAGATTCTCCATGTAGAAAATAAAAGATTCTCGATTACGAGATTGAAACCTGAATTGTAACCGCCGATAACATACTGGGTTCTTTGTAGAAAATAAAAGATTCTCGATTACGAGATTGAAACGTTAATATATCAAAAGTATATGAAAACTAATATTGAGTAGAAAATAAAAGATTCTCGATTACGAGATTGAAACAAGAGGAAGATCGATTAGGAGATAGTAATCAATGAGTAGAAAATAAAAGATTCTCGATTACGAGATTGAAACAAGCTAAGTAGGCTTTACGCATTGGGTCTAAATCACGGATTGGTAGAAAATAAAAGATTCTCGATTACGAGATTGAAACATGGAAGATGCAAATCTACTTCCTGGTGACCCCCAACGTAGAAAATAAAAGATTCTCGATTACGAGATTGAAACGTGTCTTATTTTGTCGTGAGGTGGATATTCTTTTTGTTGTAGAAAATAAAAGATTCTCGATTACGAGATTGAAACTAATTATCAAAAAAATCTACATCTCGACGCTCATATTTAAGTAGAAAATAAAAGATTCTCGATTACGAGATTGAAACCAGAGTGGTAAACTGCTGAAGAAGTCTTTAATCACGCTAAGTAGAAAATAAAAGATTCTCGATTACGAGATTGAAACTTGCAGTGCCTTTATAGCAAGTTGAAAGTCTTTACGAAGTAGAAAATAAAAGATTCTCGATTACGAGATTGAAACTTTGTGCTGCTTTGTTAGCAGTGCGGGCTTGTAGGTGTAGAAAATAAAAGATTCTCGATTACGAGATTGAAACAGAGAAGGCACTTACGACACGGGGAGCGGGACCCACAAGTAGAAAATAAAAGATTCTCGATTACGAGATTGAAACTGCTTCGATATATACGCCTCTACAGCTGTCTCTGTATGTGTAGAAAATAAAAGATTCTCGATTACGAGATTGAAACGATGGATATTCAATCCAATCCTTATTTGTAGTTCCTGTAGAAAATAAAAGATTCTCGATTACGAGATTGAAACTGTTACTGTTTCAAACTCACCTTGACTGCTGGTAGTCGTAGAAAATAAAAGATTCTCGATTACGAGATTGAAACAAGAAGATACAGAGGATGTGGAAAGCACAGAGGAAACAGTAGAAAATAAAAGATTCTCGATTACGAGATTGAAACTCATATAGAATATGATATTACCATTGAATTAGGGACAGTAGAAAATAAAAGATTCTCGATTACGAGATTGAAACTCGTTGTAATAGAATCGACCGGAATTGCCAACGGTTGGGTAGAAAATAAAAGATTCTCGATTACGAGATTGAAACAGGAGATATACACATGAAAGAACAAATCCAAATTAAGTAGAAAATAAAAGATTCTCGATTACGAGATTGAAACTCTTGTTGGCCTTTCCAAACCTGAACTGGTATGTTCGTAGAAAATAAAAGATTCTCGATTACGAGATTGAAACAAAGAGAATAAGTCAATGTCCCCACTCCCCCACTTGCACTTGTAGAAAATAAAAGATTCTCGATTACGAGATTGAAACTTCATCGACATACTACAACCCACGCCCCCGCATCTCAGCGTAGAAAATAAAAGATTCTCGATTACGAGATTGAAACTTGTACCCAGTCGACATTTCTGTTGAGGTGGTCGGCGTAGAAAATAAAAGATTCTCGATTACGAGATTGAAACATGAAACGATGGGAAAAGAATCGCAACGCAGCAGTAAAAGGTAGAAAATAAAAGATTCTCGATTACGAGATTGAAACGGTGATAATATTGATTTGGATTTGCCAAGTGGGTTAAGTAGAAAATAGAAGATTCTCGATTACGAGATTGAAACATGGGTACTGGCACTGGGATTCCTACAAGGGAACTTGCGTAGAAAATAGAAGATTCTCGATTACGAGATTGAAACCGAATAATCGTTCCCATCAACTGAAACATAGGCGCGTAGAAAATAGAAGATTCTCGATTACGAGATTGAAACAGGCTGAGGGGTGGCATACTGATAGGGAAACATGGGAGTAGAAAATAGAAGATTCTCGATTACGAGATTGAAACTAGTGTCAACGTCCCATTATTCATATACCCTAACAAAGTAGAAAATAGAAGATTCTCGATTACGAGATTGAAACTGTCCAGGACGTTCCTATTCTCTGTCCCTTGTTTTCGTGTAGAAAATAGAAGATTCTCGATTACGAGATTGAAACTTTTACAGGTTGCTGGTTGGGTAGGTGGCGAAGGGGCGTAGAAAATAGAAGATTCTCGATTACGAGATTGAAACCTGTCCCTGCTTTGATACCAAAAGTATAGATAAGTCCTGTAGAAAATAGAAGATTCTCGATTACGAGATTGAAACTCTACTTATGTTGGTCATCATCATCATGGTGGTGATCCTGGTAGAAAATAGAAGATTCTCGATTACGAGATTGAAACATTTCCTTGCTCGGTTTAAGCATGACAATTTACCGAGTAGAAAATAGAAGATTCTCGATTACGAGATTGAAACCGGTGGAGTGGTGTTTATCCTGCGCAGGAAATTATAGTAGAAATCATAATTACTTATACATTTTTATGATTTGATCGATTGACGCTTCGGCATTGTATTCCCATTTACGCTTTATGTTGGCAAAATCTCTTTCAATAGGATTGAGTTCGGGCGAATATGGTGGTAAGAATAATAAACTCGCACCGCAACCAGTAATCAATGTCTCTGTTTGTTGACTTTTATGGAAGGAAGCATTATCCAATATGACAACATGTGATGTGTCAAGTAGCGGACACAACACGTTCTCAAGCCACGCATTGAAGGCAAGCGTATCACAAGCACCTTCAAAAAGGACGGGGACTGTGATACGCCCCTGCATCTGTGCAGCAATGAGCGTTGTGCATCTATACCGATTGCTTGAGATTTTATCCGAGACGCAAACTCCTCTTGGCGCATAAGCGAACTGGCGAACACTTTCTGTGCGAAAACCGCTTTCGTCAACATAGACAGGTGTTTTTCCGTTTTGAAGTGCTGCCTGAAGTTCAGTTTGATATTCCTCCTGTTTTATAGGACATTGTTCCTTGTAGGTGAAAGTCTTTTTTTTCGCGTGCATCCGATCTTCTTCAGACCATAGCAGATACACCGCTGCGACACACCAAAATGTGCAGCGCGTTCCTTCTGAGTGCTGTCTGGGAACTCTTTGACATGTTCAGCGAGTGCTTCTGGATCAAGACGATAAGGTTTACGAGGCCCCGGTTTCTCGTAACTAAAAGGATCTGCTGCGTCTAACCAGTTATAGATACAACGGCGTGAAACTTGAAATCTACGGGAAGCTTCTGCTTTACTTCCACCAGTTGCTATGAAATCAAGAACGCGTTTTCGTAAATCTTGTGAATATCTCATAATATAACTATTATCACAAAAACAGAAAACAATGTAAATTTATTTTTGATTTTAACAATA
>PYJD01000025.1 GCA_003635315.1 Candidatus Poribacteria bacterium
CTCCCGGTAGTGTCTTTTCAAACTGCTGAACGAACGCTTTACAAAACTCTTGAACAAGCACATTATGACTACGGAACACCATTTTGTCGAAGCTATCTTTACGATAGATTTGCCAATAGATTGGAATAGCACGCTTGCGAAACGGCGCTGCAATTACTATAACTCTATAATCTTGAAGGATGTCCGTTTCATCAACGAGTAAGATACGCAACTGACGCCCCGCTTTACGAAGCGAACATAAGACAAAGGCACACCAAGCATCCAAAGCAACATCTGTGGGAAAGCAAGAGTTAATAAATCGAAGGAGTCGCTTCTGTTTTGTTTTGTAATGTCTGACAGCAACAGGCAACTTGGCTGCAAGCGTGTTTATCTGAAAAGCGTTGACACGAGTACTCGCAAGCACTGTCAAAAGTAGATTTCTTAGAGCAGGGCGTTTCAACACGGGTTTGAATACTTGTGTCATTTGTGAGATAAGCGAACACATAGGAACTTTATGAGGTAGAGTGTATTTCAATGATAAATCTACAAGAACTATTCTAAAGAATATAATAGAAACACAATTTATCATAATAAACACTTTTGCACAAGATCCGAAATGTCATTGATAAAAACTGGGGGTAAACCAGTTTTTTATATATGATGTTTGTTTTTTCGGTTTTCTTCAATTTATAGTAAGCCTTTGTATTAATAGAACATTTTGAGATGTAGGAGGGAACTCCGATTCCCGAGTATCACTGAGTTAAGTCGCGATTCGGAGATCGCTCCTACAGGGATTTTTTGTTATTATTTTCAATGTTCACTATAAATGGTAATATGTGGAAATCGTATAATAGTTTGGTAATCAACACCGAATCCGAATATTCAATTCATCGCGTGTCGGAGATACTTCCTGCCAAGTCAATTGGTTAAATTGATGCTAATACCATATCTAAATGAATAGTTGTCATAAAAATCCTCATGTTATGTTATATTCGGTGAATCAACGGTATGAATGCCATTTAGGCATTCACCCAAATCAACGCCGAATCCGCATTTGGAATTCGTCGGGTTCCAAACCGCTCCTACCGTGTTGGGTGAATGATTTTATATATCATAATATATCTTAGAAATGGTATATAATGGTGTAAGTTTATATTGCTACTACAACTGAAATCAGGTATTATAATAGTGTTATAGTCTTGACACTATACACTACTTTAGTAATATTCCCTACCAATTAATATTTTAACTTATTTAAACGATTACCCTTTAATCTAACATTTTTAACATTGTTTAATCGGATATGACCTAACTGAATACATCTACTAAACATAAGGAGATCAGCATGAAGTATGTTAACTATTTATCGCTACTCATTATCTGTATTTTCGTAATTATGTTTGTTATGTCTATTGATCTTGTATTTGCTCGTGCTTTTAACAATGATTTTGAGACAGGTGATCTTACAGATTGGGAGAAGACGGGAAGTGCATTTGACTTTCAACCGACATGGGGAGATAATCCAACAGCACGCAACCGTGGTCAACCTTCTAAACATCAAGGAGATTGGTGGCTTGGATTATTCGAAAAATATCAAGGACCGGATAAGGGTAAGCAGCTTGGACAGAAGGCTGGAGATGTTCAACATGATGCTCCACAAGGAACTCTTACTTCAATTGAATTCAAGATAATTGGCGTATCAATGAATTTCCTGATCGGTGGTGGAAATCATGCATGGGGTACTGCAGCACCTTGCTGTGTTAACCTTGTGATTAATGGAAAGGTTGAACGGACCTCAACTGGGAATGCCACTGAAACTATGAGTCGTAAGGAATGGGATGTTGCTGAGTTGAAAGGTAAAACTGCAAAGCTTGTTGTCGTTGATCAAAACAGTGGTGGTTGGGGACATCCAAACTTTGATGATGTTCATCAAGCGAATGCTGCTGGTGATAATATACCTTGGGATAGAGTGCTTGCTGTCCAAGCCAAGGGTAAGTTAGCTGTCAGTTGGGCACAGATGAAAAAGTATTACAGATAAGAATTAGGGATTGAAAGGGGAATTTCAATATTCAATCTTTCAATCCGAATTCTATTATTGAACATCATAACAGATTATTGTATCTATGACACATGGAGATGAGTTAGATGAAGAAATATATGTTTTTAATAATTACTTGTTTTCTGGTTATGCTGACTTTTGTACTGATTAATTTCGTTTCTGCGCGTTCTTTCAATAACGACTTTGAAACTGGTGACTTGACGGATTGGGAAGAGAAAACTGGGGAAGCGTTTGATTTTCAACCGACATGGGGAGATAACCCAACAGCACGCAACCGTGGACAACCTTCTAACCATCAAGGGGATTGGTGGCTTGGTTTGGCAGAGAAGTATCAAGGTCCTGATAAAGGGGCAAAACTTGGACAGAAAGCAGGGGATATGAATAAGAATGCTGCTGGGGCTAACGCACCTGATCTGCCTCAAGGCACTTTAACTTCGATTGAGTTTAAGATAATTGGTGTATCCATGAATTTTCTGATGGGTGGTGGTAATCATCCTTGGGGAGTCGATCCTGGACCGTGTTGTGTTAACCTTGTGATAAATGGGAAAGTTGAACGGACAATGACCGGCAGTAATACTGAAACAATGACCCGTAGAGAGTGGGATGTATCAGAGTTAAAGGGTAAGACTGCTCAGCTTGTAGTTATTGATAAGAATAGTGGTGGATGGGGACATCCAAACTTTGATGATATTCACCAAGCCAATGCTGCTGGCGATAACATACCTTGGGATAGAGTGCTTGCTGTCCAAGCAGAAGGTAAGTTAGCTGTCAGTTGGGCACAGATGAAGAAGTACTACTAATTTTATTTATTAGACAGACGACTCATTATAGTGAATTATGTAAGTAATACCAGTTTTGAAAATAATATCTCATTTTCGATTTTGGTAATATTCATATTTTGTATTACTGGTAATAGCGTTTATTGTGTATTTTCCTAATATATCGGTAAGATAATCCTGCATGGCTCATGTATGATTTAAGTGCTATTGCTTTTATGAAGGCAATAACCACGCGTGTTAAATTTCCTTCCGCACTCATTCTTGGCATGAGCCAGGATACAACTTGTTTTTCTTGACTAAAATTCATTCTTTTTCTACAATGTGTTGTAGACGATAACAATTCACGAGACGCGTGAGTTACATCTGCATCTACAGATACCTACCTATTTATACAGTCGGTTAAAATAAACACTCTTCTTCATAGAGAGGAGGTATCCGATGGGACACGACTACAATCTTTTCCTTCTTCCTCTCACTTTTACCATAATCATTGACCCCCTTGCTTGCTGGACGCAGTACAAGAACAAGGTATTACTATTTGTATAAAGAAGCAATTTTCATGAGAAATAAAACGATTTTTGGATTAGCGGCTCTCATTGTTTTTATGGTTGTTGGTGTTGTGTTTGTTGTCTGGCGTATTCAGATGCGCTCAGGGTATTCGAAAGATGTGCAACCGCATGAGAAACCTTCCGACTTTATATTTCCCCCTTCACCTACAAGTGCATCAAAAATGCCTCCAGATTCTGAACATAATGAATTGATTTGGACCCCTTCTCCCACAAGTGTATCAAAAATGCCACCAGGGTCTGAACCGGGTTTCAAGTGGGTGCAGTATGAAGGTGAGGAGGTATGGCACAAAGTGCCTATACGAAAAAAGGAACCTGTTGTTGATAAACCCAAGCCTCCGCCACAACCTGCAGAAACAGAACCTGTATCGCGCGACTATAAACCGAAACGAGTGGTGATTCCCGAAGGTATCACAGATCCTGAAGTCAAAAAGGCATGGGAGCGTGTGGAGTATATCGCAAAGAATATCTGGGAATGGGGTGGTGAACCGTCCCACCGAGTCGTTGAACTTATAGATGAACTGATGCCAGCACCTGACGGTTTTTCGGGTCCCAGTGGACACAGAGACCTTGAAGAAACAATCGACCTGCTTGGAGAACTTGCATGGAGCGGGGATCCTCGTGCAGCGCAGGTTATAGCAACTTATCTATGTGAAGGACGCGTCGGAGGTAATGATCCGGTAAATGCGATGGTAGAGATAGGACCTCCTGCCGTACCATACTTCGTTCCTTATATGCTTGACATGGAGTGGGATCCGTTATTACGCAGTAGAGCCCTTGAGGTTTTAGGTCGAATAGCCGAAAGGCATCGTGAGGAGTTAGAGGGTATTGTGGACTACATTATCATTCCGCGCATGGAAGCGATCTTGTCGGAAGAAAGACCTGATTACCATGAAAAAGAAGACGCACTTGAGTACCTGCCAAGTTTGAAATAACAAACTTATATTTATGAGAGGCGTTTATTATGAAATTGAGATATTTTTTCTACCTTTTATTCTTTGTTGTTTGTGCGTCTTTACCGTTTCGACAGGGTTCTACAGATATTGAAATTTTTTATACAGCACCGTGTATTCGTTTCGGTGAGTGGACAATATGTCAGAGTAGTAATTCAGGTAATCGGATAGATACATCTTTCATAACAAACTCAGAGGAAACCTGTTGCGTCAAAGTGAATGTGGGTTATTGTGAGAGCTAACCTGTGTCTGCTTATGCGATTAACAGGTTTGAAGTGAAAGGTTGCTCGTAGTTATATAGGCACGAACATAAAAAATACCATTGACTTTATTCCAACATAAATCCCTTTTACCCGCAAAAGGTGATGCCGTAAAAGGTAAACTCTATTCATAGTATAAGGAGATATAGAACCATGAGAAAGAAACTGTATTGGGAACTTGGTATCCTCATACTTATGATTGGATTGATTAGCACTTTCGTGTTCTTGCCAAGGGAATTGAGCCTTATTGACTATTATGCACAGGTACCTTTTGAAAGGAATAAATTGAGAGAGCAAGTTATCCAAGACCAACCTTATTCAGAAGCTGCGCTGGCAGCAAGAATGTTTTTGGCAAGATATGACACAAGCGATTCAGAGGAACTTGAAGCGTTGAAAGCTGCGCTGAAATATCATCCTAATTCCCCCGCATTACTTGTATGGTTAGCCCGTAAAACTATTATGGATTTTCCAAAAGAATCGGTTGCGTATGGGACAAAAGCACTTCGTTTGTTGCCAAATAGTTCTGAGAACTCTTTATTATATCCAGGCATGTATACACCATTTGAAGATGCTCATAATTCTTTAGGCATTGCGTATCAATACTTGGGTGATTACGAATCTGCGCTGTTTCATCTGAAAGAAGCACAACGCCTTTTTAAACCTACAAATGATGCTTTTGGAGACAAGGTAAGGTCTCGCAGTTATGTTAGTAATATCGCTGGGATAGAATCAGGGAATCCGATACACAAGCCGAGGGAGAGGCAACCGAATAATAAATAAAAATAGTGTGATGTGTGATGTCAGCATCACCGAATATAGAAAACAACGAATACTACAAGATCATCGCAGAGATAACGGAAGTTTCCAAATACAAGGGTGTATGTGTAAAGAAGATCGGGAATCGGAGTTCCCTCCTACATATCAGATGTAAAGTTAGATGATTTGACTATTGATGGATTATTATATCTATACAAAATGAGTTCAGATGATATACTTCGAAGTCAGGTTCTCAAAATCCTATCTCATCAGAATAAAGAACGACTGGGTCTACTGTGGCGAGAAATTCTAAGACACCCATCTACAAGTAGCACAGCAGATAAGAACACTGCTATCTTTGGACTTGAATCAATCGAAATGTCACGAAAAGAATAAGATTCCATTCCGCTTTACAATATAATTCGATATAGGGAAAATGAAATATTCAGATTAAGTTGCCTTTATGGATTATCCTATTATATCTAATCCAGCGCGTTCACGGAATTTGTTATAGGTTTTAAGTATCCCTTGCTCCATTGTGTAGGCAGGTGTGAATCCCATCTCTTCTTTGATAGGTGTCGCGTCATAATCCCAAGAGATCCCGAATACACCCGGTTCAACCGTGATTTCCGCATCTGGAACTAAGGATTTCAGGTATGCTACACCTTCTTGTACTGGTCGTATCCCACCCTTTACATTAAAAACGCGTGTATTCGTTGTGGGACAGGTACACGACATTATAATTGAACGGGATACATCTTCCACAAACTGCCAATCTACGGCGTCATCACCAAAAGGACATACATGTGATTTGCCTAATGCGACATCCTCAATCATCTTTGTTGTAAATGAACTCATACCTCGTGTTCTACCGACCCCATACACTGCAGTAAACCGTAAGCCAATTGAATCCACGCCATATTCATCAAAATAGTGTGTAGCGTATCTTTCACATAAGGATTTACACGCACCATATATGAACTTTGGATAATGGGGTGCATCGTTGTCTATTTGCTGGTAATTGTAATCTTCTGGTGAACCGAACACTGCCACACTACTTGCCCAAACAACCCGTTTTAAGTCGAAGATACGGGCAGCTTCAAGTATGTTTATTGTGCCTTCACAGACAACTTTTAGTGCTTGTGGAGGATTTGCATTGCAGGCTGGCACTTGCCAAGATGCAAGGTGGATAATACGGTCAATTTCATATTCCTGTATTGTACGGAGGATATGAGGTAGGTCAGTTATGTCCCCTTGAACAAATGTGATGCCTTCTATTTGTTCATCAGACAAAACCATTTTTGGAATCGTTAGATCGTAAGCAAAATCGTAAACGATGACCATTTCACCGGCAGCTAACAGATCCCGGATGACATAACTTCCAATACATCCCATACCACCGGTGAGTAGATATGACATATCAATTTTTCCTTTCAATATACATAGTATGTATAGAGTCTATTTTCTTTTATTGTGTTTCACCCTTATTAAGTGGTTCATCAACATTTACAAGGATATCCTCTCCTTCAACTTTAACAGCATAGGTAGGAATACTCTCTTCACCGGGCCAGACACATTCACCCGTTTTTACATCAAATTCCCACATATGCATTGGACAGGTAACACAGTTCTTATCCAAGAAACCGTAGGTTAGAACGCCACCGAGATGTGGACAAATATTATTCATAGCATAATACTCACCCTCAACATTGTAGATACCGATAAACACACCTTCGACTTTAACACCGATACAGGTTCCAGGTTGGATTTGATCCGTTGTCGCGGCTTTAAAATATTCTGCCATATCTGAATTGTAACTCCATAACTATTGATAGATAGATTATTCTTCGTGTTGTTTATATACCACAAATATACACATTGAAATTACAGATTACTTGCCTACTACCTTACCTTCACCTCGAGTGTCTGTACCACCATCGTGGTATTTTCCATCTTCAGATACTCGAATTACGTGTCCAGGACCACCAATTCCACCGCTTGGTGATACTTCATGTCCGAATTCTCTTACTTTTTCAATGACTTCATCCCCTGCCCTTGACTCAATCTGAATGGGTTCAGCGCCATCACTGAAAAACCTTGCGGCATCGAGAGATTCTTGGGCAGAAACTTTTAGATCTATGAGACCAACAGTGATATTCAGTTGATTGTTTGGTATTGTACGTCCACCCGGAATACCGTATGTAGCAAATGGATTTCCATCAATTGTAGCCATACAGGGTCCCATATTATGTAATGGTCGTTTTCTCGGACCAACAGAGTTAGCAAGTCCTGGTCTGGGATCGAATCTGCCTACCCCGTGACCAAAGAGTAGTCCTGTACCCGGAACTGTTACCATTGAGCCAAATCCGCCACCGTGTGTTTGTGTTAGGGACACCATATTCCCTTCAACATCGGCTGTAGAGATATGGCTTGTACAACTCATCGGTTCTTGATAGACGACTTCACCCGGTTGAGGGGATTCAAGACCAGATTTTAATTTTTCCGCAAGGGTTGCTGTGAAACTATCTGAGAGTTCTTCATCAATATCAATGTCAACGAATTCAGGATCACCGAAACGACTGAGTCTTTCAAACCAACATATCTTCATTGCTTCTGCAAACAGATGGAATCGTTCAGCGGGTGACATATTGGCAATATCATAAGGTTCCACTAATCGGAGCATTTGTAGGGTGGTTAATCCACCTGCACCGAGGGGAGATGTATATACAGAATAACCACGGTAGTTGATTTCATAAGGATCGGTGATAAATGCGCGATAATTTTTCATATCATCGTAAGTTATACAACCGCCTAATTCCTGTATGTGATCGGCAATTGTCTGTGCGTTTTTACCTTCATAGAAGGCTTCATGTCCACCTTCTGCGACTGCATCTAAAGTTTTTGCCAGGTCAGGGTTTGTAAGCACTTCACCCTTTTTTGGTGCTTCACCATTTTTCAGAAAAACACGCGCAGTTTCAGGAAATTCTCTCTTCCATCTTTCAGCATTTCCAGCAATTCCTCCACGGTTTGCCCCATTTGGTGCATATCCGTACCGTGCGGAATTTATTGCCGGTCTCAGTGTGTCTTTTAGAGGAAGTGTACCATATTCCTTTAAAGTTAGACATAGTCCGGCAACAACACCTGGAACACCGATAGATAGCGGTCCGTGTACGTTTACACGTCCGGGTACACGGTATCCAGCAGCAGTATCAGGAGCATCTTCGATTGTGAACATATCCTCTGATGCGGCAGCGGGTGCGGCGGAATTATAGTCAATTGCAACTACATCCTTCGTTTTCTTTCGATATATGAGGACGCAACCTCCGTATCCTGCAATACCGTTGTGTGAGGGTTCTACGACACCTTCAGCAAATGCAGCAGCCACCGCGGCATCCACAGCGTTTCCACCAGCCAGAAGCATTTCCATACCGGCGTGTGCGGTTCTCGGATGTGGACCAACAACTGTTCCATACTCTCTTTTATGTAATTTCACAAGTTTTCCTTAAGATGATAGTAATATGTCGCATTTTAAAGACAACGCCAAGAATTGTCAAGTTTTTATCAGTTTCTAAGAAATGATGATACATTACAGATTTATGCGGGATGTCATCTTATACTGTACAACCTGAAGGTTATGCCTAAAAAAGAGACATTTTTATTTAGAAATTGTGTTAAAACTGATAGTCGTAAATTGGACATTTAATCCTAATATCCAGACAACTGAATAGGGTGCAAAAACAAACCTTTAATCTTAAATTCCCTGATGAAAAATCGTGTTGATGTTGGATTTTTCCATGTGGTGAAAAAGTGTCGAAAAAGTGAAAAATGTTACACTTTTTGACACATTGTGTGTCATTGAAATTGGTGTAAATTACCCCTCTAACCACTGTCATAGACTGACTTCACTCGACTTTAAAATAAATTTATAGAATTTTCAAAAAGTGTTATTTTGTGTTTTGTTTTCCTTGCGAATTCTGACAATTCCCAGCTGCATAATATAGTTGATTTTTTGACATAAAGTCTTTTTATATTAGGGTTGTATTTAGGATCGTTTTTATAGATAGTCATCATTAATTTTCTAATTATATACTTCTGATTTCATTTCCAGTTTGCGTTAAAAGATATACAAATTGGATGTTTGTACTAAAAAAGTAGCTTTTGGTAATGTTAGTTGTTAGCTATCGATATTTTCTTCATTTAATTTCAATTTTTTAGAAAAATGTATGAAATCAGCATTTGGTAGTGTTTACATTATAAACAAGTATTTTACTATCTTTGCAAGCTGATACCACTACTGAATGATTATCGCGCATTGCTCATTGTCTATAGAGATGTTAGTTTCTGACGACACGCTTTTCACACTTTGGACATGATACTCTTTCCGTCTTTTTGCTGATGCTTGCTGGAACGCATACAGAGTCAACAACTATTGTCCTAATGACCGAGTGCCTTCTAAAATATGATGCTTTGCTTCATTGAACAACAGACAGTTCTGCTATCCCATCATCATTTTTTATTGTATTCATACGACCAATTTGCTATAATATTTCTATATGTAGAAATTATAAATGAAAATAGGTTAATATATATTATAAATATAAAAGGATAATTTCCAAATGTCAATAGACACGGTTACCCTACCCCCAGGACATTATGTTATTGCTGACCCTAATTATTTTAAGGATTATGAACCTTATGCGTATTTTTGGACTGGTGGTGATGGTGGATTCTACGACAACTTTGATAATTGCTATTATGTCGATTCTGCAAAGATATCAGTATTCCAAGTAGAAGATAAACTGCAAGATATTCCTGAAGGTACACACTACTTCTTCTTCAAAACGCCCTGGAGAATTGATTTTGATCAACATGCTCTATTAGAACAAATTAGAATTACAACGCTATCATTCAAAGATATTAGTCCTGATTTTTTCGAACCTATGGTTTTCGATAGTTGATTTACTTTCGTACTATTTGTATCTGTTTTTTAATGTAAATGAAACTCTAATTTGCTACGAAGCGTTTTCTTTTATTTAAAGGAAGGTACGGAATTATGGCAGAATCCTCTTACAGTATCTTTGAATCACGTACTCCTGAAGACATACACCAAGAAATTCAGCAAGTTTATCTTGAAAATGCACGTCCTTGGGTAATTGGATATAGTGGTGGAAAAGATTCCACAACTGCCCTTCAACTTGTCTGGTATGCTCTTGCTGAACTACCAGAAGAAGAACGAAAGTATCCAGTTTACGTGATCTCGTCAGACACCCTTGTTGAGACCCCAGTGATTGTTAATTATATTACTGGTACCTTGGAGAGACTTGAGGCGATTGCACGCGAACAGAAAATGCCGTTTCAGACAGATATCGTCCGTCCGAAAACCGATGATACTTTTTGGGTCAATCTTATTGGTAGGGGGTATCCTGCCCCTTATACTCGCTTCCGATGGTGTACTGACCGAATGAAAATCCGACCAGCGAATAAATTTGTCTTGGACAAAGTTGCTGAACACGGTGAAGTTATTATGGTTCTCGGGGTTCGCAAGGGTGAAAGTACAACACGGGATCAGGTTTTAAGTTTACATAGCATTCAGAATTCTTTTCTATTGCGACATAGCTCCTTACCTAATGCCTTTGTATACGCGCCTATCGTTGATTTCAGTTTAAACGATGTTTGGTTTTATTTATTGAATGTACCTTCACCATGGAATAACGATAATAAAGAACTTATTACACTTTACCGAAACACAAACGCACAAGGTGAGTGTCCGTTGGTGGTTGACGAGACAACTCCATCATGTGGAAACAGCCGCTTTGGTTGCTGGACCTGTACCGTTGTAACAAAAGACAAAGCGATGGAAGGTTTGATTGATAACGGTGAAGAATGGATGATGCCACTACTTGAATTCCGAGACTTTCTTGCAGAGACCCAAGATTCTGCAAGAAAACCTGAAATCCGTGAATTCAGGCGGAGTAATGGTCAAATTACTATATTAAATAATAAACTTATTCACGGACCCTATACGCTGAAATTCTGCCAAGAACTCTTAGAAAAACTTCTCAATGTTCAAGAACAGGTACGTAAAGAAGGACCCGACCCTGAAATCAAGCTTATTACTGATGACGAACTTGAGGAAATCCGAAAAATTTGGAGAACCCAACGCCAAGATTGGGAAGATGCAGTACCACAGATTTACGCAGAGATTGTTGGGGATCGTGCCTGGGTCGTTGATGACACGACCTTCTTTACTAAGAAAGATAAAGAAATCTTGGAATCGGTTTGTGCTGAAAAAGGAATTCCTGTTACCCTTGTTGCAAAGTTACTTGACACAGAACGACAAATGGATGGAATGAGTCGGCGTGCCAAGATACAATCCCGAATTGACGAAATTTTCCACGAAGACTGGCGCTCAGAAGAGGAAGCGCTCAACGAATTGAATAAACTAATGAACAATGATCCTCCATAAACTCACCGTCAACAATGTCGGCTTGTTCCGTGGTCGGCAAACTATTACCTTCACTCCAAATACTAACAAACCTATAATCCTCATTGGGGGGATGAACGGTGCTGGCAAGACAACCCTATTAGATGCAGTCCGCCTCTGTTTATATGGCAAACGTTCACTCGGTAATCGAATTAGCCATAATAAATATCACGATTATCTCTCCGAAATAATTCATCGAAGCCCATCTGCGAATTCATCTATCCACCATGCCTCTGTGTCCCTTGAATTTGAATATGCCCGTGACGGTGAAAAAAGAAGACACAGGGTTGAACGCTCATGGAAAAAATCACAAAAAGGTGGTGAAACTGTTAAAGAAACCCTTACCATCTATGAAAATGATAGGTTAAATACTGAGTTTGAAAAAGAGCACTGGCAAGATTACATAAACGAATTGATTCCTATTGACGTTACCCAGTTTTTCTTTTTTGATGGTGAGAACGTTCGGAAGTTAGTCGATGATTCTGGCCATGATGTTTTTCTTAGAGAGTCGATTAAGGCGTTGTTTGGATTAAATTTAGTAGATCGATTGCAATCTGATCTGAATATATACTTAAACCGTTTGGTTAAACGCGATAGTCCGGAATCAGTCCAAGAGAAAATTGCCAAAGTGGAATCTGAAATCGAAAATTTCAAAAGTAAACTTGTAGATGTTGAAGTTGAATCTGAAGACCTAACAACACAGGTTGACGAATTAGAAAATGAAATTGAGCAACAAGAACACCGACTTGCTGCCGAAGGTGGGAATTATGCCCGACAACGCGGAACTTTCGAGCATCAACAGGAACAACTCCAAGCTAAAATTAAAGAATTGGAAAACAAACTTCAGGCTCAGTGTGAAGAACTGTTTCCCTTCACCTTAGCTCCAGAAAACCTAAAGCGGTTGAAAGCACAGTTACTTAAAGAACTACAATTAGGTGAGTGGGAAGCAAAAAATCATGCACTAAGAGCACACAGGGATTTATTACTTGCACACCTTCCATCCGAGGAATTTTGGGCAGACACCTCTTTGGAATCTGAACAAATTTCAGAGATTCAGGACAAAGTCGCCTTCTTGATAACAGAACAACTTGAATATCCAGAGGAATTACGCGGCTTCAAAAAAATCCGAGAACGTACACATGCAGAGTACGATATTTTATTAGAGTGGATTGATGTTTGTCTAAATAAGGTGTCACAAGAGTTTAGAGAATTAAACGGTGCTTTGGAGATTGCCCAATCAGAACTTCAAAAAGTAGAAAACGCTCTTCAAAAAGTACCTCCGGAGGATGTGTTAAAACCAATAATTGAGAACCTATCAGATTTAAATAAAAAACTGGGGCAACTACAAATACAAGAACATAATGTCAATGAAACGATGTGCTCTTTAAAAGATCAGATAGAAAAAGCTGAACAGAGATGGGAAATTTTACATCGCACCCAGCAGCAAAGACAAGCACACATCAAGCGTCCAAAACAGGTAGAGAATGTGAAGGCAGTCCTTGCAGAATATACAGTGCAACTCACGCAAACCAAGAATATTATACTGAGTGATGCCATCGTAAAAGGTTTCAATCAACTATCACACAAGCCAGATCGAATCAAACGCGTCGAACTTGATCCACAGACCTTTGCTGTGACACTATATGATACGCACAACCGTTCAATTTCAAAGGATGAATTGTCAGCAGGAGAACAGCAAATTTACACGACAGCCCTCTTATGGGGATTAGCGAGAACTTCAGGTAAATCACTGCCAATGATCCTTGACACACCACTCGGACGTTTAGATACTATTCACCGTCAACTGCTTATTGAACACTATTTCCCTTATGTGAGTCATCAAACTATTTTGCTTTCAACTAACACCGAAATTGTAGGTGACCTATTATCACTGTTGACACCTTATATTTCACACACATTCCACTTGGCGTATCAACAAACTGAGGGACACACGACAATAGAGGAAGACTATTTTAGGTAGTGTACCATGCATCTAAATCGGATTCACACTTCTGAAGATTCCCGTAATAAACTGAGTATCTTAAAATCGCGTACAGGATTATTACCCAACGTTCTTTGTAGAATTGGGTTGATGTTATCGCTATCAGAACCTAACCAACCGGAAGTTGATATAGATGCGAGTGATGGTTCAGAATTTCATCGCGATACACTAATGGGAGAGTGGGATCCTTTGATTGTGGCATTGTTGGAAGAATGGTGCATTACCAATGGAAAAGGCACAGATAACGATACTCTTGTCAAATACTTCAAGGCACATCTGAATCGAGGGGTGCGTCTGCTGCATGTTAGAATAAAAGGGTTAAATGATTTAATGAACCTAATCTGATAGTATCAGATCTACTTTCCCCATTCTCTTGTATATTTGTTCTCTGATGGTTGGGCATCAACACCTAACTCTCGCTTCAATGCTAGTGCCAATTCTACAGCATGTTTACCGCGACTATTATCTGTTAATATTCTTCTTGCCTGAGTGGCGTGAACATATGCCAGGGTTTCATTATAATCAGCATGATCGGAAAGAGCAATACAAAATGCTTTTTCTGAATATTCTACTACCGGATTGTCAAAGCGACTCATATACGCACTCAATTTAATTGAAGTAGCATTACCTGTGTCTGTAGGACGTGGGTCCCCAGTTCCAAAAAGACGAATATACTTTCCTTTGCTCAGAATTAACTTAGCATTTTGCGTACTCTCATCAAGTATATCGGGAAGACCATACCCATGTTTTTGATATACTTGCCATTCACTAAATAACCGAGAGCTTGCGATGATTGGTTCATTTATAGCGTCATCTAAATAAGAAATCGCACGCTGTAAAGTTCCACGGTGAGCTAGAATCAATATTGGTCCGAAATTCAGACGTTCTATGACTAACTCCACAAACCGATTATTTGCTTCTTCTTGAGAAAATTTACGGACTGAATCGGGAGATCCGTATGTGCTATCTAAAACTAATTCTTCTACTTCAATTACCTCTTCAAGAGGCCACGTAAAATCCCCAGAATATCCACATCGTAATCCATCAGTAGATATAACTTCTACTTGTACAGAACCCAACATATGACCATTATTTAATAAGCGAACCTGAAAGTTATCGTGGGAAATCGACTGATTTAACGGAATTCCCACAAAGTTTGATCTATTAGGTAACACTGCGTTGAACTCATTAATCAACAAATCCCTAGTGGGATTACTCATAATAATATGCTGTACTCCTATACTTGAATTAAAACCTGACATGTGATCTTTATGGACATGAGTTTGGACTCGAATTGGACAATCACTAATAAAGCCATCACAGGACACTACTTTATCAAGTATAACAGCCCCGGAAGCTGAAACATCAATTCTCATATAGTTAATCCTTAAAAACGTACCCCTTCAATAAGATATTCAGTTATGGTTTTCTCAAAATCATCGGATAGAGACATTACCTGACTATGTAACTGGTCATCTCCAACTATAAGAAAATATCCATCACCGAGCTTAGTTCCAAACGGAGAAACATTAGGAAGATGTCGTTTTAGGACAGTTTGTAGTAGGTTATCACGTGTCAGTTGTGAAGCCTGATTTAATTTAGTTTTCAGTTCTTCACAACATAACTCTCCTGCAATCAGATGTCTTCTCTCAACTATTGGACGTTGCTTCAAGACTGCCTTTATACAATTGTCAATAGATTCATTTGAACGTTGATGGATTTGAACTACTTGTATGATATCAGATTTGTTAAGTTGACTCTCTAATGCTGCTTTTGCTAAAGTAATTTGATCCTGAGAGACTTCTAGACGAGCAATCTCTGAAGCAGCATAGAAAGAAAGGGAAGTTGGATCAGAACCCCAATTGATCAAACGCCGAACTTGGATAGGGAGAGATAGGAGACGGAGAAAGCGTCCAATCATTGAAGTTCCTCTAAGGTGAAGTCTCTCAGCAATCTCCCCTCTTTTTTCTCCAGCATCCAAAACCTTTTGCAAATATTTAGCCACTTCAACTGGTGAAAGTGCCCGTTCTGTCTTATGTGTACCTATAGATAGGATAAGCTGACGAGTTTCAAATGGTGACAAACCCTTCATATTATATCTCCATTTTCTTCGTACCCACTACTTGATAATCCATCTTCAATTAATTGTGCAGCTGCCTCGTCTACGGTAGTATTTTCAGCACTCGCAAAGCGTTTTAATGACGCATGAATTTGATGTCCAAGAGTAACAACAATTTGTGTTACTCTACCACCACTCTTGGCATCTTCTACTACTTCATCTACAGATGTATTAGGTTGATCTCTCAGTTTCTTTTGAACGTTTTTTCTCTGTGCTCCACTCATTCCAGTCATTTCCTTCGCAAGTTTTAAACATTCTTGTGGGTCTAAGTTACCTTCAACGGCAAGTGCGTCCTGGGTGCGTAGGGCAGCATTTAAGTCAACATCTCCTTCGTCAACAACCTTTTTTAGCTCTGGAATAAGACGATCATATTTAACATAATCGCTAACTTTTTCAGATGAAAGTCCTGTTTCCGTTACTACCGCATTCATTGACCCATAATGCTTATAGAGGTATGTACATACGTCAATTAGATCCTTGCGGTTTAGATCGCTACGAACAAGGTTTTCAGTTACTGATAAGACTTTTGCCTCAATTTCTTCAATATGTTCGTCAAGTATTCCAGCCATAATCGTTTCTTCTTGTAGTAGACGATGAGCTAGATACCGTCTTTGACCCAGTATAATTTCATATTTTCCACTAGGTCCAAGGGGAGACACTAATATAGGTTCTAATAGCCCTACTTTACGGATACTATCCACAAGGTCATCAATATCTTTATCAATATTACTTAAACGGACCTGTCCCCTACCAATTTCCAATTCTTTTAAAGGAATATCCTTAAATTCAACTATCTTTGCCAACTTTAATCTCCTTATAATTTACTAATTTCTAATCATGTGATTTAACATAATAATCACTCATAATAATTCAGATATTTCAAGAATTTGTTCCAATAATTCTCTACTGAACCACGACTTATCTGCGTTAGTAGCAGTTTCAATGTAATTTTCAAATAACTCCTGTTTTTCGGTCAGAATATCTGAAATTCGTTCTTCGATAGTATCTGAAACAATAAAACGAATTACGTGAAGTGGTCTTTTCCTTCCAAATCGATGAGCACGCTGGATAGCCTGATTTTCAAGAGCAGGATTCCACCATCTGTCAAATAGCACTACGGTAGAAGCTTCCTGTATATTAAGACCTACCCCACCAGCTCTTAACGAAATAAAAAGACAACGTGGTCCCGGATCATTTCGAAATCTATTCAATATCTCTTCCCTTTCTAATTGAGTTAATCCACCATGATATATCTCCAGAGGAATACCTTCTATCTGTAATGCTAGCCAATTTAATGTATCAACATATTGAGAAAAAACAATAACCTTATCATCATCAGCAGTTTGGACATCAAGGAAATCAATGAGAACATTGAGTTTGGCAGATTCTCCCGACTCTTTATCATAATTACAAACCTGTTTCAGTCTTGTAATTATAGAAAAAAGGTTTGTAGAAGAAAAACCATCGGTACTGATTTCTAAACCTTCTCTTCGACAATCCCATGCCCTTAGATAAGCATCTTGTTGTTTACCTTGCAATTCAATTGGGATTTCTTGGTCAATAATCGGTGGGAGATCTTTGAGAACATCACGTTTGCAACGACGGAGAAAATGGGGACGCATTTGAGAGTGAATTTCCCCTCTTGACAATCCCTGATGAAGGACTCCTATTTTAACAAATCGAAATAATGAAATAAGGTCGTTGAGTTTATTCTCAACTGGGGTTCCGGTAAGTGCCCAAGATCGTTTTCTCTTTATGACCCTGCATGAGAGTGAAGACTTTGAATGTGGATTTTTTATTCGTTGCGCTTCATCAAGCACAACAACATCAAAATCTATTTCGTTTGAAATATTCATCATATCTAATCGAATTTCTTCGTAAGATACAATCAATACATTTATAGGTAGTAAATAATAAGTCCTACGATCAGCTGTACTACCCCGGATTCTCTGGACTGAGAGACTCGGAGCCCAACGACGTAATTCAGTCTCCCAATTCAACTTTAATGATGCAGGTACAACAACCAAAGATCTATATAATTGTTGTTTATGCCAAAGGATTTCCAGTGAAACAGCCACTTGGACTGTCTTCCCAAGTCCCATCTCATCTGCAAGTAGTGCCCCTTCACTTTGAACTAGAAATTGTATTCCTTCCCATTGATATGGTCGTAATTCAAAAGGTAAGTTTAGACTATCTTTCAATTGAGCTTCTAATTCCATATGTTCTCTCATAATTGATACTAAAAACAGAATAAATTAACATAACAGTATATCTAATTAATGTAAAGTCTTAATTCCACTTAAAAATCGTCATGCCACTTGATAAACATGTTAGCAAAAGTACTAGACTCTCGCAAGAGTAAATGGTAACGTCATCCATTGAAATCTATTCTCGCTCTTGTGGTGAACGGATTGATGTGAGGCAAAGGAGGTACATCTATGCCAACTTAGGCGCGTCGACAAACAACACTTGCAAAAGCACTCGGTTTACACATAAGAAAACACTTTGATCTACAACGCTTCACAATCTCTTGAAGATATTTTACCATTTGTATCAATTATTATCTTATTACCGGTTGTTAGGTATAAAATAGGGAAAGCACAAACTGACAGTTTATGCTACAGAAGAGAGGTATTATATATCAGAAATGGTATTAGTTAATGATATTGACCCTAAGTTAATGGAGGATAAATAAGTCAAAACTACATAAATTACATACCGCGTAAGTCCTGTTCGTGAAATTTGTGCAAAATCGTAATGGAAATATTACAATAGAAAATTGTATAATAATCAACATAGATACCCTGAAAATTAATCTATTTCAAATACCCAACTATATTTATAGGATGTATTATGACCTCGAATGAAATATATACGCACAATCTTTACAATAATATACAACTGGAACATGAGCGAAAAAATATAGATGATTGTATAGAAAACTTGTTGGCTATTGGGAAGGCAATTCAAGCTTATCACCATGACCATGATGATTTTCCTGAGTGGCTCTCCAACCTGCAACCCAATTACTTATCAGATAAACAGATATTGGTGTGTCCTGCAGATGAAATGTGTGGAGAGACTGTTGCATTTTTCAATGCGGATCCCAAAAAGCAGATAAGTTACGAATACCAATTCCATCCAAAATACCGCGAGATTAAAAGTGCTGAACGGCAATTATATGGTGATGCGATTCCTCTTGTCCGATGTAGACATCATGGCTATATAGAAAATGGATGTCTGAACCTTAGTTTTTCTTTTAAGGTCTATAGATCCTTACAAATTTGGGAATCGCAACCAGAAGACATTTACGGTACAACCGAAGCAGCTGTTGATGCCTTAGAAAACGGACTTCAGAACTCAGTATTTAATGCAGATTTACAAAATCATATTTATACTGCTCTTAGTCGTCTTTATATGAAACTTGGTCGAGAAAAAGAGGCAGATAGTATAATTACCCGTTATAAATCAGTTATTCCCAAGGATAGTATTTGGTGTCATTTAGTATTAATATCAATGCTTGAATTGAGACATCGTCATGACGAAGTCTTTTCAGTTTTAAAAGAACTGCAGCAACGGTTTCCTGATAATTACCGAGTTCTAAATAGATTTGCAGAAATGCATTGGAATCAAGGTAATTTTGAATTGGCAAAGGAATATCATTATAAGGTAAACTCAGATCCAGACTTGATAGGTAAACCTGTATCAAATTTTTCAGCAACAGATCTTGATGGGAATGGAATTTCACTTCAGGATTATCGTGGTAAAGTTGTTTTACTAAATTTTTGGGAGATCGGATGCGGGTTTTGTCGAGAAGAGATGCCTAATATAAAGAAGGTTTATGATACATATCAAGGTAAAGGTTTTGATGTTATTGGTGTCAGTCTCGACATAGATGAAGTGTTATTAAGGAACTATCTTAAAGAGAATGGCATGAGGTGGAGACAGATTTATAGTGATAAAGGGGATGAGGGTCCGCTTGTTAAGAAATTTAAGATTACAAGTCTTCCAACACCATGGCTCATTGACAGAAATGGAATACTTATCTCAACAGACGCAAGAGGGATAGCATTAGAGAAATTGGTTGAAGAATTAGTGGCGTAGACGAATCAACGCCAAATACGCGTGTGGCAACTCTGTATGTTGTTATACTTTTTCTATAAACATTCCGTCCCTATGGAACTCCCTATGTGTTGTATATGCTTTTGCTATAGACATTCCGTCCCTTAGGATATTGGGTTGGATTTTGGTTTCAAGACAAATAGGTATGTGAAGAGTAATACGCCTGTTACTGCTCCAAAAGCGATTTTGAATGCATTAGGTAAATTAGACGGGGATATAAAACCTTCAATTAAACCTGCGAGGACAAGTAAAATGACACATCCTCCAAGCATCTGTATTGCTATTTTTGCAGCATTGATAAGTGTGCGTTTTCGTGTGAGAACAGTTGGCGAAATGAGAGCATATCCTAATCTCATCCCAGCACCACCCGCTATAAATATCATGGTAAGCTCAATATATCCGTGCGGTGAGGCAAAAGACCACAATGCTAATGATACGCCATGCACATGACATAAACCGCCAATTGTTCCGATGAATATACCGTTATAGATAAGTATATATACAGATCCTACCATGAATAACATTCCCCAAGCAAATGCCAGAAAAGCCACTCTTATATTATTTGTCATGACTTTAGATGCTAATAGATTTCTATATTCTGCTTCAGTGTTATTCCAATCGGTTGCCCCTAATTCTTTTATGTGTGATACGATCTCCTCAGGGATCAAATCCTCAGTGAATTCTGGTATTTTCACTGCACTCCAATATGCCCCAGCAAAAGCTAATCCAAACAGAAGAAAAGCAATAGCTACAAACACTATATTCTCTCTGATCACCTTTGGGAATCCATCTCGGAGAAAATGCCAAACTGATCCACGTTTGAATGGTGAGGATTGGTATACTTTGGAATGTGCACTGGATGCCAATTCATTAAGGTAGGTTACACATCGGTCTTGTGGATAGTCCCGTCGTGCTACGGCTAAATCTGATGTGATCCGTCGGTATAAATATCCGAGTCTATTTAGATCATCTGCTGATGCTTTTTGATTGTTTTGTAGTAGACTCTCTAATTCGTTCCAGAGCGGTTGTTTCTTTTCGATAAAATCTGTGACTGACATGTGTATTCCCAATTTTAGATTGTCTCAGTTTAGATCTATTGCAAATACATTATATCATTTCTGAGAGATATTATGACATATAAACATCATTCACCAAACCCGGGGAATGCCTAAGGATTGTTTTCCCTAAATTGACGACTGGGGAGCGGTTCCAAACCGCTCCTACCTGTCTTGGGTTCACGATGGATTACCTGGGTAAGATTGTATCGTATGTAGAATTCAGTATAATTGGTATGAATCTACTATAGGATATGGTATTATATTCAGTAGGTCAGTGTGAATGAAAGGAGTAGCCACTTTTTGATGAAAAAACCAAATAATTGGGCAGAATCCTATATTAGTGACGGATATCTATTGATTGCGGATCTGATTACATCCGATGAATGTGATGAGATAAAAGCGGAAATGTTGAAGATCTTCCGTGGTGATTATGGGATTGAAGCGATTCCATCAATGGCTGAAGATGCTACAGAAACTGAGATTTTGGATCGTATCATGTGTGTAGGTGAACCGCATACATACAGTCCAATGATAAGTCGTTACGTTGAACATCCCAAAATCTGTGATGTCCTTAAGGAAATCGTTGGTGCACACATACCTTTCTGGGATGGTGGTGTTAAATGTATGCAGTCTATGATGTTGGGGAAGGTTCCCGGACATACTGGGAATCCTTGGCATCAGGATGAACATCCAATTCCAACGCGCGACCGGTCATTGGTAGGTGCTTGGATCGCCTTGGATGATGCAACGGTTGATAATGGGTGTTTGTGGGTATTACCGAATAGTCATCGTTCTGGTATTATCTATGATAGGCATCCTCACAATAAACGTGAGGAGTTTGACAGTTGTCATGAGGCTATGGGGTTCGATGATTCTTCTGAAATACCTATTGAAATGACTGCAGGAAGTGTCATCTTCTTTAATGGTTATCTGTTACATCGTTCCAAAAAGAATCGGAGTGATTCTTATCGTCGTGTTCTGGTGAGTCATTATTGTTCCACTGCTTCGTGGCTTGGTTGGAAGGGACAGCGGAATTATCGTGGTGTAGTTGTGGTTTCTGGTGATGATCCATATTCTGATGAGGGTTATACGACCCCAAATGCATGGGCACGGTGGGAGTGAGTGTAGGCATGAATTTTAATAGGTCACTTGAATTTTACATAAGATTGTGTGTGTAATGTTAGAACAATTATCAGTAGAAACTCCTGAACAGATCTCAATAAATTATCAGAAAGCAGGTATAGGTTCCCGTTTTTATGCTGCGTTACTTGATACTCTTATATTGTGTCTGATACTATTTTTAGGTTTTTATGTGAATATAGGTATGATTCAATACCTTTCAGAGTTATTTGGCAATTGGTTGGGTGCGATTGGCGGAATATTGGTATTTGCGATGTTTTGGGGATATTACATGGTCTTTGAAATCGTAACGAATGGTCAATCTCCAGGAAAGTATGCGTTGGGTTTGCGTGTCATCAAAGATGGAGGTTATCCTATTAATTTTTCAGATTCTGCAATTCGAAACTTAGTACGGCTTGCGGATTTCTTGCCATCTCTTTACGGTGTAGGTTTGATAGTTATGCTATTTAGTCCGAATTGGCAGCGGTTAGGAGATTTGGCAGCAGGCACTTTGGTGGTTAAAACACCCCGTAAACAATCACTATCATCGGACAATACTCTGACACCTGATGTGCCAGAGTATAATGTTCCAATTGAGGAATTCCAATATAAAGATTGGATACAATTGGATCTTGTTACGGATTCAGAATTAAGTAGGATTCGTGAATTTCTATCTCGTAGTTCTTCCTTAGTAATTGGACGTCGTATGGACCTTGCACGGACGATTGGAGGTCCACTTGTTGATAAGATGGGAGGGTATGAGAATGTTCGTTATGATATTTTCTTGAAGGAGTTATATAAATTGAAAACTACAGAGACCGCGCAGAGAGAAGCGGAGTGAGAATCCATTGATCCAGTAGGAGTTTGTATAGGTATGGATCTATTACTCAATTGGATATGGATTGTAATGCATCTTTAATTTCAGTGATAACCTCAGGATGATTTTCATAATTTAATTGATTCTCTAATGCCATTGTTGCATTTTTCCCTCCAATTTGTCCTAATGCCCACGCAGCATGTCCGCGTATCATAGGTTCATCATTAATTAATGCTCTTTTTAAGGCAGGAACAGCAGTGGGTGAACCCCAGTTGCCAACAGCTACGATTACATTTCGTAAGAAACCTTTCCACTTCGTCCGTTTTATAGGACTTCCTTTGTATTTTCTACTAAAATCAGATTGCGTTATGTCCATGAGGTGTAGCAATTTTGGGGTAAGATTGTCTTTTCGGGGATGAAATGCTGGTTCCGAGGTTGGAACAGCCTTACTATTCCAAGGGCAGACTTCCTGACAGATATCACATCCAAAGATAAGATTTCCAATTTGTGGTCGTAAATCCTTCGGTATACTGTCTTTCAATTCTATAGTTAGGTAGGAGATACAGAGTCGAGAATCGAGTACATTCGGTTCAAGAATAGCATCTGTAGGACATTCCTCAATACATATTGTACATGTGCCACAACTTCCTCGAATCGGTTCATGATTGTATTCTAATTCGATACTAATTAGAATTTCAGCAAGAAAATACCAAGAACCGGTTTGCCAGTTTATTAGGTTTGTATTCTTGCCAATCCAACCGAGACCCGATTTCTGTGCATATTCTCTTTCCAGTATAGGTCCGGAATCGACAAAAACGCGGGTTTGCAATTCTGATTCAGCCAAGGGTTTAATGTAATCAACAAGTTGCTGAAGTCTAACCCGGATGACATCATGGTAATCATCCCCCCAGGCATAACGCGAGATCTGTCCACGACTTGGATCTTCAGATAAATCTTTTGAAGGATCAACGGTGTAATAATTCATGGCGAGACTTATCACCGACTTTGCCTTTTTAAGAAGTGTTCTGGGATCTTCTTTGAGTGGTAAATGTCTTTCAAGATATCCCATTTTACCCGCATAGCCGTTTTCAATCCATTTTCTATACAGTTCTATAGTTTCGCTCTCTTTAGCAGGTGAAATGCCAACGAGTTCAAATCCGAGTTCTTTTGAATGGGTATGTATTTTCTGGGTGATTGTGCTTTTCATTCTTCAATATAGATTATATGTAGCAATGTATATAAGAGAAATTTAAGAATTGTGTAGAAGTATAAGATTGGATTCTATATGGATAATAAGAAGTCTATTTGAATGGTGTAAATCGTTGGAAATGAGGAGTTGTTGTGATGTTTAAATACTATTTCGTGCCTCGAGGATAAGACCCGAGAATCTTTACATCATGACATAGTTCCCAAAGTTGATCAAGGGCATCGCGAACATGTTTATCGTCCGTATGTCCATCTATATCTGCGAAAAATATATAATCCCACGGTTTTGAACGTGACGGTAGTGATTCTATATAACTTAGATTAAGCTGATGTGATTCTAAAACACCTAATATCTGATATAGTGCTCCAATTTTGTCTTTAATTGCAAAGAAAATGGAAGTACAATCAAGACCGCTTTTACCAACTATTTGAGAACCAATGATAAGAAACCGTGTTGTATTATTCGATTCATCCATGATTGAATCCGCGATTATGGGTACATCATACATCTCACTTGCGAGTTGACTTGCAATGGCTGCACTGTTTGGTTCGACGGCAGCCCGTTTTGCTGCATCTGATGTACTAACGACTTCAATTTGTTCGACTGATTTCAGATTCCTGTTTAACCACATTCTACATTGAGAGAAGGGTTGTCTGTGTGAGTATATTCGTTGTATCTCATTTAGCGGTGCCTTAGATATGAGATGATGTCTAATAGGTAGGTATATTTCTGCACAGATATTTAATTGTGTATGTAAGAAACGTTCTAATACATCACGAACAGTTCCATAAACAGAGTTTTCAATTGCCACGACACCAAAGTCTGCGCGTCCTGTTTCAACTTCGGTGAAGATATCAATTTGTGGTGTGATAGGAATCATTTCAACATTATGACCAAAAAAAGATAGACTTGCAGTGTGTCCAAAACTTCCAGGGGGTCCGAGGAAAGAAACACGAGTCTTAATTTGTGTTGTTCGGGAAGTATAGAATATCTCGTTCCAAATCTTGTCTATAGCGGTGTGAGGATATATGCCATGATTCTGTTTTTTCAGACGATTCAGAATTTCATTTTCTCGATGTGGTACATAGATTTCTTCCCCCGAATCAGCCTTTAGGTTTCCTACCCTTTTTGATACTGCGAGACGTTTATGCAGTAGTTCTAATAGCTCATCATCTATGTTATTGATTTGGTCACGTAAATCTTTTAGTTCCAAGGAAATGTTCTCCTAACAATCCTTTCTCGGATAGTATGATTGATTTGGACTTGAAAGTAAAATGTGCTGTGGTTAGTAGGAATTCAGAATTTTACATACAATATGCAATATAAGATTTATATGTCTGGTTTATTATAAATCTTAATTGCAATGACACAACCCGAAGGTATATGTTTCAATATGAGTGTAATCTCCGACAGATAAGAATCCACCGCAGATTACACAAATTATATTTAAATGATTACTCGTTCAATTGCTTCATGGCAGCAATCATTTCATCGTCTGAGGGATTATTTTTTACCATCTCAACGAATTCCTCAGCGGAAATTTTATGTTCCTCCAGGAACATTTTGTCCTGCGGTCAGGGGTATATATACTCCCCGATAATACCTTGTAATTTAGCATTCGCTTTATCTGCAATTCTGGCTAACCAAGGGATACCGCCGATGATCATATCTCTATGGCGTGGTTTCCAATCAAGAGACATACGCTTCACCTCCTTTATTGATTTATCGTAATTGTCAATTATTGTCGGCTTTTTCTTGAAGTTGCTTTAATATTATCTCTAACCTTCCAAGTTGTCTGCCATACTCTGTCCAGTTACCATTACGTAATGCATTTTGCGCGTTAGTGTAGTTGTTATTCGCTTGTTGAATGAGTGAGCTTATTGAGGCATCCACATTTGCGGGGGTTGAACTTTCAACAGTATCGTCAGTTGAACTAACTAACGTAGTCTCTTGTACAGCTGTTGCACCAGCGAACATCTTAATGAGTGCTTCGTTTAAAGTCTCTCCCCAGACCACCTGATTTTCATATCCGATAACAACCCGTCGTAATTCGGGGATAGCAGTTTCTTCATCTTCAGACTGAATATAAATAGGTTCGACATAGAGGAGTGAATTGTTCATAGGAAGAATCAGTAGATTACCGCGTAAGACCCGTGATCCCTGTGTATTCCAAAGACTTATCTGTTGTGAAATCTCTGGTTCTTGACTTATGAAGTTTTCAACTTGCATTGGTCCAGCAACCTGTTTTCCTTTTGGGAAACGGTATACTAATAATTGACCATATTGTGGTAGATCACACCGTGCTGCGAGCCATGCGGTAAGATTGGGTTTGTTTAGCGGTGTATAGGGTAACATCAGCATAAATTCAGCTTTATCCTGACCGGGTAGCTTTATTACCACATAATACGGTTCGACAGGTTGTCCGTTTGACGGTGCTTTTCTAACAGGTTGTTGTTGCTGTTGGGCAAAAGGTGATCTCTGCTGCTGAGGAACGACTTGCTGTATTTGTGCATCTGTATTGTCATACAGTTCCCACCCAATTTCCCATTTATCTTCACCAGCATAAAAGGTATCAGGATTCTTCATGTGATAATCTTGATATACTCTGGATTGGATAAGAAACATAGAAGTGGGGTACCGAATATGTTGCTTAAGATCTTCTGGCATATCTGCAAAGGGTTTGAATAAATCGGGGAAAATCTTTCTATAACATTCAGCAATTGGGTCTTGCTCTCTTTCCATAATATAGAAATCTACAGTGCCATCATAAGCATCAACAAGGATTTTAACTGAATTACTTATATAATTACCCCATGGTTCACCATCTTGTTGTGTACCTGTTGTGACTTGTTGTCGTCTTCTATCTCTAAGAAATTCATTCATTGAGACAGAATATGGGTATCTGTGTGTGATGGTATAAGCATCAATCATCCATACGATTCTACCATTATGTAGGACTATATAAGGATCTCCATCGTATCGTAAAAAGGGAGCGATTTTCTGTATACGTTTTTTTATATTTCGAACATATAGAATCCGGCTTGTGGAGGATATTTCCCCGGGTAATACGAATTTAATCTCTTTATCAAACTTTAACATATACACCAGTTTACGCCAGAAAGAGCTTAGCTCAACACCACCTTCTCCTTGATAGGCGTATTCAGCATATTGTTGCCCCTCAATCGGATAATCAAATTCCAAGGGTTCTGTTCTGTCTGGATGAATTATCACATATCGGTCCGTTCTTTCACCATAATAGATACGAGGTCCGGGTGTTTCACTGAATCTATATGGCCATTGTTCATTATATTGAATAGGTGATAATTCTTGAATATACATATTGGGTTTGCCGTTTTCAATTTCATTCACGGGACTGACGACAGCACCATACCCGTGGGTATAGGTATAGGTCTGTTTGTACCAATCGCTTCTGATTTCTTCAGGTAAATCATTAATGTTCAATTCACGTGCGGATAGCATCACTTGCCTGACTTCATCGTTAATTACATACCTATCAATATCAACATCAAAGAAATCGTATTGTGAACGTAATTCCTGTAATTGTCTGAATGTCCTACGTAAAGGCCGCCAATCCCAAAGTCGTATACTATTGAATACTGGGGCGTTTTCCTCACTTGTAATATCTTCGTAACTAAGAACTTCTGTCAGAGGGTATTCCTCCTCTACGACCTTATTCTCTGATAGTCCGTATGCTTGTAATGTCGATTTGATATTATAATTAATATAATCTGCTTCTAATACCTGTTTGAGTGGATCGACCCTTAAAGTTTGTACCATAGCGGGATAGAATTGTCCTAAAATACCAGCAATAATAAATACAATTAGACTCCCAAAGGCATACTTATTGCTACGTAAGAAGATGCTAATGATGAATATCACAGCGCATATTACAGTGAGAACAATCATGATATAGAGAATTGGTAATCGTGCCTTGATTGCGGCATAGCCTCCGCCACCGCGGACGATTTCGTTTGATGTATATAGCAGATCATACATTACAAAACGGTAGTTCCAAGCTCGAAATAGCAGTGTTAGTCCTACGAGTGTGAAAAGATGTGCTTTCACTTTGAAGGGGGGACGAAAACGGAGTTGATTCGTATCTCCGGTAATTAATCCGTGGAAAAAGTAGATGATTATTGAGAAAACAGTTACGAGGAAAAAGATACCGAACAGAGTGCCACAGATATAACGCCACATCGGCATTTCAAAAACATAAAAAGAGACATCCTTTTTGAATATTGGGTCGCGGGCAAGGGAGGTAAAGTATGCTTTCTGACCATCATCAACTTGGATGGATGTGTTTAACTTTAACCCGATGGGTAGGTTAGTTGTTTTATTATTTTGCGTAATAGGTTCAGTGATAACTTGATTAACCGTAGCAGTAATCGGTTCATTTTGGTCAACATATACTTTTATTTCATCACCAAATTGGATCTTTTTGGCTTGTAATTCTAATGTTGATACAGAAATTGTATCAGAATTGATTCCATCATTTACAGTAATAGGTGTTGCTGCCTGAAAATCCAATTGTCCTGAATGTGTATAGCGTAGATATATTTCCCACCGATCCGTTGCTGAATACCCCATTAA
Organism: Candidatus Poribacteria bacterium; assembly: GCA_003635315.1. GTDB lineage: Bacteria > Poribacteria > WGA-4E > WGA-4E > WGA-3G > MSPOR6. The sequence continues at coordinate 28,892 of PYJD01000025.1, forward strand.
AATACTAAACAGGACTGCCATAATGGTAAGTCCCCCATAGATCATCTTACGGGTGTTTGTTTCTCCACCCGTGAATTCGGTTCCACCTAAGAATGCGGGACTGAGTTGTGCAGGGGTGTATTTATAGACAATAAACAGATTTAATAGGAGTATGATTAGATAAACTAAACCCACAATAACCCCAACGAGTATCTTGGTGTATAGTATTTCTGTATAAACAGAAAGATAATTTACCATTTTAAACCAAAGTATGTCGGGGTATATATTAATCCAAGCTGTGATTATACCTCCCAATACTGCTATGATGCCAACTGTGAGAATAAGACGTTTTACTCGTGGTTCCATTATTGCTCCTTATAGATTACTATTCTTAAACCGTAACTCCTAATTATGTGTATGAATTTGAAGATGTTAAAATGCTTGTCCTAACCCGAAATGGTATTTGAATCCCGGTTCGACACTTGTTAAATCGGTGTGTCGCGCAGCAGCGAAATCTAATGAGAAAACACCCAGTCTTAGTCTTAGACCAACCCCCAATGATCCTTTTATGTCAATGAGACGAACCCTAAAACCGTTCCGTTGAGCTAAATTATATGGGTTATCCGGACCGTATTTCCAATCTGCCCATGTGGTACCAAAATCTGCGAAGACAATTCCTCTGATGCCACCAATAGACCAACGAATGGGCCAAGCGAAATATAGGGCATCAATAAATGGTATCCGGAGTTCAACGTTGAATAGACCGAGACGCGAACCGACTAAGTCCTGATAATTGTATCCGCGGAGTGTATCTATACCACCGAGATAATAGAGAGATTTATCCTTTCCAAAACTTGCGCCTAACAGTAATCTTGTCGCAATAGTGGTACGTCTTCCTAAACCGATATAATTTCTAAAGTCAAACACGGTATTCGTAAGTGCTAACTTACTGCCAAGACTTGGAAAAGAACGTTCTATTTCTAACCTATATCGTGTACCTTTAAAGGGTGCCCATTCCCGCCACATGGTATTGTCACCCACAAGTGCAATTGAACCCATGGATAATAATCCACGATCATAATAGTTGAAGGGTTCACTCGTTTGGAAGTTATGAGCAAACGGTATGGTATACATTGCAAATTGAGTGTCTATTCTTAAATACCTATTGAATGGATAACTGACGTATCCACCAGCACCAGTAATACGTTGTAATACACCCCGTTGACTTCTGAATGAACCGAGAAGATGGTATTGGTGGTAGTTATAGATAATTGCACCGACATCTGCTCGATGTGTCAATAAACCATACTGTGCGATAAAGTCTGGCAGTAGATAGCCTCTTGATTGATTAATTACACTCACCTCAACGCGGTGGTTTCCTAACATATCACTTGCACTCATCCGAACTTGACTGCGTAGTAATCCGTCTGCCCCATAACTAAACTCAGGAATAATAGCGTCAAACCGGAAAGATGATCGTGTGCTATACTTTCTTTTCGCGATTCTATAGTTTTTTACGCTGGGTTCAGAATCTATGAGTGCCGGAATTGTTTGTGACTCAATTTTAGGCTCTTCAATTTTCTCAGCAAGTAATTTATCCGAATCCATTATACAAACATCATACTTTCCTCTTTGATATGCACTAAATAGTATTTTCTTCTGATCAGGTGAAAAACTGGGATTGAAAGATCCAGTAATTAAGTTTGTTAGACGAATTCTTTCCAAAGATGCTATATTTAGTTTGTAAGCATCATATACACCTGTTTGATCAGAACAATATAATACCGATTCACCATCAGGCATCCATATTGGACTGATTGAATTTGATATATTATCAGTTAAGATCTGTTGGGTGCGTTTTTCAAAATCGATAATTACCAGTTTATTCTTTCTTTCTCTCTCTGAAACATAGATAATTTTATTTTCTGTTGGATGCCATGAAGGATGGGAATCGTGAAATGTGTCCCGTGTTATACGATAGATTTTTTCAACATCCAAATCAACAGTATATAAATCTGTTTGTCCTTCTTTTAGTGCTGTAAAGGCAATTCTCTTACCAGTATTATCATAGTTGGGTGAATTCGCAGCATCAAAATCCAATTTTATGTATTGTGTTAATTTATGTGTAAGTATATTCACTTCATAAAGATAATTTGCTGCATGATGTTTGCCTATGAAAGCGATATGATCGCCATCTGGAGACCATGTAATACTTCTATCAAATCCAGTTGAATCTGAACGTATCTCTTCATATTTCTCTCTAAAAAGACTTTTTGTAATTCGATCGATTAGTTCCCCTGTTTTTGCAGACATAAGGACAATTTCCATAAAACCCTCATTGCCTGTTATATAGGCGATAATATCACCACTGGGTGACCATACAGGTTTGATATTATGAGAGTATTTTGCTTTCTTTGTAAGTTGTTTTGTTGCGGAATCCGGTAATTCCTTATCTTGAATGAGGGGCCAGTAACGTTTCCGAATCATCTGTTGCCACTCTTTATCAAAGTCTTCTAAGGAAATACCGAGTACATCTTTAAAGACGTTGTCAATGTTTTTTGTTGTGCTTTGTCTGAGACCCTGCATAATCTCAGCAATTTTCTCTTGTCCATAGGTTTGTACAAGGTATCCAACAGCTAACTGTCCCATCTTGTATCCAATATAAGGGGATGACAGTCTGTTGAAGTTTTGTAATTCTGTTAGGGGTGGTATATTGTTGTTGATACTTGCATCTCTAAGTACCATTTCACCGATTGCATCGTTATCCTCTGCGAAGAAATCCGCCATTCCTTCCATGAACCATATTGGTGGAGAATATAGAAACTCACCACTGTAAATACTTGCATGGGGTTTCTGATAGAGAATATCGTATTGGAATATGTGAATTAGCTCATGATAAATAACTTCACGAAAAGCCTCTGCTGAACCTGTGAATGGTATAACAATACGGTGTTTAAATAATTCAGCGAAACCACCGATGCCTTCATGTAATTCTTGTAAGATAATATTGGTTTCTTGAAAATCTTTATGAGATTTGTATAGAATCAAAGGTGTTCTATTTTCAAGTTCGTGATCAAGGATTTCACTATGTTTTTCATAAGCGTCCTCAGCGATAGCTGCCATTACTGGTACCAGTTTAGCTTCGCTGGGGTAATAGTGAATATCAAAGTGTTCTGTACGATGAACATGCCAATTGAATTTTTGTCCAGTAATCTTGTTTTTGCCAAACCCTTGTGAATAAACAGAAGGTATAACTACAATCAATAGACACAGAAATACCGTCATGGATAACGTTTTATGGAGGTAATTTGTTATCTTTGGGGTGATTCTAAGTAGTTTTTTCATAGGTCTACCTTAATGTGAGATTGACGTAATACCATTTCTAAATGAATAGGTGTCATAAATACACATGCTATTTTATATACGGAGCGTTTCCAAACCGTTCCTCCCGGATTGGGTGAATGGTGTTGATATGTCATAATATTTCTTAGAAAGTGTAATTCTATTTTATCTTATTAGAAACCTATCTTCTTCTTCGTAGTGTGGTGTAATTTCTCGTACAAAATTAGCGATAGCCCGTTTACTAAGTTCCTTTAATGTTCTTTCTTGTGGTGCCATCTGGGAGAAGACGAAAGATCCAAGTGTATGTGCTTCAGCTGTCTTTTGGTGATATACTTGGTCCCAGATAATATCTTGTGTATCAATATCTATAATCATGACCCTAAGAGATAGAAGGTACGACTTTTGCAAATAATCGTGGTAATCCATGATATATCTTTGATGACGCGTTGAATATCGTTCTCCATAATATCGTCTGGGTTGGGTATCTGAAATAAAGCGGTAACTTCCAACAATGATACCTTTGACTTCAAAATACTTACCTAATTCACTCAGATGTTCGGTGTCTTCAAGCCATTCTTCATTAATTTCTTCACCAGTCATGAGCCGCTTTGTCTCTTGTTTATCGACAATTTCAAATTTCTCTTGCCGTGCTAATCGACTCCTTAATATCTCACCAATGTCATCCCCTATTTCAACCGGTAATTCTCCAAGTTTCGAAGAGTGTTCTTCACTAACAAATGGTAGAACTGCGAATTTACTATAGGTATCTATATCTATTTCTGATTGGACTTTTATTGGAATAGAGACACGGGATACATGAGTACTGCATCCGGTTAGAGATAGAATAAGTAGGAGTATAGAATATGCTGTAAATGCCCTTCTGTTTAGTCGTAGAAATTGCCAAATGTGAGTTGTGATTAGTTTTTGCATGAGTGTTATTAAGTGATGCATTATTCACTATTTGGCTCATCTACAGATTCTGTTGTTTCTGAACCGCTACGGCGAATATGTAAACGACATCTACGGTAGTTTATACGGTAGTACTTACTGTCCGGGTCAAGCTCTGTGGCACGTTCATAAGAAGCTACAGCATCGTTAATTTTTCCTTGTGCTTCGTAACCGACACCGAGGTTATTATGGGCAGCGGCATTATTCGGGTCAATAGTAATTACCTGATTCCATCGGTAGATTGCCTCATTCCAAAGTCCTGCCTCTGCGGCTTTTATAGCAAACTGATTATAGGCATTTATCCCAGTTGAATCACGTGATGCACATCCTACGATAATAAATACAAATATAACAACAGTAAGATGCAAAAATCTATATAAATTGGACATAATAACCGCCTCATAATGCACTCAATTTTATCCTGTATACGGTGGGAATGTCAAGGAAATTCTATTATATCAAGGGTTAAAGGTATATGTGAATGAGAGGAATTAATGCTCTCGAAATGTAAACGTAGATTATAGAAATCCTGATTACCTAATCCCCTTATGAGAATTAAACCTCTCTATCTTATGAATGCTTAAATTCTCTTACTCAGTTTATAGGTATAGTTTTCCATTGGATTCTGTCAGAAATTTTGATAACATAAAGAAAACGGAATGTAATGGGAGAACGTAATGACAAATATGACACCGGTTAGGACTGTAATTGTTGGATGTGGGATGATTGCTGCAGGCGGATATCAACCAAGATGTCAAGCCTATCCAAAACATATTGAGTTAGTTGGGTTTTATGATCAGGATAAGGCTCGTGCTTCAGCACTTGCGGAAAGAGAAGGTGGGAAGGTTTATGCATCACTCGAAGAGGTATTAAATGATCCTCATGTAGAGGCTATTGTAAATCTGACACTCCATATATCACATTATCCTGTATCGTTAGCTGCTCTTAAGGCTGGGAAACATGTTTATTCTGAAAAACCGATTTCTATCAAAACGGATGAGGCGAACGAGTTGGTCGAAACAGCGGAATCTAATGGATTGAAAATGGCATGTGCCCCGTCAGCTATACTTGGCTATGTGCAACAGAATGTATGGCAGCGGATACGAGAGGGTGAGATCGGAGATGTGATATCCGCATTAGGTAATTTTGGTGGACCTTTGGAACATTGGCATCCGAGCGCGGAGGCTTTCCTCCAACATGCTGGACCTTTCAGAGATGTTGCTCCTTATCCATTAACTGCAATGACAACGATGATTGGACCCGTAAAAACTGTCTACGGGTTTGCACGAGTCGCCGTACCCAAACGTGTTATGCAGACCGGACCTCGAGAAGGTCATGAGTTTACAGTTAAAGAGAAGGATCATGGCTTTGGTGTTCTTGAGTATGATGTCCCACAGAAGGATGGCGCGCACGGTTTTATTTATCATAGCTTTACTGTAACATCGCAATTACCTCCGTATGAAATACACGGTACAAAAGGTGGATTTTCACTGCAGGCACATGACGATGGTCGTGGGATAAAGAAATTTACGCCTCAAGGGGGTTGGCAAGATGAACCGTCTCCTGAAAAATCCTTCGTAGGTTTAGATTGGGGTAAGGGTGTGGCAGATTTTGCCGAGGCAATCAGAATGGACAGAAATCCCCGATGCAATGGTGCTCAAGCGAGGCATGTGTTAGAAGTCTGTGAACGTATTCTTGAATCATCTGATTTAGGTAGACCTGTTGATGTCGTTAGTCGTTTTCCGGATCCACCACCTGTCGGTGATGTTGCACCATGGGAATAGTTAGAATTTTCTTAAAGGTTTAACTTTGTAGGAGAGAATTTTACCCCTCTTGTTGGTTGGGTTGAATCGTAGGTGAAACCCAACAATTCCATTTTGGAAAAGCGTCTCATGTCGGGTTTCGTTCCTCTACCCGACCTACAAGAGGCGTCACAAACGTCCAATATGATTGGAGAATCCTTAAATTGACGCATATAGTGCGGTTTTCTAACCGTATCTATCAGGTTGGATGAAGATCGCGTGATGTACAAAGTCTTAAGTATTAAAGACTGATTGCAGATCTGAGCATATCCACACTTTGTGGTACTCCTGTGTGTGCATCCGCTTTTCCTTCAAACTCAATTGAAATATATCCTTTAAACGCGACTTTCCGTAGTATTTCACCAATCCTTGCATAGTCAAGATCAAGTGTGTACCATTCTCCTCCACCGTAATATGTTTTGGCATGAACAAGAACAGCGTCGGATGCGATCTGTTCCAATTTTTCATACGGATCAGTGAGGAAATTCCCGCAATCCATTGTCACTTTCAACCAATCTGAATCTATTGCATTGACAATACGATTAACACCCTCCGGGGTACATGTCAATCCCCAATGATTCTCAAGACCCATAATAACGCCATATTTTTCTGCATCTGGGAGACATTTCTCAATCGAACTGATAACCCAATCAAAAGCCTCATCTTCAGTATGATTAGGTAGGGGTGGCTCTTGTCCTTCTACCTTCATTAACTCATCAAATGAACCCACTGTACCCCAACGGCCAGAATTTAGTCTAATTGAAGGGATACCGAGTTCATGGGCTATACGAAGACAATGAATCGTGTGGTTTATATTCTTTTGTCGTGTGTTCTCTTCAGGGGAAACAAATCCTTGATGAACAGAAAGCGCGTATAGATCAAGACCGTGAATAAATGCATATCGTTTTAGTTTCTGTAGATATGGTGTGTCTTCAGATGCCATTTGTTGATGTAATATCTCAATACCATCCAGTTCAAGTTTCGCGGCTTCCTCTATAACGTGCTCAATTGGGACTCGTTCAGATTTGAAATGCCAGTAGGAATAGGTTGATACACCCAGTTTCAATTTATCACCTCTCATAACAAATTTGGTTGTCTATACTATAATACCATAACTTTATACAATTAATGAGTGCAAAAAGTAATCTCCCGATTAATGTCAGAATGACAGATACCGGGAGATTACTAATTTAATTTCGCAACTATATGGTTAATAGATACCTATTCAGTTGCGCCAATTGTTGCTGCTTGTGGTGCACGAGTAGGAAGATCTTTCTTCGCTAATGTGTCTTCAGGTACATAACCGGAGTAATCGGAAATCTTACCGTGTGTAAGAGCATAAACGACTACGTTCGTCATGAAACGATAGACACCAGGCGAATAGTGTACACTCCGTGTTGGGAGACTTACAGCTTCCATAGCACACATATAATCACGTCTGACAACAATAACAGATAATTTATCACCGACCGAGAATCCTTCAAGATAATTCCGTTTTGGCGGACGTGTACCCCACCAGAAGATGTCGAAACCGACTGGGGGTCCACCCATTTCATAGAAATTATCATAGACCTCGTGTGTGTTATCAATCCGCTCAATTTGATATTCAGGCATGACATAACGCATTTGTGCGATGAACAAACGTACCATTGCTTGTGCAGGAGCATTCACACCGCAGTCATCAAACACGAGGAACCCACCTCTTTCAACAAGGTATTTTCGGAGTCCGGCAGCTTCCGCTTCATTAAAGCGGCTATCCATTTTACCGCCACCAAACTGTTTTCCGAGGAGGTTTCGTGATCTGGTGAGTGATGGATCGTGACCTGTCATAAACGCAAGAGGCGTTTTGAATAGGTTTGTATCAGTCAACTTGAGAGCTCCACCTTCAACGTTAATATCGGCTTTGATTTTGGTTTTCTCATTTAGCCATTTTGTAAGAGCATTGAGTGAGGAGGAGTCTGCCCACCAGTCAGATAGGGTATGTCGAATCCGTGCGAAACGGAGTACACCGCGGATGTCTTTGCCTTTTCCAATAACCTTTCCGCCGGGTTCACCTTTGGGTAGGGGTGGTACTTCAACGTTACCGAGTGTGATGCTTTCTGCAACATCACCAAGGGCATCACGGGCAACACCGACATTCTCAACCATTGTCAGTCCTGGGGGCCGTTGGAATGTCACTTTAACCTGAACTGGACTTCCAGCTATACCGCGGGCAATGTTTGCAGGACCAGCAGATGGTGCTGATGCAGCGGGACCGGCGAATGCTAAAGCACTCGGTGCGTCTGATACCGGTAAATCTGTATGTGTAACTACCTCAGGAACAGGGGCGTTCGGGTTCACTACTTTCGGTACATTTGGATTAATGGGGGCATCAACCTTGACGGCTTGATTAGAAAATTCCAATACCGTTTGTGGTGTTACATTAGGAGTCTTTGGTGCGAAAGCAGTAGTAAGACGCGGTTGTACCTGAATTTGCTCAACAATAACCGTATTTTCTTGCGGCACAATAGGTTTGATTTCGCGTCGGGGTGTAGGTTTACGAACTTTTGGCTTCGGTGGATCCGGTGGATCAAACGTCTCCACTCCAACAAGGTCCTTAAATGTTTGCGTCTTTGTAACTAAGTATAGTCCAGCAATCGCAATTAAAATGCCGTGGAGTAGGAGCGAAGTCATCAGTGCGCCTGACGTTCTCTTTGCGCTCATTATTTCACCTCATTAATTTGTAGGTTTTTTGACTTCATAACTAACAATTTCATAACTAACAACTAAAATAAAAAGATTTTTGACTTAGCCTTACGCAGTTATATGCAATTTGTATGCCATTAAATAGCATGTGATAATCGTTGATTGTTTTACTTAAGGGTTTCAGAAATGCACGTAACTGTACATTTATAATAGTTAAGCTGCCCCATTTTGTGCAGCTTAATCAACTTTAGCATCTGGATCTGTAAAATAACTACTGATAAGTGGTTCTCCACCGCGTTTAGCAATAGCGGGTTGTGTCATACTGTCGACTTCCTGGATTTTCCATTCATCTTTTTTCTTTATAAGGTATACTAACGTTAATCCTGGATTTTGTCCTTTATAGCACATTGCGCCTTTAGCACTCGCCTCTAATTCTCTTGCATTGGTCTTTCTCTTTCTTATCCAGAATTCAGAGAATCGGTCTGTGGGTCCCCATTTTGCTCCTGCTGTACCTATACCTTTCCACAATCCTTCAATATTTGATTTGATTTTTGGCCAACTTATGACTGGTGGCACCTGTTCATTTTCACCACCGGCTACCCATACAACAGCAAATTCAGCATTCGTGGATGTTTCCCATGTTTTTTCTAAAGCCTTTATATCGTTGGCATTAAAAGCTTTGTAAAATTCACTGAAGACTTCTTGAATAGCCTCTTTTTCCGCATCAAAATCAATCGGTTTACTTGTTGCAACGATCGGTTCTTCGGTTGGTTCTGTTGAAGTTGTTTCAACCGGTTTTTCAGTTTCTGTATCCTCATCACTTCCACACCCACTACAAATAATGCTCGTAATACTTATAGTGAAGAGAATCACTAAAAACCATGTAAATTTCTGCTTCAATTCTATATTTCTCCTTAATAATATTGTCTATATACGACTTTGAAATATTACATTTTTAACCTATTATTTTACTCTCTGTGATTAATTATGTCAAGAAAATAGTTAGTTGGCATTATATTCGAGTCGAGACATCCATATCTAATTAGGATTTAACTGTTTCTCCATTGTTAATTGTATCAATCACATCTTGTACTGTTATTTTTGCCATACATCCCTCCGAACCCAATTGGCATATATCCCCACTGCACGGTTTGCAATCCTGTTTCTTCCAAATGTAATGACATCTATCACCGACAGGTGCAAATCGATTTGGATTTCCTGGACCAAAAAGGCCTATAGTCTGAATGCCAACTGCTGCGGCAAGATGCATTGGTCCACTGTCGTTTCCTATGAACAGTTTGGATCGTTGTAGGATTGATGCTAACTGGGGTATGGTCGTTAACCCCGCAATATTGTGTGATTTCCCTTGCATCAGTTCTTGGATCTTCTGGATAATCTCGATTTCATCCTTAACTCCTACGAAGAGAATCTGCGCTCTTTTCTTCTTGATTAGCCAATCCCCTAATTCAGCGAAATTCTCTGGTTTCCATCTTTTTATGGCTATCGGTGATCCCGGGTGTATAGCAATAATCGGTATTTTATGATTCATCTCATGTTCAGTTAGGAATTGAATTGTCCAATCACTATTTTCTTTGGTAATAGAGAACAGAGTATCTGTTATAGGTGTTTGGATACCTGCTTTGTTTAGAACATCAAGATTCCGTATTGTTTCGTGTGTGCCACTAAATTTATTAAATCCTAACTTATTCGTAATTTGGAAGTAAGAACGACAAAGTCGTTTCGGGGTAAGTCTAAATAGTGAAAACAAAACTGTTCGCCAATCTCCTCGTAGGTCTATAAGTAGAACATATTTCTGTTGACGGAGAAATTTGTAGAGACGAAATGCGTCTGATATAGAAGTAGGGTGTCCGGTTCTGGTAAATGTGGGTGAATTATATATAAATACCTGTGTCACATGAGGGTTATTTTCAAGAATTACCTGACTCCATTTCCCTGTTAACGCATGTATTTCAGAATCGGGGTAAGCCTTCTTCAGATTTGAAAAAACAGGGGTTGATAGTAAGACATCACCTATGTGATCAAGTTTGATCACGAGTATACGTTTCGGAGTGAAGTCTTTTGAAAGACTATTACGATAAAGCAGGAATTGGACAGTTGCCGAAGCAATGAGGGTGAGTATTTCTGAAATCTGCCTAAACATTTCTGGCAGTTTAGCAGGTTCTGTGTGAAGTGTCAATAAAGTAAGAAGAATACATAATCTTGTAGGTGGCAACTTAGGTTATTAATAGGGTTATTCAGATTTAAGATTCTTTAACTGGTGCTTATCGCTTAATGGTATATCGTAGGGCAGGTTCCCTCCCCCGTCATACCTCATACCCTAAGAAGGATTGTTCATTTTGTGTACTGCTTGTCGTGACTAAATGTCTTCTATCGGACGGGGAGACTCCGTCCCTACGAAAACTATTGTAAAAAATTGATTCCGATATACCGACAACAAAATAGTCCTATTATCAAGAGGACTTATCATGGAAATGCGTGACTCTGGGTAGTATCACTAATCACTACGTTTGAGTTGTCCCCATTGTATTGAAAGTTTACCGTTAGGCATTACGTCTAATGCTACATCGTCTATCCAATCTACATAACTTCCTACTAAACCATCTATGAGTTTAGTAAATTTTTTATCACCAATACGGTACCGAAAAATACATCTTGTGTTGGTCTCACGGTCCCTTACAGAAAAAATAATCTCATGTCCAGGTGATATCCAACACATTTTACTGATTTGATACCGTATGGGTATTGGGATAATGAGTTGAATCTCTTTTGTAAATACATTATAAATCACAAGTCGTTCTGCTACTACTATCCGTTTTCTATTGATAAGTTCATATTCAACTTCAGCATATAGAATTGTATCACCATCTGGGGACCATTTTGGACAGTATTTGTAAATACCATCAGCAGGTATAAGATGCTTCTGATTCCTCCCATCAGCATCCATTGTATAGATTGTTCTTCCAACTCCTGGAACTGCTTGTTGATAAGTAATTTGTTTTCCATTTGGAGACCAATCTGGGGCAGCAGATAAGCCCCCTAATAATGCATTGTGAGTTAGTTGTTCTACATCCAAACTTGCAACATCTATTTTGAATATATCAATCTTACCGGATCGAGTGCTGACAAAAGCGATGAATCTTCCATCTGGTGACCATGTTAGATCTCCACCATCTTGTTTCGGGTGATCAGTGAGTCTAAGTTCGAAAGTTCCGTTTATAGCTTTAATAAATAGATCGGTTTGTCTAACCGTAGTCAGAGCGATATCAAGATCTCTTGCAAAAGCAATAGCTTTTCCATTGGGAGCCCACATTGGACTTGTTTCAGAATAAGGAGTATCTGTAAGTTTTCGGATATCACTCCCATCATCGTTCATCATAAAGATATTATAGTCCCAATCTTTCCCAGGGGTAAAAGTGGTTCCGAGTGTAGAGTCAAAAAGTATCTTTGCAGATACAAGCGAGGTAAGTAAGAATAAACACAAACAACTGATAAGATATTTCGCTATCATCAGATTCTCCTTTCGCTGTCATCACATTTCCCTATTTATCATAGGACTTAGGCAAATTCCTTCCTTTCCTGCAGAATTGGAATGCAGGTAGGATGGAAGTGTGGATGGCGTGTTCCATCCTACCCTGTATTCCATCCTTTCATACGAATACTCTCTTTCTGTGTAAGTCCTGTTGATTATGGTAGATTATACAATTAATTCCACATACTGTCTTGTAGGCAGGGAATGCCCAATAAGGTATTCATACCCACCGAATTCCATACGCGGATTCGGCGTTGATTTGGACGAATTCCATACGCGGATTCGGCGTTGATTTGGGTGAATGCTAAACAGCATTCATACCCACCGAATTCCACACGCGGATTCGGTGTTGATTTTGGGGAATGTCTAAATGACATTCATACCGTTGATTCCTTGATTTGAATTCAGATTCCCGATTATGAAAGGGTTTGATCGCGATTCGGAGATCGTTCCCGACGAATACCAAAAGCGTATTCGACGTTGATTCACAAGTAAGGTGTGTATTTATGTCAATATTTCACCATATAGGAAATTCGTCATTCACAGTAATTGTATAAATAGTACCGTAAGTTGGTTGTATTTACCATTCAAAAGTTATTGAGTCCGAATATAGTTCCCATGTATCCGAGCCTTTTCCACTGGTTACTACAAGTCGGGTATACCCGCCAACCTCATACCATTCTCCATCTCTTAGATCGTAATTAGGAAGGTGATGATTTTGAAAACCTGAATCAGAGGAATGGTAATCAGGCCAATTGTTATCATCTTCATCAATCGGATCTAAGAGACCACTACCCACACCTTTACTCTCATCAATATTTTCTCCTGCTTTTTTCGCCGCATTATCATATTCTGATAACCATTGTTTATACTCGTATTCGTAATTACAACTTTTAGCTTCATCAAAGTTATAGACGTCATAGCTATGATCTGTTATAGACATAGTACGGATTCCATTGAACCAATATAGATATGGGTTAACACTCTATTGGTTTCGTACCTCAACCCAACCTAAAAGAAGGGCACTTGGCGAAGCATTTGCATTTTGTGGAACATTGATAAACAGGAAGAGAATGATTATGGTAATTAACTCTTATCATCCCTTTTCAACCGTTGACATACGGCAAAAGGATATGCTATCATTCTCCGATAGGTGGTGTAGATGTATCTAAACTACATCTAATTATGTTATATCTTACAACAACGACAGAATACATTTGAAACGTTTCAAGGATATAACCAGTGAGTCCGATAGCACAAAAGACACTTTTCGATCTAACCCAAGATGGTTTAGTCATTGGGAATAAACTTAAACCTTTATATCCTGAGTTTGATGTTTCTGCTTTTGTATCCGATGTACGTAAAGAGATGCAGAATCAGACAATCTACAACGTAACAAATGCTATCGGCAAAGTCTTACGCCATCACCTACCTCAGAACTATCCTGAAGCACTCTCCATTCTGATGGAGTATGTTAAAATAGAATCCCCAAAAACTCCCAGTAAAAACCCAACTCCCGAATTAGAACTAAGTCTACGACCTATATCTCATTTCCTGAGTTTATACGGTCTTGAAGATATTACGACATCTTTGAATGCATTTGGTGAACTCTCAAAATACCGATGTACCCGTGGTGGTCAAATCCGTGAGTTCATAATACAACATCCTGATGAATGCTTCCGACAATTCGGAGTATGGGCAAAAAATGAGAATCCCAATCTACGATTGTTCGTTGCAGCTGCGCTCTCTATGCGGGGTACATGGCAAAAATGGTTGCGTCCATATATTTCTGATCCACAACCCATATTAAACATATTAGACCAACTCTATACCGATCCTGATGAACGTGTTCGAGAACATGTTGCCAAGGATATGCGGGATATCATCAAGGAATTTCCTGAAATAGGATACAATACCTTAAAGCAGTGGAGTCATGGTAGTAGCAGTAAAGAAACCCAAAAACTGCTACGTCAAGCACTCAAGTATCAGTTAAAGATTGGCGATGAACGTGCCTATAAATTATTGGATTTAGAAGTTCCATCAAAGTTAGGAAAACCAAATATAAAACCCATTGCTTTAAAGTGTAAACAGAATCCGCATCCGATTAACGAACCATTTCAGTTTTACTTTAGTTATACAAACGAATCTGAGGATGACCAATCCATCCTCACGTATTATATAATATGCTATAAACGACTTACCGGACATATCACCCGCAAACGGTATCGTTTAAGTCAACGGAAGTTGAAACCGAAGCAACAAGTTGACTATGAAAAGTCTCTTTTTCCATTACCATCATTAAAACAATACCATGATGGGAAAGCAGGTCTTGGTTGGCACCGTTTGGAACTTGAGATAAATGGTGAAGTGATTGATGGGGTTGATTTTCATGTTGTTGCTCCAATAAAAAGATGAACTGTGTAGTATCTATCTAATCCTCAAATAACACTTATAGGAAATAACAGATATGACAGGTGAAGAAAAGTTTCAAGTAGATCTTGAAGGTTATCTCATTATAAAAAACGTACTAAATGACGATGAAGTTCAAGAGATGAATGCATTTATCGATAAAGGTGAAACAAATGGTCCACCAAGTCTATGGGGTGAACCGTTTAAACGACTAATTGATCATCCGATAATACTTCCATACCTGATAGAATTATTGGGACCGCATGTCCGTCTTGACCACGATTATTCACTTTTTATGAACGAAGGTGAAAAACGTGGTAGATTACACGGCGGTGAAGATGGTGGACGGGCAGGTGGAACTGTTGGTGATCATTGGTATAAATATCGGGATGGTGTGATGCGAAATGGATTGTGTGTAATGACATACAACCTTACAGACGCACCAGATGGAGCTGGTGGATTTGCTTGTATACCTGCAAGCCATAAGAGCAATTTCGCCCCAGAGATTCCCACTGATGTACGTCAATTTGAACGTCCTGCACATTATGTCGTCCAACCACCACTCGAAGCAGGGGATGTGCTGTTTTTCACCGAAGCACTGATCCATGGAACTATGCCGTGGAAAGCAAAACATCAGAGACGTGCATTACTTTACAAGTATAGTCCTGGACATTCAGCATGGTCGGGAAATTATTATGACATGAGTAAATATAATAATCTCACAGAACAACAGAAACGATTGATGATGGCACCATCAATTGGCAGAAGACCGAGTGTTTTAGAATAACCAAGACTTACGCACATCCGAGGTAGGAGCGGTTTCATGAAGATTAAGTGATTAATTCAGTAAATTATCAACGTGCGATAAATCACACTACTACGAACCAGCCTGTTTGTAGTAGGGCAATTCATTGCCCGTCAATTACCCAAAGTATTATTTATAGTAAAGTAAATAATTAATGAGACATTTCAACGTTTACGAAGAACGTCCATCGTAGGGGCGAGGTCACCTCGCCCGATGTAAAATGTACAATTAATTCAAGAGTTTACTATAATCTTCATTAACCGGTCTGGATGTTCGTACCAAACTTGCATAACCCTTAAAACTATAAATAAAAAAGGAATGAATTCTCATGACAGGTGAAGAGAAATTTCAGGTTGACCTTGAAGGTTATCTTATAATTAAGAATGTATTGACATCCGATGAATTGGATGAGATGAACGCATTCATTGATAATGGTGGTTTGCAAGGTCCACCAAGCCTCTGGGGTGAACCGTTTAAAAGATTGATAGACCATCCAACAATATTGCCTTATCTTATAGATCTTTTAGGACCAAATGTCCGACTTGATCACGATTATCCCATTTTCCTAAACGATGGTGAAGGACGCGGTGGACTACACGGGGGTGAAGACGGTGGAAGACCCGGCGGGCCTGAAGGTGACCATTGGTACAAATATCGTGATGGTATCATGCGGAATGGCTTATGTGTTATGACCTATAACTTAGCCGATGCACCAGAAGGTGCAGGTGGATTTGCATGTATTCCTGGAAGTCATAAAAGTCACTTCTTGCGTGAAATACCTTCAGAAGTACGGAGTTTTGAACGTCCTACACACTATGTAATACAACCCGCTCTTGAAGCGGGAGATGTTCTATTCTTCACGGAAGCACTTATCCATGGCACCATGCAGTGGAAAGCGAATCATCAACGCCGTGCACTGTTGTATAAATATAGTCCTGGACATTCTGCTTGGTCAGGTAATTATTATGATATAAGCAAATACGGAGAATTGACCGAACAACAGCAACGCATGCTCTTACCTCCATCTATCGGTGGTAGACCACGTGTCATAGAGAACAATTAAGTGAACGAGAATTCGGGTTAAGCAATATTTGGCATGGATGGTTAAATCTGTTAAGTTTACGATTGATTAAGGATTCGGCGTTGATTTGTCCGAATTCCCAGTGAATGTCTTATGAAGATTAATTTATTCATTCTGAAATTTCTCAACGGGTGATAAAACGTTTTACTACGAACCAAGCTGTTTGTAGTAGGGCAATTCATTGCCCGTTAATTACCCAAAGTATTATTTATAGTGAACATAGAAAATAATAACACAAAATCCCTGTAGGAGCGATCTCCGAATCGCGATTTAACTCAGTGATAGTCGCGAATCGGAGTTCCCTCCTACATTTCAAAATGTTCCATTAATTCAAAAGGTTACTATAATCTCCATATGGCATTCATACCCGACGAATTCCAAAAGCGGATTCGGCATTGATTCCTTGATTTGGAATTACGGAATAATGTTATTTTATCAATTAGAAATGGTATTAGTAGTGGAACAAAGGAATCTTTATGTCCAAGATAGAATTAACTGGAAAAGAGAGCGATTTTCTAAAAATAGTTGTTGCTGCAGCAGGACGCGGTGATATTGAAGGTGTCAGTCAGTTATTGAATGATAAACCCGAATGGATTCACACCATCGGTTCACACGGAAGGACAATGCTCTGGGAAGCAGCCTATCGTGGAAAGTTGGAGATGGTGGAATTTCTGTTATCCCACGGGGCAGACATGAATTTACCGGGGTGTCATCTCAGCCAACATGATATTGAGATTACACCGTACTGTGTAGCACGGCATGAAGGACGAGATGATGTGGCGGAATACCTGTTGGAAATGGGTGCTAAAGTTGACATACAAACAGCAGCCTATTTAGGTGATTTTGATACCGCCAAAACATTAATTGAACAAGACCCTGAAATCGTAAATAACGGATATCTACAATCTGTCTGGTTTCCTTCCGGCAACCCGAATACCGTTGAACATCACTATACAGAATGGGCTACGCCTCTCTGCTATGCCATCGTCGGTGGGAACATTGAGATCGTGAAATTGCTAATTTCCAAAGGGGCGAAAATTGAACCCTATAGTGAACTTCTACTTGATCATGCTGTCTCGGATAATCGCGTTGATCTTGTAGAATTGTTAGTTGAAAATGGTGCTGATCCAAGCAAAGCACCAAGGAAAGTCGATGATAACTCTGAAATGAGTCAGTTGCTAAAGTCATACGGAAATACACCAGCTGACATCAATGCTTTAGATAAGATGGGGTGGCCACGAATCGTATATGTCTGTCGTGGAGATAAGGGTGAACATCCAGAAGAGGTCGTAAGGTTATTAGGACTTGGTGCTAATATTGACGTTCGAAGTAGTAAAGGAAAATCCGCATTACACTGTGCAGCTAAAGCAGGATTCCTCAAAGTTATTGATCTCCTCATTGAGAAAGGGGCAAAGATTGATGCTATGGATAATAAAGGTGAAACGCCTTTGGTTGAAGCAATTCGATCAACGATAAAAAATCGGGAAAAACTCCATCAAGCAATGGAGGTATTACTCAAAAAGGGAGCGGATCCAAATATAAAGAATAAGAGTGCCAAGTCCCCGTTACAAATTGCACAACAGAAGAGAAGAGAAGATACCGGTGAAATTGTGACTTTGTTAAAACAGCATGGTGCAGTTTAATATTACGACACCGAAATTGGATGTCTATAAGTTTATCATATTTTTTGATGTTTAGGTCTTCATTTATAATCATTCTTAACATTTGTTAGATATTCAAGGTATTTTGATCGTGTTTATATTCTCTACGACTATCTATATGTAACCTAATTTAAAATAAGCCTTTCCTAACTTTGCTAACGCATTGCTCTTTAACTGACTCACCCGTCCTTCTGACATGCCAAGTGTTTCTGCGATCTCAACCCCATTTAACTCCTCAAAGAACTTCAGTTTTATTACACGACGTTCCAATTCTGAAAGTTCCAACAATAGATGTGGTAGGTTTTTGCAGAGTGTTTCTACTTCGAGTTGTCTGATGACTGTATCCGCTATATTTTCAATTCCACACGCTTCCTGCATCAAACTAAGAAGTAATGGATTATCATTGTCATCAGTATCAGTATGCCAACACGTGTCATGTGGATAGGGTATACATTGTAACAATTTTGTTCGTTCCTGCCACAAGCGTGTACAGACACGCGCCTTTATAAACGTTGTGAAACTCGCACCACTTGGATGATTAGGATCATACTTCGGTGCTTCTTCTATGATCGCAAAAAACGCGATTTGACGGAAATCCTCCATATAACTCCGCAAGTATGAACTCTGTCCTTGAACACATGAGACACAATCATCAACAGATCCCTTCGCTGTCATCAGATCTGCAGGATCAATACTAAACGGACATTTACCCCTGTTATGCGGTCCTCTATTGAACTTCATGCATTTACACCCTAAATATAATTTGTGGGAATGTGAATGTTTCAAACGAATAAAAAACATAACTGTACATGCTTCTATTAATTATATCACTTTAAAAGAAAATTCTTTAGTACTTTTTTGCACTCTAAAAAAATGCTAAAGGTTTTCTTCTGAAACCTATGTAACTTAATATAAGCAACTTTACCGAAAAGGTAGGAGATATCATGATACACGAATTCTTTACAAATAAATGGATTCTCGGTGCTGTCGGCTTCATAATTCTGTTTGCGGGAGTATGTTACTTATGGTATCAGCACGACACAGCACCCTATAGACAAGAGGCAGCCGATACTGCCGAAATTGTGCATCAATGGAAGAAAAACAAACAGGGGCAACCGAAAAGTAGCACAGCAGAACGAACCACCGAGGAAGAACTTACGGATGGCGATACACCGATGCCCGATGACACGACTACCTCCTCAACGCGTGAGACGGCCGCCAAGACGATTGACAGAACGAAGTCGATTGAAACAGATGCTGTTTCAGCAGACGCAATGGATCCTTCAAAAATGTCACGCTTCGGACTCGGTCCGTACCCAGAAATACCAAAGGAGTGGAACCTAATACCCAATTATTGGGAAACTGCCGAAAGCATAGGAGAGGAATTGCTCTACCGTGTAACCATCAAGATGCATAACGAGGGCACACGTTCCAAATACGGTAGTGTTGGTATTAATCCTACCACTCTGCTGATTATAGCTGTCGAAAGAGGCAGTGTCCTTATTGAAACCGAAATTGATGAGAATGGCGAGGAAAGGATATATCGGAACCTTGCTCATCCTGATGATCTATCAGGGATATACACGCGCCGAAGCCAGATTCCTTCGCACCTGAAAATTGTGACACCTGCTGAAATAGCATTTGACCCCTATGAATACTTAGGAATTTCTAAATAAAGGAGTTTTATTCAATGAAAAGATTGATAGCGTTCTTCACCATTGCTATACTCGTTTGTATCGCAACCTTTGTTGCTTTTGCGTCTAACCAAAACCGCTATGCGTCCTATTCCCAATAAACAGTCCTTCCGCTTTTTAAGTCCAATTATTCATTTTTCTGCTCAATTTGCGTAAGTCCTGTATAAAATTTCTGTCATTTGTAGCATAAACTGTCAGTTTGTGCTTTCCCGTTTCATTCCTAACAGCAGGTAATGAGAATAATTAACAGAAATAGTATAAAATGAGCCACACAGTTTTCAGTTCCCTATGAGTTCAATTAAAACTTCATTTCTCTTTAATTGAACTCATGGTATGATATTATAGTAGATTTTAGAATTACTTTTACGTTGCTATCGGTCTGGGTGGCAAAACAAATCTCACCTCATATCCTGTAGCACAAACTTTTAGTTTGTGTCGTATTTGCGCAAACTGAAAGTTTACGCTACAGCAGTGTAGAGACAATTGCGGATTCCACTATAAGACATGACGATGCCACATTCCCGTGAATCACTCATACACGATTTTTCAAGACTCGGATTAGAAAATGCGGATATGGTATTCATTCACTCATCTTTTAAAAGTTTAGGAGAAGTAGAAGGTGGAGCAGAAACAGTTATTTCCGCATTAGAGCATGTTCTCGGTCATGATGGATTGATATTAATGCCATCTTTCAACTTACTTCCAAGTCATGAGGAACGGACAAGTTCATGGGATATTGAAAAGACCTACTCTACTGTAGGATGGTTAACGGAGTATTTCCGACGAATGCCGAATACATTCCGTTCTGATCACTATTCACATTCTGTCGCTGCCCGTGGACATAATGCCGAACGATTTATAGCAGACCATCTTTCCAATGAAGGATACAAATCTCCTTGGGATCATCCACCGTGGGGGAAGACATACGGTACGAATTCTCCAATGTATCGTGCATATATGTCAAATGGAAAACTGTTGATGCTTGGAGTAGATTACAATACCTCTACCTATATCCATCTTGTAGAGGTGATTTACTGGAATAAACGACTTGAACAGAATCCAGACACGCATTTCATTGGACTCAACCGTCCAAAACTCGGGGAATTTTGGGATATAGTAGGTAAATTAAATCGAAATTTAGTGGGGAATTCAGAGTGTCGTCTCTTCAACATTAAATCTTATGTTGATACACTTCTAAAAGAGGTGGAACAAAATCCAAATCCTTATACTTCTTAACTAAAATTACAAAGGAGGGAACTCCGATTCCCGATTTTTTGTAGGATGGAACTCGGATTCCCGAATCTTTGTAGGAGGGAATTCCGATTCCCGATTTTTTGTAGGATGGAACTCCGATTCCCGAATCTTTGTAGGATGGAACTCCGATTCCCGACCTTTTACAACGGTTATTGGAAAACTATTATTAAAAATGGTATAACGTAAATTACAAATGACAGACAAAGATCTCATCGCACATTCCAATAAATTGCATGAAGAGGCGAGCTACATACTGAAAAAGGAAGGCTTACTTCCTCTGCTTTGCAGCTATGGCACTACTCGTGTAATAGGAAGTTATGCTCTCAACACGATGACATGGCACGATATTGACATAAGTATGGAACTACCCAACCCACAAGATACGGATTTATTCTTTGAGATTGGGAAGACAATTGCATCCAAATTCCAAATCTTAAAGATGTCCTATTCAAATCACTTTATACGGAACTTTCCAGGTTTCGATCACGGACTTTATTGGGGAATACAACTCCGACACGTAGACAGACAATGGAAAGTTGACCTATGGGGATATGATAAACAATCCTATAAAATGCAAATGTCAGAATTTGATGAATTACAGAAAAAACTACTGCAGGTAGACCGATCTACTATTCTAAAAATAAAACACCCCATATCACTTCGTCCTGATTACCGGGGAGATGTATACAATAGCATGGCAATCTATAATGCAATATTGAAAGATAAGGTTCGTTCCTTAGAAGAATTTGAAACATGGATTGAAAGGAATTCTAATGTTAAGACCTGAAGAAAAATGGTTCTTCGATCATCACGGATTTATTATACTAAGAAATGTCGTTTCCAATGAAGATATTCAGTTGATGATAGATTTTGGCAACCTTTGGCATAGTATGTCTCTTGAGGAATTACCACCTCCACTTACATCAACTTCCAAACGCGGAAGCTATTCAGAAACTATCGCACACTGGATAAATCACATTCATTACGGAGATGAAGTATTCCAACGTTTAGTCCTTAACCCAGAAATTATGAGGGTTATAATTTCTCTAACTCGTGGTGCACCTTGTCTCGTTGATACGGCTCTAACAAAGAATTACAGAAAGTCAGATGATATTCACTTTCATGCATCCGGACAGGATTACGGTATAGAAGAGGGTGAACCTCATGCAGGGTTTCTGAATGCCGGTATCTCATTGGTTGATGTACCGGAGGGAACTGGGTTTGTTTGTCTTCCGGGTAGTCATAAACGGAATTTCGATCCACCTGAGGACATATCAATATATGACGGGCCACCAACAGTGATTAATGTTCCTGTAAATGCTGGGGATTGTGTAATATTTACTGAAGCACTCTACCATGGTGCCAGACGATGGACAGAAGAATATCCACGATTTACAATCTTTAACCGTTATATTGACAAGGGTTCACACGGGGCTCTACCAATTGAAGATTATAGACATTTGGTGTCGGATGAAGTCTACGAATTGGAACAACCAGCTGTTCAAGGTGAACAAAAACGTGCAGTTAAACGTATCATAAATGAAATTATTGAAAATTAAATGAAGAAAATATCTATGTCTAACAACTAACATTACCAAAAGCAACTTTTTTAGCACAAACTTCCAATTTGTACATCTTTTTAATGCAAACTAAGTGTGAAATCAAGGAATCAACACCATAACCTTAATGAGAAATAAATAATTAGAGAATAAATGATGACAATCTACAAAAACGATCCTAAATACAAACCTTTATACAAAAGAGCTTTATGTCAAAAAATCTGCTTTATTATGCAGATAGGAATTGTCAAAATTCGCAAAGACAAGAAAAACACAAAATCACACTTTTTGGAAATTCTTATAAAGTTAATTTAAAGTGGAGTAAAGTCAGTCTATGACAGAGGTTAGAGGGGTAATTTACACCAATTTCAATGACACAGAATGTGCCAAAAAGTGTAACTTTTTTCACTTTTTCGCCACTTTTTACCCACATGGAAAAATCCAACATTTTCACGATTTTTTCTCAGGGAATTTAGGATTAAAGGGTCTGTTTTGCACCTTATTAGGTTGTCTGGATATTAGGATTAAATGTTCAATTTAAGACTATGAATTCTAATCTTATTTCTAAATGAAAATGTCTCTTTTTTATCCAAAACCTTTAGTTGTGCAGTATCAATGACATCACACAAAACCTTGGAATGTATCATCATTTTTTAGGAGTGGTATAAATATGAAAACTATCATTTTTGTTCTTGCAACTGTATGGTGTATTTTTAGTATGTCAGGCTATCTATTAGCAAACACAATCGTAACAGATGGATTGGTAAGTTATTGGACATTCGATTTGAATAATATTGATGGTAATTTAGTTGAAGATGTATGGGGTGAAAACCACGCTGAGATTGTCGGTCAGACAAATATCTCTGATGGGTACATAAGACAAGGTTTGGAATTAAAGGGATTAAAAAATTATGTTATTATCCCAAACTTCGGTAATTTTGGGAGTCAATTAGGTCCATTCACATTCGAAATTATTGTCAAAACCAGTTATAAAATAAGTTGGACTCCAATTTATAGGGTGGTAGAAGCACCACACTGTGACAAGGGGAACCGGGGACACGGAATTCTAATAAATGCTACTATAGATTTTCAAAATAGAGGGGCTTTTCCATTACCATTAAATAATATGGTTACCAAAGAAGATTCAATTTATTTACAACGGAGTTTCAGACGACAAAATGGGTGTAGTTCTCATTCTTCAGGATTTCCATCACAGATTTCTGATGGCAAGTGGCATCATATTGTCTATACCTATGGAGCACCATTTACTGATGACTCAGGTAACGAGTGGAGACAAAGCAGCCTCTATGTAGACGGGGAACAAAAATATGGACGTAGATTCAATCCTTCAAATCCGGAAGACGCACTTCCATATACGCAACCAATCTATCTTGGGGCTATTAATAAGAATGGTAATGCAACAAGACCATTTAGAGGAATAATAGATGAAGTACGTGTCTATGATCGTGGACTTTCTTATGAAGAAGTAAATCAGAATTATCAATCCAAGATTGGGTTAGGTGTAGAATCAACCCATAAGTTACCAACTATCTGGGGGACACTCAAGAAAAGATAACTTGCATTCCTATCATATTTTGGGATTTCTACTCTTCTTGTAGGTCGGGTAGAGGAACGAAACCCGACGAATTCCATACGCGGATTCGGCGTTGATTTGGACATGAGCCGCTATTATATACTGGTAATGTTGGGTTTCACCTTCGATTAAACCCCGCTGCACACTGCGTTGATTCCCTACGAGGACATGTAATCCCTAAATTGACACCAACCCCACTATACCTATACGCTAATAAATAATTTTCCATATACACAACATCATAGATTATGCTACAATTCATTCTATATCGTAGATTCTTTATAAATCATCTTAAATCACTCAAAACATACCCAATGATCTATTCACACCCTGATATTGTGCAAGGAGAATTAGTATGAAAAGGTTTATGTGTATCCTGTTAATCTCTATTGTTAGTTTGATATTATGTAATTTCGCACATTCTGCAAATGTCGTGACTGATGGTCTGGTGAGTTATTGGACGTTCGATCAAAAGGATATTGACGGTAAGTCTGTTAAAGATGTATGGGGTAAAAACAACGGTACAATCGTTGGAGACCCTAAGGTAGTAGAAGGAAAAGTTGGGGATGCCTTGGAATTTGACGGCTCAGATGACTATGTCAATCTAACCAATCTTGGAGATTTCGGTGAAAAACTTGGAAAATCTACTTTTGAAGCTTGGGTCAAAACAAGCTTTAGGAATGATTGGACATCTCTCTTCAAAGTTCTTGATGATGGATGCAATATGGCGTGGGCAATTGATGTGAACCGAAGTGCTAAAGCCGGATTTCCACTGGCAAAAGATATTGTCCATTTCTATATTCGTCAAAATGCTGCTGCAGGATGTAATGATATTGCAGTGGAAATTGAATATGCATTATCCGATGGAAAATGGCACCATATTGTTTTTGCAGTTGAGGATGCAGCAGAGGCAAATATCAGCGCATATATTGATGGTGAATCTCGAGAAATTATCGTTGGTAAAGAGAAAAATTTAGAAGAGTTTATTTCGTTTGTTAGACCTGTTTATATCGGTGCAGCAAACAATCGTGGTAATGTGGAACGACATTTTCCAGGGTTAATTGATGAAGTACGTATCTACGAACGTCCCCTTACTGCAGGTGAAGTTACACAGAACTTTAAGTCTAAAGTTGGTCTTGCTGTTGATCCAATTCATAAGTTATCTATTATCTGGGGAACTCTTAAAGCCAAAATATAAACATATCATATTATTTAACGTCTTAATACTATAGTAAATTCAAAGGGTAGGAGGCTTTAATTTGCATTATCTAAAACCGATTATATATCGGCTAACTATTTTCTTTCTAATATTTTTTGTTCAAATATATGCCAATGCAAGCGATTGGCCAAGTTGGAGAGGTCCAAATCAGGATGGCACATCAACAGAAACTGGACTCGTCTCAAATTGGTCTATAGACGGAGAAAATCTTCTTTGGAAAGCTAATTTTATTGGTCGTTCAACACCAGTTGTATTGAATGGCAGGGTCTATGTTTTAGGACGTATTGGAAAAGACATTACACAACAGGAACGGATCACATGCTTCAATGCTAAAACAGGTGATGAAATTTGGAACTATCAGTTTAACGTCTTTCATACAACTATCACCTTCAATAGGGTTGGATGGACAAGTCCTGTAGCGGATACAGAAACAGGTAATATATACATACATGGTGTGCAAGGGCTTTTCTTCTGTTTTGATAAAGATGGGAATATAGTCTGGTCACGCTCACTCACAGAAGAGTATGGACGCATTTCTGGTTATGGCGGTCGTATTCACACACCGATAATTGCTGGGGATCTTGTCGTTGTTAGTTACCTAAATGTAGGATGGGGGAATCAATCTATACCAAGACACCGTTATTTTGCATTTGATAAAAGATCAGGTGATCTTATCTGGGTGTCAACACCCGGCGGCAGACCCCTTGATACAACTTACTCAACACCTGTCGTTGTTGATATCAACGGGCAAATGCTTATCATCGGTGGAAATGCTGATGGCAGTATCTATGCAATGAAACAGACAACCGGTGAAATGGTATGGGGTTTTAAACTCAGTAAACGAGGAATCAATACCTCTGTTATAGTTGCTGGCACAAAGGTGTATGCTACACATAGTGAAGAAAACTTTGATAGCACTGAAATGGGTCGGGTCGTCTGTATTGATGCTACAGGGACTGGAGATATTACGAAAACCCATGAAGTATGGCGTTATGATGCTGTTAATGTTGGATATGCATCCCCAACCGTTAAAGATGGGAAGTTATATGTGGTAGATAATTCCGCTAATATGTACTGTTTGAACGCTGATAATGGTGAGCTTATATGGGAACATAGTGTCGGTACAGTTGGTAAAGGATCACCAGTTTGGGCTGATGGGAAGTTATTCGTTACTGAGGTTAATGGGAAGTTTCATATTCTACAACCCGGTGCAAGTCAGTGTGAATCGCTCAATGTACAGGAAATCACCCGAGAAGAAGATGATCACTTTGTAGAAATCTTCGGATCACCAGCAATCTCAGATGGTCGTATCTATTTCACCACAGAAGAGCATATCTACTGTATAGGGAGAGAATAATGAAAAGTATAAACTATGGAATCAGTAAAAAGTATCTTATAATATTATCCTTTCTGCTGTGCATTATATTATCTATCAGTGTTCTTATAAGTGGATGTGCAAGCAAAAAGATGGCAGTACCAAAATTGAGTACAGAACCTGCATCTGAACTTCTTCTTACACCTGCAGAAACGACAACTACAGGTGAACCTGTTGAACTCACTGTTATCGGTTATGATGAAAACGGGAAACAGACAAGTGCTATTGGACATCTGGAGTGGAATCTAAATACATTAATGGGTAGTCTTGAAGAAAATATATTCACCCCGGATATTAGTAAAGGGGCACAAGCCGGATCTATCTCCATCCAATCTGGTGAAATGAAGGCTGAAGCACGAATTCGCGTCATTCCACCTTTACCATGGAGTGAAGATTTTGAAAATGTCGAAATTGATAAAGTCCCGACACATTGGATCAGTGCTACTGGGAAGTATTTCGTAAAAGAAAAAGATGGGAACAAGGTTTTGGTCAAAACACCCGTACAACGCGGATTAGATAAGTCAAATGTATATATCGGACCTCCTACAATGGATGACTACCAGATACAAATTGATGTAATGGGAACAAGAGACAAACGCAGAGTGCCAGATATGGGGTTAATTGCTAATCGATATACATTAGATATGCAGGGTAGACAACAACGCCTGCAAATACGGTCTTGGGCATCTGATCTGCGAATGGCAAAAACCATTCCCTTCTCATGGGAGACCGATGTCTGGTATACAATGAAAATGAAGGTCGAAATAAACGACGATAAAGCTTCGATTTATGGAAAAGTTTGGCGGACAGGGGACGATGAACCTGATGAGTGGACGATTAAAACTGAAGACCCCTTGCCAAATAGAGAAGGAAGTCCCGGCATCTACGCTTACTCCGTTTCCGAAATCTATTACGATAATCTAAAGGTATGGTGATAAATGATTTTAGAATTCAGAAGCGGTAAAAGAAATACCGCACAATTTACAAATATTATAAAGTATACGCTTCATTCTATTAAGTACATGATAGTTTTCCTATGTACTCTCATTCTTAGTATTTCTCCACAAAATAGTCATGCCGATGCACATTCAGCTGAAGAAAAAGAGATAGCATTATGGGGCGGATCACTAAGCCGTAATATGGTGTCAGACGAGAGGAATATCCTATCAAGTTGGAATTATGAAACTGGGGAAAACATAAAATGGACTGCAGAACTCGGCTCACAAAGTTATGCCGGACCACTCATTATAGGTGGAAAAGTATTCGTTGGGACGAATAATGAAGCATTACTGAATCCAAAATTGACTGGAGATCGTGGGAATATCGTCGCGTTTAATGTCTCTAATGGTGAATTTCTGTGGCAAATCACACACACTAAACTTCCTGCAGGAAGGGTTAATGATTGGCCACTGCAAGGCATCTGTTCTACACCATATATTGAAGGGGATAGACTCTATTATATCTCTAATCGATGTGAAGTGGTTTGTATTGATACTGAAGGTTTCCTTGATGGAGAAAATGATGGTCCTTATACTGAGGAATCTGAAAATACTGATATAGATGGAGATATCATCTGGATCTACGATATGATGGATGAGTTAGATGTCTTCCCTCATAACTTAGCGACATGTTCACCACTTGCTGTTGGCGATCTGTTGTTTTTAGAGACAAGTAATGGCGTTGATGAAACACATCTCCACATACCTGTTCCTGATGCTCCCAGTTTTATCGCATTGAATAAAAATACTGGGGAACTTGTGTGGGAAGACGCATCACCAGGTGAGAATATCTTGCACGGTCAATGGTCAAATCCTGCATACGGTGTAATAAATGGTGTTCCTCAAGTTATTATTCCTGGCGGTGATGGTTGGGTATATTCCTTTGAACCTGAAACTGGGAACATTATCTGGAAGTTTGATTGTAATCCAAAAGATTCTGAATGGGAACTGGGTGGTCGCGGAACACGCAATAATATCATCTCTACGCCTGTTGTTTTTGATGATAAAGTCTACTTAGCTGTCGGACAAGATCCTGAGCATGGCGAAGGTGTCGGTCATCTATGGTGTATTGATGCTTCTCAAAAAGGTGATATTACCTCTACTGCAGCAGTATGGCACTTCGGTAATGAACAGTTTAATCGCACAATGTCAACTGTAGCCATCCATGAAGGACTCCTATACATTTCTGATCTAAGTGGTTTCATATACTGTTTAGATGTAAAAACTGGAGACTTATACTGGACTCATGATACCTTCGCAGCTATTTGGGGATCACCTTATGTTGTTGATGGAAAAGTCTACCTGGGAACTGAGGATGGGGATGTAATCATCTTGAAAACAGGTAAGACAAAGGAAGTAATAAATCAGATTAATATGGGGAGTGCAGTATATACTACACCCGTTGCAAAAGATGGGGTGCTATACATTGTAACCCGGAATCGATTGTTTGCTATAGCTGAATAGCTTAACTAATTTCTAAGTTCAAATTATTGGTAATTTAACTGAATACTCTTGATAGAATTATCCCTGAAATCTGCCGAATGCATTCCATGCATTCGGCGTTGATTTGAAACTTACCGATTATTGACGCTATTGGTTATGTAAACACCACATTCATTCTGTTCAGATAAGGATTTACACTACATAAGATTTATAGATGAAGATTACAGAAAAAATAAAAAATGCTCGTACCACATTGGACGAACATGTTCGCGAAATTGTAAACTGGCATTTTAGTCCAGAAACTGGTTGTCCATTCTGGTTAGAATATGCAGAAAAATTAGATTTTGACCCACGTAAAGAAATTGCTGGGTATGACGACTTAAAATGTTTAGGGCATTTTGAGGATGAATGGCTTCGAGGTGGACCAATCCGCAGGTGGGTGCCTAAAGCCTATGAAAACGAACCCGTATACGTTTTTGAAACAGGTGGGTCAACAGGTATTCCAAAATCACGAATTAGTGTCCAAGATTTTCAAATTGACTATGAGATTTTTAGTCAAACACTTTCTGAGGAAAGTTTCCCTAAGGGAAGTGATTGGTTGATGTTAGGTCCCACAGGTCCAAGACGTCTGCGTTTAGCTGTCGAACATCTTGCGCAACATCGTGGTGGAATCTGTTTCCTCGTTGATCTTGATCCTCGGTGGGTTAACCAACTTGTTCGTTATGGTAAGAATGAAGAGTTAGACGCATATAAAAACCACGTTATATCCCAAGCATTAAATGTACTGAAAGCACATGATAATGTGCAATGTCTTTTTACAACCCCTAAGCTCCTTGAGGCATTGTGTGAAAAAATTTCTTTACAGAAAGTCGGAATAAAAGGGATTTTCTGTGGTGGAACTGAGATGGACGCACAGTTTCATCGTTTCGCACGTGAAGAACTTGTTCCGGGTATAGACTTCATTCCAACCTATGGTAATACACTTATGGGATTGGCAACATGTAAACCATTCGATCCTGCAGATAACTACACGATTGTTTATTATCCGCCACAACCACGGGCTGTTATAGAACTTGTCAATCCTGATAATCCAGATCAAAAAGTTGATTATGGAGAAACGGGTCGTGTCATGCTGACGACTCTGACAAAAGAATTCTTTGTGCCACGTTTTCT
This sequence comes from Candidatus Poribacteria bacterium, assembly GCA_003635315.1. Classification (GTDB taxonomy): domain Bacteria; phylum Poribacteria; class WGA-4E; order WGA-4E; family WGA-3G; genus MSPOR6. The sequence goes on from PYJD01000025.1 coordinate 59,463, forward strand.
TGAAAGGGATGAGGCAGAACGAGCAAAACCTATCCTTCAATATCCGTGGGATGGTGTTGAAAACCTACGGCTACTCACCGAACTACAGGAGAGTGTGGTTGTAGGTGTTTATTAACAAGACAATTTAGGACATAATTACCTAATTGCAACTTGCACTTAGCAGGTATTGTGATGATTAATGGAGATACAACTGATATGTCAATAAAAATCGAGAAAGTTTTTCGCTCACCTTATGCGGTACCAAACGGTTTACAGGTCACTAATGAAGGTTTATGGTTAGTCGACCAAATCACAGATAGAGTCATGTTAGTAGAAATCACATGTGATCACGAATACCATGTCCCAAAACATATACGGGATATTCCAAGCGAATCTTCAAATACAAGCGGCATGGCTTATGGTGATGGGGCACTCTGGTTAGCTGCTAATGGTTCAGGGGATCGGTGGCGAGAAATCCGTGATACTGATGCTAAACCGGGAGACGGTGAAATCTTTCAAGTAGATCCAAATACTGGTGAAACTTTGGGACGGTTTCCTGTACCAGATGGGGGTGGTACACACGGGGTCGAATATGACAATTTTGATAATGGACACCTCTGGGTACAAACCCTAAAAAACCAAGTAATCCATAAGGTAAAAATATCTGACTGGTCAATTCAACATACTTTACCATTACCTTACGGTAGAGCACACGGAACCGTTCGTGTAGAAGATGGACTCTGGGTCGTTCACACATCCGATCGGGTTATTGTCAAACTTGATCTGAATGACGGGAAAATCCTTGACAAAATTGAGGTCGGAGAAGAGTATCCTGAACCACACGGATTATCTATCTACGGGGATGATTTCCTTTATTGTGATGCATCCTCAGGATGGGTCGCACAAATTAGTTAATAAGAAAACACATTGACCATGGAATCATAATAACCAATGCAACATATCCCAATTTTACGCGCAGGGCGTACATACAGAAGTCTAAATACCGTAACGGTTCCTCATATCAAAACGGGTGAACCATTAGTTGATGTTAGTCAAGCTAATCGCGGTCTAATTGCGAAAGATCTAATTGATATACCCCTTCATCAGCAAACCCTAAAACAATTTTCTGTGAAGGGATTGGTGTCTATCTGTAAAGACGCTGCACGGCATTTTACTTCTTCCGATTTGCCACTTGATGATACTATCCAATCTCCAGAAGTTTATATCAAACAGCTTTCGGGTACAACGGGTATGCCAGAGGCACTTTGTAGACAGAATATGGAGAAAATTCGGGGTGTCTTAGAAAACATTGATGTCGTTTTAGATGGACTAACTCGAGGATTAGATCTTAAAATACTTGATGATGGGTGGGGAAAACAGAATGGACGAATCCTTAGTTATGTGTGTGAGACAAACTCCCTCGGAGCAATTTTACCCAGTAATTCTCCGGGTGTCCATTCACTATGGATTCCTGCTTTTGCATTGAAAGTTCCACTTGTTTTGAAGCCTGGTCGTGAAGAACCATGGACACCATATCGTATTGCACAAGCCTTCATAGCTGCTGGTGCACCTATGGAAGCATTTAGTTTTTATCCAACAGATTATTCTGGAGCAAATGAAATCCTGGTTCGAACTGGTAGGTCAATGTTATTTGGTGGCGGTTCTACTGTTGCTCCTTGGGTAAATGATCCACGTGTCGAAATACATGGACCTGGTAGAAGTAAAATCATCATACATCAGGATACAATATCGAATATCGGAGATTATCTTGATCTCATTGTAGAATCGGTATCAAAAAACGGTGGCAGATCTTGCATTAATGCATCTGGTGTATGGGTAACAGCACAGGGTAGAGATACAGCCGAAGCCATTACTGAACGACTATCACAAATACAACCGAAACCACTCGACCATCCTGAAGCTGGTATCGCTGCATGGGCAAATCCAAAAGCTGCACACGGTATTTCATCACTTATTGACAGACAGATAAAACAACCCGGCGCGGTAGAATTAACAAAAGGTGATCGAGTTGTTGAATTAGATGGATGTACTTTCCTCAGACCCACAGTTATATGGTGTGAAGATTCTGAACATCCATTAGCAAATACTGAATTTCCATTCCCTTTTGTTAGTATCAGCGAAGTTCCAGTTTCACAGCTTGTAGAATCCATTGGTGAAACATTAGTTGCTACAGTTATTACTGATAACACACGACTAATTCAAGAACTGTTGGAAACACCATTAATTGACAGATTGAACATTGGTCCAATTCCAACAAACCAGATTTCATGGGATAGTCCCCATGAAGGAAATCTGTTTGAACATTTATATCGACAACGCGCTTTTCAACAGGACAAATTGCTTAAATGAAGCTATTTGTAGAGGAATTAAATGAAAATACTACCTTTATCACAAAAGCTTTGGAGTAAAATACCAGTATTCTAATCTGTTGATCATGATAGACCATTCAGATTCTAATGTTTGCCTTTTGTAGATTGTCCTATATTAGGTCCTCTTAGTTATGACTGATAATCCAAATATTATTCTCATCTACGCAGACGATCTTGGTCGCGGTATGCTAAGTTGTTATGGACAACGCCACTTTGAGACACCAAATATTGACCGTCTCGCCAATGAAGGTATGCGATTTAACCACGCATACGGATGTGCTTTTTGTGCGCCATCCCGAGCAAGTATGCTAACAGGTCTACACGATTGCCATAAAGGTACATGGACATATACAAAAGGCGGAATATATAAAAATATCAGTTCGGGTAAAATGGAATACAGTGAGATAACAGAACTCATCCATACAACTGGACTTCAGGCGACTGATGGGGATGTGTTTTTGCCACAGATGCCTGAAGAAGCAGGTTATTATACGGGTCAAATTGGAAAACTGGAATGGGGGTTTGCTACAACTGGGGATCGTATCCGCAGACATGGATGGAAGTATCACTACGGATACTATGACCATCAACGTTGTCACGGGTTTTACCCTCCTTTCCTATTTGATAATGGCGATATCACTGAGATCAAAGGGAATACACATGCAGATTGTGGGAAACACCAAAATATAGAATCCGATGAGAATTTAGAACACCGTAGAAATCGGAAAGGAAAAGCTGTATATTCTCAGGATATTTTCAATGAAAAGATTATACAGTTCATACGAAACCACAAAGATAAACCTTTCTTCTTATATCATCCTTCCCAACTACCACACGGTCCGATTGCAATACCTGAAATTCATCCTGCAGTAAAACAGTCATCAGAATTGACTACTTATGAAAAAGAATATGCATCAATGATTTTAAAACTGGATGAAACCGTGGGGATTATCCTTGATGAACTTCAACGGCTTGGGATAGATGACCGGACTATGATTATTTTTTGTTCAGATAATGGGCATGAGGTTTATGCAAAACAGGTAGGACGAACTACTGGACGAAATAAGAGTCTGGATAACGAACAATTCGATGATATTACAACTAAATTCTACTCAGAGACCGGCGGGGATGTATTCAATGGAAATGATGGTATGGGTGGACTAAAGTTCTCAAGTTGGGAAGGGGGTACACGTATCCCATACATTGTCCGATATCCAGAATACATTCCAGAAGATACAGAATCTAATCAGATGATTACAAACTATGATGTCATGCCAACCATTGCTGATCTACTTGGGATGAATATACCAGATGGAAAAGATGGTGTGTCATTTTTACCAACTCTGTTTCAACAATCAGAACAGCAACAAAGTAGGGAATGGATTGTCTATGCTTCTCGACTTGGTCCTGCCTTGGTAACATCTGATGGATGGAAATGTCGTTATATCAACAAGAATAATACTTTCCAGTTATATTATATCAAAGAAGATTATCGGGAGGAACAGGATCTGTCATCAGATTATCCTGATCTTGTAGAAAGGTTGAGTGGTTGGTTACTCAATGCATGTGATGGAGATTATCACCATGGGACACCACACGCACATCTTACTGAATATCCAACGAAAAACTTAACGTAATACCATTTCTATTTGATTATATGCCATTATATCACACTCTCCTCTGTAGGAGGGAACTCCGATTCCCGATTTTCTTTACAACGGTTAATGGAAAAACAATTATTAGAAATGATATAATATTGAAATACTGGAATTATTCAACAAAGAGTTTTCATGGTATCCTTCGATTCTAATTTATCACAACGTGTTATATTTGGAGACAACAGCATTGAGAAGCTTGCACAAGCCACTAAAACATTGGGTGGTAGTTGTGTGCTCATCATTTCTGACAATGGAATCAAGGAAGCAGGTATACTGAACAGAGCATGTTCATCACTAAATAACGAAAAAATACATTGTCATGTTTTCACTGATGTTGAACCCAACCCAACAACAAAACATGTATATAAGGCTGTCCAATTTGCACAAGATAACAACCCAATTGATCTAATTATTGGACTCGGTGGTGGAAGTGCAATGGATTGTGCAAAAGCAACGAATTTTATTCTAACAAATGGAGGTGAAATGGAGGACTATTGGGGAACTAACAAAGCTACAAAACCTATGCTTCCCTCAATAGGCATACCGACAACAATAGGAACTGGAAGTGAGGCACAATCATATGCATTGATTGCACAAGAAGATACACATATAAAAATGGCTTGTGGAGATAAAAAAGCACAATTTGATACTGTCATTTTAGATCCAACCCTAACTGGTACCTTACCTAAATTGGTTGCCGCAATCACAGGTATGGATGCCATAGCTCATGCTGTTGAAAGTTACGTTTCAACCAGACACAACCCCCTTTCTCAGATGTTCGCAATACACGCATGGAAAATGTTGGAGTCTAATTTCCAAATCGCCATTGACGGAGAACATATTTACGAACGTGGAAAGATGTTATTTGGCGCATATCTTGCCGGATTGGCAATAGAGAATTCTATGCTTGGTGCCGCACATGCATGTGCAAATCCATTAACAGCAAGATATGGAATTACACACGGAATCGCGGTCAGTTTAATGCTACCGCATGTGATACGATTTAATGAAAAAATCGTTGGTGGTTTCTATCAAGAGTTTTATTCTAATGGGAATTTAGCTGATAGAATTGAATCTTTAATTGAATGTAGTGATTTACCGAACACACTACAACAATGTACTGTCCAATATCCTATTAGGGCAACTGACCTTTCTACCTTAGCAAAGGAGGCATCGGTTCAATGGACAGCACAGTTTAACCCACGTCCTGTGGGTATAGATGATTTTGAGAGGTTATATGAAAAAGTATTTTGAGTTATTACCTATCAAACTCACCGATACAAAAGAAATCATACGCTATATGATAATTATTTTATCTTATATTTTGGCCTTATTTATTCTAAATATACAGATTTCTTTCGGTAATTGGGTTAGTTTCAGAGGTAATCAGCAGCTTACAGGTGTAGCTGAATCACAACTCCCTGATAAGCTTGATCTATTGTGGACATTTAACGCTTTCGGTATAGAGTCTACTGCAACCATCTATGATGGTACTGTATATGTTACGGCATTGGATGGTAATTTATACGCTCTCAATGCTCAAACTGGAGAGAGTAGATGGAACTATAATGCTATGGCACCCATAAAGTCATCCCCATCAATTTCTAATGATGTCATATATTTTGGAGATGAGACAGGTATATTTCATGCTGTGGATATTAACACACACAAAAAGAAATGGCAGTATACTACCGAAGGTGAAATTGTATCTTCAGCAAATTTCATTGATAATAGGGTCTTATTCGGGTCCTATGATGGATTCCTATACTGTTTAGACATCAATAATGGTGATCTAATATGGAAATTTGAAACTGAAGGATATGTTCATGCAACGCCAAGTGTTTGGCTGCATAAAAATGATGCAGATTCCAATGTTCTGAATTATGCAATTGCTACAGGATGTGATGGCTATCTTCGTATCATTGATATTGAGAATGGAACACAAGCACAAATGGTAAATCTCGGTACTTATGTAGGTGCAAGTCCAGCAATATTAGATAATCAGGTCTTCTGTGGTACATATGGCAGCGAAATCCTAAGTGTGTCTTTGGATGAAGGGGATATTACATGGCGATATCAACATCCTGAACTAAAATATCCTTTTATCGCTTCTGCTGCCATTACTGGAGATCAAGTTATTATTGGGGGACGTGATAAATTGGTTCATGCACTATCCAATCAGACTGGAGAGCCTATCTGGACCTATAGAGCAAAATCGCGTATTGAATCTTCACCTGTTATTGTCGGTGAACGCGTATTCTTCGGTACAACTCGTGGATTAATTATAGGGTTAGATCTGTCATCTGGAGAATTGGTATGGGAATACGAAACTGGAGATGCAATTGTCGCTTCCCCAAGTGTTTCTGATGGACGAATTTATATCGGTAATGAAAGAGGTATACTTTTCTGTTTTGGGAAGAAATAATTAAATAATCCATAGATAGGTTCGGTTTCTAATCCGAACCTATCTTGAAGAAAAACACATTTGTAGATTTACTCTATACATATAAAAGGAATATAGAAATGAACCAAACAAAGCCGGAACCTGCCACTGCTGGAATTGATTCTGAACAGACATCCGTTGGGAGTGTTTTTGTTTCTAATTATCCGCCATATTCTGCTTGGAATGAATCAGCAGTTCCAGATGTACATAATGCATTTTCCAATGAACCACTGGACAATGCAACATTAGGTCTATATCTACATATTCCTTTCTGTCGCAAACGTTGTAAATTCTGTTATTTTCGAGTTTATACGGATAAAAATAGTTCTGAAATAGATACATATCTCAATGCACTTTCTAAAGAAATCGAACTATATAGCAGACAACCTGCATTAGTCAACCGTCCACTAAGATTTATATACTTCGGTGGTGGCACCCCCTCATATATCAGTGTAAAACATCTAAACACACTCGTCGAAAGAGTAAAAAAAGTGTTTCCTTGGGATGACGCTGAAGAAGTTGCATTCGAATGTGAACCGGGTACATTGACACAAAAGAAATTAGAAGCTATAAAAGGAATAGGTGTCACCCGTTTAAGTCTCGGGGTCGAGAACTTAAATGACGACATCCTCGAAGAGAACGGTCGGGCACATCTCTCAAAAGAGGTATACAGAATTAATCCTTGGATTAAGGAATTAAATTTTGATCAAGTTAACATTGACCTTATTTCTGGAATGATTGGTGAAACATGGGAAAGTTGGCAGGATACTGTTCAAAAAACTATTCAACTCGATCCTGATAGCATTACGGTCTATCAACTTGAACTGCCTTTTAATACGGTTTATTCAAAAGATATTCTCGATGGAGATGCATTACCTGTTGCTGATTGGAAACTTAAAAGGGAATGGCATCAGTATGCTTTTGAGCAATTCATTCAAGCAGGATATCAACAGTCAAGTGCATATACGGTTTTGAAAAAAAACAAACCTTGTAAGTTTGTATACCGTGACGCAGTGTGGCAAGGAAGTGATATGATTGGTACTGGGGTAGCATCTTTTTCTCATCTAAGTGGTATTCACTTTCAAAATGCTCCTTCATGGGGAGATTATCTCAACACGATTGAAGCAGGTGAACTACCCATATATCGTGCGTTTAAACCTACAGATGATGAAAAACTCACTCGAGAGATGATCTTACAACTAAAGCTTGGAAAAATTAATCCATCCTATTTTCAATCAAAGTTTAATGCTGATATCTTGACGCTCTATAGTACAGAATTTGAGAAACTACAGAACGAAAGTATGCTGCGAATTCAATCAGATCAAGATGAGATCCAACTTACACAGAAGGGATTACTGCAGGTTGATGGTCTACTACCTGTGTTTTATGCCCCTGAATATCAGAATACAAGGTATACATAACCTATACCAAGTTGGAATCCTGAGCAAAGGTCTGATACAGATATGATAGATATACAGTTAAACCGATTGAGAGAGATGTTAATACCGGTTTATAAGTCAAATACCTTCTATAAAAGGAAGTTAAAGCATTCTGGATTTTCCAATCCTAATGAAATTCAAACGTTTTCAGATTACCAGAATCTTCCTTTTACGACGAAGGATGAACTGAGCACAGATCAAGTAACCCATCCACCATACGGAACAAATTTAACCTTTCCACAAGACCAGTATACCTGTGTCCACCAAACCTCAGGCACAACGGGTTCTCCTATTCGCTGGTTAGATACAGGAGAATCATGGGATTGGTGGGGTAAATGTTGGCGTGATATCTATAAAGCCGCAGGAGTTACCCCCTCTGACAGGTTAATGATCGCTTTTTCATTTGGACCCTTTATCGGGTTCTGGAGCGCATATCATGGTGCTCAACAACTTGGAGCATTCACCATACCAAACGGAGGGATGACATCTGATCAACGTATACGTGCTATTCTTACGAATGATGTGACTGTCCTTATATGTACACCTACCTATGCTTTACGTCTGGCAGAAGTAGCTAAACAGGAGGGTGTCGATTTAAGTTCTGAATCTAAGGTAAGGATTACAATTCATGCTGGTGAACCGGGGGCAAGTCTACAATCTACAAAACAACGGATTGAAGATGGGTGGGGAGCAAAAGCTTACGACCATATTGGGGCAACCGAAGTTGGCGCATGGGGGGTTATGTGTAAATCACAATACGGTGTCCATCTAAACGAAGACGAATTTATATGTGAAGTGATTGACCCACATTCTGGGAAGCATGCGGATGAGGGTGAGTTGGTCATTACCAATTTAGGACGGGTTGGGATGCCTGTCATACGGTACAGGACGGGGGATTTTGTCAAATTAAAGTCAGAACAATGTCCTTGTGGAAGTCAGCATCGTATCCTTGATGGTGGTGTGGTGGGACGGTTAGATAACGCGATAATTATACGTGGATTAAATGTATACCCGGCAACAATTGAAAATATTATCTTAAAGGTCCAAGATGTTCGTGAGTTTGCTATTCGTGTTTACTCTGGAGATATATTTGATGAACTGGAAATCCAAATTGAAACGACGAATCCAAACTCTGATGAAACAGAATTCGAGGTCACTGCAGCTATACGAGATGAATTAGGATTAAGAACGAATGTTAAAACTGTGCCAAATGGAACTTTACCACGTTATGAACTGAAATCAAAACGATTCACTGATGAACGAAATGTAAAATATAACAGTTAATAGTAAATACAACAATAGACATGAATCAACACGCAAAATACGATACAATAATTATCGGCGGAGGTCCCGCAGGGAGTACTGCTGCAACCCTAATTGCACAACAAGGGTATCGAGTGCTGCTCTTGGAACGGGATTCTGAACCAACGTTTAAAATTGGTGAATCTCTGATTCCTTCAACATACTGGACATTCAAACGCCTTGGAATGCTTGAGAAACTAAGAAAAAGCCATTTTCCACAGAAGTATAGTGTACAGTTTTTCACACGAACTGGAAAAGCCACAAATCCATTTTACTTCTTTGAAACAAATCCACATGAGAGTTCAGTAACATGGCAGGTCTTGCGAAGTGAATTCGACCAAATGTTATTAGATAATGCCGTTGAAAAAGGTGTTGAAGTACGAAGGGGTGTAAGTGTTAGACAAGTTCTTTTTGATGGAGACAAAGCAATCGGTGTCTCTACACAGACGACAGTTAATGGGAACATACAAGAAAAACAACAACAGACAATTCATGGCACAGTAATTGTTGATTCCACAGGACAGCGATCCCTTATTGGTAGACAATTAAATCTGAATACTGTTGATCCAAATCTGAAAAAAGCATCACTTTTCACACATTATGAAGGTGGATACCGAGATCCAGGAATTGACGAAGGGGCAACCCTTATACTACATACTGAAGAAAAAGATTCATGGTTTTGGTCTATCCCACTGCCATACAACCGGACAAGTATAGGGGTTGTAGGAGAATTAGATTATCTTCTACAGAACCGAAGAGATACAGATGGTAAACTTGATGCACAAAAGATATTTGAGGAAGAATTGGGTAAGTGTCCACCATTAAAGGATCGATTGGAAGGGGCAAAACAACTATTTCCTATTCAAACAACCAAAGATTTCTCGTATCGAGCACGGCGAATTGCTGGACAGAATTGGTTGCTTATCGGAGACGCATTCGGTTTCTTAGACCCTGTATATTCAACTGGATTATTCTTAGCGTTGAAATCTGGAGAAATGGCATCAGATGTAATTGTTGATGCATTCAAAGAGAACGATTTTTCTGAAAATCAGTTGGGGAGTTTTGGACAAACTTTTGTTGATGGAATGGAAGCGTTTAGAAAATTGGTATATGCATTCTATACAAAAGAATTTAGTTTTGCTCGTTTTCTGTCAGAATACCCAGAGCATCTTGGAGGTATTGTTGACATACTAAGTGGCGATGTCTATAGAAGAGATGTAACAAATATCTTTCCAGATATGTCCAAGATGTGTTATTTTCCACCAGAAGTTCCGTTAAGCTCTGCTAAATAAGACGAGTGTAAAGAATAATGGAACATAACAGTCTAACATTTATTTTTTTATTGTAAACATTGAAAATAATAACACAAAATCCCTGTAGGAGCGATCTCCGAATCGCGATTTAACTCGGTGATAGTTGGGAATCGGAGTTCCCTCCTACATCTCAAAATGTACCATTAATTCAATAGTTTACTATAATATCAAGATTTGAAAAATAATGGAGTAAACATGAAAACTATCAAAAAACATACAATTATAATTCCTGTTATCTTGGCATTGTTGGTATATATCGGATGTGATAATACCTCCAAGAAGGAGTTTATCAGTATTGGCACCGCACCTATAGGTGGAGCGTTTAATGCTGTTGGTGGTGCAATTGCAGATGTTGTAAATCGTAATTCAACAGAAATGAACTGGGAAGTTACCGCTGAAGGAACAAAAGGAACTCAAGAAAACATCCGTCTTTTGGTTGAGGATGATAGAAGTATAGAGTTTGCCCTCGCTAATGCTGCAATTTCATATTTTGCTGTCCGTGGCGAAGGGGCATGGAAGACAGAACATCCAATCCGCTCAGTTATGACACTTGCTCCAAATGTGGCATTGTTTGTTGCGAAGAAATCTTCTGAGATTAACTCAATCCAGGACCTGAAAGGAAAACGCGTCGTTGTTGGTCCATCGGGGGCTGGATTTGAATATTTCTTGAGACCTGTATTAGAGGAACATGGTGTTACCTATGATGATTTCACACCACTCAATGATACATATAGTGCCGCGGTGAATCTATTGGCAGACGGGGCAGCTACTGCTGCTTTTATCGGTGGAGCCGTGCCAACACCCGCTGTGAAGCAAGCTTCCGCAGCACAAGATATTATGTTTATCCCTTTTGACAAAATGGCTAAGGATGCTCTTGTAAACAAGTATCCCTTCTTCTCATCAATCACTATTCCTGCCACTGCTTATGAGAAGGTCTTAACCGAACCATTTGAAACTATGAATGTCGGTTCCATGCATTTAATCACTGCAGAGTCAGTTGATGAGAACACTGTCTATGAGTTTACAAAAACACTATACAACAATCGAGCCGAAGTTGTAAAAGCTCACAAAGCAGGTAATGCAATTAACCCTAAAAATGTCATAAAAGACACGGGTACACCCTTTCATCCAGGCGCAATACGTTTCTATAAGGAGATTGGTATTTGGAAGGAATAACGGTCTAAAAAGATTTGACAGGAATTGCTTTTAATGGTAATATATTCTACCTGATGCCGAGATAGCTCAGTCGGTAGAGCAGTAGACTGAAAATCTATGTGTCGGCAGTTCGATTCTGCCTCTCGGCATTTTGCTATTTAAGCATTTACAAGCCGGTGTAGCTCAGTGGAAGAGCAACTGATTCGTAATCAGTAGGTCGGAGGTTCAAATCCTCTCATCGGCTTCTTCGTAAACCCACCCTATCACTCTTCACAATAACACTAATCCTGCAATATACATCCCATTAGCACCTGTTTTTTCTACTTCCGATGCTGTATACACTACAGGTTGGAAAATTGGACACTCTGGTAGGAGAGATTCAATTATTCTGTTCTTTTTCCGTTGCTATATCTTCTTCTAATGACTTGATTATTGCTAAGAAAGTTGAATGCGGTTCAAGTTTGTAAACCTGCTGATACATTTCAAGTGCTTGTTCCTTATCTCGAAGATAGCTCTCATAAATTTCTGCCATCTCCTGCCAAGCCTGTACTTCCGTTGGGTCGAGTTCTACAATTTCTTCATATACCTCTAAAGCATCAGCATAGGGACGGGTGGCTGCTTCACGCTTTAAAGCACTTGCTCGATAATAGAGTAATCCAATTAGATCGTTTACAATTTCTTGCATTCCAGGATACAACTGATTCGCTTCTTTCAAGAGAATTATAGATTGGGATTCAAGCCTTGACATTTCAGCATAGTCTTCATTTGTAAGTTCACGATCTAAGAATCGATAACTTTGAAACATCTTATTGTAGGTTCGAGACAACTGTAATCTTGCGAGTATTCCAATGGGGGCTTTTTCAGATGATACATTCTTTAGATCGGTGTCATTATTAATTGCTTCTAAATAATGGAATGATGCATCCGAGTATTGTTTTCTTCCTTGATATAGCACACCCAGAAGGTAGTGTGCTTCAGCATTACCCGCATTTTTATCAATAACTGATATAAAATGATTAGCGGCTTCTTCTTGATTACTTAAATCTCTATACAACTTACCACTGAGGAGTAATACTTGCTCATCTTCAGGATTTATGATTGAGGCATTTTTCAGACGAGACCACGCATCTTTTACCCAACTACTTTGTGAATAAATCTCAGCTATACGGAGATTAGCATGTAAACGTGTTTCTGCATTGGCATCAGTTTTTGCTTGATCCATTGCAATTAATGCTTGCCAATAAAGTAGAATGGCATCTCCAAAATCCTGCTTCGCAAACAAGGTGTCAGCCTCTGTAATTAAGTTTTCTACTTGCGATAGAGGGTATAATTCCTGTTCACTGTTACTCTTCTGTATAAGGATTGCAGCGATTGCTATGAAAACTATTATCGCAAATATCTCTGTATATATTAACCAACGTCGAGATGAAAAGAGAGATCTATTTTCCATTAATTTCTCCCATACTTACTGTACAGAGTTATTTGCTTTCCTTTCAACTTCATCAATTATTTTCATCATATTCTCCGCATTAACGAATTTTTCAATCCGCTCTAATACTTCACCTGAAGAATTCAAGAATAAGACAACTGGTAAACCACGGATTTTATACTTCTCTGTTAAAACCTTGTCTGATTCCGCGCTAAAGTCAAGTTTGACAGTGATATAGTCCTTCAGTCTATCTACAACTTCTTGATTTGAGAAAGTCTTATGGTCTAATTCATTACAGGCACCACACCACGTTGCGTAGAAATCAAGCATTACCAATTTGTCTTCCAGTTTTGCGTTTGTTAATGCAGTCGGCTCATCATATTCCCAGTTTAAATGCGGTCCAGCTGCAGGTTGCTGTATTCCACCAAGGATCATATATGAACCCAGAATTGCAAGCGCTAAACCAAATGTTTTTTGGACACGCAACTTAGATGAAATACCACTATAACGTTCTTTCAATTTACCTAACCATAGTCCAACCAACACAAGTGCACCTGCAAATGCGAAAAATGGATATGAATTCTGAAGAAAACTCTTTAATCCAGAGAATACCTCTACATCCTTAAGGAAAAAGAGTGCCATTGTGATTATCGCAATACCAAATATATTCTCTAATACATACATCCATCCACCAGAACGAGGTAAAGAGGAAATTAATCCAGAAAATGTACCAATGCAGATAAAAAGTAAACCCATCCCAAGAGCATAGGTAAACATAAGCCAAAAGCCAATTAACACACTTTGAGTAGTCGCAATATATGCTAACACTGCTGCCAAAGCTGGACCTGTACAGGGCGCTGCGATCACGCCGGCGACTGTTCCCATAGCAAATGCACCAATAAATCCTGTACCACCTACTGTATTGAGTTTGTTCTGTATTGAACTTGGCAACCTAATTTCAAAGACACCAAACATTGAGAGTCCTAAAGAGAAAAGTACTACACTAATGAACCCAATTACCCAAGGGTTTGCCATTATCTGACCAAATACTGCACCTGTTGAGGCTACAGCTACACCCAATATCGAATAAGTTAATACTATGCCAAATACATAGACCAGAGAGAGTAAAAATGATTTGAAGACACCTGTGGATTCATTAGCACCAAAGACTGATACTGTAATTGGAATTAAGGGATACACACAAGGTGTAAGACTTGTTACAATTCCACCTGCAAACACAAATATAAATGCTAACCACAAATTTCCACCCGATAATGCTCCAGCAATACCACCTTCATTATCGTTGTTGGTGGGTTTATTCACCGAAACTGTTCCAAACTCTATACCAGTAAAAATATCCTCATTTACCCGTTGGATCATCTCCTCTGTACTCACAATGTCTATCGGTATAGAAATATTTTGTGTTTCAGGTAATAGACATTGTTCATCACTACAGGCTTGATAACCTAACTCAAGGTTCAAAGTCATCGGGGCAATTGAGGCACTATTGGATAAAGTTGCTGGAATTCCAATTTTGATTGTGTCATGATAGACAGGTGCTGTACCAATAGATGCTATATCAAGTGTATCTCCTTCTGGATATACAATCTCACCAAATGTCATATTTGGAATTTTTGGTAATGTAATTTCGGTAGGAAAGAGTCCTTCCCGTGAAGGATTTGCGTTGATATGCCAACCTTTGGTTATATCTACCGCAATTGCTATCTGAAATTGACTTCCCGGTTGAACTTTATCTAATGAGATAAATCCTTCAGCACTTATCTTATCAATAAGACCATTATCGGATGGACCAAAGTCTGGAAACTGAGCGGATAAACTAAATGGTAAAAATACTGTTATTAGAAATATTAGGATGGCGAAATGTGGTTTCTTAATCTCGGTTTTATATTGCATCAGTCAGTTCTCCTAAGAGAAGATAAATTCGAGTGCAGCTTGCCATGTTTAGTGGTGTTAAAAATTCATAAATGATTTTAATTCATCGTGGTTCAAGTACAATACACGGGAGTATCATTTCTTCAAATGATATACCTCCATGTTGGAAGCTGCCTTGAAATACATCACTGTGGATGCTCGATTGTCTATCGTATACGAAATAATAATCTTCAAGGGCAAGGATATAGCTCTTGTCGTTATCATCTGATGGTAAACGATATATTTCAGGATCATTTATGATAAAACTTGCATCTGGGTTATAGGATATATTCCTCCCCTCTTTTACTCGGAGTCCACTTGAAAGTTCGTGTTGACTTGAGACCTTCGTAGCATTATTGCATTGTACCGAACCATGGTCAGTAGTGAGAATGACTGTAATACCGCGTTCCGCGGCAAGTTGTATGATATTATATAATCTTGAGTTCTTAAACCATGTTTGAGTAACACCTCGAAACGCTTTTTCATCTGGAATAAGTTGTTGAAGAATAGATTCATCTGAATACATATGGGTTAACATATCAATAAAATCAACAACAACGGCTGCAAAACTTATACGCTTCGTTTCTGAAAACCACTGTAAATATTGTAATTCACCGCGTTCATCAAATATCTTAAAGTAATGAGGGGTCGGTTTAAGGGCAATGCCATACCTTTCAAGTTGTAATAACATCAAATCTTTTTCATATCTATTGATACTTGTATGACCCTCGTCTGGTTCAGCATACAGTTCAGGATAACGTTCCGATAAATCCCTTGGAAATAGACCACTAAAAATCGCATTCCTTGCATATCCAGTTGTAGTAGGTAAAATAGAAAAATAATAATGCCTTGTTACCTGGAAATCATTATAGAGTAATGGTTCAATTTTCATCCAATGATCCAACCGCAGGCAATCTATAATTACAAATAATATGGATTTTCCAATTTGTATTTCAGGGATTACGATTTTATCAAGGAGATCTACTGAAAGGGTCGGAGATTCTTCACTTTCCATCCATGAACTATAGGATTCCTTTATGTAATTTGTAAATGCTAAATTAGCTTCCCGCTTTTCTATAGCATGTATTTCCTGTAGTTCATCTGTATGTGTTAAATCATCGAATCGGATATCCCATTCAAGCAAATTAGTGTAGGTGTCTATCCATGTTTGCCATTCAAATGTCTGCGTTGTCTCAGAAAAATTATTTAGAGATGATTTTAATTTCTCTCCTCCAGATGAGTAGTTCTGGTTAAATTCCTCCACATATGCTTGCGGAATATACTTATTAAGTATTACTTGCCTTTCGAGTAATAATGTAAGAGATGTTACCAATTGTCTTGGGTTCGTCGGCATAATTAGAACATCACTTACATTGAAAAGGTTTACATACTCCATTAATTCTTGATTCGCAGATTCGGTAAGGATTATTATAGGAATATGCACATCTAATTTACGTATTTGGTATAGCAAATCTCGAATTTCAGATGTGTTATCATAACTCAGTAATAGACCATCGAAACTCCATTCTCTAAGTAAATCAATTCCTTCGTCAGGATTTTCTGCAAAAGAAAGATCATAATTATTATACTCTAAGAATCGAATATAAGGTTTTAATTCAGACTTTAACAATGTGCTCGAACTTAACGCTCTCAATGTGCCATCAATCCACAGAATCCTCCCTTTTATATCTTTCATATGTTCCCTTCCCCAAATAAGTTGTACCTGATTGATGTATAGAACACAATCCGGTAGTTGTGAAAATTAGAGAACTATAACTAAAACAGAGAATATACTGATTTTCTTCTAAATTGCTGAAACAAAACGTCCTGGATTCAATATATTACCCTCATCAAACTTGCTTTTAATCTGTTTCATCAATATTAATGTCCTATCAATTGAACCCCAAACATCTATCTGTTGTTTTAGTTCTGGTGGTGCAGCTTCTAAAATTAAATTACCATGCACTTCAACGGCATCTTCTCGTAGTTGATTGAGTGTATGGGATAGTGAGTTTGCATCCATACCTGACTGTTCATTGATTCTTAGATATAACACACCATTACCAACAATTGCCATAATATCATCCGTTATATCCAGTGCTTTTTCTGCAAATTCTGCCAGATCCGTCTGTTTAAGATTCAACTTTACCAACACTGTATCAGAATTACGATTAACTGCAGAAAATTCTTGAATCAACTGTTGTATGTCTGTTTGGTTTTCACCATCAATTATATGCACCCCTAATGAACCATATTGTTCCATCAGTGACTTTGTGGATCCCAGCTGCCAAGATACTGCTTCAGGATCTCCTCCGAATCCAATGAGTAGTGTTGGCTTATTACTTGATAAATCTTGATATGAGAATTTAGATAAAAGGTTAACATAATTCGGTAGTATCTGGGAACTGGCAATCTTTCGACCAGAAATAACTGCCTCTCCTATGTGCTCAAATTGAGATACCAGAATTGCTGTATGTGCCGGCAAGGGGGCTAATTTCAGAGTGGCTTCAGTAATAATTCCAAGAGTTCCGAATGCTCCAATATAGAGTTTGTTAATATCGTATCCAGCAACATTTTTAACAACTTTCCCACCACTTTTTACAACTATACCTTTTGGATGCATCACTTTCATACCCAAAACCAAATTCCTTGCTGTTCCATATTGATACCGTAATGAACCGCTCGAATTCGATGATATAATACCTCCTATAGTACATCTATCTCCGTATGGTGGATCTAAAGGAAGAAATTGCTTATGTTCTGCTAAAACTGTCTGAAGATCCCTTAATCGGATCCCAGCCTCCACTGTAACAGTTAAATCTGCAGGTTCATATTCTAATACCTTGTTAAGTCGATGTGTTGAAAGAACTAAATCGGTTTTTTCAGCCAAATTACCGATTCCCAGTTTAGTACCACTACCGGATGGTATTACAGATAGGTTGTTTTTTGTGGCATAACATACAATATTTTCCATTTCTTGTGTTGAAGATGGAATAATACCTATTTCGGGTGTTATTCCATCATAAGTATATAATGAAATGTCTTCCTCTGTAATAAGAGAATCATGTCCAATAATTTCCCTCAAATTACAGACCATCGAACCTGTAGATGCCATACCTAACCTTTCAAGTTATAATTAAATTTATGCTGACCACACTGTCATGGAACTTATATGATTACTCGTCATCTTTGTTCGAGTAATCTATTGTCCACTTCCCTTCTCCATCTCCTATCAGTGAATTTTGCCACAATGTAATACAATTTTCTGGTGCATTATGTTCTAATAGATATGCCATAAACAGTTGATGTAATTCAGTTAACAAGGCATCATTATCGGCTGCAAGGTTATTAGTAGCAAGTGGATCATCACTGAGGTCAAATAACTCCGGAGAACCCAGAGAACCGACCGGGGCATATCCCCAACCTTCTGTGACAAGGAAAGGTGTTACTGCACGACGTGGAACAATGTTATTTTTTGAACTAATGTGAGTGGCAGTGATTGCATACTCTCTATGGTTTGTTTCACCACTAAGAAGTGAATCCGCAAAAGACCTACCCTCAAAAGGTTTAGGAGGTTCAAGAGTGACTCCTGCCAAATCACAAAGTGTTGGTAGAATGTCAACTGGTTGGGCGATAAGGTCAAGACTTTGTCCCAGTGGAATTTCACCGCCACCGATTAGAAACATCTCATGATTTATCTCAGGATAGGTAGGCCAAAAACGAGGATCGTCCGGATCTATATTCGATTTACCTGTTTTACCATGTTCACCGATAGACATTCCATGATCAGACATGACAACTACAATAGTATCATCCCATAATTCGAGATCCTCAACTTTCTCAAGTATTCGTCCAATATGACGATCGACCATTTCGGATTCACCCGCATAATGTGCCCATAGATTGTGCAATTCTGCATCCGTATAGATTGAAGATCGTCCATAGTTAGGATGAATCATGGGTGGTCCTGAATATGTTGGATCATATCTCCTAACGATATATTCTGGTGGATCCCAAGGTTCGTGTGGATCAAAAAAATCAACCCATAAAAAGAACGGTCCTGAACGATAGTTTTCTTCCAAGAATCGTATAGCACTCTGAGATGTTCTTCCAGAGAATGTCTCTGATTCGTATTCGTAATAACGGTTCGTCCAACGATGGGTATTGGCTAACGTATGACCACGGAAGGAAGGATTCGGACGGGTTTTATCATCAGGCATGACAATCTCAATGTCATCATTCAGGTGAAGCAGGGGCTTATCACCTTCTTGCCCGCGATGTTGAAATGCTGCCTGAAATCCTTGTTGAAACCGCGCATTAAACAGATGTGGACAGTCACAGATTAACTGCGTAGCATACCCTTCACCCGCTAATAGTTTCGCAACATGGTTTGGTCCGCTTTGATCAATTGGCTGCCATGGATAATGGGGCCATCCAACTGTACTGGTGGCAACATCAGTTCTATGAGGAATAGTTGGAAAGCTATTCATATAGAATTTCTCAATCGCTGTCGCACGGTCGGCAGCAAAACTATCCAGCATAGGGGTCCGAATAGGTCTTGTTGCCCTTTCACCGAGGTTATCATATCGAAATGTATCTGTAATTAGGAGAATAATATTCTTCATGGTTGATATATCCTTAGGAAAATGAACTTTGGGAAAATCTATCTTTCTGATTACACTTCTTGCGGGGTCGTTCTTAGTAACACTAACGTTATAAGCAATAAAGGTACAATAATCAATATTGTTGATTGTATTGAGATAATTGTTCCAATAAAACACGGGAAGAAGAGAATCGAACCAAACATTGAACCCTTTAAAGCAAAATAACCGTTCTCCTCTTTAGGTTGTAAATAGAGCGGAATACGGGTAACCACTGCTGCAAGAACTCCCATCCCTCCCCAGATAATATATGGTGTAATATCCACAGAATCTTCTGTCCAATATGGGAGTAGTAAGATGGTAAAGGCTAAAAATGTGGAAACTGCAGATAATAATAAGGATGGTCGTATACCAAGTTGTTGAGGTGTAGTGACAATTCCTACTTGTGAATCCCGTGTGATATCCTTGAAAGTAGTTGTGATATGTGTTCCTAAATCGTAGAGTGTAATTGCACCGAAAGCATACCATACTAATCGTGGTACATGTCCACTAACTACCAATGCTCCAAAAATACTTAGTAAACCTATACCTATTGGCAAAGTTAAACTTCCTAAGATTCCACGTGACTTAAAAATGGCATTATACAAGTGTGATATTGCTACTAATCCTATGACTAATAGTCCGGCTTTTAGATTTAATAGAAATCCACTGATTACACAAAGACCATAAATAATACTGGCAGGTATTAATGCTTGTTTTGGTGTCAATCTTTGCGACGGTAACGGACGATCAGGATTCGTTATAGAATCGGTTTCTTGGTGGAAATAATCGTTCTTTATCATTCCAGCAAAGTAGCCAGACATGGCAATTAATACTGCTGCTACAACACGCCATGACATCTCTCCATCACTTGCAATCAAAGCCCCTGGAAGTGTAGCAACAATAGGAATTGCAAATAATGGATAACGGATTAATTCAAGGTATGCTTTGACAATAGTCATTGGTCTAAAACTTGTCTCGAGGAAGACCTGCATCTGACACAGGAGTGGATCTTGGTTCGAATACTTCCTCTACACTGTAGAATTGATCACTTTGTGTACCTATACTCAGTTCCGGGACATTTGGTCCGACCTGTTTATTTCCACTGATGTAATTGTCCCTAAGCCTACCCCCATCGTATACTGCCCAACCGTTGTTAAGAGTGATATTGTTAGATACAATCTCTGGGGATGAAGTAGAATAACAGATGATTGCATATTCGTAGTTTGAACGTATATTGTTATGGTGTATTCGCGGTCTGGAATCATCTTCACATACTATACCATATCGATTAGCAGCAAACTCATTGTATTCTACCTCAGGGGCAGATGACCCACGAAATTGAGCACCACTCCCATTTCTGTTAAACTCGTTGGATGAAATAGTTGGATTAGTGTTTTCACAGAGAACGCCTATATTGTTCTCACTAAATAAACATCTTTCAATCTGTATAGTGTCTGTTTTACATAAAATTGCATTCGTCGCATGTTGTATTCGACAATAGGTTAGTCTACTGTTTGGACTCCCTGTTTCAATTGTGATCCCCTTCCAATCACCTGCTTTGGGAAGGGATGCTGTAGGTCTTTGAAAAGACCGGGGTGAGGAAGTCTGAATATTGATATTGGTTTTTGAGGCTTCTTCAGTTTCTGCATCTGGTATTGTTTCTGGTTCACCTAATGACCCAAAAACAATCATACGATCAGGCGCACCCTCAGCATAAAGCTCTCCATGAACTATAATCTCACTCGGTACATTCTTAGGTTCAAAACCAACTATCGTACCGGAACGGATTGTGAGGGTTATATCCGCGGGAACAATTACACTGCTGGTAATATATATCCGTCCATCCCAGACTTCATCCTGTGTCAATTCACCAGATTTCTCAATGATTCCGTTTACTGTTCCAACATTATTTGCATTGAAGACTCCACCTTGACAACCAAGATAAAATAAGGATCCAAATAAGAGGAAGATTGTTCTTAATAATGCTTTATTCATACCATATTTTTACCACAGAAAATGGTCTCTGTCAAGTCCAAAAAAACTTGACAGAGACCATTATTCTTGCTATAATACTTTAATTAATTCCACACTGTTAAAGGATGCAAAGACATGTTTGAAAGCCTAAGTGATCGATTGCAGAACACCTTTAAAAAGATAAAGGGGCAAGGAAAATTAACTGAAAGTAATATCTCAGATTCTCTGCGTGATGTCCGGCGCGCTTTCTTGGAAGCTGATGTCAATTACAAAGTCACACGGGACTTTATTGACAGTATAAAGGAAAGAGCACTCGGACAAGAAGTGATGGGGAGTCTCACACCAGAACTCCAAATTGCAAAGATCATCAAGGAAGAATTGACTACTCTAATGGGTGTGGAATCTGAAAAGATTCAGACCGCCTCTAATGGTCCTACCATAGTCATGCTATCCGGTTTACAGGGGGCTGGTAAAACAACTGTCGCCGCAAAATTAGCACTAAAATTCCGTAAAGATGGTAGAAATCCTATGCTGGTTGCAGCCGATGTTTACAGACCCGCTGCAATCAAACAGCTTGAGTTGCTTGGGGAACAGATTGATACACCTGTCTTTTCACGTGGGACAGATATTTCACCTGTCGAAATTGCAAAGGATGCTCTTAAAGATGCAATGTCACGAGGAAATGACTTTCTCATCATTGATACTGCTGGACGCCTACATATTGATGAAACACTCATGGGAGAACTCCGATCTATCAAAGATGCTGTCAATCCTACTGAGATCTTACTTGTTGTTGATGCTATGACAGGTCAAGATGCAGTGAATGTTGCTGAGAATTTTAACTCTGATTTGGATATAGACGGGGTAATCCTAACAAAAATGGATGGGGACGCTCGAGGTGGTGCAGCTCTTTCCATTCGTTCTGTTACTGAAAAACCTATAAAATACATCGGTGTCGGTGAAAAAATAGAGGCATCTGCACTCGAAGAATTTCATCCTGAACGAATGGCTTCTCGTATTATTGGACAGGGTGATGTCCAAACCCTCATGGAGAAAGCTGAAGCTGTCTTCAACGAAGATCAAGCAAAGGAATTAGAACGTAAACTTACTGAGAAAAAAGGGTTAAATTTTGACGATTTTCTTACACAACTTGAACAAATAAAAAATATGGGACCCCTTGACCAATTGTTGGATCTTGTGCCTTTCAAGAACCAATTACCTGTAAAAGATCTAAAACCTGATGAAGATCATCTGAAATATGCAAAAGCCATGATCCAATCAATGACTCCTGCAGAACGAAATAACCCGCAACTTTTGGATCGAAGCCGCAAAACACGTATATCAAGAGGAAGCGGCACAACTGTAAATCAAGTGAATCAATTGGTTTCTCAACTAAGGATGATGAATACTATGTTGAGTCAACAAACATCAATCGGTATGCCTCAGATGGGACAGAAGATAGGTGTTGGTTCACGAATTCAGAAAAAATCGAGAAAACCACGAAAACGAAGAAGACGAAAATAATGTAGAGGATTACTTCTCTACCTCTCTGTTAGAGTAAAATGAATTGATATACCTGGAGGTATTTTTTGGCAGTTAAAATTAGATTACAACGACATGGCAGGAAAAAACGACCTTTTTATCGACTCGTTGCTGCTGATGTCAGAGCATCACGAGATGGCGTGTTTTTGGAACGATTGGGACATTATAATCCATTAACCGAACCTGCTGACGTTGTTATAGATGAAGAAAAAGCACTAAAATGGCTAAGGAATGGGGCACAACCCACCGATACAGCTAAAAGACTACTATCTCAGAATGGTATTTGGAAAAAATTTACCTATGAGAAACTTGGACACCCATTACCTGAAGATGAAACAGAAGAAGTAGAACAGGTCGTTGATGATGAAAATGTTGATGCTGAAATTCAGGTCTCAACTGATCTCTCTGAAGAATAATCTGTAATCTAAATACA
The DNA here is from genome assembly GCA_003635315.1 of Candidatus Poribacteria bacterium. Classification (GTDB taxonomy): domain Bacteria; phylum Poribacteria; class WGA-4E; order WGA-4E; family WGA-3G; genus MSPOR6. Next base: position 83,095 of record PYJD01000025.1, read on the forward strand.
GCATCTATAAGATTTCTGAATACCTGCATGTTCTTTTAGCCTGATGGGTGTGATCTAATTACACCTGTTTAGTGTCTAATCTTTTCACATCAATTCGTTTTTTTCATCCAGAAAGTATGTTATGTTCAAAGATCTTATTGAATACATCGTAAAGGCTTTAGTTGATAATCCTGAGAAAGTAGAAGTGCGCGAAGTGATTGGCGAAAAGGTTGTAGTTGTGGAATTGAGTGTGCCTGAATCTGAATTAGGTAAAATTATTGGTAGATATGGAAGAACTCTAAAGGCAATTAGAAATATTCTATACACTGCAGGCTTAAAAGCAAACAAGAAGGTGATTCTTGAACTAATTGAAGAACCCAGATCTTTAGATAAACAATAACAGGATAGCGTAATGAAATTGGATGTGCTTACGCTATTTCCACAGATTATCACACCTGCACTTCAGACTGGTATTCTAAAACGTATCCAGGAGTCTGGAGAACTCGTTGTAAACACATATAATATTAGAGATTGGACAACGGATCGACACAAAACTGTTGATGATTATCCTTATGGTGGTGGGGCAGGAATGATACTGAAACCTGAACCTATCTTTTCAGCTGTTTCAGCAATGCACCCTACTGAAGATACCGAGATTATCTATTTAACACCTCAAGGTGTACCGTTGACTCAATCTATCGTTGAAGGATTGTCAATAAAATCCCATTTGATTTTCATCTGTGGACGTTATAAAGGTATTGATGAACGAATACGAAAAAAAATAGTTACCAAAGAAATATCAATTGGGGATTATGTATTGAGTGGAGGAGAAATTGCTGCTCTTGTTCTTATTGATGCAATCGGTAGGATATTACCTGGCGCATTAGGGGATTTTGAATCTGCACACGAAGATTCTTTCAGTAAGGATTTTTTGGATCACCCACACTATACTCGACCCGTTGAATTTGAAGGTATGAAAGTGCCTGAGGTACTATTAAGTGGTCATCATGAGAACATCAAAAAATGGAGATATACTCAGGCAATAATACGTACTGCTGAACGACGACCAGATATAATTAAGAATCTTGAATTGACTGATGAAGAGCTTGATATCCTTAGGGAAGATAAAAACAATTAATTACATTCTTTAAGAGACGAATTAAATAGCCTATCACAGTCTTGATATGAGAATAGAATTGTAAGGAGGAAAGAACGATGAACTTGATTCAGTCTGTTGAAAACCAACATGTAAAAGATAATATCCCTGACTTTAGTCCTGGGGATGTTGTACGTGTAAATACTCGAATACGAGAAGGACAAAAAGAACGAATTCAGGCTTATGAAGGAACAGTAATTCGTCGGGCACATAGTGGCACTCGCGCATCTTTTACTGTACGAAGAGTGGCTTTCGGTACCGGGAGTGAAAGGACATTCCCATTACATTCCCCAAATATTGAAAGTATCAGCGTAGTCAGGTATGGAACTGTGCGTCGCGCGAAACTATATTATTTAAGAGATCGCACTGGCAGGTCTGCTCGCGTCAGAGAAGAGAGAAGATAATTGTCTGGAGTATGAATGTATGCATACGAACACGCATGTATAACTAAAGGATATAAATACATTGCAGGAATTGATGAAGCAGGTAGAGGCGCGTTAGCGGGACCCGTGGTTGCAGCTGCTGTCATATTACCTATGGAATGTCAAATTGAAGGTGTAATTGATTCAAAAAAATTGACTGCTAAACAGCGAGACGTTCTGGTAGATGTAATAAAATCTAAAGCAATTTCAGTGGGAGTAGGTATATCAGATAATAATACTATTGACCAGATAAATATCCTACAGGCAACACTTCAAGCTATGAATAAGGCAGTAACACAACTTGCTCAGCAACCAGACTATCTCCTTGTTGATGGTTCAAAAATGCCAAATTCCCATATTTCTGGGGAAGCCATTCCAAAAGGGGATAATCTTAGTGTATCTATCGCTGCTGCTTCTATTGTAGCAAAAACAACACGGGATAGAATCATGATTGAATTCGATAGATTATATCCAGAATACAGCTTCCAACAACATAAAGGCTATCCAACTGCCCTGCACCGACGTGCCATTGTCCAATTCGGTCCAACAGAAATTCACAGAAAAACATTCAAACTATATGTAGAATAATAGTTCACTACCGAATAGTATATCTCATTAGGAATATGGATGCCTCGTTCATTACAGAACATTGCTAAGATTGGTGAGAAACTTGCTGTAGAACATCTAAAGACACAAGGATATCAAATACTTGCCCAGAATTATCGTTTCCATCGTGGTGAAATTGATATTATCGCTAAGTATGAAAAGCGAATAGTTTTTGTTGAAGTCAAGACGCGTCGAAGCCTAAAGTATGGAGTACCACAATCTGCCGTGACTAAACAGAAACAACGACAAATTTCAAAAATTGCATTAGCATATTTACAAACACATAACCTAATGGATACGCCTTGTCGTTTTGACGTTATTGCGATCCAGTTAACCCAAAAGCTTGAACTACTACGTCTCGAACAGATTAAAAGCGCATTTGAATTTATCCCTGAAACTAACCTATCATAGTGTGGTTTAACATTGATATTTTAAATTGTTGACTGTTCAGTTTACTGCAGAACTGAAACCTCGTGTTAGTCAACATGCTGTACTAAGTACACCTTTTTATATATGTCAATTAGAGGAAACCACACTATGCTCTATCAAGGAATTCGGTTATGCAAGCGATCATCCTTTGTGGAGGTCTTTCAACAAGACTGGGTAAAACTACAGAAAAAATACCTAAAATCCTACTATCAATAGGAAATCGAACTGTATTAGACTGGCAGATAGATCTTCTATCAAAAGCTGGTGTAACTGAAGTCATCCTTGCTTCTGGACATTTACATGATGTAATATATTCGCAAGTTGGGGAGAATGTGGATGACATAAAAATACGCTACGCGAAAGAGGATAAGCCACTTGGGACTGGGGGCGCTATTCAGAACGCATTTCAATTTGTCGACGATTTTCCTGTCTTTGTCCTACACGGTGATATTCTGTTAAGAGGTTTTTCCCTAAATGACATGGTATCCCATCTGCTACCAGAGATGGAAGGTTTATTACTTGGTATTTCTGTCTCTGACCTTTCATCCTATGGAGAAATAGTTGCAGATAACAATGGACGTATAACCCAGTTTCGTGAAAAACAACAGGTTAATCGTCCCGGATGTGCTAATGGTGCTATCTTCCTGTTTAATCACAGTATTATTAATGCATTCCCCAATAAAGAAGTATTCTCAATCGAACGTGATGTGTTTCCTAACCTTCAAAACCTCTATGTCTACAAAGTAGATACTGAATGGATAGATATTGGAGTTCCTGAACGACTTGAATATGCACGAAAGCATTTCATCGAATAATATTCACATCTAAATGTAAATGATTACTCAGAAGTCTTAATAATCCGTCCTGTAATTTGATTCAAACTATCTTTCATAATTGGAGATTCGTATGCCTGTATTAAGTAAAGAAGATCTTGAATTTTGGAATGAAAATGGGTACGTAGTTGTTCGAGAGGCAGTACCACCAGAGAATTGTCGTGCTGCAGAACAAGCAGTTTGGGATTTCCTCGAAATGGACCGTGAGAATCCTGATAGTTGGTATCCAGATCCTCCCCGAAGAAGTATCATGGTAGAGATATATCAACATCAAGCATTGTGGAATAATCGTCAATACCCTCGGGTTCATCAGGCTTTCTCAGAAATATGGGGAACTGAAAAACTCTTAGTCAGTTTTGATAGAGCAAGCATGAATCCTCCTGAACGTGATGATTGGAAATTTACCGGACCTTATTTACATTGGGATATGTCCTTAGACAATATGCCGGTAACACTGAGAGTACAAGGAGTTTTATATCTCGCTGATACACCCGGTAATCAAGGCGCATTTACCTGTGTTCCTGGTTTTCATCTAACATTGGAAGATTGGCTAAACGGGCTACCTTCAGATGCTAACCCTGGACAGTCCGTCCGAGAACAATTTCAAGATAAAGCTGTTCCAGTTGCTGGAAAAGCAGGTGATCTTGTTATATGGCATAGTGCATTACCACATGGTAGCAGTCCAAACTCCGCAGTTCGTCCAAGAATGGCACAATATATCACTATGTCCCCTGCTCCAAATGAAGGTAAAAGTACTCATGAAGGTAGAGTCCGGGGATGGCGTGAAAGGTTAACGGGACTTGGTAAGGAACAGAAAGAGAAAGAACACCATGAAGGTACAACCGCAGAATTGACCCCTTTAGGGAAGAAACTTCTCGGTCTTGATCCGTGGGTAGCATAAACTATCCAAATCTATCAGGCGGGTTAAAACCCGCCTTTTTTATTGCAGTTTCTTTATAGTGTATGGTGTAATTGATATACAAGTATCCTACTATTAAAACCTGAATCCGATGTAATACCGTTTCTACATGAAAATGTCTCTTCTTGTAGCATAAACTAACAGACCAAATGCTAATTACACATTTTTTTCAAGAAAATTGAAAATAAGATGAAGAAAATAACTATATTTAACAACTAACATTACCAAGAGATACTTTTTTAGTACAAACTTCAAGAAAATTGATTTATAGTAAAGTGAATAATTAATGAGACATTTCAATGTTTACGAAGAACGTCCATCGTAGGGGCGATGTCACCTCGCCCATTATAAAATGTTCCATTAATTCAAAAGTTTACTATGGTAGAATATACAATTTATTCTACATACTAACTTGTAGGAGGGAATTCCGATTCCCGATTATCAAAGGGTTTGATCGCGATTCGGAGATCGCTCCTACAAGTAAGGTGTGTAATTATGTCAATATTTCACCATATAAGAGTTTTAGATGACATGAATAAATCCTACTTAAAACCGTCCTTTCATGGGAAGTATATAATTAGAGAATAAATGATGAAAATCTATAAAAACGATCCTAAATTCAAGAACTTTATTTATGTCAATAAATCTGCTTTAATATGCAGTTTGAAAAATACAAAATCCGTAAGGACAACAAAAACACAAAATTACACTTTTTGGAAATTCTTATAAAGTCAATTTAAAGTGGAGTAAAGTCAGTCTATGACAGAGGTTAGAGGGGTAATTTACACCAATTTCAATGACACAGAATGTGTCAAAAAGTGTAACTTTTTTCCCTTTTTCGACACTTTTTCATCACATGGAAAAACACAACATTTTCACGATTTTTCATTGGGGAATTTAGGATTAAAGGTCTGTTTTTGCACCCTAATAGTATGTCTGGATATTAGGATTAAATGTCCAAATTTCTTAGAAATGGTATAAGATAAAATCAAGGTATATTTATGGAAGATTTATTAGCAGCACGTTTTCAAATGGCAATGTCACTCGGCTTTCACATTATCTTTGCTTGTGTAGGTATTGCAATGCCACTACTGATGGTCATTGCTGAAGGAAGATGGTTGAAAACAGGAGACAAGACCTATCTCACTTTAGCGAAACGTTGGTCCAAAGGCACCGCAATAATGTTCGCTGTTGGCGCAGTATCAGGTACAGTCCTCTCCTTTGAATTAGGATTATTATGGCCGACCTTTATGGCATACGCGGGTCCAATCATTGGAATGCCTTTTTCGCTGGAAGGATTAGCATTCTTTATCGAAGCAATATTTCTTGGGATATACTTATATGGGTGGGAACGCGTTCCCAGAAAGATCCATTGGTTGTCTGGTGTTATGGTTTTATTGGGTGGTATGTTTTCGGGTATATTCGTTGTTACTGCTAACGCATGGATGAATACGCCAACAGGTTTCACCATCGTTGATGGCAAAGTCACGAACATTGATCCCATTGCTGCGATGTTGAACCCTTCTTCATTCACCCAAGCACTCCATATGACATTGGCTGCATTCCTTGCGGTTGCATTTGCAGTCGCTGGGATACACGCATATTTTCTAAGACGTGATCCAAACAATCAATTTCATCGGAAAGCATTTGCAATCTCCTTGTGTGTCGGAGGGGTGGTAGCAATTCTACAACCGATTTCAGGTGATTTAAGCGCGAAACGTCTTGCAAAATACCAACCCATAAAACTTGCCGCAATGGAAGGACAATGGGAAACAGAACGCGGTGCACCACTACGCATTGGTGGTATACCAGATGAAGAGGCTGAAGTAACAAGATATGCTTTAGAAATTCCTAAAGCACTAAGTTTCCTTGCTAACTTTGATCCAAATTCTGAAATAATGGGTCTCAAAGATGTCCCGAAAGAGAATCGTCCACCTGTCGCAATAGTTCATTTCGCCTTTCAAATTATGGTTGCATGTGGAATAGTCATGATTATTACCGGGATTCTTGGCGGTTGGTTGGCATGGAAAAAGAAAGGACTTCCAACACAAACTTGGTATCTCAGACTTGTTACTTTCTGTTCACCTCTCGGTTTTATCGCTATTGAAGCTGGATGGACGGTCACTGAGGTTGGAAGACAACCATGGATAATATATAACTTTATGAAAACAAAAGATGCTGTTACATCCATGCCAAACCTGATGATACCTTTCATCGGTTTCACCATACTCTACATTTTCCTTTCAGTCGTTGTAGTCATACTCTTAAGACGGCAAATTTTCTATGAGTGAATAAATTAGTAGCCAATGTTTATCTTTAATAGATCTTATACCATTTCTAATTGATTGTATGCCATTCTATCACACTCTTCTTTGTAGGAGGGAATTCCGATTCCCGATTCTTCATTGTAGTATGGAATTCCGATTCCCGATTCTTCATTGTAGTATGGAATTCCGATTCCCGATTCTTCATTGTAGTAGTGAATTCCGATTCCCGATTCTTCATTGTAGTATGGAATTCCGATTCCCGATTCTTCATTGTAGTATGGAATTCCGATTCCCGATTCTTCATTGTAGTATGGAATTCCGATTCCCGATTCTTCATTGTAGTATGGAATTCCGATTCCCGATTCTTCATTGTAGTAGTGAATTCCGATTCCCGATTCTTCATTGTAGTAGTGAATTCCGATTCCCGATTCTTCATTGTAGTATGGAATTCCGATTCCCGATTCTTCATTGTAGTAGTGAATTCCGATTCCCGATTCTTCATTGTAGTAGTGAATTCCGATTCCCGATTCTTCATTGTAGTATGGAATTCCGATTCCCGATTCTTCATTGTAGTATGGAATTCCGATTCCCGATTCTTCATTGTAGTAGTGAATTCCGATTCCCGATTCTTCATTGTAGTATGGAATTCCGATTCCCGATTCTTCATTGTAGTAGTGAATTCCGATTCCCGATTCTTCATTGTAGTAGTGAATTCCGATTCCCGATTCTTCATTGTAGTATTGAATTCCGATTCCCGATTCTTCATTGTAGTATGGAATTCCGATTCCCGATTTTTCATTGTAGTATGGAACTCCGATTCCCGATTTTTCATTGTAGTATGGAATTCCGATTCCCGATTCTTCATTGTAGTATGGAATTCCGATTCCCGATTCTTCATTGTAGTAGTGAATTCCGATTCCCGATTCTTCATTGTAGTATGGAATTCCGATTCCCGATTCTTCATTGTAGTATGGAATTCCGATTCCCGATTCTTCATTGTAGTAGTGAATTCCGATTCCCGATTCTTCATTGTAGTATGGAATTCCGATTCCCGATTCTTCATTGTAGTAGTGAATTCCGATTCCCGATTCTTCATTGTAGTAGTGAATTCCGATTCCCGATTCTTCATTGTAGTATGGAATTCCGATTCCCGATTCTTCATTGTAGTATGGAACTCCGATTCCCGATTCTTCATTGTAGTATGGAATTCCGATTCCCGATTCTTCATTGTAGTATGGAATTCCGATTCCCGATTTTTCATTGTAGTATGGAACTCCGATTCCCGATTTTTCATTGTAGTATGGAATTCCGATTCCCGATTCTTCATTGTAGTATGGAATTCCGATTCCCGATTCTTCATTGTAGGAGGGAATTCCGATTCCCGACCTTCTTTACTATTATTGTAAATAGCATTACAATTAACTTTACATCTGATCACTGCGTATTGAAAAGGATTCTATGATGGGTCTCGAATTATATCTTGCAATCATTATGTTGATCTCACTCATCCTATACATGCTAACTGGTGGGGCTGACTTCGGTGGAGGTGTATGGGATCTCTTTGCCATTGGAGCGCGTGGAAAAACGCAACGTGACATCATACATCATGCTCTCGCTCCAATTTGGGAAGCAAACCATGTATGGCTGATTGTTATCATCGTATTGCTTTTTGTAGCGTTCCCAGTTGCCTTTGCTACTATTGGAACTGCATTACATATCCCACTCACTCTCATGTTAGTAGGAATTGTCTTACGTGGCACTGCATTTGTCTTCCGAACATATGACGATCAATCAGAAAGAGTTCATCTCCGATGGAGTCGACTATTTGCAATTGCAAGTATCATCACACCTATCATGTTAGGTATCACTTTAGGGGCAATCGCTTCAGGAACAATACATGCAAATCCTGAAACTGGTCAAGTACAGACTGACTTCATTTCTTCGTGGTTTGCCCCATTTCCGTTTGCTATTGGGTTCTTTACGCTAACTATCTGTACCCTACTTGCTGCTGTGTATCTTACACTTGAAACTGATGACACATCAATCCAAGATGACTTCCGGTTACGCGCCATCATCGCAGCAATTTCTGTTGGTATATTGGCAGGTATGAGTTATCTTTTATCTGCTGAAGGGGCGCCATTAATACAAGCCGGATTAGGCAAGAGTAAATGGTCAATACCATTTCATATTGTTACTGGTCTTGTCGCTATCCTTGGGATATGGTCAATATGGCACCGGTATTTCAAACTTGCACGGATTTTAATTCCTATTCAAGTGACACTCATTATACTTGGTTGGGGATTAGCACAATATCCATACCTTATTGCACCAAATCTAACTTTTTCAAATACTGCAGCCCCTGAATCTGTACTAAAACCTGTATTAATCATTATCATAATCGGAGGGTTGGTATTAATACCCGCTTTCTGGTATCTATATTCTGTATTCAAAGGTAGATCATTAACTAAATAGCATTACACAATTATTCTACACAAAATGCATTAGTTCAAATTCTATATTATTTTTGAGATAACTCATTTAATTTGACATGCCACCCTGTTTCTATTAAACTTACTTCAACCTCAGTGGGATTTAGTAATTTCTACACTTCCAACTCCATACCTTATTCCAACGAAACTCGTCATTGAAACACAGGTTCGCTCCACACTTGAAACAGAAAAAACAATTCTTCATTCTACCAGTTGCTGTTCTCCTTAGTCTATTCATACTGTCGGAAGTCAACTATCCTATATTGAAACCGCAATCCGCATTGGCTCTATTTGCCATGTTAGGTCTAATCGTCGTATTTCTAAAATACCCCCTCCATAAAAAAAATGAAGATCAACTATTATTACTTACTCTTGATTATATATTCGTAGGATGTGTAATTCTCTGTTTCGGATATGTAGTAATTCAAACTGAACCAATTTTCAAACCCCTTTGGTTAAAAGGGATTTACCTCGGTGATAGGGTATCTAACGAACACCTTATTGACTATGTTGTTGGTGGTCTTGGTCTTCTATTAATTCTTGAAGCCACTCGGCGTTCAGTTGGAATTACACTTGCACTTCTCTCCACTATATTCCTCGTATACGCGGGATTTGGTCAGTATATGCCACACTGGTTATTTCCGCATCGAGGATTCTCACTACAACGAATTATCAGTCATACTTTCCTTCATGCTGGAACATTCGGTATAGCTCTCCGAGTGATGTTTACCTATGTGTTTCTATTTGTTCTGTTTGGGGCATTTCTGGAACGCACAGGTGCTACAAATTATATCCTAAACGTCGTAAGACGGATATTTGGTGACAGTGTTGGTAGTCCTGCAAAAGTTGCTGTCATTGCAAGTGGTCTGATGGGTTCACTCTCAGGTTCAGCAGTGGCAAATACCGCTACAACAGGAACTTTCACAATTCCACTGATGCGGAGCGTTGGTTTTAAACCTCAAATAGCAGGAGGGGTCGAAGCTGCAGCAAGCTCTGGTGGTGCCTTAGTTCCCCCGATTATGGGAGCTGGTGCCTATATGATGTTAGAAATTGTTGAACCCTCTGTTTCATATCTGCAGATTATCAAGGCTGCCTTATTACCCGCTATCCTATATTATACTGCCCTATTACTAATTGTTCATTTCTATGCAAGGCAGATTAGCAATCAACCAAATCACATCGCACAAGAAAATGATGAAAATGAGGTGAGATTACAAACTGAACCTCAGAATGAAAAACTACCGTTGATGCAAGGAGTAGTTTTCATTGCTGCATTTCTGACATTAATTGGATTTCTATTATTAGGTTCGACCGCCTTTCGTGCGGTAAGTTGGAGTTTGCTTGTTGTCTTGATACTAAGTTTATTTAATCCGCAGACACGAATCGGAATTACGGGTATTCTTAAAAGTATGGAAGGTGCAGCACATAGTGGTGTCTCCTTAATAGCAGCCGCATCATGTGTCGGGATTATCTTAGGTGTGGTCACACTAACGGGGGTCGGTTCAAAATTACCTGCTGCTATATTCCCTTTAGCTCAAACCAATCTTATCTTAGCGTTATTACTGCTTATGGTATCAACCATTATATTGGGAATGGGGTTGCCATCATCTGTGTGTTACCTCTTGATGGCTATTTTACTTGGTCCTGTACTCGTTGATTTGGGAGTCGTTCCTTTAGCTGCACATTTTTTTATATTCTACTTCGGGATGATGTCAATGGTGACCCCGCCTGTTGCTTTGGCCGCATACACAGCTGCTGCTATTGCAGATGCAGGTATTATGAAAACAGCATCAGCAGCCTTCCGTTTTGCAATCGTTGGTTTCGCCCTTCCTTATGCTTTCGTACTACGACCAGAATTACTCTGGTTAAATTCTGACGTCGGTAATCCTGAAATATGGGTTGTGATAATCAATTTCTCTTTAACATTATTGGGAACAGTAAATTTCGCTGCTTCTATATCTGGATATGTATATGCCAGATTTTCGCTATGGGAACGCGCAATTATGCTGATATCAGCTCTAATTCTATTCTTCACACCCATAGAACTTAGTGCAATATGGATACATGCTATCGCAATACTTGCAAGTGGTGGAATCTTTTACTATAATAGAAGTAAGGGGAAACAACCATGAAGAATACATTCAAATGGATTCTATATAGCTTAATATTACTATTCTTAATTCTTCATAACGATATATGGTTCTGGAAGTCTCCCCAGATTGTCTTTGGATTACCTGTCGGTTTACTCTTCCATATACTGTTTTGTCTCGGAACATCTTTACTCATGTATTTTATAGTAAAATATGCCTGGAGTGAGAAATGACCCTGGCTATCATATTTATATATCTCGCTTTAGTACTTAGCTTAGGGGTTTTAAGCCATAAGTTCTTCAGAAATACTGGAGAAGACTATTTTGTTGCGAGTCGAAACATAAACTGGTTTGTCCTGCTGATGTCATTGTTCGGTACAAACATGACGGCTTTTTCAATACTCGGAGCATCTGGAGAAGCGTATCATAGAGGTATCGGAGTATTCGCTCTAATGGCATCATCTTCCGCAATTATTGTGCCTTGTGTTTTTCTATTCATTGGCACACGGCTTTGGAAAATAGGGAAACAATTTGGGTATATAACACAAGTACAATTCTTCCGGGACAGATGGGAATCAAACGGGTTGGGTTTGCTGTTGTTTACCGTCCTTGTTTTGCTTTTAATACCGTATCTGCTCATCGGAGTAGTAGGTGGGGGAGGTACGCTATCCACTATCACTGAAAACGCTATTCCACAATGGTTAGGAGGACTACTGATATGTGCAGTAGTCCTTTGTTATGTTACCTATAGTGGAATGCGCGGAACTGCATGGGTCAACACTTTCCAAACGCTGGTTTTCATGACTCTCGGTGCTATAACGTTCATCGTCATCACGAAAGGCATGGGTGGGGTATCAAACGCAATAAAAACAGTTGATTCCAACCTGTTAATGCAAGAAGGAAATATCAAACCTTTAGAGTTATTAACATATACATGTATTCCATTATCCGTTGGAATGTTTCCACACATCTTTTCACACTGTCTCACAGCCAAGGATGTTGGTACATTTCGTTATCCTATTATCTTATACCCAATCTGTATCGCTATAGTGTGGATTCCAAGCGTCCTATTGGGTATATTAGGTAATATTGACTTTGGTGGATTAAAGGGACCAGCAGCTAACGATGTATTGATTCTTATGATTCGTCAGTATGCACCAGGTATATTATCAGGTTTTTTAGCCGCAGGTATTTTCGCTGCAATTATGTCCTCTCTTGATTCACAATCCCTATCTCTCGGTAGTATGTTTACACACGACATCGTCCGTCCCTATCTTCGAACAAAAGGAATGGAACAGATGTCTGAAAAACAACAGGTGTGGCTCGGGCGGTTATTTGTTATTTTTATCATTAGCATTACATATATTATTTCGCTTATAGCAACACCAAGTATATTTAAACTGGCTATCTGGTCCTTCACCGGTTTTTCTGGTTTATTTCCTATCGTAGTCGCTGCATTATTTTGGAAACGTAGTACAAAATCGGGTGTTTATGCCGCAATTATTGTCGTTATTTTACTATGGCTTTATTTTTTTCTAAGTTTCTGGAAGACACCCGGATACTCAATCGGGGGAACTGGTATCATGCCTGTAGCCGTAATCATAGTAGTATCTTCTCTGACTTTGTTTTTCGTGTCTGTAATTACGAAACCTCCATCTTCAGAGACTATAAACAAGTATATTACTATGGGGAAAGGTTGACTATACATAGCATATAAATGCTATTCCAAAATTGGTGAAAGAAAAGCTTATGAAAGTTGCTTATATTACAGCAGGTGCAGCAGGTATGTACTGTGGCACTTGTATACATGACAATACTGTAGCAAATGTCCTTAAAAAGCAAGGACATGATGTTTCATTAATTCCTACATACACACCCACTCGAACTGATGAAGAAAATGTGAGTATGAATCGTATCTTTTATGGAGGAATTAATGTTTATTTACAACAGAAATTATCCATCTTTCGATATACACCCTGGGTATTAGATAGAATTCTTGACAAGCCATCCCTATTAAACAGCTTAGCACGATTTAGTTCTTCAACCGATGCTCGAGACTTAGGTAAGTTGACTGTGTCTATGCTCAATGCAGAGAATGGAAAACAGAAGAAAGAATTGCAGAAACTCATCAAATGGCTCAAAGAGAATGATAAACCAGATATCGTTTATTTGACCAATTCTATGCTTGTAGGTATGTCCAGGGAAATTAAAAAGGCATTAAATGTTCCTGTCGTGTGTGCTCTACAAGGTGAAGACATCTTTCTTAGAGATTTAATTGATCCTTACAAGGATAGGGCGTTGGAAGTCCTGGCTGAACGAGCGAAAGATGCAGATGGGTTTGTGGCTCCATGCTACTATTACGCTGAATTTATGGCTGAAGAATACCTAAGAGTTCCAACTGAGAAAATTGATGTTGTGCCTTTAGGTGTCAATTTGAAGGGACACGGTATGATTGATGAGAAAGCGGGTCCTCCTCCCCTTGTCATAGGATATTTAGCTCGTATCTGTCCAGAAAAAGGACTACACCATCTGGTCAATGCATTCTATACCCTAACAAAAGAAATTGGTGCAGATACTGTTGAACTACATGTTGCTGGATACCTTGGAAAAAAAGATGAACCCTATTTTGAAGAATTAGTCAATCAGATCGATTCATGGGGGTTACAGGAGAGATTTGTGCATTATGGGGAAGTGAATAGGGCAGAAAAGATCGCTTTTTTTAACCGACTACACATTTTCTCTATGCCTACTGTATATCGTGAATCGAAAGGCTTATCTGTCTTAGAAGCCTTGGCAAATGGTGTTCCAGTTGTACAACCTCAACACGGATCGTTTCCCGAAATGGTTAAAGCTACACAGGGAGGAATATTAGTCGAACCAGATTCTTCTGACGCACTGGCTGAAGGCATTCTCCAACTCTTTCGTGATCCCGCCAAAAGAAGACAGTTAGGTATGGATGGTAAACGGAATGTACATGAGAAGTTCAACGACGGTGTCATCGCACAGCAATTATTAGATGTATTCCAAAAATATATTGAGAAAACCTAAAGGTAATGACTTGTGTGGTGGATCATACTAATACCATTTCTGATATATCACGACTCTTTTCTGTAGCATAAACTTTTAGTTTGTGCTACACAACACTTCATTTATGGCAATTGCTAATGGAACAAAATTAATAGAAATGGTATAATTTCAAATTTCTAATTGATGTCATTCAACTAATGGAGGTGATAGATAATGACAAAAACATGGTTAATCTTTGTAATCATGACAGTTGCATCATGGGGTCTTTATGGTGTATTTCTACATAAAGGCAAAATATCGATGGGTGAAGAAACAGGTGCGGGATTCAAAGCTTTCCTCTTCGTGGGTCTTGCCTATTTATTAGTAGCGGTTATAGGATCTTTAATAATGTTGTGGCAGACTGGGGCAACCTGGTCCTTCTCTGGAAAAGGGGTTACCTGGTCATTTGTCGCAGGTGTCGTTGGTGCAGTTGGCGCTTTCGGTGTATTACTTGCATTTGGAGCAAAAGGGAAACCGGCAGTTGTAATGTCCATCGTTTTTGCTGGGGCACCAATTGTAAATGCCGTTGTAGCTACACTATCGCATCCTCCTGAAGGTGGGTGGGGTGCTATTCGGTGGCAATTCGTTCTCGGTATCTTGTTGGCTGCCCTGGGTGGATGTTTAGTCACCTTCTTTAAACCGGGTTCCTAATTGGTTCATTCCTTGGTGTAAAAACTCTCATTCCGTATACGCACCTAATATCTATAGGTTGTATGACATATTAAATCTTAGATACAATAATAAAGATGATTGAAGATATACAGGATTTACAAGATATTGTAAATCCTGTTTCTTTATTTATCTCTCCTCTGTAGACGGGGAATGCCAATAAGGCATTCATACCCACCGAATTCCATACGCGGATTCGGTGTTGATTTGGGTGAATGCTAAACAGCATTCATACCCGGGGAATGTCTAAAATGACATTCATACCGTTGATTCCTTGATTTGAACTCCGATTCCCGACCTTTTTTACAACGGTTAATGAAAACTATTACTGAAAATGGTATAAATTAATCTATCTTTTTCATCCTTGATGTATCTATTTATTGAAAATTGGAGCGTGTTATGAGCACAGAAGAACTAAAAGATTTTGATGATGCAGAACTGATAATGGCTGTGCTTTCAGGAAATCTACACGCATTTGATGAGTTGGTACTTAGATACCAGAAAGCAATGTTAATGGTGGCACAACAGATCGTACGTGATCCAATTGAAGCAGAAGATATCGTTCAAGATGCTTTTATATTAGCTTTTGAATCTCTAACACAACTCGAAAATCTCAATCGCTTCGGTTCTTGGCTCTATTCGATTACACGACACCGTGCATTACGATACATGAAAAAGGCAAACCGTTTTCAATATCATGAAGACATAGATGACGAATTAAAGGTTGAGGCTAATCCTGAGTCTTCAGATCCAGCAAAACTTATCATACAACAATCAATACATGAGGGAGTCAGAAAATGTATTATGTCCTTACCTGAAGAATTTCAGGAGGTCGTTAAACTCTATTATTGGGTAGATATGCCACAGAAGAGAATTGCCGAATTCCTATCACTACCACTAACAACTGTTAAATGGAGATTACACAAAGCAAAAGAACAATTAAAAGAGATTCTGGAAAAACAGGGATATGGAGAGATCGGTTAGGTTTCTTTGCTGTAAGAATTGCAATTACAAGTATTATAAGGATCAAAAGATATTGTATGGAGAAGGAGCACTTATAATTTACTTGGACATATAATTATAGATGAGGTGTGAAGATGAATCAGGAACAACAAGAAATTCGGGCATTATTTCATATCGTAGAACAAACCGCTGAAATTGCTGAAGATTCTACGTTAACACAATCCTTTAAAGAAGGAGAACGACGGTGTATCACCCAATTTAATAACGTACTGGAACGACTAAACGAGATGGAAGCAATTCCAGCAGATCTCTTCGATCCCTTACCAGATGAAGCTACATTCTCTGAGATTAGTATTGCCTGTCATCATCTTGCTGCTTACCTCAACGAGGGAGTTGATACATCAACCGATTTGAAGGGTATGTTTGCCAATTTTCTTGGTAATAGGTTAGGACAAAATTTTAGTGAAGATATGAAAGATGCATCGATAGATGTTCTTATTCGAAAATCAATGCCAGATTTTTTTGTCCAAACAAAGTTGGAGGATATCAAGAAGACTTTCAACGCAGTCGATGAGGGGAACATAACCCTCCAAACGGATCTTGGGAACATTGATATCCATACATCACAAACCAATGTGATCGATGTTGTCGTTCGTCGTTCAGCACAATTGAAAATCGACAAAAGTATACTTGAAATACTAAATGACCTGGAAGTGGATTTTGACGAACAAGACGAGAATCTATACATAGAAGCAAAGTTTAAGAGTAATAAAAGATATTGGGAGAAAATGGCGAATCGTTTTGATATACATTTTGATATAACCGTACCCAAAAATTGTGTTGTCAATCTAAAGACTGGTCAAGGGGATATTTCTATACAAGATGTTGACGGGAATACAAACGCTAACTCCCTTGAAGGCGATCTCTCATTTGAAAATATCACTGGGACAGTTATTGGACACACATCAAAAGGTAGTGTTAAGGTGAATAGATGTAAAGGAGATGTATATATACGTTCTACACAAGGAAATATAGAGGTGTCTGATAATACAGGTGTTGTTGATGTGATGACTTCTAAAGGGGATCTTCATTGCATGGGTGTTACTGGAAATATTGACGGTACAACAGAAAAAGGGAATATCGTACTAACCAACTGTAAAGGTGGTGCCAACCTTAAGTCTACCGATGGTACAATAGAGGTTGAGAATGATGGACCTGTAACTGCAAAAACCTCTGAAGGTTCAATTATTGCCAGTTTTTCAGGACAACCTCAACACGATTCTCTCTTAGATACTACAGGGGGTGGAATCACTGTTGCGTTTATCCCTGATATAGACGTCAATATTGATGCACAAACCAGCAATGGAAAAATAGCGACAGAGTTCCCTGTAGCTGCTGTTGTCCATGGAACAATTAAAGTGGGGGAATTACAGGGACATATAAAGAACGGCGGTCCTCTCATGAGATTACGCTCCATAGGTGGAGACATAAACCTGAAACAGAAAGATATGTAGGAGCGAGTTTTACTCGCGATCTTTTACTATGTAGGAGCGAGTTTTACTCGCGATCTTTTACTATGTAGGAGCGAGTTTTACTCGCGATCTCTTACTTATCATTCACTATCTGAAACCTGAATCACACAGAATTTACTCAAAAAAATAAAAAACTCTAAGAATTATCTATAAACGCTGTCCTCATCTGGGTTTAGAGGGTAAATTTCGAAAAAATCGTTATATTGTTTGCCGTCGACCCCCTTAAATCCAGAAATTTCCTAAGAATGAAAATCATCAAAAAAGCCAAAAACCCCTTCTAAACCCAGTCTCAGCTTAGTGCCGTCGACCTCCCAGTAAATTTGCACGATTGAAGGTCGACGGCAAACGAGTATCAAATTCCCTTAAATGAAAATTTAACTTGACAGTAACAGTAAGGGTTTAGTATCATATAATTGTGGATTTCGCAGAGCTTTTAATCGTACCAATTTGGAATAGAAACAGAAATAATAATCTATAGCAGATGTTGTTGGTGTAGGCTTTTAATCGTACCAATTTGGAATAGAAACACAAACAACGCCACAGTAGTGATATAAACTATCACTTTTAATCGTACCAATTTGGAATAGAAACTAATTCTCATCGCCAGCATGGTACTCCTCTCGGGCTTTTAATCGTACCAATTTGGAATAGAAACCGATCTAACACCGTAGCAGATGGAGTACCAGAAGTATTACTTTTAATCGTACCAATTTGGAATAGAAACTAGAAAAATCTCCGTGTATATCAACAATGACATTCTCTTTTAATCGTACCAATTTGGAATAGAAACTCTTCTACGTAGATTTCATCTGGCAACTGTCTCAAAATACTTTTAATCGTACCAATTTGGAATAGAAACAACGAAACAATTCAAACAATTTATGAACGTATACTTTCTCTCTTTTAATCGTACCAATTTGGAATAGAAACTGTCGTGTGGTCTTGTGGTATCAATAATTTCGTTTTGTTCCTTTTAATCGTACCAATTTGGAATAGAAAC
Organism: Candidatus Poribacteria bacterium; assembly: GCA_003635315.1. GTDB lineage: Bacteria > Poribacteria > WGA-4E > WGA-4E > WGA-3G > MSPOR6. The sequence continues at coordinate 101,514 of PYJD01000025.1, forward strand.
CGATTACACGCCTGATTCACAGAAGGATATTGACCTCTTTTAATCGTACCAATTTGGAATAGAAACAATAAATGTTTTTCACAAACACTGCATAATGGTTCACTTTTAATCGTACCAATTTGGAATAGAAACACGAGCAGCACCTGCACCTGCCTGAGTTCGCATCTGGCTTTTAATCGTACCAATTTGGAATAGAAACGATGGATTCCAGGAGGTGCCGAGTGGGAATTAGAGACTTTTAATCGTACCAATTTGGAATAGAAACGAAAAGAAGGCAATGCATGCACGAATGGTTTTATTTCTTTTAATCGTACCAATTTGGAATAGAAACACGCGCATGCGTATGGATAAAGAAAGTTACGTTATAGTCTTTTAATCGTACCAATTTGGAATAGAAACCTATACCGCGACCGATGAGGAAATAGAGGAATGTATCCTTTTAATCGTACCAATTTGGAATAGAAACTCAGATTGATTTCTGATGGTATTAGTGAATCTGAATACTTTTAATCGTACCAATTTGGAATAGAAACTTGATTTCATTTTTTTCAACGGTATTGTATGATAGTTGTAACTTTTAATCGTACCAATTTGGAATAGAAACGTGTAAAGACGATTTACATCTGGCACAGATTTTCAACACTTTTAATCGTACCAATTTGGAATAGAAACTAAGCTCTATATTCTTATCAACTTCGGCTTGGTGGTTCTTTTAATCGTACCAATTTGGAATAGAAACATACACAACAAACCTATTCAATAAATCACTTGACGAACTTTTAATCGTACCAATTTGGAATAGAAACAATAAAAGGAAGTGGTAATTATGAGTAGAAAAACAGCTTTTAATCGTACCAATTTGGAATAGAAACACAAGATAAAATAAATGGTAAAGCAGAAGCAATCATCTTTTAATCGTACCAATTTGGAATAGAAACAGAGGAGTAAATTATGCCAGACAATAACAAAAAACTTACTTTTAATCGTACCAATTTGGAATAGAAACTATTTTATGTTTACCATTTTCGCTTCTCTGCCTCTTTCCTTTTAATCGTACCAATTTGGAATAGAAACTCAGCTTCTGCAAGTGCTTCGTCTACATAAGAATCCTTTTAATCGTACCAATTTGGAATAGAAACTGTTTAACCAGCGCATTTTTGACTTTAGTATCAGTTACTTTTAATCGTACCAATTTGGAATAGAAACTGAGTCCGTATCCATCGGCTCTGTCATATAGACAACAGCCTTTTAATCGTACCAATTTGGAATAGAAACTCATATAAATCATCTGTTAATCTTGTGTATCCTAATCTCTTTTAATCGTACCAATTTGGAATAGAAACTTTCAATCAATGCTTCTTCAAGTTCGGGCATAAGTCTTTTAATCGTACCAATTTGGAATAGAAACGTTGATGTTACTAATAACTCCATACAAATCATCAAAACTTTTAATCGTACCAATTTGGAATAGAAACTTTCATAAGTCAACTTGACAGGTTCAATGGATGTGAACCTTTTAACTGATTTACCCCCAGTTTTTGCCTATGAATATTAAATGAGATTTTTGTTGTGTTATGAGAGGAAATGAATAACTCAACTAATATGTATTTGATTAGATACCATCACAAATCTGAAAAAACGGATCAAGAAAGATACCGGGTTCCCAAGTATTTTCAAGCACCCGTTTTATCACATAGATAATAGAATACGATTTTGTTTTACTTGTATTATAGCTTTTTGCCCATTTATCCGCAGCTTTCTCAAAATGGAGGAAACAGATACCATAACTTACACATCCGATAAACCATAACAGTGCAATGCGTGCTTGTTCATTGCGTTTTAGACGCAAATGTCGAAATCCAAAAAGCGTTTTTACATCTCGGAAACTCTCTTCTATCTGCATCCGTCTTTTATAGGTCAGATAGAGTTGGGCATTCACCAAACAGTTTGAAACAAGGTAAAGCGGTTCTTTATGTTGTGGATCTTTGAAAACATAAAGGTTCAACCTGAGTTTCTCTGTACTGTGATAAAGTATATTCGGATAAGTTCCGGTTTGTTGGAGCGTTTCCAGCTTGATGCGTTGTCCATTGTCGTAGAAACAACTGTTTTTACAAACCCGTATTACAAACTCAATGCCACATTCCATAAAAGGTTTCATAAGGTGTTTTGTGCGTGCGAACC
>PYJD01000026.1 GCA_003635315.1 Candidatus Poribacteria bacterium
CTCCCGGTAGTGTCTTTTCAAACTGCTGAACGAACGCTTTACAAAACTCTTGAACAAGCACATTATGACTACGGAACACCATTTTGTCGAAGCTATCTTTACGATAGATTTGCCAATAGATTGGAATAGCACGCTTGCGAAACGGCGCTGCAATTACTATAACTCTATAATCTTGAAGGATGTCCGTTTCATCAACGAGTAAGATACGCAACTGACGCCCCGCTTTACGAAGCGAACATAAGACAAAGGCACACCAAGCATCCAAAGCAACATCTGTGGGAAAGCAAGAGTTAATAAATCGAAGGAGTCGCTTCTGTTTTGTTTTGTAATGTCTGACAGCAACAGGCAACTTGGCTGCAAGCGTGTTTATCTGAAAAGCGTTGACACGAGTACTCGCAAGCACTGTCAAAAGTAGATTTCTTAGAGCAGGGCGTTTCAACACGGGTTTGAATACTTGTGTCATTTGTGAGATAAGCGAACACATAGGAACTTTATGAGGTAGAGTGTATTTCAATGATAAATCTACAAGAACTATTCTAAAGAATATAATAGAAACACAATTTATCATAATAAACACTTTTGCACAAGATCCGAAATGTCATTGATAAAAACTGGGGGTAAACCAGCAAACTTATTGGTTGACATCATACCTACTATGATATAATATAAAGCAAATTTTTCCATTGGTGTCAATATTCCATCCACAAGGAGTAATTATGTATAAGATTAGAGCCATTTGCAAGACAATCACAATACTCTTTATTGCTATTACATTTGTTTTATCTTTGTCTGCAGATGAACATGCTGAAGATACCGAAGAGGTAGAAGTAGCAGAGAAAAAATATGTTGAATTTACACTCAGTGGTACATTTACCGATACAAGAGATGTAAACTTTTTAGGCACTGCATCATCCAAGACACTTCGAAGTCTATTTCGGAAATTGGATACATTAAAGAATGATGACGACATCGCAGGTATCATTTTCAAAATAGGTGGCATTGGAATAGGATGGGGGAATCTTCAGGAAATCCGAGAAAAATTAATTGAACTTGGTAAGTCAGGAAAAGAGATGATCGGTTATCTTCAAGGTGGAGGCAATGCCGAATACCTTCTGGCAACTACCATGGATAGAATTGTCCTGATGCCAACTGGCAGTCTCAATCTAACAGGGTTACGATCCGAAATTCTATTCTTCAAAGGACTATTGGAAAAATTAGATATTGAAGCAGATATGCTTTCAATGGGTGAATTTAAAGCTGGAGTTGAACCATATATTAGAGACTCCATGTCTGATTCCTTTAGAGAATCTATGACCGGATTACTGGACGATTTATATACACAAATGCTGAAGAAGATAGCTGATGGAAGGAACGGGATTACATTTGAAAGAGCAGTTGAGTTGATTGATAATGGTCCTTATGTTGCACATGAAGCCCAAGATTTTAATCTTGTTGATGATTTGCTTTATTATGACCAACTATTAGAGTCTATTAAAAATCAAGGGGATGAAGATGAAATAGTGAAGGTTGTTAAACCGGATGATAAGAAGCGAAAGATGCCAAATATGAACAGTTTCACCGGATTAATGCAGTTCTTTAGTATGCTAAATCCACCTCGACGCGCAAGACAGCGGCCAGCTGAAAATCAATTGGCACTAATCTATGCAAGCGGTCCAATTTTACCTGATCTCGGTTCATCCTTTTCTACAATGTCAGTCATCACACCTATGTCATTAACAAAAGCATTTCAAAAGGCACGTTCCGATGATTCAGTTAAAGTTGTTGTTTTACGTGTTGATAGCCCCGGGGGTTCTGCTGTTGCTTCTGATTTGATATGGCGGGAAGTCATGCTAACACAGCGCGAGAAACCTGTGGTTGTATCTATGGCAAATGTAGCGGCTTCTGGAGGATATTACATTTCAATGGCTGCTGGTACTATTGTAGCACATCCGGGAACGCTTACGGGTTCAATCGGTGTTTATGGTGGCAAGCTAAATATGAAAGGACTCTATAATAAACTCGGATTAAAAAAAGAAATAATTACACATGGAAAAAATGCTACGATATATTCAGATTACGGCAACTTCACTCCTACCGAACGTGAACGTATTAAGAAGATGATGCATACTATTTATCACGAATTCGTAGATAAGGCTGCAGCTGGAAGGAATATGTCATTTGAAGAAATTGAGGAGGTTGCACAAGGAAGAGTATGGACTGGGAAACAAGCAAAAGAACTTGGTCTCATTGATGAACTTGGCGGTCTTGATACCGCAATATCTATTGCTAAGAAAAAAGCAGGATTTACCGATGAAGATAAGTTAGGATTGATGATACTCCCAGAACAGAAAACTTTCTTTGAACAAATATTCGAAAGTATGTTAGAGGATGAGGCATCCTTATCAAATCCATTCCCATTAAAAGGGGGCCAACGTATTCCGACATTGTCTATACTAAAAAATCATTGGAACCAGTTGACTGCACTGATAACTGTTTTCCAAACAGAACGGGTAGTTACTGCTATACCTTTTGAAATTATTATTCGGTGAAAAAAGAATGAACAATAATTTGCATGTAGATGTAACCAACAAAGAACTTAGTTTCTTTCAAGAAAACGGATATCTTAGTATTCCACGCATTACAACAGATGAAGAGATCGAATGGCTTAAAGGAATATATGATGAACTCTTCACAAATCGTATAGGTGAAGACCAAGGTCGCTATTTCGATTTAGCAGGTCCACGCGCGCACACTGGGCAAGAGACATTGCCGCAAGTTTTAGGTCCTGAAGCACAGTTTCCAGAACTCAGAGAGACTATCTATTTTAAAAATGCTCAACGACTCGCGGCGAAACTACTTGGAGAAGAACAAGAAAAGGTTGGAGGTGGTGGACACATGATTTTGAAACCAGCAAACTACGGAAATGAAACGCCTTGGCATCAAGACGAAGCATATTGGAATCCTGAAGTCTTACCACATAGTTTGAGTGTGTGGTTACCTCTTGATAAAGCTACAGTAGAAAGTGGATGTCTCCAATTCATACCAAAGTCACACAAAGGTGAAGTACGTTGGCACAGGCATATTAACAATGATCCTCTTGTTCATGGTTTAATCACCGATGATGTTGACCCATCCGAAGCAGTGGCATGTCCTATTCCTGCCGGTGGAGCCACATTTCATCATTGTAGAACACTACATTATTCTGCTCCTAATAGCACGTCACATGAACGTAGGGCTTACATTCTTGTCTTTGGAGGTCCTCCCAAGAAATTGGATAAACCTGCCCACCGTCCATGGCAAACTGAGGAACAGGATGCCCTTGCCAAACTAAAATCCTTATCTGCTGATCGAGAGTAGTATTTGGTAAGGACTTTTTTATCAACACCAAAAAATACATAAAAAATAAAAAAGAATGAATATATTTTGTACTGGTATCAGTTGTTCAGGTCGAAAAGAATTAATTAAAGATTTTGAAGCTCTATGTTTACAAAGAGAACTAAACATCGGTTTTTTCAATGTAGGTGATTACATGCACCGCGTTGCTGCAGAATCACGCGTTCATTTCACTGAGAAAGTCCTTGATTCTGATCCAGCTGTTCTATCCTTAGCACGCCGCACGGCGTTTTATGAAATAGCGAGAGATGCAAAAAAACATGAACATGCCATCTTAGGTTTACACGCATGTTTTCGTTGGCGCGGTAGTTTACTTGAAGGTTTTTCATTTAAGGATATAGAGATACTACCTGCAGACATGTATATTAATGTCGTTGATAATATTGCTGATATCTTTGGTCGTATGGAGAAAAGTACACAATGGTCTGGACTTGGAAAAGCTGCACTCAATGTCTGGTTAGACGAGGAAGAATTCCTGACAAGGCAACTTGCACACCTTACTGAAAAACCACACTATACCGTTGCAAGACAACATGACCTTGCTAATTTCTATGAATTGTTATTTTCTAACAGACCGAAATTTTATCTCAGTTATCCAATTACACTTTTAAGAGACACACCAGAGGAAATAAAGAGAATCAGAGAGTTAGGCGAAATACTATCTCAATCTTATATTTGTTTTGATCCTTTGGCAATTAAGGACATGGCACTCGTCACATCATCAGTTGAATCAAATGATGACGAGATGTTAAATGTACCTGAAACAATGAGTGAATTGGACGATGATGTGATTGAACAAATAAAGACACGGACTATTTCAAGAGATTATCAGTTTGTACATCAAAGTGATTTCGTCGTGGTGATTTATCCAACAGATAAACTTTCCCCTGGTGTTCTTAGTGAAATGAACTATGCTACTCGACATAATAAACCCGTATACGCTGTATACAATGAGACGCGCAGCATTTTCTTTGAGAACTTATGTGATCGTATTTTTGATACCTTTGAAGAATTAAACGACTTTCTTGATGTTACATATTCAAACAGTTGAATTAAATTATCGTTGTTTTGTTAGGTCAGTGTTAGTTTACGGTTTGTCCAAGACACTATTTTCTCTCCTAAGACCGAGACTGATAACTGAAAGTTATTAACTATGAATATTGCCATCCTGTCCCGAGGTCCAGAGAACCACTCAACCCGAAGTCTCGTCACCGCTGCTGAAAAAGCAGGACACACGCCTATAGTTAGAGATCCGTTCGGGTTCTATCTCCAAATTGGTGGTACCGGACCCAAAATTTCCTATGATGGAATTCCTTCCGAGGAAATTCATGTTGTTATACCACGTCTTTCAAGTGCGACAGCAAAATATGGGATAGAAGTTCTCTCACATTTTGAATGGTTGGATACACCAGTTGTTAATTCATCAAGTGCTATTGAGAAAGCACGGCACAAGTTTCGTTCTTTGCGTATCCTCGCTGAACATGGATTACCAATACCTTCAAGTCTTACTGTCGGTTCTGCGTCATTCTTAGACATTGCAGTAGAAGATTTAGGGGATTATCCGTATATTATGAAACCATTCTATGGAACACACGGAATAGGTGTGATGTTATTGGATACTCCTGTTTCCCTGAAGTCCGCTGTTGAAACTATGTGTGACCTCCACAGAGATTATGTTATCCAGTCGTTTGTTGAAGAGGCAGCTGGTGTTGACATCAGAGTTCTCATTATTGGGGGAAAAGTAATTGCTGCAATGAAAAGATGTGCTATTCCAGGTGAATTTCGTGCCAATATTCATCAAGGGGCGAACGGGCAAACTTTGAAATTGACAGATGAATACAGACAAGTAGCAATTGCTGCAGCATCTGCATTAGAATTAGGTATCGCAGGTGTAGATCTATTACAGACAAAGGACGGTCCTGTCATCTTGGAGGTAAATCCATCCCCCGGATTTGAGGAATTGGAATCTGTCACTGGTATTAATATAGCTGAGAGAATGATACAGTATGCTGTTGAATTGGTTGAAAATAGATAATAGGTATTGTCTAAGGTTCGGGTAATTATTTGAGTTCTCAACAACGAAGAATATTGATGTTCAACCACGAGTTTCCACCTATCGGTGGTGGAGGTGGTCAAGTAAGTTATTTCTTAGGTAAACATTTTGCTGCAGCAGGACACGAAGTACACCTAATTACCTCACAATTTCGCGATTGTCCAAGGATGGAAGTAGTAGATGATATTCATATACACCGTGTGCGTGCTTTACGTAAAAACCCGAATGTCTGTGCAGTACATGAGATGTTTACCTATGCCATCAGTTCAAGTATTTATGGGTTAAGATACGCGAAAAAATTCAAACCAGATATCGTTCAAGTATTCTTCGGAATCCCTGCTGGTGGTGGTGCTTACCTTCTAAAAAAACACAAAAATCTACCTTATGTTGTATTCTTGGGTGGTAGAGATGTTCCTCGTCCAAATCCTGACCCACCCTATTATCGTTGGTTATACATGGTTTTAAAACCTATCATTAGGACTATCTGGGACAACGCTACGATGGTTGTTGCATGTAGCGATGGTCTTCGAGATCTTGCTTATGAAACAGATTCTGATGTAAAGATAGAAGTTATTCCTGACGGTGTAAATTTAGATACTTTTCAACCTGTTCAGCGGGATACCAATCCGAAAAAGGTTAGAATACTCTCAATTGGTAGACTTATTCCACGGAAAGGTTTTCAATTTCTTATTAAGGCATTACCAGTTGTAATCGAAAACACAGAATCTGAGTTTGAAATAGAGATTGTAGGAGATGGTCCATACCAAGAAGAATTAATAAAGTTGGCTGAAAATCTCAATGTAATTTCCAAATTACATTTTTCCGGTTCTATTCCATATTCCGATTTACCACAGAAATACTATGATGCAGACCTCTTCATTCTTCCTTCATTAGCAGAGGGAATGCCACTTGTTGTTCTGGAAGCTATGGGTACAGGGTTACCAATTATCTCCAGTCGTGTTCAAGGAATAGAAGAACTCGTAGCAGAGAATGTTAACGGGGTATTGTTTAATCCTGGTGATGTAGATGAATTAGCAAATTGTCTGATAAGACTTATCAATGATGGTGGAATACGGGTTGAAATGGGGAACAGGAGTACTGAAAAGGTTGCCCCTTTTGATTGGAAGAATATCGCTGACGCATATCTCACACTTTATGAAGAAATTATTGAACAAGAATCATAGATGCAATTAGAAAGAGGAGAAATATTGAAATGCTTCCAATTAGAATACTTGCCATTGGTGCTGGAGGTTTACAACGTGCTCTAACACATCAGTTTGTCCATATTCTCAATGAACGTGGTCTATACAACGGTGGTATTTATATAGGACAGCCACGCGGTGGCGAAAAGGCAAATGCTTTCAATTCTCAGAATGGGGTTTACCATGTTGTATCTTTTGATATGGGTGGAATCCATGATATACAGCAAATCTCCAGTGTTATCGGAGCAACAACACTCTCTACGGAATCCGGACGCGAAGAGTTTTATGATAAAACGGAGAACAGTCTTGACCTTATACTAATCGGTGTAACTGAAGCAGGGATTGCTAAAGGCGAATTAGCTATGGATGTGTTGGATGAATCGTTATTTCGATACTATTCACATCACGGTGGGGATTCATCTTTATGTGTAATCAATACTGATAATCTGAGAAATAATGGGGATGTTGTACGCAATATTATTCTGAAGGAATATCCAAGACGATCTGATGAATATACGGTTTGGTTGGAAACACAAGTGAGTTTTCTCAACGAAATGGGAGACCGTCTCGTTCCTCAGGTACACGCTGTTCCTGATGAAATAAAAAATGCTGCACAAGCACAAATTAAACAAACAGATGAACTAATTACATACGCTGAACAGATGCCTGCATCATCCTTGATACTGGAAGATTTGGAAGATAGACTTCGCGTTCCGTTTGCTGAACTGCAAGAATACGGTGTTATCGTCAAACAGACGAGTATTGATGCTTTCCACGACTGGAAATTACTCTTAGTTAATTCTGTACATGTTCCTGGGATAACACACAAAGGTATGCTATCTGGTTTCGATTATGTTAATGAGGCAGCATCTCATTCTATATTTGCCCCACATCTGGAGAGACTGATGAGCGGTTATGCTAAGATAGTTGAAGCAGATATTCCAATAGAAGGAAAAAGTGCCCATGACTATACACATGAATTTATTGATCGGATTCGACGGGTTAAGGATGACAATGCCAGAATAAACATAATTGAAACCGTGAAACTCAGAGAACGGGCTGCAGATATTGTCCGCTCATCTAACTATGCCAATAGTACTGAACTGTTCAAATCAGATTTTGCATATTCATTTGCTACCGTTCTACGTTTTCTTACTCCCATTGAAGTGTCTGGTGATAATTATACAGGATTTTCAGACACTGGTTCAAAATACGAAATCCGTGATCCAAATAGAACAATTCAGGACATCTTATTGGGATCATTCGGAACAACTCTAACTGATGTTGAGAGTAGACTGAGTAAGATATTTTCTAATGCAGCTTTATGGAGTTCACAGGAGCCTATGTCTGAAAAAGCATTAAGTCAGAATCAAGACTTCTGCGGACGTGTTGCTGTTTATTATCATCAGTTGGTGAATGGTAAATCATGTCTTGAGGTTTTGGAAGTAATTAATTCTGGAGTAGCATGAAAAAAAGGCGTGCATATAAGACACGCCTTAAAAACTATTCTAATCGACGAGTGAAATAACACCTTTCTTACGTTGTAGCACGGCATCATAAAACCGCATCGTGCCAACACAATCTTGGATGCTTGATACCGGTTCCCTCTCTTCGCGAATAGAATTCGCAAACTCAGTTAAACTAATTCCATCACCAGTCAATTCACCATTACGCTCATCAGAGAAGTTGGATTTGAAGGTATTCCCATTACCTGTATAGTGTTTTGCTCCCCACAAACCATCTAAAACGATGTATTCGTGCTGCCCTGTAATCTCTATATAATCGTAGTTCCGCTGCCATAAACGCTGACTGCTGAGCTGCATACTACCGACTGCACCATTCGTGTATTCTACCCCAACTGCAAATGAACCTTGACCATCTACCTCATTGTGAAATACACACAACTCTTTTACTTCTGCACCCGCGATGTGTCGTGCTAAATCAAAATGGTGTATAGCAAAATCAAGTAGATAGTGTTTAACTGTCCCATACGCACCACTACAAAATGAGCAGAAAAGTTGAGTAAGTTGTCCGAAGGATTCGTTCTGCATGATGTTTCTTGCTTCCCTAACACCGAGACTAAACCGACGTTGGAAGTTGATCATCAATGTCTTACCATGCTTATCAGATGCTTCTGCTAATGCAAGTGTTTCCTCAAGGGATGGGGCAGGAGGTTTTGGTACAAAAACGTGATAACCTGCCTCAAGTGTCTCCAGAACAAGCGGTTGTCTTGGATCCGGTCCCATACAAATTATCACTGCTTCCAAATCCTCTTTTTCAAACATCTCATGCCTATCTGTGTAGTATCGACCCGTGCCAAACTTACCTGCCGCAGATTTCACCCGATTTTCGTCCGCATCGCATACTGCCTGTAATGCGACAGGTGCTAAATGTAACGCAGGATAGATTGTATGTCTCGCAAACCCACCTGCACCCAAAAAACCAATTCGAAGAGGTTCCATATATTACTTCCTTAATCACCCAATGGTGTATTCAAGATATTAATTTACACAGAATTTACCACATGTAGGTATCTCTGTAAAGATAATTGAAACCAATCTGATTATGGCTTTTCCTTCAACCAAATTACAGAATTTGTGTCAAAAACTATACGCACAATTACTCCTATCTTGTAATGCAAATATAAAGATTACAGAAAACGAATAGAGAATGGCTAAAAAACGAGATTATCAGAGATGGAATTTTGGATTTGCATTGCTTCAGGGTACATTTATGCGTATCAATCTCGCCTTTGCAGATTCATCTACTGTCCTTTCCGCATTTATCTATAAACTCACCCAATCTGACACAATGGTTGGTTTAACAGGATCAATCATGACGGCTGGCTGGATGTGGCCACAGTTGTTAGTTTCGAATCTACTGGAACATCGACCTCGCAAGATGCCGTACTACGCTCTGGGTATGGCAATCCGTGTGTTTACGTGGCTTGCTATCTCCTTTTGCACAATAGGAATAGGAGCTAAAAATCCAATATTACTTGCTGGTTGTTTCATGGGGTTATACTTCTTATCCTCATCTGCCATGGGAGTTTCAACACTTCCCTATATGGATATTGTTTCAAAATCGATCGCGCCAAACCGTCGGGCACGTTTTTTTAGTCTACGTCAAATATGTGGCGGTTTCTTCTCAATCTGGGTTGGGTTTCTTGTTCACGCTGTACTTGGTAATGAAGAGGAATTTACCGGTATTCTCGGTTTTATTACACATTCTTTCAAGACTATAACTATGTATCTTATCAAGACAATCTTTCTTCTTGAGACGGATCTTGGTTTTCCTGATAACTTCGCCTTCCTATTTATATGTTCTGTTAGTGCTGCGTTCCTCTCATTTATAAGTTTCTTGGCAGTACGGGAACCGATCCATCCTGTCAACGCAAGTCGTCAACCTATCATGCAGCACCTAAAACAGGGACCACACTTTTTACGTACAGATGTCAATTATCGTCGTTTCTTGTGGTTTCGTATCTGTTTACATATATCAGGTATGGCAACACCATTCTATGCAAGATACGCACTGTTTGAATTAGGTCTCTCTGAAGCTACAATTGGTTTTTTTATTGTATGTTCAGCACTAAGTGGTGTGGTATCAAATGCAATGTGGGGTTATATTGGGGAAAAATACGGAGTACGATGGGTTTTGATTGTAACTGCTTGCCTAATGGTGTTTCCACCAACTATAGCTTTCTTCTCAGGCATTCTACCCATAAAATACATTCAACCTGCCTATTTTCTAATCTTTGCAATTAGTGGTGTCCTGACAAACGGTATGATGGTAGGCTTTATGGCATATATGCTAAATATAGCACCACCCCGAAGTCGACCAAGTTATATCGGTTTTATGAATACACTATTACTACCCTTCAGTTTCACGCCAACCATAGCTGGTCTCCTTGTTCCTGTAATTGGTTTTCAGACTCTTTTTGGAATATGTCTTGCTATATGTGTTGTCGCAATCCGAATTGGAACAGGATTGCAAGAAATTATGCACGAGGATGAAACAGAAATAGAATCCCTTGAAACATAAGACCACGTGTTCGATTTAATACAGTTTTAGTTTCCACTCGTTTCTCAAAACAATTATAATACCATTTATAAATGAAATATCTCTCTTTGTAGCATAAAATGCCAGTTTGTGCTTTCATGTTTCGTTCCTAACAGCCGGCAATGAGATAATAAATAATACCATTTCTAAGAAATATTATGACATATCAATACCATTCACCCAACCTGGTAGGAGCGGTTTGGAACCGCTCCGAATTCAATATAACATGCGTATTTATGACACCTATTCATTAGAAATGGTATAAGGTTATCATCCTTAGAGAATAAAAAAATAAATACTGTTGATTTGTATTTGCTTAATAATTATCATGTTTGTTATGACAATACCTTCGCCAATAATAGACATTCTGTTAGATTGTGCCTATTGTCAAAACAGGTTATATGGTAATTAAAATACTTCAACGAAAACCTGAAGTTATTTTTATTCATAGAATCATACAATATTACAGAGAAATGGTAGATCAACACTATGTTCTCATTCAACTGAAGCATTCAAAAATGGCGAAGGTATTTTTATGTATGAAGGTAATCCATACTATCTATTAATTCGTTTAGGAATGACACCCTATGCTACTGAGTTCTCAAAGAACTTGTTTATGGTTTGTCAATCTATTGATGCTGATCTTATAAGGGTGGTATGAAATGAAAAAAGTACTAATTATCATAATCTTTATCATAGGTATAGCTGTCACTATTTGGCTATTTCGTTATCCTTCACCACCAGATCTCCTTGATGTGGATATGGCACAATTAAATACTACCCAATGGCACTTACCAAATGGGGTGAAAGCACGTATCGGAAAGGGAACGGTTAATGACTTAGCGTATTCTCCTGACAATACGATACTCGCTGTTGCCAGTTCAACAGGAACTTGGCTGTATGAAACAGATAGTGGAAATGAACTTGCACTTCTAACAAAAAATCGAGAAGGTACGATTTCTGTTGCATTCAGTCCTGATGGAAGAATACTTGCAACAGCATGTGGAGATAAATTGGTTCGACTATGGAATGTTGAAAGCCGAGAACTTATGCACACTTTTATCGGGCATTGGAGAGTTAATATCGGTGTAAATTTCAGTATCGGTGTAAATTTCAGTCATGATAGAAAGACATTAATATATTGGAGTGATTATGGCATGCGTCTTTGGGATATAGAAAAAAGTGTGCATAAAATGGATTTGAATGTACAATTAGATCGTCAATCTGATTTCACATTCCATGCAGATAGAATATCGATAGTTAATGGAAGTCACAAGACAATCCGATACGGGGATTCAGAAACTGAAACGAAGAAGGAGATAAATGATGCACATAAAGAGAGTATCACATGTGTCTCATTCAACCCTGACGGGAAAATTATTGCATCTGGAAGTAGGGATAAGACTGTCCGTTTGTGGAATGCTGAAACAGGAACATTGCATAAGACATTAAAAGGACATAGAAAACCTATCTTGAGTTTAACTTTCAGTCGCAATGGAAGTCGGATTGCAAGCACAAGTGAAGATAAAACAGTACGGGTTTGGAATGTTGACACTGGAAGACGGAAGCACACTTTCAAAACAAATTCTAAACATCTGCATAGAATCGTCTTCAGTCCAAACGGAAAAACTTTGGCAAGTTCAAGTTTGGATGGAATTATCCATCAATGGGATCTAAGCAAAGGGAAACATAAGAATACTATTGTCGGACATGGTGGTGGGTTTGCATCAAAGGATATACTGTTCAATAAAGATAAAATTATTGCTGCAACCACTTACGGAAGTAATCATATAATTCTCTATGATTTAAACACTCAGGAAGTCCAGAATATACTTAAAGGTCATTCAAAACGTGTCAATTGTCTATCCTTCAGTTTTGATGGTGAGACTCTGGCAAGTGGAAGTCAAGATAAATCAATACGGTTATGGAGTGTTACTTCAGGCGACCATAAAAAGAAATTAAATGGTCATTATAAAGAAGTTTCAAAAGTGATGTTCAAGGATGATGAAACACTTGTCAGCTACGGTCATGACAATAGGGTTCGACTATGGGATATTAAAAAGGGTAAACAGAAGTCCAATTTTAAAGTAGATGTATTTAGTCAAAATATAGGGATCAATCCAGATGGTAATTTCGCACTATCTATGAATAGAGGCAAGGGTACTACAAACTATCTATATTTATGGGATTTAGATACAGGTTCACGTACAACTTTAACTAACCAAGTAAAATACACAACTCAATTATTTAATCATATACCACCCAGTTCAGATGGAAGTATGCTCGCATATTGTACTGATTCAGAAATTGTTATGTATGACAGTACAAGAAAGGAGAAACAGATAATTCCAGATTATCCAAGTATGTTTAGTGTTTTTGCATTAAATTCAGAATCTAATTTACTTGCAAAGGCAGATTTAGATGAAAAAATCAATCTATGGAATGTTGATACTGGAGAAAAAATAAATATATTATACAATCAGTATATAATAGGTGGATATCGTAAAGATAATGTACGGCAGGTTGTTCAGATTTTATTTAGTCCTGATGGTACAATCCTTGTAGGGGGGCGTGCTGATGGTGTAATCAATTTATGG
The DNA here is from genome assembly GCA_003635315.1 of Candidatus Poribacteria bacterium. Classification (GTDB taxonomy): domain Bacteria; phylum Poribacteria; class WGA-4E; order WGA-4E; family WGA-3G; genus MSPOR6. The sequence continues at coordinate 13,308 of PYJD01000026.1, forward strand.
AATATTACGAGTGGTAAGCGAATTAGGACTTTTATGGGGCATGTTGGTCATGTCACTTACCTAAAATTCAGTCCTGATGGACAAACACTTGTAAGTTCTGGAATAGATGGAACAACCCTCCTATGGGATATGACAGAGTTATCTCTGAAAAACAATGATGGTAACATGCAGTTGGCTAACTAAAATACTATAATAGGGATGGATAGTTATTTTACAAGGATATCGTAATAGTGATAATGTAAGAGGGTATTACAAATGATAAGAACAGCACTTCCTATAATAGGTTTATTACTTCTGATTCTTCAAATCGGTGCCCTCAGTATATATGCTCAAGACTACACACAATGGGAGTTACCTGATGGTGCCATCGCGCGTATTGGCAAGGGACGTATCAATGATATGGCATATTCACCTGATGGATCAATACTGGCAGTTGCTACTACCATCGGTATTTGGGTATATGATACTGATACATATCAGGAACGTAAACTGTTATCTCGAAGTCATCAGGAAATGGAGAAAGTCTATTTTACTGATAATGGGACAGTTCTTGCAGGTATGGAAAGGTTCACCGATAAAATTACCCAATGGGATGTTACTTTACTTGAAATCGAAAAACCGTCAAAAAAGAAGCATGATTTCCCTCGCTCTGCAACATACAGTTTAGACGGAAATACTTATGCTACTATAAGTTTCAATAAAATTCATATACGGGATGCTAAGACAAACACTTCCAAACATATTCTAAAAGGACATGAGAGTATGGTCACTTGTTTGTCATATAGTCCAAATAGCAAAATCATTGCAAGTGGTAGCCGTGATCAGACAGTACGTTTGTGGGATGTCAATACTGGGAAGCTCATACGAACCCTAACAGAACACAAGAGTGAAATCATTTTCTTATCATTCAGTCCGGATGGAAGCACACTTATTACTGGAAGCAGTGATATGACTATTAATTATTGGGATGTTACCTCAAGAGAATTAAAACTACCATTGGCAATGCAAGGAGTAATTTCCGATAAACGTGATTCAAAAGAAAAAATAAAAAGGACGTTTTTTAGTCCCGATAAAAGTATACTTGTTACCGCTGGTGAATACAGAACGATACACTTGTGGGATACTACAACCGGTAAACTTAAACACACTTTTACCGATCCAGAAAAAAATATCAAGAAAGATGGTTATGTAAAAGAGGTAGAAAATATTCTGTTTAGTCCAAATGGAAAATCAATACTGAGTTTGGTTAATGATAAGCAAATACGTATGTGGGATATAGCAACAGGTAAACGAATGCCTTTCACAGGAAATACCGGTTATCTGACGAATGCAACTTTTAGTCCGGATGGAAAGACTCTGGCAACTGTAGATTATCCAGGGGAGATTCGTATATGGGATATTGCAACAGGAAAACTTAAGAGAACTATTTCAAATCTAAGTCCAAGAGATAATCGTAATTATCAAGATGATAGGAATTATATGGCTTTCGCTGGGAATGGAGAGAAATTCATCACTACAGAATCTGATGGGTCTATATATCTGTGGGATACTATTACGAAACGGTTGCATACTCTTTTAAGGAAGAAGGATAACTCTAAAAACGCATGGACAAGTAAAATTCAGGTTAGTCCGGATGGAGAAACAATAGTAAGTTGGAATGCAAGTAAAGATAGATTAATTCGGTTATGGAATGCAACTACAGGTGAACCCAAGCGAAGAATAAAAGACCATAAAGGACCGATTAAACGTGTTGTGTTTAGTATGGATAGCAGTATACTTGCGAGTTGGAGCTCTTCTTACGAAGATAATAGGATTCGTCTGTGGAATGTTGCTACCGGCAGACACTCACATACCTTTACAGGTCATAAAAATCTTATTGAATGTGTGACCTTTAGTCCAGATGGGAACACACTTATAAGTGGAGGACAAGACGGTACGATACTAATATGGGATGTAAGAACAGGGAAACATAAGAAGACTCTTATAGATCAGCAGGTAGATACCGAACACAATACACATTCTAATTCGATTAAGGTCTTAATGTTCAATTCAGATGGTAGGATTCTTGCCACCGGTGATAAGAAAGGAATTATACATCTATGGGATGTTTCTAAATGGCAAATCAGTAAAACCCTAAAAGGACATGCTGATGCTATTTCAAATATCTCATTTGCTCCTGATAGTCGTTCTATCGCAAGTACAGCGAAAGATGGGACAGTCCGTTTATGGGATATAGATACTGGACAACAAATACAATCAATTACTGGTGATAAGCCAATGCAATGGTATGTTATGTTTTATCCTAACGGTTTGTCATTGGCAACAGAAGTCGCTGGGATGAGTCCGAGATACGATACTGAAATAATAAATCTATGGGATTTACGGACTGGGGAAAGAATAAAAACTCTCTCTGGACATTCATGGAAAATTACAGGGATATCTTTTAGTCCAGATGGGAATAAACTTGCCAGCATTAGTAATATGGATAATACAGTGCTTCTCTGGGATCTCTCATCTATTATTCAAGAGTTTGATGTAAAATAATGCCATTTCTGACAATTAAGGTCTCTTTTATGGTGCATAACTTACCATTTGAGTTATTTACTTAGCACTAATATCTTCAGTAAAACGAATTCTAAAATCGGTAATACTGATTAAATAAGTGCCAACAGGAAAAATAAAAGATGAAGAAATTACTGTCACTCAAAATGTTCCTCTTGTTTGCTTCTACTTTATTCTCTCCAATATATGGTTATACGCAAGATGCACATGAAGACCTCCCCAAAGGTGCTAAGCTAATCATAAATATCAATAGGGATGCCAAAGTTCGCATAAAAAAGAATACAAGTAATCCAGATGACAGAAGTATTATTCTCGACTGGGATATCGCATCAGATAGAAACAAAGAGATGTTTATTAAGTTTCCATTTGCAGTGCATAATGTTCTATTCAGTCAGGATGGAGAAACCCTTGCCTGTACCAGTAATCGCGCACCGATACACTTGTGGAATGCATCTACAGGTAAGTATAAAAATACACTGCCAAAGTATACTGCTGATGTTATTAATGTAGAACAGGAAAGCAGCTGGTTATCTAACCCAAGAATACCACTTCATGAAATACCTTTTGGATCTAACATAGCGTTCAGTCCTAATGGAGAACAAATTGCCAATGGGAGTAAAGATAAAACTATCCATGTGTGGAATACTTCTAAAGGACAACCATTAGATTTTATTGGTCATACAGGATATGTTTCAAGTGTGACATTCAGTCCCGATGGACAGATACTTGCAAGTGGGAGCACCGATAATACTATCAGGTTATGGCAGGCAGCCACAGGAAAATCTGTAATGACTATTACAGGACATACAGATTATATTTCCAGTTTAACTTACAGTCATGATGGAAAAATACTCGCAAGCGGAAGTGGTGACAGTAGGATACTTTTGTGGGATGTAACAACAGATGATATAAAACAGATAAAAACCCTAACAGGACATACAGGTGGTGTCTATACCTTACTGTTTAATCCTGATGATTCAATGCTTCTAAGTGTGGGAGTGGATGGAACTGTTCGCGTATGGGATATCTTTACCGGAAAACAAAAGTATATGCTGAGTGGACGTAAATATACAAACTGGGGTGTAACCTTTACACCTTATGGAAAAATCTTAGCATGCGATAGTGATCACTTTCTGATTCGAATCTGGGATGTCACCACAGGAGAGCGGTTATTTACTTATCTCCAACCTGATAACAATGAAAGATCTTTGAACTATAGTTTAGCATTTAGTCCAGATGGTAGAACACTCGCTTGTGGTAATAGTAATAGTGATGTAATTCTATGGGATCTCTCACCTATGGTGAATACTTCTGTTGAAGCAAAATATTGAGAAGTGGACTTAGATGTGTATGGAAACCCAATCAGAAAGAATTCGTTAAACCCGATTAATTCTCAAGGAATCATCTACCATGAAATCAAGAACAATCCTTATATGTACAATACTTATAATCTTACTAATTAGTCTTGTTCTGATTCTAAATCAACCTGAACCCTTTAAAGTTAGTTTACAGCAGTGGAATCTACCAGAAAAAGCAGGGATTGGAAATGGTGTGACCAATCAGATATTGTTTTCTCCTGATGGAAACCTATTAGCAGGAATTAGTACTATCGGTATATGGGTCTATGATGTTCATGCTAATGTACCGAAAACATTTCTTACAGGACATTCAGACTATATTAATAAAATCACTTTTAGTCCTGATGGGAAGAATATTGCAAGTTCCAGTCAGGACGGAACATTCCGTATATGGGATGTTAATAATGGGAAGCATAAGGCAACGTTCATTGGGAATAGGTTTGGTTTTGACTGTGTTTCATTTACAACAGATGGTAAAACCCTACTATCCGCAGGTTTAAGAGAAATCAATAAATGGGATGTATACACTGGCAAGAATAAGGAGACATTCGAAGGAGCTTATCATTCAGTGTGGGGAGATAGTTCGTTCAGTCCAGATGGTAAAACCTATGCAACTATTAGCCATAATAAAATTGATCTATGGGATGTTAACACCGGCAAGGAAAAGAAAACTCTATCAGGTAACGAAAATCGTATCAAGAAAGTGTTGTTCAGTCCGGATGGCAAAAAAATTGCTGGTAAGGAATACGGAAATGTAATCCACCTATGGGATGTCGTATCTGGGAAACATAAAAGTATTCTTACAAAAAAAAAGAAAACTATATCGGGGATGGCGTTTAGTCCGGATGGAACAATTCTCGCAAGTGCTTGTACAGACAAAACCATATACATGTGGAATACAAAGACTACGAAACTACTAAAGAAAATTAAGATACCTAATTTTCTTATTACGGGTTTAGCATTTAGCCCGGATGGGAAGACACTTGCTGGTTCAGGGTGGAGTGATACAGTAGATGATGCTATATTCATGTGGGATGTAAGAAAATAAAACATAACAACTATAACATGCTATCAATCCTTCATGCATATTTGAATTATAGTAGATTTTTGAATTAATGGAATATTTTGAACAGACAATATCTTAGAATCCAAACTCTAAACATTCATTACGATGTTTTTGTCTTGTGAAGTAATACCATTTCTAATTGATTGTATGCCATTATATCACACTCTCTTCTGTAGGAGGGAACTCCGATTCCCGATCTTCTTTACAACGGTTAATGGTAAAATTATTATTGCAAATGGTATAAGAAATCCTTCCTTTGATTACACATATTTCAACATTAGAATACCTAAATGTATTGTGTAATCTAATTTAGTTCAACAAACTACATAATTTATCCAAAATATTTTCTAATTATGCACCCTTTTTCAAAGAATTTGTGTCTTATATGATACATAAGTAAATTTTCATATAAATTTGTAGTTTTATTCTAAGATTAATCTGTGGGGTTATACGATGACAGAGAATAGTGTCCTACTCATTCATAGGGTTTTGGATGGGGATGAAGAAGCATTTACCTCTTTGGTGCAAATGTATCAGAAGAGAATACATGCACTTGCTTGGCGGAAAATAGGAGATTATCATATCGCTGAAGAAATAACACAAGACACTTTTCTCCAAGTATACAAAAACCTCTCTACCCTCAGTAATCCCAAACAATTTGATGGTTGGCTTTATGTAATTGCCAATCGTCTATGCATAAATTGGATTCAAAGACATAAGACACAAATGCAGTCATTAGATGCCGCCCCGACTCATGAAGTTGAAAAGATATATTCTCGCAAGTATGAATCGGAGCAACGAGAGAAGGAAACCCTTGAACGATATAGTGATATTGTAAGAGATCTACTCGAAAAACTACCAGAAAGTGAACGCACAGTAATTACCCTCTATTATCTTGGTGAAATGACTGCAAAGGAGATAGGTAAATTCTTAGGTGTATCGGTAAACACAATTAAGAGTCGGCTACGAAGAGCACGAAACCGTTTGAAACAGGAAGAGTCGATGATACGCGAAGCCATTACGCATTTCCAAATATCACCAACTGTATCAGAGAATGTTTTGCGTGAAGTATCTCGACTTAAACCCACACCACCATCTGGTAGTAAACCGTTTATCCCATGGGTATTGGGTACAACAACTGCTGCATTAATTTTATTATTGTTGGGAACGGGTAGTCATTATTTTAATCGTCATCAGAAACCGTATAGTTTAGACGCTCAATCTGAGATGTCAGTGGATATCGTAGATTCTGCAATAGTCCAAGATACTGAATCCGAACTGGACCTCCGAAATCAAAAAAAAGATTTATCCAATATTGTCGGCAAAGGAAATGATGGTAACAATGAATTACAAGAAGTGTCAACTGATCAAGGCAACTTAATTACAGATCAACACTTACAAGATACGGTTCGTGATGTATTCCCACAATGGGATTTACCTGAAGGTGCAAAAGCCAGACTTGGTAAGGGAGAACTTCGCGATATGGAGTATTCTCCCGATGGAACATTACTCGCTGTGGCAGGAACTGTTGGAATTTGGTTGTATGACGCAAAAACGTTACAGGAACTTGAACTACTTGGTACGAAGAAATATAGTATAGATAGTATATCTTTTAGTCCTGATGGTACAACCCTCGCAAGTTGTAGTTTCGGTTTTACCACATTCTGGGATATTAAATCGAGGAAACGGATACGTACTCCTACAACAGAGATAATTGGTTCGCAGGTAATATTATTCAGTCCGGATGGTAAAACTCTTGCAGGATTAGATTATAAAGAGGTACATTTATTTGATGCAAAAACTGGAAAACTCAAAAGAACTATTCCAGAGCATACAGATTTTATTAATTGTATCGCATTTAGTGTTGATGGACAGACAATCGTAACGGGGGATCGTGATGGACAAATTCGATTGTGGGATACTAACACTGGAAAAGAAAAAGGCACTATTGATGCACATAATAAATCTATCACGAGTGTTAAGTTTAGTCCTGACGATAAAATCATTGCTACAGCGAGTTTAGATGGAGAGGTCCGTTTATGGGATGCTGATACTATAGAACTCAGGAATACACTCTCTGGACATAAAAAATGGGTGTCTGATATATCGTTTAGTCCTGATGGAAATTTCCTCGTAACAGGAAGCACAGACGAAACAATTCGCCTATGGAATACAAAGATGGGGAACATGGTCAAGATACTTGACTATGGGGATCATGTGGATCAGGTATCGTTTAGTCCAGATGGTAAAACGATTGCAACTGCAAGTAGACATCATTCTATTCGATTGTTGGATGCAAAATCTGGGACACGTAATAAAAAACTTGATGGGCATGCTTATCCTGTAACAGGTCTCTGGTTTAGCCCAGATGGTGAAACTCTTGCAAGTACGACTACTGATAATACTATCCGGTTATGGAACATAAACACACACCAACTTAAAAGAGTTCTCACAAGTCAACTCTTCTTAGATAAAAATCTGGAACAAAACCCGTATGTTGAGAACGTGGCGTTTAGTCCTGATGGTAAAATTCTCGCAAGTGCAGCAGGTGAGAAGGCTAAACCATCAGTTTTGCTTGAGCGAAATTCCCAAAATTTGAGTGGAAGCAATAACATCATTCTATGGGATACAGAAACTGGAAGACAGGTAAAAACACTAAAAGGACATACAAGTTATGTTGAGAGCATTGCATTTAGTCCAGATGGACACACACTTGTTAGTGGAAGTCAGAAAGGCAATATACGTTTCTGGCATGTCAAAACAGGTAAACATGAGAAAACACTCGACTTACACAATGAGAGTATTACGAGCATTACGTTTAGTCAGAATGGACAGATATTGGCTTACGGGAGTCACAACGGAACCGTTTCCTTATTAGACGTAAACACTTATGAGAACATCAAGACCTTTACCGGTCATATAGATGAAGTTCAGACACTTACTTTTAGTCCTGATGGTCAAACCCTTGCAAGTATAAGTATAGATGGTACACTTCGTTTATGGAATGTACCCACAGGACAACAGAAGATGGGACTTACGGGATATAAGGAAACACTCTGGAATGTATTTTTCCAACCGGATGGAAAAGTGGTGGCGAGTGAAAGTGGAAATCCTCTATGGGGTAACAACGATCTGTGGGGGAAAATACATCTATGGGATGTCCTCAATGGACAGCATAAGCATCAGATTACGACCAATATCTCCCAAACCCTAAGTTCTGCAATCAGTCCAGATGGAAAAACAATAGCAAAAGGTAGTATTGATGGTACCGTATTCTTGTGGTATATTCCATCTCAATCAGATATTGGTGAATCTGAAAAATAAACACATAAGATTGAATGGTCTAACTGGAGTCTGCTTCTATGACACGTAAAATTAGCATTACTCTTTTGATAATTGCTATTTTATCAATTCTTATTATTTCTATTATTGTAAAAAGTTATGAACCGACAGTAGTTGAAGACATAACCATTGATTCCCCACAACGATATTTACCGAAAGGTGTTATGGCACGGATTGGTAAAGGTTCAGTTAACCAATTAGTCTATTCACCTGATGGTACAATCCTTGCAGTGGCAACAGGTATTGGATTATGGCTTTATGATACAAATAGTACTGATGAACTTGCCCTTTTGATGCCACATACATCCAGAATAACTTGTCTCAGTTTCAGTCCTGATGGAGAGACAATAGTAACAGGGAGCGAGGATGCAATTGTTAGACTATGGGATGTCAAAACTCAAACACTAAAACAGATTTTTAGAGGACACAATCATCGGGTCTTTAATGTAGTGTTTAATTCTGATGGTAAAATACTTGCAAGTTCATCTATAGGTGAAATCATTATATGGGATATCCAAACAAGCACTCAAAAGAAGACCATCGATAGAAATACTACCCAATACTCACTTATATCCTATGTTGGAAATACTCTTATTCTTGTAGATGTAAGGAATAAGAATGTAGAAATAATCGATATTAACAAAGAAGAGCAAGTGAATACAATAGATGATTTAAATGGTTATAATAGAGTATTTTTCTGTCCCAAAGGACGTTTACTTGCAATAGTAGATTATAGGAAGACAATACGGCTTATGGGTGTTAACAACCAGAAAGACCTAATCATAGAAACAGACAATCATCATATTACCGATGTAGCTTTTAGTCCTGATGGGAAGACACTGGCAGGTAGTAGCTTAGATCGAATAATCTTCATATGGGATATTGATTCTGGTAAAGAAAAGGATAGGATCAACCTTCATACAGGTTCAAATGCTCGATTAACATATAGTCCAGATGGATCAACCATTGTTAGTTGGGGAAACGATGGAATTATTCGTTTCTGGGATCTTACTACAAAAGAACTGGCTAATACAATTACGGGACATATGGGTTGGTGGGATTTTTCAGTTAGTCCAGATGGACATACTGTAATAGGTCATGAGACTATGGATAATTATACCATCCAACTATGGGATACTAACACAGGTAGGCATACGAAGACTCTTATTGGACATAAGAAGTCGATTTCCAGTATTGCTATCAGTCCCGATGGAACTTCAATTGCAAGTAGTAGTTATGATAAGACGATACGGCTTTGGCACCCGAATACAGGTGAAGTAAGGAAAATTATGAGAGGATATAGAATACCGGTATATAAAATGTTGTTCAACCCAGATGGACATATACTTGCAACCGTAGATACGGATCATAATATCCGATTATGGGATACAGCTTCAGGAAAATATCTTATAACCCTAAATGGACTGACGGAAACTGTTAAAACGATGGTGTTCAGCAGTGATAGGAAGATTCTAACAAGTGTTGAAAGCGACAACATATCTGATGTCTGGGAATTTCATGTATGGGACATTAATACAGGAGAATTAAAACAGAAAATTAGTGTTAGTCCTACAAATGGTCATCGTGCATCAATTAACAGTAAGGTATTATTTAGTCCTGATGGACAGACACTCGCCATAACATTATCAGATACTTCTTCTGACTACTCAAAATGGTCTTATATTATAGTTATGTGGGATGTCCAAACTGGAAAAATCAAAGATACTCTATCTGGACATACAAATGATATCACGAGTATTGCCTTTAATCCTAATGGTAATAGATTGGCAAGTGGAGGGGATGATAAAACGATCCGATTGTGGGATCTCGCTACTGGCGAGCAAAAACTACAAATTTCGGAGCCACTATGGTATCAAATTCTTTCAGCTGGTAATGATTTCGTTACACAACTATCCTTCAGTCCAGAAGGACAAATTCTTGCATCTGGAATTTCTGAAGGGGTAATCTACCTATGGGATATAGATACAGGAGAGCAGATAAAGATTCTCAAAGGACATACTGGATCTATTAGGAAAATTACCTTTAACAAAGAGACGAAAACTCTTATGAGTTACAGTAGTGATGGAACAGTAATGATTTGGGATATTTCATCAATATTGAAAAACGTAAACGATAATCAATGAAAAACCATTTGGGCAGAAGGATCTCCTACCCTCACCATAATTCTTATTTTACGTGTGCTGTATCACCCCTATTTATCCGAACGATTTAACATCTCAAATTTTAGTGTCCTATCAGATCCTCTGCTGTAGGAGGGAACTCTGATTCCCGATCTCTATTTGTCAGGGTAGGAGTTAATTTGCAGTAATCATCATTTAACTTAGCTCTCTTGATAGATAATACCATTTCAAATTGACAAATTGTCATAACATATTGTAGGTCGGGTAGAGGAACGAAACCCGTCAAATGCCACACGCGCATTTGGCGTTGATTTGAACATGGCACTATAAAAAATCGGGTTTTGCTACCGCATCTACCCGACCTACGAAATAATGTTATATTATCATATAGAAATGGTATAAGTATTCCGATTTTCGTCATTTCTGTAAAAAACTCAGAAACATCAATACTCTTACTGCTAATAGAAACTAAATAACCATAAACAACATGACGAATTACTCAAGACATGAACGAAGAAATATGTAATAATAAAGGTTGAATGACTTATTCTAAAATACAAACATATCATACATGAAATACAATATACATATAATACTCTTTATTCTCATCTATTTTGCTTCTATTTCTATCAGTCAAGCTGAGACTCAAATATCTGGACACTGGGAAGGAACAATTGAAGTTCCTAACCAACCACTGAACATTAAGATAGACCTTACAAAAGAAGATGGTAGTTGGCGTGGCACCATTGATATACCTGCTCAAGGGGCAATTGGATTATCGTTAACTGATTTTCAAATAGATGTTACAGGTGAAATTCCGATAGTAAAATTCTCTATACAAGGTGTTCCGGGGAACCCTACCTTTGATGGACAGATACAAGAGAAAGGCATCAAGGGTAAATTCACACAAGCAGGTTTTACCTTTGATTTTCATCTTTCACGAGAAAAAATAGCCAATCCATCCAGACCCCAAGAACCGAAACCACCCTTCCCATACAGAATAGAAGAAGTTGAATATAAAAATGCGACTGTCAATCTTGCTGGTACGTTAACTTTACCCCCCGATGAAGGACCTTTCCCTGCTGCTCTACTTATCACTGGTAGCGGTTTGCAAGACAGAGATGAGACGGTTTTTGGACATAAGCCGTTTTGGGTTATTGCCGACTACCTCACCCGCGCAGGTATCGCTGTGCTCAGAGTTGATGATCCCGGTATTGGAAAATCAACTCAGCACCCTAAACCACCGACAACCGCTGATTTTGCTACAGATGTTGATGCTGGCGTTGCATTTCTTAAGAAAGATAAGAGAATCGCATCTATAGGCTTGATCGGTCATAGTGAAGGTGGGGCAATCGCTTCTATTGTTGCAAGTAGAAATGATGATGTTAAGTTTACTATACTCTTGGCTGCTCCCGGTGTACTCGGTTCACAACTGCTCAAAAAACAGAACAAGCGAATTTTCGATGCTATGGGGTTTGAAGAGGAACGCAAGCAAGCATTAATGACACTACTTGATAGTCTATTTACAATTTTAACATCGGATAGACCTGATGCTGAAGTGCATCCGCAGGTGAGTATAATTGTACGTAAACAGTTTGAAGTTAACGGTATGCAGGCTGACAAAGTGGATGACAGAATGGTGCAGGCATCAGTTGAACAAGCACTAAATCCTTGGATGCGATATTTTCTTACATTCAATCCACAACCTTATTTAAGGAAAATTAAAACACCTGTTTTAGCTCTTAACGGGGAGCTTGATGTACAAGTCGATGCGGAACAAAATATAAAGGCTATTGCGCATGCACTTAAACAAGGTGGAAATCAGAATGTGACAATTCATCGTATACCAGATCTAAATCATCTCTTCCAACATGCAAAAACAGGATTAGTTAATGAATATGCCATAATTGAGGAAACCATCTCACCAGTAGTATTAGAAATTATTAAAGACTGGATACTGTCAGTGATACAATGAACTTAGTTGAAGAAAAGAGTCATCTAACCCCATAGTACTTTTCATTGATATTACCCTACTTTCTCTGGTATACTTGTAACACACAGAACATCAAAAGACCCATAATAAATATACACTATTATTCGATAAAGGTTAGCTAAGATATAAATTTGCCGTAGTTGATAAGGAAATAATTCATAACAAATCTAATCTATCCTATTAAAATTTCCTATAACACCTTCCCAATACCACATTGAGGTTGACAATAACTATGTTTCGATCAAAAAAAAATTTCGTCATCATTCTTACAGGTATCATTTTCTGTCTATTTGTCATTTATATTGCAGATACCCTTAGCCAATCTTATCAACGGAGAAAATCATTTACTGCTCAGCAATCCATTCAGAGGAATAGACCTCCAAACCGTAGATATTCTCCGCAACGACAAAGACGTTTTCATCCTCCAATCCCACCGTTAAGTGGACCTTGGAAACATACATCAAATCTGCCACTCCTAATAATTGATACATATGGAATGGGGATACCTGATGAACCGAAAACCCCCGCGAAAATGAGGATTATATACGATGAGTCTGGTGGTGGAAATACCTTGGATAGTACACATATACATCTTGATGGAAAAATTGGAATTGAGATAAGGGGACAAACATCACAAATGTTTCCAAAGAAACAGTATGGGATTGAAACACATGATGATAATGGAATTGAGATAGATGTGTCTATACTCGGCATGCCAGCAGGTTCAGATTGGGTGTTAAATGGTCCTTTTAGTGATAAGAGTCTCATGCGGAATTACTTGGCGTATGAATTCAGTAATCGTATCGGTAGATATGCCACTCGAACCAGATTTGTTGAAGTCTTCCTGAATACAAGCAGAGATAAAGAAATACAAGCAAAGCATTATGTCGGTGTATATTTACTTATTGAGAAAATTAAACGAGGAAAGGACAGAGTTCCTATTCAATCTTTACAATCAACGCATAATGAACCTCCTGAAATCACAGGGGGGTATATGTTGAAGATAGATAAAAACGATCCTCAAGAGACATTCTTCTTTACAAACCATGGCACAAGATTGGCTTATGTATATCCAAAAGAACGAAATATGACCTTGGAGCACAAGCGGTGGATACAAAGATATATGAATGACTTTGAACATGCTTTAATGAGCAGTCAATATAAAGACACAAATATCGGTTATGCAAGGTTTATTGATGTTGATTCATTCATCGATCATTTTATTATCAATGAATTATTCAAAAATACAGATGGGTTTCGATATAGCGCATATATGTATAAAGACAGAAATGGAAAATTAAATATGGGACCTGTTTGGGATTTCAATTTATCTATTGGAAATACTATCTTCCATCAAGGTTGGGAAACAGATTCTTGGCTAATCTATACAAATCCTGTTCCATTTTGGTGGCATCGCCTAATAACAGATGAGAACTTTAAACAGAAACTTGTCAAAAGATGGAAATCGCTCCGCAAGAAAGAACTATCCAATTCAGCATTACTTGAGGAAATTGATCAGACAGCAGAATATTTATCAGAAGCACAGAAACGAAACTTCCAAAGATGGCCCGTTTTACAACATACACTTTTTGGCAATCCCAGTCCAGGTTCACCTACCTATCAAGGACAAGTAAATGACCTGAAGACTTGGCTCAAAACACACCTACTGTGGATGGATTCGAACATCGAAAAGCTACCCGGTAGAAACCAATATGTACGCAGACCTCGATATTAATTATGATAGTATCCAAGCTTAATGTTGACAACTATGGCATTACTGGAATTTTCTATACTATGAATGGCATATTTATGCAACCATTACTACCTTAAAAAGCGTCTTAAAATAGAAAGAAATGATACATGGTATGAATTTTCTATTCAAGAAAGACTTAAGGTAAACGGGAAAATATAGTTTGCGTTACTAAAGGTCAAATCAATTATAAATATCAAAATGTGCTTCTTGAGTGCTACCCAATCTATTGAAATATAACACAGAATCACTATCGTCAATAGATGCTAAATAATCTGAAGAAAAAACAAAGAACTAACAACCAATAACTACTATCAACCAATTAAAACCCAAGGACTAATAATGCAAACACCACAACACACTGACCAAATGGATGCCGATGATGTTGCCGCTATAGATGAACTCGGAGAAGTATACAGAGATTTAAAAAATACACTTCACCAGATCATCATTGGACAAGAGCAAGTCATCGAAAACTTAGCAATCTGCCTTTTTTCACAAGGTCATGCCCTTTTAATGGGTGTTCCCGGATTAGCAAAAACTCTATTAGTAAGTTGTTTCGCGGATACCATGGCACTGTCTTTCAGAAGAATCCAATTTACTCCCGATTTAATGCCTATGGATATCACAGGTACAGATATCTTGCAAGAAATCCCTGGTGGGAAACGCGAGTTTGAATTCGTTAAGGGACCTCTCTTTGCTAACCTTATCCTGGCAGATGAAATTAATAGAGCACCTTCAAAGACACAAGCAGCCATGCTTGAAGCTATGCAGGAACATAAGATTACTGTTATCGGTAGGACATATCAGTTGGATCCACCCTTCTTTGTTCTTGCAACACAAAACCCAATTGAACAGGAAGGGACGTATCCACTCCCAGAAGCACAGTTGGATAGATTTATGTTCAGAATTGAAGTAGATTACCCAAATCGTGTCGAAGAAATCGAAATTGCAAGAACTACAACCGGTATGTCTTTACCTACTTTAGACCATGTTATCACTGGTGAACAAGTAATGGCATTTCAGAATCTTGTACGCCGTGTACCGGTTCCAGAGCATATCTTTGAATTTGCTGTGGATTTAGCAAGAAGCACACGTCCAAAGGGGGATGCTGCACCAGAATGGTTAAAACCACTTGTAGCTTGGGGTGCCGGACCACGCGCAGTTCAATATCTGATCCTTGGTGCAAAAGCACGCGCCGCACTTAGTGGTAGTTATATGGCACGACTTGAAGATATTATTGCTGTCGCAAATCCGGTGTTAGGACATAGAGTCATCACATCCTTCGCTGCTGAATCGGAAAATATTACAAGTGGGGACATCGTTGACCGTCTCGTCGAAGAACTTTCGGAGAACTAAAATTCTTCTGTGTTAATTGCCTGATATTCCAACTATAGTGAACAATAAAATTAATACGACATTTTCTATTGGCACAACATTTGTTCGCATCCCGCAACTCTTCTGTAGGAGCGACCTCCCGGTCGCGACCAAGAGGACACTCCTACAAGTAAAGTGTATAATTAAATCTAATGTTTACCATAATATTACTTATGCTTGCGTAAGAGAAAATGTAGCACATTTCGCTCGTTTTTTTAAAATGGCATCCAGACGACCTGAAAGTAAGTTAAAACAATCACTAACAACTAAAAACTTGCAATGGCTATACAACTAAAACGAGATTACCTCGATCAGAAAGTTCTTGAACGCCTATCAACCTTGGAGCTACATGCACGTTTACCCATGATCGGAAGCGTAGCGGGGAAACATCGCAGTCCAATTAGGGGATCAAGTCTTGAATTTGCTGAATATCGTAAATATGTGCCAGGAGATGATACACGAAGACTTGATTGGCGTGCTTATGCACGAAATGATAGGTATTATATAAAAGAGTTTGAGGCAGATACAAACCTACGGCTATGCCTTATTGTTGACACCAGCGGTTCAATGGGGTTCGCAAATAACGGGATGAGTAAACTCGATTATGCTCGACGTATTGGTGGCACTTTAGCATATATTGCTGCACTACAAGGTGATGCTGTAGGACTTTATTGTGCCGGGGAACAATTTCATAGAGAGATACCGCCAAAAAGGAGTGCAACACATCTCGGGGCTGTATTGGATGAACTTGGATCTGTTGAACCTACAGGTGAAACAGGATTAGTTGATATACTCCACGAAGCTGCCGAACGGGTACCCCAACGTGCAATGATTATTATCCTATCTGATCTATTCATTGATCCTGAAGAAGCTCGAAGTTGTTTTGAACATCTACGATTTCGGAAGCACGATGTCGCTGTATTCCATCTTATGGAACAAAACGAACTTGACTTCGAATTCGACCGTCCTATGCGTTTTGTTGATTTAGAGGGTGGAGAACCTGTATTAGCTGATCCACACATCATAGGAACTCAATATCGAAGGGCAATCCAAACCTATATACAGAATATGGATGAAGTTATCCGAGATACAGAGATTGACTATCATAGGGTTTATATTAATGATGATTATGGAGACTTACTGGCTCGTTTCCTCTTGGGACGCACAACGAAAAAACAATAAGTGAGGATTACTATCAGCATATGCCATTCAGCTCAAGTCCGTCGTGCTTGTACCTCCATTCCAACTAATATTGCTGAAGGTTGTGGTAGAGGGAGTTCAGTTGAATTTGCCCGATTTCTTCAAATTGCGATGGGATCAGCGAGTGAAACGGAGTATCTGATTTTTTTATCTCACGATCTGAAATATATTGATGACAAACAATACAAAGACCTAAGTAACCAAATAATTAAGATAAAGAAAATGCTTGCTACCCTAATAAAGAAAATACGAACAGAAGAATAATTGCTAACAGCTGACAGCTGATAGCCAATTATGATAAAGAAAATGCATGCTGACAGCTGAAAGCTGACAACTGAAAGCCAATAGCCAATTATGAACTTCCTACAACCACTCACACTATTTGCACTGCCTCTAATACTACTCCCAATAATTATACATCTAATCAACCAACGCAGACACAGAACTGTTCCTTGGGCAGCAATGATGTTCCTGATTACCGCAAAACGCATGAGCAAAGGGATGGCACGACTAAGACATATCCTCATCTTACTTATGCGAACATTGGCTATTGCAGCACTCATCTTCGCAATCAGCCGACCATTATCAGGGGGATGGCTCGGTAGCATCGGCATGACAAAACCTGATGTCACTATGGTGTTACTCGATAGATCCGCCAGCATGGAGACCCAGGATTTACAAGCAAATGAATCAAAAAGAACTACCGCACTAAAAAAGTTAGCTGATTTACTAAAACAAGGAGATTATGGTAATAACCTCGTCCTAATTGACAGTGCAACAGGAAAAATTCAGGATGTTGATTCACCAGATGCATTACTGAGTCTTCCCATGACCGAAGCCAGTGCAACTACTGCCAATATACCCAGTATGTTAGAAACTGCATTAACCTATCTAAAAGCAAATAACTCCGGACGTGCAGAAGTTTGGATATGTTCTGATCTACGTGAGAATGATTGGGTAGTGAATAGTGGTCGATGGGATGCATTAAACAACGAATTCAAGCAGTTAGAAGGTATTCATTTTTTCCTATTAGCATATTCAGAAATTCCTGAAAACAATCTATCTGTTAGGGTCAATAACATACAACGGTGGCAACGCGGCAACGAAGCTGAACTCATACTCGATATAAGAGTTCGTACTGAAGGGCATAATAGCGGTATACCTAAGATCCCTATCGAATTTGATGTGAATAATGTACGTTCTGTCGTGGAGGTCGAACTTGATGTCAGAGGGGCATCTATACAAGGACATCGTATCCCAATTGAAGGAACACTTTCTACCGGATGGGGATCGGTCGGACTACCGGGGGATACGAACCCGTTAGATAATCGATACTACTTTGTATTCTCTGAACCACCTGTTAGAAAAACCGTTATTGTTAGCGATAATGTAAACATAGGCGAAGCTTTCCGTCGTGCCATTGCTATTCCAGCAGATTCTCGATTACAACATAAAGCTGATGTGATCACGCCAGAACGAGTGGCAGAAATTGATTGGGAAAGCACGGCATTATTAATATGGCAAGCCCCTTTACCGGACGGATTGGTTGCTAATCAGATCCAGAACTTCGTAAGTGAAGGTAAAGCTGTCATCTTTTTCCCACCAAGTAAAAATACAGGTTTTCAATTATATGAATCTCGGTGGAATGAATGGGAAATCACCGATGGTGGTAATCCCTATGAGATTTCATGGTGGAGGGGAGACACAGGTATATTAGCTCATGTAGATAGCGGTGATCCATTACCATTAAACGAGCTACGCACATTTCGATATCGTACCCTTGAAACCAAGGGAACAACATTAGCAAGATTCAGCAATGATGCACCCCTTTTCTCACATATACCCACAGATCACGGTAGCATATATTTTTGCAGTACTCTACCTACTGCACAATACTCATCTTTTGAACGTGACGGGATAACGTTTTATATTATGTTGAATCGGGTGTTAGCACAAGGTAGTAGTGCATTAGCAATGGCTTCTCAACGACATGCCGCATCAGACCTATTTAATGATAATAATAATTGGATGAAGGTTGCCCCTGATGGGAATGTAGATTCACTGTCACAACGCGGTTTGCATGCGGGTGTCTATCAGAATGAAGATCAATGGGTTGCAGTTAATAGAGATGAAGATGAAGATACTGCTAAGGCTGAATCCAATGAAAAAGTGGATGGACTATTCAAGGATCTGTCATATAGACGCATTGATGTTGAAGTGGGGGACACCTCTTCCTTAGCAAGTGAACTCTGGCGGACATTTCTCATTGCCATGATTGTAGCTCTCATTCTTGAAGCATTCTTTAGTCTACCAAGTAAAAAAGCCGAAACCAATCCACAGTTAGATTTCGCTACTGCAGAAGGAGATTAACATCGTCAATCGGAACATCTTTACCAATTTCTAATTTAACAGCTTCTATTACGAATACTCTTGATAGTCTCCCTGATAAGGGATTTCGGGAGTTTCTTCAATTAGTAATGAGTCAGCATAATTTAGAAATGGTATCACTTCTATAATCGATTATTGACTCAATCAACTGATATGAATGTATACTGATTTCACACATTCTTCTAAAAAATTAAAATAAAATGAAGAAAATATCTATATCTAACAACTAACATTACCAAAAGCTGTTTCTTTAACACAAACTACAACTTTGTTCATCTTTTTGACGCAAACTGGAAGTCTATGCTACAGAAAAGTGGAAAATTGGTTAACTTACATATATTACAAAGCACAAAATTGAATAAAAATACATAAATAATTTGAGTAGATCCAACTTCAAAATCATAGCCTTTATGATAAATATATAAATAGAGAATAAATGATGACTTTCTATAAAAACGTCCTAAATACAAAAAAACTTTATGTCAAAAAATCGACTATAATATGCAGGTTGAAATTGTCAAAAATACAAAGAACAACATAAACACAAAATGACACTTTTTGGAAATTCTTATAAAGACCATTTAAAGTGGAGTAAAGTCAGGCTATAACAGAGGTTAGAGGGGTAATTTACACCAATTTCAATGTCACACAATGTGTCAAAAAGTGTAACTTTTTACTCTTTTTCAACGAATTCAAAAATCCAATATTTTCACGAATTTTTCTCAGGGAATTTAGGATTAAAGGTCTGTTTTTGCACCTAATTAGTTTGTTCTATATTAGGATTAAAATAGGTTGAATTTCTCATCTGAATAAATAAATAAACACAATTAAGACCACTGAGAACTAATTGCCAATAAACAAATTGGAGACAAAATCTAAATGCAGGATCAACAAGGTTACCTACAATTCTTCACCGACAACACTGTTATCATTACAGGAGTTATCATCGTCCTGGTAACTGCTGTACTCTGTTGTTTAGCATGGTATCGGAGCGGATTCCGTAAGAAGATCGGGATGCTTGAACTACTACGATTGGTTCTGGTCATTCTTGTGGTTTTAACTCTAAATCAACCCGAGTGGTTAGAATCACAACCACCAGAACAACGTTCAACCCTTGCTGTCCTATGGGATAAATCCAATAGTATGCAAACTCGGGATGTTATAAATGAAGAAAACGGGTCATCCGAACGAAAAACACGAGCTGAAACTATTCTACCTTTGATTTCTGAAGAAGCATGGCAGTTACCTGATGATTCTGAACTAAACGTCGTTTTCGAACCCTTTTCTTCACAATTAGATCCACCAGAAGAGGGAACTGACATAAACGCCGGTATGTCCCACGTTTTAGAGACTCACAGCAATCTTCGGGGTGTGGTACTACTCTCCGATGGAGATAGGAATGTCGGAAACTCACCAGTTGACGCAGCTACACGGTTCCACATGAAGGGGATTCCTGTTTTTACTGTCGGTGTCGGTAGTAAAGTGCCTCTACCTGATCTGGAGTTAGTCAGCATGAACGCTCCTACATACGGCGTAACAAAAAAGGAACTTCGAATTCCCTATGTGATTCGGAACACAATGGGACAAGATAGAGAGGTTACCCTTACACTATCCATAAACGATAAAAGTAACGCGACTAAGGTAATCACTGTTCCAGCAATGGGACAATCACAAGATAACGTTTCTTGGACTCCCCAAGAAACTGGTGAATATAATATTAAGATTACACTTGCAAAAGATGCACAAGAATTAATACCGGAAAATAACGAACTTTCCGCACCTATATCCATTCGTGAAGAACAGTTGAAAATACTTGTTATTGAATCATATCCCAGATGGGAATACAGGTATCTAAGAAATGCATTAGAACGCGATGCTGGTGTTGATGTATCCTGTCTGCTTTTCCATCCAAAATTACCACAAATGGGTGGCGGTCGTAGTTATATAGATCGTTTCCCTGACGCAAGAGAACTCAGCGAATTTGACGTGGTGTTTCTTGGAGATGTCGGTATTGATGCGGATCAACTCACGGTTGAACAAGCACAAGACCTGCGACAACTTGTAACCGCACAAGCTGCAGGGATCGTTTTCATTCCAGGACGTACAGGCGCACAAGAATCTCTAACGATTGGTCCCCTCGCAGATCTTTATCCTGTTGTCTTAGATCCCGCTGTACCCAAGGGTGTTGGCTCAAATATACAAGGTTATTTCGCTCTCACAGAACCCGGACAGCGAAGTCTATTAACCCGTCTAAGCGATACTGATATTACGAATAGTGATGTATGGCAATCATTACCCGGATTCTTTTGGTATGCAGGTATCAAACGAGCGAAAGTAGGTACAGAAATCTTGGCAGTACACGATCAGGTCGCTACTGCATCAGGACGTGTGCCACTTATTGTGACGAAAACTTACGGTACAGGTAAAGTCCTATTTATGGGAACAGACAGTGCATGGCGGTGGAGACACGGGGTTGAGGACAAATACCATTATCGGTTCTGGAGTCAAGTCGCACGATGGATGGCTTACAGAAGACAAATGGCACAAGGTGAATCAATTAGATTATTCTTCGCGCCTGATAGACCAAGTGTTGATGATGTAGTCACCCTAAATGCAAACGTTATGGATAATGTTGGAGGTCCATTAGACAGAGGTACTGTAATTGTACAAGCAATATCAC
The DNA here is from genome assembly GCA_003635315.1 of Candidatus Poribacteria bacterium. Taxonomy (GTDB): domain Bacteria; phylum Poribacteria; class WGA-4E; order WGA-4E; family WGA-3G; genus MSPOR6. The sequence goes on from PYJD01000026.1 coordinate 35,165, forward strand.
CAGCCGGTAAAACAGAGACTATACGTTTACAACCAGGTATTGACGATGCATGGGGATTATTTGTTGGTACGTTTTCACCAAAGGAAGCAGGTAATTACAAACTCATAGCGAGTAGTAGTGAGACTGGGGCTTCTGTAGAGACAGACCTATCCGTACAAGGTCTAAATCGTGAACAACAAGGTAAGTTAGCACGTTTTGATGTTCTTGAAGAAATTGCCAATATCACAGATGGAAAAATGGTCACTATATCCGAAGTATCAAACCTGTTAGATCATTTGGCAGCCCTTCCAGAACCACAACCAATTGTTCAACGCACACGAATCTGGGCACATCCATTATGGGGAGGATTGCTAATATTACTACTCGGTGTCTTTTGGGTAGCACGCAAAATGATTGGTGCAATATAGTTGTAATTTAATGCAGCATCTTAGGGTAGGTTTATAAATGGAAACTATATTCCCTCAGTTTAGGAATGGTAATCAGAGAATTAAATCCATTGAACGGTGTATAGTCTAAACTAATTTAGGCTAATTTACATTCTATTATATTACTGATATAATTCAAAAGAACTAAGTTCATTCTAATTTGTACATCTTTTGAGGTGTCTATGCCTGAATTAAATATCAGAGAACTTTTCTATATAACACATATCAACAATCTTAGTTCCATTATGTCACTGGGAATTTATTCTCACGAGAAAATTGAAACTGATGATGTACATTCGACACCTATATATGATACTGATATTGTTTCACGACGAAAAGAAAAAACAACCCCAGGTGGTAGGAATCTATGGTCTTATGCAAATCTTTATTTTCAACCGCGTAATGCAATGATGTACCGTGTAGTACATGAAAAAGACCCTACCAATTTAGCAGTTGTTGGAATAAAGACTACAATATTGAATGAAAATGGCATATTTATCACAGATGGAAATGCTGCACATGATTCAACACTATTTTATCCTCCAAATAAAGGGATGGATATACTTAGGAAACAATGGTCAATAATTCAAAATGATTGGTGGAATAGAGATGATGGATCGAAACGGAAGATTATGGCAGAATGTCTAATTCCAAATCAGGTCAAGCCTGATTATATCCAAGCAGTCTATGTTGCAAAAAACTCAACGCGAGAAAAAGCTCAAAGTATATTAGGTGATTCAAATATTCCAATTAGTACACAACCAGATATGTTCTTCCAACCAAACAGTCGTACAAAAATTGGGGCTAATATTTCACTAATTGATGGAGATATGTTCTTTTCAAATCTTCAGACTCTAACAATTAGTGTTAATCTACAAGGAGTCATGGGAAAAGGATTGGCTTCACGGGCGAAGTATCAATTTCCGGATGTCTATGTTGCATACCAAGATGCCTGTCGATCAAAAAGAATCACCGCTACAAGACCATTCCTATACAAACGGGAAAGTTCATTGGATGATGAATTAGCTGATTTGGAAACACCCCTTGGTACATCTAATACTGTAAAATGGTTCCTTCTATTTGCAACTAAACGACATTGGAAAGACAACTCACGGATGGAGGACATTGAAGGAGGACTTAAATGGGTTCGAGACAATTATCAAAAACAAGGAATTCAATCTCTTGCACTACCAGCACTCGGTTGTGGATTAGGTGGTTTGGATTGGAAGACAGTTGGTCCGTTGATGTGTAAATTTCTACATGGAATTGATATCTCTGTTGCCATCTACTTACCACAAGAATCCCAAATTGAAGATATATATAAAACAGAATCACACCTTCTCCCATAAATAGGCAGTATATACTGAGATTCTGGACGACCTATTCATTGAAAACCAGAACAAATTAAAGGTATAATCTACAAACAAACGATAACGGATTACTAATCAATAAACTACCATACTACCGGAGGTGTTTATGAAACAAACACAATCAAAAGAAAACAACATCAACTTACCTCCACGAATGAAATCTGCCCTTAACCAATACAAGAAAAGGGTTTGGATAATTAAACTTGCAGAGGGAACTTTAGCAGCTCTCTTCGGTCTCATAATTTCATATCTCGTTGTTTTTGGTTTAGATAGACTCTTTGATACACATGCACTCCTACGCAGTCTCATCCTCATTACTGGGATGATTGGTATGGTCGTGTTCTTACCATTAAAATACTATAACTGGGTTTGGAAAAACCGTCATCTTGAAGGGATCGCACGATTACTCCAACGTAAGTTCCCACGATTTGGTGACCATGTACTTGGTATTATTGAACTCGCATCAGATAGATCTGATAAATACTCCAGTCCCGCATTAATAGCTGCTGCTATGCGGCAGGTTGATGAAGAGGTATCAAGACACAATCTGGCTGAAGCTGTGCCGAATCCACGCCACAGACGGTGGACATTAGCTGTGGGTATCCCATTAATAATTGTCATTATCGGCATTCTAATTATTCCTGAACCAAGCCGCAACGCTTTAGCACGATGGTTAACGCCTTGGAGAAAGGTTGAACGTTATACTTTCGCACAATTAGATGGAAATACAGACAGTCGTGTTGTCGCCTATGCGGAAGCTTTCAATGTAAATGCAGAGTTAAAAGAGAATTCTCCATGGAAACCTGAATCAGGACAAGCACAATATGCAAAACAAAATCCTGTCGTAGCAGAACGAGAAGAATCAACATATAAGTTTGAATTACCACCACAAACAGAAGATGGAATACTTAACCTACGTATAGGAGATGCAAGACGCACCATACCTGTCGAACCTAAATTAAGACCAGCCTTAAAAGAACTCGTTGCTAAAGTACAACTTCCTGAATATCTACTGCGAACGGAACCTGAAACTGTTGATGTACGCGGGGGAATTATTAACATCGTAAAAGGCAGTAGTGCAACCTTAGAAGCTACTATTACCCGTGAACTATCCGAAGCTACACTAAATGATCGTACTCAGAAGGTTGATGGTCCACGCATAATTACAGAATCAATATCCGATGATACCACTACTGAAATACAACTTGCATGGAAAGACAAATATGGACTTACAGCATCAGAACCACAAATAATTCAATTTGAGGTGAATGACGATGAAGCACCAACGGTTATACTAAGTAAACTTAAGAATAATCAGGTTGTTCTTTCAACTGAAGTACTCACCTTTGAAATTCAAGCTGACGATGACTACGGGGTAAAACAGGTCGGTTTGGAATGGAAAGGTATCGAGAGTCCAATCCAAAATCCTGATCCTGACGAAGGAGAGAAAACCGTTTCTGCAGGAACACCAACTTCAGATTCTCTTATCGTCCCTGCTACCTTCTCTATTGAACGAGAGAATATACGACCACAAAGTTTCCGTCTAAGGGCGTATGCTGAAGACTATTTTCCTGATAGAATGCGGACATATTCCCCACAGATTGTGCTACACGTTCTCGGTCCAACTGAGCATTTTAAATGGGTTATCGGTCAAATGCAACTCTGGGCAGGGGCTGCAAAAGATGTACACGATAGAGAATTGCAACTACATCAAACTAATCTTGAATTACGGGAATTGACACCTGAACAACTGGATACACCAGCACAACGGAAAAAGCTGCAAGATCAGGCAGCTGCGGAAAGAACAAACGCTGCAAAACTTGATAGCCTAATTGGGTCCGGTGTTCAACTACTTCAAGAAGCTACAAAAAATGAGGAATTTGATCCTGATCAACTTAACTCATGGGCTGAAATGCTCAATAAATTAGAAGAAATCGCTGATAAGAAAATGCCATCTGTCGCTGACTTACTCGCACAAGCTGCACAAGCTCCTGGACAACAGAGTAATCAGAATCCTTCTGAAAGTAGTCAACAAAACAGTTCTGAATCTCAAAGTGCATCTTCGCAAAACGATCAGCAATCTCAGGGAAATAACAATTCAGAATCACAATCCGATAATGCTATAGCTGACACAAAAAAGTATGGTCCTGATGATATTTTTTCTCATGAAGATGCTCAAGAATCTGAGAAGACTGATGATCCTAACAAGTCTGGAAAAGTTGCAGGTGTAGACCGTAGCAAACCTGCTGCTGGTGAGAGTTCTGCTAACGCACCACCCAATAATCCTGCCCCGGCTGTGGGAGATGTTGAATCTGGATTCAATAAGCCTGAAAAACCAACTAACGCACAAGGACAAATGGTCGGGGGGTTAGGCCTTGCTAATACCACCCTTAAAGGGAGCGGTAGAGAAGAACAAGATAACCAACAAGATCAACAGGATCCCTCGGCATCTGATTTTGTCATTCAAGCTGTTGAAATACAAAAAGAATTATTGGACGCTTTTTCCGAATTATCTGATGAAATTAAAAGACTACTCTCCGGATTAGAAAATAGCACTTTTGTAAAACGATTGAAAGCAGCATCCAGAAAGCAGATGGATGTCGCAGTTGACCTCAACAAAATGGATGCATTCGGTCTGGCAAATAGAGCATCGGATAATCAGGAAAAACGTAAAAAGATTGCAAATATAGAGGATGCAGAAGTTAAGACTGTTAATACTATTATACAAGATATGGCAGCGTATGTGGATCGAAGACCAAATGAAGCATATTTACGTGTACTCAAAGAAATGGAAGATGCTACTGTCGCTAATGAAATAAAAGCTATTATTACTGCAATAAATAGAAATATGATCGGTGTTTCTACTATTGAAGCTGAATATTGGGCTGATACTTTCGACAGATGGGCAGAACAACTGGTCGGTCCATTGCCACCACAACCCCCTGGTGAAGCAGGACTTATGGAATTACCCAATTTACCTCCAGAGATTATACTAAGGGTTTTGCGCGTCATTGACCGAGAAATGCAATTACGGGAAGAGACACGCGAAGTTGAACAAGCAAGGAATGCTCTCACAGAGGATGAGTATTACCTAAGAAGTGAACCACTAAGTGATACACAATACGATCTCGCTGAAGAAACTCTGGAAATTGCAGAAGAAATTTTATTACTACCTGAAGCGGATACTCCTTTTATACAGGAACAATATCAAAAAGTTGCAAAGGCTGCTGAGGTTATGGATGAGACTGAATCTATTCTCGCTACTCCAGAAACTGGTCCTAAAGCTATCGCTGCAATCACTGAGGTTATTGAGATATTACTGGAAACAAGACGGACACCCAATACCCCACCTATTACAAATGCTCCTCCTGCAACCGCAGCAGCTATGATGTTAATGGGGGCTGGGGATGGTGATGATTCTGGTCAAGCATTTATTGAGAAACGATCACCACTACAAACAACTGGAAGAGCTGGTCGCGTTTTACCAGAAGAATACAGACAAGGTTTAGATGAATATTTCAATGTCTTAGAGGGTAATTAATTCGTCACTTTATACCATTACTAAGGTATATTATGACAAATAAAGTCATTCACCCAACCCGGTAGGAGCGGTTTGGAACCGCTCTCATAGGTGTCAATTTACGGAAGACAACCCTTGTAAACCCGGACCTGGTAGGAGCGGTTTGGAACTGCTCTGAATATAATATAGAATGAGTATTTATGACAACTATTCATCTGGAAATGGTATTACAGAAGAAACAAATATGAATAAACAGGAGAAAGATATTATTCCTTTTGAGATGTTTGCAAGTTTCAAAAGAATTGAGTCTGGGAATCCAATTATCGCATTACCACCTCCACTTTGGGCAGCAGCTACACACGCCATCGTTGTTGATGATACGGTTCATTATATCTGGTGTAAACGTGATAGGTCTGTTTCCTCTGATACAACAAAAAGCCAAGTCCGTTGGGTGATGATGCATGCAACCGCACCAACAGATGATCTAACAAATATCACTCAAGATGATAGGAATCCTATACTTGAACCATCAATTAACGATTTCGATAACGCAGCTGTCGAATATCCTTTCCCATTCTTAAATCCTGCTGATGGGAAGTATTATATGTATTACCGGGGAAAAGGAAACACAACTCCGGAGCAAACGGGGTTGCTTGTGAGTGATGGGGATCTTGGAAAATGGCAACGGGTCAAATCCACTCCTGTCATTCCTGCTGATACAGAACACGAACAATTTGGGTCTACGCACCCTTCCGTGGCAATTGATGGTGATACGATTCATATAATATATACTGGAAAAGCTACAAAGTCATTCGGTGAAGGATTGACAATGTGCCATGCCACCGCTCCAATAAATGATCCATCAACAGTGACAAAAAACCCAAATAACCCTGTTTTTACTGGAAGCGGGGAAGAATGGGATTCAAAGGCAGTCCGTGAAACAGAATTATACAAAGGTCCACACTATTATCACATACTCTATGGTGGTTTCGATGGGAAAGTATGGCGTATAGGACATGTTCGTACTCGGGATTTTCATTCATTTCAACCTAATCCGTATAATCCGGTGTTTAAACCTTCCGATAATCCTGAACACTTCGATTGTGATGGGGTTCTAACTGGGCAGATCATTAAAATTGGGCAGACATATTTCATGCTATACGCAGGTAAAAAGGGGCAGGAATGGCAAACTGGTCTCGCAACAATATCTCCATAAAGGTAACAACATGATTCGTAGAAGTTTCTTGATAATGCTGATGATAACTGGGATCTGTACCTTTGATTTTGTTTCCTTTGCACAAGATCATATTCCTAAAGGGGCAACCATTAAAGGTGAGGTAAACGAAGTAGATGCAGATAGAACTCCCATTGAAGGGGCAGAAATAAAACTCATTAGTTCTGACGGCAAAGAGTATAAAAAGAAATCAGATGCCAATGGTAAATACGAATTTACAGCTATTCCTCAGGGACGTTACACTATCAACGTGACAAAAACAGGATACCGAGACAGAATAGGAAAACCTTTGGTAATAATTGAAGGTGGAGAATTCTATAACGCATTTAGAATGATCAAAGGGAATATAGGACATCAGAGAATGCTGATTGATGCTGAACTTAATAAGAACAAACCTGATACAAAGAAATTAATGGCATTGATCCAACATATTAGCAAAGAAATTGGGCAATTATATGAATTGGATGAACCCACTTTGAATGACTTCCAAAAGTCTGTTATGATCACAATAGAAACTACCATTAATAAAGAAGGTAGTCTGCTTAATCGAGCATATCCACAAGTATCAGCAGAGGGAAATCTCGGTTTATTAGTCCTATTATTGGTAGACCCTGACATAACAACCGCTTTTGCCAATTATCTAACTGAAACACAATTACAAAGTTATATTGATTCCACCAAGAAACGTCGACAACAAGTACGAAGAACTTTTGCTGATTTTTTTACACTATATTTGGATCAGACACTTTCACTTTCACCGAATCAACGGGAAGACATCGCGAATCTGTTATACAAAAGAACTGATGGAGAAATGTATATGCTATCGAATCTAATATTCACGCAGTCTCTTCCTCAAACTATTGTAAATTTCGTATCTGATAGTACACACGGATCATTCAAGCAAATTTTGACTGATGAACAATATGAGATATGGCAAGAAATTGTTAAGTTAACGAAAACTCTATATGAAATTGTGGTCGTTGATCTGATACAATTCGGTGAGAAGGAAGTTGTTAGACGAAACAGAACAGATGGAAATACAGGTGATTTTAAAATTGAGAAATTGGCACAGATGGTTCTTAACTTACATACAAAACAGTTTGGAGATCTAAACGATTCAACCACAGAACGGTTTGCATTGGTCAATAAAGGAATTGTCGAAAATTACTCTGAAAAACGGAATAGAGAAGCAATGAAGATAATATCCCTAATGAAGTCTTATCCTGAACTAATGTTTTCTGCTGTAACCGGGCAAATTCCTCGAAATTTGGCTCTCCAAAAACTAAAGGTTCTTCAAAATGAATATTGGGTGAATGACATTTCAAATGATGAAGATGAAGATGTTGTAAATCAGGTTTTTAATCAAATCACACTCAACAAATACTTATTACAGAATATATTCAATGTTGTCACCGAACCAATCTATCAGCAGACTATCAAAGAGACTATATCTGAGGAAGAGTTTGAAAAATATCGTAAACGTCAGTTAGAAATAGAGACAATGCGGCAGCGCGTTGCACAAAAACTGATGGTTGAGATTCTTGATTTGCACATACTTTTAAACACAATGCAGCGAAAAAACATAGAGGAAATAGCTTCCGAATTAACTATACCCCTGCTGAATAAAATAGCATTGCAATTTATGTTCCTTGAATTATATCTTAATATCAATCCAGATGATTTGAGTCCATGGCAGCAGAATATGCTCAATCAAGGAGTCTTCTTAAAATGATTATAGCTAAAGAAAAGAACCCATTCGCTGAAATTCATACATTTTTCACTGGACTACTCAGTTTCTTGATAATATGTATGTTACCTATTGAATTCGTAAGAGCACAGGACGCAACACTACGGTTTGGCACAGGTGTGCCACCCGCTGTCAGGAGTATCAATGACCGAAGTTTACGATACTTGGCAACTACGCAATTACAAGATGGAAGTTGGAGAGCAAGTCAATCCGGCGCAGGAATTATCGGTATATGTGTCATGGCATTTATGGCAAGTGGTGAAGACCCCGATTACGGTCCCTATGCAGAAAACATACGAAGATCATTACGAAATATCATTTCAAAACAGAATCCAAAGACTGGTTACATGCAGGGTACTGGACATGGGTCAATGTATCACCACGGATTTGCTACATTAGCTCTTTCTGAAGCCTATGGCGTTGTAAGTGATGATTTACTATGGAAGGATAGCAATATTCCTGAAAATCGAAGAAGAACTATTGGTGAATCCTTAGAACTTGCTGTTCGATGTGTGCTAACCGCACAAGAGAAGAATCCATGGGGGGCATGGAGGTATTCACCTCAAGCACGGGATGCTGATACTACTGTCGCAGGAACTGTACTAATGGGTGTTCTCGGGGCACGAAACGCAGGGATTGAAATACCAAACGAAGCTGTCAACAAAGCTCTCAACTTCTTTCAGACATGTACAATGCGAGATGGATCTGTTTCATATACACCAGGAAGAAGTCATGGGGGTGGAGTCACCCGCGCAGCGATAGCCGTACTGGTGTATTCTATTGGAAAGAGAAAAGATACTCCTGAATATAAGTCAACTTCTGAATTCATTGTTCGTAGAAAAGATTATTCCACACAAGGCAGTTACCAATTTTACACATTATACTATATGGCTCAAGCTCTATTTCAATGTGATTTTAAAGCATGGCAGTCTTGGAATCAGCGAACTATTGAAAAATTACAACAGATGCAACAAACAGATGGCAGTTTTAATAGTAATCATGGTAAAGCATATGGTACCGGCATGGCTGTTCTTACATTAGCCCTAAATTATCGACTACTACCCATTTATGAAAGATAATATAGCATGAATTCGATGTAAAACAGATGATGTTCTTAATAGCTTAATTCTGCATATACAGTCGCTCTGAAGTCAAATATATCTCATACTAAGTTCATATTATAGTGAACATTGAAAATAATAACACATAATCCCTGTAGGAGCGATTTCCGAATCGCGATTTAGCTCAGATAGTCGGGAATCGGAGTTCCCTCCTACATCTCAAAATGTTCCATTAATTCAATAGTTTACTATAATATACAAATACCTTGTAATAAATGGAGAAATCATGAGAAAGTGCAAAATTCAAAATGTCATTATTCTTATAATGTTTATTGGACTGTGGATGCCTACAACCGTTATGGCACAGGAAACATTTTTACGTTGGAATAATGGAGATTCTCTCCCAGGAAAGTTAATTCAAGGTGAACACGATCTTATTCGATGGGCATCTCCGTTCTTTTCTGATGAACTGGTAATTGATGCTACAGAAATAAATGCAATTGTATTCCCTCAAATACCTGTTGATGCTACAGAAACTTTCCGTATAGGTACTGTAATGGGAGATTCAATCATCGCAGATATTATTGGTTCTGATGATAGTACTTTGCTTTGTAAAAGTGAACGACTTGGGGAATTCCGATTGAAACGTTCTGCTATCTATTCATGGGAGAATCGTGAACATTCCAGGTTGTTATTTGATGGAGCACACTTATCTTCTTGGAGTGTAAATAATAAAAACCGGAACAATATTAGACAAGATCCTGCAAATAAACTTCAACATAAAGATTGGAATACAGATCGAGCAGGACATCCACAGACAAACAAGCAAAAATCAAATATCTTTTATCCCATCAAATGGCCAGAAGGTTTTGAAATCGATTTTGAAATCTCATCTACATTACGTCCACCCGGATTTGTTTTCTCACTTGGCAAGAATCTTTATGAAGCTTTACGCATTGAAACATGGGTTAATGAACTCGTCGTCGTTCAAGGGACACTTTTTGAATCGGTGATGAAAATTGAACCTGACCGGAGAAGTTTCCGGTTAAGACTTGCCTATGACCAACCAAGTCAACTCCTCAAACTTTTTGATCAGAATGGGAACCTACTCCTTGAATTAAATGACGTCGAACAAACGATTGAATCCGCCGGAGTCTATGTATATAATCGGGGAAACGATCTTAAAATACAACGACTACGAGTCTATAGTCAATCTGAGTTTGCAAAAAACCAACAGATCGATTTTACAAAACCGCGCGTACATATGATGAATGGAGAGGTACATTATGGACAGTTGTACGTTGATAATGGAACTACCTATGTGAGATCTTATGATGGTCTTATAAGCGACATTAATCTACAGGATGTTGATCGCGTTATCATACCAGGGATGGAAAAGACTGTAATTGATAAACACGCTGCATTGACATATATTGACGGCACAATTATCTCAGGAAAGATTGAACGGCTAAATTCAGAATCGGTTGTTCTAAACACAGCATTTGCTACAGAACCAGTATCTTGTTCTTATGAAGGGGTAGAAAGACTCCGTTTTAATACAAAGGTGAATACAAAACGGGATACTAAGGACTATGATAAAATGTTCTTCCAAACAGGTAGTCTAAAAGGGAATGTTATTTTTGATAACAACGATCCATCTCTTATTAGATGGAAACCTGTAGGAGGAATGGTACCATTAAGTCTAACTAATTTACGATCTCTCCGGATACAACGGAATAACAAAGATGTATCAAGATTACAATCTTTTGATATTAAGAAATTTCCTCATCTATTACATCTGAAAAACGGTGAAGTTCTTCCCTGTAAAATTGTGTCTTATGACAAAACCAATATCGGATTTGAATCCCCATTTCTAAATGCCACCACCATAAACACCTCCTTCGTAAAAGGTCTTGAGTTTACACGAGGAAAAACACATGGTAGAAAAGAAAACCGAAATCCTATAACAATTACCGGTGGGGATAAGCATCGTATTATTCTTGAAGACGGTAGAATTATTGAGGCTGATATACTTAGAGAAAAAGAGGGTGAAGTAAATATAGTTATTAACGAAAATAAAGTAATGGCTGGAAATGTGAAATTCTTCATTGCTGGAGGAGGGATTGAAAACGATGCAGAAATCCTAAAACATGGGGTAGAGTTGTTGTTTGATCCTCTTGAGACAAAACCTGATAAATTGGACAAGAAATTAGAACGGGCATTAACTGTACCACGATTTAGTCGTGAAAATCCACCCAAACATCTACTCATAGCAAATAATGGGGATATTAAACGGGGAACTTTATTAGATTTTAACGGGCAGACAATTCAGTTTGAATCTAAATTAAATATAGCCACTATTCCAATAAACAGAATCGCGCGTATCGTAGATATCAGTGATGAGAATGATGAACAGTTAAAAAAACAGAATCAACAAGATATTGTAAAACAGGATGATCCTTTACCTAATAAAGAAAGGAAACCTTTGTCAGAAATTCGGTTCGCTTTGATCCATAACCCAATTCTTATTTTTGAACCTAATAAAGTGAAAGGTGAAAGATTGTTAGGTACATCAGCTATTTATGGGGATATATCTGTTCCACTTCAAAGCATACAATATATCCATTTTGGCGAAAAAGCGAAATCTTTCAAATCCGTTTTTGAAGATTGGGTTGTCCGTCCAGCAAAAGAGCCGCAATTAAATGCTGATCGATAATCTTCATCAAGCATTTCCTTGTCAAATTCTTCATTTGTGCTACAAACTCTTAGGTTAAGGTACAAGTGAAGAATTACCACCAAATACATTCTTATACCATTTCTAAGTAATACCATTTCTATGAAATATTATGACATATCAACACCATTCACCCAACCCAGTTGGAGCGGTTTGGAACCGTCCCATAGGTGTCAATTTAAGGAATTTCCAAGCATATTCACGCGATGTCTATTCCTCTTGTAGGTCGGGTAGAGGAACGAAACCCGACGAATTCCATACGCGGATTCGGCGTTGATTTGGACGAATTCCATACGCGGATTCGGCGTTGATTTGGACGAATTCCATACGCGGATTCGGCGTTGATTTGGACGAATTCCATACGCGGATTCGGCGTTGATTTGGACAAATACCCGCCGAATTCCATACGCGGATTCGGCGTTGATTTGGGGAATGCTAAATAGCAATCATACCGTTGATTCCTTGATACACCGAATATAATATATCATGCGTATTTATGACACCTATTCATTTAGAAATGGTATTATATTAAAAATGTCTAATTTCTCATTAATTTATTATAAATACTAATAATAAACATAAACAGGGTGGAACACCAGATATGGATAAACGTCCAAATATATTGTGGTATTGTACAGACCAACAACGATTCGATACAATTGGCGCATTAGGAAATGCACATATACATACACCAAGACTAAATGAACTTGTCCGTAAATCAGTCACATTTACGCAGGCATATTGTCAATCTCCTATATGCACACCATCACGCGCAAGTTTCATGACAGGGATGTATCCTTCAGCACTGAGTGTTACTGGCAATGGTAATCCAAGTTTTCCGGATTACTATGAAGACCGACTGATATCTCATGTCCTCGCAAATGAGGGATACGATTGTGGCTTAATTGGAAAACTTCATCTCGCAAGTGCTTATGAAGCACAGGAAAACCGCGTTAACGATGGATACCGGTATTTTCAATATAGCCATGACCATGGTAAACCGAAAGCCTTTGGGCATGAATATGCTGAGTGGGTTCGCGAACAAGGAGCAGACTTGGAAGACCTATTGAAACAGAGAGTCGTCAACCAAAACCCAAAGAAAAAGACCGGACACTTTCCCGAACCCACGCCTGATTGTGATAACATTCCTCCACATCTCCATCAGACTTATTGGTGTACTGAAAAAGCAATTGAATTCATTAAGAAAAATAGAAAAAAGAATCAACCGTGGATGCTAAATATCAATCCGTTTGATCCTCATCCTGGATTTGACGCCCCATGGGAATATTACAGAAGGTATGATCCAGATACATTACCCGGTCCATACTTTGAAGACAGCGATATACCTTTTCAGAATAAATTAACTGAAGCAGGTATTGATTTCCAATCTAAGGCAAAAAACCCAACTGAATTCGATGGGAAACAAGTACAAGCTTCTTATTACGCTATGATTGAACAAGTAGACCATGAGTTTGGACGAATCCTCGATTTTCTTGATGCAGAAAATCTACGAGATAATACTATCATTATATTTACCTCTGATCATGGTGAATCTCTCGGAGACCACGGACTTCTCTACAAAGGCTGCCGTTTTTACGAAGGATTAGTTAGGGTTCCACTTATCATTTCTATGCCAACCCATTTTCTCGCAGGCGTATATAGTCATGACCTTGTGGAACTTATTGACATTGTCCCTACACTCTATGAACTGTTAGAAATTGATATTCCCTATTATGTTCAGGGTAAACCCCTCAATCAAATTATGCGTGGCACTATTTTTCACAATGAACATCGTGAATCGGTACGTTCAGAATTCTTCGGCGCATTAGCTACAGCTGATCAGACCCATGCCACAATGTATCGAGATAATAGATGGAAACTCGTTGTATACCATCAAAAAGGAATATCCGAACTCTATGATCTTCGGAACGATCCTTGGGAACACCACGATCTATCTGAAGATACTGAGTATCAGGACATCAAGTGGGAACTGATGCAGAAAAGTTTCGATGCAACTGTTTATTCACACCCACAAATGATACCACGTGTCGCTTCCCATTAAACAATTGATTTTATATCAAAATTCCAACCTTGGCAGTTTCGACGTTAATTAACCTTAATGCGTTATCCAACTGCTCCTGATAAGGTAATACCATTTCTGATATATAATGTCTCTCTTGTAGCATAAACTTTCCAGTTTGTGCTACATTCAGCTTCATTTCTAACAATAGGTAATAGGACTAAAATTAATAGAAATGGTATGATATACTATATGCCACAATTTGGATAAATGCCTTGCTTTCAATAAAACTTGTCTTGTGACTTATTGTGCAACTGTATCATTGATATTGTAGATAATACCATTTCTAATTGATAAACACTCTTTTTTGTAGCACAAACTTTCAGTTTGTGTCTTCCCTGTTTCATCCTAACAGTTGGTAATGAGATAATCATAAATAGAAATGGTATAAACCATACAATAAAATAAATTGGTAATTGATTTCTATCGTTAGGTGTGAATAGATGACTGTAAGAGCCATACTCATCGGTTTAGCACTTGTCATCTTACAAACGGCAATCACACCATATAATGACTATTATCTTCAAGGAACAGATATCGCTGGAAATCACTTCCCTTTAGGCGCGGTATTCACCCTCATATTCCTTACCTTACTTGTCAATCCCATTCTTAAAACTGTTCTACCACGGGCAATCTTGAATCCTAAAGAGCTTATTGTAATTTGGGTGATGATGGTAGTCAGTTCAGCAATTCCGTCAAAAGGTATGATTGGCTTTCTGCTTCCCTATTTAGCCGCTCCCGTTTATTTCGCCACTCCAGAAAATGAATGGGCAGAGACCCTTCATTCTCACTACCCAGAATGGCTTATTGTTTGGGATAAACAAGCTGTTACAAATTTCTATGAAGGTGAATCCTCTGTACCCTGGATTCTTTGGATGAAGCCTATCCTGGTCTGGTCTGCTTTCATATTCTTATTCTATTGTGTGACAATCTGCGTTTCGATTGTCATTCGAAAACAGTGGGTAGAACGGGAAAGGTATGTTTTTCCACTGGTATCTATCCCTGTAGAGATGGTTCAACAAACATCTAAGAATATAAAGCTAAATGGTTACTTTAGCAAACGTCTTATCTGGATAGGGTTCGGTATCGCAGCTGTATTTCATATACTTAATGGATTGCACGAATACTTCCCTGCTATACCGTCTATTCCAAATAGATATGACTTATATAAACCATTCACCGAACGTCCATGGATTGTAATGAGATGGTGGCCGCAATTCAGATTCTTTCTTTACTTCTCTGTAATAGGAATTACATACTTTCTGGCAACAGAAATCTCCTTTAGTTGTTGGTTCTTCTTTCTATTCTTTAAGTTGCAGTATATCATCATAAACGCGTTCGCAATACCCATCAGTCCTTGGATTAGTGCCAGAGGACAAACCATGGCTGCCTATGTAATAATGGTTATCGCCTTTCTCATAAATAGTCGCCCACATATCAAGGATATCATACTGAAATCATTTCAATCTAATACCTCTACTTCTATGATTGATGACGCTAATGAAGTACTTCCATATAGAAGTGCATTCTTTGGTGGAATCATAAGTTTTCTACTACTTACTGCTTTATGCGTTTATGCAGGTATGTCGTTTTGGGTTGCCTGTAGTATCATCATACTCTTCTTAATTGCATCCACAGCACTATCTTGGATGGTAGTAAATGGTGGTATGCTACTTATACAAGCACCAATGTATCCTGTAGAATACTTTGAAATTATTACTGGTTCAAGAATCATAAATGCCAATAGTTTAGCACTCTTAGGTTTTCAAAGGGTTATGATGCGGGATTGGGGTGGCATATTGATGCCGAGTGTATTGCATGGGTTCAAAGCTGCAGATCCAGTAGGGTTAAAACGAAAAAGCCTCTTCTTCGTAATGGCAATATCTATTGTTGTTGCAATCGGGGTTTCCTATGGGGCATCACTACCATTGATCTATGAAATAGGGGGGTTAAATTTACAGCACGGTCCTTTTGTTGGTGCTCCGAGATACTTAAATCATATGGTATCGCTTATTCAATATCCAAAAGACCCTAAAATTGGAGAAGCATATAGCATGTTATTTGGAGCGGGTATTACAACCTTTCTATTGATAATGCAACGTCAATTCATGTGGTGGCAAATACACCCAATTGGATATGTCATGGGAGCTGTATATTCCTCATATTTCCTATGGTCTTGTATGTTCGTCGGTTGGCTGTTGAAGTATATAATACTCAAAACAGGAGGAATCGGATACTATAGAAGACTTCGTCCGGTATTCATGGGATTAATTATTGGAGAGTTTGGGATCATTGGAGCATGGATGGTTCTGGGTATTTTTACTGGAGTTAATTATCATAATGCTTTACCGGGATAACGCTACATTGTATCCAATTTCTCAAATATGGTAGATTATATAATTAATTCCACATACTGTCTTGTAGGAGGGAATTCCGATTCCCGATTATCAAAGGGTTTGATCGCGATTCTGAGATCGCTCCTACAAGTAAGGTGTGTAATTATGTCAATATTTCACCATAGAAGGATATTTCCTCGCAATGTTTCTATACTACGACTGAATCAGTTGGTATATATTATAGTGATCATGTTATACTTCCTAAAATTACCAATACAGAATTTAATATGCATTTCAAAAATTAAATCTACATAATATCTCGTTATACCATTTCTAAATGAATAATTCTCTTTTTTGTAGCATAAACTGTCAGTTTGTGCCACAATTTCTAAATGAATAATTCTCTTTTTTGTAGCATAAACTGTCAGTTTGTGCCACAATTTCTAAATGAATAATTCTCTTTTTTGTAGCATAAACTGTCAGTTTGTGCCACATTCCGCTTTATCTCTAACAATAGGCATTATGACAAAAATCAAAAGAAATGGTATTATCTTGCGAAAGCCCGTTATAATTACTTATCATTACCTTGGATAGATAAAATGCGAGCAAAAAAGAAATCCAAATCTAAAAAACTGACCTTAAAATACTTGGAAGTAGAAGAGATCACAATTCTTGGCTCAGAGAATATACCAGATACCGCATTCCGTGCAGCCAAACAGATTATACTAAAGATAACTTCTAAACATCCAGAAATCCGGAAATATCTATCAGGATATGAATGCGTGCTTGTTTCACCGGAAGAATGTGTCCAGTCATCTGTTAGATGGAAGAAAGATCACCTCAAATCCTTAGCAGGTTTGGCTATTAGACCAAGAAACGATTTGGGTTTCCCCGGACGGTTAGCTGCTTCTATACAATGGCGGAAAAAGCCAAGTATGCGGGTATTTATTCATGAGTTTGGGCACGCAATCGGTTTTGTCATAGCAAAGTTAGATCCTCATTATGAGATATTATTAAAACAATCATTTAGGAAAGCAATGGATTTGGGTTTATGGCAAAACGAACGTTTTATTAAGAAAATTGGTAAACCTGGTCATGATCCTGTAGCGGAGTATTGGGCTGAAGGGGTTCGATGGTGGTACACTTGGGGGAAAGGACAAAAATTCAAATCCAGAGATGAGTTTATTCAGTATGATCCAGGATTAACCCATTTGTTAGATCGTTGGTTATCGGATGAGGAGATCCCTCTAACTTACTAATGCAGAATTGGTCAAGACTATCATTCCATCTAATGTTTTCGCTACACCCCTTTCATCTAACCGTTGATTGCTAATTATACATAGATGTGATATACTTTTTCCATAATTTAAAAAGGAATTAATGTAAATGAATACAGATAATGACAGAGATGTTCAGCAAAAGGACTTACCTGAAGGTGCAAATTACCGACTTGGGAAGAGTAGTATTACTGGTAATGTGGTTTTTTCTCCAGATGGTACACAACTGTCAGTTTGTGGGGATATAGGAACTTGGATATATGACGCACAAAGTGGAGATGAGGTTAGCCTTCTCGCTGGACATAGAGAGTATGCATGGAGTGTTGCATATTCTCCTGATGGACGAACTGTAGCAACTGGAACATACGAAGAGTTATGGTTATGGGATAGTTCTACAGGACTCCCAAAAACTACACTAAAAGAACATACTGACCATGTACGATCACTTGCCTATTCACCAGATGGTTCTACCATTGCAAGTGGTGGAGCTGACAATCTAATCATTCTATGGGATGCTGAAGAAGAATCGGTAAAATCAACCTTAAAAGGACACTCTGGATCAGTAAGGAGCATTACCTATTCTCCTGATGGGAGTAATATTGCAAGCGCGAGTTCGGACGAATCTGTTATTATATGGCAAGCAGCATCAGGAAAATCTAAAGTGAATCTCAAAGGGCATACACACGTAGTGAATTCTGTGGCATATTCTCCTGATGGCGAAACGATTGTTACAGGAAGTTCAGATGGAACTGTCCGTTTATGGGATGCCTTCACAGGACAACGTAAGAGTACATTAGCAGATTATAAGTTCTATATATGGTGTGTTACATATTCTCCTGATGGAAACACAATTGCAGTGGGTGGCAGAGATGGGGCTGTCCGTTTAATTAATCCTTCTTCTGGTGAATCAAAATCTGAACTTAAGGGACATATAGGTTCAGTGAGAAGTATTGCTTTCTCTCCTGACGGAAACTCATTGGCAAGTGGTAGTGAAGACCATTCTGTACTTTTGTGGGATCTGAGTGAGTAAATTATTAAGGAAGTAAAATATTCTAATTGATGGTGGGAGATGACATGATGCAAAATACAATACAGGCAGTACCGTCAATTTTCTATCCTGAATCAGATGGGAAACCTATGGCAGAAACAGAAGTACATCGTGACTTGATGATTGACTTTATACAAATCCTTAAACATTATTACAAAGACCGTGAGGATGTCTGTATTTCTGGCAATATGTTTATGTATTATGAAGAAGGAGACGCAACCAAGTCTGTTGCACCAGATGTTTTCGTTGCTTTCGGCGTAGCGAAAAAACAACGGAGAACATACTTAACTTGGGAGGAAGGACGGACACCAAATTTCGTGTTAGAGATAGCAAGCCCGAGTACTTTTAAGGATGACATCGAAAAAAAGAAAGAACTCTACGCTTCTGTGCTTGAAGTGAAGGAGTATTTTATCTATGACCCACTGGGGGAAATCGTTCCCAGTTTTATTGGATTTCGTTTGAATGATGGTGTTTATGAAGAGATTGATTTTGTAAATGACCGATTGCCATCATTTGAATTAGGATTGGAGTTAGGAGAACATCAAGGTATATTAAAATTATATGATCCCACTACTTCAGACTGGTTACAGACACTACCAGAAAGAGCAGAAACTGCTGAAGAAAGAGCAGAAACTGCTGAAGAAAGAGCAGAAACTGCTGAAGAAAGAGCTGAAACCGCTGAAGAAAGAGCTGAAACCGCTGAAGAAAGAGCTGAAACCGCTGAAGCTGAATTAGAAAAGGTTTTAGAAGAAATTAAACGTCTTCGTAGAAAATAAATATGAATTTAATCAACAAGTATATTGCCAAATTCTCAATTTCGGCTACACTTGCATTACCACAGGAAGAACTAAAGGGCTTCGTTGCATCTGTTGGGTGAAAAATCTACGGAGAGCAGTTCGAATTTCATCCTGTATGGTTTCTGTTTCGTGTTTTTGCTCATCACTAAGGTTTTCAATCACCCTTCGCGTTATTACTTTTGCTTCTTCCATAAGCTCTTCAGATTCCTCCATATAAACAAAACCACGAGAAACAATTTCAGGTTCGGTCGCTATCGCACCACCATCACTATGCATGACGATTATCGGTATAACCATACCATCTTGGGACAATTGAATTCTATCCCGTAATACGATATCTTCAAGACCAATTTCCGGTTTCCCATCCACCAATACTCTCCCTGATCGTCCCTCTCGTTCATACACTTCACATGAATTTGGTGTGAGTTGTATAAGTTCCCCATCTTCTGCAACCCTAATATTGTCTGTCTTTATTCCAACAGATTCAGCTAATTCGGCATGACGAATCAAATTTTGATATTCACCGTGAATGGGAACGAAAAACTTGGGTTGTAGCAGATTCATCATCAGTTTTAGATCTTCACATGCCCCATGACCAGAAACATGTACATTCGCATTCTTCTCATGGTAGATATTAGCACCACGCCTAAGCAGATGATTCATTACATTTCCAACCGATCTCTCATTGCCAGGAATTAACCGGGCTGAAATAACCACAGTATCATTCGGTTCTATCTTCAAGAAAGGATGGTTATCAAGCGCAATTAATGCTAATGCTGATCTCGGTTCACCTTGACTCCCAGTTGTAAATACCACAACCTCATCTGGTTGGAACATTGTTGCTTCACGCGCATCAATCAGAAAGTCCGGATTTATATCAAGATAACCAAGATCCATTGCTGTGCGGACATTATTCGTTAAAGAACGACCTGTAACTGCCACAAGACGCCGATGCTTTTCCGCTAAATCAACAAACTGTTGAATTCTGTGAAGACTTGAGGAGAAAGTACAGAGAAATAATTGTTGTTCTGTATTTTGAAATATATTATCTACAGAATCGTATATGCTACGTTCCGATGGTGTTTGACCAGGCCAGTTCGCATTTGTGCTATCTGAAAGAAGTAGCAGGACGCCTTCAGCACCTAACCGGGCAAGGGTTTGGATATCGGAAAGTTTACCATCAACTGGTGTTGCGTCAAATTTGAAGTCTCCTGTATGGACAATTATACCCGCAGGAGTGTCAAGTGCTATTGCTACGGCATCTGGTATACTGTGGGTAACATAAATGAATTCAGCAGAGAAATCTCCTAAGTCTATCTGATCACCCGGTTCGATTACATTCAATTGTGCTTCTGCCAAAACTCCATATTCTCTTAACCGACCTGTCGCTATGGATAGTGTTAACTGTGTGCCATAAACAGGAGCATTAATCTGTTGAAGAACATACGATAAAGCACCAATATGATCCTCGTGACCATGAGTTAGAAGTATACCACGAACTTTTTCTTGTCTTTCTACAAGATAGTGAATATCTGGGAAAATCAGATCTACACCCGGCATATCAGTACTCGGTAACATGAAACCTGTGTCAATGACAAGAATGTCATTTTCCGTCTCATACACCATCATGTTTAACCCAAATTCTCCTAATCCACCTAATGGAATAATGGAGACATTTTCGTTAGATATATACGCAATGTCTTGTGTCATATTTATTACCATTATCCACGACAGAAAATCTGCGACAATGGTTCAATTCCTCAATCCTTACTGTTACCAGAATTAATAAATGATAGCAGATATGCCGTTAAGATTCCAGTGAAAACAGTAATGAATTAGAGGCATTCAATTGTACGTTTTACGTATGCACATATAGTGAATCAACACTATATACCTTCTACCATTTGACGGACTAAAGCAGAAACAGGTATGTAGTCCGAATCTAAGGTAATAGGTAGTCTTTCGTTCCTCAATCCAACCTACAAATTTGTATTGTATAATACCATTTCTAATTGATCCCCAGTTATGGAAAAAACGCGTTTGTAGTCGCGTAATTCAACATCACTTTTACATTTTTCAAGTCTGTTTGAACCGATAATTTACAATGAAGGTTCATTTTTTAAAAATGTCATTACGAACAAATTACAAATTCATTGGTCACATTGATTGAAAGAATTCTACAGAAAATTAAGGAGAATTGTTTTGAGAAGATCACAAGAAAACAGACCAAGAGAAGAATTTCCAGGACCACATCCACATAGGCAGACGAAAAGACAAGGTAGGAGACGTCACCATTCACCAGAAGGAGACCCTCAGCATCATCCACAGGTCCGACAAAATCGCAGAAGAAACCCAAATCAAAGACATAGAAACCGAGAAAATTTCTCACAAAGAGGTAGGAGACAACACTTTCGGAATAGAAGAGGAAATCGTTGGAGACCTGCTGCTGATTTTACTGGATTTGATGATAGGTTTGAGATCTTGGTAGAACTACCAGGTGTTGAAGAAAAGGATATTTCTGTTTCTGTCGTAGATAAGATGTTGTTAGTAAAAGGAAAAAAGCAACGAAAGAATTCTGATGAAAAACAAAATTTCAGCAGATCAGAACTGAATTATGGAAGATTTCATCGTGCTTTTCCTCTTCTACCGATGGTAAAACATGAAGATATTAAGGTAGATTTTAAAGATGGTATTCTAACGATAGCGATTCCAAAGAAAGAAGAAGCAAAACCAAAAGAAATACCTATCAATACGGAGACATAAATCTAACTTTATTGTAAGGATGGGGCTATAAACCCATCCACACAACCTCTCAAATACCCTTATCTTCTACCATCCCAAGATACAGGAATGCAGCAAGTACTGCCCCAACACACGGTCCAACAAAATAGAGCCATAAATCTGCATAATTACCCGATGCGATTGCTGGTCCCAATGTCCGTGCAGGATTAAAGGATGCTCGTGTCAATGGTCCACCCATCAAGATGCAGGCTATCAATGTCAACCCGATAGCAATTCCAGCGAAATTTCCTGCTTTTCCACTGACTGCAGTATTGAAAATCGTAGTTACAAGAAAGAATGTTAGTATGATTTCAACAAACAGACCTTGGGTTACGGATACATTCTCCGCCAATATAGTAACTCCTAAATCCCCATCGACAGGTAGTAATCCTTTTAGCATCAATGCCGCCGCAATTCCACCTGCAAACTGAACAATCCAATATCCTATAGCAGTTACTAAATCTATCTCACCAGCAACCAAAAGACCCAGAGTCACTGCAGGATTAATATGCGTCCCAGAGATATGTCCATAAGCATAAACAAAAGCAATGACCACAAACCCGTGAGCAAGCGCTACACCTAATAAATTCTCAAGTGCATAAGAGTGTCCATCTAAATTATTACCTGTGATTGCTAAAGCACCCGCACCGATAAAGATCAATGCAAAAGTGCCGATAAACTCTGCAACATATTGCCTGTATTCATTGAATTCCATCTCTGTCAATAATTAACCAGAAAACCCTTAGGTGAAATCCGCGCAATTCGCGATTTAGAAAACATTTATCCTTATTTTAGTATGTCTTATCGCCAATGAAGATCGAAGTAGTCATAGGTCGTAGAGGTAATTTGCTGCATTTTACCGGTATCAACATCTATGATAAAGATCTCACTCGTACGACGTCTATCCGAATCTGCCCCGATAAATGCTATTTGGGTTGCGTCCGGAGACCAAGCCGCATCACGCCCTTGGTACAAACTCAAATTGACATAACCTGTGAATTTACCTTGTTCTACATCAGCCACACATATCTCTCCGGAGGTATAAAATAGAATCCGTTTGCCATCTGGTGACCATTCTTCAATGTGGTCACACGGCACTTCGTTTTGTTGTAGAAACCATGTCCTACCAATGCTGACAACATCCGGTTCCGCTATTGCAAGGAAACCTTCAGTTTTAAATGCTATCCAATTACGGTCAGGAGACCACTCAGGCCATTTTGTTCCTGTGGGTAACACTTCAGATAATTTTCTATTCGGTTCCTTTACCTTTTCACCTTTAGCATCCCAGTGTAACCACCCTTGTGCCCATAGTTGTGTCCGCCACCGTTGTATTTTCCCATCAACTGATACCACCCAATTTTCCAAGCGATCTTTCGGACGGTCAATTTCTACCACAACAAGAACAGCATTACTTAAGGGGGACCACCAGAAATCATGGATAGCATATTCCTTCTTAATGACTTGCTTATTTTCTGAGCCATCAACGAGCATAATATATAGGGATTTTGACTCGTCTACTCCAGAAATGTAAGCAATCCACTCCCTATCTGGTGAGAGTCTCGGCTGCCGAGAAAGACCATCGTCAGTAAGCTGACGATAATCTGTTCCATCCGGATTCATCGTCCCTATGTTATACTGATAGAATTCCCACCATTTCTTTGTACTTCTACCTTTCTCAAGTTTCCGAGTTGTTGCTCGAAAACCATCTTCATTGTGTAAGGGTTCACGGATGGAAAATACCAATTTGTCTACATCATCTTCAGCAAAAGCAACCCCACTTAGTATCAAAAATGAGATTAGCACACTAATTACACATTTGTAATACATAAATCCTCTTTATTTAGTTATGCATGCTATGCTTATTTTTATAGTAAAGTTAATAATTCATGAGACATTTCGACGTTGACGAAAACCACCCAGCGTAGGGCGAGGTCTCCTCGCCCGTTGTGGAGTGTTTTATTAATTCTAAAGTTCACTATAAATGAACATTATACAACGATATTTACCAAATTATTCTTTGAAACAACAATTACTTTGCGTATCGTTTTTCCTTCAATAAACCGTTGGATTTTTTCATCGGCAACTGCAGCTTCTTCTTTCTGTTCGTCGGTTGCTTCCGCAGAGAGTTGTAGACGGTTACGAAGTTTCCCGTTCACCTGCACAACAATAGTGATTGTAGCTGTTTCAAGAATACTTTCATCGTATTCTGGCCATGATGTATGTGCTATAAATCCTGTTTCACCCAGACGATGCCACAATTCTTGGGTGATATGGGGGGCATACGGAGCAAGTAAACGCAGAAAGATTTTTACTGTCTCGGTAGAAAGTGATTTTTCTTGAGTTGCAGCATTCACAAATATCATCATTTGGCTAATTGCAGTATTCATTTTATCAATCGATTCAGTATCTACAGTTACTTGTTTGATCGTTTTATGGAGTTCTCTCCAAAGCTCAGAGTTATCTGAACCTGAGACATTGGCCAATTTTTTGCTGAGTTCTCCATTCTGTTCATCAACTACCAATCGCCAAGTCCGTTGTAGGAATCGATAAACACCCTCAACTCCAGCATCCTGCCACGGTGTACTTGCAGTAACAGGACCAATAAACAACAGATATAGACGTAGGGCATCCGCACCATATTTATCTATAACATCATTCGGATTTATGACATTGAACCGGGACTTTGACATCTTCTCCAATTGAACATTAAGAGATGCACCTGATGTTTTTACTAATGTTTCATCCCCATTTCGTTCGACTTCATGCGGATAATAGTATTTACCTGCATCATCTTGAAAGGATTCAGCCAAAATTGTACCTTGGTTAAGAAGTCCTTGGAAGGGTTCTTTCGTTGATACCAACCCTGTATCATATAGTACTTTGTGCCAAAAGCGTGCATATAACAGATGGAGTACGGCGTGTTCTGCACCTCCCATATATAGGTCTACTGGCATCCAGTATTGTTCAAGAGCGGATTCAAATGGTACTTCCGTATTGTGTGCATCCAAAAAGCGGAGGTAATACCAACACGAGCCAGCCCATTGAGGCATTATATTTGTTTCTCTTGTGGCAATTTGACCATCCGGAAGTTCAACTTTTAACCACGTTCTATCAGCACGAGCAAGGGGCGGTTTTCCATCTGTAGTTGGCTTATACGCATCGATTGATGGAAGTTCTACTGGCAAATGGCTATCTGGAAGGGCTACGATTGTGCCATCTTCAAGATGGGCAAGGGGGAACGGTTCACCCCAATAACGTTGACGTGAAAAAAGCCAGTCTCGAAGACGGTATTGTATCTGTCTTTCACCTTTCTTCTCTGCTTCAAGCCATGCAATCATCTTTTCCTTAGCATCATCAACACGTAATCCGTTCAGAAAATCGGAGTTTACGCATACGCCATCACCTTCAAATGGTTCTTCTGTAATAGGTTTTTCACCACCACTGATAACCTTTATTATTGGTATCCCAAATGCTGATGCGAATTCATGATCACGTTCATCATGCCCCGGTACAGCCATAATGGCACCAGTTCCATACGTCATGAGAACATAGTCTGCTACCCAGATAGGTACGGGTTGGTTGTTGCAAGGGTTAATCGCATACGCGCCAGTGAAAACACCAGTTTTTTCTGTAGCAAGGTCTGTCCGTTGCAGATCCGATTTATTGGATGCTTCCTGAACATAATCGTAAACAGAGGAAACCGCATCAGGATGGGTAATTTGGGAAACAAGAGGATGTTCCGGTGATAAAACACAATACGTTGCACCAAAAAGTGTATCTGGGCGAGTTGTGAAAACGGTGAATCTATCTTTTCTATCTTTTATTTCAAATGTTATTTCTGCACCTTCAGATTTACCAATCCAATGCCTTTGCATCTCTTTCAGTCCATCAGGCCAATCTAATAGATCTAAATCATCCAACAAACGTTCCGCATAGGCAGTGATTTTCAGCATCCATTGATGCATTAAACGTCTTTCAACTGGATCACCAGTTTCTACGTATTTCCCATCTTTTACCTCTTCATTTGAAAGGACTGTACCTAATGCTGGACACCAATTCACGGGTACATCTGCAAGATATGCCAAGTCTTTCTTATAGAGTTGGAGAAAGATCCATTGGGTCCATCTGTAATACTCTGGTAATGAGGTATCAATCTTGCGGGACCAATCGTAGGAGAGACCTATACGTTGAATCTGTTGTTGGAATGTTTCAGTATTTCGTTTGGTTATGTGTGCAGGATGTTCATTTTCACGCACTGCTGTTCGTTCAGTAGGTAGTCCAAAGGCATCCCATCCCATAGGGTGCATAACATTATATCCCTGCATACGCTTAAAATTTGCCAGAACATCGGTAGGTACGTAGTTTTTAGTATGCCCCATGTGTAATCCAGCACCAGAAGTATAAGGAAACATGCCGAGTACATAATATTTAGGCTTTTTCGATAATATTTCAATATCGTTTGGAATTTTAAATGCTTCTCTTTCTTTCCATTCTGATTGCCAGTAGGGTTCTATTTTCCCAGGGGCATAACTATGTGTTTCCATAAGATTACTGCTCCTTTCCTGCGAATTTAATACACACTCTTACTGTCCTAATTGTATTCCTACGAATTTTTTGGACAGAATTATTCCACTTTTCTTTGAATCTATGTTATAATTACCATCGTTGTGAAATTTTAACATATCATGATATATACTGTCAAAATTAATCACTTATTATAGTGTTGAATGCATTGGTTGTTTTACTGTAGTTAACAGAAGAATTCCGTCAAAATAAGTGAATATATTCTTCTATCATTTATACCAATTTTTAGGTATCATTTACTTCAATTACCTTGTAGATAGTATTAATACTTGAATGCATCTACTGGAGAAGCAAACTTTGAAGTTTAAAATATCGCGTCGAGAGTTTCTACGGTACGGATCAATAGCTACTACATCTGCTGCAGTTGGTTTTGGATTTACAGGTGTAAGTCGAAAATTAATAAAACATGTTCCAGGTTTCAAACCTGAACCCCCTTACGCTTTTGTTCCAGATCCTAATCAACTTATTGATTTACCTGAAGGTTTCTCTGTTCACGCTTTTTCAAGAACGGGCGAAAAGATGGACGATGGACTCTGGGTCCCGGGTAAACATGATGGGATGGCAGCATTTCCTGGTCCTAACGGAAAAACCATATTAATTCGAAATCATGAATTAAAAGCTGAAGATAAGATTGTCGGTCCTTTTGGATGGAATAACGAAAAACTCAATCTCGTTGATACAGATCGGATCTACGATATGGGGTCCAATGAAGCTCCTTGTCTCGGAGGAACAACAACCCTCATTTATGATACACGTACCGGTACTTTAGAGAATCATTTCCTAAGTCTCGTAGGAACTATTCGGAATTGTGCTGGGGGACTAACCCCATGGAATACATGGCTGTCATGTGAGGAGGCTGTACAAAAAACTGAGAATACCTTTGAACAAGACCACGGATATAATTTTGAAGTGCCGGTTACCACAACTCCTGGATTAGTAAAAGCAATACCCCTAAAAGCTATGGGACGTTTTAATCATGAAGCAGTCGCTGTTGATGAAAAAACGGGGATTGTCTATCAAACCGAAGATAGAAACGATGGGTTATTTTTTCGATATATACCAGATAAACATGGAGAACTCTATAAAGGGGGAAGACTCCAAGCTTTGAAAATTCGAGATAAGAAGGCTGCAGATACACGGAATTGGAAAACCACACTGAATAAGTATGCTCCCTGGACTTATGACCCATATCCTCTGTTACAGGAACTTTCTGTTGAATGGGTAGATATAGAGAACGTTGAATCTCCTGATGACGATCTTCGTAAACAAGGTGTCGAAGAGAAGAACGCTGCTATTTTTGCACGGGGTGAAGGTATATGGTATAGTGGGGATGCATTGTATTTTACCTGCACAAATGGTGGGAGTGAACTGAAGGGACAAGTATGGAAATATGTACCAAGTCCTTACGAAGGTACAAGTCGGGAAGATAAGAAGCCTGGAATGCTTGAGTTATTTATTGAACCCAATGACAGTAGTCTTCTTGAAAATGCTGACAACATTACTGTTGCACCATGGGGAGATCTCATTATCTGTGAAGACGGACCGCAAGATCAATATATTGTAGGGGTTACACCCGAAGGTAAAACCTATCAATTTGCTAAAAATGTCTCCAATACCTCAGAATTTGCTGGTTCTGTTTTCTCACCTGATGGTACTACGTTATTTGTCAATATTCAAACACCGGGTATTACACTTGCCATTACCGGTCCTTGGGGCGAAATCCGTCAACGACAGTTAGCATAGATACTTCCTTCCTTCCATAATGTATGATATATCTCAAATATCATACATCGTCTATGAATTACATCTCATATTGATACTTATACCATTTCAAAGAATTATTATTCCATATAAACATCATCCAATAAACCCAGTAGGAGCGGTTTAGAACCGCTCCATAGGTGTCAATTTAAGGATTTTCCAATCATATTTGGACGATTTCTACTCCTCTTGTAGGTCGGGTAGAGGAACGAAACCCGACGAATTCCATATGCGGATTCGGCGTTGATTTGGACGAATTCCATATGCGGATTCGGCGTTGATTTGGACGAATTCCATATGCGGATTCGGCGTTGATTTGGCCGAATTCCATATGCGGATTCGGCGTTGATTTGGCCGAATTCCATATGCGGATTCGGCGTTGATTTGGCCGAATTCCATATGCGGATTCGGCGTTGATTTGGCCGAATTCCATATGCGGATAATGGTAGACATCTCCATACATTTCATCTCTAAAAATGAATTAAAACCCAAAGTAATACAACAAATACATAACAACCAAAAAATAATTGAAGAAAACTTAACCATAACACAACTAACTATATTAAATAATGTAATCTTACATCAATAACAAATGTAAATAAGTTTAAATTAGTATCACAGAATATAACTTTTTCCTTGACTCACGATTTTTATTATGTTACTATACATATATTACTATGACATATAATATCATTCACCCAACCCGGTAGGAGCGGTTTGGAACCGCTCCGAATATTATATAGAATGACTATTTATGACACCTATTCATTTAGAATATGTTACTATATATATTACAATAAAAACACCACTTGAAAAGTTGTTGTGAAACTTTCACAACAGTTGTGAATTGAAAATAAAATCTCAGATGTCTACAAACCTATACCGGATAAGGGTTTACACCACTTATAACAAGTACAGAGCATAAATTTAAAAAATTAAAATAAAAATATAGCGTTTTTCAGGAATATCTATAAACCCAATCTAAGACTGACTTTAGGGCAATTTTAAAACATGGTGTTTAAAAAAGTGTTGTGAAAATGTTATTTGTTATTACCAAC
>PYJD01000027.1 GCA_003635315.1 Candidatus Poribacteria bacterium
TTGTCCACTCGAGGTTCTTTTCTTGGCAGACCGTGGGGACAGTTTGCATCCTTACGGAATCCTGTTCACCCTGGGGAGCGTGTTGCACCGGATTTGCCTGGTGCGCTCCGACGGGCTTAACCCAGCATATCCATCAGCTGGTAGTCCTTAATGTCTGCGTCTCCCCTAGTTTCATCCGTGTCATGGTGGTGCAGGAATATTACGCCTGCTTCCCATCGCCTACGCCTTTCGGCCTCGGCTTAGGATCCGACTAACCCTGGGCGGAATTGCCTTGCCCAGGAACCCTTAGGCTTTCGGCGAACAAGCTTCTTACTTGTTTTATCGCTACTCATGCCGGCATAATCACTTCTAATTCGTCCAGAGTACCTCACGGTCCTCCTTCAGTCCTACTATAGAACGCTCCCCTACCACATATATTATTACATATACATCCATAGCTTCGGTAATACGCTTAGCCCCGGAAATTTTCGGTGCAAAATCGCTCAACCAGTGAGTTATTACACACTCTTTAAATGGTTGCCACTTCTACGCCAACATCCTGGCTGTCTCAGCAACAAAACATCCTTTACCACTTAGCGTATATTTAGGGACCTTAGCTGATGGTCTGGGCTGTTTCCCTTTTGTCAATGGAGCTTATCCCCCACTGACTGACTCCCATGCTTAAGACAATGGCATTTGCAGTTTAACTGGAGTTGCTAACCTGGTAGGGCCGCGAGTCCAATTAGAGCTCTACCGCCACTGCCAAACACATGAGGCTAGCCCTAAAGCTATTTCGGGGAGAACCAGCTATCACCAGGTTTGATTAGCCTTTCACTCCGACCCACGGGTCATCCCCCAAGTTTTCAGCCTTGGTGGGTTCAGGCCTCCATATACTTTTACGTATACTTCACCTTGCCTATGGGTAGATCACCTGGTTTCGGGTCTACTCCATGCAACTAAACGCCCTATTCAGACTCGCTTTCGCTACGACTCCACATCAAAAATGTTTAATCTGGCTACACAGAGTAAGTCACCGGCTCATTATGCAAAAGGCACGCGGTCATGCATGTCACTTGCGTGACTTAGCACTACCACAGATTGTAGGCTATACGGTTTCAGGAACTTTTCACTTCCCTAACGGGGGAACTTTTCACCACTTCCTTCACAGTACTTCGTTCACTATCGGTTGCTAGGGAGTATTTAGCCTTAGGAGGTGGTCCTCCTGGATTCCCACAGGTTTGACCTATCCCGTGGTACTTGGGGTATCCATTAAGGGACTGTTAACTTTCGCTCACGGGACTTTTACCCTCTCTGGTTGCTCTTTCCAGAGGCATTAAGCTAGTTTTCAGTCTACCTTTTGGTGTGTCTGAACCCACACCGAACGGACCCCGCAACCCCCAATATACAACGCGTTCAGGCTTGAACATATATCAGGTTTGGGCTATTCCCTTTTCGCTCGCCGCTACTGGGGGAATCGAGGTTTTCTTTCTTTTCCTCAGGTTACTGAGATGTTTCACTTCTCCTGGTTATCCCTTAGATAAATCTAAGTAACAGGTATTAACCTGTTCGGTTGCCCGATTCGGGAATCTCCGGATCACAGTTTACTATGCAACTCCCCGAAGCTTATCGCAGCCAGTCACGCCCTTTATCGTCTCCTAGCACCAAGGCATCCACCGTAAGCCCTTAGTAGCTTGATAAGGTGATATTGTATTCTACCGATTTACCCTCTCTATACAGTTGTCAAAGAACGCCGTCTAATATACAGAAGTGAAAATACTTCTGATAGACGATGGAGATGAGCGGAGTTGAACCGCTGACCTACTGCGTGCAAAGCAGTTGCTCTCCCAGCTGAGCTACACCCCCTCGCGTATGGTATATTTAATATATACCCTAAAACCTGAACTTAAGTCAAATCCATTCTCAAATGGAAAAGGTAGTATACCATGCTATTTAACTCAAGTCAAATTTATTTTCAAAGAACGGGATAAACAATGTTAATCCCCGAGCAGATTTTAAGTATATCACAAAATGAAAACTATGTCAAATAAATTTCACTATAATTACAATAAAATCCGAATGTGTCTTTATTTTATAATGTTTTATTAAGAACGTAGACGATTGAACTATTGTTTCAATAAAATAAATATTGCAAGTAATATAGTGTAGAGTGGATAGGACAGATCATCTACAATACCCTTTATACTTTGTCATACAAAGGGTATTGTACTATTATCTATTGAGTCGGTTAGGACGACTACCTATCGTATTAAGCAACAGCTAATGCGCGTACTTCTCCGAATTCGTGTGATAACTTCTCCCATGAATCCCCATTGTCTTGACTCAGGAAAAGTTGTCCGCTAACACTACAGGCAATTAGTAATCCGTCGACACTCGGATTATATCCGAAACACCAGATAGTACTGTTAGCCGTAATACCGATATCAGAGCGATCCCAGCGAATAGCCTCTGCATCTGAGGCATCACTTGCGTCTTTCATAAAAAATATACCGCCTTGGTCCCCAGGAGGTCCGTTTCCTGCTCCAATGAAAACCTTAGCGTTGTCGCCGTTAAGATAAAATGCTGCTCGACAATAGGGCCACGGATAATGTTCACGTACATTCAATGGTGTCCAATTGTGCATATCTGTAGTGATACAAACATCATTATTTGTGGCTGCAACGAGTGTTTTTTGCTCACCCGGTACTACGGTAAGACCGTGTATATCTAAGCTGCTCAACCCTTCGCTTCGTTCATCCCATGTTTCACCACCATCAGTGCTGAGACGCATACCATCAATTTCAATCCCTGCATAGATAGTATCATGATCTTCTGGGTCAATAATGATAGTTGTAACGCGTGGTATTATGGGAATACCTTCACACTCTTGTGCAAGTTCTGCATGTAGTTTTGTCCATGTTTTTGCCCCATCAGTTGATTTATAAAAAGCAGAAGGACAAGTTCCAGCAAAAAGTGTTCCTGGAATGGTTGGATGGATTGCAAGGGACCACACCTCCTTACTATCCATTTCGCTTGGCATATGCTCCCACATATTACCACCATCAGTAGTTTTCACAACACCTTTTTCTGTACCAGCATACAAGATATTTGAATCTGTAGGATCAACAACAATAGCGCGAATATCTGCTTCTGGAAAAATTCCATTGCTTGCTCTATCCCACGTTTTACCTACATCCGTGCTTCGCCAAATACTCTGTCCAATTGTTCCAGCGTATAATGTTTTCGGCATGTATACCTCCTAATTAGTAGTTTTTGGTCATCATTTACCGTTTGTTGTTTTATTTATAAACCCTTCATCAATAATAGTATCCCCTCGCTGGATGCTCCATTCTACTGCTTCAGTATCAATCTCCTGATTAAGATGGAAAGCGTAACGATATCGCGTCTTGTCATCGTTTTGGATGGAGACCATCGGTTTATCTTCAATAAGATTTCGGTTTTGATAAGTTAAGGTTACTGTGAGTGAGACTATACCTGTCGGTTCATCTGGAACAGCAATTATCTCCCAATAATTTGGATGAACTGGATTGGGAAGAATTACTGTAGAATAAGTTCCCAAACCTCCTTCAAACACATTATAGTTATATGTTATAGATTGTTGTGCAAAACTTGGATTCTCAACCTGTAGACTTGGTATAAGTATAGCACGTTTTACAGTAGAACCAAACGTAGGGAGATCAAGCGTAGCTGTACCATCGGTGGTTCTAAAAGGAAGTGATTGTACAGATATTTCTCCAGAATCCCTTAAATAAGCAACTTTTATATCAATCTTTGTGTTCCGTTGTGTTATAAAGCTTAAGTTAAGACCAGTCTGATCAGTAGATGCTACCTTACAATCAATTGCATGGGCTGCAAAATTAGCTAATGTCTCATTTCTTCTATTAACTGGATAAGAGTTGTGTATAAATTGTGGTGAAATAATGGGTTTGAACGTTATATACCGGTATTGTCTTCCGATAGAACCGAGTAATCTCCATGTAGTAAGATAGTTTGCGACTTTCCAATCAGAAAACACATTGGAGAATGTGCTGGACATTCCTCTTGCTTCCAATGTATTGGTAATTCCTGAAATTCCGTCTAATGGATTTTTCACAAGATCGGAAATAGTTTCCAAACCACCATAGTGATCATGAAGATACATCATGAATATGAAGGCAGCCCCATAATGTGCAAGTATGTTTGTTTGTGTCGTTTGTGTCCAATCAATAAGTGATGTATTGGGTGCTTCCTGAAATGCTTTTACATGCTGATAGATATCATATCCGCATCGAAACGCAGCATAATTTGCGCACCCCTCGTCAATCCATGTTTCCTCTTTCGGTGAGTGTTTCCAGTGAATAATATGTTGTAGTTCATGAGCGATAACAGCCTGCATTTGAAAATTGTTCACAAGTTCGTCTCGTGCATCAATATACAGAATCTCACCAACATTACTATGGAGTGGACCGAGTGTTGGATGTTGAAGAATACCTCGGCGCTGATCAATCGGCATGAAATATCCGACTGTAGAATGCGTGTTCCCAACATCACGGATATTTAGGAGGAGTAATATAACTTTTTGGTTTCGGTCAATATCTGGTAGAGTTCCAAGGTCTTCGGTTAATATTTGATAGATTCCCCGTCTTGGATCTGCTGGTGTTGAAAAATCAAAGGCGTTTTGGATAGTTTGAACTGTTAGAGGAGAAACATTTCGTCGCCATTCAGAGTCTTCAACATAAATATAACAGTGGGGTCCACTACCTCGCAATGTCGTATTTATAGTATACTGCTGCTTTTTAGCGAAATCTATGGCAAAGAATGTGCGTTGGGAACCGATTTGAAGTTCAGGTGCGGCGGGGTGTGCTGGGGCAGATGGTACATCTGGTATAATCTGTGTACCTATATGTTTTTTTAATTGAGGTACACCGCACTGGAACGTTTCACCATACTGTATAAAAAACGTTAGTGTTAATAAGAAGACCTTGATGGTAATATATCGCATCATTGATTAAGGCGTTCATGTATCTCTTCATTATTTGGTTCGATTGTTTGCGCTTGTTCCCAGACTCTTTGAGCTTTTTCAGGTTCATCAATTTTGAGATAGGCATCCCCAAGATGCATAAGAATTTCTACGTTATTTGGTGCTTGTTGATTTGCGTTTTCTAAAGTTGTGACAGCTTCAGCAAACTTGCCCTGTTTAAAAAATACCCATCCAAGACTATCAAGATATGCCCCTTCTGATGGAGCTTTCTTGAGTGCCCGTTTTATTAGTGCTTCAGCTTCATCAAGATGAATGCCTTGTTGTGCATAGAGATACCCGAGTGCGTTAAGAGCATTTTTATGTGCTGGTTCCATTGCAAGTGTTTTACGTAGATATATCTCTGCATTTTCAAAATTCCCCATCATTTGATAGACAGAACCAATAAGGTATGTAGCGCCTACATGGTCTGGTACCTCTTCAAGAAATTTGTTATACACTTCCACAGCATTTTCATGTTTTTCAAATATTGTATATACATTAGCCAATGCATACTGTGCATCGAGCATTTTTTGCTGATACAATGCATATTGAGGATCATTGTTAGGTTTACTAAGAAATTCTTTTGAAAAGAAGATTGCACGTCCAAGATATGTCTCTGCATCCCTTATAAGGGTAGTTGGGTCAATCGATTCACCATTAACCTGTTTGTTTTTGAGTGTTTGTATCTCATAAGCCAGTTCTTGCAGTACCAGTCCAAGACCTAAATTCGCATCAACATTGTTCTGTTCTACTTCAACGGCTTTCATAAAAGATTCTTGTGCTTGTTTAATTTTCCCTATATCATAATAGATACGTCCTACAGTGTTTAGCATGTTCAAATCATTTGGTTTAATTTTTATGACCCGTTGATAAGCGTCAACCGCCTCTTGTAATTTGTCTTGTCTAATATAGAGGTCGCCTAAGGACTTATGAAATTCGGGATGAAAAGGCATAATCCGTGTGAGAGCCTTGAAGGAAGTCTCAGCTGTAGCATAATCTCGAAGTTGAAATGATATATCGGATAACATTCTGTGCGCCATAAAATGGTCTGCATCTAATTCCGTTACTCTTTTGAGAGTCTGCATTAATTGTCTTATCTCTCGTCCTCCTGAATATGAGGCACGGTGTGCTAAGATTTGTGCAAGTAGCCATGTTGCCGGCACGTATGATGGGTTAATTTCAAGAGCTTTTTCAACATCCTTCTGAGCACCTCTGATATCTTGCAAGCGTTGAAACCGGAGTTGTGCTCTCTTGTACCAGACAAAAGCAGAATCCTCAACCTCAATTACTAACTCATCATACAACTGCTTTGAGGTTGACAAATCTTTTGTATATCTTTGCAAATAGACGGCTGCCATCATCCGCGAATAGATCTTACTAATATCTGAGACATTGTTTTGAGTTACAAGCTCTGGCGTTTCAAGAGGATAAACATCTTGGGCGAATGTATCCATCCTTGTCGTGAAAAGACAAAATATACTAACAAAGAATAATCCCATCCAATTTCTCTTTTTCATCAACTTCTCCTAACTTATTCCTATTCTATCAATGTAAGGGAACTTATTGTCTATTCTTCTATTGCGTGTTGGGTAGACGTTATTTTTGCTACATCTACGAGTTTCTCATCTTCACCTAAAGTCATGAGTCTCACACCTTGTGTCGTTCGTCCAATTACACGAACATCGCTGACAGCCATTCGGGTTACATATCCAGCAGAACTAATCAAAACCAGTTCATCTGGATCAGCAACTAATTTTGCAGAAACAATAACCCCATTACGAGTAGAACGTTTAATGGCTGTGAGTCCGACACCGCCACGTTTCTGAGAACGATATGCTGATAATGCGGTCCGTTTTCCATAACCATTTTCAGTTACAACGAGTAGAGAATCGTTTTCATCTGCCGAACATACCATATCTACAACATAGTCATCTTCACTACTGAGTCGTATACCTCGCACCCCTCGTGTTGCGCGTCCCATGCTCCGTACTTCAGCTTCGTTAAACCGGATAGAGTTCCCGTTATGGCTAACTAAGATAACTTCATAATTTCCATCTGTAAGTTGTGCTCCGATTAACTTGTCTCCATCATCCAATTTTACGGCTATGATACCACTTGAAAGTCGGTTGCTAAAATCCTCAAGAGCTGTTTTTTTCACAATCCCATTCTTTGTTGCCATAAGTATATATTGATCTGCATTAAACTCCCGTACTGGTAAGAATGCGCTAATAGACTCGGAATCTCCAAGTTTTAGCATATTTACTGCAGCCCGACCAGCTGCTGTGCGCGACCCCTCTGGTATTTCATAAACTTTTTTTACAAAACACTTACCAAGACTGGTAAAGAAGAGCAGAGATTGATGTGCTGTTGCAATAAGCAGCTGTTCTAAAAAATCACCATCTTTCGGATTTCCACCTTTAATACCAACTCCGCCTCGATTCTGTCTTTGATATGTATCCATTGGAATGCGTTTTAGATATCCTGAGTGTGTGAGGGTAACAACCATCTCATCATCGGCAATCAGATCTTCCATTTCAAAACTTCTTACTTCCTCAACGATTTCGGTAAGACGATCATCACTATGATCTTCCTTCAATTCTTCTAATTCTTCTCTGATGATATTCGTAACAAGTTCTTCACTTTCAAGAATCGCCCGTAGTTCTGCGATTTCTACAAGGAGGTTTTCGTATTCTTCATTGATCCGTTGCCGTTCCAAACCGGTCAACTGGCGTAAGGTTAGATCTAAGACTTCGCGAGCTTGAATATCGGTAAGTTCAAACTGTTCCTGAAGTTGTTCTCTGGCAGCTTGTGGTGTTTCAGCCGTTTGAACAATTTCAATTACCTGGTCTAAATTTTCAAGGGCAATACGGTATCCTTCCAAAACATGCGCTCTATTTTCGCATCGTGTTAAATCGTACTGTGTGCGTCGACGGATAACATCGCGTCTATGAGCTAAATAATAGTTTAGAATTTCAGGTAGTGTTAATACTTTCGGCAATCCATCTACAAGACAAAGCAGATTTGCGGAATAATATTCCTGCATCTTTGTGTGTTTGTAGAGCTGATTTAAGATAACCTGCGGCACTTCTCCGCGCTTAAGTTCTATGACAACACGTATTTGTTCATCCGACTCGTCCCGAATATCAGAAACACCGGTAATTACCTTTCTCACTTCTACTAATTCATATATTTCATCAAGTAGTTTATTCTTCTTCACATGGTAAGGTATTTCAGTGACGATAATCTGCTCACGTTCTCCTCGTGATTTATCGTTGGTTAGCGGTTCAATTTCTGCCCTTGCGCGCATCGCCATATTCCCCTTACCTGTGGTATACATCTTTTTGATTTCACTTTTACCTACGATAATTCCCCCTGTAGGAAAATCAGGTCCGGGAATATATTCAAGCAATTCGTCAACAGTAGCATCAGGAAAATCAAGTAGGTGTAGGAGTGCATCAACAACTTCGCTAAGATTATGTGGGGGTATTTTTGTTTGATAACCGACACCGATCCCAGTCGTTCCGTTAACAAGGATGTTTGGAAGAAGTCCAGGTAACACAGTCGGCTCTTCCATGGAATCCTTATAATTAGGTTGAAAATCAACAGTATCCTTATCGATATCCAGCAGAAGTGTTTCGGCAATTTTGGTAAGTCGACATTCGGTATA
This sequence comes from Candidatus Poribacteria bacterium, assembly GCA_003635315.1. Classification (GTDB taxonomy): domain Bacteria; phylum Poribacteria; class WGA-4E; order WGA-4E; family WGA-3G; genus MSPOR6. The sequence continues at coordinate 8,664 of PYJD01000027.1, forward strand.
ACGCATTGCGCCAGCCGGATCATCGTCAATTGATCCAAAGTTGCCTTGACCATCAATTAGTGGGTAGCGTGTGCTAAATTCTTGAGCAAGTCCAACAAGCGTGCCATAAATCGGACCATCCCCATGTGGATGGAAATTCTTCATCACCTCACCGACGACCGCAGCACACTTATCGGTAGGACGGTCATTTGTTAGGTTGAGTTCACCCATAGCGTAAATGATCCGTCGTGCACTCGGCTTTAAACCATCCCGGACATCTGGGATTGCTCTATTCGTATTTACGCTCATAGCGTAGGTGAGATATGAGGTTTGTAATTCAGATTCTATAGTACGCCTGATGATATTTTCTTCTTGCATTTCCTTCTCTTATATTCTATTTTGATAATAAAAATAAATCTACCATCTGTGAGTGTTTGGGACGGGAACATACGACTTTTATATGGATTTAAGCACCATAGACATCCAGTTCAACTTGTGTTCCGTAACGTTCTATAAGTGCTCGACGAGGTTCCACAGATTCACCCATCAGCAATGTAAACATCCGTTCAGCATGAACAGCATCCTCGAGAGTTACCTGTAATAAAACCCGCTCCTCTATCTGCATTGTTGTCTCTCGTAATTGCTTTGTATTCATTTCAGCAAGTCCTTTAAAACGTATTAACGTCATACCTCTATTAGAACTTGATCTGACAATTGTAAGGAGCTGCGAAACAGATTTTGCTGATTGTTTATCCTCAGCTTTAGACACTTCAAATAACGGATCGTCATCTTCTACATCATCCTCAAAATCTTCAGGTAGAATATCTAAGTTTTTAATAGACTGAATATCTTCAGAGAGTTCAGCATGAATCGCCGCGTCCGATTTTGCCTGATTTTGTATTGCATCATTAACAAACACCTCTGAGATTGGGGTTTCAGAATCGCTATCGTCAGATTCAGCATTACCATTTTCAGCATCAGAAGATTCATCATTGAATTCAAGCGGCAATTCACCTTGCTGTGCATTTTCTGTATGTGATTCAAGAATATCCAAGACTGTATCTACAGGATCATTTAGGGTTTCGTCCGATTCCATGAGAGTAGATTCACCCTCTACTTCAGGTATTTCTTGTTCTTCAATAGGCTCCCATAAATATCCTATCAATTCCTGTCGAGTTTTGCTCCCACGTGCACTCATCTCAGTCAGGCGTTTCTCAATTCGAGACAAGGCTTTAACACAATTCACGGCTTCCTCTTCTGTGTAAGGTGTCTCGCGTCGTTTATTCTTTATCTCTTGAGATCCAGCAGAAGCTTCCAACATATAATTTTCCAAGGCATCTTCGTCTTGTAGGTATTCTGATCGGCGTCCTCTTCTTATTTGGAAGAGGGGTGGCTGTGCAATATAGAGCCGTCCTGCATGAATTAATTCTGCCATCTGTCGGAAAAAGAATGTCAGCAATAGTGTACGTATGTGTGCGCCATCAACATCGGCATCAGCCATAATAATTACCTTACCATACCGCAATTTTTCCAACTCAAATTCCTCTGATCCAATACCGGTACCAAGAGCAGTGACAATATCAACGACTTGTGCATTCTTTAGAATTTTATCTAACCGTGCCTTATCCACATTGATACCTTTACCTTTTAGGGGTAGGACAGCTTGGAAGTTTCTATCACGTCCCTGTTTTGCAGGACCTCCTGCGGAATCACCCTCAACAAGAAAGATTTCAGTTTTTTCTGCATCCCGTTCGGAACAATCTGCAAGTTTACTTGGCATTGATGCTGAATCAAGAATCCCCTTCCGTCGAATAATATCTCTTTGTTGTCTTGCAGCTTCACGAGCTCGGGCTGCTTGTATGTTCTTTTGAACAATTCGCTTAGCGAGAGCAGGTTGCTCCTCCAAATATTCTTTTAGGTGTTGGTTTACAATAGTCATGACAATACCTTCTACTTCAGTGTTACCGAGCTTAGACTTTGTTTGTCCCTCAAACTGAGGTTCAGGTACCTTAGCACTAATGACAGCAGTAATCCCTTCACGAATATCTTCCCCAGTAGGTGTAATCTTTTCACCTTTCAGCAACCCATTATCTTTTGTATAAGCATTGAATGTGCGTGTCAGCGCACTCTTGAAACCACTCTCATGAAATCCGCCCTCAGTCGTTCTAATATTATTTGCATAAGAAAAAATATTCTCTGCATAACCGGTGTTAAATTGGATAGCAATTTCAACACGAATATCTTCCACAACCCCTTCAAAATATATGGGTGTTGTATGAAATACTTCTTTATTTTCATTTTGGAAACTAACAAAAGAAGCAATACCACCTTCATAGTGATAAACGACTTCAGCTTCATCACCTTGTTCACCCACTCTAAGATCTTTGAATCGGATGCGAACCCCTCGGTTGAGAAATGCGAGTTCACGGAGTCGTTCTTTTAGGGTTTGCGCTTGGAAATCAAGTGATTCGAAAATTTCATGGTCTGGCATGAACATCGTTTCAGTTCCACTATTTTTCGTTTCTCCAATAACCTCTACATCTTTTACCGGTATTCCGCGTTTATATTGTTGTTCGTATATTTTTCCATCCTGTGCGACTCTGACAGTCAACCATTCAGACAAGGCATTTACACATGAAGCACCCACACCGTGTAATCCGCCGGCTGTTTGGTATCCCACATCTGAACGTCCATCAAATTTACCACCTGCATGAAGGGTTGTCATAACGACCTGAAGAGCAGATACACCTGATTGATGTTCATCAACAGGTATACCTCTTCCATCATCAGATACAGTTACACTACCATCAGCATTGAGCGTTATTCTAATCTCCGATCCATGTCCGGCACCGAATTCGTCAATTGAGTTGTCAACAAGCTCCATGACAAGATGATGAAGTCCCGCAGCGCCGGTACTTCCAACATACATACCTGGTCGCTTACGAACCGCTTCCAAACCTTCTAATATCTGAATAGATGATGCAGTATAGTCATTTGACATTATGTTTTCCTTATAGGTTATCAGTTATTGTTTCCCGTTATCAGTTGCCCAATTAGATAATATTTAGAGTATTTACGTATAAAACCGTGGTGAATATTATGGAACAATTCTCTGAGATAAAGCGACGAATCACAAAAACACAGCAACATTACTTATAGTTATAATATATTAAGAATATGTATAACAAAATCTGTCAACTAATATGTGTTTTAAAGACTAATCTGTTTTGTAATATTCCTAACATAAAATTGATTTTTCTTATATCCATTGTAGCATAAGAAACACTATTTTTGCAACCCTATTTTTTATCTATTTTGTGAAAATGTTATAGGACTCATTCTCAAGTGTTCATTTACTGATTATTGACTTTTTCTGTGTCTGCACATTGTGTTGTAAGGAGTGTTTTTAAGGACTCTCGTAATTCTTGATCGTTTACAACTGAAACCACAGATTCTATCTGTTCCTTCATTTCTGGTGGCACCGGTTTTTTGTCCTTTTGAACGGTTTCGGTCTCTGGTCTAACGTTGCCACGATAAGATTTTTCTTTTGGAAACCGTGGGTTAAAGTTAAAGCGTATATCCACAACTTTGTTTGCTGTCTTTCCGTTTCGAACGTTTGTATTTACTCTATCAAGTTCATTTTTAAGTTTTTCTATAATCTTTGTTTTCATCAGAGTCATTTCATTTGCATAAACGGGGTGGGACACATCAACTCGTAAAATCCCCCCATATAATGAAATCGGTGCACTTTGTGCTGCATTTGCCTTCCCAACAATCGATTCCCATATATCATAAATTCGCCTCTCATGGAGTTTATCAGACCATCCACGTTTACGTAGTACACCTTCTACGACATTTTCTATTTTTACTGTACCCTTTTGTATTTGTGTTCTTCGTCTCTGTTTGCCTGATTTTCCAAACTGCATTTGGTATCTCCTATACACTATCATCTTTGAGAGTATATGTAGAATTGTGGTAATACCATTTCTAAGAAATGATGATGCATTATAGGTTTATAAGGTTCTGCTACAAAAAAAGAGACATTATCATTTTGAAATTGTATTAGAATTCATAGTCGTAAATCTAACTTTTAATCCTAATATACAGACAACCTAATAAGGTGCACAAACAGACCTTTGATCCTAAATTCCCTGCTAAAAAATCGTGAAAATGTTGAATTTCTCCATGCGTCGAAAAGGGACAAAAAAGGGAAAAAAGTTACACTTTTTGACACATTGTGTGTCATTGAAATTGGTGTAAATTACCCCTCTAACCACTGTCATAGACTGACTTTACTCCACTTTAAATTAACTTTATAAGAATTTCCAAAAAGTGTGATTTTGTGTTTTTCTTGCCCTTACGGATTTTGTATTTTTCAAACTGCATATTAAAGCAGATTTTTTGACATAATTAATGTTTTTGTATTTAGGATCGTTTTTATAGATAATCATCGTTTATTCTCTATTTATATATTTCCCATAACAGTACGGAATTGGAAGATCTAATTTACATCATAAAGATCTACAAACTTTAAGCTTATGTTAAAAGGTAGCACTTGGTAATATTAGTTGTTAGATATTAAAATTTTCTTCATTTTATTTTAGATTTTAGAAAAATGTGTAAAAACGGGTTTCAACGTTTAACTTTCATCAACGATGACGCCTTCTTCAACCGTTAACAAATGAACATCTGGGAGTTCGTCTCCCATAACATCTTTATCGGTAGCAGTAATAACTGTTTGAGCAGCAACACCTTGAAGATAGGATAATAAATAAGCTCGTCTTTTCACATCTAACTCAGATAACACATCATCCAAAAGGATTAGCGGAGCACTTCCTGTATCTTCTCTAATATACTCTAACTCAGTAAGTTTTAGGGCAAGTGCAATTGTCCTATGCTGTCCTTGTGAGGCATAGGTACGGGCAGTTTCTCGTAGTATTTCTTCTTTAACGTCTACTTTCTCTAATGCTAATGTAAAGTCATCACGATGTGGACCAACAAGCGTTACCCCACGCCGCATTTCATCACGTCGAACTTGTGTCAATGCTTCACGAAACTGTTCGGTAAGATCCGTTATATCTGTGATATCCTGTCCACCATTCTCTATACCGGGAATATATTCCAATATAAGCCGTTCCATTCCACCCGTCAAGGATAGATGGGTGTTTTCTACGACAACACTCAACCGTTTCAAGGCAGTAAATCGAGCTCCTATTAATGCAACGCCGGATTCAATTAGTAAACCATCCCATACAGAAACCTCATTTGCCACGCCTTTTCCTATACTCAGCTGCTTTAATAAGGCATTCCGGTGTTGTAATATTCCACGATAACGTTGAAGTTCTTCTAAATACTCACGATTTAGTTGAGATAAGAGTAAATCAATCCATCGTCTGCGGAATGAGGGAGATCCCTTTACAAGATCCAAAGATTCTGGTGAAAAAACGACAACATTAAACTGACCGATCCAATCTGACCGTCTTCGTTGGAGCACACCATCTGTTTTTAGACGAAATGGACCTTGACGAGGCTTAATAGCCTCAAGACGGATTTGAGAATCTGGTCTTTTATCACTACGAAAATATCCTGTAACAGCAAACCCTTCAGTATCATGACGGATTAACTCTGTCGTAGAATTAGATCGATGGGATTCACCGGTACATAAAAAATAGACAGATTCCAATAGACTTGTCTTACCCATAGCGTTTCTGCCAACGATCAATGTAACTGGTGAATGAAATGTAATATCACACTCCTCATAATTTCTAAAATTTCTCAAGCACAATCGTTCAAGGTACATCTAAACTCCACTCAGTTAGGTGTATACATTTCTCTTTAGATAAAATTGGACTCTTGTATTATCTTCTAACTCATATAAGTTTATTGTTTTAATTTTCTCAATTCAACTAATAAACTATACCACAATGATTCCTTGCAAACATATATATTATTTTGTACTCTTCTTATAAATTTAATCCAAGATAATCCGCATATATTAATTATATTAATAATTATTTAAAATTTTAATTTGTAAATTAGGAGTAGTAGTAGGGGGTGTGCATAAGTTGATAACTGCTCTAACAGCTGACAGTGATTGAGATTAAGGGTGTTGATAACATGTGTATTCAATTATGAAATTATTGACAATTTGTTAAGACAATTAACGTGTGTAAGGTTATCAACAAGTTATCAACAAGTTATCAACAATAATTTGAGGGTTATGCACAGTAATTGTGCATAACATGTGTTTTAAGTGATTAAAGTTAGGCAGGGAGCGGACTAAGTCAACTCATCCATCAGCATATTTATTAATTTCTTAGTCTCTTCATCTTCAACACTTAATTTTTCTATCTGTGTGCATGCATGTATAACGGTCGTATGGTTTTGCCTATGAAATGCTTCTGCAATATCTAATAACGAAAGTTGTGTGAGTTCTCTACATAAATACATTGCAACTTGCCGGGGGAACGCTATAGCCTTAGTCCGTTTAGCAGAAGTTAGGTCATCGTTATCCAAGTGAAAATGGTCTATAACGATTTTTTGTATTGCGGCTGCAGTTACCGCTTTTCGACGCGATCCACTTCGGGTGGATGTGTCGTTTAGTGCTGTGCGTGCGAAATCAATATCTAATTTTTCACTGAGAAATGATGCTTGTGTGTTAAGACGTAATAATGTACCTTCCAATTGACGAATGTTTGAGGTGACTATTTCAGCTATATAATTTAGGACTTCATCTGAAATCTCATCCAAACCTTGCTCTTGACATTTACCACGTAGGATTGCGAGTCTTAACTCGTAATTAGGTTTATCAATTTCCGCTACCATACCCCATTCAAAACGTGAACTTAATCTTTCTTCAAGGTTTTCAAGCATACTTGGGGAACGGTCACTTGATAATACGATTTGTCCTGAGTTTAAATACAGATCGTTGAAAGTATTAAAAAATTCTTCTTGCGTGCCCTCTTTCCGTTGTAAGAACTGAATGTCATCAATTAACAGTAGATCGGTTTTGCGATATTTGTTTCGGAAATCTTGGGCTGAAGTTCGGTTTACAATAGATTCAATATACTCGTTCATAAAAGTCTCAGAGGTAACGTAAAGCACTTTACAATCAGGCGTTTTTTCCTGTACTCGGTTGCCAATAGCGTGTAGCAAATGAGTTTTACCAAGTCCAACACCGCCATAAATAAAAAGTGGATTATATTCTCCGCCAGGGTCATCTGAAACTGAATATGCAGTTGCATGACATATACGATTACTTTGACCAACCACAAAATTGTCAAAGACGTAGTTAGGATTTAAACTTGCAGATTCAGGAGAACCGTTTTGAGAAGGAGCTTTGGGTTCTTCAGTTACAGTTTCATTTTCAAGAGGCGGTTCAACAGCAAATTTTAATGCACAGTCTACACCCATTAGATCGGCTAATAATTTATCAATATTTTTGAGATACCTATTTTCAATTTCAGCCTGTGTATATGTAGAAGGAACAGCTATGATGAAGGAATCCTCTGTGAGAGTCCGGGGGATTACTTGACGTAAATAGATATCGTTATCTGCTGAATCGTCAAGCTCCGCTAATATATCTAACCAGAGTTTATCAGGGGTCTGATTCATGAGAATATTCCTATTTTATATATAATATTCCAGCTGTAATTAGTTGCCAAATTTCCAATTGAATCTTAACGACGCGAACGTGAATTATACAGAATTAAATTTAATTATCAAATTAAAACAGAGGTGTTTTTACACCCTATATTTTAACCCAATTGATCATAGAAGATAGACAGGAATATACCTGAATTCTTCCCAGAATTTAACGTCTTCAAATAAAAATTTGGGTCTGTTTTTGGTTTTATAAAATCACTTAAATGGGTGTTCTCATATACTTAATCTTATAGTTTTTACTCAGTTCACTATAAATAACGTCATTTTTTTGGAATTGATAACGAATCTCTAAATAGAATTATTTGACAAATTGGAAAAAATTGGGTATCCTTATAGTTGCTGATTTGCTAAAAACCTTATTCCATGCGGTGTCATTAAGTTAAGTAATAGAAAGGATAAGAGTTATGAAACGTACCTATCAACCCCATAGGCGGAAACGAAAAAATAAACTCGGATTTAGAAAACGTATGTCTACCCGGCATGGAAGAAAAACCATCGCCCGCAGGCGCGCTAAAGGTAGAAGAGTCCTCAGTGCATAAAGCTGCTTTGGAACAGAGATGCCTCGTACATTTAACATACCTCGTTTTTATGAAAGTCCAATTATCTCGACCGTTAAGGCATCACGGCGAAATATGGACGCCCGGAAACGTGATCTCTCTCCCTCCGTTTTAGATTTTGGACCGGTCCGTTTTAAAATCGCACGCCACTTTGGATTCTGTTATGGTGTTGAGAATGCTGTAGAAATAGCATATCGTGCGCTTGAAGAGAATCCTGATAAACGAATCTTTCTCCTCTCTGAAATAATTCATAATCCTCGTGTCAACGACAATTTACGACATCACGGAGTGCAATTTCTCTCCGATACAGAGGGGAATCCGTTGCTTCCATTTGATGTATTAATCCCTGATGATGTTGTGATTGTCCCTGCCTTTGGCACAACTTTAGAGGTAGAGAAAGAACTCAACAATCGTGGTGTGACCCTTTCGTCCTATAATACAACATGTCCATTTGTTGAAAAGGTATGGAAACGTAGCCAAGAAATTGGTAAGCAAGATTATACCGTTGTTGTACACGGCAAACGGTATCATGAGGAGACACGTGCTACTTTTTCACATGCTCAATCGGAAGCACCTGTTGTTGTTGTTCGTGATCTTGCTGAGGCGGAAGACCTTGCGAAAGTGATAAGCGGAGAAGTGGATGCTGATTTTTTCTTTGAAAAATTTGCTGACCGATATTCCGATGGTTTCCATCCAGATTTACACCTAAAACGGATCGGCGTTGTTAACCAAACAACAATGCTTGCTACAGAGACACAAGCGATTGCCGATTTATTGCGAGAGGCTATTGTCTTCCGGTATGGTGAAGATAGTCTTACAGAGCATTTTGCGGATACAAAGGATACGTTGTGCTACGCGACAAAAGAGAATCAAGATGCAACGTTAGCCCTCATTTCTGAAGGTGGGGATGTAGCAGTTGTTGTGGGTGGATATAACTCATCAAATACGAGCCATCTTGTGGAACTATGCGAGCATAAACTTCCAACCTATTTTGTCCGAGATGCAGATGAATTGCTCAATCCAAAACAGATTCGCCATTTAGCCCTTGAAACGAAAGAGGTACAGATTACAGAAGATTGGCTACCGATGAAACATCTGGATGGTAGTCCTGTTGATATTGTACTGACTGCTGGGGCATCTTGTCCTGATATTCTTCTGGATGAGGTGCTGCGGAAGATTGTTGGATGGTTTCCGAATACGCGTTCTGTGGATGAAGTGCTTGTACCGTATGAGTTGGATACTAACTCTGTTTAACTTCGAAAGACCTTTCTATTTTTAACCTATAAAGTCGTACCGTTTGTTCCTATTCCTTGTAAATCAAGTAAACGAGTTTCTTTGTTGTAAGGTATTTCTTCGCATACTTTTCCTATATTAACGAGAGTTCGGTATAAGAGATATTAGGTATCAACGCTAAATCTTACGTATTGAAATTGTTACGGAACTAAACTAAACGTGGGAAAGGATGTCCGGAATCGAATCCTCCTCATTGGGAGCAACACCGAACAGGTTTTCACCACTTGGCAGGTTCGGTTTCCTTACTGTACCTACCAAGGTTGTAAAACCAAAAGTATAAGGAATTAACACATTATTTTCTTACATCGAACTCACGTTATACTAAAGATATTTATGAGAAAAACAGTTGTATTTTATACCTTTCTATTTCTTTTTCTGCCGACCTTAGTCTTAGGAGAAGGAATGGTGAAAGTAATTTACTTTGTACCAAGCGACCGGACAGTCCAATGGGCTGTTCCACAGAAACTGGATACACAGATAAAAAAGGTTCAGACACTCTTTGCTGACCAACTGGAAGCAAATGGGTATGACAGAAAAACCTTTACTCTTGAAACTGATGACATGAACATGGATACATTAGTAGTGCATTTTGTTCAGGGACAGTATGTTGATTCACATTACCATGAAGATACGCTTAAGAAAATTGAAGACGAAATAAAAACTCGTTTTGACATAGAAACAGATGTGTATATCGTTGTTGTAGATGTTAGCACTGAACGGATTGACGGGAATTGTGGTATAGGAAGATTTGAAGGCGGTCCTGTTCTGGTTCCTGCTTCTGGTGAATGTGTAGAAGATGACTATGGTATAGCGTTGATTGCACATGAACTTGGACATGCTTTTAATCTTGTTCACGATTTTCGTAGTGATACATACTTTATGTCTTACGGTTTTGATCGGACTGTGTTTTCGGCTTGTGCTGCATCTCTGTTGAACGTTAATCCATTCTTTAATAATGTGGGGAACCCTACCAACACATCAGCGACTATTGAAATGTTAACACCTCTGACATATCCTGCGAATGTGGAGAATTGGGTGTCTCGGTTTACGGTGAGTGACTCCGATGGTATCTATCAAGTCCAATTTGAGCATACCGATACCGTTCATGGGTCAACCTTGTCCGATTGTAAAAAGTTGGATAACGTACAAACCGCGACGGTAGAATTCATACTCCCCCCAGATATGACATCTGTCAATAGACTTAGTATCTGGATTCGTGTTGTTGACCAGAACGGATATGTTACAACAAAGGAATTTATACTTGAGGCGACGGAAGAGGTGGAAACAACTGATACATCTGAGATAATTACGTATCTCACATTATCCTACAACAGTCCGGATTCACTTGTGCCGATTAACAGTCGCAATGAATGGGATAGCTGGTTAGGACATATATGGGAGAAAACACCTGATGGACAAGTATCTAAAAAGCCTCCGTATTATATCACACATCCTTATGTTGATGTATGGGAAAATTGGTTCTATGCTCATGCGGAAAGTCGTTTTGTTTACGATATAAGTAAAAAGGAATATACACGATTTGAGTGTCTTTTTTACATCGCGCATCCTTGTTCTACTATAACGAAAACAGCGTCAATGGAATTCATTGGGATTGCTGATGGGATAGAGATTTATAATTCTAGTGTGTTAAGTGGTGTGGCAGAGAAGTTAAAGAACAGACATCAGATCTCTTTTGATATACCAGCGGGGACACAGATGCTTGAGATCCATATAACAGAAGCATTGAATGAAGGTAATTGTGATCATTTTGTTATTGGAAATCCTCGCCTTTTTTCTATTGGGACAGAAACCGATACAATAACGGAGACGATTGATACTGATAGAACAGAGACTTATCTTACGCTCAATTATCATTATCCAGATGCCCTTGTGCCAACGAATATCCGATCAGAATGGCATGGTTGGGATGCAGGCGTCTGGGAGAAGACACCGAATGGAATATTAAGCAAACCCTCGAAAGGGTTTATGGATCCTGCTTTATCACAGCAATTTTATGATACTTGGGATCACTTTTTCTATTCGCATGCGATTAGTAAGATTGTTTATGATCTCAGTGGTGGTAATTATGCGAGGTTTGAAACACGTTTTGATATGCCAAATCCTTGCGGAAGCATTGCTTCTGTAGAACTTATCGTTTTTGCTGACGATGTTGAGATATACAACTCTGGGAAACTTGTTGGTAGGGATACAAGAAACATTCCTATATCTTTTGAAATACCTGAAAATACCGCTACATTAACGATCAGTGTGACAGATGCTGGAGATGGTAACGGATGTGATCATTTCATATTCGGGAATGCGTACCTTATTCATCGTGAAATGCCCGAATCAATTACAGATGGCAACACCGATGTCAATAAAGATGGCGTTGTGAATGTGATTGATCTAGTGATTGTTGCCATACGATACGGTGAGATAATTGTAGGTGATCAGTATCCAAATCCTGATGTCAATCGCGATGGGATTGTTGATATAAACGACATCATCCTCGTGACGCAGGATATGCCTGCCGTCGGAAGTGCTCCATCCCATTTAGGAGATATGGATTGGGACCAGGCGTATCGTGTTCTACCCGATGCCGTTGTAGATGAAGGAATTGCAGTCCTTGATTCTTTGTTTGGTTTTACTATTCCGACGAAGACGCTGCTGCTTCCGAACTATCCTAATCCGTTCAATCCAGAGACGTGGATACCGTATCAGTTAGCAACTCCTTCGGATGTTTATATTTCTATCTATGCTGCTGATGGACTGTTGCTGCGGACATTGGATTTAGGACATCAACAGGAGGGTATATACAAACATCGTAATAAAGCTGCCCATTGGGATGGAAGAAATCAGAATGGTGAACCTGTATCAAGTGGTGTTTATTACTATTCACTAACGGCTGACAAATTTACAGCAACACGCAAAATGTTTATCAGGAAATAATGTATAAAGAATTACCAGGAATTACAACACCCAATGATGATGATATTTTGTGGCGATATATGAGTTTTGAGAAATTCGTCAATATGTTGGATACTAAAACTCTGTTTTTTACAAGAGCTTATAAATATGAAGATCCTTTTGAGGGATATTTACCCCGATGGGTGCAGGAAGTTTATATAGACTCTTTCAAAGACCATCCCATTTTAAGTTATAGTGTAGATTGTGCGAAAAAAATAGATGAAATTAGGCACAAATATGTAATGTGCAACTGTTGGCATCAGAATGAAGAAGAATCTATGGCAATGTGGCAACAATATCGGATAAGTAATACTGGTATTGCCATAAAAACTACTATGGAAAGATTGAAAAATAGCTTAAAAGACAATATAGAGGTCTTTATTGGTGAAATTGAATATCTTCAACGTTCGACTTATGCCAATAGGTATGTCCATAAGTATCAAGAATCAAAATCAGATGAAAAGTGGTTATATCTCCCTTATTTCCATAAGAGAACATGTTATAAATACGAGAATGAAGTCCGGTTAATTATGGATGCTGATCAGATTATAGAGCACGTATTTAATAATACATCTGTTGAGGATATTTTAAACAATATTTTTATAAAGGAGAATTTACCTGATATTGATAACAAAGGCAGAACCTATAACGTTGATGTCAATACATTGATTGCTGAAATTGTTATTTCACCGTATGCTGAGAAGTGGATAAAATCAACGGTTCAATCAGTGGTTCACCAATACAAATCTCATATTAAAGTCAAACAATCAACACTGTTGAAAGGATCTTATTGTTGAATATGAGTAAAGCAGAAAAGTTTGATTGCATGCCTAATATCAAAGGACTGAACTAAATACTATACACTGTATATCCAATCGGATGTGTGAAAAACGCAAAGATATCTTAAGGCGCGATGGATACCTATGTGCTTGCGGATTTAAGGTGCCACATTTGAAACGGACCTCTATAGGATTTGGTAGCGTTGTGTGAGTATTGTCATAATGATTGTATGAAAGGCGAAATGAATATCGTAGTTGGTGATTATGACAATGCCAAAAAAGAAATTGTTATCAGATAAAGAAGAATAGCTGATCTAAGAATTATACTAATGAACCTTGGCATGCCATCCGTAATCACGTCATCAAGCGCGATAAGGGATAGTGCAAAGGATGTGACAGACAAACGACTAAAATACACTATATCAAACCACGCCGTCAAGGTGGTTCTAATCGTTTATCAAATCTGGAACCTCTCTGTGGACGATGCCATGACTATAGGTCCAGTTCCTGCATTTGCACTCAGACGGGCTTTTGGTATCAGACAATCCGATATACCTGCTGCTCGACAGAGAATACATAGTAGAATAGCACAATTCCAACAACGACAGAGAGGACATCAAAGAAGTAAAATCTTATGCATGAGATATGCATTAACATGTGCTTATAGAGAAAGGAGAAAGATATATTTTATGTCAACTGAGGTTTCTGTAATTATAGGGTTATTACTTTTAGTGCTTGTTTGTTGTCTCATAACTCTCTTCAAGCAAAAACGAAGTTTACAGCGATTCAATAGTATTGTTGATTTGGAAGCAGAACAGAACAGAATCCATGAATCTATTGAACAAGACCAAAAAGAAGCCAAAGAAATCTTAGCCTCGTTAAATTCGCAACAAAGTCGTATTCAATCTGAAATAACTGATGCCCAAGAAACTTTGACAACCCTTAGAGATGAGATTACTGTTGTTCAAGATACTGTAGAAATCCAATCATTTGGACTTTATGAACCTAAATACGATTTTGGAACTGCTACTGAGTATAAAGAGAAACTTGATGAAATACGAGCAGAACAGAAATATATGATCAAGGAGAAGATTGCGATTATCTGTTTCACTGAGTGGACTGTTGATGGTAACAAGGCAAAAGGACGAAGAATGACTGACAGACAAATAAAATTGATGGCGCGTGCTTTTAATGGTGAATGCGATTCAATAATTCACAAGGTTCGCTTCAATAACTACTACAGTATAGAAAAACGGATTCAGGCAGTCTATAAAGCCATCAACAAACTTGGAGAACCCAACAATTGTTCTATCCAGACAGATTATCTTAATTTGAAACTTAATGAACTCAGCCTTGTCCATGAATATGAAGAGCAACGCCAAATTGAGATGGAAGAGCAACGCAGAATTCGTGAACAGATACGCGATGAAGAACGTGCCCAACGTGAAATAGAAAAAGCGCAACAAGAGGCTGAAAAAGAGGAACAACGTTATCAGAAAGCATTAGAAAAAGCACGTCAAGATGTTGAAGAAGCAACAGGGGCAAGACAGGATAAATTACAATCCGAGATTGAGCGACTGAACGAGTTATTACTGGAAGCACAGGCAAACAAGGAACGCGCAATGTCAAGGGCACAGATGACGAAATCAGGTCATGTCTACGTTATATCTAATATAGGGTCTTTTGGTGAAAATGTCTATAAAGTTGGGATGACCCGTAGACTGGAACCGAATGATCGGGTCAGGGAGCTTGGTGACGCTTCTGTTCCATTTCTTTTTGATATTCATGCGATGATCTATTCAGAAAATGCACCTGAGCTTGAGAATGAAATACATCGTGTTCTTGAAAAGCGGAGTGTTAATAGGATCAACACACGCAAAGAATTTTTCAACGTTAGTCTTGATGAGATTGAAGACATCGTTAGAAAGCAAGATGTTAATGCTGAGTTTATTCGTATTCCTGACGCAAAGGAATTTAGAGAAACTCAACTTATAATTGCAGGGGAACTGGATGCTGCAAATGAGGATATACAGTCAAATTAGCACTTAAAAACTAATAGGCACACTCGATACCGCATCCCATGCAGTGGGTATCAGCATACAGAGTGTGCCTACGATTATGCAACTAATCTTATTCGTGTGGATTATCAGACGTACGAACCTTAATCGCCTCTGGAGTCAACGCACCAAGAGGTTTCTCTCCCTTAAGCACACGTTCAAAATCGTCAACAATCATATCAGCAACCCGTAGATTCGCATCTTCAGTCCTACCTGCTATATGCGGTGTATGAACCACATTATCCCGGTTCCGCAGTTCATCATCGATTGGCACAGGCTCTCTATCATAAACATCAAACGCACCAGCGAGTTCATCTTTCACAATCCGTTCACGCAAAGCCTCCATATCAACGGCATGTGCACGCGTAATAATTACAACCAACGCACCTTTACGTAGGTGATAGATACGTTCACGGTTCAGCAGGTGTCGTGCTGAAGGTGTGGGAGGAACAGAGACAAAAACAATATCTGCCCTATCAACCAATGTGTCCATATCTGCGCGTTCTACATCCCATTCTTGTAGCAGTTCATCAGGTACGAATGGATCGAATCCCATAACGGTTGCGCCGAATACACTACACCATTTTGCAATCTTTCCGCCAATCTGTCCAAGACCGATAACACCGATCTGTTTTGTACCGAGATCCCCGTTTACAAAATGAGGATCATCACAGAATTGATGGGCAACGGGAAGTTTTTCTGGTCCCCAGATAGGGTTCTCCCAATCCCACAGTTTTTCACCGGTAGCCATCTTCAAATGCCATTGTGCTGTGCGTCGCAACGAAGACAGTGCCAGACCGAAGGCACATTCTGCTACAGATTGGGACCATGCACGCGTGGATTCAATCACTGGTATACCACGACTTTGGCATTTTGCGTATGGGATACCGTGTCCCGTGTTATCTGTCATGGTGCCGACTACTTTGAGTTTTGGTGCGTTATCTATACACTCTTCAGTGAGACGACCACCCCACTGTGAGATTCCGATGATTTCGCTGAGATCCACCTGTTGGTGGATAGGATCTTGACTGGTGGTATTGAGAACGAGGGTTACACCTAATTCTTCCAGACGTGTCACCATCTGTTCATGAACAAAGGGCCACGAACGTTCTAAACCCGGATTACGCGTAAATAGAAATTGGTGTGTTGCCATTCAATGAATTCTCCTTTTATGAAATGATGATATGTGGTGCAGTAGGATACCTACCGCGACGGTTACCATAAAGTGTAAGTCCACCTCTGTTTTCGGCATTACCTTTGACTTCATAACGTACAGTAAGTGTATCAGCGTCACCATTCAGACATGTTTCCTTATCTAATGGTATCCGATACAAGTAGCCGTAGTTACCAAGGTTTTCGTGAATATAGGTGAGGACACCACGGGCATCTGCAGGACAATCGGGAAGTGTCAATGTTTCTACGTCAACCCCGTTAACAGAAATTGTAACATCGGATGGAAATTTTTCGGGTTCTGTTTGCCGTGAACCCCCGTTTGATGAAGAAGCTTCAAAAACGAGTTCCAACTTTGTAATCTCTTCACGGATTACATCATCAGGGAGAGACACTTGATATTCAACGTATCCGGTGCCTTGTGCTGTAAGACGTTGCTCGGTGATTTCTGATCCAGCATCCCATTTGCTAATTGAGATGTCTCCTGGAAGATGGGAAAGTGACGTAAGACCTGAAGTGTCTTCTAAGTATATCTCAAAATTGATGTAATTTCGTGCGACAACTGCACCTGTATCATCAGATACCCATACATGTAACGTGCCAACAGATGCGTTGACTTCTGGGATGGTAAGTTCAAGCTGATGTACATGTTCTACCTGATACTGTGGGAACGGAATACCAACACTACCACTCACGCGTCTACGAGTGAGTTCGCCATTTTGCTCAAGTGTGTCCAGTTGCCAATGGAGTGTTGTACCATTAATCGTTTTGTGTGAGTAGTGACTTGCATAGATATCCGCTTTTATGGTATCACCGGGAGCAACGACTGTACCGGGTGGATAGTCAATGGCAATAAAATCAAGCGTATTGATGTCGTTATAGTCGTATCCAAATTCCTTGACGGAACGGTCATAGTTCATAAAACCGTTGTGTTCCCATTCAATATCCTGCAGCTCGGTATAGATGTATCCGCAGATTTTCGGATGGAGGCGTAACTCGTTTGTCAGATACTTAAAGCACCAAGCGACATCTTTATCACCTGCCCCGGCACTAATGCCACCATATTCACTATTAATTAATGGAGCATCCGTTTGCACATTATCACCAGCATAATTAAACTTTGAACCGGGATATGTCTGTTCAACAACGTGAGCGATATGATCTTTAGCATGTTTGTAATCATTGATATAGAAATGCCAAGAGTTGATGTCGGTTTCAACGTGGTCATAAAGACACGGAGAATTATCTTCAACAAGACGAGTAGGATCAAGTGATTTCGCTAAGTGATACATCTCTCTAACCCATTCTTGTCGATCTTTTAGCTCTTTGTATTCTCCTCCACCGAGACCCCACGTTTCATTGAAATTGCACCACGAAATGATGGATGGATGATTGAAATCCCGAGCGATGTTGCCCCGTAGTGTTGTTTCTAATCTGCTTTTCGCCAATTCCGTATAGCTACCGAAGTTGGGAATATCACACATAAAGAGCATACCCAATTTGTCTGCCCAGTAGTAGAGGCGCGGTTCATCAACTTTGATATGGAGACGTAGAAAGTTAAATCCGAATTCTTTCGCACGTTCAATATCAGTTCGGATTGCCTCATCCGTAAGGAAGGTATATACCCCATCCGGCATGAATGACTGATTGAGTGCACCTAACAGATATACCGGACGGTTGTTAAGGCATATATAGTTGTAATCACCACCTGGTGCCTTTTCAATGGAAACTTTCCGCATACCGAAATAGGTGTAAATTCTATCGATGACAGATTCATCAGACACCAATTTGAGTGTGACATTGTAAAGGTTAGGTGTATCTACATCCCAAAGTCTGAGTTTATCTTCAGGAATATATACGGTAAATTCTGTTTTGTTTGCAGCGTCAACTTTTCCTGCCATATCTTCACATTCCCAATGTATTTCGGTTCCGGATGCAAACTCACCATCAATTGTTACATCAAAGGTAGCAGTGCTATTGTCAATATCGGGAGTGATATGGCATTGATTTATATATGTTTCGTTTCTGGGTTCCAGTATAACAGGTTGCCAGATGCCGCTGGTACGAACATACCATCCAATCTGTTTTCCGGCAAGTTGTTCCCCGTGGTTTTGTGCATCATACACACGCACAACAATATCTGCTGGTTTTCCGGGTGTAAGGACATCTGTTATGTCAAATTCGAACGGGAGATATCCGTTTGAATTGCTACCGATGGCTTTACCGTTTACCCACACAGTTGTTTCCCAATCAACAGCACAGAATTTCAAAATAACACGTTTATTTTCCCAGTTATCCGGTATTGAAACAGTTCTACGATACCATCCGATTGTATGTCGTAGTTCACCCCGGTAATTTCCTTCTCGGCTTAGACCACCACACGTGACCTCTTGTGGGTTAAGATAGGCATTTGTGCTTAGGTAATTCTCGCTATTAGCTTGGTCTTCTTCTCCCCACGCTGCAAGGCTTTCCCATGGGTACGGGACCTGTATTTGTAGTGGAAAATCACCACCATTTGGTGAAAACCATTCTTCTTTATTACCGACATCATTTGGGTCAAATGCAAATTCCCATGTGCCGTTTAGATTTATCCAGTCAATTCCTTCGGAGGTGCCACGTTGAAAATCGGGTCTTGGATATTCTGGGCGTGGTGTTTCAATTTTTGTCACTATTAGTCCGTCCTTGTTCTTTTTATATGCGTAGATAAATTTTATTGTACATTATAGGAAATTAGCTGTTTTGATTCAATAGAAATCAAGACTCAAGATATGTATAGTTATTTTTACATTAATTCCCTTATATTGTGTTTGGAGTACGTGGATTGCATATATTTAACGTGTTTTAGATCGGCAGATAATGTTTGTTCCTTAGACGAGTAATGAGAAATCTGATACTTACAATCTTAAAGCTTCTGTAATATATAATTGTATAAAATAAAATATTTTAACTAAAAGTAATCATTTTGATCTCTTTCTACGTCATGTAAGGTGAATATAGGATATTCTAATGTGAAATATAGATTGTCCTAAAGTTAGTATGGGGTTTAAATGTTATCTTTTCCCTCAGATACAATTTTATTAAAACAGATTCAAAACGGCAATTTCGATGCTGTGGGTGTTCTTATTAGCAAGTATGAACGTCTGTTACAGACAATCATACGAAACGAAGTTTTCAATCCTGAAGCAGCTTACGATGTATATAGCGAAACATGCCTTGCTATTATCCGACGGTTTCGTCATAAAGGTGTTACAGATATCGAAGCTGTTAATAAATGGTTGAAACAGGTTGCTCGGAGCAAATGTCGAGAACATTGGCGAGATGAAGAAAAACGTCGAGAACTAACGGAATTTGCACAAGAAAAACATGCGGCTGATTTAGAGCAAGAATTTCTTAAAGGGCGACGTCAGAATGAGATATTTGAGGTAATTGATAAAATGAGCTCTATATACAAGATGGTCGTTGAATTATGGTTTGAAGGATGGACTTCTGTTGAGATCGGTGAGAAGTTGGGCATCCCAGAAAGCACTGTGAAGTCTCGCAAACGTGTGATTATTAGGAAAGTGCGTGAGCATTTCGGTGTGTCGCTATTGCAAGAATGAAAATGGTAGTAGTGTATTCAATGACGTTTTGTTTACTGTATACGGGAGATGTGCTAAAATATAGTACTTCTCCTTCCTTTAGTCATATACATATATTTGAGTAAGGATCAAGTTGTATGCTATAGAGGGTTATCGTACAGACTGTTCAAATCATTAGTAATGTAGAACCCTCAAATACTAAATAGGAGACAAAAAAATAATCAGATTGAAATCAATCGGCATCGTTCTTACGATGCTACTTTCCATATACCTTATCGGTATTGTCAATAATTGTGAGGCAGCGTCTATTACCTATCTGAATGTAACTGCGAATACAGATTATGGCAGTGGCGGGGAGTTCTATGCGTCTCTGTCAGCGAATGAAAATATCAGTTATATCGACTGGTATGTCAAACATACGTATCCATTAGAAGAAGATGAAGTAAGTGAATATAAGCATGTATTAACCAGTATGCATCATAGTGGTACGAAAAGTGTCTATGTATACCTTGGTTCGTTCGATGGTAACATAAAGATCGCTGAGTATGATATAAAGGCAGTCGCTACGTTTACGGATGCAGAGAATAATACGTCCTCTGACACCAGCACTACCTTGACATCTGTATATAAACCTCATATTGCTCCTGATAGCGGAGAAAAAGAAACGGGTGTCTACGGCTACTCAGAACTGACAGCACACTACTACGACGGTTCGTATATTGTGATGGACGGGTATGCCTGTTTATATAATAACACCGATGATGATGCGACAGGGTCAGGTAGGTTCAGACATACAGCACTTAACAAAGGGTTAGATGAGTTAGAACAGCCATTGCCAATTTCGACCTTTCCATCTGGTCAAGCTTACGGTTATAGTACCAGTGATTGGGGCACTTACTTCAATTTTTTTGCTGGGGACCTACGTGATACTGACAGCTGGGAATGTAATGCGTACCTACGAATCGAAGTACAGCAGGGAAACGAAAAAGAGGACTGGTTGGCGCAAATGAATAATACGTTTGATCGTAATGACTACCGATAACCCTATTCTAACGGCAGAGGACACACACCTTTGCCGTTACTTTCAAGGAGTAAAATCATGGCACTACAAAAAGTAAGTTTGCTTTGTCTACTGCTGCTACTGTTTTACGGGGTAGCGGCAGATGCTAAAATCCTATTTGGTTCCACACGCGACGGTATACAAGGTGTTTACGTGATGAATGATGATGGTAGCAACCAGACACTACTCATTGAAGAAGGGGAACGATGGCATCCCTTCCCTAATTGCTGGTCACCAGACGGTAAATTGATACTCTTTATGAAACGTTATACTGAATACTCGATGCACTTAGATGGCACAAACATCCAGAAACTCAATACCCCAAAAGGATATATCGGTAGAATGTCGTTTTCTCCAGATAGTAAATCTATCGTTTTTAACATGAGGGTGGAAATAGACGACAAACAGATAAAGACAGTCAACGTGTTGAATATTGAAACTGGTGCGGTAAAAGAAATTGCCGATGTCAATGCAATATATTGTGATTGGTCTCCTGATGGAAAGTTTATTGTGTTTTCAAAACCGGGGGTGGTCGGAGATGTAGGCGGTTCCCTTTGGATAATGGATTCCGATGGTCATAATCCACGAAAACTATTGAAATCACCTATACTCGGAAGATACAAAGCTCCACGCTGGTCACCTGATAGCAAACAGATCCTCTATATCCATGACGAGTATGTCTGGGAACCATGGGAAGGACACGCTGGAATAGCTATTGTATACAAGGCACACCGCTATCTCATTTGTGATCGGAACGGCGAGAACATCAAACAACTACGGATACCGAAGGACTGGCGACCAATAGAAATTGACTGGATGGATGATGGAAAATCAGTTGTTTTCAGCGCGTATGTCGGATTACCTCTAAATGAACCGGGACCACTTCCGGATCAGTTGCCACCCAGCAATATCTATAAGTACCACATACCAACCGGAGAGATAACACAACTCACGGACCATCCGGGCAGGGATGGAACGCTTGATTGGATTAGCGATGATGTGTTATCGGTAACACCACAAGGCAAAAAAAAAGTGGTGTGGGGAGAAATCAAGCACTGAAACCGTAATCCGTGTACTTGACTTTAATTGACTCCAAGACAACTTATTCAGAGAACTAATTCCATTTCTGATAACAATTCCATCGCCAATTATCCTGGCTTTAATTCAGGATGCATGTGATGTAAAGGCAGTACTGCAAACACTCGGTATCCAGTGGTATAAACCGAAATATCTAACACGCGGGTTGATGGTCACTTTTTTACGACACTGTCTTCAGCAACACTATTTTTCTACGAGTAAAGATACAAAACAGAACTCAATCAAAAATCTAAAATAGTGAAAGATACAACATGAGCTATGCAAAATGATGTGTTTTCAAGATTTTATTGAAAAATAGTCCAAAATGCTGTGATTTCTAATATGCTGTGATTTCTAATATAAAATGAGATAAAAAAAGTGTTTACATAACAATTTTGTTGGCTGTTGCAAGTCCTGACAGGAGAAAACTGTCCAAACTATAGTATTCTTATACCATTTATTAAATTAATTCTTCCTTTTAATATTTTTCTATTTCTGTTACACTATTCCTAACTTTAGATCTCAAGGATAGAAATCAATGAATATCAAAACGCCTCAGATTACAGAAAGTGTTTCAGAGTTGAAAAACTTGATAAGAAAGACATCAATAGGTTATCAAAAACAGAGACTGACCATGTTATATCTATATCGCAGTGGTCAGGCTAAAATGCGTAAACAAGCAGCACAGATGATAGGTGTCCATCGAAAAACAGTTGGAGATGGTTAGCAACATACGCGTCCGGTGGACTTGACGCACTTTTGGATCGAGCTTATTCTCCAGGGCGTCCTCCCGAACTCACTAAAGAGCAACAAGAAATGTTGCTATCGGAACTACAAAAACCACAAGGTTTATCAAGTTATCAACAGATAACAGACTATATTGAAGAGACATTCGGTGTGAAAATGAGCTATCCTGCCGTTCATAACTTAATCCGTTATAGATTGAATGCCAAACTCAAAGTGCCCCGAAAAAACCATAAAAAAAGATGAAAACGCGTGTGATGATTTCAAACTAAACTTCGAAAAAACAATCAAGACTGCCACTTCCCTGAGAACTTCTTCATTTGAAACGATTCGGATCTTTTGCGAAGATGAGTCAAGATTTGGTCTATTTCCTGTTTCATATCGGCGTATTACCTTATCCGGTATCAAACCGATCACTAAAGTCAGTTATACTTACGAGAACTTTATCTTTATGGTACTGTCGAACCGATAACGGGAGAAAACTTTTTCCTTGAAATGCCGTATCTCAATTTACAAATGAAACTTATCCTGCCTTTTCACCAGATGGGAAATACATCGTGTTTAGAAGGTCTGTGATAAGACACGGCAGACCCCCTGATAACAGCACGAATGTACTCAATCTTAAAACTGGTAAGATCAAAGAGATTGCTGAGGAGGGTTTTGTTACACCTAAATGGTCGCCAGATGGCAAATATATCGTGGGTGGTTCTGCAATTGATGTAGATGGATTGGGCAGCAGTATTTGGCGAATGAACTCGGATGGGGGTAACCTGCGGAAACTCATACCTTCACAACGGGTAGGAAAATCTATTCTAAGCTACTCAGGTTCTAAATGGTCGCCGGACAGTAGAAAGTTAAAGTTCGTATATTCACGAATGAAATATCACTGGCGACGAATTAACCATAACACTGAAGCCCTTATCCGAGAAGAATTTAGGTATTTCATCTGTGATCACAACGGTAAAACGTTAGAACGTTTGAATATACCGAAAGATATACAACCTATTGGAGGTTTTGACTGGATGGATAATGGCAGATCTCTTGTTATATCGGGGGTCAAGTATCCCATCAACGAAGTGCCTCCGCGTTTAGGTGAATATCCTATAAGGAAGATATATAAATATCATATCGCTACAGGCAAGTTGACAGTATTGATGGATACGGATGAATATAATCCGAGTGGTTTAGATTGGATAAGTGATGATGTGCTTTCAGTTTCTCCTGACGGTAAGAAACCAACACAATGGGGTGGCATAAAATAGGTTTAACAGAGTTGTAATGAAACCTTCAAATTGTTTCACAAATAGTTATTCCATCTACAATTGATTTGAAAAAATTGTAATGAATAAGAGGTATTACGCTTATATAGTGGTCTTGATCGGAATTCAATTTTTCAGGTTTACGTACATTTTTCTTGATGCTCTGACTTTGTTTCAATTATATGCTATCTGGGATCAATTGCAAGAGAAATAAAAATGCTTTGGGTTTTACTGTTATTGGAACTGGAACAGTTCTGAAGATTTCAACACGGTAACCACATTGTAACCGTTGTCCCTTCACCAAGAGTACTATCAATTTCAATATTACCGTCATGTTCCTCAAGGATTCGTTTCACATTTGCTAATCCAAGACCTGTGCCTTTATCCTTACGCGTAAAAAACGGCTCAAATAGATGTTCAATATCTTTCTCAGATATACCTATTCCTGTATCCATAACTTTAAGGCATACAGTGTTTTCCTGTTTAAAGGTAGATACAGTTAATGTACCACCCTCTGGCATCGCTTCCATTCCATTCAAAACCACATTCATAAATGCTTGTTTGATTTTATCCGCATCAAACTGAAAATCGGTAAGTTCGAGGGAAAAATCAGATACCAAATTAATCTGGTGATGTTCTAAGTTTGCATCCATCAAGGCTAAAACGGATTTTAGTACAGGAACTAACGGTTGTTCCTGAAGATTAAGCGTTGAAGGACGTGCAAAATCCATCAAACCTTTGACAATATTATCAATCCGTTCGATTTCCTCAAGGATATATTCAAGAGATTGTTGCTGCTCAGGAGTGACATCAGGCTTTTTTATTAACATCTGAGATAACATCCGCATAGATGATAACGGATTCCGAATTTCGTGTGCAAATGAGGCAGACATTTTCCCAGCTGTGGCTAAACGTTCGGCTTGAATTAACTTATCTCTCGACTGTTTAAGATCTTGGGTCATTTGGTTAAACGCCACTGTTAAATCCGCAATTTCATCCTGTGTCTTAATTTCACATGCGTTATCGAGGTTACCATCTGCGACCTGTTCCGTAAAACCAACTAAGTCTTTTATCGGGTCTGTTAAATTCTTTCCTATCCGGTGACTGATAAACGCTACAAGTGCAATAACAAAAACAGCAATTCCCAACATAGACCATGTAAGCGTCCGTTTAGCATCCGCTATTTCATCCATAGGACGTAAAAGACAGTAGTATCTACCTTGAGGCAGTATTCGGTAAAAAACTTTGTAGGGTACACCACCGAGGGTAATGTCTTGTGTGATAGGTGAGGTATTTCCTGCTTGGTCTTCAGATATTTGTTTTATATGTTTAAGGCGGAATAGGTTAGCAAGATATTCATAGTTTTGCTCATCATCAGAGAGACCTGTGAGGGTTGTGGAGTTAAGCGTGTAATCCGAACCAAAAATCATGATTTCAACACTATACGCCTGTTTCACCTTCACAGTATCCAAGAAATATCCTGTGTCTTCAGTGACATTCAGCCACTCTTGTGTTTCACGTATAAACTGCTGATTGTATTTCCACACAAACAGTTCCACAGTTATCAATGGCACAAGGATCGAAACAAATACGAACAGGAGTAAAAAGGGGAGTACAATTTTGGTTTGAATGCTATAGCGGCGCATAGGTTTACCTTATCTCTAAGCACTATACACACTTTACGCCACCTTATTGTTCTTGTCAAGTAAAAGCAGATTGCATCTTATATACTGAAATATGAAAATAAATATACACTTCCATACCACGGTAGGTACGGTTTGAAACCGTACTGGTGTTGATTGTAAAATTAATTCTAAATTCTACTATATCAATAACAAATGTAAATAAGTTTAAAATAGTATCACAGAATATAACTTTTTCCTTGACTTACGATTTTTATTGTGTTACTATATATATTACAATAAAAACGCCGAAATGATATGATTTATGAGATTTGTACTACGAAGGAATCCACCAAGTGAACTTTTTTATTTTTTTACATCTAATTCGTAAATTGACTGTAAACACTGACGGATACTAACATCACAGCGACTATACTAAAATTGGGGTGACAGAAAAAAGTTACGATTTCGTAACTTTTTACAAAAAACAGGAAACTTTCTAATGACTATCCAATACATTCAAAATAATCTTAAAAACAACAACTTCACCTATACCATTTCTGAGAAAAAAAGCTGCCTGGATGGTTTATGGAGATGTCATCTAATAGGAAATAACCTAAGAGGTTATATTTCAATAATGAGATATTATTTTTTAGAAATTGTATTACAAAAGTCTGTATCAGATAGTCTCAAAAAAATAAGAAGGACACAAATTACACAATTTAAGAAATTCTACTATTCTATAAAAAACAAGGACGAACATAGACTGTGACAGGGCGGACAGCCGTTTTACTAATGACACACAATATGTCAAAAAGTGTAACATTTTTAACATAATAGATAATAATTATTACATATGTGATAATTGAAAAGCCAATAAAAAAGAAGGTTTTTTATACTAAATTCTATATAATCAGTTCCCATTACGCGCACTCTTTATAGTCGCTCTGATAATGGGCAGGAAGGTCCTAATAGCATTCATAAGAAAAACAACCTTCGTGAACCCAAATCAGGTCGGAGCTGTTTGGAACCACTCCATAGTCATCAATTTAAGGATTTCCCAATCATATTTGGGTGATTTCAGCTCTCTTGTAGGTCGGGTAGAGGAACGAAACCCGACGAACTCCATACGCGGATTCGGCGTTGATTTGGAGATGAGACGCTTTTGTAACCTGGAAATGTTTGTTTTCCCTTCGATTCGACCGCAGCATGCCATACGCGCATGCTGCGTTGATTCCCTACGAGGACATGTCATCACTAAATTGACACCTATGGAGCTGTTTGGAACCACTCCATAGTCATCAATTTTGGGAATTCTCCAATCATTTTTCGGCGATTTCTACCCTTTTGTAGGTTGGGTTGAGGTACGAAACCTATAGGTGTCAACTTAAGGAATTTTCAAATGCAGAAAACCTCCTCAGTCCCGCCAAATGCCAAATGCGCATTTGGCGTTGATAAAGTAGACCATAGCGAAGATTAATATTCTCATACGGATCTCCAGTAATTACAAAATTTCGGGAACATTTTTCGACTTTACGTGTGAATATATAATGATGTACCTAATCACTTCGGATAATAAACCCACTGCACAAGGAGAGAGAAGTATGCAAAAAACAAAAAGAACTGTAGATATGTTGTCAGCTAATGAACTTGAATCAATTGATGAACTCACACTCGTTACACGATTCCAAAACGGGGATACATCGGCATTTAACACCTTAGTACTCAAATACCAGACGCAGATTGCCAAACTAATATATAAACACGTAAAAGACGCTGAAACCACAAAAGATCTCTCACAAGAAGTATTTCTAAAAGCATATAAAGCACTACCAAGATTTAAACGTGATTCTGCATTTTATAGTTGGTTATACCGGATCGCTACAAATTGCTGCATCGATTTTCTGAGAAAAAAGAAAAGACGACAAGATTTTCTATATGATGAATTACCTGGAACACCAGAAGAATTTCTGTTATTTGGTAGATTTCCATCCCCTTCCCACATTGTAGAGATGGAGGAACTTGGGAACATGATAGCCAAAGCAATAAATCATCTTCCCCCAAAGCAACAGGAAGTTTTCAAACTACGGTATGATCAGAAACTTCCCATTAAAGAGATCGCTCTCCATATTAATCGATCAGAGGGTACGGTAAAAACCCATTTACACAACGCCCATCGAAATCTACGTGAACTTCTCCGTCCCTATTTAGAGAACAAACCTGTGGAATGGGATGAAAAGTGATTTCACTTTTCTATACCACGGGAGGTCGTGTTTGCATCACATTCCATAAGGTAAATCTGTGGTGAATGCCTTGGAAACCACCTACAGGGGTTCATACGGCTGATTACTTGATTTGGTGGATTCCCTGTATCTTCCACATTGACCCAAATATAGTTTATACCGAACCCACCTTTTTGTAACTCACATTCATATTGAATTACTTAGGAATTAATATGCAAAAAAACGCAAGCAAACAACCCGTAACTACCCCTTAAAATCACTTGACAAAAGGTATTGTCTATGTTATAATTAGAATTTGCTATTTAAACAGAATGGTGGGATGGCTGAGTGGACGAAAGCGGCGGTCTTGAAAACCGTTGTGGCGAAAGTCACCGTGGGTTCGAATCCTACTCCCACCGCCATATTATTGGAGAGGTGCAGGAGTGGTTGAACTGGACTGCCTGCTAAGCAGTTATGGCGTAAGCCATCGTGGGTTCGAATCCCACCCTCTCCGTTTTTTATTATGAAATCGTGTATCAATACCTACAAATTGATGGTATATACATGATATAAACTGAAGGTTGGGTTTAACAATACTGTGAAATCCAACTGAATTTATTTTGATTGCCAGAATTTTGGCAAAGATGCGCCTGTAGCTCAGTGGATTAGAGCATCTGACTACGGATCAGAAGGCCGGGGGTTCGAATCCTCTCAGGCGCTTTTTTGAATCTTAGGGCATACAAGTGAGTGCTCAAGAATCAGACAACAACATACAGACACCTTCAAATTCTTCCACAAATAGCCACACATTAGATAACGATATTTTGTGGATGAAGAAGGCACTACAGTTTGCAAAACAAGCTGGCGAAATAGGTGAAGTCCCAGTAGGGGCTATAATTGTTAAAGATAATACGGAATTAGCCGCTGCATATAACCTACGGGAACAAACTGGGAACCCAATTGCACACGCTGAAATGCTTGCTATACAGGAAGCATCGAAAAGGATTGGGAACTGGCGACTAACGGATACGATCCTATATGTAACTTTAGAACCGTGTCCGATGTGTGCTGGAGCAATAGTGCAAGCACGAATTCCCAGAATTGTTTACGCAACCGCAGATCCAAAAGCAGGAGCAGCAGGTACACTTTACAATATTTTACAAGATGAACGGTTGAATCACCAAGTTGAAGTGGTTAGCGGAGTATGTGCTGAGGAGAGCAGTTCACTCTTGAAATCGTTCTTTAAAAACAGACGTTAACCTCTAATATCCTATAAATTCAATGTCAGGTTAGCATTATAGAATATTGTTCACCGAGAGCCATAAGGAGAGATGCAGGAGCGGTTGAACTGGACAGTCTCGAAAACTGTTGTAGCGCAAGCTACCGTGGGTTCGAATCCCACTCTCTCCGTTTTGTATATTATTAGGTGTTTGTTAAGTTCTTTAACATGAGTTTGATGTAAGACAATTGACGATTCTATGGTGAAATATTGACATAATTACACACCTTACTTGTAGGCGGGGAATGCCATAAGGCATTCATACCGTTGATTCGATCTCCGAATCGCGATCAAACCTTTTGATAATCGGGAATCGGAATTCCCTCCTACAAGACAGTATGTGGAATTAATTATATAATCAACCATAATACCATGGTAGGTTCGGTTTCTAACCGAACCGTTGCCAAAATTGCTACACCGATGACGATTCTAATACCATGGTAGGTTCGGTTTCTAACCGAACCGTTGCTAAAATTGCCACGCCGAACTCAGGTTATATTTTAATGATAATATTGGGGCAGTAGCTCAGTTGGGAGAGCGCATCCCTCGCACGGATGAGGTCACGGGTTCAACTCCCGTCTGCTCCATTTATTTTAGTGTGTTTCTGGAGAGATGCAGGAGATGGCTGAACTGGCATGCCTGGAAAGCATGTGTGCTGTTATACAGTACCGTGGGTTCGAATCCCACTCTCTCCGCCAGTTGTAAGAACAATCGTCGGGTGGGAACTATCACACCGACGATTACCACATCAACGAATGAGTTTTACGGTTTGGCTATGCTAAGTGGGGAGGTAGCGGTGCCCTGTATCTGCAATCCGCTATAGCAGAACTGAATCCCCAGCATGCGGCCTATCTTTGTGGGGTCTGTCCCATGCACGTGGCGTTGATAGTTGGGTCTTGAGCAACGAAAGCTTATTGAACCCCGTCAGATCCGGAAGGAAGCAGCGGTAAATAGGTCTTTTCGTGTGACGCAAGGTAGCCTAACTTGAGCAAACGACATGGGCAACGCTCGGAAAGGTTTGTCAACTCTGGGTGCATAGCCATTATATTCCTTGATCAGATCGGTGGTGTTTACTCCTAACCATTCGTCATTATCCTAAATATGGATCTTTATAGTGAACATTGAAAATAATAACACAAAATCCCTGTAGGAGCGATTTCCAAATCGCGATTTAACTCAGTGATAGTCGGGAATCGGATTTCCCTCTTACATCTCAAAATGTTCCATTAATTCAAAAGTTTACTATAATAATGTGTTCACTGGGATTGTCGATTATGGATTAATGTAGAATCTTATCTTTACCACCGAAGGTATGAAGTATGTCATACGAAGTCCTTGCACAAAAATGGCGTCCTCAAAGTTTCAGCGATGTTGTTGGGCAAACGCATGTAACCACTACGTTACAGAACCAAATACGATCAGAACGCATCGGACATGCCTACCTATTTTGGGGACCGAGAGGCACAGGTAAAACCACTGTTGCGCGACTCTTTGCTAAAACTGTTAACTGTCTGAATCCCACAAAAGAAACAGAATTTGAAAAAGTCGTTACAGGTGAACCGTGTAATGAATGCCAAGCTTGTAAAGAGATTACAAATGGTTCATCTTTTGATGTCATAGAGATGGATGCAGCCTCCAACCGTGGAATTGATACGATCCGAGACTTGCGCGAAAACGTTAAACTCTCCCCTGCAGCCTACAAATATAAAATCTACATTATTGATGAAGTACACATGCTCACAACGGAAGGTTTTAATGCCCTCCTAAAAACCCTCGAAGAACCCCCATCGCATGTTATTTTTATCATGGCAACAACCGAACATGGCAGTATTCCAAAAACGATCATATCCCGTTGTCAAGATTTTGATTTCCGCCATATAAACACCGAGCAGATAATTGACCGTTTACAACTTATTGCCAACGATGAAGAGATATCAGCAGACAACGACGTGCTTTCACTCATTGCACGCCAATCCGAAGGATGTCTTCGGGACGCAGAAAACTTACTGGAGAGATTAGTCGCTTCCGCAGGAAAAGAGTTAAACACCACAAATGTAGAAGAAACCCTTGGACTCGGTTCAAGTTACCTGTTACACGAACTTACTGAGGCAATCACAGGACGGAACCTTGCTGCGGGACTTGCTACATTAGACAAGTTATCTAAACAAGGCATAGATTTAGCACAATGCATTAGCCAACTCATCGTCTATTTCCGGGACCTAAGACTTTTGGCAATTGATAATCAACTTGAAGAGCATATTCAGAGCCCAAAGTCCGATCTGCCGAATCTTAAAGAGAAAGCAGAACAAATTTCTGTAGAGAGGTTATCTCGGATTGTAAAGATATTAATGCACACGAATCGAGAAATAAGAGAATACGGATACCCTCAGTTGCAACTTGAAAGTGCTTTAGTTCAGATTAATGCAATCAATGAAACTATTCCTCTTGATGAAATTGTTAACAAACTGATTGAAATTGAACAGAAAATTGAAACTTCCGAAACCTCTTCACCACCCCCGCTCTCAAATATTCCTCAAAGGAATACCCCCGAACCAACCCAGAATATTGATAGTCCTCCCCAAGATACAGAAGAACCGAAAACACATTCACAAACAACTACAGAACCTGAACCTGAACCTGAACCTGAGAAAAATACATCGACTTCAAATAGCGTTCAGTCTGATCAAGCACCTGTTCGTAGTTTAGATGAATTGCCTGTTATTTGGGAAGAGGCAAAAGCAATACTTAAGGATGTTTCACCTTTATTAATTCACGGTATATTTAAGGATGCTGTTCCAGATTTGGATGGTGAAGATCGGATAAAGATATCTTGTCCACATGGGAGTTTCTCTTTAGTTGATGATGAAGCAAGGAAAAACATAACGAAAATTTTTTCTGATATCATCGGAAAACCTGTACAGGTTGAATTGGTTAAAGGGGAAGTAATACCCTCAGAAGAAACCGATGAACAACCTGAAGAAATTACGACTACACCTATGATGCGTAGACGACAAGTCGAAGAAGATGAAAAGATCAGACCCGTGCTTGAACTGTTTGACGCAAAAATATTAGACACGCAATAAGGAGATTTCCAATTCTCTTTGAGAACTGGTCCACTTTCTACTATGAAAATGAATGACTTGATGAAACAAGCGCAACAGATGCAGAAGCGAATGCTTGAAATTCGAGAAGAACTCGCTAACCAGACTATTGAAGCAACTGTCGGTGGGGATATGGTCACTGCGGTTGTGAATGGACAGCAAGAGCTTGTATCAATACGTATTACACCTGAAGTTGTTGATCCTGATGACACGGAGATGTTGGAAGATTTGGTTGTGGCAGCTGTAAATGAAGCACTACAAAAATCACAAGATCTGATGTCGGAAGAAATGAGTAAACTTACGGGTGGTCTTAAAATTCCAGGCTTACCATAATTTATGGGCAGTTCATAGGCTAACATCCATGTTAGTAACTATTACAGATTGAAGAACCAATATATCAAGGACATCTTAAGATAGGCATTTTTACAACAATCTAAACGTTAGGCAAAACATGCAAGGCTACCCGCAACCATTGGAACGGCTCATTCTGCAGCTTCAAAAACTCCCAACAGTTGGTCCCAAAACCGCACAACGTTTAGCATTTTTTATGTTAACATTGCCAGATATTGAGACCAACCAAATTGCAGAAGCTATTTTGGAAGTAAAAGAGAATCTGTCTGACTGCAATATATGTGGCACTATTACGGATATTAATCCGTGTCGAATTTGTTCAAATCCAAGACGAGATCAAGAAAAAATATGTGTCGTTGAACAACCGGATGATCTATGGGCGATTGAGCGTACCGAGATATTTCCTGGACTTTACCATGTACTCGGTGGTGTGTTATCACCATTAGATGGCGTGGGTCCAGATTCTTTGAGGATTGATTCACTCTTTAACCGTGTTGGCAATGGCGATGTCAATGAGGTTATTCTTGCGACTAATTGGGATACAGAAGGACAAGCAACGGCTCTCTATCTTACACAACACCTTGAACAATATGAGGTCTCAGTGACCAGAATAGCGTATGGTATTCCTGTTGGAGGCGATTTAGAATACATTGACGAAGTGACCCTCGCGAAGGCATTGGAAGGTAGACGCGCAGTATAGGCTCCTCCTAAGAGAACCGTATGCTTATACCGTATGCTTATACATGGTGAGTTGAGATGAAAATTATACGAATTGCCTTTCTTATTTTTTTTCTATATTTCGGATTAATAAATTTCGCATGTATAGAGTCGTCAACTTCACCATCTGATGATCCTACACTCCTTTTTGATAGTATTCAAGCCTTTAGTATTCTGAAAAAGCAGTGTGAATTTGGACCTAGACCACCGAATTCTGAAGCACATCGCAAAACCAGAGATTATCTTTTAGCAGAACTTAAAAAATACACTGATACAGCGACCCTCCAACCCTACACCTCCGAAGTAGATACGAATAGCACTCCCCCTGAACGTATCACGCTTCATATGAATAACATTATCGCTGAATTTGGTAATGAACATAGCGAAACACTTCTCCTTGCCGCCCATTGGGATACGCGTCCTTGTGCAGATAAAGATCCGAATCCTGACAAACAACGTGAACCTATTTTGGGGGCAAATGATGGTGCATCAGGGGTAGCTGTTTTGCTGGAGGTTGCCCGGATTTTGAAAGAGGTACCACCACCACGTCGGGTCATCATTGTTCTGTTTGATGGTGAAGACTATGGGAAAACAGCGGAACAAATGTTTCTCGGATCACGATATTTCGCAAAAAACATGGGGAAATGGAGACCTGATTACGGTATTCTATTGGATATGATAGGAGACAAAGATCTACAAATACCGATAGAACTATTTTCGTGGAATGCCAACCGAGAATATGCTGATGCTATATGGCGACGAGCTAAGAAACTCGGTTTAGCCCCCTTTCAATACAAATTAGGGGATGCCATAATGGATGATCATGTACCATTAATTGAAGCTGGCATACCGATGGTTAATATCATCGACTTCGATTATCCTCATTGGCATACACTTGAAGATACTGTAGATAAATGTAGTCCAAAGAGTTTAGAAGTTGTAGGGAAACTCGTTATCAATATAATATATGAAGGATTATAACGATTTGAGGATAAGGTAACCGAGGATGAACACATACCATAAGAGATATGATGTTATTGTTGTTGGTGCAGGTCATGCAGGCTGTGAAGCTGCGCTTGCTGCTGCACGTATGGGGTGTGAAACACTCATCGTAACTATCAATTTAGATACTATTGCTAAAATGTCGTGCAATCCTGCAATCGGTGGGTTGGCAAAAGGACATCTTGTTAAGGAGATTGATGCTCTTGGTGGAGAGATGGCAAAGAATATT
The DNA here is from genome assembly GCA_003635315.1 of Candidatus Poribacteria bacterium. Taxonomy (GTDB): domain Bacteria; phylum Poribacteria; class WGA-4E; order WGA-4E; family WGA-3G; genus MSPOR6. The sequence continues at coordinate 43,372 of PYJD01000027.1, forward strand.
GACAAGACCGGCATACAATTCCGTCGTTTAAACACGAAAAAAGGTCCAGCTGTTCGGTCAAGTCGTGCACAAGCAGATAAAAAAGCCTACCAAGATGAAATGAAGCGTGTCTTGGAACAACAAGATAAACTCGACATAAAACAGGTATTAGTAGAAGAATTACTCACCGATGATGGTCAGTGTATTGGGATTAAGAGTCAAACACAAACCGCATATCTTGCAGAAACCGTTATTCTGACAACTGGGACTTTCCTGAGAGGACTTATCCATATTGGCGATGTGTGCTATAGTGCTGGAAGGGCTGGAGAATCATCCGCAGAAAAACTCTCTGAAAGTTTCCTTAACCTCGGATTTGAAATTGGAAGGTTAAAAACAGGTACACCCCCACGTGTCAACGCACACACTATTAACACAAACCAAATGGAAATCCAACCAGGGGATGAAAACCCGCTTCCGTTCTCATTTTCCACCGAACAGATCACACAACAACAAGTGCCATGTTATCTTACCTACACAAATGAAAAAACTCATGAAGTAATTCGAGAAAATCTACACCGTTCTGCAATGTATAGTGGTCGCATTGTTGGTATTGGACCACGATATTGTCCGTCAATTGAAGATAAAGTTGTCCGTTTTGCTGAAAAAACGGAACATCAGGTATTTGTTGAACCAGAAGGCATGGATACAGATGAGATTTATCTAAACGGTATATCTGCCAGTTTGCCAGAAGATGTACAAGTGCAAATGGTGCATAGTATCAAAGGATTAGAGGATGCAGAGATCATGCGTTTTGGATATGCCGTTGAATATGACTTTGCCCCTGCAACGCAACTTCAACCTACACTCGAAACCAAGGAGGTTTCAGGTCTCTATTTTGCGGGACAGCTTAACGGAACGACCGGTTATGAAGAAGCCGCTGCACAAGGACTCATGGCTGGTATTAATGCTGCATTAAAGGTAAAAGCGGAGAATCCACTAATACTTGATAGATCACAAGCCTATATTGCTGTACTTCTTGACGATCTGGTTACCTTAGATATCCGTGAACCTTACCGAATGTTCACATCACGAGCGGAATATCGATTAGCCTTACGAGAAGATAACGCAGATTTACGTCTTACTGAGATTGGTAGGAAAATTGGTCTTGTTAAGGATGATGTATATGAAAAATTTCAGAAGAAAGCATCTTCCATAGAGTCTGAACTAAAACGATTAGACGAAACACGATTAGTGCCGAATGCCTCTACTGTTGATAGATTGGCTACTATCGTTGAGACAGGGGAGTTAAAACAGCCGACGCTATTAGCAGATTTGCTTAAACGTCCTGAACTCCGCTATGAACACATAGTTGGTTTGGTCCCCCCACCACAAGAATTGCCACACGACGTAAAAGAACAGGTTGAAATCCAGATTAAATACGATGGGTATATCCAACGTCAACAACGTCAGATTCATCAGTTTAAAAGATTAGAGAACCTTAGAATACCTGATACCTTTAGTTATGCCGACGTACGAGGACTCAAGACGGAAGCACGTGAGAAACTTGAAAAAATACGTCCTGCTTCTATTGGACAAGCCTCGCGTCTACCGGGTGTGTCCCCGGCGGATATATCTATATTAATGGTTATGCTGCATCAGTAAATACAATACATTTTAAGGTTTTCACAGCACGAGAATTACAGATCATTGCCAACGGGAAGAGAGGCGTGTTATTCCACCATCAATTAGAACAGGTGTTTGATAATTACGGGTATCCATTGACACAAAATCAAATCGAACAATTGGTTTTGTATAGTGTCGAATTACAACGGTGGAATCACCATATAAATCTCACTACAATTAATGAGGACGTAGATGTAATTTATAAGCATTTCCTCGATTCTGTTAGTGTACTTGAACATTGCATAATTGAGGAAGAACACAACCTTATTGATATAGGCACTGGAGCGGGATTTCCGGGGGTTGTGCTTAAAATATACATACCTAATATTCGTCTGACGCTTGTTGAAGCTTCTCATAAGAAGGTAGCATTTCTTAAATATCTTATTTCCCAATTAGGTATGGATTCATCCGTACAAGTTTTGCCGGAACGAGCGGAAATTTGTGCTGAAACAGATACATATAGAAATGCCTATGACTGGGTTATGACACGTTACGTTGCTTCGTTGGCGAAGTCGGTAAAATACTGTCTGCCCTTGCTAAATGAAACAGGTAGATGGGTTGCATATAAATCTAATGAAACAGATGTAGAGATTCAGGAGAGCGAATCTGCACTGAAGGAACATAGCGGAAAAATTGAAGATATCCATGATAGCCGTATTGCACTATTAAATCGTTCTTATATTATTATTCGCAGGCTTGGCAATGGGATATAAGATTAATGTCTATGTGTAGTTCCACCCAGAGTAATGTGTTGAGTTCCAAAGCAGTTTGCTACTGAAGGAGTTTTATGGAATGATTGATATCACGATAGATGCTCAAAATACAGCTATTGTTCATGTAGATGGAAAAATAATCGGCAACACTGTTGTAGAGTTTCGGCAGGCACTACAACAGCAAATGGATATTGGGAATAGTAATCTGATAATTGATCTAACGAATGTTCCGTTGCTTGACAGTACTGCCCTTGGTGTCATAATTATTACATTGCAAATTCTACAAAGATCGGAAGGTAAATTGGTGCTGCTGAATCCCCAGCAAGCAGTTAGTAGTATACTGGAAATTACGCGTCTTACAACAATTTTAGAAGTATACGATAGTAAAGAAGCTGCCCTTAATGCCTTTACATAGGGCAGGAAATGCAACTCTTAGAATGTTATCTGAGTTCTGCAAGGATGTGTATGTGGATATTATAGGAGAGCATCAATGAAAAACGAAAAACCTGTAAAACGTGCTTGGTTTAAGATGGGACTGCGTGGACAACAGGTTGTTTTGTTTCTGCTTGTATCACTCACTCCCCTGTTAGTGGTATCGTTAACCATAAAATTCCTTGGTACAAGCACATTGAAAGGTAGTGTTGGAGAAGGTTTAGTGCAGTTAGCACAAGAAAAACTTTTCCGTATTGACCGTGCAATTTCCGATAAGATAGGAAAAATATATACAGAACTACCGAATATAAGATCAGTTGTCGCAGAGTCTAATAGTGCAAATGGGGACAGGAATGTATATGTGGATGCCTGGGTACGTTTAGAGGATAGTGTGCGGTTGTTTGAATCTTATGCAGGGAGTGGATATAGAAGACGAGGGTATAGGCGCGGTAGTCGAGGTGAAGTCACTATTACAAATTCTGTAGGGGATGTACTTTGCTCGAATAATAATACGTTTGAAGATAATTATAGAAATAATATAACTTCTAATGTTAATGACCAAATTTGGTGGAAAAGAGCATTTAGTAACAATAGAGGTTATCAGTATATTCAAGATGTTGAGTATGATGAGACACAGAATATACATTTGATTTCAGCTGCCTTACCAATACGTACAGGAAATCCAAGAACTCCTATTGAAGAAAGAGAAACTGTCGGTATACTTAGGGTCGTCTTAAACTTACGGGAACTTACTCATCTCGTAGAATTGCGTCCAGAGATGGAAAAGACATACACTATTCTCACAAGTCAATCTGGGAGAATCATTGCCGCTTCATCAGAGAGTAATTATAAAGTAAATGATCAGATGCAAATAGAAAATGCTACAGCAAGAGCGATTATTGAAGCGAAAAAAGGTAGAGAAGGCGATTTCTACGGCTATGAAGCAGAAGGTGAAGAAGATCGAAACTCTGAATCCCGTGTATATGGATGGGCAAGAACAAGACCTTCAAGACGACAACCTTGGAAAAATGATCAAAATTTCGCAAACTGGATTGTATTTGTTTCATATCCAACTTCTCAAGCCTTCGCAGGGGTCGTTAAACTCAATCAGTATGTTTTATGGGTTACGCTTGCTTCATGTGTAATTGTTGTTCCAATCGCCTATATGGTGGCACAACGAATCACCCAACCTGTTATGCAACTTACCGAAACCGCAAAACTGATTGGACAAGAAGCTAAAAATGTAATTCAACAAGAATCAGATCAAGTTCGTAAACAGATTGCAAAGATGCAATGGTATCAAGATGAAGATTATGAAGTGATTTCTGTGGACAGTCAGAACGAAGTTGGCATGCTTGCCAAAGAATTCAACGACATGCACCATAGCCTGAAAGTTGCTGTCGAAAAATTAATTAATGCCGAAGAACAGATGACGACTATAGTCGATTGTCTTGGTGAAGGTTTAATTGTCGTTGATACAACAGATCAGATACTCTACTTCAATCCTGCAGCAAAATATCTGCTCAATTTTGACGAAACTTCTGAGTTTCCCAAAAAATTCACTGATTTGCTCCGAGCTACTAATCTAACTGTTTTGGAGAATGCCCAAGGTCAGGATACCCGCGCAACTGTAGAAATAAATTTAGATAAAGAAGGAGAAAATCGTATTCTAAGGGTTGTTTCCAGTCAATTTGCTTCTACTGGGGTTACTACTAATAATGGAGATACATCTAATGATAACCCAAATATGGCTGGTATGATCTATGTTTTTGACGATATAACGCGGGAGCATGAAATTGATAATATGAAATCCGATTTTGTCGCTCTTGTTTCCCATGAATTACGTACCCCGTTAACATCAATCATCGGATTCATATCTCTTATACTTGATGGAAAAGCAGGACCTTTAAACGAAGTTCAGAAACAAAGTTTAACCCGCGCGCATCGACAATCCCAACGACTTGCTACAATGATTAATGATCTCCTTGATATTTCTCGTATTGAAGCAGGACGAATTGTTATGAAGCTTGAACCTGTAAATATTGCTGAGATCGCTGAGCAGCGAGTTGAGGAGCTTAAGCCGCAAGCAGATGAAAAGACTGTAAAATTAGATTTAAATATCGAATCAGAATTACCTCAACCCAGTGGCGATGCAGAGTATCTTGGGCAGATTCTAACGAATCTGGTTGGAAATGCCATTAAATTCACACCAGAAAACGGTGAAGTAGATATTCATATATCTCGTAAAGGATACCCGCGAGATGAAGTTCTATCTGAGAATATTGATGATGAGGATGGCATCCATGTTGAGGTAATAGATACCGGTCCGGGTATTCCCGAACAAGATAGAGAAACTGTATTTGATAAATTCAGACAACTAAGTAATATACAAACGCGTGAACAAGGTGGTAGCGGTTTAGGCCTTTCTATCGCACAAGGGTTTGTAGAAGCACATAATGGAAAAATTTGGGTTGATTCTGGAAAAAATAATATGGGATGCAACTTTCAATTCTGGATTCCGTTTTTATCTTAGACGACTTGAAATCGAAATTTCCTGTGTGCTGATGTCAAGAAATAACTAACATAAAGAGCAAGGAATATGTCTGAAACTATTTTCCAATCTGATGAGACATCATCAAATGAAACTATCTTAGTCATTGATGACGATACTGATATACTTGAACTCCTGAAAATCAGTTTAACATCAGATGGATTCAAAGTCATCACAGCTAATAATGGGCTAACCGGACTCCAACATGCAAAGGATGAACAACCGGATCTAATATTGCTTGATGTTATGATGCCACAAATGGATGGCTTAGAAGTTATTGGGAAGTTAAAAGAAGATACAGAGACAAATACAATTCCCGTTTTATGGATAACAGCACGCACACAAACCGAAGATAAATTAGTCGGCTTAGAACTCGGTGCTGACGATTATATTACAAAGCCATTTGATTTGCGTGAGGTGACTGCTCGTATTAACGCAGTTTTGGGACGAACCCGTCCCGTAAAATATATTAATCCGTTGATAAATGCAATGGGAGATAGTTTTACGGAAGCGGGTGTCGCGGAGCTCGGATCCCATCTCCAAGCAGCTGCAGAAATACAACAGAGATTGCTACCCGAAAAACCGCCAACATTTCCTGGATATGACTTTGCTACCCTGTTCCGAAGTTCTACCTCTGTTTCCGGAGATTTTTATGATTTTATACCACTTGGTGATTCACGGCTCGGTGTTGTTTTGGGGGACGTGAAAGGACATGGAATACCTGCTGCGCTGCTAATGGTTATGATTCAAACTGCATCCCGTTTACTGAGTAATGAAGCAGACAGTCCGGCGACAATTTTGAAACGTATAAATACATTACTTTTTCATAACACCGATCTTGAGCAATTTGCAACAATGGTATACGGTATATTAGAAATAGACACAGGCACTTTTACATATTCTAATGGAGGACATTGTCCACCGATTCATTTCATTACTGGTACACAAAATACTGACGGCGTGACTCAAAATGGTTGTCAAGTAGATTTACTGGATACGGGTGGGATGTTGATAGGCGCGTTTGATATTGCCACATTTTCATCGGCAACTTGTCAATTAGCAAGAGGCAATGTCTTGTTGCTTTATACCGACGGTGTGACAGAAACAGAAGGAAAAACACCAAATGAATTCTATGGAGAAGAACGTTTGATTGAGTATATGGGAAAAAACTTGGCACTGACTGCAGAAGAACTTTGTGATGCATTACAAAAGGATCTTATGGAATATAGCGGAACCACACAACTCAAAGATGACCGCGCAGTGGTTGTAATTAAGCGTATAGAAGGATAGGTAGAATCTGTACAATAGCATATTAGTATACAGCAAGACGCATTTACTATGGTATAATCTAAATGAATAATTAACACCGGAAGGAGCTTAACACGTGGGCGGGAAAACTCAATGGAGAATATTTCTTTCTCTCCCAAGCACAATGCATCTAATTTATTTGCTTGATACTGTCATTAGCGACATTCTTAGAGAGATGAAGTTTGATGAGGAAACGCAAGAGCATGTAAATTTGGCTGTTATTGAAGCAGGGACAAATGCAATCAAGCACGGCAATAAGGAAGATGCAGAGAAGACAGCGACATTTGAGTTCCTTATTGATGATAGTCAACTTACGATTATCGTAACAGATGAAGGATCTGGGTTTCAACGCGAAGATGTCGCAAATCCACTTGAACCAGAAAACCTACTAAAAAGTAGCGGAAGAGGTCTTTTTCTCATGGAAGCTTACATGGATGAGGTGGATTACGAAGCAGACGGCACCATTGTCAAGATGGTGAAATATAGACAAACTGAGAATTAAAGTTTGATTGACGGTCAGTTTCTTATCCCCAGAACATCGTAATAACATGTAGCCTTACTTGACGACTGCTGTTATCCATCTATCGGTGTGATTATGTCTAAGCGAAGAATATAAAAGAGAAAGGATCTTTTATGAAGATTAACCAAAGAAATAAAGGGAATGTCACTATATTGGATATTGAAGGTAACCTTGTAGGTCCGAATACTGTTGAACTAAAAAAACTAATAGATAATCAAATTCGAACTGCTGAAGGTGAACCGGTGTCCATGATACTAAATATGGAACGTGTCCAAATGATGGATAGTTCAGGCTTAGGTGTCATTGTTGCTGCATACGCTTCTATACGACGCAATGATGGTAGAGTTGTTCTACTTAATATCGGTGGGAACATCAGAAGTCTTATCATCATGGCGAAACTTGTAACAATTTTTGATAGGTATGATACAGAGGCTGAAGCATTAGCAAGTTTTCAATAACATCCATATATGCTATGCAGATAATGGCTACTTTACCTACCGGATGGATCCACTATGGAAATCACAAGAAATACCGAAATTACCGAGGAAAACATTAGTTTATGGCATAAATGCACACAATGTAGTGAAGTTTCTTTCCGAGGTGAATTAGAACGGAACGGTTTTATCTGTCCGAAGTGTAAGGGATTGTTTCCGTTGTCTCTTGAAAGTAGGTTCAATCTTTTATTGGATATACAACCTACTAATGAAGAAGAGTTTCTAAGTGAGAAGGATAACCCGGATCATTTTGTCAGTGATGTACTTGCCATTGAGGAAAATATCGCGCAGCATCCCGTCAGTCTATTTATTCTTGAACCCGTTTCCATTTTGGAACAACGTCACTTAAAATTGTTTTCTGAAGCAATTTTAACCGCGGTAAATAAATCTATTCCATTACTCTCTATTTTTACCGCTGATCCTGTTGAATCAGAACTCTCTTTCCCTGATATTGTACCGTTACTCCTTCAGTTAGAGAAATTATCGGATACATCGCTTGCATATATAACAGTTTTGACCGAAACAGGAAATGGACAGTTGAGATCACATCTGCCAGTTGGTGAAATTGTTATCGCTGAATGTACCTCTGAATTATATAATACGTCACGGTCTCATCCCCAACCAGCTTTACATGCTCCCGAAGAACAACTCCTACCTGAAAAGTATCGGGATACCAACCTAAATATGCCAGATATTTCTGTGGATATCTATGTTCCACGCACAGAATTGCATATGGTAGTATCTCGTTTTTTGAAGTTTTTTTCATCTGCCGCATCTAAATGATTGAGCGTATTGTCTCATCATACACACATGTATACAACGAGGGAATCGGATGATACAGGATGAATCTATTTTTAGCGATAGATTGGTACAAGATTTTAACCAACGTTTTGGATACCCACCAGAATTCATGGTTTCTGCTCCAGGAAGAGTAAACCTAATTGGTGAACATACCGATTATAATGATGGGTATGTATTTCCTGTTGCAATTGATAAATACCTACGTATTGCAGCCTCCAAACGGTCTGATAAAGAAGTACATCTTTACGCATTAGACATGGATGAGGAATGTGTGTTTAATCTGGAATCAATTCGTGATTCCAAGACACCCCCTTGGAGTAATTATTTGAAAGGTGTCGCACATTTCTTACAAGAGGAGGTGCTACAGGGGAGTGAACACACACTCAATGGAATTACTGCAGTCATCACAGGGAATGTGCCTATTGGAGCAGGATTGAGTTCTTCCGCTGCACTTGAAGTTGCAAGTACATTGGCATTTTTAGGAGGCTGCGGTTTAGAAATTCCATATTCAAGTATTAATACAAATAACGAAATTGAATTACTTCATAGCTCTCCGCTTGAATTAGCCTCTATATGTCAACGCGCAGAAAACGAATTCGCTGGAGTCAACTGTGGTATTATGGATCCGACTATATCGTTATTGGGGAAAGCAGATCATGCCCTGTTTTTGGATTGTCGGTCTTTGGACTACAATCATATACCGCTTAACCTAACAGATATTCTGATCGTAATCTGCAACACAAACGTTAAACGCGAACTGGCTGCCTCAGAGTATAATAAACGACGGTCTGAATGCGAGAATGGGGTGAAGATGATCCAACAATGGATGCCTTCTATTACATCACTTCGAGATGTAACGGTAGAAGATTTTAAAAAATATGAAGAAAAACTACCCGAAATTACACAAAAAAGGTGTAGATATGTAGTGGAGGAAAATAACCGTGTTCTGAAAGCTGTTTCCGCGCTTACAGCTAATGATCTTGACACTTTCGGAATTCTGATGAATGCCTCCCATGCGGGGTTACGTTATGCCTACGAAGTGAGTTGCGATGAGTTAGATCTGTTAACTGAGATTGCACAAAATATTGAAGGTGTTATTGGGGCACGTATGACAGGTGCAGGTTTCGGTGGATGCACAGTGAATTTGGTATATCAAGATGCAGTAGAAGAATTTCAAAACAAGGTTAGCAACGAGTATCCTAAACACACTGGCATAGAACCAGATACTTATATTTGTAACGCGGGTGACGGTGCTCGTATAAAATGGTTATCTAATCAATAGACCGGTAGAAGTAGATGAGGTTATCTGTCTCGCTTGTCTTAGCAATTACTCTAACAAAACTATTCTTTATCAACAAAACCAATATATGAAATATAGTATAGGCATTGATCTCGGTGGAACAGACATTAAAGCTGGATTGTTATGTGAAGATGGGTCGCTTTCGTGTCGCTTGGTTGTTTCAACAAAAGTAGATGAGGGAGTAAAACCTATATCTACTCGTATTGCACAAACAATCCGAAAGATCATAAATGCTACAGAATCTGAATCATCACGAAATAAGAAGATAATTGGAATCGGTATAGGTGCACCCGGACTTATCATAGCAAATTCCGGTATTATACATTTTTCGCCTAATTTTCCAGGATGGACAGATATCCCATTACTTGATTATGTATTAACCGAACTTGGTGATATTAATCTACCACTATATATTGATAATGATGTAAATGTGATGGTATTGGGTGAACTGCACCATGGCGCAGGTGTGGGATATGAAAATGTTATAGCACTCACTCTCGGCACCGGGGTTGGTGGCGGTGTTGTTATTGATAGACAGGTTTACCACGGAAGTTGGAATACTGCTGGTGAACTGGGACACACAATTGTCCAACCAAAGGGTCGTAAGTGTGGGTGTGGTAATAGGGGATGTCTTGAGGCATACGCAGGAGCAAAGGGGATTGTTGAAAGAACACAACAACGGATAGCAGAAGGTAAGAACACATCTTTGAATACTGATGATTTAACCCCAAAGCAGATAGCCGATGCCGCTAACGACGGTGATGAACTTGCTGTTGAGATTTTTTCTGAGACTGGAAGATACATTGGAATCGCACTTACATCTATAGCACACATTCTAAATCCACAGATTGCTATCATCGGCGGTGGAATTGCAGCCGCAGGAGAGAGTTTACTGTTTCAACATATTCGTAAGGAATTTAAACAACGGACAATGGATATCCCGAGCGACATGGAGATTGTTCCAGCAAAATTAGGGAATCAAGCGGGAATTGTCGGTGCAGCGATGTTAGCATATTAGAATAGGGTGAGACAACGCTAATATAGACTACTGACAACTGATTTATATATAAGACATATAAGGAGGAACACTATCAATGAGGTGTTTTTGTAAAATGACGAAATCTGGACAGAAGTTATCTATTATTGGGATCTATATTTCGCAGATGTTCATGATATTAACTATTTCAGTTTTTTTAGGTGGTTGTGCATCTTTTATAGATTCAGTGAATGATTTCTTACGTCCAGAACGGCTTGTTCCAGTTTTTGACCCAGATGCACATATAACCCCCCAAACAGGGGCAGTAATTTATGCGAAAAACGGCATAGTTGCAATAGCTGTTCCTCTCCATGATGTTAAGAATGTAGATGGGTTCGCGATCATCCTTCACAACCGAACAAATCACTGGGTTAGCCTAATAAAAGAAGATTGTCAGATGCTTGACCAATCAGGTGAAATCGTTAAACAGATAGATAAATCACAATACTCTTTCTACTTCAGTAAGAATTTTAAACCAAAATTACCTCCTGAATTCGCAGCAGATGTTTTTCGATGGGATAAGACTATTCGTATACAGGGTGATCCTGCTGTCCTACCGACTGAAGATTTCAAAAAAACAAACATTATGCCGAAAAACACACACAAATTCTTTGTTTATTTTAAAAAACGGATTAATAAATCTAAAAACCTAAGAATCATTGTTCCCAGAATAACGAGTGAATTCAATGACGATCAAACGACGTTTGTTTTCAAATTTAGGATGCAGCGGATGTAAAGTTGTACCAAAACAACATACCCATACAGCATTCACGAATAGGATACACTCTATACTGTCTTTTTTGATTTACGCTTCAAAAAGAATACTCATCATAGCAGTGCTTTTCTGCTTAATGAGTTGTGCAATTCCTGAAACCAATAACCTTCCCACATCCAAAAAACCGATTTCCAATGTTGACTTCGTTCCATCAATACGAACACGCAAGGCACCACCTATATTGACAGTCAACTATCTGAAAACAATCGGTAGAACTGGACAAGCACCCGGTGAATTTCTAAATCCTATGGGACTAATTATTGATGCCTATGGGCAGCTATACGTCGCGGATGCTGGAAATAACAGAGTGCAAGTTATTGATGGTAATGGACATTTCGTTACTGAATTAGGAAGTCACGGATGGCGAGAAGGTGAGTTTGACTTTCCAAGTGACGTCGCACTCAGTTTTGATACACTCTATGTGGCAGATACTGGTAACAATAGAGTGCAGTTCTGCAATCTACTGAGTCGAACATTTTACTCTATTACCTCTACTACACAAGATATTCAATTTGATGCACCAGAGGGAATTGGTATTGGACGGAATGGCGAAGTGTTTGTGATTGATACATTAAATCATCGTTGGATACAATTCAACAGAAACCTTGTCCCGGTTATGAAAATGGGAACTTTTGGAAGCAGTCGAGAACAGTTCTGGAATCCTACTGACCTTGTTGTAAATCCTCATGGCACTATGTATGTTGTTGATACTGGAAATCATAGTATAAAAAGTTTTGATTTTAGCGGGAACCCTATACGGACATGGGGTAAGAAAGGAAGCGAGCTTGGACAATTTATTGAACCAAAAAGGATTACCACAGACCAATGGAATTATCTGTATGTCACAGACAGTGGAAATAGAAGGGTTCAGGTTTTTACCCAAGAAGGCGATCTTGTTATTGATTTCTCTGTAAATACATTATTGAACCCGTGCGGTATAGCTGTTTCTGATAGCGGACAAGTATATGTTACGGATACGGATGCAGGGGATATTAAAGTCTTCAATGTGATCTTCAAGGCAAATTCAACCTCAGATGCGAACCAGCCAGAATAATACCATTTCAAAAAAATTTAACTTCATTATACATTTTTCTACAAAAATCAAAATAAAATGAAGAAAATTTTAACATCCAACAACTTACATTACCAAGAGCTGCTTTTTAGCAAAAACATACAGTTTTTACATCTTTTTTATGCCATTATATCACACTCTCCTCTGTAGGAGGGAATTCCGATTCCCGATCTTCTTTACAACGGATAATGGCAAAACTATTATTTGAAATGGTATAAACCCTACTTCAAAATCATAACCTTTATGAGAAATAAATAATTAGAGAATAAATGATGACTATTAATAAAAACGATCCTAAATACCATAACTTTCTTTATGTGAAAAATCACCATTATTTTGGAGGTATTATGCAGGTTGGAATTGTCAAAATCAGCAAGAACAACAAAAATACAAAATCACACTTTTTGCAAATTCTTAAAAAGTTAATTTAAAGTGGAGTAAAGTCAGTCTATGACAGCGGTTAGAGAGGTAATTTACATCAATTTAAATCCTACAAAATGTAGGAAAAAGTGTAACTTTTTTCACTTTTTCGACACATGGAAAAAATCAACATTTTCACGATTTTTTATATGGGAATTTAGGATTAAAGGTCTGTTTTTGCACCTTATTTGGTTGTCTGTATATTAGGATTAAAAGTTAATTTATTACTATTATTTCTAATACTATTTCAAAATAAAAATGTCTCTTTTGTAGCATAAAATTTGGGTTGTGTACAAATAGATGACATCCCACATAAACATATAATGCATCATCATTTCTTAGAAATGGTATAAGATAATCAAGAATGAAAGGATTAAAGGATGGAATGGTAGGAAAATGGCAGGACATATAAGATTCCTACTTTCTGTACATATTTTTATAATATTCTTCTTCTGTTGGATAAACAGGGCATACACACAAGCAGAATCGAAAAATCCAGATTCTTCCCTTAAATTACCAACTTTCTCCATAATTAATAAGACAGAAAAAATAGAATTAGATTCAGGTAAACTGGAGTGGACACTCAAATATCCACCTGTAATTGAAAAAAGTGAAAAGATTAGCAATAATAGCGGAGATATTCTCGAAAGAGGAAAAGACTACAAGATCGATTACGTGTCAGGTAAGATAATCTTTGATAAGAGTCTAAGTGAAAAGAAAGATATTGAATGGATAATTACTTACCGTTCATTCCCCTTCAATATCCTAAAGATATATAAGCGTGACATCTTTAAGAATCCTCTGTCAGATGTTCCCACCCAAGAACAGAAAGAAGATACTTCTGCTGATTTAGAGAGTAGACCGAAACCTACCCCAACCGTTTCCAGTACACCATCTTCAACCACACCATCCCAATTAGAGTATTCTGGCAATCGAACTTTCGGTATTTCTGTCGGTAGTGGTCGTGCATTTTCTCAAAACCAAGAATTTCGCATCAATGTTAGAGGGAATGTCTCAGATAATATCCAAGTATTGGCTATGTTGTCTGATCAAGATTTACCTATTCAACCGGAAGGAATGACGGAAGATATTCAGGATATTAACCAAAAACTAATTCGCATAACACATCCAAACGTGATAGGTACATTAGGTGATTTTGACGCATCCTTAGGTCCATCGGAATTTATATTCTTCCCTCGGGCATTAGAAGGTGTTAAAGTAGAAGGTGATTTCGATTGGGGTAAATTCCATCTAATCCCAAGTGCACTTCCGAAAGGACAATCAACAAGTAAAGTCATTCGTGGCGTAGAAGGACGAAGTGAATATCGTCTCAATGTAGACAATAGGTTTGTTATCGTTAAAGCAGGTAGTGAAATTGTTTGGCTAAATGGAGAGAAAATGCGTCGCGGTGAAAACAATGATTACATCATACGGGAATATGGGGATCCTATTATAGAATTTAACAGCAAACACCTCATAACAAGCAACGATGTCATCCGTGTTGATTTTGAATATATACCAGAAGATCGTTCCTATCAACAAAACCTATATGGTATCAATAGTGTTTTTACGCTCCCGAGGGATTGGTTGTCATTTGGAGCATCTTACGCCGTGGAATCGGATATTGATGATCCTGAACAGGTATTGGTTCTTTTTAATGACGATGATCTGTTTGCTCTCAAACAAAACATGCTTGACCCTGATGGAGATGGATTTCTACTTACACCACCCCAAAAACACACTGTCTGGGGATTGGAGAGTCAACTAAAACTTACTGAACAGACTTGGTTCAACGGAGAAATGGCATTTAGCACAATTGATAAGAATACATATTCTACTATTGACAGAAAAGATGTAAATCAGGCATGGAAGTTTCATGGATATACAGGATGGGATATTCCAACATGGTCTAATAAGTTCAATCCAAAACTGGTTGGAAATCTGGATGTCCGTACAATGGATGCTAATTTTCTACCTGTTGGTGCATCGAGCAACAACAGGAGCAGAGATCGGTATGGAACACAATACGCCACAGAAGGTTTCGAGGATGCATTACTGTTCGACCCAAGTGCAATCTCACAAGCAACGGATGAGAAGACTGTAAACCTCGATTTTAAATTACTACCGTACCAATGGTTACAATTTGTGTTGGGTGGTGGTAGATCTGTAGAAGATGTGGTGGAAGGACAGACAACACTAAAAAATAACTTCAATTGGGGTGCCAACTTTACACCACGGGTGAGGCGTGGAGGTACATATTTACCTACTTTCACACGGGGAACTGGTCTAAACAGATCCACATTTCAACCTGACACGATACGAAGACCAACTACAATAGAAAACAATACGACAAGTAAACCTACTGAAAAAACATCAATTCTAACAAGATTGCCAAATATACGTTGGAATGAATATCGTAGTACATCTATAATTGATCCTAACAAAGAAGATATAGGTATAGATGAGAATATACAGAAATCTCGACAAGAAGGGAGTTTGTCCTATCTTCTTTCCCCTTTTGAATTTATTGCCACACTCAATAGGTTTTCCTCAATTGATGATTACAATGCAGCACGAAACAGAAGACGCAACCGTTCTTCGGGGAGTATTAATCTTGTTGAATTCAAATGGGTTTCTATTAACACAAACTACGAACTGGAACAGACACATGCTAAAGAGCCTTTATTAACCCTTGATGGTGAAAATATAGGGATTTCTGATTGGATACGTGCTACTACAGCACGTACATGGAAAGTAGGTCTATTTTCACAACAAGCACAATGGGTAAATTTAAAAACAAACTTGGCACGTCGTATGGTGAAAGCACATTCTAATCTCGGTACGGATACAACTACCCAATTAGCAGATACAACACTTCATTTTACACCGTTCAATCGTGCAGTTGATGCTGAAATTACCTATGAATTAGATAAGAAACTAACAACCCAACGTCGTGAATTCTACACGGATATTCATCCACTCACGGGACATCGGATCCAACCCGGTGAAGGTTTCTATGTTAGACTGGATGACCTACGATATGTGGAAGATGCAGAAGAAGGAACATATATTAAAATATATCAAAATGTCGGCGATAAACCTACTACAGCAGTCGATGCTGCGTTTCGATTACGACTACAACCGCGTCTGTTCCTTGCACGCCGTGCCAGAAACCAATTCAATGCAATCAGAACACAGGCTACAGAAAAAACCTTTCGTACAACAACAACTCCTGCGATCACAGCAAAACCGGTAGATGAAAAACAGAATCCATTCACATGGTTTCTCAACGCATTGAGAATACAAACGCGTCTATGGTTAACAGAAGAACAGGAAGCAGAAGATGCAATTTCACTTTACCTACTTCAAAGTCTACAGGGTTCACAAACACTCTTCGGACGTGTCAATCAACATCATCGTGTGGAAATTTCCCCTTCACCTCGGTTTAGTTTTGAAGTAAATCTTAGGTCTGGACGATCGCTCAACAGAAGGATCAATACACAGGAAAGACATAGAAACCACCAGACCTGGGATATTGCTTTTTCTGTAAATCCAACACAACGTATCTCTGTTGGTGCAAACTGGGAACAACGTAGAGAAAAGGAGAGGTATAGTCAACTGAATCTTCAAGGATTTGATGAAATAAATGTAGGTGAGAATTCTAACATGGATGCCAATGATCTGCCACCTACACCGATTTCCGATCTACGCCAATATGAGAGGACAACAGAATTAAAATTACAGTATGAAATCAGTCGCGAAATACGGTGGAGAGGTGTCGGGGGATACAATCGTACAATTGACACAGAGCAGCTGGATGAAGAGCCTGATGCAAAGACACGGACGTTTTCCTTTGAGAATCAGTTTATCTATAGTATTTTTGGGAAAGGACGGATTCAAATTAACCACAAACTCGGCTATGGTAAAAGCGATGGAGGTATTCCATTTGCACAATACTATTTTTATGAAGGAGTTAGTCATGAGGTACGCACCTTAGCAGATTATAAGTTACGCAAATTCACGGATCTACTATTCAGGTTCAATTATCGTCTCCTCTCAACAAAACAACGAAAACCTGAACACCGGTTGGAGATGACCGTAAGTGCAGAACTATAATTGTGTAATGATTTTCTATTTCAAAGATAGTTCTATATTCTGATCGTTTTCTTTGCCTATACACAAACTGTAATTTTGCAGCTAATACCCGTTTCGAGACATGTCATACCATATCTATTAATTATTATCTCATTAGCGGTTGTTAGAAATGAAGCGTAATGTAGCACAAACTAACAGTTTATGCTACAAATAGAGACATTATATATCAGAAATGGTATCAGTATGATGTATGATACGTTAATTTAAACCTGGATTGTCCACGAATCCTAAGAGAAAGGTATCCTACCGAATTTCATCACTTAGATGGAACATCCCACAGATAGATAATACCACCTTGATCTATGGAAGAATAACTTCCCGCATGTCCATTTGTAGTGGCAAAGGTCTTACTGTCAGGGGCAAATACGATCTTGTTGATATGTCCACCAACGGATTTGAATTTTGCAAGATGACGGAAACCTGGCAAGCTCCATAAATGAATATCACCACCCCCATCCCCACTGGCAAGGATTGTGTTATCAGGTGAAAATGCCATTCGACATACAGGATATTCATGCCCTCTCAGTACTGCAATACTTGATTGATTCGCAATATCCCATAAGAACAGTGAGTTATTCCTATAACTACCACCAACTGCGAGTATGTTGCTATTATGGGTAAAAGCACCTGCATAAATATTCGGAGGTAAAGCATGTTTATTTGTGGGTATCAGATCTTTAGGTATATTAAAAGTGGTAAGTTTTTCACCTGTATGTGTATTCCACAAAGACACTCTACCCTCTCCTTGAGTAGCAAACGTTTTTCCATCGTATGAACAGGCTAATATGAAGGCTCTGAATGGCGTATCAGTGATAGTGGAAAGGTGTTGACGAGTAGCAATATCCCATACTCCGATCTGATGGTTTTGTAGTGCAACGAGTTTTCCTCCATTTGGAGTTAACGCTGTTATCCCCATAGGATAGCTAAAAGATATGAAACGTAAACTTACGGTAGCCTGTGAACTGATTCCTTCTGGAGCTGTAGGTTGATCTACCACTCCTGGAACAGTGTAATAGTTAATCTGGTTTCCTGTAGTAGTATCCCATACCTCAATGTGTCCATCACTTTCACTGGTAAGGGTTTGGTTATTTGTAGAAAAAGTGAGTCCACCGATAAAGCCTTTTTGCTGTGATGTAAATGTTGTGCGAATTTTTCCTGTTTTTAGATCCCAAATTTGAATGTTACCGTAACCATCTCCACTGGCAAGGGTGTTACCATCGTTTGCAAAGGCTAATGTCGTAAATGGGTTTGTATAACTTGTGGTGAGGGTGCGTAATTTTGATGATTTCTTAGATTGCCATAAATCAGCGGAACCAAATCGATCTAATGCTGCAATTATATCACCTGACCATGAAATCGCTGTGTGGTTCGGTTTTTGCCTAAAAAATGCTGAGTTTTTCTGTTTATAAGTATATTGTCCAGGAACTGTATTGATAGATGCGATTTCACTTTGTGTAGCGATATCCCATATTTCCATCTTTTCATTTTTTATTAGACAGAATTGCTTACTATTACCGGAAAATATAACATCCAATTCTCCTTGGAATAGAGCGATTTCACGCTTGGTAGTCATATCCCATATTGTACATCCACCACTACCGGTAATGGCGAGGGTTTTCCCATCTTGAGTAAATAAAACGTCTACATCTGACCAACGCATTTCGTAAAGTGACAGAATACCAAGGCGTTTTCCTGACGCGACATCCCAAAGTTCCGTTGGTCCTTGACGAGCTGACCATCTTCCGTTCAATCTATCTACATACCGGTGGTGGCTCCAACTCACAAGTGTTTTTCCATCCGGAGAGAATTCAATCTTCGTTATCCATTTCACCCAGTCATAAGGTAGTTTATTTGGAATTTGACGAACTTTGCCCGGACGTTTCACTCTGTCTACAATTGGTAGCCCCACTCCCATGGCAGCGTCCTTTTTTGATCGATTTTCGCGTGAAAGTATACTTATCTGTCTATCAGTATGTCCATCTCTGATACTCATTGTGCCATTCTTATCACCAATTGCGAATGCAATAATTACCTGAGTACCACCTAAGGTTGTATTGACAAAAGTATTCGTTGCTAACGTCCATCTGGATGGAATAGGAAGTTCTTCTAACTGCATCAAAGTCTGGTAGGTATCAAGATCGGGATCAGGTAGGTTTGGACTGAAAGTAGATATCTGTTCTCCTGTATTGATATCCCAAAGCCAAATTGTCCCGTTTGAATTTTGAATCACAAGTGTCTTACCATCAGGTAAATATTTTATAGATTGAAGGTATCTACCACCTTGAATTTCAATTCCGATTGTTTTACCATTAGGTATGAAATTAAAAGATTCCACTTCATTTGCTGGAATAATATTGGTTGACCAAGAACCATCTTTTTCGAATTTGAACAGCCTTGCAGGTCCGATTGGCATCTCAAGTGAGAATAAATTCTTGCCTGACTTAGTTTCATATATTCGGATGATATTGTCATATCCTGTACTGGCGAATGTTTTACCGTCAGGGGAGAAAAGCACACGTGGTAATGCTTCCTCGGTTTTACGGGTATGTTCAGTGAGACGTGCAATTTCAGCACCTGTGTCAACATCATAAAGCCATATACCGACAGTGTCTGCAAGCGCAACGCGTGTATTGTCCGGAGAGAATTGAATGTCGGTTATTCTACCTTTCCCTAACTTCCGCTTTGCACCTTCTGGTAAATTCCATCGGGTATAGTCTCCTATATCACCTGATGCTTGATTTGATTTCTCATCATCAGCATTTTCTCTACCATCTCTATTCGCATTCTGTTGATTGAATTGATTTAGTACACTCGGGTCTGCGTCAAGATTTTGGATTACTTGTGCATCAACAAGTTCCACTGTGGTTTCGGTTTGTGCTTCTAAACTATAAGGTTTCTGGAATAATCCTAAGTATTGGCTCCCGAATCCCAATAGTAAAACAATAAAAACAACACTTGATGCTCCAATTGCCCAAGGGATTAAAGGTTTGCTACCAGAGGGTGTAGTGGGTTCCAAACGCGATACCTCTTGCATGATATTTTCTGTTAGGGTTGGTGAAATTTGGAAGTTCGTGATTGCTTCTCGGATCATCGGTGTCGATATTATACCATATCTATTTATTATTGTCTCATTACCGACTGTTAGGAATGAAATGGGGAATGCACAAACTGAAAGTTTGTGCTACAAAAAAGAGAGTTTTTTAATTGGAAATGGTATAACTTTAGTTTGTTGGTGTAGGGGTGATGTTCCACAAGAGTATGGTGCCATCTCTACTACCACTTACCAGTGTATTGCCATCCGGACTGAACGCGACACTACGGACCCAATATGTATGACCTGTGAGTGTATTACGATGCATACCCGTCTCTACATCCCACAGATGGATGCTCTTATCCCAACCCGTGCTTGCCAATGTGGTTCCATCGGAACTAAATGCCACACTCGTTACCTTGCGTGTATGTCCTGTGAGTTTTTTGCGTAGTTCACCTGTCTGTATATTCCATATACGGACAGTCTTATCCTTACTTCCACTTGCGATTGTCTTCCCATTAGAATTGAAAGCTATGCTTGTTACTTCGTCCGTATGTCCTGTTAGCGTTTTGCGTAGTTCACCTGTTTGTATATTCCATATACGGATAGCCTTATCTGTACTTCCGCTAACGAGCGTATTTCCATCTGGACTGAATACAACGCTATTAACCACATCTGTATGTCCTTCAAAGGTATGACGGATTGTGCCTGTTTCTGTATCCCACAAACGGATGGTGTTATTATCCCAACTTGCACTCGCCAGTATTTTCCCGTCAGAACTGAATGTCACACTTGAGATGATATCAGGCACTTTGTAGGTATTCTTGCGTTCACCTGTCTCGACATCCCATAGATGGATGATTCTATCATAACCTCCACCTGCTAATATTTTTCCGTCTGGACTAAATGAAACACTGTTGATCGAAGCATAATCTGTATGTAGAACTTCAAGAGTATGAAGAGTTATACCTGTTTGCGCCTTCAACAAACTAACCGTGCCGTTACCCATCTCACTTGCAAGTATTTTTCCATCCGGACTGTAGGAAACATCAATAGCACCGCTGTTATGTCCCGAACGGGTATTGCGGCATTCACCTGTTTCCAAATCCCACCAACGTAGAGTGCCGTCATAACCCCCACTTGTGAGTGTCTTTCCATCTGGGCTGAATGCTACGTTGTAGACAAGGTCCTTATGTCCCATAAGGATTCGGTGGAGTTCTCCCGTGTGTATTTGCCATAGACGAATGGTGTCGTTGTCCATTGCACTTGCGAGTGTTTTACCATCTGGATTGAATGCTATGTCATAGACAATGTCCCTTTCGTGTCCTTTGAGCGTTTTGTCAATTACACCAGTTCCTACATCCCACAGATGGATAGTACTCCAATCCCATGTAGCAAGTGTATTTCCATCTGGACTGAACCGCATTCCACTTATCTCCGCACTCTCAACGAGATTCGTTTCCTTGAGAGTTCCTGTTTCTACATCCCATAGTCGTAGGGTGTTATCCTTTCCTCCGCTTGCTAAGACATCTCCTTTGGGATCAAACATTACACTTAAGACAGCGTTCGTATGTCCTTTCAGTGTTTTTTGGAGTTTACCGGTGTGCACATCCCACAGACAGATGGTGTTATCCTTACTCCCACTCGCCAATGTTTTTCCATCAGAACTGAACACCACGCTTAATACCGACTTCGTATGTCCTTTAAAGGTTGTTCGCAGTGTGTGCGTTTGTGTGTCCCATAGGTGAATAGTGCTATCCGAGTTTGCGCTAACGAGTGTCTTTCCATCTGGACTAAATGCAACTGACTGAACCTGTACCGAATGCCTTATGAGTAAATCAAGCTCTTGTCCAGTATGTGCATCATAGAGCCATATCCCAATAGAACTCACAACAGCCAGTAGTGTGCCATCTGGTGAATACTCAATTTCATCTATCCATCCTTTACCAATACGTGCTTTAGCACCTTCAGGTAGGTGCCATTTGAGTGTCTCTTGGGTGGCGAAATCAGATTTATGTGGTACTGATCCATAGTTCTTGCTTGGTACATTTGAACTTCCGAGCCGTATTTGGAAATTTGGTTTGACTTCAAGATTGTCAATCGTGTGTTTGTGATTAACATTGTAATCGAAAACACGTGTATCTGTAGATAGGTCTAAACGGTGTAATCTACTTACATCGGTATTTACCTTACACTGCTTCGTGAGTATAATAGTCTTATAGCTTATCTTCGCACCTTGCTGCTGTGGATCCGGTATTTCCATTGGAGCAATAGTTCTTTCAATTTTCTTGGGAAACCAGATGTTAGGTAAATATTCGTGGTAATCAATTTTTCGAGTTATTATATGAGTTACCCCCACTTTCGGGTCTTCCGCAGCATACATTTTCTCTTCTGATTTAACCAAGCGGAAACCTATGTTGTGAGAAATCCAGAGTTTTGCAGTGGACCGATTAGGTATACTAAGATGTATAATGGTGGTTAATTCCCCGTTTAGTACTTCGCTTCCTATAATTTCACTATCAAATTTCTCAAGTAAATGCCAAAGTGGTTCAGAAAGATAAGAATCGTCTGGTTTCGAATATGAGAAGGTAAGCCATAATCGTGGATCAAGACCTGCATCAACCATGTTAGGTCGAACAGCATATCCAACATTGTTACCATAAACCTTCATGGTTGTGTCTCCTACGAATAAGATAAAGTAGGTTTTGTCTTTTAGACTGACTTTGTAACTATTGGCTAAATCACCAGCGACTATTTGAACATCACCAGTGATTCTAATCCCTACCTGTTTGAACGCCTGTTGGATTTTCTCAAGGATAGTCCATTCATTGTTAGTGGGAATCTCCACGTTAAAAAGAAAATTGTCAGGTCTTTTTACCTCCCACTGTTGCTTCCCGTCCCAATACTCAACGATTGGTAAATTCACAGCACTCCGATCAATCCGATCAACCCTGACTTTGTCATCTTTAAATGTCAGCGTATATTCTTCTTTGTTGTTGATTTCTTCTCCTATATACATTTCTCTTACGAAATCGCCGGTTACAGATATAACGAAATTCTCATAGTGTTTCATCTTAGTAATAATTGTTTCCAAATCAATAGGAGTGGCATTATTAACTTGCTGTTCAGATCCGTTGTTCTCACCTTGTGCATTTGCATTCCCAAACTGCGTTCGGTCATCTGGATCAGATTCAAGATTTTGTACAATAGGCGTATCAATTAATTCAACCTTTATATCTGAAGCCGTATTGAAGTTGTAGGGCTGCTGAAAACGTGATAAGAATTGGTTGCTAAATCCAAGCATCAACAGCACGATTGTCATAGCTGTAACCCCAACTGCCCACGGGATAAAAGGTTTACCAGATGTTGGCGCGACCTGTTTCGTGCGAGAAATATCCTTCATAATATTATCGGTCAGGTTAGGTGATAATTGAAAATGTTCGAGTGCTTCTCTAATCATTGATTCTTCCTTCTTAAGTCGCTGTCTTGCTCGGTGAAGACGGCTTTTAATTGCCCCTGTTGAAACACCTAAAAACTCACTTATTTCCTCGTATGTCATTCCTCCAAGGTAGAAGAGTGTAATGACTGTTCGGTCACTCTCTTGTAGCTTTTCAAGAAGTTTTTGAACGACCTCGCGTTGTGTTTCCACAGCCATTTTCTTGTTTTCTTCAATGATATGTCTGGAATATGTTGCTTTTTCAGATTCTGAACTACTCACTTTTTCCAACGGTTGTGTCCACAAAGGTCTCTTTCGCAGCCATGCTTTACAACGGTTTGTTGCTATGACATAGAGCCAACTTAAGAAACGTTGAGGTTCCCTTAACGTTGGGAGTTTTTGATATGCTTTCAGGAACGTATCTTGTGTTATATCTTCGGCGATATGGAAGTCTCCTATCTTTCGCCACACCAAGGCGTGCACACACCTCTGATACTTTCGGACGAGATCAGAGAATGCCGTGTCATCGCCATCAAGGACACGTTGAATGAGAACATCATCGTTGTTATTCATCGGACACCTCTAAAAGGGAATATTCAATCAGACATCAACCCATAGTGACGCGACAAGCGATTAAAAAGTTTCACATTTTTGAAAATGATGTTAATAGAGATAAGGAAGATTTATAGTTATACCATTTCTATAAATCGTTTTCCCATGATTAGATGCTATTTATGTCTTGAAATAATACACAAACTGAATGAAGATTAAATAATACTTTGGACAATTGACGGGCAATGAATTGCCCTACTACAAACAGGTTGGTTCGTAGTAGGGTGATTTATCACCCGTTAAGAATTTACTGAATTAATAACTTAATCTTCATAAGACATTCCTGGGTTCCAAACCACACCTGCCAGGTTGGGTGAATGATGTTTATATGTCACAATATATCTTAGAAATGGTATAAGATTTCCTATATAAAATCAGAATCAGGAAAATGCAGAGAAAATTTCTTATCTTCATGAGATATTCTTTTATATTATTCACGAGTTGTGCTAAATGACTAATTGTAGAAAATATTTTCACATAAACAGAAGGTTTTGAGCGTTTTCCTTTTTCTTTGAACCCTCTTTAGTCCCATAGGGACGATATGTTTATAGAAAAACGTGAAATAAACCTCTTGAGTCCTGTAGGGACGAGATGTTTATATGTTAAATACAGTATATGTGAATTTAATACCAACATTTAGTTAACTGGCACAAGTCGTATTATTCAGTTTAGGATATGACCGTGTTCCTTAGTTCTGTTTGTGTCTTTGTAGGAATTCTGCCTTGGATAATTCACGATCATTAACCTGAATAATTGCATCATCTGGGATATCAACCGTGAAAGTTTTCGGTGGAACAGGATGGTTCAATTTAAAGTCTTTCGTTACGATTGCCGAGTGGAAAGTATGTTTTTTCCCGTCAGTGTCAATCCGAGAAGTTTCGGTAGTACATATTTTTGGGAACCATATTTCGCCAAATTTCTGATGAGAAATAGTTACACGAGTGTTTATAAGAGTGCCATCTGTCTTATTAGGTTCTTGAGTTTCGAATTTCACGAAACGAAACCCTTGCTCTGGTGAAATCCAAATTCGGGTAAACGTATCAGTTTGTTTATCCTCTGATATTTCTGAATACTTCTTTTCTAATACATAACAAATAATATCATCGAACTGATTGTCTTTGAGGGATTCAATACTTTGAATGTGAAAGTTTTCATTTTTCAGATATGGTGGTAGGTCATGATTTCTGTTAACAGAATACCAATTCCTTGGATCAAGAACTGGTAAACGATACTCATGTCTCTGTGTATGAAAGTTGTAGAGTGGCTTTCTATTGATATTGGGGTAACTCTTTATGATCATGGTTGAGTTTGGCAATAAAAAATGTCGTTCTTGATAGAGAATCCTGTTTTGATAGAGAATCAAAACGGATTCTATCTGAGTCGAAAATTATTGTACTATTTCTAATTTCTAAGTGGTTTTCATCTTCAGTAGGTATCACAGTTATCTCAAACTTTGAAACAACTTTTACTTCACCAGATTTCACCAATTCATCATTAGATTTGATTCCGGCTAAAATCATTTCAAGGTCCATATTATTCTTTTTCAATATAGAATCTTCACCTTCCGTCTCTGCAGCAGCCAATAACACCTCATCAGGGTTTTGTCTTGAGGTGTCATTCTTACCAACAGCATTTTTATCTTCATATTGATGACGTATACCTGGTTCTACCATTATTTCTTGCACTATAGGCGTTTTAGTAATTTCAACCGACATCTCAGACTGAGCTTCTAAACTATATGGTTTTTGGAAACGCGACGAGTGTTGTTTACCGATACCTAACGTCAATGTAATCAAAACAGCAGTTGATGCAGCAACTGCCCACGGGATAAGTGGTTTGCTACTGGAAGGTGTAGGTTTCAAACGAGAAATTTCCTTCATAATATTATCAGTCAGGGTAGGTGAAATTTGAAAATGTTCGAGTGCTTCTCTAATCATAGATTCCTCTTTTTTCAGTCGTTGTTGTGCACGTCGGAGACGACTTCTTACCGTATTTGCAGATACACCCAAAAACGCTCCGATTTCCGCACTTGACATCTCTCCAAAATAGTATAGTGTGATGACAGTGCGTTCACTTTCCTGAAGTTTCGCGAGCAACTTTTCTACGGTTTCACGTTGCGATTCAATTGCTATTCGTTCTTTTTCCGAGATCACATAACCTGAATAGGTTGGCTCTCCAAATTGTGTGGTGTTTGTATTCTCAAAAGATTCTGACACTGGACGTTTTTTACGGAGCCACGTATTGCATTTGTTTGACGCAATTACATAGAGCCAACTTGCAAAACTGTGTGGTTTCTTCAGTGTCTTCAATTCCTGATATGCCTTTAGAAATGTATCCTGCGTAATTTCCTCTGCAATATGAAAATCCCCAATCTTACGCCACACAAGTGCATGAACTGGTTTTTGGTATTTCTCCACAAGTTCTGTGAAAGCCGTGTCATCGCCATCAAGGATGCGGTGTATGAGATCAACATCAGTGGTTTTCATAAATCTCCTCAGATTACCCTATAGTGACGCAATTTTGGGATAAACTGGTGCATAAATTTGAAATGTAACGCGTTTGCATATAGGAGGACAATATCTGATTATACGGATTATGAATTTTACAGATAACGAGAAGGTACGAATAGAGTCTGTATGGTTGATTTCTGGAAAAGTATTATATCAGAAATTTATCAACCTAAACAGATTTGTGCTTTTTGGCTTGGTCGTTAAAAGTGAGGTGGGTGTTTGGGGGACAACTAATCAGTGATCATAACTTTTTTCAATATTTGGGTAGAAGAGGGAACAGTATAGATTTGAAATATATCATTTAGATCACTGAAATTTAGGACTTTTTCGCATTTGAGAATATCTTACAAGACTAATACCATTGCTAAATGAAGAGTTGTCAAAAATTACCTTGTTATCTTTTATCCGTTTCTATTATATTTAGCTCAAATTGCTACCTACAAGATTTTTGATATGAAGACTCTATTTTAACGTGAGTTTGATAAATATCCTTAGAAGTTACATGTCTTTTTACTTTGATGCTTTTTTCTGATGATTGTAAGTAGCACTGAACCAATTTGCAATGTGTAATGCAATATCTGGATCTGTCTCTTTTATCCGCCGTATACCTTCTTTAGGTCCGTGGATGTATATGAGATTGATTGCTTTATCAAGACGTTTTGGATATTGTTCAATAAGTGTTGCCTCTATTTGTTGAAGTGGTGGCACTTCAGCCATGGGGATCAATGATTGCTCAAATAATGACTGCCATTCCGCATTTGTTCTAATGACTTGTCCCAAGGATACAAGTTCAGCTTTTACCCTTTCTGTCATTTTTTTAGCTGATCGGGCTGCTTTCTCCTCTGGAGAATCCTCACGCTCTAATGAGAAGTCAAGATTTTTTTGTGTTGCATCTTCCTCAATAGATTCAATTTGGTTTAAATCTTGTTCTTGTGGCAATTCAGGGGACTGTAGAACATTTTGAGCATGTTCCTGATATATATCAGCAGAAATTGCCGGTGGTGGTTCTGAAAGTACTTCATCATTTTCATTTAAGTAAATAATTTGATACCCTTTCGGTTCAACACCGTTTACGAATAAGTTATAAGAGTTTTCTGGACTCATATAACCTCCATGAGCACTTACAGTGACTACACCGTTCTCAGATAGATGTCTCTTGATATAATACCGTCCACCCCCAGTCGGTAGAAATGTATTCTCATCTGGTCCTCTAAAAATACCACCACTGATAGTTGGATCTACTCTCTGGGCGTTAATAATTTGTTGCTTTTCCCAGATTTTCCGATCAATATAAGCAGATTTGTAAGTTTCCCAATCCTCAGTTGGTGGAATTCCGTAGCGTCCTGAAGTCCACTCTCCTGGACGATTTTCAAGTGACATGAGATTGCCACGTATACTGAGATAGCGTGAATATTGTCCAAAATGCTCTATGCTGACACCCTTGTCAAGCAGCATTTCAACCCATTCAGTTTGTGGATATTTTCCATCAACCAAAGGATCAGCAGTCATGTTCTCAAAAGAAGCCAGCAGTGCATCAACGGTTTGCGGTCCATTATGTGGTTTAGGACCAATGGGTTCTGTTATATTTTTTTCATAGATTCGTAAAGGTGGTGGTTCACTATTATTTTTTTTTCAACTCATCTGCTTTAGACTCAAAAAATTTGCGGAGCTGTTGTCTAACATCATCTACATCAATTGCTTCTTCTGGTGGTCCCACATACGGTAACTCTTCACGAAAACGCTTGAAGATTTCATCAATCATCAGATCAATTTGTGCATCAATCCAGTTTACCCATACCTGGTCTGAATGATTCTGTGTTTTGCTAATAGGAACTACAAATGAAGGTTGTCTTGCTTGTCTTGATTGGAATGTTGGATTATCCAGCGACTGTCGGGTAGGACGAAGCATAAAAAAAACAGTTATTCCAACAAAACATAATATGAATATGATAACCCAAGTTCTGCGATTCATAATACTTCTCCATAGACTTTCAAATCCGCTGGCATTGATTGACAGTGCCAGTGGAAATCAGATAAATCAGAGGAGGGTTTTACTCGACTAATGATTTTATACAGACTGTACGATAACCCTCTATATCGTACAACATGTTCCTTACTTTAGTAAAAAAAGAGACACATCGTATTGAGCGTAATAACAACCTCATGCGGCATTAGTTTGGTATATTTAGGCGTAAATCAATCATTGTATCAAAAAGTGTACAAATGGTAGATATAACAATTGCCTTGAGTGATACATCTTGTTACTATTAAGACACATTTTACCGTTTGAAAGGTGCATAATGCATTAGAAGCTTTAAAAACAACGATTGTAATTTGGATAAAAATTGGGATCGAAAATTATTTACTTAGAGAGGTGAGTAGAATATTCCTTGTTGATCAGTAGCAATATACAGTTTTGTATCGCTATAAGTTAGATCAATGACCTTATCTGGAATATTTGGTAAAAATTGTTCCCACTTACCACGATCATCTAAATGGTAAACACCTATGTTATTAGTACCATATAAACGAGAACTGTGTGTGATCAATTTATCTAAGATGATGTGTTTACCTTCATTATCGGTTGGTCTATACCAATATTCTCCGTCTTCTGATGCTAATACACCTTTCTCTGTGGCAACATAAACAGTATTATTTACAAATACTATATCCGTTAAATTGGAAAAGCTTAATGGAAAATTTGACGTAATATCTCGCCAACTGATTCCATTATCAATGGATTGAAATAACCTACCATCTTGTCTTCCCGCATATACTGTTTCTCTTGATGCTGACACCTTGATCCTACTATTCAAAGTTCCATCGGAGTATTTAGTAGTATCTATCAACTCGATATTTTTCAATTCTGTATTACCAAGTTCCCACTTATAAAGTTGTCGATTGTATTCTATGTAGAATACATTATCAGAAACAGTGAAATCTCCAATTATGTTATCACTTGTTGGTACTTCAGGACATGATATTTCTTGAACTAATGATAAATCATTTTTATCTACTTGTGAACGGTAAATATATAGTTTATCTTTATAAGGTATAATTACATAAAGCGTACTATTAACAATTTTCCACTTTAATCCATCAACAAAGTTAGTATGTTGTTGCACATATTCTGATCGTTTACGCTTAGATTTACCAGAATCGAAATAAAAATGAATGTATTCCCATGTGTACCCATTATCAGTTGACACATGAATTTGATTTCCAGTAGACACGTAGAGTTTATTATTGAAAGTAATTAATTTTAGTATCTTGGTACCTAAAATGTTATTTACGCATGTATGCCATGATGTACCATTGTTAATTGAACGTTTGATTTTCGAAGAACCCACATTGTAAAAGATATTCTCGTTCACTGCCAACACAGAAGATATAGCTGTCATAAGAGTGGAGGATATAGCTGTCATACGGTTTTTGTTAAATTCCATGTTTTCCCATGTTTTCCCATGGTCATTCGATCGATATGCCAAGCCACCTAAAAACACTAAGATCGTGTTTCCATACACTGTAATATTTGTCGGTTTGTCAGATGATACATTACGATGTGTAGTTATGCCTGGAGGTGAAATTTCAATCCAAGATGTCCCAAGATCAGATGAGTAGAAGATTTTACGGGATTTGTCAAGGCTAAAAGAATTCGGTCCCGTTGCGATATAAAGATTATCCCTAAAAACTGCTAATGAATAAACGAGTCTATTTTGTTCTATAGGTAAACGTTCCCAAAGTGTTGAATTCCATCGGTATAAACCTTGATTTGTTCCTATGAATATGGTGTCTTTAACTTTGGTCATGGGGGTAATATATTCAAATTCCAAACCTTGATTTATAGGTGTCCATTGAACTCCTGCATCAACAGATTGATAAATACCCTTATTAAGCAAGGCGAGATACATTACAAAACTCTCTTCCGTTTTACTTTTTCGTGTTCGTTCACTTATAATAAATCCAATGACCTCTCCAAATGGTATAAGGCATAATACATCCCAAGTTCTACCCTTATCAGTTGAAAAAAGTATTCTACTACGGTGAATGGAATAGAAGACACCTTGATACTCGATTATAGGTGCTTTGTAATCCTCAATAGGAACGACTGTACTGATTTTTGCCCAGGTAGTTGCATCCTCGGATAATCTATAAACTCCCGTTGATGATGCTGCATAAAGATTATCTTCTGCAGCTAAAATATTGTATAGATCAACTCCAGAAGGTTTGTAAAGTTGTGTCCATTTTGAATCAGATAATCTAAGCGAGTTATCTGATACATTGGAAGTAAATTCAGTATTGGATACTTGTGTCCCAGTTCCGTTATTATTATTCAAACTGACATTTCTCGTTAAACGTTTCCGAACGATTGTTTTCGGGACAAGATCAACACTTATTGGTGCTTCAACGATTTCAATTGTAGGTTCCGATAAAGCTTGGAAATTATAAGGTTGCTGAAAATCGGTTATATATTGATTCATTGTACCAAGCAGCAACATTACTAAAAGTACAGCAGTGCTGAGAGCTGCCCATCCCCAAGGTAAAAATGGTTTAACTACTGATGAAGTCGGTTTTATATCAGAAATATCTTTCATTATACCTTCGGTTAGATCGGTACTTAATTGTAAGCTGCCAACTGTTTCGATAACTAAAGATTCCCCTTTTGTCTGCAAACGATTTTTCCCACGCATTAATCTGCT
>PYJD01000028.1 GCA_003635315.1 Candidatus Poribacteria bacterium
GGTTCGCACGCACAAAACACCTTATGAAACCTTTTATGGAATGTGGCATTGAGTTTGTAATACGGGTTTGTAAAAACAGTTGTTTCTACGACAATGGACAACGCATCAAGCTGGAAACGCTCCAACAAACCGGAACTTATCCGAATATACTTTATCACAGTACAGAGAAACTCAGGTTGAACCTTTATGTTTTCAAAGATCCACAACATAAAGAACCGCTTTACCTTGTTTCAAACTGTTTGGTGAATGCCCAACTCTATCTGACCTATAAAAGACGGATGCAGATAGAAGAGAGTTTCCGAGATGTAAAAACGCTTTTTGGATTTCGACATTTGCGTCTAAAACGCAATGAACAAGCACGCATTGCACTGTTATGGTTTATCGGATGTGTAAGTTATGGTATCTGTTTCCTCCATTTTGAGAAAGCTGCGGATAAATGGGCAAAAAGCTATAATACAAGTAAAACAAAATCGTATTCTATTATCTATGTGATAAAACGGGTGCTTGAAAATACTTGGGAACCCGGTATCTTTCTTGATCCGTTTTTTCAGATTTGTGATGGTATCTAATCAAATACATATTAGTTGAGTTATTCATTTCCTCTCATAACACAACAAAAATCTCATTTAATATTCATAGGCAAAAACTGGGGGTAAATCAGGAACATGTATATCATAATGAGGTATGCAGTTTCGGTCATGCAATGTTTTTGGGTGATACCGATGACATGCAACTTATCTTAGATGCATTTCAAAAGATTCGGTCGAATGTAGATGAGTTATAGTGAAAGAACAGTAATTCTTAGACCATTTCTATTAATTTTCCCCTCATTACCTATTGTTAGAAATGATGCTTAATGATGCACAAACTAACAGTTTATGCTACAAAGAGAGACATTATATATCAGAAATGGTATTACTTAATCTTCAATGGAATATCTAATGTTTCAGGTAAAAGACACATAGTCTCATTACAAGCTTGGTAGTTGAGTTTTAGTAGAAGCTGGTCGTTTTTCTTCAGTGTTATATTCTCTTTCGGTCTTATCTTTACAGTAAAGGTCGTCATTCCTTCATATACATTTAGTCTATCAGGACTAAACTCAAATTTTACAGATTTGCCTTTAGGATAATTTTCTTCATAGATTGAAATCGACGAATCGTCTGGTACTGAAATTGTAGTAGGTATTAGATTTTCTTGACCAGTTGGGTTGGCATTTATGTGCCATCCATCTTTTATAGTTATCCTAATTTCGGCATAGATTACACTACTATTGGAAATTGTTAAGATATTAGCATGTGCAGTTACAATAGGTTGTGTGGACGGTTTTGTGTCTGAATCCTTTACAGGTAAATTCTCAACATCTTGCGAATCTAAGTAAGCATTTAGCGAATATAGCATATGCATAAATGAGGAAGGTGTCTCGTCCATAGCTTGTGCAAAACTCCGTAGGGTTTTTTCAGCATATTCTCGGTAATCCACCTCTATGTTTTTCATTGGTAAACGGTTGATTTTTTCTTGAAGAATCAAGAGCGTGTTTACTGCGACAGCATTTCCCGATGGAATTGCTGAATCGTGCGGTTTTTTCGTGCGGACAATCAATTGTTTATCATCTGCTTTCGTATAAAAGAATCCACCATTCATATCATCCCAAAAGAGCTCGATCATCTTCTGAGTAAGTTCTTGGGCAGCTATCAACCACTTCTCTTCTCCACTGGCTTCATGCAACGTTAGTAAACCTTGAATAAAAAAAGCATAATCATCAAGATATCCATCAAATTTCGCTACGTTAGAAGTAGACAAGTGCCATAATTCTCCATCTGGTTTCGTTAAGGAATCAAGTATAAACTGGGCAGCTTCTGATGCTGCGGTATAATACTGTTCATCTTCTAAGACTTGATATCCGTATGCAAGAGCATCAATCATGAGTCCATTCCAATTCACGAGAATCTTTGTATCTAAGAGTGGACGTTCGCGTTCATTACGTGCATCTAATAACTTCTCTTTTGAAGAACGTAACGTTAGTATAGACGTTTCTGATTTATGCGTATTAGGCACGTATAATACATTCTTCCCTTCAAAATTAGTTCCTTTGTCAATGCCATAAATCGAATTGAACTTTTTGACATCCTTCTTATCAAGAACGTCTTTTATCTCATCTTCTGTCCATACATAGTATTTCCCTTCCTCTGCATCGGTTTCTGCATCGATTGCAGAATAAAAGCCACCATCTGGATGGGTCATTTCTCGTTGAATAAAAGTGAATATCTCTTCTGCAATACGTCTATATAAAGGTTTCTTCGTGATATGATAGGTTTGAAGATATAACTTAGCTAACAGTGCATTGTCATATAGCATTTTCTCAAAATGGGGAACAAGCCATTTTGCGTCAACAGAATATCTGTGAAATCCTCCACCAATTTGGTCATAGATACCCCCATAAGCCATCATGTCTAAGGTATGGGTTATCATCTGCAATAGAGAATCATCCTCTGAGGATGGTTTGTCAAATTTTGTCTGTCTTTCGTATTCTCTCAAGAGGAATTCCAGGTTCGAAGGACTTGGGAATTTAGGGGCAGTACTGAAACCACCATAAGCTTTGTCATATTTTGACTTAAGGAATTCAACGGCATCTGTTATCAATGATCGGTCAATGGGGTTCTCAATAAGGGTTGTAAATCCTTTATTTGTTGCAACTTCAATAAATTGTGTTATCTTGTTCGCAGATTCAATTACTTCAGCTTCTCTTGTCTTCCATGCGTCATTCACCGCTTCAAGAATCGTGGGGAATCCAGGTCTATGCGGTTGGTCTGTTGGAGGAAAATAGGTTCCAGCATAGAATGGTTTTAAGTCAGGTGTTAAAAAAACAGAATTTGGCCATCCCCCGTGTTGTATCAACAACTGTGTTGCTGTCATATAGATTTCGTCAAGATCTGGTCGTTCTTCACGATCAATTTTGATATTGATAAAGTTCTCATTCATCTCTTTAGCGATATCTGGATTGGAGAAAACCTTACGTTCCATTACATGACACCAGTAACATGTAGAGTATCCAACAGAAAGGAATATAGGTTTGTTCTCTTTTTTCGCCCGGGATAAGGCTTCATCTCCCCATGGATACCAATCTACAGGATTATGTGCATGAAGTAATAGGTATAGACTTGTTTCATTGATGAGACGATTCGTCCATTTCCATGTACCATCAGGATTCTTCAGAGTAGCTTCATCTGCAGCTGATATCCATATCGGATTTATCAGAATTAATGATATGATAATTACTTGTAATATACTTTTCATAGTGATGAACCCTTATTTTTTTGGGAGAGAAAACTTGTATAAAAAAGCCTCTATTTTATTGGCTTTTCAATTATCACATATGTAATAATTATTATTCATTATGTTAAAAATGTTACACTTTTTGACACATTGTGTGTCATTAGTAAAACGGCTGTCCGCCCTGTCACAGTCTGCGTTTATCGGTGTTTTTTTTACAATAGTAAAATTTCTTAAATTGTGGTTTCTGTGTCGTTCTTCTTTTTTCTTTTTTATATTTTTTGGGGGAATATCCGATACAGACATTTGTAATACATTTTCTAATAGATGATGTCTCATTATTGTATGATGATCATTTAGGGTGTATCCTATTAGATGGCAACTCAGCAAATCCTTCATGTACCATTTTTTGTCAGAAATGGTATAGGTGATACTGTTGTTGTTTTTAAGATTATTTTTAATGTATTGGATAGTCATTAGTAAGTTTCCTGTCTTTTAAAAAGTTACGAAATCGTAACTTTTTTCTGTCACCCCAATTTTAGTATAGTCGCTGTTAGGTCTGTCCCCATCTATGTTTACAGCCAATTTACGTTTTTTTGTAAAAAAATAAAAAAAGTTCACTTGGTGGATTCCTTCGTAATACATATCTTATAAGTTCCAACAATTAAGGACTATCATTTCGGTGTTTTTATTTATCATTTTGTGAGATATACTGTATTTCGGTTGTATGTATATGGGTTGACCTGATAGTTTTCCTTTAGTTCGTAATAACAAATAGTATTTTCACAACACATTTTTTTAAACACCATGTTTTAAAATGTCCTAAAGTCAGTACCAGAAAGGGTTTATAGATATTCCTGAAAAACGCAATAATTATATTTAATTTTTTTATATTTTATGCTCTGTACCTGTTATAAGTGGTGTAAAACCTTATCTGGTATAGGTTTGTAGACATCTGAGATTTTATTTTCAATTCACAACTGTTGTGAAAGTTTCACAACAACTTTTTAAGTGGAGTTTTATTGTAATATATATAGTAACATAATAAAAATCATGGGTCAAGGAAAAAGTTATATTCTGTGATACTAATTTAAACTTATTTACATTTGTTATTGATGTAAGATTATATTATTTGATATAGTTAGTTGTGTTATGGTTAAGTTCTCTTCAATTATTTTTTAGGTTGTTATGTATTTGTTGTATTACTTTGGGTTTTAATTCATTTTTTAAAGATGAAATGTATGGAGATGTCTATCATTTATGGCATGCTGCGGGGTTGAATCGAAGGTTTTTTGTCTGAATCGCGGATTACGCGGATTTCACGGAAAAGAGGGATTGGTAACATTCAATATTTTTTACTAACCAACAAACATCTATGGCATATAAGAAATTCATCTTAAACTGAATGCCATTCCGTGTAATCAGATATAAGCTTAATGCACCTTTCGCCCCTACGGGGCTTGTTATACTGGGAATCCACGTTTTCTACACACCTTTCGCCCCTACGGGGCTTTGATATTGACACCCATGGTTCTGTTACAAACCGAACCTACCATTTATGGGAATCGACTAAATTGATACCTATGGTTCTGTTACAAACCGAACCATAGGTATCAATTTAGTGATTACATGTCCTCGTAGGTTTGGTCGAATCGAAGGGAAAACAAACATTTCCAGGATACAAAAGCGTCTCATGTCCAAATCAACGCCGAATCCGCGTATGGAATTCGTCGGGTTTCGTTCCTCTACCCGACCTACAAGAGGGTAGAAATCACCCAAATATGATTGGGAAATCCTTAAATTGACGCCTATGGTTCTGTTACAAACCGAACCTACCGGGTTTGTTGGATGATGTTTATCTGGCATAATATTTCTTAGAAATGGCATAATATAAATTCTAAATGAATTATTGAACAAGGGCTTGTTCAGCAATTGTTCTACCACGATCTGTTAGGGTGAGTTGCGTATCATCCTGAGAAACACATCTGTTATTTAGAGCATATCTGACTACCTTTGATGCAAATGATGGTTCCCATTGTAGATGTTCATGTAAATGTGCAATTTCTGATTCGTTTACTGCTTCTGGCAAACCTTCATGGTTTAGTAGGTGAATGACAAGCATTGTCTGTGCAAACTCCCATTTTTGGCGTAAATGTCTACGTGAAATTGATAAGAGTCCACGTTTAGGAACGAGTAGAAAAACCGAGACAAAAGCAAGGAAGGTTACTGAGGCTATTGTCCCAGCAATAGATACATCAAATTGATATGCAAGTAAATACCCAACGACAGCATTGATACTGCCAATTATTGCACTCAGAACTAACATACGTGTAAGATTATCTGTCATGAGGTACGCTGTTGCAGCAGGTCCAGCAATGAGGGCAACAACCAAAATTGACCCTACCGCATCAAATGCCCCTACCGTTGTAATAGATACCAATGTCATTAGTCCATAGTGAATGAGTGCTGGGGTAAAACCTAATGTTGCAGCCAAACCGATATCAAAAGTTATCAACTTTAGTTCTTTGTAGAATAATGAAATAAATACAAGATTCAGTATAAGAATCACACCCATAACAATTAATGCTGACGGACCTAAATCGATACCTAAGACTGTTAACCTATTGAGTGGGGCATAAGCAAGTTCTCCAAGCAAGACTGCATCCATATCAAGATGAACGTTTCGTGTATATCTTGATATGAGTATTACTCCAACACTGAATAGGGCAGGGAATGTTAACCCGATTGCAGCATCCTCTTTTATCAGTTCAGTTTTCTGTAATAATTCTACCAATACAACTGTTAATACGCCTGTTCCTGCAGCTGCAATTATAAGGAGTGGAGAAGAAAGGGTATGTGTGAAGAAAAAGGCAATTACAATTCCCGGTAGAATTGCATGACTTATTGCATCGCTCATCAATGTCATCCTACGTAAGACTAAGAATACGCCAGGTATAGCACATGCAGAGGATGTTACAATTGCAATGAATAGGATTTCAATATGAACTTGCATCGGTATTAATCACTTTTCTGTTGGTGTTGTTCAAACAGTTGGTTTGAACCCATACCTATGTTTCGTCTGTTCCGTCGATGTCGAGAACTATTCCAAACTAATCCACGGTTAGGAGCAAGTGTTATAGATATGATGACAAATAGTGTTGCACAGAGAATTATTGTAGGTCCAGTTGGAATATGTGCAGCAGTGCTGCTGATGATGGTTCCAATTACACCAGATAAAGCACCGAATATAGCTGCGAGGATGACCATTAGACTGAACCGATCTGTCCATTGTCGCGCTGCTACAGCAGGGGCGACGATCATGGCACTCATGAGGACAGCACCGACTGCCTGCAATCCGATGACAATCGCAATTACCAGAAGGCTGGTTAACAATACATCCAGTGTTCTGATCGGTAAACCGATGGATGCAGCGAATCCTTCATCAAAAATCAGTAGTTTAAGTTCTTTCCAAAATATCAGCATAATTATTAGGACAATTCCGCCAAGTATTCCAATGGTTATCACATCCCATTTTAGTATTGTTGCAGCTTGTCCAAAAAGGAATGTATCCAAACCTGCTTGATTCGCGTTACCCGTTCGTTGAATGAGTGTATGTAGGACTAATCCAAAACCGAAGAATGTTGAGAGGATTAGTGCGAGGGCACTATCATATTTGATTCGGGTTAGTCTGACAATAGCCATAATTATAACCGTTCCTACCCATCCCGCAATTGCTGCGCCAAGAATAAGTAATAAGTGGATCTTAGTTCCAGTAAGTAGGAATGCAATTGCGATTCCGGGGAGGGCAGCATGAGAGATAGCATCGCCCATCAAACTTTGACGACGTAACACTGCA
Organism: Candidatus Poribacteria bacterium; assembly: GCA_003635315.1. Classification (GTDB taxonomy): domain Bacteria; phylum Poribacteria; class WGA-4E; order WGA-4E; family WGA-3G; genus MSPOR6. Next base: position 7,127 of record PYJD01000028.1, read on the forward strand.
TACGTACCGAGTGCTCCGCTGACAGTTCCAAGAAATGCAGCACCCGATGCAACTATGAGGAGTGTATAGTCAAAATAGTTAAGAAGGTTATTAATATAAATTAGCACTAAGATTATCTTCCAATTTGGTGGAAATAGGTTGGTTGTAAAAACTATAGAATTCTTCCGATAAAGTAGGGATATTATCGGTTTTTCATGAAGGCGATTCGTCCACCGTAGGCTTCTCTAAGATTCTCGGAAGTGAACGTATCTTGAACAGGACCACTTGCAATTCGGCGAATATTTAATAGAGTTACCCAATCAAAATAGTCTGTTACAGTCTGAAGGTCATGATGAACGACGACGACAGTTTTCCCATTTTCACGTAGTTCCTGCAATATAGCTACAATAGCTCTTTCAGTTGTTGCATCAACCCCTTGAAAGGGTTCGTCCATTAGGTAGATGTTAGAATCTTGAACAAGGGCGCGGGCAAGAAACACTCTTTGTTGTTGTCCACCTGAGAGATGGCTAATCTGTCGGTGTCTGTATTTCTCCATGCCAACTTTTTCTAATGCATTCATCGCCAATTCTCGATCATCCTTACTTGGACGTCGTATCCATCCAAGTGCCCCATAACGACCCATCATGACGACATCCAGTACATTAGTAGGAAAATCCCAATCTACACTTCCACGTTGAGGTACGTAACCCACAATTTTTCTTTGAACTTCATAGGGTTTATCGTGGATAAGTACTTTACCTGATGCTGTTCTTACTAATCCTAATATCGCTTTTATTAGAGTAGTTTTCCCTGCTCCATTGGGACCAACAATAGCTAATAAAACACCTGGGGGTACATCAAGATCTATGTCCCATAAAACGGGTGTTTCATGGTATGCGACTGTTAAATCCATTACAGAAATAGCATTTGTTTGGGGAGGTTGCAAATTTATTGTTCCTTACTGAGACTATCCTCAACGGCAGTTTTTCCAATGAGTGCTGATACAATTGTATCAATATTATGCTTCACCATACCAATATATGTACCTTCTGGTGTACCCTCATTTCCCATAGCATCAGAGAATAATTCACCACCGATCTGTACATCAAACCCTTTTGATTTCACTGCTGCTTTGACAGCCTCTAAACTACGTACAGGTACCGAAGATTCCACAAATATGGCTGGAATCTTACGTTTAGCAATAAATGTTGCTAATTCTTTCACATCAGCGATGCCAGCTTCAGTTACGGTACTCATTCCCTGAAGACCTTGTACCTCGAACCCGTAGGCATTTCCAAAATAGTTAAATGCATCGTGTGCGGTAACGAGTATGCGTCGATCAGTCGGTACACGTTCAGATTGTGTTTTAACATATTTTTGTAATTCATTAAGTTTCAATATATACTGATCCGTATTTGCAGCATAAGTTGACTCAGATTCAGGATTATACGCAACCAGAGTGTCTCGAACTACTTCTACTGCTTTTATCCATAATGATATATCGAACCAAATATGTGGGTCATATTGACCATCAAATTCAGGGGGAGTAAGTAGTAGGTTTTTATCAACACCTTCTGCAACAGCAACAGATTTAGTATTTTTAGAGAATCGTTCGAGTATATCACCCATTTTTGATTCAAGATGTAATCCATTATAGAATATGATATTGGCAGAACTAAGTCTTTCGATATCTTTAGCAGTAGGTTTGTAGAGATGTGGGTCAACACCTGGTCCCATCATCCCAATTACCTCAAGTCTGTCTCCCCCGATATTTTTTACGATATCGGTAATCATTCCAATTGTTGTTACCACCCGTATTTTCTCGTTCTCTGTAATCTTCTTTTCAATTTTCACATCACATCCGGTCATACTGAAAAGATTAAGGATTAGTAAACACCCTAACAATAAAGGTATATTGAAAATGTTTGAAAGTCGATTATATGTGCTTCGTAAAAAATTGTATTTTAATTGCATGTTAATCTATAAGAATAAGTAATCTAAGAGCATTCCAACAAGGTAGCCAACACCAGCTACCCCGAGTCCAACAACAAACATATCAAAACCACTTCTAATTATTCCACGTCCTGTGAAAAGGCTTCTTGCAGATCCAACAACGAAGTGGGACAACATAGCAATTGTAAATGAGATCCATATTGCGATCATACCTTCTGTGAAAAGAAATGGTGCCACAGGAATAAAAGCTCCAATAGCTGTGGCAAGTCCTGTGATCCATCCTTCATTAAAAGGAGTTGTATGGGTCTTACCAATTTTGAGTTCAGCTTGAATCTTCTCCTCTAAAGCCCTTTCTGGGTCACTCATAACTTCTTTTGCGAGATCTTGTGCATGTTCCTTTGGTACACCTCGAGCAGCATATATTAGGGCAAGTTCTTCTTCTTCGATATCAGGCATGAATCGGATTTCATCCTTTTCAACCTGAATTTCGTGATCGTATACCTCCTGTTCACTTTTTGCAGCCAGATAACCTGATGCACCCATTGACAGGGAATCAGCAACTGTACCAACAATCCCAGCCACAAGTATTGTGTGGACACTTTCAGCGGCTGCAATAACTCCTGCGACCAATCCAAAATTTGCAGTCAGACCATCATTAAACCCGTAAATTATATTTCCTAATACACCACCGGATTCAGTTTTGTGCCAAGGTTCATCAGATGTTCCGGTTAGTTCATTTAGACTTTCAGTATGTTGAGCAGATTCTTTGGCAAGTATGAGTGCAGTCTCTTTTGCATCGGAATGCGTACTGCTTTTATGTAGGGCAAGGTAATCTTTAACTTCACTCGCCTCTTCTTTCAGCATACGAGATAATGGTAAGGTTCTATCAATTTTTCGTGCATAGAATGACCAAAAACGTGCCTTTGTACTCGGTTTTAGTGTCTTATATTTAATATTGTTTGATGATAATAGTTGTTCCCATCTATCAACGTGTTTACTTTCAACTTCTGCAAGTCCACTTAAGATCTCTTTGCGATCAGGATCTGTTTCAAGTTCAGCGAATACACTATAGAGATGACTTGCATCAACTTCATCCTGAAGATGGTGTTTCCATACTTTAATTGTCTTATTGTTTAACATAGGTATTCTCCTATAATCCTTATGTATCTTTTACATTATTTACCATTATGTGCTTTGCTACTTCTCGTCCAATAACGGCTTCTTGACCTGCAATATCTATTGTAAAAGGTCCTTCGAAGGGTGCAACATCAATAACTGTAAATGTTGTGCCTGGATATAGATTGAAATTACCGAGATGTCGGAGTAGAGCAGAATCGTCGTCGCTCACCTCAGCTACAACACAAGATTGACTTGAGTGTAGTTCCGTCATTGGTATGGATTCTGTTTGTTGAACGACTCCATTTTTATCGGGTATAGGTGAACCGTGTGGATCAGAAGTTGGATATCCAAGGTACGCATCCATCCTTGCCTCTACTTCCTCAGAAATAACATGTTCCAATACTTCCGCTTCATCATGAACCCCATCCCAAGGAACACCGAGTGCCTGATTTAAATATAGTTCTAACAATCGATGGTGACGTATAATTTCCAATGCAATCTCACTCCCTGCATCCGTAAGGGTTACCCCTTCAGACCGTTCATAGGTTATCAGATTCATCGTTTTCAGTTTTTTGATCATTCCTGATGCAGATGCTGGTTTAACATCAAGGTATTCTGCTAATGCACCTGTAGATACTTTTTCACCCTTTTCTTGTAATTTATAGATTGACTTTAGATAATCTTCAGCCGCTTGTGTTAACATTAGGTTATCCATTCCTGTTAAGAGTCAAAATTAATCTTCATCCAGTGGAAATAAGTTAGTATACTTTCCAATTCTCTTAGGAAAGAGATATAAAATCATTAGTTTAGTCAATAAATTAATTTAGGCATACCTAAATTATATAATTGGACAAAATTTCTGTCAAGTATTTATAATTATACAATTTTTATTAATTATTATGTCATTTCCATTTATTATTTCATTACCGTTTGTTAGCAATGAAACAGGGAAGACACAAACTGAAAGTTTGTGCTACAAAAAGAAAGTTTTTAATTGGAGTTGGTATTATTACCTAATATTGAGTTTTAGTTTAAAATTCGTTAAATACTTTCACAGGTTTTCCAGTTTCAATGGATTCCCATGCTGCAACCCCAACAGCAATTGATTTTGCCCCATCAACAACATTCGGACTGGGTTCTAAATCCTCTTCAATGCACTGTTGAAAATGTCTCATATAGCGAATGACCGTTTGTCCATGTCCGTATACACTTGTGTCGATTTCCGGTGGACAGGTCATTTCAAACGGTTCTCTTGCTAACATTTTATCGAGCATTAGTTTAACTTGACCACCTTTGTTGTCAGTAAAATCACCGATCATAGTTCCTTTGCTACCGTAAATTGAAACTTGCATCATTGGCATGGGTGGGTGAACTACATCATATAGACCCATTGCACGTGCAATTTGTCCATTCTTGAACTTTAGATTAAGAAAGAAGTTATTCTTCATAGGATATTCTGGCGTAAGTAATCCCTTTGTACCGTATGCATGTACCTCTTCAACATCCCCGAGAATACTACGTAAAATGTCAACAGGATGAACAACACCACCGAACATCAAATCTTGTGGTTCAGTGAGTCTCCATGGTGTGAAATCGTATACTTCACGCATGTCGTGGACATAATATGCCTCAGCCACCATTGGATCCCCTAAATCACCATCTTCAAGTAATCTTTGCATTGTTAGAAACTGCAGGTCAAACCGCATCGTTTGTCCGACAAGAAACTTTACATCATGCTTCCGTACTAAATCCACTAAATGCTTAGCATCCTCCAGTGTTGTCACCATCGGTTTTGTACAGATGACATGCTTTCCTGCTTCTATTGCGGCGATACAATGTTCAGCGTGAAGGTGGTCTGGTGAGTAGATTGCTACCACAGAGATATTATTTTTTTGAACTAATTCACGGTAATCTGTTGTCCAGTAATCGACATTAATTTCTTTAGCATAGTTTTCAAGGACATCCTGCCGTTTAGCACAAATTCCACGAACTTCATAATTCAGATCGGGGACATCTTTAAGAAGTGATGTGGTTGATCCCATGTTCGTAGGATTGATACCAATAACGCCTAACCCAATTGCCATATTTTACTCCAGTAATTTTAGCAAAATCTTATCATAAAAACTCCTGTTTATCAAGGACTAACCTATATGGATATGGTTATATATAGTAAACTTTTGAATTAATGGAGCATTTTACAACGGGCGAGGTGACCTCGCCCCTACTATGGACGTTTCTCGTAAACGATGAAATGTCTTATTAATTATTCACTTTACTATATAGTATTTTTAAGATATATTATGCCATATAACCACCATTCACCAAACCCTCTTAACCGTGTAATCCGCTTCAACTGAGAAGGCTTTCTGTATTTGAAGATTCCTTAAGTTGACACCTATGGGGTTTCGTTCCTCAACCCGACCTGCAAGAAGGTACAAATCAATCAATATGATTAGAAATTCCTTTAGTTGATACCTATGGAGGTACCCAGAGATGAAACATCTAAAGCCAACTGTTTTCTCCTATATCCCCTTTATTTTATTTGTTTGCTTTTTGCTCTTATTCGTAGGGATTGTGGTTCGCGTGGATGCGAAAATCGTTTTCTATGAAGATACAGGTATTTTGTCATCAACGATGATGGTACCAATAGACTTAGACTCACACGTAACACGGCGTGGAAAGATGTTCACCCTAAGTGGTCCCCTGATGGTAAACGTATTGTCTTTAAACGGCAATTTAACAGGAGATGGCAAGCCTCTTCTGAGTTATTTATCATGAATGCCAATGGAAAGCATCTCCAACGACTTACGCACAATGACGTTAGTGATACACTTCCATCTTGGTCGCCGGATGGTACAAGAATTGCCTTTACGAGTGGACGAAGCGGAGACTATGAAGTGCATGTCATAGATCTTGCCACACTCGCTGTAACGCAGCTTACCGGTCTTGTAGGTGAGAAAGGTGCGGGTGCGCCTCACTGGTCACCCGATGGGACTCAGATCGTTTATGAGAAGTTTATAAGTAACCGTGTCAAACGTCGTCCCGGTTTTCGCTCTGGATTTTCCCATAAGAATATCTATGTAATGTCTGCCAAAGGTGAAGATCAACTTCCCGTTTTACCGGATCCGAAACCGGGTTCTGACACGGTCATTATGCGGTTCTATCCGTGCTGGTCCGCTGATAGTAAACGGCTTGTCTTTTTGGACTGCACGTGGAAGGGGAAGGATCAAAAGTGTAAGATCTCCGTGATGCGTATCGGTGGCAAGGTACAGGTCCTCCAGGATATTCATGACAAACTTGGCAACGATGCACTAACGTCAGGTATACGTTGGATAGAGAATGATACAGCACTACTTTTTGCTCTGAGGAAAATGGATAACCCCAATGCGAAAGTTTATAACCTCTATCGCTATGAGTTTGAAACAAGGACCATCAAAAGATTAACACATACGCTGATTAATGAGAAGCAGCCAGATTGGATAGAAGGACCGTTGTCTGTTTCTCCGCAGGGGAAGTTGCCAACGTTGTGGGGAGAAAAAAAACAGACATTTTCACAGTAGATTTTATACAAAATCAACCGAAAATCCTGCAGACAAATAGTTCTTTGAGTGATACCATTTCTAAATTTATAGTAAGCTATTGAATTTATGGAATATTTTGAGATGTAGGAGGGAACTCCGATTCCCGACTATCACTGAGTTAAGTCGCGATTCGGAGATCGCTCCTACAGTGATTTTTTGTTATTATTTATCACTGAGTTGAATCGCGATTCGGAGATCGCTCCTACAGGGATTTTGTGTTATTATTTTCAATGTTTACGATAGTTTGTAGACGCCCCTTACCGCCACAAAAACACCTCTTCCTGTACCACAAACTGTTAGTTTGTGGACGTACCCCTTTCCACCATAAGTGACATCTATGGTTCGGTTCCAAACCGAACCTACCATGTCAGAGAAATGTGCTAAATTGACGCCTATGGTTCGGTTCCAAACCGAACCTACCATGTTTGGGAAAAGTGCTAAATTGATACCTATGGTTCGGTTCCAAACCGCTCTTACCGGGTTAATTGGATGGTGTTTATATGGCATAATATTTCTTAGAAAAGGTATAAACAGTAAATCATTTCTTAGAAATGGTATAAGATTGTCATAGAGCGGGATCTTCCTGTCGAGTGTAGGATTGTTGGACACTGCTAATGATACTCAAACTGGATGAATTTTTTACATATAGACACCAACTCAGGTTATATTGATAAAATAAATTGAAGAAAATTAAAAGAACAAACATCACATATATGAAAAAACGTTGGCATAATAGAAAATTCCAAAAACATAACCTTTTGAGAAATATATAATTAGAGAATTAATGATGAATATGTATAAAAATGATCCTAAATACAAAAACTATCTTTATGTCAAAAATCAGCATTATTATGCAGTGTGGAATTGTCAAAATCAGAAAGGACAACAAAAACACAAAATTACACTTTTTGCAAATTCTTATAAAGTCAATTCAAAGTGGAGTAAAGTCAGTCTATGACAGCGGTTAGAGGGGTAATTTACACCGATTTCAATCCTACAGAATGTAGGAAAAAGTGTAACATTTTTCATTTTTTCGATATATGGAAAAATTCAACATTTTCGCGAATTCTTAGCTGGGAATTTAGGATTAAAGGTCTGTTTTTGCACCTTATTAGTTTGTCATTATATTAGGATTAAAAGTTGAAATTACGACTATGAATTTTAATACAATTTCAGAATAAAAATGTCTCTTTATTGGGGTATAACCTATAAGTTGTGTAGTATTAGATGACATCAAGAATTAACCTGAAATGCATCATTATTTGTTAGAAAAGGTTCAAAACATAATATGTTACCCTTAAATATTGGTCTATTGTCAGTAATGTAATATCATGATATACTTCTATTCAATCTGATAACGATTGTAGGAGAATAATTGTAATGTTCAAGATTAATGCATTTACTATGATGTCATGTTTTCTGTTTTTTGTAGGTACGATTGTCTGCTTTGGTGAAGGTGGGTATGAATATATACCTGATGAGAATACCTTGGGTTTATGGCATTTTAATGATGGTAAGGCTACTGATGAGTCTGATAATGGCGTAAAGGCTGATATAGAAGGTAAAGGAGCATGGGATAATAATCAGGATTGGAATAAAGAAAATGTAGATGGAAAATCTTTCAGATTTGATGGTAATACAGTAATTTCACTTGGTAAAGCGGATGCGTTAATTCCTGATATTGCTATCACAGTAGAAGCATGGGTTTATCCTGAAGATTTAACAGGTTGGCGTTTAATATGTGCGAATTGGGATGGTCCACCCGGGGCATTTCATTTAGGTGTTTCAAATGGTGGAGCAAAATTTCACATTAACACCAGTAAAGGTACATCTTCAGCAGAAGCAGGTGGTGTACTTGAGCTTGAAAAGTGGCAACACATCGCTGGAACATTCGATGCAAAGACAATAAAGCTCTATATAGATGGAAAAGAAGCTGCATCTACAAATCATAGTGGTAAACTACAAAAAGGAGATTATGATGTGGTGATTGGAAGTAAGAACACACGTCAATTTAAATGGAAAGGTTTGATTGATGAAGTTCGTATCAGTGATATTGCTCGTGATGCTGATGTTCTTAGTCCTAACCTTTCAGGTCCCCAATCTGTTGAGTTTTCAAAATCTACTTTACCCGTTGTATGGGGTAGCTTAAAACGATGACGCAAGGATCAATTTCACAAGAGACCTCAATTACAGATGAACAGGTCCAATCAAAACTGATTCGTGCGATAGATACATTATCATCGATGCAGAAATCCGATGGTAATTTTGAAGGGAATTTATCCTCCAGTACATTTCCTTCTTGTGCTTATGCATGGATTCAACTGATTCAAGGAGGGATACCAGAGGAATCTCTGATTAACTGGTTTATAAATAATCAGAGTGAAAATGGGGCATGGGGTTTAGACCCAGCCAATCAGACAAATCCTCATTCTACATTATTTGTACGTCTTATCTTGAAAGAGGTATTAGACCGAGAAGCGGGACCTGATCTTGAAAAAACGCTATCTAATATTCCAGAATATCAGCAAAATCTTGGGTTAGTAAAATTGGCATACGCATCCTTAAATCGGTTTGATTGGCAGAAATTGACAATTCCAAAGAATGCTATCCCACTTATTAAGCTTGTTAAATTCCTATCTCAATTTCCTATTTTAAAAAAGCGTCTGAAACCTCCAAGGCATAAACTCCCGCCAGTTGATTTATTCAACACCTCACTATTTGAAGAATTATTCATAGCTGAACAACATACATTGGTTCCAGTTTTTATCATAATTGAATTAAATACAGGAAACCGAATCGAAATTATTAATTCTCTTGTATCATGGTTAAAAACAAGAGTGTTGAGTGATGGGAGTTGGTTTCGTGTTAATTTTATTACTGCCTTATCGGTGTTAGCTTTGATTGCAGTTGATCAGACAGATCATTCTGATCCTGAGATACCCCAATTTATTGAAAGAGGGATGGATTGGCTCAAAAAAACTAAGAATCCAGATGGTGGATTCCGTGAAGCTATAAACCTGAATGTCTGGGATACGGCTCTCAGCATCATTGCATTAACGGAGATTGAGGAATTAGCTTCTGATAAAACTGATCAAATCTATACTGCTGCACAATGGCTTGTAGATCATCAGAATGAGGATGGGGGATGGGCATTTTCTGGTATGAAAGATAGTACTCTCCCCAGTGATGCTGATGATACTGCATTAGGAACATTATCGTTAATTCGATCCAAGTTATCATCCAAAGAAGCACAGATTTCTATAGATAATGGGGTTAGATGGTTAATTGAAAATCAAGGTGTAGAGGGTAGTTGGAGTACTTACCAACCTGGGGAAGGTGATGTTGGTTGTGTTAGTATTACATCTCACGCAATTGAAGCGTTGTTGGCGTATGGGAATAATATTGAATCAATAAATCGTGGTATTGAGTGGTTGCAAGGGGCAATTCATCGAGATGGATATTGGAACGATTTATGGTTAGCAAAGAGAACTTATGGAACTGCTTGTGCAATTACAGCTTTTGTAAAGGCTGGTTTTGACGATGTACCTGAGATCTCACAAGGTGTACGTTGGTTGGAAGATAATCAAAATCCAGATGATGGATGGGGAGAAGATATGTTTGGAAACCCAACAGAAAGTACAGTTGAACAAACTGCTTGGTGTACTTATGCTCTGTTATTAACCAATAATGAAAATCCATCTGCAAGAAAAGGCATCCAATTTCTGATTGATAATCAAGACGAAAACGGAACGTGGAAGGATAGTTGTGTTGGTATTTATTGGGAAATAATCGGAGGGTATAGTGATCCAATTTATGCATCTGTTTTTCCTATTTTGGCTCTAAATCAGTATCTGAAAGTCCGTAAATGAACATATATGTAAACATGTGATTTTGACATGAAAGATGATTTCAGTAATTATACCTGTCCTTAATGAAGATAGGATTTTAGATAAGACGTTAAGGAGACTACAACCTGAGTTGAGTGGACATGAACTAATAATTGTAGATGGTGGTAGTTTAGATTCCTCGGTTGAGATTGCGAAAAAATACGGTACAGTTATCCGTTCTGGTAGGGGACGTGCAAAACAATTAAATGCTGGAGCTGAAAAGGCAAATGGTGAAATACTTCTGTTTTTGCATGCCGATGTATGGTTAGAAGACGGTGCAATTTCTGAAGTGGATAAAGCAATTACAGAGGGATTTGTGGGAGGCGGTTTTCTTCAGAAAATCGAAGGAAAGAATATACTCTTCCGGATTATTGAGAAATCCGCTGACCTACGTGGAAAATATCTGAAGATATTTTATGGTGATAGTGGAATCTTTATTACACGGGATGGTTTTCGGAAAATAGGTGGTTTTCCAGATGTACCTATAATGGAAGAGATTGAATTCTCAAGAGCAATGCATAAGCTTGGAAAAACACGGATGGTTAGTCCGCGGATACATATATCAGCACGTAGGTGGAAAACAGGTGGAATTATTCGCACTACACTGATTAACTGGTTAATTACACTGCTTTACGCTTTCGGTTTTTCTACCGACAGACTGGCTCAATTGTATAAGAACATTAGATAGAATAAGATAAGGGACAGATTAGATTCTGTCCCTTATCAATTTATCTTTTGCTATAAAGTGTAATTCTGTTTCTACACAAGTTGTTTTGTAATTCTATGGTAGATTATACAATTAATTCCACCACGTGCTGTGTTGTAGGAGGGAATTCCGATTCCCGATTATTAAAGGGTTCGATCGCGATTCGGAGATCGCTCCTACAAGTAATGTGTATAATTATGTCAATATTTCACCCTAATCTATCATTGTTTACTTCGTTTCTTCAAATCCATTTCTACCATTTTGTTGCCAATTATCTGATTTTTGTTTCAGTTTTTCGATATCTGATGGATTCTGTATATCCACGATATGCGGCGTTATGATGAAGACAATCTCGGTATCTTGGACTTCTGTTTCAGTACTTTTGAAAAGTCTGCCAAGGAGTGGGATATCCCCAAGAATTGGAACTTTATTCTCAACTTCCTTCTGTTTCTTACGGATAATACCGCCAACAACCAGCTGTTGACCATCTTCTACATCAATATAAACGCTCAGAGAATTGTCATCGGTTATAGGTGCATTAAATTCTGTAAACTCTATAAAATTACTGGCACTGATATTCGTAATGTCTAAACCAATTGTCCTCTTACCGTCTTCTCCTGCTTTCGATCTTGCAATATAGGGTGTTAGACTGATATTAATTCCAACCGGGGGATCAATAAAATCATAATTGAAGAGCGGCTGTGTGGCGGTATCTCCCAGAATACTGTTTGTATCAACACTTTGTAAATATGGGATACGTCTTCCACTACTCCATGTAGCGGGTCTACTATCCCGTGTAAGTAATGAGGGTGTAGATAATGTTTTGACCTTATTCTCACGGAGGAGAGTGTGAAGTAGTGCCATATACTCTTTCGTTGCTAAACTGTAATTGAATCCAGAGATTTCCTGACTAAGACCGAGTTGTGATTCAGCTTCTCCTATAAGTGGATTCCTTGAATTAAGTTCTATACCACCCAGATTTCTTTCATTTACTGTTGCCTCTATACCCAGTTTTGTTTTCTCGTCAAGGGTAACCTCAAGAATCTTTATATCTATCCAGACTTGTCCCCGAACGAAATCAAGCTTCTTTATAAGGGCTTCAACCTGCTCCATATAGCGTCTTCGGGTTGTGACAATAAGTGAATTGGTGTCTGTTTCAGCAAAAATGGTAACCTTTCCAAATAAAGAATTGATATCTGTTGGTTCATCACTGAAGTTGTCCCGAACGAATCTACTAAAACTGAACCCATCTTCATCAGGTTGATCCTGCCATACCTGCGATAGAATCTGTGCTATTGCATCTGCGGTTGCATATTCAAGACGAATTGTCTTTGTAATTTCGACTTGGTTTGGTGGTGTAGGAACATCAATCTGTCCGATAAATTCCTCAATCAACTCAAAGTTTCGCTTCGTTCCAGTAGATACAATCACAGCATTCAAATTGCTATAGGGTTGAGCAGTGACATTACCTGCAAGTGATCCTTGTGTTTGTGCGGATTGGGCAGGAGATTGTCGGCTTCGAATCCACCACCAGTCATCGAAACGATTTCCAGTGTTACTCTGGTTTCCCCCGTAGTGTGAATTGAGTAGTTCAGCAACATTTACAGCATCAGCATATCTTAGGTTGAATATTCTTGTTCCCCACTCTTGTTCTGGCATACTCACATCGAGTTTTTCTACTAATTCATCAATCATTGGAAAATTCTGTGCTGAAGTCGTAATTATTAGAGCATTTAGTCTAACATCAAAAACGATATGTACCTCCCCCTGAACACCGAAGCCACCTTCAGAAGTTTCGTCACTTCTACCTCTGTCCCACCAAGGACGATATCTATCATCGTCATCTCCGCCACTACCTCCTTCAAATAATTCCTGTAAATTAGTGGAGAGATCTTCAGCATTGGCATGTTTGAGGAAATACATTTTTATCTCTTCGAGAGTCTTCTTCTGATCAAGTTCATTGATGAGTTTTTCAATAATTGTATAGTTACGTGGGTCTGAGGAAACAACAACAATGTTTAATCGATCATTGCGTGAGAGGTTAACTAAACCTACAATCCCTTGAAATAAATCACCTGAACTTACTTCATCGCGTCGATAGGTAAGCATTTCGAGTATGTCTTCTCTATCAAAAGATCTTCTGCCACCTTGTATATTATTCCCAGTGATAATTTCTTCAAGTGTAGTTACAACTTCCTCTGCTGAAGCGTACTGAAGACGATATGTTCTAATTTCGGTCTGGAGGGTGGGTGCGTTGTCAAGATGGTTGATAATCTCTTTTAAAATTACGAGATTATCTTCAGATGCCTTAAGAATAAGTGTATTAGAGTTCGTATCTGCATAGACCCTAATCATCCCTTCTATCAATTCTACCCCTAAACCTTGTTCTATTGCTTGCTTGATCTGTTCAGGATCTATCCCAGTATCTCCTCTGATGGGTTTTGTATCTTCTCTGTTATCTTCAAATACCCGATTGAGAGTCTGGGCTACTGCTTGAGCATCCGCGGAAGTTAGAGGAATTACTGTGATCTTTAATGGGAAACGTTCGCCAGCATCTGCAAATTGTAGTATGGAGACTATTCTTTTGAGATTGGATGAGACATCAGTTATTATTAGGGAGTTTGTCCCTTCATCAGCGAATACATTGGCTTTGCTATTTAATAGTGGTTTAATTGCGTTAACTTGGTCTGATGCGGATGCATTTTGTAGTTGTATAATGTAGGTCTGTATTTCATCAGTTAGTTCAACTTGCTCAGGATCTGGGGTAATTCTTTTAACAGGACCCGTCATGATAAGTGCTTTATCAAAAGTCGTGACAACAAGTGTACTATTTCGTCTAACTAAGGTTAAGTTATATTGTGCAAGGACTGTTTTGACTTCCTCAATAACCTCATCAATAGTTACATCAAATAGGTTGATAAGAGAGAATTTTTTGTTTTGGATATCATCTTCAGTTGCAATGATGGTTAGATCAGTTTCACGAGATAACCATTCTAAGACGTTTTTGATGTCCTGACTGGTAAAGTTGAAGTTAACGCGTGATGCTCTCCCAGTTTCTTCATCCCTTTCAACCACTTCCATCTGTCCGCGGTCTTGTGCGAATGAGTCTATATGAATTAGTCCAAAAAGGAATAGGAGGAGTAGAACTCCTATACATTGTTTTTGTTTCTGTTTCCATATTGGACAAATTACATTTTTTAAGATATACATCATTGATAAGTCCTCACAATCCAAGAACACATTTCGTGGTTTGTCTTCTTATTATTGGTATAAAAGATTTTATATTTCATTTGTAAAGTATCTGTTATATTAAAAAATAGGCTATTATTACATATTTCCAGTCTATATGAAGTCATCAATTATCTGACTTAATTTCATCTGTTCTTTCAAACTCACCTTTACTGTTTTCTTGCCAGTTTTCTGCTTTTTGTTTCAATTTTTTAAGATCCTCAGGATTCTGAATATCAACAATATGGGGGGTTATAATGAATACAATCTCAGTATCCTGGACTTCATTTTCTGAACTCTTGAAAAGTCTTCCAAGTAAAGGAATATCCCCAAGTATCGGCACCTTATTTTCAACTTGCTTCTGTTTTTTTCTAATAATACCCCCGACAACCAGCTGCTGACCGTCTTCTACATCAATATAGACACTGAGCGAATTATCATCTGTAATTGGGGCATTAAAGTCTGTAAATTCTATAAAATTACTGGCACTGATATTTGTTATGTCTAAGCCTATCGTCCTTTTACCATCTTTACCGGCTTTAGACCTTGCAATATACGGAATAAGACTAATATTTATTCCTACAGGTGGATCAATAAAGTCATAATTAAAGAGTGGTTGTGTTGCAGTATCACCGAGGATACTGTTTGTATCAACACTTTGTAAGTAGGGAATCCGTCTGCCACTACTCCAAGTCGCAGCTCTACTATCCCGGGTTAAAAGTGATGGCGTAGAAAGTGTCTTAACTTTATTTTCCCGCATTAATGTATGCAGTAGTGCCATATACTCTTTCGTTGCTAAACTGTAGTTAAAACCGGATATTTCTTGAGTAAGACCGAGTTGTGAATTAGTATCTCCGACAAGTGGATTTCGTGAATTCAGTTCAATACCACCCAATTTTCTTTCATTTGCAGCAACTTCTATACCAAGTTTTGTTGTTTCATCAAGTGTGACTTCAAGAATTCTAATATCAATCCATACTTGTCCCCGCACGAAATCGAGTTCTTTAATTAGTGCTCTGACTTGTTCAAAATAACGTCTTCTTGTTGTTACAATTAGAGAATTTGTATCTGTATCGGCAAAAACAGTTACCTTACCCTGTAAAGAATTAATATCTGTTGGTTCGTCGGTGGTATTTTCTCTAAAAAACCGGCTAAAACTGAAAAAATTGTCTTGACTATCTTCACCCTGCCAAACTTGTGATAGTACTTCTGCAATAGTTTCTGCGGTTGCGTACTCAAGCCGAATCGTATCAGTTATTTCTACTTGTTCGTCAGGGGTAGGGACATCAATCTGTTTAATAAACTCCTCAATCATGTCAAAATTCCTTTTTGTACCAGTAGAAACAATGATAGCATTCAGATTAATAAATGGTTGAGCAGAAACATTGCCAGCCAGCGAACCTTGTGTTTGTGGTGAACTTGTATTTGATTCCCATGAACGTCTCCACCCCCAATCATCAAAAGGATTTCGGTTGCTACTTTGGTTTCCTCCATAGTGAGAATTGAGTAATTCCGCTACATTTTCTGCATCCGCATAGTTTAGATAGAATATTTTTGTACCCCACTCTTGATCCGGCATGCTTACATCAAGCTTTCCAATTAGGTCATCAATCATTGGGAAATTGGCAGTAGCGGTCGAAACAAGTAAGGCATTCAACCGAATGTCATGAACGATATGTACGTTTCCTTGCACACCAAAGCCTCCACCCTCTGTGGGTTCACGGTCATTTCTTTCCCACCATGGACGATCTCGATCTTGACCAGCACTCCCACCTTCAAATAGATCAGTCAGATTCGCTGAGAGTGCCTCAGCATTTGCATGCTGGAGGAAGTACATTTTCATCTCTTCTTCTGTCTTTTTCTGATCAAGTTCAGTAATAATCTTTTCAAGTATTGAGAAGTTACGCGGATCAGTTGAAATAACTACTATGTTTAGTCGGTCATTACGAGAGAGATTTACTAAACCAATAATACCTTGAAATAAATTCTCTGACAGACCACGATCGCGTCGATAACGGAGTAATCGGAACATTTCATCCCTATCCAATGTTCGACGTCTGTTTCTACCTTGAATATTGTTCCCGGTGACTATCTCGTCAAGGGTGGTTACAACATCTTCGGCTGAAGCATATTTCAGTTGATATGTTCGGATTTCAGTCTGTAGTGTTGGTGCTTTATCAAGGTGTAGTATAATTTCTTTAATTATGACAAGGTTATCTTCAGATGCTTTTAATATGAGTGTATTTGAATCTGCATCAGCATATACTTTAATCATACCATCAACCAAATCGACACCTAAACCTTGTTCTAAAGCCTGCTTAATTTGTTCCGGATCAATCTGGTCACTCCTCACAAACTTCTGATCATCATCTTCATTATCCTCAAAAACTCTTGTTAGAGTTTGTGCGACTTCAGTAGCAACTGCAGCGTTAAGTGGAATCACTGCTATTTTTACTGGAAAACGTTCTCCTTCATCAGCAAATTGTAGGATAGAGACAATTCTTTGTATATTTGAAGAGACATCCGTTACGATAAGTGCATTTGTTGTTGTATCGGCAAAAATACTTGCTCTATTATTTAATAGCGGTTTTAACGCGTTTGCTTGTTCTGATGCATCGGCATTTTGGAGCGGTATAATATAGGTCTGGATTTCATCTGTCAGTTCAACTTGTTCCGGATCTGGTTCGATCTGTTTGACTGGACCTGTCATGACAATTGCTTTATCAAAAGTTGTTACGACAAGCGTGCTATTTCTTCTTACTAAGGTTAGGTTATATTGTGACAGGACTGTTTTAACTTCTTCAATGACTTGGTCAATGGTAACGTCATACAGGTTGATAAGTGAAAATTTCTTACCTTGGATATCATCTTCAGTAGCAATTATGGTTAGATCGGTTTCGCGTGATAACCATTCTAAGACATTCTTAATTTCTTCACTGGTAAAGTTGAAGTTGACTTTTGTTGCCCTTCCTGTTTCTTCATCTCTTTCAATTACTTCCATTTGTCTACGCTCTTGCGCATGCACCTCTGTATGAAAGATACCAATTAGGCAAAAACCGACTAATAAACCTAAACACAATTTCCGTCTATTTTCCCTTATCTGAGAAACAAAAGTCTTTAAGAGAAATATCATTGATAGATCCTCGCAATCAAGAACAACTCAACAGTTATCTTTTCTTGTTTATTGTCTGTAGAGATTTTAAGATCTCTTACCATCAACCACTTTGATGATGTTTCAATTATCCGATTGAGATTAACAAGTTTATCCAGTTCAGCTTTGAACTTCATTTTAATTGAATAACTCTCTGGCGTATATGTTGAAGGAGCTAATCTCAACCCTAATATTAAGTCCTCTATTTGTGTTTCTATGTTTTCAAGATACTGAAGTAGAACCAAAGATAGTTGATTCTTATCTAATTCTGGATCATAGCTATCCAGGAGAATACCAAAATTATTTAATATATGACTATTTGGATTAAAATTAATTTCGGATGTTGGTTTTTTCCCGCCAAAACCTAAGAATCCAGCTTTAGGTTCTGAATGAATCTTATAGAATTCCTTTTCAAATAGTGTAATTTCAGCACCAACGAGTTGTTGATCAACCATAGATATAAGCAGATCAATGAGTTCCAAACGGATTGATATTGGTATCTCCTCAGGTAACGCTACAAATTGTTCCTTATTTTCTGGATTCTCTTTTTTCTCTGTAGTAGGAGTATCCATATAGGATTCTTCATCTGCCTCTTGTATTTCGTCATTTTCAGGTATATCCGTTTCCTCATTATCAATTGAATCTGTATCTTTGGGTTTATCTTTATACTTCTCTGATTCATCTTGATCTTTTTCTGACTCATCTAACCATGCATTCATCAAGAGATCCATCATTTCATCTTCAGCTTGAACTTCAGCATCTTCCTGTGAATTGTATTCAGCCTCTATTTCAGATAGTAAAGCCTCTCTTTCAGTTTCAAGTTTTTTCTGATAGAGAAAGTTAATTAGGTTTCGTCGTGCTTGAGGGGAAATTCTTTCAGTCTTTTTGCCTGGAATTGGTTCCATGTTTAATTGGTAATTCTTTGGAATTCCAGCTTTATTTATAATTGATGTAATCTTTGTACGTATGACAGTTTCAGGGAAATTATCGTTGAAAATCGAAACATTCTCTCCTTCATCCGCAAGTCCAGTTTTCTGGAATAATCCGATTTCAATTGGTATCAGCATTCTTGAAGCGGCTACTAAATCTTTAGATGTTTGAAGCGTCTGTTTTTTTGTAGCCATTTCTTCATTTGATAACATCTTGTAGAGACCAGGTCCCCATTGTGTTACTAATGCTATGATAAGTACTAATCCAAGGATACCGATAAGAAATTTGGTCTGTGTTGTAAGTTGAAGATCTAAATTCACTGTTTTTTCCTTATCAAACTTAGGAGGTATAAATTCGGTTAGTAAGTGTTAAACAATTATTGTTCTTTTTCTTTATCATCTTCGTTTTCTTCAATTTCTTCTTTGTCAGAATCTTCTGACCAATCTTTATTTTCAGGTGGTGATATAACCAAATCTTCAGATGTATCCTCTTTTATCATAGGTGGTGCTATGGGATACCGTTCTTGGGCAAACTTCTGTATCGCGTTTGGTGTTAAGCTACAATTGATTTTTACCTCTATAGTTGCTCTTCGTTCATCACCCGTTGAAGTTCGCTCACCTTCTTGGATATTAGTGAACATATCTGAGCGACTTAAGACACCTAACATAGAGTCGAGGGATTCGTGGGAATTGGATTGTAAACTGAAGGTGATTCTTGCATTTTTAAGATTATCAAGATTATTTACTTCAAATGTCTTCCAAGCAACTTTAGTTCTATCTTTAAAAAGTGTACTAAGTGCATGTAAAATATCTAATGGGGAGGCTTGGTGAGTTAACTTGTCTGCTAAAATTAGATTAAGTGCGAGATGTTTATTGGCTTCTGTCTGTAATGATTGATAATCAGCAATTTGTCCGTCCAATAAATCCTCTTTCGACTTTTGTGAACTACTCCATGTTATACCCCCGAGAACTATGGTTAGTAGGGCTAACCCTCCTACACTTGCTCCAATAAGTTGTTGTCGCTTCTTTGAAAATTCTGCACGTTTAACACCAACTTCTTGGGGTAACAATGATATTGGTTCTTCAGATTCAAGGATATGTATGCCAACGCCTAAAGGTACAGCCAATGTATCTCCATGTGTTTCAAGTATAGACGTTGATACTGCGGATGTATCTACTGAACCAGAGTATATTGGATTCCAGAGCCTTGTAGGGATCTGTAATTGCTCTTCACATGTCTCAGCTAATTCTGGTATTCTTGCACCACCTCCACACAACCAGATTTCTGAGATTTCAATTTCATCATCAATTACCTCACGTTGGGCAGCGGAGATTGATCTTTCTAACTCAGCTATAAACTGTCTTGTCCATGTACGTGCAGAAGCTTGAAATGCTGTGATCTGCTGTTTTTCTTCTACTGCCTCATCTGCATCAATCTGTAATTCTGACATAAGATGACGTGTGAGTTGATTCCCACTCACTGCGAACCCACGAGAAAACTCCATTTTATCACCATGCATTAAACAGAAATCTGTTTGTCCGCCCCCAATATCCACAATAGCGACGCGTTCTGTATAATCCTTCAATGAGTTTCTTGCAACTGTTGCAATGGCAAACATGGATGGAATTACAGCAGAAGGAGATATTCCAATATCTTTCATGGCATCAATGTAACGAGATACCGTATCACGTCTACTTGAAACGAGTTCTAAGGAAACGGCTTCTGGTGAACGATTCACATCATGGTATGTAAATATCGCATCATCTGATTGAAAGGGAAGTTCTGTTTCAGCTGCCATTGCCACCATTGTCGGTAATTGCTCATCAGTTGTTGCGGGTGGTATATTAGGTAAACGTTTCGTAACAACAAACCTACGCGGTAGGGCAATAGCCACTTCAAGTTTATGTTTGTTGAATATAGTCTGTTTTAATTTTAATTTATCCCACAATTGTTTAACTGCATCGGAAATTTGTTCTGTATTATCTGGATCTGAATAAGCAATAGTTGCAACATCAACTAAATTTAAGGTATCTGATGTTTTTTCTATATGAACTATTTTAGCCGATGAAGTGCCAATATCTATTGCTACAACCTGATTTTTTGCCATGATTTTATGCCTTTATTGCGTTTCGTCTATTCGGATTTTCTTCAATTAGTCGATACGCCAATACGGTACCTGTAATTGGTTTTCTGTACGAACAACTATTCCTTCACAGGTAGCAGTGATTTTACCTGAAGCGTCAATTCCAGATGATTGAATTCGATAACCATGTGATCTGTATGTAATCCAATTGATGACTTCCCTGAATGTTTGGTTGTCTATTTCTTCTATATCTAAGAGATCGGCAAGATTAGTAAATGGATTTCCTCTGACAGGATTTTCAGCATCGCTTTGTTCTTCTGGGTTTTCCTCACGACGTGTAATAATAGCTTGCGCCTTTTGATGATCCATTCCAGGTAATAACGCTAATATCTCTATTGGAGCAGTATTGATATTAATTAATCCGGAAATAGTGCTATCATCCGTTGTTGTAATTTTATCAACAATACTTGAGAATTCTTGTATAGTTGTTACTCGCACATTTGTAATCGCGTTTATATTAGCGAAATTTCCTTGGGAATCTCTGTGAGATACTATTCGTTCTGCAATTCCATTATCTATGCCTTGTAATTCTTCAAGTTCTTCAGCGTCAGCAGTGTTGATATTTACACGGTCATCTCCACTATTACCATTGTTATTATTGCCATTATTATTATTATTATTGTTGTTGTTTTGAACAGTTAGTCGGTCACGAATATTATTAAACACATTATCTGATACGGCTGGTACATCTAATAATCCGGATATGCCATCGAAGTCGCGTGCCTGAATAATAGCATTGGCTTCAGCCTGAGTGAAAACGGATTGATTGTTATTTCCTTGAATGCCCTGTATCTGTTGCGCATTAGCTGTATTTATGTTAGTTCTTTGCTCTCCATTTGAATCAGTGTTACGGTCAGTAGAATATATTGTGGCGTATGTTATTAGACCACCGGAGCTTTGTGGTGTTGGTTGTGTTGTTTGTGTAGGATCTGTTGGTGCTGTGGGTTGTGTTAATTCAGGTGTGGTAGGATCAACAATTGGTGAACCGCTTGTTGCTTGAAGTTGTGGTTGAATTCCATATAGTATTTGTTCCGTCATACCCTCAATTCGTGCTACATCTCGTACGGATCTGAATGGGCGACCTTGAACTATTCTTGTTGCAAGATCACCTGTTTCATTCATCTCCGGTTGAACACCAAGAAACGAGAGTAAATTGCGAATTGTGTCTTCTTGTGCACTATTAAGGTTAACTCTTGAAGCCTCATCAGTAATTGAAACCTGAAAAGCAAGTTGTTTACCCATTTGGATGCGATCTTCAATCTGCTGTTGAATGGGTTCAGCCCAAGTTTCCCCTAAAGAATCAAAATTAGTTTCATCTATACGTAATGCTATTACCCCAAGTTCAAAACCAGATTTTGCAGCATAATGATATTTGACTCTATCGGAAAAGTTGTTACGTGCCTTGCTTTCTAACTCAAATGAATAGAGCAACTGCATAGCCAAAACGGAAAGGATTGTAATTATCCAAAGAGTAGAGACAAGTGATAAACCTGCAGAGTTGTTATTTTTTGAAAAGGTTAGGGAGGTTTTGGTCATTGTTTCCTTAAGTATTCAAATTCTATACATAATAAGATAATTTATTCTAACTTGCATGTTTCAATTACATTTGATTGTTCAGGAATAGGATAGACACAGGGGAGTCTTCATTCTGGCAGTCATATTTACTGACTTCCGGAGTTAGCGTTAACACTTGCAGGAATATATACCATCGTAGACTGAGTTAATGCCCCTGGTAGTGTAGGTATTTGAGAATCTGAAAACGTATCTGATGGTGGCAATGCGTTTTGTTGTCTATCTTCATCAATAACTGTAATGAGTATCTGTATTGCGAGAGGTGTCGCATCTGTCTGGTCCCATGATTCATACATTGATTCTTCATCAATATACTTTATATCAAAGTTTATGATGCCATCAATTACTGGTGTGACATCAAATCCAAAAACTGGAAGACCACTTTCATCAACTGTTGGAATAACGCCTGTATCCATAATTGAACTAACAACTAATTCAGGATTTATAGAAGTTGATACGACCCGATATAATACCAACTCTTCAGCCATTGGAGTAGACGGTTCTGTCATCTGTCCTATATTTGAAATTGGTGGTGGAATATTACCGTTTTGGATATCCTGTGATGGAACTTTAGGTCCAACATAGTATGTAACCCGTCTTACATCACTCAATGGTATACTGATATTATCAGGATTTGTAGGTATCTGGATAGTAAAGGGATCAGGGTCAGATTTTACAAAAGTTACAAAACTGATAATATCTCTTTCTCCATCTACTGTAGGAATATCCTCAGAAAAAAGAGTTAACATCTCATCAGATGGATCGGCTTGCATCTGATTCAGATCAGTGAATAATTGGTCAAAAGCATATCTGGATCGTTGAGCTTGAATTATTTTTGACTGGGTTCGATGATAGACTTTTATAGCTGTACTGAATACAGCATAAGAGGATCCACTCATTATTACGATAACGCTAACAGCAGTTAGCATTTCTACCAGTGTAAGACCACTCTCAGATCTGTTTTTGTTTTTTCTCATTACTAAATGGATGTCAAATTCTATTAATTGAACTCGATATCCACTCCGATTTAATATATTAAAAGCAGGTTGTATACAATTATATATAGAGTCTAACCTTCTTATATTACTGTAATTCTCTATTTGCCATATATGTGATAGCACCAATTGATTTTACTTGACCTAAATGTGACCAGCTTATGGTAACCTCTACTCTTAATAAACCCTCTAATTCTTCTGGATCTACTTCCGTAATAATAGACTCCCATTGATATTGAGAATCTTCACCAAATTCTCCACTCTCCTGACCAACATCCGGAAATCCATTTGCTTCTATTTCTGCCATTTGAAATTTTAGTAGATTAAGTGCAGTCAATCTATTATCCATTAGAACTTGACTGCGAGAGATATCACTAAACACCTTTAATAAGGCAGGTAATACCGCTGCCATTATAGCGATGGTAACAAGTATTTCTGCAAAGGTAAATCCTCTTTCTTTACCACAGTTGATGCACTTATTCATACTCTAAGCTTCCTTGAATACCAAGGGTTTCGATTTGTTCAGGTGTCATCTGTTGCATACTTACTCTTCCAGTTGATCCTTCCACAGAAATGGAGATAGCATTACCATTTGTGTTTTGAAGATATATTGTTGTCTCAGATGACTTTGAAGTAGGAGTAAAATATGCATAATCTGCCCCCGTAGTAATACGTTGGTAAGTGCCGTTGTGATTGGAAATCATAGATGCAAAAGATACACTTTTCTGTAAAGGACGAGGGATACCCATTACCCCACCCGTACGCGATACAAGTATTTGATTTCCTTGTCCCGGAGTAGTAGCTGGGGCAGGAGTGGGGGTAGAAGCCCTTCCTGCTGATGATAATGGGTTCTGGATATCTAACGTCTCACTTGATGCTAACCAGAATCTATTACCAGTTAAATCAAATACTACGAGATGCGTATTTCGTTCTGTGATTGCCATATCTCGAGCAAACGCTAATGTATCGACAATCGCACGAGCAGAGGTTTTTAAACGTCTGGAAGATGCAAACCCTTTCATAGCAGGCATAGTGATAGATGATATAACTGCGATGATCGCGAAGACCAGCATGATTTCCATCAAGCTGAACCCATCTTCCTTAGAATTAGTTATACATACTCGGTTATTTATTGTCATGGTTTTAGTTAGGACGTCCTTAGTCTTATTGTCCCTGTGGAGTTTCTTCTATCCAATTGGTTATATCTTTATCAAGATCAGTTCCACCAAGTTTACCATCTCTCCCGTACGACAAAAGGTCATAGTCGTATCCATAGTTGCTGCCCGGGTTCCGATAAACATACGGATTACCCCATGGATCATTTGTAAGTTGTTGATCAAGATACGGTCCTGCCCAACCCAATGGGGATGGATTTGGGGCACGCCATAATGCATCTAAACCTTGTTCCGATGAAGGATATTCTCCTACCTCACTCATATATAGTCCTAAGGCGGTCTTCAAATTACTTATTTCAATTTTTGCCTTAGATACTTTAGCCTTTTGTGGTGCATTTACAATTCTTGGTGCAATAAATGCTGCTAAAATACCTAAAATCACAATAACAATAGTCAACTCAATTAGTGTTAAACCTGATTCATCTCTTTTAAGTTGTTTAATCATCATGTTCAAATCCTTTAATATATTCATCTGAATGATTAGTTCTATTACAATAACCGTGAACTTGTTTCTAATTAGACAAATTACAATAGTGATAGTTTAGAAAAAATAATCAGAACCTATCCGCTACCCCCTAATGCCTGTTGTGCCTCGAAAATAGGTAGAATCATAGCAACTGCTATAAAACCGATGAGTAAACCCATTATTAATATGACTAATGGACTGATTGAACTGGTCAATCTTTCAAGATTCTTCCTGATTTCCATATCATAGTATTGAGATAGTTTCGTTAACATTGTTACCGGTTCTCCGGATTCTTCACCAACCGCAATCATGTGTGTTACAAGTGATGGAAAATCTTTACTCTTCTCCAGCTCTCTTGAGAGTGTGGAACCTTGTTCTATCTCTTCTTCAGCTTCTCCGATGATATTACTGTATACCTTATTCCCAATCGTATCCTTCACAACTCTTAAGGCTTGAAGCATACGAACACCATTTTCCAATAGAGTTGCCATTGTTCGAGTAAATCGTACGATGGCGAAAGTACTAAATACTGGACCGACCAATGGAATTTTTATTTTTATACGATCAAGGAGTATTTGACCATTTTCTGTACGGAGATATTGTCTTAGAAATGTAGCAATAATACTTGTAGCAAGTAAACCAACCCACCAGAAACTGGCAAATCCATTTGAGAATGAGATCAGTATTTGTGTAGGCAGTGGCAATTCCCCACCAAATTCTTCAAACATAGCAGTAAATTTTGGTATAACGAGTACCATTAACACTATTATCGCTGTTACCATTAAACCAAAGAGAATAGCTGGATAGAACAAGGCAGAAATGACTTGGTTTTTTAGTAAACGTTGCTTTTCAGCAAATTCAGCAAGTCGTTCCAATACTTCACCTAATACACCACCTGTTTCTCCAGCTCTGACCATATTTACATATAAATCAGAGAATATCTTGGGGTGTTGTTGTAATGCTGCATTAAATGTTGCTCCGTGTTCAACATCGTATTTAACCTGTGAAATAATCCTATGTAATTCGGGATTTGCAATCTGCTCTAATGTCACCTCTATGGCACGAGGAAGTGGCACATGGGCATTAATTAAAGCTGCCAACTGGTAAGTGAAAAACTCAACATCAGCAGATTTTACTTTACGAGTACCAATATTAAATATACGTTTTGCCTTTGTTTCAAGAAGATCTCCTTCTTCAACAATCTTTGTCGGCCAATACCCCATTTGACGTAGTTGAGCAATAAGGTCGGCTTTTGTTTCAGCTTCTAATGTATTATTGACTGTTGCTCCAGTATAGGTTAAGGCTTCATATTGGAATCTTGGCATGATTACCTCTATATTATTAATTTACTCAATGGTATAACATTTCATATTAAGGTATTTTGGGTAATGGATATGTGGAGTCTTTACAAATGCAAATATATGTAAAGAAGGAAATGAAATTGGACAATGTGCAAAAACCGTAATGGAAATTTATTCAGTGTGTCCTTCGTCATAATTATAGGCATCTTCCTGAGTGAGTCTGAGAACTTCATCTACGGTTGTTAATCCTGCGGTTACCTTTTGCCATCCATCTTCTCGAAGGCTTTTCATACCTAATCTAACAGCAAGTTTGCGTAATTCACTTGATGAAACATGTTGAAGAGCCATAGACTGAAGTTCTTCTGACATGAAGATAACTTCAAAGATACCGATTCTACCTCTATATCCTCTACCTCGACACTCTTTACACCCACCCACTTTTGCGCGTGGTATCTCAAGATCATTGTCTATATGAACACCATTGGAAGCGAATATACCTGCAATTTCTTCTTCTGTTGGTGAATACATCTCACGACATTCATTACAAACCTTACGAGCTAATCGTTGTGCTATAATTCCTTCAACAGTTGATGCAACCAAATATGGCTCAACTTTCATGTCAATTAAACGAGTGATGGCACTTGGGGCATCATTTGTGTGAAGCGTACTGAATACAAGGTGACCCGTTAAAGCAGTATGAATAGCCATTTCTGCTGTTTCATAGTCACGGATTTCACCAACAAGCACTTTATCGGGGTCTTGCCTGAGAATATGTCGTAATCCATCTGCAAATGTAAAATCAATATCAGGATTTACTTGGATTTGGTTAATACCTTCTAACTCATATTCAACTGGATCTTCAAGTGTGATGATCTTAACATGGGGTGTATTAATTTCTTTAAGGCATGCATAAAGAGTAGTGGTTTTACCACTACCTGTAGGACCTGTAGCAAGGATAATACCGTGAGGTTTATGGATCATACGTTGGAAAAGTTCATAATTGGTATCTGTTAATCCAAGCTCTGTTAGTCCGAATTCAATAGACTGTCTATCAAGAATACGAAGAACAACACTCTCACTATGTTGGGTAGCGACAGTTGGAACTGTAGATACTCGAAGGTCGATCTGTCGGTTATTAACACTACTTATTTCTCTATTAATCTTCCCATCTTGAGGACGGCGACGTTCAGCTACATCCATACCAGCCATAATTTTAATACGTGAAGTAATAGCAGACTGGAGATATGCAGGAGGTTGGGGTTGATCTTCTAATACACCATCAACACGAAACCGTATCTTTAACTCTTCTGGATATGGTTCAATATGAATATCACTCGCACCAGCACGCACAGCATCAATTATCATTTGGTCGACAGCTTGAATGACTGTAGGATCTTGGCTAAGGTCTTTTTCATCAATACCAAAATCTTCAATCCTTTCACGTTCAATAGTCGCTGCTGCACCGACTGGACCTTTGATTCCAGCACTCAGGAGAGATGCTGCTGTTTGTCCATATAATCTAACAATCGCCTCAGAGATCTCTTCTTCGTCTGCCAGTAGCAGATTAATATCACATTCGGCAACAAACTGTATCTCATCCATTAAAGTTATATCTTGAACATCGGCAACTGCTACAGTTAAGACGTTACCTTCTAAATTTACAGGTACAATTGTGTTTCGATATGCAAAACTGGGTGGGACCTTATCAAGTGCCTCTTGTTCTGGATTTATTTCTTCTAATTGAATTATGCGTGAATTAGATTCACGTCCTTTTTTAGCAAGTTCAAGTATTTTTGAGGATACATACTCTGAGATAATCACTTCCTCAGATTCACCTGCTTTTTCTATTTCATCAAGTATTTGTCTATAATCCTGTGGGCCTGATTCCTCAGATTCAACCAGATTCTCTGGACTATCGATGGGTTTATTTACCCAACCTTCAAGAATTCTTCCATGTATCTCTTGATATTGTTCATCAGAAATTAAATCTGCTTCTCGTAAGACATCAACAAGGGATTTTTTCATAGAGGGATTGTACATATTTAGATTGACTTCCTTATTTTAATAGCAAAATATATGACGCTAAATAATATAATACGTTTAGAAGACATCATGAAGGGAGTATATAGATCTACCATATATTAAATTATACAATTAATGTGATGTAATATTCCAAGTTTTCTATATATGGGTGAATACTCCGGCAAATGTGTATCAAATTTTATACGTGTACGTAACCATAGGAGTGAATTTCTGGAATTATCCAATTTTTAAATATGGTTTATTCATATAGACACATAATTGCATAATTAGTTCGTATTCTTGCCAACTCACATAAATATCTATAGATTTAACATCTTTCTCAAGTAATTACACGAATTTAGAAGATTTTTTAAACAATTTGCTTGACAATGCGTTATAGTATAATGTATTATATATCTTCGGCAGATTTTTATGATTATCAAATACAAGGAGAGGAGAAGAATGGAAACCGAGTTTTTCGGTGATACAGATGAAATCGAAGGCGTAGATTCATTTATTGATGAGACAACATATCCTTCGGAGGAAACAGAATATTCAAACGACTATAAGGGTAGTGATAGAAGTGCTTTAACGAGTTGGTTAAGAAGTGTTGCAGGGCATCGTTTATTGACTCGAGAAGAAGAAGTAGAATTAGCAAAACGAATTGAAACTGGTGATACGGAGGCAAGGGACGAATTAGTTCAGGCAAATTTACGTCTCGTGATTTCTATTGCTGTTAAGTATCAAGGGAACAAAGTACCACTTGAAGACCTTATTCAAGAAGGAAACATAGGTTTAATTAAAGCCGCAGGTAAATTCGACTATAGGAAAGGGTTCAAATTCAGCACATATGCAATTTGGTGGATTAAGCAATCTATCATGCGAACGCTTGATAACTTTGCTCGTTCTATACGGTTACCCGCATATATTGTAGCGAAAATGAACAAGTTTGATGCAACTTACGCATCACTTTGTCAAGAATTACAACGTGAACCATCACGTGCGGAAATTGCTGAAGCTCTTGACTTGACTATTCAGCAGGTAGAAGAAATTCTGACCTTTAATGCTGATACCATTTCAATGGATTTGCCACTTGGAGAAGAACGTTCATCACGTTCAGCTGCAACATTAGGAGATTTAATAGAAGATCCAAATACGGCTGCTGAAGATGGACCAATTTCACAACTGATTAAAAATGATTTGGTTGAACAATTTCTTAGTAAGCTTCCTGATCGGGAGCAACAGGTATTGAAAATGCGGTTTGGACTTGATGATGGAGAACGAAAAACACTCCGTGAAATTGGAGATGCTCTTGACGTTACAAGAGAACGGATCAGACAGTTAGAAATCTATGCGATTTCTCAACTCAATACACTTTACAATGAAATGGGTGAATTTCGGACAGAATATAAGGTTGGTAAAACTGCAGCCTAACTTATAAGATAAGAGGTACATATGAAGAATCTTTTAAAAAAGATTGCTGGAAGTGAAGAGTCCTTATTGGAGATTACTCCGACAGCCGAAGAAAAGATTCAAGCAGTAATCGAATCTGAAGACGTAGAAGTAGAAGGACTTCGAATTTCAATTGAAGGTCGAAATGCAACATCTTTCCAATATAGTCTCGGGTTAGCTACTGAAGCTGAAGATGGAGACATCGTAATTCAGAAAGACTCTTTTAAAGTACTTGTTGATTCAAAAAGTGCCTCTGATCTAAAAGGGGCGGTTATTGATTACGTCGAGGATCTCAATTCGAGCGGGTTTAAAATTGATAACCCCAATACTCCAGCTTGGGATAATCCTAAAGCACAAAAGATTCAAGAGTTAATTGATGAACGTATTAATCCAGCAGTAGCAGCTCATGGTGGACAGATAGAGTTATTGAATGTTGAAGAGGATGCTATATATATCCATATGGGTGGTGGTTGTCAGGGATGTGGAATGGCGAATGTTACCCTCAAGCACGGAATTGAGGCTATGATTCAAGAAGTATTCCCAGAAATCAAACAGGTAATAGATACTACCGACCATGCTGCTGGAGATAATCCTTACTACTCTCAAGGAAAAGGATAAGGATAAATTATGTAGTAATTGCTAATCTTTGGATACGCATAACCGGATTATAAAAAATCGATACTTATATTGTATTATCAGTTGGCTGGAACAAATAGATTTCAGTCAACTTTTTCTATTTCTACACCTCTGTTGTTAGCATATGTTATAAAACATGTTCCACCATTAGGCAATGTGGATAAATAATTCTCTGTTTTTTGTTTTAGCAGATTAATATCATGACTAATTGCACAGATGGCAGGTCCCCAACTACTCACACCTGCTCCTAATGCTCCGTTACATTGAAGAAAACGTAAGGTCTGTTGTAATTCTATCCCTTGTGCATCTATTTCCACTTTCTTCCATCCAAAATTCTGTATACTATTCAATGCAGCACCAAAACTACAAATATCAGCCTCTAAAACTGCTGGCAATATCTTGAGAAGTAGCAAATGGCATAATTGGGGTGCTACTGATTCAGGTTGCGGACAAAGAGTTCGGAACAATTCTAATTCTGCTTCACCATAGATCTTTAAACAATTTGGTATTACGATGAGAAGTGGCCACGATGGAAAAGTATAACGTGCTAATATTGGAGGTGGTGCAATATCCCCAACGGCTGCAGAAGGGAGAAATGATGCCTTCTGTTCAGGATATTGATGTCCACCATCTACAATGAATCCACCATTTTCAAATGCAGCAACACCAATCCCAGATGTACCACCTCGACCAACTGCATTCGCAAGTTCCAACAGACTTAAATCCAGTTTATATAGGCTGTTTACTGCAGCAGCAATTGCCAAAGAGAGTTGTGTTCCGGATCCGAACCCACTATGGTTTGGAATTTCATTAACTATTTTTAGCTTAATACCAGGAAATGGGTAGGACTGTTGAAACTTTTTTACGGTTTCAGTGGTAC
Source organism: Candidatus Poribacteria bacterium (assembly GCA_003635315.1). Taxonomy (GTDB): domain Bacteria; phylum Poribacteria; class WGA-4E; order WGA-4E; family WGA-3G; genus MSPOR6. The sequence continues at coordinate 38,303 of PYJD01000028.1, forward strand.
GTTCTTGGTAGGTATGTGATTCAACGATTATTTCTGACGACGGTTCAGCTATAATCTGAAAATATGGTTTATTTATTGCTAAGCCAAATCCGCCATCAATCCGTCCCAGTTTACCATTAAGATCAATTAATGAAAAATGAAGACGTGAAGGTGTAGTAATTTTTATTCGGTTAGTTGCGTTTTTCATCACGCTCAATGAGACCATCTCTAATATGGAGTATACGTTCTGCATGCTCAGCAACTTCAGGTTCGTGTGTTACCATAATTATGGTATTACCTTCCTCATTGAGACGGTCAAAAATAGCAAGAATCTCACTACCAGAGCGTGTATCAAGGTTACCTGTCGGTTCATCTGCGAAGATCATTGAAGGTCTATTCACTAATGCACGAGCTATCGCTACACGTTGAACCTGTCCACCAGAGAGTTCTGTAGATTTATGGTCAACACGATCCGCTAAACCGACTGCTTCTAATGCCTCAAAGGCTCGTCTTTTTCTTTCTTTTCTTCCTAATCCAGAATAGATCAATGGTAATTCTACATTGTGTAACGCACTGGTACGTGGAAGTAGGTTAAAGGATTGGAATACAAAACCAATTTTTTTATTTCGTATATCCGCAAGTCGATTGTCAGACAATTTTCCTACCTCTTCCCCTTCCAATAGGTATTCTCCAGAAGTTGGTGTTGCAAGACAACCTAAAATATCCATCATAGTAGACTTACCAGAACCAGACGGTCCCATTATCGCAATAAACTCACCGGAGTCAACAGTGAAGGTTACCCCTCTTAGCGCGTGTACCTGCACATCACCCATCTCATATACTTTCGTTAGATCAGTTACATCTATTAACATAACCCATTTTACCTCTTATTCAATCAACTTTTTTTGTATCCATATAGGAACTATCAATGGAATGAAAGCCTAAATCATATCAGTAATGATTACTTTTCATTCTTTTCACCTTTTGTTAGCTCCATCATTGATGGAACAAATACACGATCACCTTCTTTTAATCCACTAATAATTTCAAAGTGGGTCTTGTTTCTCCTACCGACTTTTATGTGAGTTTTTACACCTTTTTCCTTATCACCTTTTTTCGGTGGTTCACCAGTATCAAGTTTTACAAAATGCTGACGTTCACTCTTGATATCAGCCTGAATGCCAGATAATCGATTGTTATCAGAAATTACGAGTATAATTTCCGTTGGTCCAGTACGAAGACCTTTTGGGGTTTCGTCAAGTAATACCTCAAGATTACTACGGGTTTCACTTGGTGATATCTTTCCCACTTGTCCTGAAAACTGTTTACCTATCAAATCTTGTATCTTAAGTTTTTGCCCTTGTTGAAACTGTGTAAGTTGATCTGGTTCCAATGTTGCCTTAACCGTAACTACCTCAGGACTTAAGACTGCTGAGATAGGTATCTGTAGAATATCAGACTTTTCAAAAACAATAATATCTACATCTGCAGACATACCGGGGAATAGTTTAAATTCATCTTCAGGTATTTCTACAGATATTTCTACCTCAAATGTGATTACTGATCCGCCACTATTTGGACCACGTGGTGTGGAACTTGGGGATATTTCACTGACTGACCCCTTGAATACTTTATTCCGATAGCTATCAACCCGAATTTCCACACGTTGGCCTTGTTTAATCTTCCCAATTTCAACCTGGTTGATTTGTGTCCTAACAATCATTTGCGTTAAATCGGCAATCTTCATTATTGCCTCCCCACGAGAAAAAGATGATCTACCAGATGTGATAATCTCTCCTTCTTCAACTGAGATACGAGTAATTGTACCTGCCATCGGAGCTCGAACAGTTGTCCATTCGTACCTTTCCTCTTGGGATTTAAGTCTACTTTCGGCTTGTAGCAGATTTGCTTGAGCACTTACTTTTGAATGTTTTGTAAGTGCTTTCTCTTCTTCAGTGGTTTCGACTGTCTGTTGTAATCGTGTTCGTGCATTATCTAAATCTGCTTTAAGTTGTTTTTCTTGGGCATCTTGTGACTCTATAACAGTATCAACATTCTTTTTATTCAGTGCAAGGGTAGCTTCTCGACTTAGAATTGCTTCCTGCATGGCATTTATATTTTCTTCCTGAGATTTTATCGTCTCTATTTGAGATTCTACCTCTTTTTGAGCTGTTTCGTAATTGGAGGTATTTAATACAAGCTGTCTTTGAGATTCCTCTAATGATTGCTGTGATATTAAATGTTGATTAAAAAGTTCTTCATTGCGTTTATGTTCAGATTGTGTTGTTTCAAGCGTGATTTTAGCCGATTCAACATTCGCCTTCCTTCTATCAAGGGTTAAGTTTGCTTGTGTTAATGATATTTCACCCTGTTTGAGTGTTATTTTATCTCGGTTTAATAAATTCTGAGTTGTTGCTACAAGTGTTTGTGCTTCGGTGATTCGTTGTTGTTTATTTACTGCAAAAGATTGAAGATTAGCTTCAGCTTTTGAAACTGCATTTTTCGCTTGAAGTAGATCGCTTTCCTCACGTTTTTCCGCAATTTGGATCCGTAGATCAGCCTGTTCAAGTTCTGCTTTTCGTGCATCTCTGTAGGCTTCGGCTTGTTTTTTCTCTTCTAATATCTGTTCCTCATCAATTCTAAGCAAAGGATCGTCCACATTTACAACATCGCTTTCCTCAACGAAAATATCAACAATCTCTCCTTCAACATTAGATCTAACATCAACTTCCAACAGAGAACGCAAGTTCCCTGTTTCCTGTATTTTTACAAGGAATTCACCACGACGAACAACCTCCCGTTTTTCTTCCTCTTCACTATTCTTTTTATTAAAGTTAAAACGGGTTGCTCCAACTACTCCTACAACAATTACAATTAAAGCAATTGATGTAATGATAATCCATTTTTTACTGAATTTCATTGCTACTGTAATACTCCCATAGCATCTTGTAATCGAGCATGTGCAATTTTATAATCATAAAATGCATTCACCTGGTTTGTTAGTGCTTGAGCATAACTTGTCTGTGCATCAAGTACTTCAAGTTGAATTGCTTTACCGACTTTATAACGTCCTTCTATTACATCTAAACTTTTCTGAGCATTTATCACCTGGGTATTTGATATTTCCACAGCTGTTTCACTACGTTTTAAATTCAAATAACTCTGTCGTACACCAAGAGCAATAGACCGTTCAAGATCACTCGCATTCTCTCGGGTCTGTTCTAACTGCATATTTCGTTCCTTGACTTGATTACCTAAAATACCAGCGTCAAATAGAGTAAAATTTAATGATGCGCCAACAGACCAACTACGAAAATCAGAAAAAGTGTCTCGTTCTCGTAGGTAATCATCAAGATTTACATTATAGTTGGCATTAGCACTTAAGCGAGGCCAACGTTGTAATTTTGAGAGAATTAAACTCCATTCTTGTTGTTTTAGTTGTGCTTCTGTCTCTTTAAATTCTGGTCGGTTTTCAAGAGCAATTTGGATGGCCACTTCTACAGTAATGTCAATTTTCTCAATTGTCCCCCGTTCCAAATACATTTGGTAAGATTCATCAATTGTCACAGTTATTAATACCCCAGGATCTAAACCCATTAACCTTGGGAGTGTTGCTTTTGAAATCTGTAGTGAATTCTCGTTATTAAGTAAACTCAATTCAGAATTTGCTTCACGGACTCTGGCAGTGGCAATATCAGCCTCTATTAGCACACCTAATTCTTCAAGTATTACTGTTTGGGCTGTGTTCTCTCTTGAACGTGCCAAGACTTCTTGACTTACCTTCACAAGTTCTGTGTCTTTTAATACATCGTAATAGCCTTGAGTTATTTGAAGTATTAGATTCTGTTTGATACCTTCATTTCGGTTAATTGTGGCAACCAAACCCTCTTTAGCTTGGGCATGATTTACTTCACGTTGTCCATTATCCCAGAGGGTATACCGACCAGCTAATCCCAAATCGTAATTTTCTGGTTCAAAACCAAAATCAATACGGTCATTAAAATCGTACCGACCTGAAGAGGTGACTGTTGGGAAATACCCCGCACGAGAATTTTTCACCCTGAGTTCTTGAATAGCCAAACTTAAACGTGCATTTCGAATACTGGTTGCATTTTCCAACCCCATTTGGACACACTGTTCCAAGGATAAAGGTTGGGATAAATCTATTTCTTGGGATTCTTGGGCAAAGATATAAGATGTGACTGGGGTTTGAAGGATTGTTAGTATCAAAAAAAACCTAAAATAACATGAAACCATTAGCATCTCCTTAAAACTAAATACTGTAATGCAGGTGTTTCTTATGAAAATATATATATATTTGACAAGCGTTATGGGTGAATGTTCTATAGAAATGGATAAAATCTTGGGTCAATTATCTTACAATATTTTGACGCATTGGAAGTATAAAAGTTTAGGTTTTCTTGAAACGGTATAGTATCCTACCCTATTATTGATACCTTGAAATTGGATATTTACAATTGTTGTATAACTATATTCGCCACCAAGGTTTTTTATCCTGATAAGAATCTAATAGTTCTGAGATTGCCTTTTGTTTTTTATCTATCTGTAGTAACATTTGACAGGTCTTAACCACCTGTTGTTTATCAGTTTCATCTCTGCTCATTTGATATCTGTTATGATAACTATGTGCTACAGCACTAAGATATTCAAGACTATCAATATCAACCGGTATAGATTCTGACAATTCCTGAATAAGTGAAATAGATTGATCCCATTCATTGAGATTAGAATAACAGATTACTTTGTTATATATAGGTGCCTCGTGTGTTTTATCTAACCGATATGCTTGATCAAAACAGATCAATCCTTCCGAGTAGTCAGAATTTTCTATATGTAATTTACCAAGAGTAGAATAAAACTTGTATAAACCTTGGATTGAAATACTATACAAATCTACTCCGCTATTTTCAAGCCAATTTCTTTCAAGCAGAAATTCAATAGCAGAATTTCGTTCTTCCTCTGTTATGCTAATATCAGTGAGAAGATGTTTTGCTACTGAAGCATTTGGATAGATTTTAGTCCTACTTTTCAATAGAGGGTAGGCTTGGACAGATTTGTCCATTGAGATTAGTTTTATTCCAGTGGCAATACGAAACAACGAGACAATTTGATCACTGTTTTGCCTCGACATTTGATCAGAAACCAGTTCTCTGTTCTCAGAAAAATGTGCATTGAGAGAATCAAGTCCCTTCTGTATTTCAGAATTATCACTATTGAGATAATGTGCCTGTGATAGAAAACGTTGTGCAGCAAATAACTCATTCCATTCTCTATAGATCATACCGAGACGATAGTTAGCAAATGCAAGTGATTCAGGGTCTGCATCCGTGGTCAATATCTCATCATACAATTGAATTGCTTCAGGAAATCGTTCATCCGATTCCATTGCTTTAGCTTCTAATGTTATATTTGTCATAATGTTTTAGGTTACTACATTATAAAAGCACTATAAGTTTTGTGATATTCTTAGACAATTTGGAATGAAATATCAAATGTTAATACTTCTAATTATCCACTACCATCCCGTAATAACTGTAGACACATTACTTCAAGAGCTAATATCTTCGTTACATTGGTGTTTTTTAGAATCTCTTTGGTCTTAAATACTGTTTTGATCGATTGTTGAAGACGTATTCTTGAATATCTTGGAACGAGTGTTTTTAGTTGTTCAATCGCTGTCGTATGAGTCAAAAGTTCTATAGGTGCCTCCTGTTGTAAGAATAACAAATCCCTATACCAAGAAATTAAAGTGTCTAAACTCTCAAGATTCCCTTCAAATTCTTCTGCCAAACGGAACGCTGCTAATGTATCTGTTTCAAATAGAATCTCTGGAACTGATTCTTCATCTATTGAATCTTGTTCAATTAGTGAAATTGCATTTCCTACCACTCCACCTGACAAAATTGCGATTGATGAAGCAGTCTGTTTATCAATCGCAAACCGATCTATTAATGATTCAGTTAATTCTTGTTCTGTCAATGGATAAAATGGCAGAACTTGGCAGCGAGATCGAATCGTAGGTAGTATAGATTCAATATTCTCTGTTAATAATACAATAGTTGACACGGAGGGTGGCTCTTCAAGAGTTTTAAGAAGGGAATTTGCTGCCTCTATGTTCATACGTTCACTATTTATAAAGATATAGATTTTTCTCTCCGCATCAATCGGTTGATAATGTATCTCTTGTTGAAGTTCGCGTATTTGCCCTATTTTTATCTGTGATCCATCAGGACGAATTATCCTAAGATCAGGATGGTTGCCATTTTCAATCTTACGACATCCCCTACATGCCTGACATGGTATGGTTCTCTTATCCTCATTCTCACATAGGATTAAACGAGCAAAATACATTGCTACAGTTTCTTTTCCAACTCCTTTGATACCAGAAAATATATATGCACCAGCAATACGTTCTGTTTTTACTGCATTCTGTAGTTGTGAAACTATTTTTTTATGACCAATAATGTCATTTAACATTTCTAAATTGCAACCTGTTTTTTATTTCTGATAACAGTTTGTGATGTATTATATTCACATCAAGTCGTGCGTCGATTACTAACACCCGTTCTGGTTGAGCATTAGCAACTGATAAATACCCTTCTCTGACTTTTTCATGTTGCGTTATTGTTTCAAACTCAAGCCGTGTAAGTGGTTCACTTGAATCCTGTTTCCGTTGTAGTCCTAATTCTGGTGGTAGGTCAAGTAGGAAGGTAACATCAGGGATTAGTCCATTAGTTGCAATGTCATTAACCTGTTCTACTAATTTAAGATCAATTCCTTTACGATAGCCTTGATAAGCTATAGTCGCATCAGAGAAACGATCACAGATTACTGTCTTTCCATCTTCTAAAGCTGGAAGGATCAACTCCGTGACATGTTGTGTACGCGCAGCCCCAATTAACAGCAATTCAGTTGTTGCAGATATTGTATCATCGGATAAAAACAACTCTCGTACTTTTTCTGATATTGGTGTACCACCCGGTTCACGTGTGACTATTACATTGTCATTGAGTGCTTCAGCTAATAGACGTATCTGAGTAGTCTTACCTGCTCCTTCAACACCTTCGATTGTAATAAAATATCCATTATATTTCATCTGTTTAATAATAGCACGTTGTATCCAGTCTATCAAGTACATATTATGTAATTACACTGCTAATTAAATATGGATTACATCGTGATTACTTTGACAATTGCTGTATGATTATGCTATATTTATTGTAGTATACATTGTCTGTGTTGCTATGAAAGTTTAGAGAAATTGGATTGCAATTCTATGAATTACCAAAAGAAATGGATTTACCAAAATCCCGATCTTGATTTGAGTTTTACGCTTGCTGCAGGTTTAGGTGTCACTCCATTAGTAGCACGATTACTAATTAACCGTGGTATTACTACTATTGACCAAGGTAAAACATATCTATATCCGACTTATGAAGACCTACATTCACCGTTTGATTTAGCGGATATGGCAAAAGCCGTAGAAAAAATTCAGAAAGCAATTAAGAATGGTGAACAGATATGTGTATATGGGGACTATGATGCAGATGGTACAACCGCTACTGCACTATTAATGCATGCTTTTCAATACTTAGATTACACACCTGAATATTATATCCCGCATAGATATGAGGAGGGATATGGACTGAATGAGAATGCTATAAAAGAAATATCAATGAATGGTTGCTCTGTATTGATTACAGTAGATTGTGGCATTACCTCTGTCAATGAAGTAGAAGTAGCAAATAGTCTTGGAATAGATGTTATTTTAACAGACCACCACCAACCTCCTATTGATGAGCCACCACCTGCGTATGCTATCATCTCACCTAAAATACCAGGTAACGAATACCCTTATGAACATTTAGCAGGGGTCGGTTTGGCATTCAAATTGGCACAAGGACTCATAGATGATCAAGCGTATCTTACATCACTTCTTGATCTCGTGGCATTAGGTACAGTTGTAGACCTTGCACCCATCACAGGGGAGAATCGAGTATTAAGTAAACTGGGGTTGGAAGAAATAAACAAAGGGAAACGTCTGGGGATACAAAAACTGTGTGATGTTGCAGGTATCGATGGCAAACCTATTGTTGGTAGCACTCTCGGCTTCAAGTTGGGACCACGTTTGAATGCTGCGGGACGAATGGATACAGCTAAAACTGTGGTTGAACTTTTGATAGCAGATAAGCTGGAGGAAGCAGAAGAGTATGCAAGGAAATTAGACGCATATAACGTAGAACGTAAAGATACAGAAAAAGGAATACAGGACAAAGCATATCAACAACTAAATGATGAATACGATCTAAATGAAGCAAAGGGTTTGGTGGTAGCAAGTGATAACTGGGGGGATAATGCAAAGGGTGTCGTCGGTATTGTCGCAGCACGTTTACTTGATTCATTCTATCGTCCCATTTTTGTTCTGGCAATTGATGGTGATTATGCATCAGGTTCGGGACGATGTATTGAAGGTATGAACCTCGCAGACAGTCTGAACCACTGCTCACATTTGCTGATAAAACATGGTGGACACCAAGCAGCAGCAGGTGTCACTCTGGAAAAAAAGAATTTACCGAAATTTAAGAAAGCATTTGATGAATATGCATCTGAAAATCTAAACGATGAGGATTTGGTACCAAAGCTATACTTAGATTTTGAAACAAATCTATCCTCCCTTACGTTAGACACTTTAGAGCAGTTTAAGAACTTAGAACCGTTCGGAACCGAAAACCCTTCACCTCAATTTGTAACCAAAGGGTTACGAATCTCTGGAAATGCTTCGCCGATGGGTAAAGAGAAAGAACATATGCAGATGCTTGTCAGTGATGGCTCTAATCCAAAAAGAACTGTTGGCTGGCGAAAAGCTGAACACATACCTATCTTAAATGGTCCTAATTTATTAATAAATCTTGCTTATTCATCTCAAATCAATGAGTTTAACGGAAAACGTTCGGTAGAATTAACCTTTGAAGAATATCAAATTGTTGATCGTGCACCCCAACTTGCCATTTATCCACCGACAGATTCACATTCAACAGGCAGGATAGTTGATAGTCGTTCTAATAATAAGAAAGATTATCTGCACAAATTATTGGATGAAAATAAACCTTCAATTATATATGTACAAAATTCAGAGATGATTGATCTGTTATTAACAAAGTTGATCCCAGAAAAAGTTCCTGTAGTCGGTAGACATCAAAAAACATCTACAGAGATTCAAGAGTTAAGTCTATTAGAGAGAATTAAGTCCGGTGAATTAGCAGCAATCGTATCTGATTCAGCTATATCTAACTCCACATTAGAGAAATTACCGATAATTGAGCATGTGTTGTTTTGCCATCTTGAGATTGATCCTACTAAATTCTTTAAAAGATGTTATCCATTAATACTTCATCAAAATGAAACTTTATTGCATTTGCTTTATAACAACAAATCAGATGTGGATATGTTAAATAATTGGGTTAATAACCGATATCCAGAAATGAATTTACTCCGATCGGTCTATAATGAATTAAAAGATTCTATCAACAAGGGGCATACTGATTTTGATACATTAGTAGATAAATTAGATTTAATTTCAAAAGATGGGTTGGAGACAGGATTAAAAATCTTTGAAGAATTATCGTTAATTGAAAATATACGCAATAATGGAACAAATTCTTATAAGTTAGTAGAATCGTCAAAAAGTAGTTTGCATAAATCAAAGACATTTCAAAAGGGTGTCTGGTTAAAACAGAACTCTCAGAATTTTATTAAATTTCAGAATCAAGAAAATATCCAACCGATTTGGGAACAAATAAAAAATGAGTGTCGAATCTCTAATTGAAAAAATAAAAATACATAATCCGGACGCTGAAATTGATTTTGAGTTTCTCACAGAGTGTTATAATTTTGGTGAGAAGGCACATCAGAAACAATATCGCAAATCTGGTGATCCGTATTTCATTCATTGTATAAGGACTGCTGAAATACTCGCACAGCTCAGAATGGACATGGATACCATTTGTGCTGGACTTATGCATGATGTCTTGGAAGATACCGGGATAACTCGATCAGAAATGGAGAAAAGATTCGGTAAGGATATTGCAAATTTAGTTGAAGGTGTAACGAAAATAGGACGCTATAAGTTCAGTGGTGGACAACGTAAACGTCAGGCTGAAACATATCGTAAATTGTTGTTAGCTACTGCGGAGGATATGCGGGTTATTATGATAAAACTCGCTGATCGTCTACACAATATGGAAACCCTTGAACATCTATCTGAAGAACAACAGCAACGTATTTCAAAAGAGACTTTGGAAATATATGCACCTATTGCACACCGATTGGGTATTTGGTCTATTATGAGTCGGTTAGAAGACATTTCTTTCAAATACCTTCTACCTGAAACATATAGAGAAATAGCAGATCTTCTTAACGAGAAACTTGATGAACGACAATCATATTGCCAGAAAATGGAAGCTACAATTCATGCTGAACTGAAAAAACATGGAATCTCTGCTAAAGTTAGAGGAAGAACAAAACATATTTATAGTATATATCAGAAGATGCACCAAAAGGGGACACCCTTTAAAGAGATTTGTGATTTGGTCGGTCTGAGGGTTATTGTTCCTGATGATTGGAGTTGTTATAGTACACTTGGGGTATTGCATTTAAGATGGAATTACCTCCCTGATCGTGTGAGAGATTGGATCGGTCAACCAAAAAAGAATGGATATCAATCTTTACATACTACAATATTAGATGATGGGAAACCTATTGAAATTCAAATTCGCAGTACGGAAATGCATCAGGTGGCTGAAAACGGGATCGCTGCCCACTGGGGCTATAAAGAAGGTGTCCCAACAACAAAAGAAGCATTATCTATCTTTGCAAATTACAAAGAGATGTTAGAGGATATACAAGATACTCAAGATGTTCCTGACCGATTTATTGAATCTATGAAACTGGAGTTATTCCAGGATGAGGTATATGTATTTACGCCAAAAGGGGATATTCATGCATTACCTGTTGGTTCAACTGCAATTGATTTTGCATATAAAATCCATACAGATATTGGGAATACATGCTGCGGAGCAGAAGTAAATAACGTTCTAACTCCAATACGGGAACCACTACAGAATGGTGATCGTATAAATATACTTACACACCCAAATAGCAAACCGAGTCGGGCATGGTTGCGATTTGTGAAAACTACAAACGCACGGACAAAAATACGACATTGGTTTAAAGAAAAGGATAGAATTGATGCCCTTGAATTAGGGAAAAAATTACTTAAAGCTGAACTTCAAGTATCATATTTATTCACAAGTGATATTCTAAAATCACCAAAGATGATTGAGATTGCTAAAGAACTCGGACGCGAAAGCTTAGATGACCTCTATATAAACATTGGAAATGGAAGTGAATCTGCAACACAGGTTATAAATCAATTAAAACATGATATTCCAGAAGAAATTGACGAGGAAATTAACAAAAAACGTGTTGAACCCACTATACAATTGGGGAATGGAATTGATTTAGGGATGTTACGAATTATGAAATGTTGTAACCCTATTCCTGGTGATGATGTTGTTGGGTATCTTACACGTGGAAGAGGGGTCTCCGTACATCGGTCAGGATGTGTACGACTACTTGATGAACCTGAACGATTTGTCTCGGTTAATTGGTTAACTGAAGAAGGGACTAACTATCCCGCACAAATCTTCATAGAATGTGATGACAAACCTGGCATGTTACGTGAAATCACTACTGCAATTGCACAATATCATGTCAACATAAGGGAAGGAAATTTCAAAGCTTCAACTGTTACTTCTATAGATGATACTGCTGCAGATTATTTTACTTTGGATGTTAATGGGGTGGATCAACTGAAAAAGGTGATGGATGCTATTAAACAATTAAAAGGTGTTGTTAGCGTGGTAAGAAAAATGTAGTTTAAAATTAACTTAGGATGGCATTCCGGTGATTACTTTATTTATCCTGCCACCACGTATACAAGATGTACATACTCGAATACGTCTTGTACCTACTTCGGTCAATACGCGGACACGTTGTAGGTTTGGTAACCAACGACGTTTCGTTCTATGATCTGATGCACTGATCTGATGACCAGTTCGCGGTTTTTTGCCACATATTTTACATACTCTGGACATTTTAAACCCTCCCTTGCATATAATTTTAATTCCATTTAGCACTTATAAGAATACCACATAAAGGCAACAAAATGCAAATTTATCTTTCTAAACATAAAGTAATTATATTTTTACTATTTATTATCTTACTGGCATGTAGTAAGGATAATGAAGACATTCCTGAACCAATTATTGAACCTGAACCTATTCTATATGGCACTGTATCTGGCAAGGTTGTTGATGCCAATACAACTAATCCTCTAACGGGAGCTGTAGTACAATTATATGGCTTAGAAATTAAGACTGAACCTGATGGTCTTTTTGTATTTCAAGGAATACCATATCACAAGGAACAAACGCTTAGTGTTATAGATACAGATTATAAACCTAACACTCAGATTATTATTGTGACCAATGAACGATTAGTTGTTAATGTTGAAATGATGCCTCTCATAGATACAGAGGAAGAATTGGATGATTTTTTTGATTCATTTTCCAAATTGATTGAATCAATTGATCCAGAGAATATTCCTGCAATACAATCACAATTCTCTGAATCATACGTTGCATCTGACGATCCTATTACTACCTTCGGCGTTCTATCCGGGGTCGTTCCACCAAATTATGACAGTATAATACCGACTATTACCGACTTATTCATAAAATATTCAAAGATACAATTTGTATTCAAAGACAAAGATATGAATATTACAGATGCCAGAAAAGCTGCTGTTGAACTTCTATTAGATGTAGATTCAGAAGGTGCAGAAGATAAAATACAACGGCATCTGCAGGCAAGAAGTTTGTTTGAATTACGACGTGAAGGTGGAGATTGGAAAATCGTGTATTGGCAATTACTCCGTTTAGATATTGGTGTGTAAGACATTCGCTAAGGCTGCAAATTCACCGATATCTAATGTTTCCGGACGTCTTTGGGGGGCAATATCTAAGTTCAACAATATTTCATTCAATTTATCTGTGGTGGCAAATCTTTTCAAAGTATTCTTTAACATCTTTCTTCTACCTCTAAATGATTCTCTAACTAACCTAAAAAAGAAAGATTCATTTTCTACTGTCACTCTCGGTGCATCAAGCATCGATAATCCGAGCAAAGCCGATTCCACTTTCGGTTCAGGATAGAAATTATTGGGTAAAAGTGTACCAATCATAGTAGTATCAGCATAGTATGATATACCGATTGTTAACGCACCATAATCCTTCCCACCCGGACTTGCTACAATCCTTTCTGCTACCTCACGTTGCATCATTAAAACACAATTGCTAAGTTGATCCGTATGTTCTAATAACTTCCATAAAATTGGGGTAGTTATTGCATAAGGTAGATTTGCTATCACCTTTGGTTTTGTGTTATTCGGAATTAGTGTTGAAATATCTAACGCAAGAAAATCGCCGTGGATGATGTCAACAGATGTATTGTTGCCAAACTGTGAATCTAATTCTCCATATAGAGTAGAATCTACCTCTACCGCTATTACCTTCCGTGCATTACTTGCTAATTCTGTTGTGAGAAATCCAAGACCCGCACCAATTTCAATCACAACATCTGTATTGGATACCTCGCCTGCCTCAATAATTATTGGTAACACCTCTTCGTTAACTAAGAAGTGCTGTCCTAATTGTTTTTTAGGGTGGATACGATTAGTTCTAAGGAAAGTTTTAACTTGATCCAGAAGTGTCATCTTACGAAATTTCCTAATCTATTCTTTGTAATGATAACGCCATATTCTGATATTAAAAGAAAATTGACAGGCTATCATAGCATTTTTACGATACGGTCTAAGATGACATGAGCGACTTCTCGTTTTGTTAGAAGAGGTAATTGATCACATCTACCATCTCTATCCAAGAGAGATACGATATTTGTATCACCAGCAAATCCTGCACCTTCTGCAAGTAAGTCATTCGCTACTATCAGATCGCAATTTTTTCGTATTAATTTCTCTTTGGCATTTTCAAGAACATCCTCAGTTTCTGCTGCGAAACATACTGTCAACTGAGTTGTTTTTACTTTACCAAGTGTATATGCTGTATCAGGTGTCTTTTGAAGCTCAAGAGTTAGTGTGTCATCTGTCTTTTTAAGCTTATGAGGAGAGTAATCTTTCGGACGATAATCAACTGGTGCTGCAGACATTACAACTATATCAGAATCATCAAATAAGTCTACAACTGCATCATGCATTTCTTGGGTAGTATCTACATTCATAATTTCAACACCAGGTGGTGGTGAAATAGTTGTATACCCACTAACTAACTGAACACTTGCACCACGGGATGCTGCTACTTCAGCTATAGCATACCCCATTTTGCCACTTGATCCGTTTGTTATATATCTGACAGGATCAAGGTATTCTCGTGTCGCACCTGCAGTGACAAGTACATTTTTTCCAAGTAGATCTTGTGGTTGTGTAAGAATTGCTTTTGTATGTTCAAGTATAACATCAACAGAACTTAATCTACCCTCTCCTTGATATCCGCATGCAAGATCCCCGGTTTCTGACTCGACAAATTTTACACCATTTTTCCTAAGAGTACTAATATTGTTTTGTACATATGGGTTTTGAAGCATATGTCCATTCATTGCTGGGGCAACAAGAATTGGACAATGTACTGAAACAGCAACTGTTGTAAGTGCATCATCAGCTATCCCATTTGCCATTTTACCAATAAAATTAGCAGTAGCAGGAACAATTGAAAGTAATTCCGCACGATCAGCAAGATCAATATGGGGTGGTTTCCAATCTTCTCGTGTATCAAAAAGGTCAAGTAACACAGGATTTCGGGATAATACTTGAAACTGTAAGGGGTTTATCAAACGTGTGGCATTTTGCGTCATCACTACATGAACTGATGCACCCCATTTTACTAATTGACTGGTGTAATCAAGCGATTTATGGATAGCAATTCCACCCGTTACACCTAAAAGAATTGTCTTATCTTTGAGTTCCATAGCAGACGTTCCTGTTCATTTTCAATAAGGTATTCGTTTACAGTTGCAATTACTCAAATATGACTTCCTCACCCATGTAAGTGCTGTTTACTATAACAAATATATATTCTTGTAATACTACCTATATTACAAGACCGGTTATATAGGCAAGCCGAAGTTCTGAAGAAAGGTTGTTGTTTGTTCTGGGTTAATACGTAATCGTTCTGCGGAAATAATATTCCGGATTTGATACACTGCCTGTTCAACATCATCTTCAGGGTTAACTACACAATAATCGTATTGGGCAATTAACTGGAGTTCTGTCTTAGCAATTTCTAATCGGTTTTTGAGTTCGTCTTCTGATTCAGTATTTCTTCCTCTGAGACGTTTTTCCAGAATATCGTATGTTGAAGGGATAAGAAAAATCAGGATACTATTGGCAGGTGTAAGGTGTTGCTTTTTAATTTGAAGGGCACCGTTAACATCAATTTCCAATACGGTATCTTTCCCTTCTTTACGGGATACATCTATTTCAGACTTTGGTGTACCGTAATAGTGCTCTCTATATTTTGCCCATTCTATGAAATAGTTGTTCTTAATGTTCTCTTCAAATTCGAATTTTGTTAAAAAATGATAATTTTCACCATCAATTTCATCAGGACGTGCTTTGCGGGTCGTAGCAGAAATAGAGAGTCGTAATGTATCATCATTCTCACACAACACTTGAGCAACTGTGCTTTTACCACCACCAGATGGTCCAGAAATAACAATAACTAAGTTTTGACTATTGAGTGGTGATGAATGCATGTCAGATACATTTGTGAGTTAATCTGCTGCTTCAGTAGCTTCAGCCAGTTCTAATAATACTGGTGATTCGACTCGGATCGCATCCTTAATACATACCTCTTCACACAATTTACAACCTACACAGTCCTTCGGTTTCACTAATTCACAAATTCCGAAGAAACTCTCCGCATGTTCACCAGTATCCGGATCTAAAAGTTCAAGACAATCCCATGGACAGATATGTACACAGAAATCACATCCTGAACAGAGTTCTTCATAAATGACAGCTATAGGTCTATGTGTTGGACGACGTATGAATTTGCAGACTGCACCGAATTGATCACGAATTGCTTCGACTGGACATACCATTCCACATGCACTACAATCAATGCATATACTGGGATCAATAATATGTAACATATTACGATCACCTGTGATAGCATCAACAGGACAATTGGTCAGACATGCCATACACCCTATACATTCATCGGTTATATAATACGCCATAGCAAATACTCCTTCTGATATGTCATATTTTAACATAAGGTCGCTAAAATGTCAAATTGTTAATCCTTCTCATCAATTACATCTAAATAGATTGTAATATGTTGGAATAATTGTTATACTGTAGCACAAGTTCGGTAAATACACTTTTTCCAATTAAGGGTTAGATTCTACTCTTATACCATTTCTAAGAAATATTATGACATATAGACATCATCCACCAAACCCGGTAGGTGCGGTTTGGAACCGCACCGAACTTTGTATTACATATGAATTTAAGAGAACTATTTATTTAGAATTGGTATTCGACACATCAATTTTTGCATAAAGTATTTGGGTGGAAGCCTTCAGATACTTGACTTCTGTGCATAATGCATTTTTCTAATACTCTAACTCAACCCTGTTATGAAGACTGGATTTTAGCAATTAGAACTGCATTTCTCCTATAGAAAGTTCATATTGCTGTAAGAAATCACTTAGGAAGTATTAAATGGTAACAAAAGAAGAACTATACGATAAGGCACTAACGCTATTTGGCGAAAATAATCTTGATGCTGCTGTTGAAGCCTTTAATGAACTTATAGAAACCTACCCAGATTATATTGAAGGCTATCTCGGATTAGGACACGCTTATGAACGTCTTAGTCAATACGATGAAGCCATTGAGGCAGTTAAAAAGGCAATAGAAATTGATCCTAATGATCCACTCGCATATACAAGCCTTTCTATCTGTTATCAACGCAAGGGAATGATTCAGGAAGCTGAGGATGCAATGGCAAAATCACAACAGATCCAAATGGATGATTCAAAATAATCATTGAAACCTATGACAAACACAATATTACTCGACCCTACTGCAAATGAAGAAATTCCAGTAAAATATCTGTCAAAACGACTTGAGTCTTTAAACGGTAAAGTAATGGGATTGTTGGATATTACAAAAAATGGCAGTGATATCTTTCTCAATCGGTTAGAAGAATTGATATGCTACCGATTTGAAATTTCTGATGTCATTCGCGTAAAAAAACCAACATTCTCCCGTCCTGCACCTGTAGAATTACTATCTGATCTTGCTGATCGTGCTGATTTCGTTATTGAAGGTCTTGCTGACTGAGGTTCATGTATATCGTGCAGTATGCACGATGGCAGTGTATTAGAGGAACGGGGTGTTCCCAGTGTAGCAATATGTACTGAAGTGTTTTATGCAGCAGGAAAAGTACAAGCACGAGTTCTGGGTTATAGTGATTTGGAACCTATAAAAGTAGCACATCCCATCCAAAGTCTCACACCAGATCAGATACGAAATCGCGCTGATGATGTCATAGATACCATCGTAGAACAATTGACGATTTAAATATCTTGTCTGTTTCCATACAGGTTATACTACAAACAAGAGACATTTTTATATAGAATTGGTAACAAATTACTATAGTTTGGACAGTTTTTGCTTGTCAGGACTTTCAACAGCCAAAAAAATTGTCATGTAAACACTTTTTTTATCTTATTTTCTGTTAGAAATCACAGCATTTTGGACTATTTTTTGAATAAAATCTTGAAAATACATCATTTTGCATAGGTCAAGTCGTATCTTCCACTATTTTTAGATTTTTTGTTGAGTTTTGTTTTGGATCTTTACTCGTAGATAAATAGTGTTGCTCAATACAGTGTTGTAAATAAGCAACCATCAACCCGCGTGTTAGATATTCCGGTTTATACCAATGGATACGGAGCGTTTGCAGCACTGCCTCTACATCAGGAACTTCATTCTCCATTTCCGACGATTTGGCTGATGGTGTATCCATCGTGTTTACCCAACAGAGTTGTGTCAGACTTGCTGCAACAAAACTGAGTTGCACGTGTCGGTTCAAACTTTCACGATTTTGGAGTTGATATGTATCAAACCCAAAGTTCAGTTTGACATCCCGGAACGCCGTTTCAATCTGCCATCTATTTATATAGTGTGTGATGGCATCGGCTACAGGGAGCTCTAAATCAGATGTGAACAGGCAAAATACTTATACTTTTTAGATGGATTTGGCTTTGTGCGTATCACAACAAGCCTCACAGGTTGAGG
>PYJD01000029.1 GCA_003635315.1 Candidatus Poribacteria bacterium
GAAGAAGGAACTCTTTTGAAATCGCAAAGCGGGATAGGAAAACTATCTACTATGAATCTCTCATCGTCGGGTAAAAAGTGTATCAAAACTTGTCGGAGTTTTTCGCTTGCGTGGCAAAGGTTCCGTCGTCTCCTATTGAAGCGAGAGCGTTCAGGTAAAAATGGGAACAGATCGCTGAGTTCAGATGTGATAAGTTTATATCCCGCACATTCACTATCCTTTCCTATGAGTTCTAATAGCCAAGAGATAGTGAGTATATCACTATCAGGACAAAGGCTTTTTGGTCCCGGTCTTCGTGCTTCAGCATCCGGAAAGTAGGTATCATAAAGGGTTGCCATAATCTGTCTACAAACTTTGGCAACGGTTTTTAGTGTACGATTTTCATTTTTCAGTTGCATGACATATTTCTCTATTGTATCCTGTAAGTCCATCCTTATGCTCCTTATTGTAAATATTGTTATTCTATAAGGAAAGCATAAGGGTGGATAAAAGTAAAGAAAAATATCTGTATGTGTGAATTATAATATTACTTTAAAACAACTAACACAAGTCGTTATAGTAAAATAAACACAAAAGCCCGTACTTAATACATGAGCCAATGTGTGCTTGAAAAAACTTGGGAACCCGGTATCTCTTGATCCATTTTTTCAGTTGTGTGATGGTATTTAATCAAATGCATATTAGTGAAGGTATTCATTTCATCTAATAACACAACAAAATCTTATTTAATTTTCCTATCCAAAAACTGGTGTAAATCAGTGTAGAAATGCTATTGAAATTCCATCTCAATTTATGGTAAAATATACAGCATGGAAACACAGTTAATTGTTGAAAATACAAACACACCATACCTTAAAAATCCCTCCTTTTCTGGACACCAAACTTTTGTTTAAAACTCATCTCGAGATAGGTTAGCAAGATATATGAATAAATGAACTGACTGAAGAATTTAATGGGGTGAAATAGTGGGACAAACGCGACATCTTCTCGGTCTTTCTGGTGGAAAAGACAGTTCGGCACTTGCAGTTTATATGCGTGACAGAGTGCCTGAAATGGAGTATTTCTTCACCGATACGGGGAAAGAACTTCCAGAGACCTACGACTTTTTGGATCGTTTAGAAGCATTCCTTGGGAAACCCATTGCACGTCTCAACGTAGAACGCGATTTCGACCACTGGCTAACACTCCACGGTGGGATGCTACCCTCTTCTCAAGTACGTTGGTGTACTATCAAACTCAAGATCAGACCGTTTGAAGAATATGTTGGTGAAGATCACGCTTACCACTATATTGCTATCCGTGCTGATGAAGATCGTGTTGGGTACAAACCGCTAAAAACGACCTCTCTCCGAAACATTGAACCCAAATATCCATTCAAAGATGATGGTATTACCAAAGAGGATGTTTACCGCATCCTTGAGGAAAGTGGACTCGGTATGCCAGATTACTATAACTGGCGTACACGTTCTGGATGTTACTTCTGTTTCTTCCAACGCAAATCCGAATGGGTTGGACTCTTAGAACAACATCCGGATCTGTTTGAACTTGCAAAGAGTTACGAAAAATTCAATCCAGAAACTGGCGAACGGTTCACATGGAGTCAAGGTGAGAGTTTAGAGGAATTGGCTACTCCAGAACGTATAGAACAGATCAAAGAACGGACAGAACAAGCAAAAGCATCCAAGAAAAAGGATAAACCGAATCAACGTCTCATAGAAATCCTCACCGATGTCCACGATGATGAGGATGACGAGGAACCATGTCTGGTTTGTCATAAGTGATCTTGTGGAGATATAGTATGGATAGAGAAGAGATTATTCAGAGATTTCAAAAGATGAATGTATGGCAAAGCAGGGATAAGAGAGCAGTGCACAAACCTCTCCTTGTTCTATATTCAATTGGAAAATTACTTCGTGGTGAAGATAGACTTACGCTTTATCAAGATGTAGAGGAGTTTCTTCCTAACCTATTACGGGAATTTGGACCTTGGAGAGAAAAATATAATCCTGCCGATCCTTTCTGGCGTCTGCAAAACGACGGGCTTTGGGAAGTTAACAATACACAGAATGTACATGTCCACAAAGATAATGCCTCAGCAAGAGATATGAAACAGTACATGTCCTCTGGTGGTTTCCCAGAAGAAATCGCTTCTAAACTTCAAGACGACTATGGTATGACCTTTGAAATTATTGGTCGTCTATTGGTGAAACATTTTCCAATTTCCTACCATGAAGATATACTACAAGATGTTGGCATAGAATTATCCTTTGGATTTTCGGAACAACCCCGGGACCCATATTTTAGACATAATGTATTGGAGGCATATGGGTATAGGTGCGCAATATGTGGCTTTAACATGACATTACGAGATCGGCATGTTGCATTAGAGGCAGCTCATATCAAATGGCACATGGCAGAAGGCCCTGATACAGAGAAGAATGGAATCGCCTTATGTTCTTTACACCACAAGTTGTTTGACCGAGGCGTTTTTACATTGTCAGATCGGTTGAAATTACATGTATCTGAGCATGTTGATAGAACATCCGTGGGTTTTGATGAATGGCTGAAACCATACGATGGTCAGGAAATTGGATATCTACCCAATCAAGTTTATTATCCGAATGAGGAATATACAAATTGGCATCTAAGAGAGGTGTTTAAAGGGGATTACAGTGATTTGTAAACTAAACTACTAAACTATGTGTATCGTGGTTGACTATTAATATTTGGAAGTTAAAATGACAACTCAGATCACCTGACACCAACTACCTTCTTCTCTGCGTAATCCGCGTAATCTGCGATTCAGACATACAAACACCAACCTCAAAGAAACCACCTAAATACTCATATCAGGAATTAAATAATCCTTCCATCAGAATTCAGAATAACTTTCCTTGACAACCTACAACACGAGAATATATAATCAATAAAAGACTATTGGAGAAGGTAAAACACTTTACATGGCACAATACGATGAAATCGTAAAACATCTGATGGATAGGTTTGCTGATGACTTCGCAAAGTTATCCTTTGATACATCTGATGTGCAGGTTTTAGAGACCCTTGACACGGAACAACAAACAGTAAAAGTTCATCGTAACGACATGACATTTAAGGTGTTATGGCATAATGAAACAGTTCTCCTTCATATAGAAGTACAAACCCATGACAGTAGAGATAAACCGATGCCGTTACGAGTACTTGCGTATGCTGGTGAACTTCTACTCCGGTATGAACTTCCAGTCTATTCAGTGGTAATATATCTAAGTTCAAACGCCGGACAAACCGATCCGGGTGGCTATAGTTATGGAAATGATACGTTTGGTTTACAACATAAGTATCAGGTGATTCGACTGGCAGATTTAGATGGTGAGTCATTTTTGGATACAATGTCGGTTGGCTTATTACCGTTTACACCCTTAATGAGACCACCTATCGGTATAAACCCAGAAGCATGGTTGCAAAAGTGTGTCGAAAAGACGGAATCTGCACCAGTTGACACACAGACACGCGGAACACTACTGTATGCCTTATCAACATTAGGTAGTCTAACCTATGACGCAAGTCTTTTTCAGAAGCTAATCACGGAGGAAATGATGCAAGAATCTCCTTTTTACGAGCTCATATTACAGCGCGGTATAGAACGTGGTATTGAACAAGGTTCACGTGAAACGTATGTAAAAAATATACTGATTATTCTTACAAGACGTTTTCCATTAGAGGATGTACAACCTGTGGCGAAAGCCCTTGAATCTATTAGGGATCTTGATCGTTTGTCAGAGATACATCTTTCTGCAACTGACACACCAAGTGTTACGGCGTTATTACAAGAATTAGAGTAAGATGTTGTCGTTATCTCTAAAGGAGATGGTTTTGTTTGGATAAGACAGTAGAGATAAACCTATGCCGTTAACACGATTCTTTCTCAGAAACTAATCTCGGAGGAAATGATGCAAGAATCTCCTTTTTACGAACTCATAATACAGCGCGGTATAGAACAAGGTTCACGTGAAACGTATGTAAAAAATATACTGATTATTCTTACAAGACGTTTTCCATTAGAGGATGTACAACCTGTGGTGAAAGTCCTTGAATCTATTAGGGATCTTGATCGTTTGTCAGAGATACATCTTTCAGCGATTGACACACCAAGTGTTGCGGCGTTCTTACAAGAATTAGATTCATCGGTAAAATAAAAGCAACATAGCTAACTACTGCTTAACCTTTTAGATCGCTAATATGTTTATCAGGCAAGTCTATTAGAGCAAGAATAGCAACCCGTATGGAAACAGAATATTATGAAGAAGGATAATACAACAATACAGGATGAACTTTTACCAGAATATGATCTAAAAAAGTTACAGGTGCGACGGGTAGGAGCTGAACGCAAATTCATTGCTGGTAAACCAATTGATAAATTAAATCATAATGTTGTAAGAGAGTTTAGAAACAAACCACTGCGACACAATTCTTAAAAAGAAATCATATTTCACCCTCTTTGGTTAACCCTTCTCTCCGTACTCAGACCGAACTCCTTTCGTGCTTTCCGTGTTTTCACCGATTCAGAAATTCTCTATTTTAGGTATGAATACACCAGAATATTCCAACCACCATATCAATTGACACACATCCCCTAATGTGTTATTATTCTATTCACAGAAGTCATCCTTGAAAAGACTATACTGTCTTCGGTTAGATACCCGCTCCACAGCCACTACAATGATTTAACATTGAGACCCGTATTGAGAATATTGTTATGATTATCACGCACCTAAACGTTACAAACTGGCGTAACTTTCGAGAAATTGATGTCCCACTCAGTGAACGGCAATTTATTGTTGGTCCGAACGGCTCTGGGAAATCAAACTTCTTAGATATTTTTCGTTTTATTCATGACATAGCCAATAACCAAAGTGGTGGATTTCAGCATGGCGTTAGGACAAGGGGTGGGATTCAAAACCTGCGAAGTATGGTGAGTGAGAATGACACAGACATTAAAATAGATTTCCGTCTGGCTGATACCTCAGATTCTCCTGAAAGTTGGAGGTATGCAATTGGATTTCGCGAACCCTTTCAAGCTAAGAGTCATTCTGCTTGTCTGACGTTTGAAAAAGTGTGGAGAAAGGGTGAGTTGATACTTAATAGAACGGTTACACAAGATGAAAAAAATCCTGACAGTCTAATTCATTCTGCTTTTGAAGGAACAGAAGATGACATTAATGAATTGAGAAACTTTTTTCGATCAATTACCTATCTCCAATTAAATCCGAAACTATTCAGTGTTTCTAATCTGTATACACCAGAATCACTTGAAACCGATGATGGCGTTTCGTATTCAACATCAATTCTAAGTGAAAAACCTTTTAAGACGCAACTTGGACAAGGGTTAATCAGAAAAATCGTGTGTGTAGACGAAAAAACACGCATCGCGAACATACAGACTATTGAAGATACACTTAAAAAGGTTGTACCACAACTTGAACGTTTACAATTCACTTATGATGAAAAAGGACAACCCCATTTAGCAATACGGAATTCACACTGGCATCCGAATTCTCCATTACAATACGAAGATCAATTTTCTGATGGTACACTTCGGTTGATTACCCTTATGTGGGCACTCCTTGAAAGTGAATCGATACTTCTTTTGGAAGAACCCGAACAGTCATTACATGTTGGTATCGTATCTCAACTCGCATATCTGATTTACAGAATGCAAACGAGTAAAGGCCAGCAAGTATTCGTTAGCACACATAGTGATGTTCTGCTTGCTCAACCAGAGATCGATGGTACAGAAGTACTCATGCTCACACCTACAGAATCAGGAACTGAAGTCAGCACAGCCTCAGATAATACTGCTGTGCGTCAACTGCTCGCATCAGACTTTACAGTTGGTGAAGTCGTCCCTTCAAAGAGTGATCTTAAAAATGGGGATAAAATGGGATTATAGCATGAATTCAAATGGTGTACTTTTGGCGGTTGAGGATCAGCTAAGCGAAGCAGTAGCAACAGAAATACTTACAAGACTCGGATTTGTGATACAAAGATCAATTGTATATAAAGGGTTCGGTTCCCTAAAACAAAAAGCCATAGGTTTGAATCAAAATGCCAGAAAACCTTATGATGTTTTCATGTTAACAGATTTAGATTCACCCAATGTGTGTCCACCTACGCTCATTCAATCTTGGGTTAGAGGTTCATTAAATCCTGGATTTTATCTGCGGGTTGCTGTCATGGAAGTTGAATCATGGGTAATGGCTGACAGACAAGCCTTCGCTGAATTTTTAGAAATATCGGGAAATCAAATCCCTACTCCGACAGACAAAATCCTGGATCCTAAGAATACACTTCTTACACTTGTGAAAAAGAGTAAATCAACAACTTTGCGAAGAGAACTTGTTAGGGACGAGGGTATTAATAATCTAAGAATCGGTCCGGGATACAACCCTCGGTTAAGCGAATTCATTTACAATCATTGGGATATTCAACGTGCTACCTCTAACTCACCGAGTTTGGGAAGAACTGTTAATCGTCTACAGACATAGAAACATCAGAAGAATAAAACCTCTGAACATCCTCTTCTCCGTGTAATCTGTGACATCCGCGATATCCGCGATTCAGACAAAATTACACAAAATCCTACCTTAAACGCAAATATCCCCAATTAAACTAAAAAATATTGAAGAAAAACCTATACACTGTTATCTAAAGTAACATACGTGAAAAATAAAGTTGCAATATATTTATTTGTATGTTATAATAGTATTATAGGTAATAGGATATAAAAATAATAAAGGTTTATTCTGTTATGATAAATTATGAATCTAAATCTCAACTGATAAATTACGGGCAATTCTATACAATCCCTTTACCGTACTGGGTTTATAGCAAATTAGCCCAAAAACACAGTTTTCAAGTTTTTCAAATTTTTAAAAAAACATCTGTTTTTGGTGATTTGCTATGAACACAGGTCCAGACTCACTTCAAAGCACTTTAAATTGGGAGGTTTTAAAAAACCGACTAAAAAAACTTGAAAAACTAAAAATGGAGGACAACCATGAATAGTAGAAGAATTTCAGAACTAAGGACAGAGATTTTTGAAGGCGCTTATAAAACCGATACTGACGAACTACATAAAGAAATTAAAAGAAAGTTCGATTACACCACCCCGGATATCGTTGTCAATGATGTTATCCAACTTATACAGGAGTACGCTATCAAAATTACGGGTTCAGATATACTCAAGAAATCTGAAGACGGCATTGACGAGGATACAATGCAAAATCTAAAGGATATTGTCCGGGACGAATTAAAGAAGTGTATATCCAATTTCATAACAGACCATCATCGGGAATGTATAGTCCGTTACCATGCCAGTGGACTTACAACATCAAAAGCCGTTACAACATTGATGAATGAAGATCCAATCCTAAATCGGTTGGCACAAGACGATGCTATGGGAATACAACCGCTTCGCACTGCCTTAATACCTCTTTTGTCATATCTAAAGAAAGGTGCATCAGGATTTCCGAAAGGGAAATATGGAGTATTTTGGGATGAACAGCGTGAATGGAAAATTGGTGAATGCACTGAACAGCAATTCGCCCATATTCCAGAACAAGTGGATCTTTTAGTCAATCATCTACAACGAATTCAAACCGTACTGGAAGACAGTGAGACCTCATCAAAACAGATACCTGCTCTCACGAACTCACTCACAAAAACACTCGACACTATCAATAGATTGACTGTTACTCACAACAGGAATCTAACTAAACCCAGTATTCTATCTGTTTTGGAGAGAATTACAAAAGCAATCACTTCAGATGAAGAACTTTCTGATAACCAGAACGATCCAGAAATCGTTGAAGCGGTAGAGAAATTACGCCTCGCAATTGAACCACCAGAACAAAAAGCAATTACGGGATAATTATCTAACAACTAATAATAACAGTTGTGAATATTTGGCGCAAAAACTGAAAGCAGAGAAATGACACAAAAATGAGAAAATTAGAAATTCTACTTTCTTCGATATAAAAGGTAATAAACCCAGTACAGTACTGGTCTGAAAGCCATAATTTTATCGAAATTAAATGACACACGATGTGTCAAAAAGTGTAACATTTTCCCGTTTTTCGGCACTTTCAAAACCTATGGGTCGAAACAATTAAAATGAGGTTGACACACATAAAAAATTAACGTTTGAGTAATTAGTAATACATCTCTCAAATGCGTAACGAGTATAAAATTACTTCGTTTTTTATCTTACCTATACTTAATATGACTGAAAACTATCTGTAGGTTGGGTTGAGGAACGATACCAACATGTAACTGGACATACAGGAATGTTGGGTTTCACAATCAAAAAATCAACGGTATGAATGTCATTAAGACATTCCCTGGGTATGAAGGTCTTTTGACCTTCCGCGGGTGCAACCCCGCAGCATGCCATATGCGCATGCTGCGTTGATTCCCTACAAAATAAACTGAAAACAAACAACGAATCGCTACTATCTACAATTCGCTTGCATACGACAATTTTATATGTTAGAATTAAACGCATTGTGAAAAAGAACAACAAAAAAACACAACAGAACCCTACCATTACTGTCAATCGGAAAGCACGCTACGACTATCATTTGGGTGACCGATTTGAAGCAGGAATCGTATTACAGGGAACTGAGGTGAAAGCAATACGGAACGGCCAGTTCAATCTCACGGATAGTTACGCACAAATAACAGATGGAGAGATATTTCTCATTGATGCGTTTATCGGATTATATGATCACGGTAATCGTGCAAATCATGAACCCAAACGCACGCGGAAACTGTTATTACATCGTAACGAAATAAAGAAACTCGAACGATCCGTACACTCAAAAGGGATGACGCTAATTCCAACAAAGGCATATTTCGTAGGAAGCAATGTCAAGGTAGAATTAGCAGTCGCACAAGGTAAAAAACTATACGACAAGCGCGATAAAATAGATCGCGAACAGGCTACCCGAGAAATACGATCTTACACATAGATTTACAATACTTATTTCGGGGGTGACTTGGTTTCGACGGAGGTAATTGCGATACAGGTTGCATGTCGAGGTCTCCGCAGGCCTCGTAAAATAGGCGGAACAATTATAATTGCTGATCAAGAATTAGCATTAGCTGCTTAGCACAGCTACGCTTGGTTGATCTGCCTCCCGTCAGAGAGGCTAAAGCGTCGCAATACGGGATAGCGGTCTGGTTGTTCTCAAGGGACATTCCGCGAACATAAACTTGAGATAGCCATCTTTGAATCTTGCACAGGGGAGTCTTAGAGGCAAAACATAAAGCCTGTGATAAGCATGTAGTAGCCTTTATCAATATACTTTCGGACGCGGGTTCAATTCCCGCCACCTCCATCATGATCCTGTACTGATCATTATCGGACAATACCTGTTCTGTAGGAGGAAACTCCGATCTTCGACTCTTTATTCGTATCGTAAACTGTTAGTTTGCGATATTACGACTAACAACTAATTGGATAATACCGTAATTCCGCCGATCGACACAACCAATAAACCGTCTATCGGCGGATTTCATATTACACATTTTAATATCGCAAGGTGTAAGCACAATGGTGGATTTCGGAAGTCTACCAAACCGCATACAACAGATCGCAAAAGCAGAATTACAACCCGATGAACAGATCTGCTTATGTGTTTTGGGACGTTCATCACTATTACATCCAGACTTTGTACTGATTACAAACCGACGCGTACTCATATTAGACGAAAAATATATGGGAAGCCTTGCGGTTTCCTACGCAAATGTACGATGTAATCTCCCTTTTAGTGATATCAACACCGTAAATTTAGCAAGATTCTTAAAACATCGGATTTTAGGACAAGCACGACTGGAAATAAACGTTAAACGGAACATGTACTGCATCGACAATATGAGCTACCGGGAGGCACGGCGCGCACATACCTTAATCGCACAACATATACAAAACGAAAATGGACACATTCTGGACATACCTGACTGTACCACATAATATATGCTTTACACTACCAATAGTTATCGTATTTTTGTATGCGATTATTTGGCGGATTATCACCCTTATTTGGCAAACGGAGGTTGATACAAAGTCCAAATCTCATGTATCCCCTATAGTAAGATTCTTGAATGCTGCTGAGTTATCCTTCAAGATTGTATTGATGACATTGATGATTACATGGGGTTTTGCAGGATTAATAACTAATAAACTCTTGAACGTCGAAACCATTTTGAGTGGAAATTTTGCCTCATCCGTCATAATTGCATTCATAACAAGTGTGATCGGAACGCGTTATCTCATGCTAACGTTTACAAGACTACTTTACAATACCGTTTCTGTTGATACATCTGATGATCCACAACTACTCGGTTTACAAGGTAACGTAACCAGCGATTATATCACACAAAACCAAGGCACCGCACAAGTCGAGATGCCAGATGGACAAACAATAATTGTTAATTGCCGTGTTCAGACAGGGGTTCCAAATCCATCAGAAGGTGATAAAATTACCTTTATAGATTATGACCCAGTTGAACGGATCTTTGATGTAAAACCGGTAAAAACGGAATCCGATCCATCTTTGTAGAAGGGAAGGTCAGTTATGGTGGAACTTATCGTTGACGGTGTCAAAACCGATAAAAATACGAAGTTGAAGCTCAAATCGGAGAGTGAAGAATACGACATCGATTCTCGACCGAGTGACGCAATCGCTCTCGCGCTCAGGTGTGATGTGCCAATCTATATTGATGAGGCTGTACTTGAACAAAACGGATTTATGGCATCGGAAGTGAAGAAAAGCAAAGAAATGAATCTTGAACTTAGTATGGATTCATATGTAAAGGAGTAATACCATGGTTGAAGTGAAGATTGAAGTTCTTACCATTGATAGCAATACTGGCGCACCGGTCGTCATCCTAAAAGAAAAAGAAGGCGACTCTAAACGCATATTGCTAATATGGATCGGTGAATCGGAAGCATGGGCAATTGATAATCAACTAAAAAATGTCCCTATGCCACGACCAATGACACACGATCTACTCAAAAACCTTATTGACACTATTTCAGGTAAGGTACAATCTATCTGTGTTAACGCTTTTGAAAAAACTACCTTTTATGCAAAGGTAACACTTGAACTCAACGGGGAAGAATACGAAATCGATTCACGACCCAGTGACGCCTTTGCGCTCGCACTCCGATGTGATGCTCCTATCTTTGTAGATGAGGATGTAATCGAAGAAAACGGTTTCCTTGAGGCAGAAGTCAAAAGAGAGAAAGACAAAGATGTTGATACCAAAGATATCTTAGAGAATCTTGATGACGATATTGTCAAAAACTACACCGTTTAGCCACAAGTTTGTGTGTCTGTTCGATTAAACCTACACGGTGAATACCTATTGATTCACCATTTTGCTTTTCCTTGTCGGTTCGGTTTCTAACCACGGTTAATGCTATATAGCATTAACCGTGGATTCGTATCCTATGTTTTAATGAATCATTTTTATTCTGGTATGACAATCACCTGAAAGAGGTAGTAATACCCTTTCTGATATATAATGTCTCTCTTGTAGCATAAACTTTCCAGTTTGTGCTACATTTCACTTCATTTCTAACAATAGGTAATGTGACAAAAAATAATAGAAATGGTATAAACACAAGGCAGAAAGTGAACTCAATTAGCAAAGATTCCATTCTTCATCACGGAAGTTGCTCGGATGCTTTGCATACCGACAACTTTGCTGAGAAAATAGACCTATCCTTTCTTGATCCACCCTTCAATCAGGATAAAGCATATAATGCTTGGGACGACAACCTACCACCAGATGAGTATTGGGATTGGATGAGCGATATTTGTGCTAAGGTATATGCGTTAACATCTGATGGTGGGTCGATTTATTTCATGCAACGGGAGAAGAATACAGAATATGTTCTCCGATGCTTAGCCGATACGGGGTGGACTTTTCAAAATCTTATAATTTGGAAGAAGAAAACATCTGCCGTTCCTGGGATGAAACGTTTTGGAAAACACTACCAGATAATTGGGTTCGCTACGAAAGGTAAGCAACCACGTGTATTTAATCGTCTACGCATTGACCCACCCTTACCAGCAGGATATAAACACGAACGGGAAAATGGAATGTATGTTACTGATGTTTGGGATGATATACGTGAATTGACTTCAGGTTATTATGCAGGAGATGAAGCGTTACGGGATACAGAGGGAAATCGCTTACACAAACAGCAGACACCTATACAACTCCTACTTCGAATTATCCTTTCTTCAACACATCCTGGGGATGTCGTACTTGATCCGTTTGCAGGATCAGGGACAACATTGGTCGTTTCACAACAATTAGGTCGTAAATCAATTGGCGTTGAAATAGACGCAAACAATGTTGAAATCATTCAAAACAGATTCTCCCAACAGAGAAAAGCGGATGATGTCTCCCGTTTTGTTAAGGATTACGTTTGTACACCAAACTTAGATGATATTTGGGGGGAATCTTCATTTACGAAATTATCAACTTGCTCCAATACGCCAACATCAGATCAGATGTCACTTTTCGAATCAAAAAGATAAATGGCATACTCAATCTATCACTTCTTTATTCATTTATGTCAAAAGAAATCGGAATTCCTTAGAGAAAATAAACTGGAGAATTTTCCATTTGATGAACAAATGCTTTCTTGTATTAACAAGGGCAAATTTCCTGATTTAGCTGTTAAACTTAATAAGAACGATCTTCAGTTTACTGGTGGGGAATTGATTGAACTCAAAGATAGCCAAAGTTATTCCGTTTCTTCATTTAATTCAACTATTCCAACCGGTGAAAAAGAAATAGAAAGACTAATGGAAGGTCAAGAAAATACTATCCGAACGCAGATGGAAGAAGCAGGTAACAACATACTTTCTGTACCAATCCGACAAGTCTTCTATTTGATTCGGGGCAGAAAACAGTCAAATATAAAAGTATGCTTGACACATGGGAAGTTTTTTGAAACTGTACCTGTTGAGACTCTAATATCAGAATCATTCGGACAAGCATTAGAGGAACGTCTAAATGAAATTGGAGAATCTTTATCTGGATCAATGAGACACAAATTGTTAAGAATTTTCAGTGAACAGCATACTTTTAGTCGAACAAGAAATGTTGACGATGCCTCAGTAAGATTACGTTTTCGGATTATGACCGAAGTTAAAGCGGGGGCAAACATACTTAATCAAAATGAGTATACTCAGATAGGGCACAACACATTGAACTTTGCCGTACCTTGTCATGATGAATCAGAGAAAAACCGTGAACAAAATAAAATGAGAATTGCTGTTGAAGAAATGAATTGCTCTGAATTGTTTGATCAAATGGAGATATTTAAACTCCAACATCTTTTTAACGGAGAATTTCTCATCTTTCAACTGAGTTTACCAAACATAGTTTAATCAACCAGTATAGGAAACAATAATGAAAAGAACCCAAAACAACACCTTTACCCTACTACTACTTCTTACAATTACACACTTGCTACTTACCCAAAACGTGTTCTCAAAAGACATTGAATTTGACGAAATGCCAAAATTGATCCAAGAGATAGCACTACGTGTCATCGGAGATATACCCATTGACGATGTTGAAAGAGAAAAAGATGATGGAGAAATAATATACGACGTAGAAGCTGAAGACGATAGAATAAAAATCGAATTGCAAATCACTCCAGATGGCACATTTATTGAAAAAGACATCACGGAAAACATATCCTTCTTGGAATTGCCAATACCCGTTCAAGATACAGTCTACCGACAAGTTGGAATGTTGAAGATTAAGGATGTTGATCGGAAAACAGAACTCGGCAAAGGCTTATATTATGAAGTAGAAGCAGATGATATGGGAATAGATATTGACCTTGAAATCGCACCTGATGGAACACTATTGGACATAGATAAAAGTGACCCAATTGAACTGAGGGTTGAACTAACTGCTAAATCGAAGATACCAACTCTTAAAGATATATCACCTTATAGGGAAGCCCTTGTTTTCTATGAATATAGACTCCAAAAGAGACTTGATGGTGAATTCAAAGGTAAAAAACTAAGAGTGGCACATTGGGCTATCTATGATAATCAACCACAGAAAATCAGAAAACTCGAAATAGGTGATAAACTGGAACTGGAACTCTATCCATACAAACAGTACAAAGAATTCGGAAGCCTTTACACCAGTGATACATTGGAATTAGATCCAGATATACCACTCTACCACGATATTGGACAAGAGATATTTGAAGATGAACCTGTGGATGAAAGATTTGACTACGACTCCATTTTTTCAGAAAAGATGCCTGTCTTTTGGCAGCTGAAGAACCAATTGAAACTCGTCGCATTAGGCGATTCACGATGTGAATGCGGCGTGAAAGCAGAACTCTTTTACGAGGATGAAAACCTTAGAATACCGGTTGCTTACAACCTTGCAATTTCTGGAGGGTCTTTAGAGGTACAGGAACTTATTGTTGAGGAATATCTGAAGAAACTTCCTAACTTGGAGTGGGTGGTATATCAGATGTCACCCAGAGTTGTCAACAGACACTTTAAAAAAACATCCGATAGAGAATTGAGAAAAAGCGACGGTTTCAAATTCGATCAGAGAAATAAGCAAACCCTCTGGGAGCGTTCCAAAATCAAAAACGAGAAAAAGACAATTCACGATATCTATTCAATTCCTTATGTGTCGGCATACTGGTCTGAACGACCATGGGGATGGGAATATAAGAACGAGATTTGGCAAAACCCAGAAAAGAAGAAATTTAAGAGCGATTGGGAGATCTCTGAAAAACGTTGGAAAAGCTTAACATCAATGATTTCCACATTAAAGAAACATGACGTGAAGGTGTTATTATATCTCGCTCCCCTTCACCCAATAATGCAAGGTGAACCCGTCGTGGATGACGATGGGACAACACAAGAAGGATATCATGAACTCGTTGACCAATTAAACCGACTACAGAAAAAATTACCGAACTTAGTCTTCGTCGATCTGCTTCAGGGTGGGAATCACGATTTCACGCCTGAAATGTTCAAAGATCTTGATCACCTGAATGTTCAAGGGGCTACAAAATTAACCCAAGAACTCGAAGAAGTCAGAAAACGTCACGCTAAATGACAACAGGGAATTTGAATTCTTGAACTGTTCCTGATCCATACCAGAGCAACATCATATACCATTCCGTAATTGCGTAATTCTGCAAATTATAGCGGATTTACAATTAACTATACAGTTGGTATGTAGTCGGGCATTCTGATCAGACTAACAGTGGTTTAGTTGTGATTCAGAGATTGCTCCTACAGAATATATGGGAACTTATACCATTTCTAAATGACTATGTCCCATTAATACATAATACCATTTCTAATAATAGTTTTTCCATTTACCGTTGTAAAGAAGATCGGGAATCGGAGTTCCCTCCTACAGAGGCGAGTGTGATATAATGGCATATAATCAAATAGAAATGGTATAAGTTAAATTGTATTCGGACCGGTTACAAACCGCTCCTACCGGGTTGGTGGATGTTGTCGCAGTACGTGGTTCAGGAGCAACACCACCACGATTGAATCTATTTCGAAGATAAGACAATATGAAAGGAAAACGGATTGTCCTCTGGTGTCTGAGCGTTAGAGAATTTACTGAAGGACAAGGATGGTGGAAAGTTCCTGTGATTAAATAGAAAAGGACATAGGGTTCATCCTATGTCCTTTCAGTAAAGTTATGAAACACTACTCTATTTCATACACAATAGTGACATTTACAGTAATAGTCTGTTCCCCAGGTACAATCGGAGTAGAACTCCTTGCGCCATCATCTGCAGCCGATTCAGCTACTGCTGCATACGGAATAGGTAGGCTTTCGTAGTAGGTGTTTTCGGAGATAGTTACCGGTTTTCCAAGCGTAACACCACTTGCTTCAGCTAAAGTTTGGGCTTTCGCTTCAGCATCTTTTACGGCTAACGTCCGTGCTTGATGTTGGTAATCGGTAGTATCTTCAATCATAAATTGAATAGAGTTAAGGACGATATAATCCCCTCCAGCCTCTGTTGCATCATCAATTACATCGCTAAGAGTGTCTAAATCCCGTACCTTTGCTCTAACAGTGTTGTTGACTCTATACCCTCTTAGTATTCGACCTTCTTCAGTCCAATCATATTGTGGATATATACTGAAATTTTCTGTACTAATATCCTTTTCGTCAATGTTATTAGTCTTCAACGTTTCTATTAAAGCGGTCATAGAACTCGCCGCTTCTTCTCGTGCTTCAGCGACTGTTTTCTTTTCAACAGATACACCTAAGTTCAGTGATGCAATATCCGGTTCACCAGTTACAGAACCGGTACCATTTACATGGATTGTTCTACCACTTGTTGGTGGTGTTAACAATTCTGTTGTTAAACGCGAATCACAGGCAGTAAGCGTAGGAATTGCCAATACTGCTATCAGTAAGAGCCAATAATTTTTACTTCTCATTTTCCTCCTATAAATCTCAACCAGATCTATTTATATATTACTCAGTAGGAGTGACATCTACCGCCTCTGACGGAATTGTTTCTTCAGTCTCAGGAGGTGTAACCACTTCTATAAGGGTTTCAGATTTCTTGATTAATCTATCAACATTTGATTTGAACAACATGAAAATCGTATCTTTATCATTACTTTTTACGTAATGTTTGCCACCTTCCTCTTTCCCAACAATGAGTGTAGCGGTTCTCCCATCGTTTAGACTGGCAGAAATAGTCGATATAGGAGCATCTAATCCATATTCAGATAGTTCTTTTTCCTCAGCAAAATCATCAGTCGTCAATTGGCTAAAGGTTGTAAGCAGATTATCCATTTCGGTCTGTTTCACATCAGAAGCTGACGGTTTGAGCATCTGCCATTTGTTTTCTGCATCTAACCGTAGTTCAACAGTTTCCTCAGCGGATGTTATGTCAACTTGTGTGACAATCCCTTTGTTAAAATCGAAGATTGTCCGGTCTTTCCAAGTCCTCGTTCCTTTGTCAAAAACTGATTGGAGATAACCTTGACCGACATATACATTGTTAGAATCAGCCACCCTTACATAACTACTCAAAAAGCCTGGAGTGTTTTTACCAACAAAGAGATGGGCTAACAATTTGTCGTCTGATCCCATCAATTTTGCTTCCACACCAGAACTATCTACTTGAAATTCTGCCTGATTCTTGGGATTATTGGAAACAAGGTTAGTGTTATTGAATTCCGCCACTTTCGTAAACAACTCATCAATACCTTCGCTATCCGCAGGATAGTCATCCATAGTCGAGACAACCCATTTCTCTCCCTGTTTTGTTAGGGTCGTCGTCTCACCTTTGGCGATAATTTCTACCTTTGTAACCATTTCCTTATTGAAGTCTGGAAACAAGACGGTTGCTTCTTCAACCTTCTTTTCATATTCGCTCTTGCCAAAAGGATTTTCAAAAATTAGAATAATGAGTGCTAATACAATAAAAATGCCGACTAAAATCAGTAGTTGTTTCTTTTGCATCGTTTCATCCAGATGTATATTATTAAATGTTTAACTGAACAGAGAAGTTTCAGAACCGTATGTTTCGACCATTCGTTTTACACGCTTCTTAAGCAAATATCGGGCCAACCCTATGATAACCACAAGCAGAGGTATGCCGACTATACATAGATACTTAATAAAAGCCTTCTCAAAGTTTGTTGTCTCTTTTAACGGACGGTCTGTAATAGTGTGGGAACGGATACCTATTAGTGTATCACCTTGCGTTAGCCAATCAATACTATTTAAGAAAAAGTCAATACTATTCCGACTTAACTGTGTGAGTACTTGTGCTGTTCCAACAACTATAATTTGCGTATCTGCACTTTCAGTGATAGTTGTACGTTCCTCTGTTTCTTCGTTAGGGGGCGTTGTATCGTTTCCTTCTTCCGTTTCATCATCAGTAGTTGACACGACAGCAGGAATGTCTTTACCCGCGTAAAAACTCTTGAACTTTCCTTCCAAAGAAGCAACAGTTGTAAAGACCTTATACTCCCCTTTAGGTATTTGAGTTCCCGGCATAACGTTATAATACCCTTGGAAGCTTTGTCCAAATTCAGTTGTTTTTGCCAAAGCAGTTGCTTTCACACCATCTACTGCTACTGTCTCTAAAGAGCTTGTCCAAGGCAAAGTAAGTGACTCTAATTGACTTGTTACAGCATGTTCTTTTGAGAAGTTTTGATTTCTGATCTTGACAAAGTAAGGATAGTCTTGAATGACTGTCATAAATCCGCGTTGGGTCTGTACACTATCGTGAGATCTGAGGTCAGCAATCAAATTGTTTCCGAGCTTAACGCCGTAGTGTTCAAGAAGATCATTCAAACCGGTAGGGAGGGGTGTGCCTTGAAGTGTTTGCATATTTACTGTCACAGGATCAATCAGAAAAATCGCTTTGCCCCCACGCATGATGAATTGATCAATCTCGTATTTCTCACGCTCAGATAACGGTTGTTTCGGTCCCGCAACGATTAAGGTAGTAACGGATGCGTCAACAGCATCTCCAGCTTGAAGGTCAACAGTGGTAATGTTATATTGTCCTTTCCCAGATTTATCCATAAGTTGTCGAAATTGCTGGGTGCCTTCGTTTTGAGCGTTGATATCATACTCATCGTGTCCCGTCAAAAATCCAATAGTTTTCGCTTCCTTGGTAGTGACTTTTAAGATTGCGGAAGTAAGTTCATATTCAAAGTTTGCGGT
Source organism: Candidatus Poribacteria bacterium (assembly GCA_003635315.1). Taxonomy (GTDB): domain Bacteria; phylum Poribacteria; class WGA-4E; order WGA-4E; family WGA-3G; genus MSPOR6. Next base: position 18,793 of record PYJD01000029.1, read on the forward strand.
TGATTGTACAACTGGAAGGACTTCCTCTTTCCCGCTATAGCCAATTGAAATTCCCATAAAGACATTCGCAATTTCGAGTTTGTCTTTCCCACGAACATTTATTTGGACTTCATTAACACCTTTGAATCGGAGTTCCTGTTTTTCTCCATCATCTAAGCCTGCAGGATCAATGTAATCAATTTGTAGTTTTTTCGAAAATGCCTTATATTCATCCAGTACATCTTTAACATCACGACGAATTTGCGCAATTTCTGCTGGCTCCGTTGAGAAGTATACAGTTATCGTGACAATATCATCTAACGACTTTATCAAATTCTTGGTTGCTCCTGATACAGTGTAACGTTTATCTGCAGTGAGATCTGCGCGGAAAAATCGACGCGAAGATAGGAAATTAACCAACACAAGAATACCAATGATGATTGCAACAAAAGCAAGTGTATTACTACCGTATCTGATTCGTTTATCTGCCATTATAGTTTACCTCCTCATCTAACGCCATTTTCGACTTTCTACTGACAATGTACTTAAGTACAGAAAGAATCCGATGATACTTAAATAGTAGATGATATCACGGGTATCAATAACACCACGTAGTATACTACTATAATGAGTTCCAAGACCGAGATAACTAAATATCGGGAATAGCCAACCCGGTGTCCTTGAAAGTACGAAACCTTCTCCAATGATCCAAATAACAAAGCAGACAGATATTCCCAGTATGAAGGCAATTATCTGATTCTTAGTTAAGGTCGATGTAAACAAACCTATTGCCAAATAAGCTCCACCCATCAATAATAAGCCTAAGTATCCACATATCAGTATTCCGACATCAGCATTACCCAGATAGATGACTGAGATGGGAAGGCAGAGCGAAAATAGCGCGGTTATAGCAAGCAACCCAAGACTCGCAAGAAATTTACCAATGACTACCTCGTGATCACGAATCGGAAGTGTCATCAGGATTTCTGCCGTTCCGAGTTGTTTCTCTTCTGCCCAGAGTTTCATGGTTACCGCAGGGATGAAAAAAAGGAACATCCACGGCATTAAACCAAAGAAACTTCGCATTTCTGCTTGGTTATATATGAAAAAGGTTCCAAAGAAAAGCCAGGATGAAATGGCAAGAAAAAAGGTTATAAATATGTAAGCGATAGGAGAATTGAAATAGCTTCTTATTTCTTTTTTGAAGATTGCGTTAATGTTCTGCATAATATCCTATTCTATGCGCGGGTATAGAAAATATAAAGGGGAAAAATAATTCTGAGATTACTCCTGGTCAACGGGTGTGTCGCTGCTTTCTGACGGTTGAGGAGATGTTGTGGTTGTGCTCTGTTCTCCAGATGTAAAATGAAGAAATACATCTTCCAGATCAATAGATTCCTGGCGGAGTTCAGCCAAAGACCAACCGTTTTGAACTGCAGCTTGAAAGAGTAGTTCAGAGACATCATCACCGTCACCCTCTAATGTAATATCATAACTTACGACCCCGTCGTTGGTCCCAACATGTGTAAATCCGGTGATGCCTTCCAACTGGTTCATCTGAGGCGTAATTGTCTCCTCTGTTCCTCGGATTGCGACATACAACCTGTTAATGCTACGCACTTGACCGATGAGATCATCCAACGTTCCGTTCGCAACAAGTTGTCCACGGCTGATAATTAAAATACGGTCGCACGTCGCAGCAACTTCAGGCAATATATGTGTACTGAAGAGTACCAATTTTTCTCTGCCGATATCCTTGATTAAGTTGCGTATTTCAATCGTTTGGCTTGGATCGAGACCGGAGGTAGGTTCATCTAAGATCAGAATAGGAGGATCGTGTATTAGGCTTTGTGCTAAACCAACCCGTTGTCGGAAGCCTTTAGAAAGCTCACCAATGTCCTTTTGTATTACACTTTCAAGACCACAGATTTCAACGACAGTTTTTAATCTGTCTTTTCGCGTACTTTTCGGTATGTCTCGAACATCTGCCATAAACTTTAGGTATTCAACCACACCCATGTCTGTATAAAGTGGTGCACTTTCAGGCAAATACCCAACGTTCTTTCTAACATCAATAGCACTTTCGAGGACATCATAACCAGCAACGGTCGCACTCCCTGAATCCGCTGTGAGATAGCATGTCAGAATCCGCATGGTTGTGGTTTTACCAGCACCATTTGGTCCAATGAATCCTACTACTTCTCCAGCATTAGCATCAAAAGACACTCGGTTCACGGCAAGAGTCGGACCGTAAGACTTTGTAAGTTCTTTTACTTCAATCATTACGTTTTATGTGTTTTTTTAATAATTTATATGAGATGTAGTTGGCGAAAAGGGTTTTAAACCAACATCTTATTGGGTAAATATCAGAAAATAATACCATGTAAATTGCGCAATGTCAAGAGAAATTGAAAGATAGCCAACCGGTCAATTATCCCTAATAAGACAATTAAACCAGAAAGGACAGGCATATAGCCTGTCCCTACTAATAATTAGATAACAGTAATAAATATAAGAGTTATATGGCGGCGGGACCTCTTTCACCTGTACGGATTCGAATTGTTTCGTCAATAGGTATGACAAAGATCTTTCCATCACCGATCTTACCCGTAGATGCAGCTTGTTGAACAGCTTCAACAACTTCGTCTACATTCTCTTCAGCGACGACGATTTCAATTTTCAACTTCGGTACAAATTCAATCGTGTATTCGCTTCCGCGATATAGTTCGGTGTGACCTCGACTACGTCCAAATCCGCGAACTTCGCTGACTGTCATACCGCGGACACCGACATTACTGAGAGCTTCTTTTACTTCCTCCAGTTTGAAGGGACGGATAATACACTCTAATTTTTTCATGGGATTTACTCCTAATACCTACACAAATTTGTTAGGGTTATCTCGGCGGATCGTCGGATTCGCCTTTCATTCATCAGGTTGCTCGGGACGAATAATTAATCCGTCCATACAAAATAGACTGAGGCATCAGATTATCGCTTTATCTTGCGTGTCATCTAAGATATGCGTGTTTGTAGAATGCATACTAACAAGAATATACACTACAAAGCACGCTCGCTTGAAATCAACGCCTGCGGTTATGTGATGCCTCAGACACGGGGTTCTTGCCCCACCCCACAATAGATACAAGTAGAAACTACAATCTCATATTCGAGGAAACACCTATAAAAGGTATAGGATAGTTTCTATATATCGTGGTAGAGGAAGAATTCATACGGATGTGGTCGCATATTGACGGCATCTACTTCATTCTCGCGTTTATAATCAATCCAGACATCAAGTACGTCTTGTGTAAATACATCACCTTTCAGAAGATATTCGTGATCATCTTCGAGGGCATCAAGCGCATCACCAAGAGAAACGGGTGTCGATTCTATATCCGCAAGTTCTTCCGGTTCAAGATCATACAGGTCTTTATCCAGAGGATCGCCCGGGTGAATACGGTTTTGGATACCATCAAGTCCTGCCATCATTAACGCACTAAAGGCAAGATACGGATTACAAGACGGATCTGGTGTTCTAAACTCAACACGTTTAGCATTTTCACTCTTAGAATAAACAGGAATTCTAACACAGGCACTACGGTTTCTCTGTGAATAAGCAATATTGACAGGGGCTTCGTATCCAGGAACTAAACGTTTATAGGAATTCGTGGTTGGAGCAATAATGGCACATAATGACCGCGCATGTGCAAGCAATCCACCGATATAATACAGAGCTGTTTCACTCAACAATGAATACCCTTGTGGATCGAAAAAGATATTCTTACCATCTTTCCATAAACTCTGGTGCACATGCATACCGGAACCGTTGTCTTGGAAGAGTGGCTTCGGCATAAAGGTGGCTACCAAATTATGGGAACGAGCAACATTCTTGACGATATACTTGTATAAAGCTATCTTATCACCTACAGTGGTAAGGGTATCAAAGCGGATATCAATCTCACCTTGACCGGCTGTACCTACTTCGTGGTGGTGAACTTCAACATCAATTCCAGATTCAATAAGTTTCAAGCAGATCTCTGACCGGATGTCTTGCAGTGTGTCTGATGGTGGAACCGGAAAATAACCTTCTTTATAACGGGGTTTGTAACCGAGGTTCGGGTTCTCATCTCTACCTGAATTCCAACTACCTTCAACAGAATCAACAGAGTAGAAACCAGAATTCGCTGTCTGTTCATAACGGATATCATTCAATAAATAGAATTCAGCTTCTGGTCCCCAATAACTGATATCTGCAATACCGGTTGACTGAAGATACGCTTCAGCTTTCTGTGAAATATGACGGACATCACGCGTGTAATTCTCAAGTGTAATTGGGTCTTTGATATTACAGGTAATACTTAATGTCGGTATTTCACAAACTGGGTCGACAAGGGCTGTCGCAGGATCGGGGAAGAGAAGCATATCGCTCTCGTTAATAGCCTGAAAACCGCGGATACTTGACCCATCAAAACCGATACCTTCTTCAAAAAGGTCTTCACTCAATTCCCCAACCATAATAGAGAAGTGTTGCCACATCCCGGGTAGATCCATGAATTTCAGGTCAACTATCTTAACATCATTATCTTTTGCAAGTTGAACCACCTCACTTGGTGTCATTCGCATTTCCTCCTAAGTGAATCAACAGTATATTGTAAATTGTGATGGGCGTCAATCCAATGCGTTATTTATATAATTTGACAAAAATCCCATAAAAAGACTATGCAATGTATATGCCAATTAAGCTTTCTTGATACACAATACGCAATTTGAAGACACCAATTGTAATAGAATCAAACAGTGCTTGGAAGCCTCTGTTTACATAACCAAATAAATTAGGTGCATTTATTTAAGCACCTAAGAAAATGTATATTGATTTGCTAAATAATTAAGCATAAATTTGCCCAAAATTTCAGCAGAATTACGGTTCTTTTAATTCAACATCTTCAGCAAATCTACTCATTTCGGGACCACCTTGTCCAGCATATTTATTCGCAGGTTTTAGATGGTACGGAACACTCGATGGTGAAGAAAGCTGTTCAAAGGTAAATGCACATATACGCATACCAGGATATAACTTCACAGGCATCCTGCCAAGATTACCAAGTTCCAACGTTGCATTTCCTACCCAACCTGGATCAAATAGTCCTGCTGTGCTGTGAACAATAATACCGAGTCTACCAACGCTACTTCTTCCTTCAAGTCTCGCCATCACATCGTCGGCTAATTCCAGTTTTTCTTTTGTCGCCGCCAGTACAAATTCTCCCGGCTGCATCGTAAAAGCATCACCCTCAGGTACATCAATTCTTCGCATCAGATCATCAACATCTACCTTTGCTTTCAAATCAATAAAAGCATGTTTGCTATGCTCAAATACTCGAAATACATTACCCAATCTACAATCAAGTGAACAACTCCCTAATTGTGTATCTAAATTGGGTTCCGGGGTTATCTTTATTTTTCCTTCGTCCATATATTTTAGGATATCTACATTTGATAAAACCATATTTTTAATTTACCATACTTTTACTAAGTTGTCACGTTTTTTGTAGGTGGATTGTTAATGAAAGTCGCTATTCTTCCCATTCGTCTGGTGGGATGCTACGATAGGAATAATCTAAGAGGGTGATAGGATGCATCGCTTTCATCTTTAAACCATGATTCTGGATTCCAAGTTGGATTTGGAGAAGACATCCTGGATTACCAGTTGCAACAATATCAGCATCCGTATCACTGATATGTTTCATCTTGGTTTCCAGAATATCCTGAGATAGTTCGGGTTGCGTGATATTATATATTCCCGCACTACCACAACACCATTCGGATTCTGTTAACTCAATCAGTTCAAGTTCTGGAATGGCTTGTAAAACCTTTCGCGGTTGCAGTTTTACACTTTGTCCGTGTAGGAGATGGCACGGTTCATCGTACGTAACACGTAATGGGATTTTACCGTTTGGCGGTATCATCTCAATTTCTGCTAAGAACTCGCTGATGTCACGCATTTTCTGGCTAAAGTGTTCCGCCTTTTCGGCATAATCGGTATGTTCCAGAAGTGCTTCATACTCCTTGAGTGTTGCTCCACATCCAGCAGAATTGATGATTACAGCATCCAAATTTTCATGCTCAAATGCATCTATATTCTGTTTAGCCAATGTGGATGCCACATCACGTACACCGTTATGTAAATGTAATGCGCCACAACACGTTTGTTTTCTCGGTGTAACTACCTCACATCCATTCTGCGTAAGTACTCGGATAGTGGCAAGGTTCGTATCTGTAAATACCTGATTCATAATACAACCTGGAATAAAACCGACACGATAACGGGTCTCTCCTTCTGCGGGGGTGATATCTCGCATCGTGTATTTGAGTTTTGGAGAAGGTATTTTTGGAAGTAATGACTCCATCTGTCCCATCTGTCCCATCAGCTTAAGGATCCCAGTTTTTTGAACTAACCAACGTATACCGAGTTTTTGGTATAACCACATCAGTTCGAAAATAAGATCTAATCGGTCTTTGTTTGGGAGTATATGTTTGAAGACGAGATCACTCCAGAAACGATAACTTGTTGAACGGGAGACGTTCTGTTCGTAAATAGCACGTGCTTGTTCAAGGAGTTCACCAAAATGGACACCAGAAGGACACGCAGTCTCACATGCACGGCAATCCAGACATCGATAGATGTATTCAGCCCATTCTTCGTTAAGCGGTGTTGGATCTTGTGGTTTGAATGCACTCCCCATAAGGTATAATCTACCTCTGGGTGAGTCTGTTTCAAGCCCTAATTCACGATAAGTGGGACAGGTAGGTAAGCAGAGACCACAATGTGTACAAGCATCCCATTTCTTCCAACTGAAGGAATCTGTACCGATTAGTGGCTGGGTTTGAGGAGTGGACATGTAGTTCGAAACTTATTCTTTTGCTCAGTTTTATCTATGAACTAAGTTGGTATCAATATTTATGAAATTTCATCATTATCATACCAACAATAAAAATCAAAGTAAGTACGATTAAAACAATCGTAGTAAAAACCATAAATTTGGAATCTTGACCTATTGCAGCACTTTTCTTAAGACCACTCATTCTATTTTCATTTATCTTATCCACAAGCTGATGTTTTTCGCTTTGTGTCAAGTCTTGCTTTTTCGCAGTGGACTCAGACGATATTGGGGTGTATTTACCCTTTTTCCTATGTTTTGGCCAGACAAGCACAAGAAGTAGAATACATCCTAAAAAGGTTAATATGTGTACTGGGTAAGCTACAAGTAATTCTAAAACACCACCTAAATCATACATCTATTATTCCTCTGTTAAGTTAACTGACTGACTTGTGTTTTTGTTACTCCTTCATTTAGGCTACCGGAACGATATCCCTGTAGATCAAGTGTGACGTGGGTATATCCCAATGTATTAAAATGTTCATTGATCTGATTTCGTGTTTCTTTCTTGAAAAACCGGGTCATTTCATCTGCTTCCAGTTCAATTCTGGCAAGTTCACCGTGGTGGCGGACACGGAATTGACGGATACCCATATCATATAGAAATTGTTCTGCTGCATCAACTTGACGTAGTAATTCGCGTGTAATACGCATACCGTATGGGAAACGTGATGAAAGACAAGCAAACGCAGGTTTATCCCACGTTGGGAGATCCCACACTTTAGAAATCTCTCGGATTTCGGCTTTCGTCAAATCAACATCAATTAGCGGTGCTTGTATACCCATCTGTTTTGCTGCATCCATTCCGGGGCGATGATCACCCACATCGTCGGGGATGGCACCATAGACAATTGTACCAACATCGTATTTATCAGCAATTGGACGCAGTTTATCGAACAACTCTGTCTTACAAAAGAAGCAACGATTTGTGGGGTTGCTCGCATATCCCTCCAAATCTAATTCTTCAGTATTAACCGTTTCAAAGCGAATACCAATCTGCTTGGCAATATCTTGCGCAGCCTTCATTTCTCTGATTGGGTATGAATCGGAAATAGCAGTAACAGCAAGCGCATTTTCTCCTAATGCATGCTGTGCAGCTTCTGCAAGAAATGTACTATCTACACCCCCAGAGAAGGCGACAATAACCCTTTCATAGTCGCGTAGACATTCATAGAGGTGGTCTACTTTGGTTTGTAAAGTGTGAGATTCTATAGGTTTGGGTACCATAATTAACGTCCTAAAACATTACGTGGGTCGATCAGCTTTCTGTATCTTCTTCAATTCATCACTTAGTAATTGTCTTTTTAAACCACTTATTCTATCTATAAAGAGAGTTCCATTTAAGTGGTCAATTTCGTGTTGGATAACACGGGCAAGTAATTCGTCTGCTTCAAATTCAACTGATTGGTTTCGAAGGTCTACCGCTCTTACTATTATTTTTTCTGGTCTTTTTACATCTGCACGAAGGTCTGGTATACTCAAACACCCTTCTTCCGCTATATCTTCACCTTCAGAATTCAGAATCTCAGGATTAAACAACATAAAAAGCCCAGTTTCATCCTCTTTTTCCTCACGTATATCAACAATCAAGAATCTTTTTAAGATACCAACCTGTGTTGCTGCTAAACCGATCCCGACTTCTGTATAGTAAAGGGTATTGAGCATGTCTTCAGCAAGTTTTACCTCTTCATAGGTAATCTCTGGAACTGGTGCTGCTCTTTTTCTAAGTACAGGGTCACCATAATATCGAAGTTGTAGTGGCTCCGTTTTCTCTAAGCGAGGTATTTCCTCTACACCCTCTTCTGAAGAATGTCTATTCTTACGTTTTCTTTTCGGGTTTGACATACGTCAGACAATCTCTCCAAATATCATTATCTTCATAAAAATCTGAAATTAGATTACCACTTCAACTCAATTATGTCAAGCGAATTGCATTTGGCACAGAAGTTGGAGTCCTATAGAGACGGGATGTATATAATTATCAACAGTATTCTTCATTATGTTTATAGTGAACACTATTTGTTCGCATCCCACAACTCTTCTGTAGGAGCGACCTCCCGGTCGCGACCTTGAGGTCACTCCTACAAGTAAAGTGTTTAATTAAATCTAATGTATACTATAATCAGATGGAACATCCCAAAGAAGAATAGTTCCCGTTAAACGAGAATATAAATTTGCACTTGCAAGGATTTTGCCATCAGGTGAAAATACCAATTGCGTAATTGGACTTTCATACGGTTTGAATGTGGAAAGTTTTCGACCCGAAGGGATATCCCATAAGTATATATTTCCATCTACATCACCACTCGCAAGACGATTACCACCCCTACTAAATGCTAATTTACACACAGCGTCTGGATGCTTGAGTGTTAAGATACGTGCTCGCGTCGGTACATCCCACACATAGATATTATTGCCGCCACTTCCAGCTACAACCATTCTTTCGTTTTGTGCTAATGCTATTGTTTCAACTCCCAAATCTATGAACTTCTTACCGAACATAGCCTGCAATCTTTCAAGTCCACTTAGCTCTTTACTTGGAATCTTGAAAGTCGTAATTGTATTACCTTTGTATGTATCTAATATACGAATATCATGCTTTTCTCCAATTGCGAGTGTTTTGCCATTATAGGAGAATGCTAATTTTAACGGAATCTTATGTTCTTTGTTTTTAATTTTATGTGAATTGTTTTTAATTTTATGTGAATGTAAGCTTTTTTCTGTGGGAATATGCCATACCTTCACAGATTGATTCCGATCTTTTACTGCAAAATATTCTCCATTTTCTGAAAACGCGACTTCTGATACATAATTACGGATGTTATCCACGGTGGCTGTGATAATGTGGTAGATATTCGGAGTATGTGGTAGTGTACGATTGAATATCCCTTCTGTTAATGGATTTGGCCATGGTGATCTGATGGAAGGTCTGCTTAATATGACGTTAGAGATATTGCATTTCTTAGTGCTAATATCCCATATTCCGAATATACCTAAGGTGTTACATGTAAATAAGGTTTTGTTATCTTTGGAGAAAGCTAAGCTGAAAAGTGCAGGCTTTTCGTTGTTCTTCGGAACAAATCGCTGATTTTGTTCTAATTGTCTGTTTATATTATCCGGCACTTGTAACACCGACTTCTGGTTGCCAACATCTGCATCCCACAAATGGATTGCGTTACCAACCGTACCTGCAACTGTTTTACCATCTTGACTGAAAGCCAACTTAGTAAATCTATTTGTATATCCAGTCGTGAATGAACGTTTATGTCTACCAGTATTGACCGACCAAAAATCTACTACCCCTTGGTGGTTTATGGTAGCAATAATTGTTCCATCAGGTGATAAGATAAAGTCCCATAGACCTCTACTTTTATTTTCAATTGTAGCAATTTCGGAACGGGTCTCCATATTCCATAACGTGATATCCTCTGTGTTAAATGCTCCTGCAAGGATTTTCCCATCTTTTGAGAATGTAAGTCTATACTTCCTTTGAAAATCAGAACGTATAATTGGAAACGTTCCGGTGAGTTTGTTGGTATCAAGGTTCCAGATATCCACACGCTTGTGATATGCAATCGCAAAGTTTTTACCATCTGGAGAAAATTCGAAGGAGTATAGTTCCCCTCTATGTAACGGAATTTTAGTTAGTTCCAGACCAGTGTTTGCATCCCTAACCCTAATTGTAATATCTGTATATCCAGTGTTTGGATCCTTATCATTCCATATGATATCTGCATTTTCAACAGCAAAAATGGCGCGTGATTTATTGGCAAAACCCTTTACCATGACACTGCTTCTTGCATCTTTCAGGATGTCAAATTTTGGAAGTTTTGTAGTGTAGGTACTTAAAAGTTTTCCTGTGGTTATATCCCAAGTCCAAATTTTAGGTACATCCCATCTCAAAGATTTCCCGGTAAAAGTGGTTGATGCTTTTCTTTTAATACCTTCACCTACAAGCGTTTTCCCATCATCAAGGAATGTCAGCCCGAAAACCCAATCGGGAGATTTGAATGTTAAAAGAAGTTTCTGACTCTTAATATCCCAGATACGGCATTTCTTATCTCCACCAGCACTCGCAAGTTTTGTGCCATCTGGAGAGAATGCTATAAATCCTATTAACGCACTGTTTTCCGTAAGAAGGGCAGTTTCTTCACCCGATTGGATATCGTAGAGCCAAATACCTGTAGTACTGGCAATTGCTAAGCTACTACCGTCAGGGGACAACTGCATATCTGTAAATGCACCTTTCCCAAGTCGTCGTATTGCGCCTTCTGGTAATCCCCATAACGTATAATCACTATTATCAGCAATAGTTTGGTTTGACTTCTCACTGTTGTCACTGTTCTTACCACCCTTATCGGAACCTCCACCTAACTGAATTCGTTCATCCTGTTTTATATTTAGTTTCTTGACAACCGGCGAATTAACCACTTCAACTGATGTTTCGGAGTGGGTATCCAAACTATAAGGTTTCTGAAAACGTCCTATGTATTGACTACCTATTCCAAACATAAGGACAATCAAAATCACACTTGATGCACCTATTACCCATGGTATTAACGGTTTACTGGTAGAAGATGGAGTGGGTTTAATCTGAGAGATCCCATGCATAATGTTATCAGTAAGGGCAGGTGAAATTTGAAAGTTACCAATAGCCTCTTTGATCATCGATTCATGGTTTTTCAAACGTTTACGTGCTCTATGAAGTCGACTCTTAATTGTATTTACGGAGACACCTAAGAACTTGCTCATTTCTTCACAAGTCATTTCTGAAAAGTAGTGGAGTGTTATAACGGTGCGTTCACTCTCTTTTAAGGTCTCAAGCAATTTCTGTACCACTTCCAATGTAGCTTGGTATGAATTATTTGCTTGTTCAGCCGCAACATGTCGCGAATATGGATCATTATATATTTCTGATATGTCAATGTTATTCAGTACTTTTCCTTGTACTCGTTTCTTTCGGAACCATTCAAGACATTTACGCGTAGCAATGACGTATAACCATCCTGAAAACTGGTTTGGCTTTTTCAATGTATGCAGTCTTTGATACGCTCTAATAAATGTATCCTGTGTAATATCTTCAGCGATATGAAAATCACCTATTTTTCGCCAGGTGAGTGCGTGAACTTGTCTTTGATATTTCTTTACTAATTCAGAGAATGCTGTATTATCTCCTGCCAGTGTTCGTTGAATCAGTTCTGTGTCGTTATTTTTCATTGATGGTCTCCATGCGGTATAGATCCATTAATTCATTTCGCATATAGTGACGCGTGAAACACCCGTATAGGTGCATAATTTTATAAAAAGAACAAGTTCTACACAAATATTAAAATTCTAATCTACGATTTTTATGTATAAGAGGTTAGGTTTCAAACACTATCCAAATCCCACAAATTGTCTCAGTTCAAATAAGCCTTTCTTGACAAAATAGAATACGAGGTATAGAATGTCAACTAAAATATACCGTTGTCAGAAAGCAAGCACAGACTATCCACATTTAAAGAGAGGAAAGGTAATGATTCAAACTGCATATAATGAAACGTATCGTCCACAATTCCATTTTACACCAAAAACAAATTGGACCAACGATCCAAACGGATTGATATATTATAAAGGGGAATATCACCTCTTTTTTCAACATAATCCAACCGGGATAAATTGGGGAAACATGACATGGGGACACGCCGTAAGTCGAGATCTTGTTCACTGGAAACAACTCCCTCACGCCATTCATCCTGATGAACTTGGTACAATCTTTTCAGGTTCAGGGGTTGTAGATTGGAACAATACTGCCGGATTCCAAACTGGAGACGAATCGGTTCTGGTGGCTTTCTATACTTCCGCAGGAAACCATGCCCCCGAACCTGTGCCGTTCACACAAAGCATCGCCTATAGCAATGACCGTGGTAGAAGTTGGACTAAATATGAAGGCAATCCTGTCATTGAACATATTGTCGCCAGCAATCGTGACCCAAAGGTAATCTGGCATGAACCTACAAATAAATGGGTTATGACTCTTTTCCTTGACGGAAATGACTTTGCTTTTTTCGGATCCACGAACCTAAGGGAATGGGAACGACTTTCAGACATAAAGATACCAGATGGAGAATGTCCAGATATCTTCGAACTTCCCGTTGATGACGATCCCGATAATACGAAATGGGTGTTCTGGGGTGCTGGTGGGAAGTATTATGTCGGGGATTTTGATGGCACAACTTTCACACCTGATGGTGAATCACACAGAGCTGATTACGGCGCGAACTTTTACGCCGCACAAACTTGGAGCGATATACCCGATTCGGATGGACGCCGTTTGCAAATCGCTTGGATGAACGGTAGTAATCCACCTGAGATGCCGTTTAATCAGCAAATGAGTTTCCCATGCGTGTTGACGCTCCGGACAACATCAGATGGTATCCGATTACATCGTGAACCTGTTGAAGAAATCGTAAATATCCATGACTATACACACGCTTGGAGTAATGTACCACTTAATCCTGATGAAAACCTTCTTGATGGATTAACTGGGGAACTCTTTGATATCCGTGCAGAGATCGAACTCAATGATGCATCGGCTATCGGTTTCAAGATCCGTGGGCAAGATGTACGATACAGTGTAGAAGAAAAGCAGTTAACCTTCCTTGAAAGGAGTGGACCACTTACCTCCCAAGACGGTAAGATCCAATTGCAGATTTTGGTAGATCGTATCTCTATTGAAGCATTTGGAAATGCAGGGGCATTATCCATGACCTCCTACTTCGTTCCAGATCTTGACAATGCAGATATCGGTATTTATTCTGAAGGTGGTTCTGCTACAATCGCATCCTTGAAAATACATGAGCTGAAATCATCTTGGGTGTAATCATTATATTACGGCAAACATCATGCATGAGATTTCTCAAACACACCCCTCTACTCCGTCTGGAAATAAACCGTTCGTACCCCAGTTAATTACTTCTACATCAATTATAGTTGTTATCCTAATCTTGGGATTTGGATACAACAAGACATTAGCACATTTTCAGCAACCCTATAATCTTGATGGTAATACAGAGATAAAGGTTGGCGTTGTTGAAGTGCCTATTCTAAAGAACCCTACATTGATATCAGGCGTTCAAAAAAAAGATGGGTATGCTAACGCACAAAACCTAAAACCTGTTCCAGAGCATGAACCCAACACACCATCAACACCTGCGGTAGGAACAGTAGAAAAATATCCGCAATGGCATCTACCAAAACAAGCAAAAATGCGTTTAGGGAAAGGTGGAATGGAATCAATTCAGTTTTCTCCAGATGGAAAACAGCTTATAGTTGGTAGTCGCATCGGTGTTTGGCACTACGATGTAAAAACAGGTGAAGAGATTTCACTTATCCCAAATATGCGTGGGGTAGTTGTGTATTCACCCGATAGTCGTTTTATGGCATCTGGTGGAGGAGATCCTCTTTCAAGTGTTGGGGGTAGTCACCTCGAAAGAGGTGTGGTGTTGTGGGATACAGGAAGAGAGAGTGAAGTTAAGATACAGGATGAATTACCACCTGCATCAGTTATCCGTTTCTCAAATGATAGCAAAATATTAGTTTTTCTCAGTAAGTCAAGGGATACAATTTATAGAATTGATGTTGAGACTGGAAATATAAAAACGACAAAAATGGAAGAAAGACCGGGAATCCTCCACCTTGAAAAATATGCTCTTACAGAAAATAAAATCGCTATTGGGAGTAGAAATGGAAGAATTGAGTTGTGGGACACAATGACTGGTACAAGAATATCAACGCTCAGGGAAATTCCGAAGAAAATTATTTTGCCGAATAATCTTCTAACAACAAACCATGCACTCACGCTGAAATTTTCTTCGGATGGCAGGAAACTCGCTACTGGAATTATGGACGCCACCGTACAACTATGGGATACCTCCACAGGAGATGTATTGAGAGTTTTTCAAAAACCTATAGAAGGGAATATATGGGGTGTTCCATGGGAAAATCCTGAGGATGTAATAAAAAATCCTATGAAGAATGAGTACAATAGTATTCCTATCGCTTTGGCGTTTTCACCTGATGGCACACTGCTCGCATGTGGTAGTGAAGATAGTACTATTAAATTGTGGAATACTGCTACCGGTGAATTATGGAAAATCTTCACAGGGCATATCAGTGACGTTGGTATGTTAGTGTTTTCTCCAGATGGTAATACACTCGCAAGTGCCAGCGATGATGGTACTGTTCGATTTTGGGATATTAAATTACGGAAAGCAAGCAACACCAAAATCACTGGACACATGTCTATAAGAACTGCATCTATGTTAAAGGATAGCTACAGTCTGGTGAGTGTGTTGGATACCGGAATAATTTCTGTTTGGGATCTGAAAAATTCACTAAAAACAACTTCCATATCTAAATTTACACTTGAAGGTATGGAGTATAGGGGTATGTATAGAAGCCTTGAGTTATCATCTGATGGAACAAAACTCCTCAATGTTGGGATACAAAGTGATCCATCCAAACCAAACTATAAACACGATATACTACGTTTGACAGATGTTAACACAGGACGCGAATTGTCTACTTTCCCACCTATATCCGGAAGGAAAACTTCTCCTGACGGGAAGAATTTAGCTGGAAGAGAAGATAATAAGATCCAATTATTTAATATAGAAACAGGTGAAAAACGCGAGATAATTACATCAAACCACTTCGATGATTCCGATGTACAGAAACCACAAATCAACACATTGGCATTTTCCTCAGATGGAGAAAAGATTATCACTGGTACAAAAGGTGGACATGTACAGTTGTGGGATGTGGAAACAGGAAAAGAGTTGAGTTCTTTCTTTGAGGAATGGCAACCGAGTGATATTAATAAACGAGAATCTATTCTACATTTCGCTTTTTCTTCAGACAGTTCTCTGATTGCTGTGGGTAGTAGTAAACGGATACGGTTGATAGAAAGTGCCAAACAGTCTCATTTAAAAGAAATAGTATATACTGACGAAGAGGATGGTGAGACATTTATCTTTTCACCTGATGACAAAGTGCTGATTGTCGGTTACAGTGGTGGCAAAATTCGTTTCTGGGATGTTGCAACTGGAGATTTACGCACTACACTTCAGGGACACACTGTTTCAGTGGATGATCTATCTTTTTCACATGATAACAAAACCCTAATGAGTGTTGGTGGGGATGTTATTCTGTTATGGGAGTGGGAGAAAATCCTTAAGAATACTCGCGAAAATGAATCTGAACTGAACCTTTTCACTGAAGAAAAATCAACAGACGCTATACTGCAGTTCAATGAACAATCTTTACATCCAGCAAAAACTTCAGACCGGCTTTTGACGAAGGTAGAGGTATATCTTGCAAACGAATGGTATGAAGCAGCATTAGAAGAATTTACCAAATACCTAACGGGTATAATTGATGATGGAGATGAGAAATTCACGACATCACCAAATTTTCAACGTGAGTTATTCGCAAAAATTGGTAAAGCCGGCAAAGACATACAAGACAAAGAGGGATACGTTGAAATGGTGAGAAGATTGATTGAAAGTATCCCTGATAGTCTGAATATCCAAGTAAATGGACATCTGGTTCTGGCAAAATTCTATCACCATCATGGCATGCTTAATAAGGCAAAGGAACATATTCAAAAAATTGACTCCTTCACTGCAAATCTCCAAACAGAGAGTTTTAGGTTGCGATTGAATATCTATCTCAGTTTGGTTAACTATTATTATGATATTGAATTGCCTGAGAAATGTGAGGAATATATTCAGAAAATAGATGATATGATTGCTGAACTGGATCCTAATAAATTGGATAACCTGAAACTCCAATTAGAAGCTAACTTTGGTTTAGCAGACTATTATCTTGAGCATGGCATGCCTGAGGAAGCAGCGGTACACATTCAAAAAACAGGTTTTGTTACTGAAGATGCTTGGATGGTCCTTGGTCCATTTGACAACGGTGACGGAATCGGTTACAACACACCATACATTCCTGAAGACATTACAGAGATTGATTCAAAAATAAGATATGATGGACAGAATGAACCAGTGAATTGGAAGAGGTTTACCGATGCTAAGATAGACGGATATATCTATCTCCCCAAAAAAAATGTAAAATGGCAAGTCACCTATGCTTTTGCAACCGTTACCTCTCCTGATACACGTGAAGTTGAATTCCGCTTTGATAGCGAAGATCAAGGAAAACTATGGCTAAATGGCAAAGAGGAATTTTCTCATACAAAGACATTTCCAGTGAGAATTGATACATACACATTTCCAGTAACCCTCAAACAAGGGAAGAATAGTATTCTTGTGAAGGTATGTCTTGAATATACGAGATGTGCTTTTACCCTGCGGATTACTGACAAAAACGGACATGCTTTTGAAGATTTAGTCATCAATCGTGCGACACAGTAAACAGAGTTATTTAGTTTTAATGTTTTTGACGGCTTTTGCAATTAACGTGAATTTGACGCGCATGCTGCTCCTCTGGGGTTTGGACTTGGATACCCATACACGAACTACACATTCCGCACCGCTACCAAATATCAAACACACGTTATGTTATACCATTTCTATTTTAATATATGCCATTATATCACACTCTCCTCTGTAGGAGGGAATTCCGATTCCCGATCTTCTTTACAACGGATAATGGCAAAACTATTATTTGAAATGGTATTATTAGAGATGAATAATGCATTGATTTGTGTGAAAGGTTTGCCAATCTCATGCAAAAATTATGCACCCGTTTCCGTTTCAGGTCGCGTCACAGAGAATAAAGAGGTTATGAAACATGTATAGTAGAGGTGACGAATGAACCACAACGATACCGAACTTATCAAACTTACACTTGAAGGCGATGACGACGCTTTTTCTAAGTTGGTGGAAAAATATCGGAAGCAGGTACACGCACTTGCATGGCGGTATATCTGTGATTTCCATATCGCTGAGGAAATTACACAAGATGCATTCCTAAAAGCATATAGACGATTGAAAACCTTAAAGGATCCACAGCGATTTGCCGGGTGGATGTATGTGATTACAAGACGTTGCTGCTTGTCGTGGTTGCGTAAAAAACGTCCACAGACACAGTCATTTGAACAGATGGAACAAGCAGACAATGAGAAAATTGAAGAAACCATATATTCTGAATATGTGGTTACGGAAAAAGAACAGTCCACGGCAGAAACACAACGCTATGTTGTCAAAAAGCTACTCGCTAAACTGCAGGAGAGTGATCGCACTATTGTGACATTACATTACTATGGAGATATGTCATGTAATGAGATTAGTGAGTTTTTAGGTGTGTCAGCAAATACGATTAAGAGCCGACTACGTCGAGCAAGACAACGATTAATGAAACATGAACCCTTCATAAAAGAAGCATTGGAAAACTATAAAATTACCCCAAACCTAACGGAAAACATCATGCGGGAGATCGCCAAAGCGGACCCCGTAGCTCCATCAACCAACAAACCGTTTGTCCCTTGGTTAGTCGCTGCCTCAACGCTGGTAGTTGTATTGATAATGTTAGGTATTGGCAGCAATAAAAATTTGGCTCTTTTTCAGCAACCGTATAGTTTAGATGCCAGTTCAGAGCTCTCGGTTGAAATCGTAGAGGCTCCTGTAGTAGATAAGTTTGTGTTAGAACAGAATGCGCATCAACAAGTTAAAAATAATAACCCACAACCTGAAATTCCTGTTCCTAAACTACAACATGATAATGCACAACTACTATCTGCTGAAATAGGAGAGGAGAATAAAATGGAGAATTACCCTCAATGGCATCTGCCAAAAGAAGCCAAAATGCGTTTAGGGAAGGGCGGAATGGGTGCAATTCATTTCTCTCCTGATGGCTCACAACTCACAATAGGGAGCCGAATTGGTGTATGGGTATACGATGTAAAAACCGGAGAAGAGGTATCTCTAATTCCAAATCTGTATGGTGCTATCGCATATTCTCCTGATGGACGTTTCATCGCATCTGGTGGAGGAGACCCGATCACAAGTTTTGGAGGAAGTCATTTGGAGAAAGGAGTCGTGTTGTGGAATGTAACAACAGCCAGTGAAGTTTCAGTGAATCAGGTATTACCTCCTGCAATAGTGATCCGATTCTCAAATGATAGCAAAACACTTGTATTTTTGAGTATGTCAAGAGAAACAATATATAGGGTGAATGTAGAAACCGGTGAAACAACTACTACAAAGTTAGGAGAAAGACCCGGATACCTGAGCCTTGAAAATTACGCACTTACAGAAGATAAAATTGCTATCGGAAGTGATGATGGACGAATTGAGTTGTGGGATACAACGACGGGTACAAAGTTATCAACACTCAGGGAATTTGGCAAAGAAATTCGAATGCCTAATTATTTCGTTGAGAATAACCAAGCACTCACTATGAAATTCACTCCTGACGGCACGCGACTCGCAACTGGAAACTTAGATACATCCCTACAACTATGGGATACAGAGACAGGTGAAGAATTGATTGTTTACCAAAAACCTATTGTAGAAGATAAAACTTGGAAAGTACGTATTGAAAATGGTAAAGAAATTGTAAATAACCCCATGAAAAACGAGAGGAAGGGAAGACCAACGGTATTGGCGTTCTCTCCAGATGGAACTATACTCGCATGTGGAAGTGAAGATAGCACTATTAAATTGTGGAATACGCTTACAGGAGAATTGATGGCGACGTTCACGGGGCATTACAGTATGGTAGGATCATTAGCATTTTCACCTGATGGGAACACGCTCGCAAGTGGTGGGTCAGAGGGAACTGTCAGGTTTTGGGATATAAAAAAAAGAAAACCCATACAGAAACGTATTTCAGGACACATGTATATGAGTACAGCATCTATTGTAAATGATGGTTCAAAATTGGTGAGTGTTTCTGCCGACGGTATTATTACAGTTTGGGATCTGAAGAATTCACAAAAAACAACTTCTATCACAAAATCAATGCTTGAAAAACCATTATATTGGAGAAGATACAGACCTGTTGTCTTATCACCTGATGGAACAATTCTCGCTGTCCACGGAAAACAAAGTGATCCAACTAAACCAGACTATAATAGACGGATAACTCGTTTGTCTGATGTTAACACAGGTCGTGAACTAAAGGTTTTACCAAGTGGTTATAGCGAGGTATTTTCTCCTGATGGTAAAACACTAATCAACTGTACTGGTAATAAAATCCGCTTATTGAATATTGAAACTGGAGCAGAACGTGAGATTGTCACCTCAGAACACGACGAAGATTCTGATGAGCGCAAACCTCATATCAGAACTGTCGCTTTTTCACCAGATGGAAAAATGATTGTCAGCGGTACTATGGGTGGACAAGTTCAGTTGTGGGACGTGGAAACTGGAGCAGAATTAACTTCTTTCTTTCAGGAGACACCACCAAAGGGTAATTCATACAGTGAACCAATCCATAACTTAGATTTCTCTTCAGACGGTTCTCTGATTGCTGTAGGTAGTAGTAAACGGCTGCGTTTGATAGGAAGGGCAAAACAACCCCATTTTAGAGAGGTTGCTTTTGATAATAAAAGTTCTTCTGATATATCTATTTTTTCACCAGATAATACAATACTAATTGTCGGCTTTTGGGGTGGTAATATTGAACTATGGGATGTTTCTACTGGAGATTTACTCACTACACTTGAGGGACATACAGTGTCAGTGGAAGATTTATCTTTTACACATGATAACAAAACACTTATTAGTGTTGGTGGTGCTACCATCCTATTTTGGGATTGGGAAAAAGTTCTGACGAATTTAAAAGAAACGTATCAAGAACGTAAACCTGAAGTGAACATTCTTACTGAAAATCAATCAACAGAAACTGTATGGCAATTTCTTGAACATTCAACACACAAACCAAAAATATCTGATCATATCTTGACGAATGGTGAAGTATATCTGGCAAACGAATGGTTTGAAGAAGCGTTTATAGAATTTACCAAATATCTATCGGCTGCAGAATATCAACCACCTGCAGATAATCAAAATGATCAGAATGTTACAACATCCCCGGTTTTTCAATATGAGTTATTCGCAAAAATTGGCAAAATTGGCAAAAATATACAAGACAAAGACGGTTTTGTCAATATGATGAATAAATTGATTGATTATTTCTCTCATAGTCTGAGTATCCGATTAAATGCACATCTGGTTTTAGTTGAATTCTATCACGATCAGGGTATGCTTCAAAAGGCGGAGGCACATACTCAAGAAGTTGATTCTATAATTCCAATACTTACGACAGAAAGTTATACCTTCCAGATTGATGTTTACCTTAGTATGGCTGTATATTATCATAAAAGAGGAATGATTGAGAAGTCAGATGAGTTCATAAGAAAAATCGACTCGATTATTCATAACCTCACCCCTGAGCAACAAAGAAGTACAAACTTTGTTTTAGCAGAAGTTTATCGTGTTTATCGTAATAGTGATAGTGGAATGAAGGCAAACACATACATACAGAAAACAGGATTTATTCCTAAAGATTCATGGATGATTCTGGGGCGATTCGATAATGCTGGTAGAAGCGGTTTTGATACAGCATTCATCCCTGAAAACATCACTGAGATAGATTTGGATGCGAAATACCATGGACTTAATAAGGAAGTGAGTTGGAAAAAATGCACAGATGATTCACTAAACGGGTATATCGGGTTTGGAAAGGATGTTGATTGGTGTGTCACCTATGCTTTTGTCACCTTCACTTCACCTGATAATCGGGAAGCACAATTCCGCTTTGATAGTGATGATCAAGGAAAGGTATGGCTAAATGGTGAAGAGGTATTCACACATACAGAAACACATAGCGCAGTAATTGACAGATACATTACTCCTATAACGCTAAAACAAGGAAAGAACAGTATTCTTGTCAAAGTGTGTCAGGAAGAAGGTGGTTGGGGATTTTATTTACGGATCACCGACCCAGATGGCAACGCCTTTGATGATTTAGATTTCCAAAGCGCGATGCTGAAAAAAGAGTGATATTTTCGTTGTATAGCAGATTGGATTGAAGCTTAAGGTTCATTCTTACAAAATATATGTGAACTTATACCATTTCTAAGATATATTATGACATATAAACATCAACCACCAAACCCGGTAGGAGTTAATTTTGCACCTTTTCCCAGACCCGGTAGGTTCGGTTTGATGAAGTTTAAATAAATCTTTCGGTAATCCAGACAATAAAATCACCGTAGGGGCGGCCAAATTAAATATAAAAAAGTCCCCACCCGTATATTACCGAATGAATAAATTAATCTTCATGTAACCGAACTAAATCTAACGGAAAACATCATGCGTAAGATCACCAAAGCGGATCCTATAGTTTCATCAACCAGAAAACCCTCTTTCCCCTGGTTAATCGCCACCTCAACATTGGTTGTTGTATTGATAATGTTAGGTATAGGCAGTAATAAAAATTTGGCACTTTTTCAGCATGTGCATCAACAAGTGGAAAATAATAACCCACAACCTGAAAATCCTGTTCCTAATCTACAACATGATAATGCACAACTACCATCTGCTGAAATAGGAGAAAAGAACAATATGGAAAATTACCCACAATGGCATCTACCAAAAGAAGCCAAAATGCGTTTAGGGAAAGGTGGATTGGGGACTATTCATTTCTCACCTGATGGCTCACAACTCGCAGTGGGGAGTCGCATCGGTGTATGGCACTACGATGTAAAAACAGGAGAAGAGATCTCTCTAATTCCAAATATGTATGGTGCTATTGCGTATTCTCCTGATGGACGTTTCATCGCATCTGGTGGAGGAGACCCAATCACAAGTCTTGGAGGAAGTCATCTGGAGAAGGGAGTCGTGTTGTGGAATGTAGCAACAGCGAGTGAAGTACCGGTTAAAGAAGAATTACCTCCTGCAAGTGTGATCCGATTCTCAAATGATAGCAAAATACTTGTATTTTTGAGTATGTCAAGAGAAACAATATATAGGGTGAATGTAGAGACCGGTGAAACAACTACTACAAAGTTAGATGAAAGACCCGGATACCTACATCGTGAAGATTACGCACTTACAGAAGATAAAATTGCTATCGGAAGTGATGATGGACGAATTGAGTTGTGGGATACAACGACAGGCACAAAGTTATCAACACTCAGGGAATTTGGTAAAGAAATTCAAATGCCTAATTATTTCGTTGAGAATAACCGAGCACTCACTATGAAATTCACACCTGACGGCACGCGACTCGCAACTGGAAACTTAGATACATCCGTACAACTATGGGACACATCCACAGGGGAAGAATTGATTGTCTTCCAAAAGCCTATAGAAGGGAATATGTGGAGTATATCACCGGAAAATGGTAAAGAAATCGTAAATAATCCTATGAAGGACGAAACGTTGTCAAGACCTACCGTATTGGCATTCTCTCCAGATGGCACACTACTCGCATGTGGTAGTGAAGATAGTACAATCAAATTATGGAATGCTGTTACTGGAGAATTAAGGGCTACTTTCACAGGTCATCTCGATGCTGTTGGTCCGTTAGTGTTTTCTCCAGATGGAAAAACGCTTGCAAGTGCAAGCGGTGATGGTACTGTCCGTTTTTGGGATATAAATTCACGTGAAGCACTAAATAACAAAATCGTCGGACACATGTGGCAAAGAACCACATCTATGTTAGATGATAGTTCCAAGTTTACCAGCGTTTCCTCTAACGGGATTATCACCCTTTGGGATCTGGAGAATCTACAAAAAAGTACTATTCAAACTAAAGCTACACTTGAAGAACCATTGTATTGGGGTATGTATAGACATTATGTGTTATCACCTGATGGAACAATACTCGCAAATCAAGGTAGACAAAGCAATCCCTCTAAACCGGATTTTAATAGTGATGTATTTCGCTTGACAGATGTCAGTACAGGACATGAATTGAAAATATTTCCCGAAGGAAGGGGTAGTGTTTTTTCACCAGATGGAAAAACCATAGCTGGATGGGGAGGTAATAAAATCCATTTGTTGAATGTTGAAACAGGTGAAATGAGTGAGATAATCATTGCTGAAGAATCCGATGAACATACACCGACTCTCAATGTTTTTGCATTCTCACCAGACGGGAAAATTGTCACCGGAACTGATGGAGGACTTGTTCAGATGTGGGATCCGAAAACAGGAATTCAATTATCTTCTTTTTTACAAGAACAACCACCAATTGATGGAAGATATCAGGATCCTATTACAAACTTCGCGTTTTCTTCAGATGGTTCGCTACTGGCAGTTGGAAGCAGGAAAAAGATTCGTTTATTAGGTAGTCCGAACCTACCCCATTTTGACGAAGTCCTGTACGCAAATCAAAATTTCTCCGATAACATGTTGTTTTCACCAGATAATACAATACTAATTGTCGGTTTTTGGAGTGGAAAAATTGAATTATGGGATGTTCCTACTGGCGATTTACTCACTATTCTTGATGGACACTCCTTATCTATAGATGATATGAAGTTCTCCCAAGATAATAAGACGCTTGTGAGTGGTGGAGATGGTACTATTCTGTTATGGGATTGGGAAAAAATACGCAGGAGTGTTCGAGGAGATAATCAAGAGCACCAACATAATAAAAATGGTTCTACCAGAGAAAAGGTCATACAGTTCATTGAAGATTCTTCACAGCCAGCAAAAAGTACTGACCATGTCTTGACGAAAGGTGAGGTATATCTCGCAAACGAATGGTATGATGTCGCTTTAGAAGAATTTACAAGATACCTAACTGCCGCAGATTATCGAGACAAAATTGATCAGAATATCACAACATCTCCAAAATTTCAGCGCGAACTCTTTGAAAAAATTAGTAAAGCCGGTAAAGACATACATGACAAAGAGGGTTTTGTTGAAATGGTGAGTAAACTTATTGAACTTATCCCAGATAATCTGAGTATCCAAGTGAATGGACATATTGTTCTGGCAAAATTCTTTCACCATAATGGTATGCTTGAAAAGATGGAGGAACAAAATCAGAAAATCCATTCCATAACAGCAAATCTGCATACACAGAGTTTTAGGCTACGTTTGAATATCTATCTCAGTTTGGTTAACTATTATCATGGTATTGAATTGCCTGAGGAACGTGAGACACATATTCAGATGATAAATGATATGATTGCTGAACTTGATCCGAATCAATCGTATCCTCTGAAACTTCAGTTAGAAGCCAACTTTGGATTAGCTGACTTTTACAATGATCAGGATCTGCCTGAGAAAGCAGCGGAGCAAATTCAAAAAACAGGTTTTGTTACTGAAGACGCTTGGATGGTGCTTGGTCCATTTGATAATGCGGGGGCAATCGGGTACAACACACCATACATTCCTGAAGACATGACAGAGATTGACTTAACAAGACAATATGATGGACTGGATGGACCGGTAAGTTGGAAACGGTTTACTGATGCTAAGTTAGATGGGTATATCCATCTCGGGGAAAAGAATGCTGACTGGCAGGTTTCTTATGCTTTTGCAACCGTTACCTCTCCTGATACACGTAAAGTTCAATTCCGTTTTGATAGCGATGACCAAGGAAAACTATGGTTAAACGGCAAAGAGGAATTTACTCATACAAAGGCATTTGCAGCGAGAATTGATACATACACCATTCCAGTTACCCTTAATCCCGGGAAAAACACTGTTCTTGTTAAGGTTTGTAATGAGATGGGTGGATGGGCATTTTATTTACGCATCACCGACAACAACGGACAACCGTTTGATGACTTGAAAATCAATCGTAAGATACAGAATAAAGATTGAAATTAAATCAAAAACAGATTAGATATATTTATTCAGGAATAGGTGAAGTATCCTAACATCCTTTGTAGGTCGGGTAGAGGTACGAAACCCGACACGTGCTGATTGGATCTATCTTGGCGGGATTCGTGTCTCTACCTCATAGGTGTCAAATTGGTGGTTATAGTTGTCTGATATTGATGTCTTTAGTCCCATAGGGATGATATGTTTATAGCAAGTCGTTATCCTGACCTATCTTGAGTTCCGTAGGGATGGAATGTTTATAGCAAGTCGTTATCCTGACCTATCTTGAGTCCTGTAGGGACGGAATGTTTATAGCAAGTCGTTATCCTGACCTATCTTGAGTCCTGTAGGGACGGAATGTTTATAGCAAAAGTGTATATCCCATAGTGAGTCCTATTCGGTTCCAATCCGAACCTACCATGTTTGGGAAAGGGGCTAATTTGCTTCCTACAGAGGGAACACTAAATGTCAACAAAAACAACGATAATCCTATTCATTCTTGTTTACATTTCCCTGTTATTTCTATCCACAGGTTATGCACAACAAGACTACACACGTTGGGGATTACCTGACGGGGCAATCGCACGTTTAGGAAAAGGTGCGGTGAATGAAATTCAGTATTCACCAGACGGGAAATTCCTGGCAGTAGCTACTTATGCAGGTATTTGGCTTTATGATGTAGGGACGACGCAAGAACTTGATCTTATGGATGCAACAAATGAGGTCCAAACTGTAGCATTTAGTCCAGATGGAATGACCCTCGCAAGTGGGCCAAACGGGGATTATGCAAAATTGTGGGATGTTAACAGTCGCACTTTTAAAACTATGCTCAAATCTCCTGGAGGACGGAATCCTATTAATTCAATAGTCTATAGTTCTGACGGTAAAATGTTGGCTACTGTTGAGTTTGATAGAATCTTTATTTGGAATACCACTACTGCAGAAATCAAAATAACACTCAGTGAATATGATGAGAGCCATGAACACCTACATAGTTCAAAAAAAGTACGTCCTAATGTTGTGGCATTCAGTCCGGATGGTAGCACTATAGCAAGTGGATGTAATGATAAAACCATCCGAATATGGGATGTAAACAGTGGGACGATTAAGGCAACATTAACAGGACATAAGGGGCAGGTTACATCGGTAGACTTTAATCTAAATGGGGACATGTTAGCAAGTGGAAGTTGGGACAGCACGGTAATGTTATGGGACGTGGCTACACAAAATCTTAAAGCAACCTTTAAAGGACATACCGGTCCGTCCCAATCAGTTACATTCAGTCCAGATGGTAATACCATAGCAAGCGGTGGTTCATTCGACCATACTCTTCAATTTTGGGATGTTCATAAAGTTCACGAAGAACAGAATGAACCTCTTAATACGTTTGTTGGACATACCTATCCTATTACATCAATAGCGTATAGTCCAAACGGTGAACATCTTGCAAGTGCAAGCAATGATGGAACAATTCGCTTCTGGGATATTGCTACCGGGCAACACATCAATACGATTCGTGGACATCTATCTAATATAGAATCTGTCGCCTTTAGTCCTGATAGTTCTACATTGGTAAATACTTCGGGACCTGACTTATATCTTTGGGATGTAAATACTGCATCTTATATAAACTCATTAGTAGCACATACACGTAGTGTGTCATCGGTAGTATACAGTCCAGATGGAATGCAGTTAGCAAGTGGAAGCCGTGATAATAGTATCTTATTATGGGATATTGAAAAGGTACAACAAGAGAGGGTTCTATTAGGACATACAAATTGGATTACTGCAATAGCATATAGTCCTGATGGACAATTGTTAGCAAGTGGGAGTTATGACAAAACTGTCCGACTTTGGGATGTTGATACAGGAGAACTCAAAAATACACTTGATGGACATTCAGACCACGTGTTAGCAGTTTCATTCATGCCGGATGGTAGGATGTTAGCAAGTGGAAGTAAAGATAAGACTATTCGTCTATGGCATATACCCAGTGGTACTCACTTGACAACCTTACAATCCAAGAGTGAAGTAAATTGGGTAGTTTTTAATCCAAACAACGAAACATTGGCAAGTAAGGGTGAGGGTAGTACAATTGAGTTGTGGGATGTTCATACATTCAAACAAATTTCCACAATAACTGGAAAAGACACGTTCAATGATGGGGTGTTTAGTCCAAATGGAAAGATTTTAGTAGGTACACATTGGGGTAAAATAAGTCTTTGGGATATGACTTCGCTCACTAACATCACAACGCTTCACGGGCATAATCAAGGGGTTGATACAGTTACTTTCAGTCCGAATGGGAACATAGTCGCAAGTGGGGCACTTGATGGTGTCGTGTATCTATGGGACCTTTCCGCTATTATAAAAGCAAAAGAATAATCTCGGTTCATTTTGAGGGAATGCCTAAATGACACAAAAAAACGTTGATTTGGGACATTCGACGTCGATTCTCTAAGCCAAATGTGTATTGATTTTCTCTTGATTTAAGCGACTACTATAATATCAGATAAGAAAAAATCTTATAATTGTCCAAACTATAGAAAAAATTATGAAGAAAACGTAAACACAAACATCTAAAGTCACGTGTGTGATACAAATAGTTGCAATAGTAATTTACATGTGTTATTATTTTAGATAGTATTAGTATGATACTCTTAGCAACGTCGGATAATTTAGAGTGGATATTCTTATAACACTTTTCTATCGTTTAAAATTATAAAAAACCGGCAAACCAAAGACAGAAAACGTCTAAGACACATGAGTAGGTAATAATACCATTTCTGATAATTAAATTTTCTTTAATGTAGCATAAACTTTCAGTTTGTGCCTTATTTCAAATGTAGCATAAACTTTCAGTTTGTGCCTTATTTCAAATGTTCATGGAAAAACATTTATTGAAATGGTATTACAAAGCACAAAATTGATTAATGATATTTAGATGATAGGTGTAGACTCCTACTTCAAAATCACAATCTTTATGAGAAGTATATAAATAGAGAATAAATGATGACAATCTATAAAAACGTCCTAAATACAAACCTTTATACAAAAGAGCTTTATGTCAAAAAATCAGCTTTAATATGCAGGTTGGAATTGACAAAATTCGCAAAGACAACAAAAACACAAAATTACACTTTTTGCAAATTCTTATAAAGTCAATTTAAAGTGGAGTAAAGACAGTCTATGACAGGGGTTAGAGGGGTAATTTACACCAATTTCAATCCTACAAAATGTAGGAAAAAGTGTAACTTTTTTCAGTTTTTCGACACATGGAAAAATTCAACATTTTCACGATTTATCATCAGGGAATTTAGGATTAAAGGGGCTGTTTTGCACCTTATTAGGTTGTCCGTATATTAGGATTAAATGTTAAATATATGACTATGAATTCTAATAAAATAATGACAAATGATACGATATCTCAAAATATAATGTAAGGAGGAAAATATGCGTGAAGAATACGTCTCCACAGAACTCTGGTACACCTTTATCAACTCATTATATAACCAAGGACTCTCATCTGAAAGTGGTATATCAGAAATAGATGAAGAAACCCAGGAGAAGCTACTCGCCTATTTCAAAGAAAAAATTGAAGAGGGGATTATCAATGGAGAAACATCTCTACCACCCGGTCTTCACGATTACTTATGGCGACTCCCAAAAAAGATGCTACCGAAAACTCGAGAACTAACCGACAGTTTCCTTCAATCTGATACGAAAAACGCTCCTGCTGCCTTACTTCGCACAATCGTTGAAATCTCAGACTGGGATGCAAAAAATGATCCACATATAGATGATACATTTTCCTTGATACCGAATGATCCAGGAATGAATTTAGTTGTCATAAACGATTTTAGACTAAATAAGTTCTTCGTAAATATTGAGAAACAAGAAAAAATCCTTATTTCCCTTGAAAACCTATATTTGTGGGCAATCCAACAAGACGATACTGCTCGTTACCAAGAAGCAAAGTCATTCTATTACCAGCACAGGATAACGCCGTATATAGTTTATAAGACATTAAAAGATAAAATTCAGGATTTAAAAAATCGCCTTGAAAATGCAACTGACACTAAGGCAATTTTACAAAATATTGATAAATGTAATGCTCTCATCAAGAAGTGCAGAGATTTTGTCCCTTTGGAAAATGCTGCATTCCGGAAAAACTTGGCAGAACAATCAGAGGATCTTGATACTTCATCCCATAATACAGATATATGGAAGGTGTATCTTAAATCAAAAGAGAACCGTAAAAATGCACCACCGCGAAGACTTACTCAGAATGACCAAGAGCAACTTCTGGAGTACTTCAAAACGAAGATCACAGAAGGAGTCGTTGATGGCAATACATCCCTACCTGCACAACTTCATAAACATATCTCAGATTTTCCGGAGTCGATGCATCTGGAACTTCGTGAATTCGCCGAAGATGTACTCGAATCAGAACCCGAAAACGGTGCTGCGGTGATTATGTTAATGATCATTGTATGGGAAAGTAAAAATGTTTATTATGGAAAATCAGATAAAGACCTTAACTACCTTGAAAAAGCGATGGTAACAGCACCCAACGATCCAGAAACATGCTTCTTTGCAGCCACTAAATATGGTGACTATTTTGATCCACTGTTACGTTCTTCACTCACAGCTCTCGAAAGGTTGTTTGAACGATCAATGAAGCAAGGTGAATCGGAACTGTACGGTTGGTTGACAAGACTGTATAAAGAGAGTGGTAGAACACCATGTCATATCTATCGTTCGCTCATGAGAAACCCTGATGAAAACGCAGAACTTATTTCAAGATGTATACCTTTAATTAATAAAATGCAACATGCCTTTCAGGATAAACTATCAGATGAACCAGATGACTGGTACGCTTTACGCGGTCTCGGTGATATTTATCAAACTTTAGGAGAAACCGAATTATCAAAGCAATATCCGTGGGCAGGTCATCAAGATTTATTAGAAGTTAAGTGGAATCAAAAAGCATGGAAAGGATTAAAACTTCCCAATTTTACAGCAATTACACTTGACGGCACACCTATTTCGTCCTCGGATTACCGGGGTAAATTGGTAGTATTAAATTTCTGTGCAAAGTGGTGTGGTTTCTGTGCACCAGAAATTCCATACCTTAAAGAAGTCTATACACAATATCACGATAACGGGTTAGAGGTTATTGGTATAAGTCTGGATGAAAATGAAAATGAAATTCGTGAGTTTACGGAAGAACACGAAATCCCTTGGCTACAGATATTTGATGGTAAAGGTTGGAAAAGCGAACTGGCACAATTCTTTGGCGTTACAAAAGTGCCTTCACAATGGTTGGTTGACAGGGACGGTACAATAATATCTGTGGATACAAGAGGCGAACAGCTTGGACAACTTGTGAGATGGACTGAGACAACACGAGTTGGCAACCTTATCCCAAATTTTACCACGGTTGATGTAAATGGAAATTCTATTTCTGCCACGACATTACGAGGAAAGGTTGTTCTACTCCATTTTGGTTATATGCACCAAGAATCAGAACTCAAACTTTTTGACACACTATACAAAAAACATCATGATAATGGGTTTTATGTAATCGGTGTAAATATCAGTGGTTGGAGAGATGAAGACGCATTACGAAATGCGGTTCTTAAAAATAACCATCAAGGACACTATATATATGCTGATCATGACGGACAGCAAGCTGCATTGGCTGATCAGTTCGGTTTCAAGCGTGGATCAGGAAGCAGAAAGGTTGAACTCCCTGCCTATATACTTATTGATAAAGATGGAAAGGTCATAGAAGCCAGAAGTGGTCCTGTATATTCACCCGAGATTTGGATTGCAAGATTGGAAAATTTTATTATCAAAAATCTTTAAAGAACCAATAATTCAAAGTCAATAATAAGTAGTCAATAGTAGAAAAAAAGTTGTATAATACATAGAACTCCTTTGATAAAGATTTTAGCTATAATTTCTTTATACGATAGGAGTTTATATTTATCAGGTTTTTTCTCATACTGAAATCATGTTATTTTATATAAATAGTTACAATAATTGACACGACGCTATAGAAGATTAGGAAGTTAATGATGTTTAAAAAAATAGTTTTTTTGTTTTTGTCTCTTATGCTTATGATGAATGTCTCTTCTACTGTTTTGGGACACAGCGATTCCCCGACTTTGTTAGAGGATGTTAACAAAGACGGCGTGGTAAATATCCAAGACTTAGTGCTTGTTGCCAATGCTCTTGGACAGATGCGGGATCACAACGCTCAACATGATCCTGATGTTAATCGTGATGGGATTATCA
The DNA here is from genome assembly GCA_003635315.1 of Candidatus Poribacteria bacterium. GTDB lineage: Bacteria > Poribacteria > WGA-4E > WGA-4E > WGA-3G > MSPOR6. The sequence continues at coordinate 50,810 of PYJD01000029.1, forward strand.
ATATCCTTGATCTTGTTCGGGTCAGCAATCGTTTTGGAGAAACAGTTCCGGATGAGCATTCATCTTATCACGCGATTCAAGAGTATGTTTTTGATAGAAGCTGTGCGAATAGTGCCTGCCATGCTGCGCCGACAAATATTGCTGGGTTGAACCTCACCTATGCAAATTCTTATGAGGAGATCGTTGGAGAAGTACCAGAGAACCCCAATGCCGCAGCTGCGGGTATGAAACTTGTTGATCCGGGCAATCCTGAAAATAGTTTCCTATTGACAAAGTTGATTTCACCCATCGCACGGGAGCATGGAGCCCGAATGCCACTGGGTAGTGGTGTGCTTCACGATGGTAAAATAGACGCCATTCGGAAATGGATTGCTGCCGGAGCACCACAAACAGGTAAAGTAGAAGCAGTTGGTGATCTGGGTGTGCTACGCGACCCTGAAGAAGTATTTGTGCCACCGGCACCACCACCCCCTGGACAGGGCTATCAATTACATTTGCCGCCTTTCAGAATCGATCCCGGCACCGAACGCGAGGTCTTTTACGAAACACAGATCCGTGATGAAAATGGCAACTTGATAGAAGACGATATATTCATCAACAGATACGAAATATTCTACCCAACAGGCAGCCATCACTTTATCTTATACAGACTTACTGATGCAGCGATAACAGAAGGTATTCTCGATGCAGGTGTCACGCAGGGAATAGGCGTTGACCCGAACCACGTTTTTCGTGAACTGGATCCAGACGATGCACAAGCACTCGGAAATCTCGGGACGCACCGGTTCTTTGTTGCTGGAACACAATCTGATGACTTCTCCTTTCAATTTCCTGAAGGAGTTGCGTTACGACTCCCCGGCGACACACTGTTCGACTTGAATTCTCACTATATCAACTTATTAGGCACCGAAACACTCATCGGTGAGACATATATAAATATATATACACTTCCACCTGAAGAGGTCAAGTATGAAGCAATAGAGATTTTCGTCTCAAACACCGAGATTAACGTTCCACCCGGACGCACCCGTGTAACGAAAATGGACTGGTATGTTGAAGATGAACTTCTACTCCGAGACGCTCCCTCGGATGCCGTCATGAATATAATAATGCTGACATCTCACATGCATAGACATGGTGAATTGTTTGAAATTAAACAGATGTCAACAAGTGAATTGCTCCACAGAAGTATCATTTATGATGACGCACCTATCACGTTCTATAACCCACCGTTGATGCTTGATGCAACAGATGGACTGAGTTTTCAGTGTACCCATAATAACTACGATCTCGATGGACCAATTGAGTTCGGATTTACATCTGAAGACGAGATGTGTTTAATCGTTGGGTATTATTATCTTTCAACAGTAGCGGATACCAACGAAAATTAACTAATACCATTTCTAAGATATATTATGACATATAAACATCATTCACCCACCCGGTAGGAGTGGTTTATGCGGATTAAATAAATATCTCGGTAATTTCAGTACATAAAATTATCGTAGGGGCGGGTTTCCCCGCCCGAATTACCGAATGAATAAATTAACCTTCATAAACCGTTCCGACTATAAAATTGCATGTAATTTATGACAATTTTATATTTCGAAATGGTATAACAATACGGATATTTCAATAGGACAAAGGAAATTAAAATATGAAATTTACCAGTCTTGTGGCTTGTCAGAAAGCACTTTTAGTATTATGTTTGATCTGCTGTTCCGCACTGACAGTAGCTGCAGAAAATTATTATCCATCTGAAATCGGTAATACCTGGGTGTTAGTCAGTACCGATGGCAGTGAACAACTCACCTATACACTTGAAGAGTCAGAGAATACAGATGTTGAAGGACTTATCGTACTAAAAATTATTACTGAGACGATCGGGACAGACACCATAAGCACGGATATATACAACATCACCGTTGATGATGGTAGTCTTTTATTACATCAGAGCATCACAGATCAGGGCGCGTTAGGCATTGCAGAAGCGATTTACGAGCCACCGGTCACTTTCTTTCCTGCCGATTTACCAATCGGACATACCTGGCAGATACTAACAGAAACAACTCTTGATTTGGTGGGGGCAGTGACCAGTACGAGCACGATAGAAGTTGTCGCAATTGAAGATGTGCAAACACCCGCAGGCCTATTTGAGAACTGTGTCAAGTTGGAAATAAACCAAAAGGATAAAACACCATTCACAGTCCTGCGTAAGACTTCATACCAATGGTTAGCTCCTGATGTGGGACCTGTCAAATTTCTGAACAATCAGAAGATTCTGTTCGAATTAAACAGCTACAACATAATAGAACCGACAACTGAATCCCCTCCAATGGTAGTTTCCATTGAACAGAAACCCACCAAGGACTCACAACATATAAAAATAGGCATTCAACTAAATAGTGGTAAAGATGTCGCAGGGTATAGTGCTTTTGTTGCCTTTGATGCCACGGTATTGAAATATATCTCATCAACACAAGGAAATTACCTACAGAGTGGTGGTGTTTTCATACGTCCAATGCTTCAGGAAGATGATACTTATAACCTCTCGCTTGATGTCGGTGATGCGACACAGACTGGCACTACAGTATCTTTCGTAGAACAACAACTTTCAGTATCAGACTTCTTATTCCAAATTCCTGAAGTGCCCCCCGAATTCTCGCGTCCGGGGGCAGAATATTGGGGTATTTCAATATTAGGTTCAGCCCCGCTTGGTGAGGACACGCTCCCTATTGCGAAAGATGGCGATGGTACACTTGTATCACTTACTTTTGAAGTTGTCGACCCGGATACGCCTGCCATCATTGCTTTACCAGATCTGATGCTTTCTGATGCCTTTGATATGCCATTACCTGTCGCGATCCAACAGATGGTAATAACCAATTTGATGCCACTCGTGGATGAAAACCTTTTGACCGATGTCAATGGCGATGGAAAAGTCAATATCTTAGATTTAGTAAACGTTGCTTCCAATTTCGGAGAACCTATATCAGATGAAAATGCAGCGGCAGATGTCAATGGTGATGGTGAGATAAACATCCTTGACTTAGTACTGATCGCAAAGGATTTCGGCAAGTCAACAACAGCACCTGTTGATGAGTAGAAATCAATGAAGTTTACACTATTGATGTAAATATACTATAGTTTGGACAGTTTTAAGATATTTAAAGACAAAACGTAGGAAAAAGGTTATCCTTTTAAAATACAACAATTTTTCGAAAGGATATAACAATGAAACCTCTTTCCTACATATATAAAATGTTATCAGAATATCAGTCGGTCTTCAAGTATAATAACTTCAAACATTTTCAAACAGTCGTAATGGGTTTGATCAATACACCGCATCGTGGAACGATGACACAGATTTATCAATCAACAAGACCTACAACAACATATTGGGCTTTAGCGAAGTTTCTATCTCGTAGCAAATGGTGTCTTGACAAAGTCACATCCGTTCTGACACAACAAGTTCAGAAAGTTTACAGCAAAGGTGTTTATGTTTATGATGAAACGAAGTCTACCAATGATGGTTATCGTCAATTCGGCGCGCATTTTTTCATAAACACTCGGTATAACAAACGCAATAAAAATCAATCCAAGTTCCATCACGGACACCAGTTCGGTGCTATCGGGTGGCTCTGCGATACACCAGAAGGTACGCGTCTTTTTCCGTTGGCAGTCCGGTTGATGTGTCCCGGGACTGAAGAAGATAATAGTCTGC
>PYJD01000030.1 GCA_003635315.1 Candidatus Poribacteria bacterium
CAACGGTTTTCCGATCAACACCTATTTTCGCAACGATTTCCTTACGATTTAGCCTTTTCTCACTACAAAATAGGTATAAGGCTTTCAGTCTTTTCTTTTGGTAACCGATTGATGTTTTTCTCATCATTTTTTTCAAATCGGAAACACTTTCTGTAATCTGTGAGGGTTTTAACATAATTAATATTATTCCTATCAACTATAAATTTGTAATAAAATATACCAGAAAACAAAAAATATTAAAAGCGTAAATATTAACTGGAAATGGTATAATCACAATTAGTCTGGTAGTTTATGCTACAATAAGAGACATTTTCAAGTAGAAATGGCATAATACTTAGAAACGTTGTTTTTAATGAAATATGTTTATAGTTTGCCAATATGTTATGTTGTTTATATTGGTTGTCAATGTGTTTTATATCTGTTGTCTGAAAGTTTATTTTTCTTCATTATTTTTTACTATTTTGCATAAGATATCGGATTTTTGGTTATCAATTGCTGTTTTTTGCTACTTTTTCTGAATTCAAGATTGTGATGCTGGCATCGAGAATGGATTGTAGATGGTAAGGAATTAGACCGTAAACTAAGATATTATGGTATATAGATATTTGTGAGAATATAGCCAATATCTTTGTTATTGTAGTATATTTTGCACATTTCTGTGCATATTGTCAATCTATGCCCTATTATGTGCATGTGTGACGATGTTTTATCTGATAATTATAGGTTTTTTGATGTGAGAAATTGGCATATTAATTGCTAAACATGGATTAGTCAAAAAGTCCAATATTTTAATATCAGATACAATATGAGTTCAATGTTACACATAGACAATCTACCCACAATATCCATTGGTACAAACCGTGTCACACGGCTTATAATAGGGGGAAACCCGTATAGTGGGATTTCACATAGCACTCCTGCTGCCTCCAAAACCATGGAGGATTATTACACGACGCAACAGATAATTGAGGATTTAAAACAAGCCGAGGAAAATGGGATTAATACTGTGCTTGCCCGAGCAGATAGGCACATTATGCGAACTCTGAATGAATATTGGAATAGTGGTGGAACAATTCAGTGGATAGCACAGACCCCAAAGGCAAAAGAATATAATGATCTTAGTACATATTTAGATATAATTGCACAATATAAACCTATAGCAATTTATCATCACGGGGGAACAACTGACGAACTCTATATTGAAGGACATATTGATTCACTCCGTGATAGTTTGAAACAGATACGCGATCTTGGTTGTGCAGTAGGGATTGGTACCCATGATCCACAGATCCTTAAATACTGTTATTCAGAAGGTTATGATGTTGACTTTTACGTGTGTGCCCTATATAATCATACCCGTCATAGAGAGATGTATCTTGATGATGACCGTGAAGTTGCTGTTGCAACGATTCAAGCTATTCCATTACCCATCATCGCTATAAAAGTATTGGCTGCTGGAAGAAATGAACCAATTTCAGCTTTCCAATATGCATTAGAGAATATCAAACCGGTTGATGCGATGGCAGTAGGTATGTATACAAAATATCAACCGGATCAGATACAGAATAACGCGCTGACTATTGCTAAACTTATCGAGGAATCTGAGAATGGAGCGGATAGTAGAACCAGAGGTAATGGATACCCCCGAAGCTGCAGCAGCTTACGACGCGATGGAGCACGGGGAGGTAGACCAAGCCTTCGTTGACCGCGTCATTGCCCTCGGTGCATCAACGGGTCATTTTCTTGATGTCGGTACAGGTCCTGCCCAAATTCCTATCCTCCTTGCCAAAGCCTGTCCCAACATACAAATAACAGCCATAGACTTATCTGAAGAGATGTTGAAAATTGCAGAACAACATGTTATTAATGCTGGTTTGAGTGATCGGATAACGCTTCAACTTGTTGATGCTAAGGACCTACCGTTCCCTGATAAGTCATTTGATGGATTAATTTCGAATAGTATTGTTCACCATATACATGATGCATTACGTGCCCTTATTAATATGGGTAGAGTTGTGAAATCGAAGGGTTTGGTGTTAATTCGAGATCTAATACGTCCTGAAACTATTGCAGATGCCCAAGGATTTGTTGATAGATATGCTGGGGATGACACACCTTACCAACAGAAGCTATATTACGATTCCTTCCTTGCTTCTTTTACCATTGCTGAAGTTAATGAGATGTTGATTAAGATGGATATACCGGGTGCTGAAGTTGTGCAGAGTAGTGATCGACATTGGTCTATTGAACGTGCTGGTTGATTGTCTGAATTGTGAATTAGAAAATAAGAAAGATTGGCAAGGTTAGACACATCTTATGTATTTATAGGTTCATATTCAATCACTGTCGCGATTGCTGTAACAATTAACTGCATGTTGGAAGGCAAGACCTGTCCGATTTTCCTAACAAACCGCAGGGTATCAATACCTCTTAGTTGTAATGTATCAACTACCGAGGTTTTTGTGAGACCATTTATGATATTTGGTTCTAACCTCACATGCCAAAGGTTACCTGCAAAGGAGTTTTTCCATTCTGTTATCGGGGCGATAAGCCGAATCGGTAACACACCGATTTCATCAGAATTCATTACAACAACAGGGCGCGTTTTTTGGATTTCTGTTCCAAGAGTCGGATTCATATCCGCTAACCAAATGTGCCCGCGCCTAATATTCATCAATGAAATCTCCTGTTTGCCATTCGATTCGTTCATCTGCTGTTTCTTCATAATGAGCTTTCATTTGTTCTGCCTGTTGTGATAGAACTTGACGGCGTTCATCTACCGAAAGACGCATAAAAGCCGCTTGAGGTGATTGTGATTCCCCTGCCACCAACTCAGCTAACAAGCAGTATGCTAACGGTAACTCCGATTCTGGAATTTTTGTGATTAGCTGCTGGACCTCAGCGTATGTGATTGTTTTCATCTTCCTCTCCTGCTGTAATAGTAATACAGTGTGCAACATGTTGCAACACAACATTTCAACTTTGGATAGTTCAGTAGAATTATACAACTTTCTCATGCAAAGTGTCAAGAAATAACAGATGTAATGAATTAAGTTTGATATGTATATGAAATATCCCCAATGACTTTCTTTAGAATAAAATTATACCCCGATTTTCTCCCTTGTCTCTTTTACTATTGCAGAAGTTAATAAGATGTTGATTCAGATGAATATACCTGGTGCAGTCGTAGTGCAGAGTACTGATCGGCTTTGGTCAATTGTATTTTAATTTTTCAGTTAACATAAATCATGTTATAATATCTATATAAATTGAAGAAAATGAACTGGTATGTATCTAAACTTTGGAGGAATTGAGATGTTGAGAGTTCTTTTTGTATTGTTAATCTGCACAACTTTCGTAATTATGAGTACAAATTTCGCTGTAGGTGCAGATGGTTTAGTGGGTTTTTGGCCGTTTGATGAAGATGCTGGTGGAAAGGCTTCAGACGTAACTGGTAATGGACATGATGGTGAGATTAAAGGTGCACCGAAATGGGTTGAAGGAAAGTTTGGATCAGCGCTTGAATTTGACGGGAAAGATGATTATGTGCTTGTCGCCGATCATGACGCCTTGGATATAGAAAACAATATTACGATGATGGCATGGTTCAGTCCAAGTGATGTGCTTACCAGTCGTCGTTTAATGGTAAAAAATGATTCCATATTTGTTATCTTTGATTTTGGAAATAAGGACAGTATAGACTTTCTTGTGAAGCCGGATAATTTATTCGCTGAATCTAAAACAACAGAGTGGAAAATAGGGGAATGGTACCACTTTGCAGGAACTTTTGATGGGAAAAAACTACGGGTTTATATTAATGGTCAACTTGAAGGAGAAGCTGCGAACTCAACTCCGATTGCACCTTCAGATTTAGATCTATGGATTGGTGGAGATGACTATGGACGTCCAACGGATTTCTTTCCCGGAAAAATCGATGAAGTTCGCATATATGATAAGACATTAAATCAAGCGGATATTAGGAAGATTATGGATACACCCCAAGATGTTCAAGCACTTGGCAAATTAACTACTACGTGGGGAAACATCAAAGGTAAATAAGGAATTTATATGACAAGCGAGCAAAAACGCCCTGTCGTACTCATCATACGAGATGGATGGGGCAACAATCCATATCCTGAATATCAGGAATCCAACGCTGTTCACTTAGCGAATACACCTGTAGATGACTGGATGCGGGAAAACTATCCGCATATAACGATTCACACCTCTGGAGAAGATGTCGGTCTACCTGCAGGTGTAATTGGTAACAGTGAGGTCGGTCATCAAAATATCGGTGCTGGACGGATAGTCAATCAGGAATTACTCCGTATCAGTAATATGATTCGTTCAGGTGAATTTGCTCAGAACGAAGTACTCTTACAAGCAATATCTCATGTAAAAAATAGTGGAACGAATTTGCACCTTATGGGTTTGGCAAGTGATGCGGGAGTACATAGTTCGCTTGAACATCTATACGGATTACTTAGGCTTGCAAAAGAACATGGAATAAAAAAAGATCAAGTACTTGTACATAACTTTAGTGATGGACGTGATTGTCAACCGGATCTTGGTATAAAGTTCTGTGAAGAGATCGAAGCTAAATTGGAGGAGATAGGTGTAGGAAAAATAGCATCGGTCATCGGTAGATTTTATGCCATGGACCGGGATGATAGGTGGGAACGGGTCGAAATAGCCTATCGTTTATTAACAGAAGGAAGTGATTCCTATGTTAATAAGGCAGCGATGGCATATCGTGAATATTATGATAATCCTGATGATGATAACCGTAGAGGTGATGAATTCATACGACCTACTGTGGTATTAGGGGATGATGGTAAACCGTTACCAAGGATTTCTGACGGTGATTCGGTTATATTTTATAACTTTCGGGGGGATCGTCCAAGGGAGTTAACAAAGGCATTTTGTTTAGAAACATTTCCGTATGATGGTGAAGGAAAAGATGGTGTTACGCGTCTAATGGGTTTTAAACGGAATTGTAAATTAAGCGTTAACTTTATTACGATGACAGAATATGAACAAGGGATGCCCGTAGATGCGGCTATTAAGAAGCCACCGAAGATGGCGAACACCCTTGGTTCGTATGTAAGTGATGCAGGTTTAACCCAATTTCGTTGTGCTGAAACAGAGAAGTTCCCTCATGTAACGTTCTTTTTTAATGACTATCGTGACGAACCGTATGAAGGTGAAGACCGTCAGATTATCGCCTCTCCTCGTGAGGTAACTACTTACGATCAGAAACCGGAAATGTCAGCTCCTGAAGTTACACAGGAGATGTTAAAAAGAATAGAATCTGAAAAATACGATCTAATAGTCTTAAATTATGCGAATGGTGATATGGTAGGTCACACCGGTTCACTTTCTGCTGCGATAAAAGCAGTTGAAGCGGTGGATACAGGTGTTGGCAAGATAGTCAAAGCAGTATTAGATAAAGGTGGTTCTCTGGTTGTAACTGCGGATCATGGTAATTGTGAGCAGATGATAGATCCTGAGACTGGTGGCATCCATACTGCACATACAACCTATGATGTTGATCTCATCGTAGTTGATGAATCATATAAGGGACAGGAACTTCGTTCAGGTGGACGACTTGCAGATATTGCACCGACAGTGCTTAATCTATTGGGGTTACCTCAACCCTCAGAAATGACTGGTGTATCCTTAATTTAAAGAGAAACATTAGAGTTTCATAAGTCATGAAGCTTTAATCAAACTTAGGAGATTTTGGCATGTCTTCATTGATAGATCAAGAAGTTCGGAGCGATTTTCGCTTATTTGCAGGTAGAGCAAATCCTGCTTTAGCAAAAGAGATCGCTGGAATTTTAGGTGTTGAACTTGGTAAGATTTCGATTGGACCCTTCCCGAATAGTGAAACACGTGTTCAGATAGAGGAGAGTATTCGCGGTACAGATATTTATATCATTCAACCAACCTGTGAACCTGCGAATGAAACCCTTATGGAGCTGCTCATTACAATAGATGCTATGAAAAGGGCATCTGCCAGACAAATTACTGCAATTATTCCTTACTTTGGATATGCACGCCAAGATCATAAAACAACAGGTCGTGAACCGATTAGTGCTAAGCTTGTTGCTAACCTATTGACAACTGCAGGTGCAAGTCGTGTGATGGCAATTGACCTACACGTACCTCAGATTCAAGGTTTCTTTGATATTCCGATGGATCATCTTACTGCCCTCACAACCTTAGCAAACTATTTCAAAGAGAAAGACATTGATGATGGTGTGATCGTTGCGCCAGATGCTGGTCGTGCTAAGTTGGCTGAGAAATATTCTGATATCCTACGTCTGCCCTTAGCAATAATGCATAAACGGAGAAATGGGAATAACGGTAATGATGTCAAATTTGTTGAACTTGTTGGTGAAGTTGAAGGAAAGACACCAATCATAATTGACGATGAGATAGCAACAGGTGGTAGCATTCATCAGCAGGCACAAGCCTTGGCAGCTGCAGGGGCGGAACCGGCTTATGTTAGTATCACTCACGGCGTCTTTGTTGGCGCGGCGTTAGAAAGACTTCAACATCCTTCTATTCGGGAAGTCGTCGCAACCGATACCATACCAATTCCTGCAGAAAAACAATTAGATGGTAAAATACATGTACTTTCGATTGCCCCTCTAATTGCTGCGGCAATTTTGAGAGTACATCAACATCGATCTGTTAGTCAGGTATTCAGAGAACAACATCTCGTTTTTCCAGTTTAATGGAGTATTTCGACTGAATAAGTACAGATGATACCCGTTCTTTACCTTAGCCATACAGGTGCAAGTGTTGGGGGAGGAGAAAAACAACTCTACTATCTTCTTACACATTTAGATCGAAAAAAATATCAACCTATTGTTGTTTTTCCAGAAGATGGGGTATTTGCTGACCAAGTGAGGAAAGCAGATATTCCATCTTTTATTTTAAATTTACCCCATTGGCGTAGGGTCATCTCACGACTCTCCCGTAATAGGGCAGCTGCTAATTTAACTAAACTTGCCGAGAAGCATGACATACAGATCATCCATACATCTGATTCATGGTTTAACCCGTATATTCTACAACTCAAAAAACGATTGAAAATACCTGTCATTTCTCATGTCCGCAATTTACTGACTTCTCATCAGGTATCCAAGTATTCCTTTGCTGATATGGATTATATAATTTCTATATCGGAACAGAGTAAAATTCCTCTAATCGAATCCGGTATTTCTATGGAAAAGATTGAAGTCATTTTGAACTGTGTGGACCTTAATGAATTTACACCTAGTTTGGAAAAGGATAAAAGATCAACAGATGATTTTACAATCGGAATTATAGGCAGAATTGAACCGTTTAAACAACAGAAGAACTTCGTTGAGATTGCAAACATTGTGAATAAACAGTGCAAAAACGTCCAATTTCAGATAATTGGTGATGTACTCGAAATTCCTAAACACCAGAGTTATTTTAGAGATGTACAAGATTTAGTACAGCAATATGGGTTGGATGATGTGATGCATTTCACAGGATTTAGGAACGATATACCGATGATTTTACAACAAATTGATCTACTGGTTACCCTTTCTGCGGGAAGTGTAATAGCTGAAGCGATGGCATCTGGAAAACCTGTAATTGGTACGGCAGTGGGTAGCACATCTGATATGATAGTTGATGGATTAACGGGTTGGGTGATTCCAGAAGATTCAATTGCGTTGATGGATGACAGAATTGTTCAACTATATAAAGACCCAAAGATGTGTGAAGAATTTGGCGTTGCAGCAAGAAAACATGCTGAATCACATTTTGGAATTGATCAGCATGTTCATAGAATACAGAATATATACCAGAAATTACTTGGATAGAAATAAAATTGCAATCAAGACATTAATTGTGTAAAATTAACATAAATACAATATTATTTATACATTGAGAATTCAGGACAATATTCAAGCATACATTCCAAAGGAGGTCTACATGAATCCAAGATTTGAAGCCAACAATTCTGACGAACTTGACGTAGCATTACAACATTATAATCATTTTCATGATGATTATGTTGCCGAGATAGATATTAAGTTTGACAACTATAAAGCAATTAACGAGGATGGTAGGTCTACTGGGATAGGTGATGCGGATAAGACTGTTATTCTCACCGTGAACACCCACCCTTATGGTTTGGAACATAACCGACTTGTTCGTGTTGAATTTCAGGATGTTAAAACATTTGAAATAATCTCATCCGAGGAATCTGGACCAAAGTGGGGAGTTACTGGTGTTTATTCAGACGATCAGAATACAGATATTTTTTGGGATTTTTTACCTATCTGTACCGGATCACGGTATATAGTACTTTGTGATAAGATTATATTTTCAGATTAAGGAAACCGTATAAAAGTACAAAGAGTGAATGTGTTAATTATAGTAGATTTTGTATTCAATATTGAGCGGTTACAAACCGCTTCTACCGTGTAGTAGAGATATGTAGTATTTATTCAAAATTCACCATTGTAAGTTCACTTAATCTAACCACCAATAAATTATTTTCTTACCAACATCAGATTTAGGAGAAGACCTGATGCTAACACGGAAACAAATTGATTCTTATATTGAGAATGGATATATAGGTGTAGAAGGTGTGTTAACTGAGGATGAGGTAATTGCCCTTCGACGGGTAACCGATGAATTTGTTGAAAAATCCAGAGAGGTAACAGAACATAACTACATTTTTGATCTGGAACCTGGACACTCACCTGAAAACCCACAAGTTCGCCGTATAAAAAGTCCCTGTTTATACCATACTGTTTATGACCAGACGTTACGCCATCCAAATGTTTTGGGTATTGTTGGACAACTCATCGGTAATGACTTAAGATACAATGGAGATAAACTTAATATGAAGTATCCTGAGTTTGGGAGTCCAGTTGAATGGCATCAGGATTGGGCATTTTATCCTCATACGAATGATGATTTACTTGCAGTTGGCATCGTAATTGATGATATGACAGTAGAAAATGGTGCGTTGATGGTCATTCCTGGATCGCACAAAGGTCCGACATTGGATCATCATCAGAATGGTGTATTCATTGGAGCAGTTACCGAACCAGATTTTACACCTGATGGTGCAGTCCCGATTGAGATTAAAGCTGGTGGTATAACACTTCACCATGTTCGTGCTTTACATGGATCTGCTCCAAATACATCTGATAAACCTCGGCGTCTGTTGTTATTTCAATATTGTGCTGTAGATGCATGGCCCCTCAAAGGTATTCCAGATTGGGAGACATTCAACGACTTTATAATCCAAGGTGAACCCACAAATCAACCTCGAGTTGTATCTACACCTGTTAGAATGCCATTACCTTACTCTGATAAAACGGGGACTATTTACGAAGTTCAAACCCTTCTTGAAAACCCGTTGTTTAGTAAGAAACAGTAGATTCATTGATAATATGGATTCTGTTGAATTAAAGGTGTCTATATGTATTGTGTCACCCCTCTGGGGTTCAATTGTACCTTGATACTGCGTGCTATAAACATTTCGCACCTATGGTGCTGAAATATAGGATTATACCATTTCTAATTGACAAAGTATCATTCCGATTCTTGAGTTTCTTTGTAGGAGCGACCTCTTGGTCGCGACCAGGAGGTCGCTCCTACAGAAGAGAGTGTTGTATTCGGACAACCGATTTATGAAATAATGTCCTATCATTATTTACAAATGGTATTATTTCCTTAAAATGACACCTATGGTTCGGTTACAAACCGAACCTACCATGCTATGGATATGTATGTTGTGCGAGCATTCAACAGTATTACAGAAGAGAGTGTTGTATTCGGACAACCGATCTATGAAATTATGTCCTAATGAATTAGGGTTTTGAAACCAAACCTAATTTAGATGAAATTGCCTTATCCCAATCCGCAGTAAATATCCACCAGTTTGTCATTTCTCTATCTTCAAACATTATGCCATTCTTATGTCCCGGCATACTCTGCATCCAGTAGATATACCATTGTGATTCAATAAATTGTGGTATATCTTGAGTATTCTCATTTAGCCAATGATACTTTAGATTGGCGTATGTATCAACATTTACTAACTTTTTCATACCACTATTATCTGGTGTCCAATCTTCTATATCACTTTCCACAAGTTTCATTGTATCTGTATAGTCGTAGTGTTTTGTTGTGTTGGGTGGCATGTGTGTCCATCCTGCACGTCCTGTAATGAATTCACCATCATCATTTTGTCCAACGAATTTCTTCCAAAAAAGGTCTGAATTACCGAACTGTAAATGATCCACGTGGCTTAGAATTGCTTCCAATTGATGTCCATGATTATGTACTGCCTCAGCATGACTTCGTCTGAAATTCTGTCCATAGACTGTATAGGTAGCATCATATATAGGTAAATCATCATTGTCTCGGTTGCTGTTTGAAATATCTCCTGTGATAGGACTTGACATATTGGATTCCCACCAGTTTCTGAAATCTTCAGGTTTATGTATTGTTGGATCATAACACGGAAAATCTGAGTTTACACCACCCATCCAAACCCAAATCTCTTTTACACCTAAATTATTAATGTAATGTTTTATGTTAAATCGATCAAAAATCATATGATAATCGGGTGAAAATAGAGGTGTACCATCTTCCAAATGACTATTTACTTCGCCTTTAGGTGTCTGTTCATATATTGTGATGTATTCCACGACTCGATAACCGATGGATGGAACAGCAGATGGATCTTTATACCCTCTAAACCTTGTAGATTCTTCAAGCATAAACTTTATGCGTCTATCGTAGACATCTATCTTATTCTTCAGTTCCTCTATCGTGATCTCACCTAAATCCCAGAAATCAGGTACTTTATTAACATCGAGATTTATACCATCTTTCGTTGGTAGAAATCTCATGATAACGACAGGAATCTCATAGATATGTCCTGATGCAGGAGTCGCTAAGTAGGGATCAATCTTTTCAAATACGTGTTGTTTTTCCATAGAATTGATATGTGGGGTAGCAATGATTAGTATTATCAGTAGGGGTATAATTATTCTCATTGTATTGTAAATAGGTGCATACTGCTATAAAAGATAATCCTCATAGACGAACCTGTCCATGAGGATTATCGGGTATTAATTTTGAAAGATCTAAATTAAGGTAATTTGTTGATAAAAAGGGTTGGTTAGAAACCTATTCAGAAGCCTTCGCAGGAAACCGTGGTGCCCCATCAACTTCTTCGATTCCCTCGACAGCAGCGATTAAGTCTTCAGTCTTGACTTTACCTTTTTCAACCTTGACGACGGCTTTATTGTCGTTTTCTGAAACAGATACAACTTCTGTGACTCCCGTAACTTTAGCAAGTGCATCCTGCACTCTACTTGTACAATTTCCTCACGTCATACCCGTTACAGTTAAGCTAACTTCTTCAACTTCAGCTGTTGCCTCAGAAATGGTTGTTTCCTCTGGTGTATTCTCAGCTTCTTGTTGTTGTTGATTTGCACAGCCCATTACAAGGAATAACAATAAGAAACTGATACAAACTTTATTAATCATGATTGTATCCTTAAACTCCTATGTATGAATAACTATAGTATTTATGTGTTAGACAAAATTTGGAATTCAAAAAAAGAAGGGCGAGAAAACTCGCCCTGAACAGTGGTTAGTTAGCAAGTGATGCCGTAAAACGTGGATCAGCATTATCTATTGTCTTAATGAGATCCTCGTTTGAAACTTTACCCTTTTCAATTTTTACGACGACCAATTTCGTATCTCTGCTAACACTGACAACCTCTGAGACCCCTGTGACCTTACTTAGTGCATCCTGCACTATGCCGGGACATGAGCCTCATGTCATGCCCTCCACCTGTAAAGTCACTTGCTGATAATTAGAATCTGCAGCTGTTAATGCTGTACCGTCATCTGCTGCCGTTGTTGTGGTTTCAGCCATTTCAGCCTGTTGGTTAACCATACCACAACCACTCAGGATTGCAAGTGTCACGAGAGTAATCAGCGTATATCTCGCTATATACATCGTGATACCTCCTTTGTTTAAACATCTCCATTTTATCATATAAATAGTAAAAGTGCAAGTTAATAAATAGGTGCTTGTGTCATGTAATCTAAGACGTTATGAACTATTCAGATGTTGATAATGTTTAGAAAGGCATTTCAATTTGACTGGATACTTGAAGTCGTGTTTGGTGTATTTCTTCACGGATCTTCTTTCGATCGGTTTCTGGATGATGTCTATGTGCATCAAGGAATGGAAATACTTTTTGTAATCGAATGAGTTGTTGTTGTATCGCTGCTGCTTTCTCAAAGTGTAGGAGGGCAGCGGCACTGTTTCTCTTATCAATCAAATCTGCTTGTACTTTCTCATATTCCCCTTCAAGTAGATTCATTAAATTAACTATCATATCTCTATAGAATTCTTTGGTAATTAAAGCAGCACATGGGGCATAACATCTTTTCATGTCATATTGTAGACATGCCCGATAACCAACTGTCGGATTAATTTTATCTTGGCATGTACGTACCATAAAAATTCGTTGCAATACATCAATCGCTTCATCTGTCCATCTTCTGCTTGATAAGGGTCCAAAGTATTCTGCACTGTCTTCTTGAATTTCCGGAACTCTTTCGAGTCGTGGATAATCTTCATCCATAGAAATTCTTATGAACCAAGATTGTGTACCCCATTTTAGAGCAGAATTATAGGAGGGTAGATATTTTTTAATGAGTCGTGCTTCTAAGAATAAAGCTTCCTGTTCGGATTGACATATCTGATACTGTACAGATTCAGTCCAGCGAATAAGACGTTTAATCTTTGATCTACGATTTTTTACATTGTGTAAATATGAGCGTACACGTTTGCGTAGACATTTTGCCTTACCGATATAGAGTATTTTGCCGGATGCTCCGTGGAATAGATATACCCCAGGATCAATCGGGGCATCTTCTACCATCTCTTTTGTCAGCATTTAAGAATCCAAATAAGAAAAAAGTAGTTTTTAATATTTTAGTTTTTCAAGGTACAGCATCTGAAATTTCGCGGGAATTTAACCAGTTTTGACACTAAAATTGGGTTGAATACTTATACCCACTACATTGACATAAGATCAATATTCTGCTAAATTTTCTTGTAACCTATTTTTTATTTTTACATCATTTAGGTAGAAATTAATCATCAAATTTCCCAATACCTTGCAATCCCTATAACAGCAATGTTCTATTAGGATAATTACCCTTTTTAAATGACTACGTAAAATTGTGTAAAGCGGTTACAAGATTGGTAAGTTTTTGGAATTTTCTTACTTTTATAGTAGACTTTAGAATTAACTGTACATTTTGAGATGTAGAAGGGAACTTCGATTTCCGAAAACCAGTGCTTTTCATCGCGATTCGGAAATCGCTCCTACAAAAAGTATATCATTATTTTCAAAGTTCACTATAAATGTGATTATGGAGTTGTTATTAATGGATCAGTGGTTTCCGTCCATAGAACAGAAATCTCAATATGAAAAGGAAGGCTATTTTATTCTTCGTAATATTATAGATAAGGATCTCGCTGCTGAGTTAAGGGGTGTATTGCGGAATGTAATTATGCTACCTGAACCGGGGAAGTTTGTAGATATAGACCCGATGAATCCTATGGAGGATACACCACAAGGGAGAATTGCACGGTATCGTAAACTTGCTAATTTTTGTGTTCAGTCACCACTTATCTGGCACAATATCTATGCAGGTGAGCAACTTTTGAATATTGCTCAATATTTTCTGGGTAACGATCTCATTGTAAAATACAATAGCTGTTTCTTAAAACCTGCTCGAACTGGGAGTGCAACACCTTGGCATCAGGATAATGGACTTTGGCGGGATGGAGAAACTGAACCCTTCAACTTCTGGATACCTCTTGAACCTGCAACACAGGAGAATGGATGTATGCAGTTTATTCCAAAAAGTCATAAGACTGAGATAGTGGATCACGTGCTTTATCCTGATAGTATTCATGGAGAACTTCCGCGTGAACGTGTGGCAGAAATGATTGGAAAGAATGGTATACATCATATAGAATTAGATACAGGGGATGTGGTGTTTTGGCATAGTAGTATGTGGCACTATAGTCCACCAAACACCAGCGATAAGAGTCGTATTGCTGTAGCAGGGGTTTGGACGAATCCAGATATTTTGAGTAGAAGAAAACGTGGTATACCAAATTGTTATTGGGTTATGAAGAATGGAGAAGTTTGTAAACAATTTCCACCCGAATCCATCACTATTGAGAACAAAGATCATCAACCACCAAAACACTTCCAAAACGTAGAACATCATTATTGAAGATAATTAAGAGTCATAGTCTTATACCATTTTAAATAAGAGTTTTTCCATTTACCGTTGTAAAGAAGATCGGGAATCGGAATTCCCTCCTACAGAGAAGAGTGTGATCTAATGGCATACAATCAATTAGAAATGGTATTACATATTATCCTAATGTCCAACATGATTTGATTTTACAGGTCTTCTGTGGACAGTGAATGCTATACATGGTAGAATAGATGAAATAGAACATAGAAATGATATACGGAGATGTGAATATGAAGCTTAAGTTATTAATTACAATTGTCTGTGTGGGTATTATAGTATCCATGACAATGATTACAGGATGTATTGAAAAAGATGTAATTGAGGATGTCATCGGTCCTCCTGTTGAAACTACACCAGAGATGACACCTATGGAGCCAGAGATGACTGGCGAGATGGATTCTGAACCAACTATGGTGGAAACCACTCCGGAACCTGATCCATTACCTGAGGGTGAAGGTTTAGCAATTGGGGCAACTGCCCCTGATTTTTCGTTGTCTGATGCTGATGGGAATATAGTTTCTCTATCTGATTATGCAGGTCAGAAGTTGGCAATAGCATTTTTTGCAACCTATGGCTGACCACACTGTCGAACACAGCTCGGTGAGCTGCGAGATGGATATGATAATATAAAGAGTGCTGGTGGGGAATTGATAGCTATCTCTCAAGATGAAGGTAACTATTTACAGAATTCTACAAATTTAGTCAATCGTAAATTCAAGATTCTATCCGATCCAGATTGGGAAGCTATTGAACCGTACAATGTGGTTGATTTGTTACAAGGAGGAAATATATCCCGTCCTTCTACATTTATAGTTAATGAAGATGGTAAAATAGCTTGGGTACACCTTGCTTCAAGGTATGGTGCACGGACGACCTCAACACAGATTGTAGAAGGATTGAATAGTCTTCAATAATTGAACTATTGTATGAATTATTCTGTATTGTCTGAAACGGTGATTTCACGGATTATGTGGATTATTGTCGGAATTGAGACATTATACTCCTTTACTTAACTTCTTCAAATGGTGTTACAGGTTCAAAAGGTTCACTGTAATCTCCACCATTATGACTATGTTTACATGATTCTAACCACTCACGGAGTGTATTACGCGTGTTTTTCATCCGTTCACGTTGTTTATGAACTATATTGGTTGTTTCTTCACGGTCATTTATCATATCGAAACATAAATCTTCACTACCATCGCTTGATAAATCCGTTAAACATTTATACCGATTATCAATCATAGCAATTGTTGGTGAATTAAACATCGGTTTTTTTGAACTATTAAACCGATATGGAATTGGATTTGGACGTTCTATCATATTATCATGAATAGTTGGTAGTAAACTGATACCGTCAATAGGTCGGTTATCCGGCATTTCATATCCTAAAAAGTCAGCGATAGTCGGGAAATAGTCTAATGTGCTACATGGCATATCAACAACACGTCCTGAATCCGCATGTCCAGTCCAGAATAAGAATGCTGGTACACCAATACCACCATCAAACAGAGAGCGTTTTCTGCCGCGTAATCCACCTGTAGAACCTCTATTTCGTCCGTCTTTACCAGTCCGTCCCTCAGGTCCGTTATCAGAACAAAACCATATCATTGTGTTTTGAGAAACACCCCATGCAGCCAATGTATGATATAACCTTCCTATTTGATCGTCTACTGCTGTAACACAACCGTAATAGTGTTGTTCATTTTCACTATATTCAGAATACATTGCACAGTACTCAGGTCCTGCAATAACAGGAAGATGTGGTGCATGAAACCATATTGTAGCAAAAAATGGATTGGCGTTTTCAACAGAATCCTCAATAAATGGAATCGCTCTATCCATTAACACACGTGAATCGCAACCGTCAAGATTTTCTGTTGCAAGTTCACCATTCTCATAGTAAGGTGAAGCCCATACCTCAGCTGTGCGTTCCCCAGTGCGATGTATATTTTTTACCCCCACTGTCGGGTCCCACGTAGGCACAGCATATTCTGTTGAAAAAGATGTATCATAATCACGTTCCCAGGGTGGTGCATAATTCCGTTTTGGATCACGAATCGGTTTACCAGAATATTCAGGATCTAATGTGCCAAGATGCCATTTACCAAAATGTCCTGTATTATATCCGTAGGATTTTAACATATTTGCCAGTGTAATTTCTTGGGATGGTAAATGTCCACGATTCGCATGTGTGACCCCATATCTAAAATAGTGTCTACCCGTTAAGCACGTACCTCGTGTTGGTGAACAGACAGGTCCCCCTGCATAGAATCTTGAAAATCGGATTCCATTATTTGCTAAACGATCTAAATTGGGTGTCTTAATAACTTCGTTTCCGTTAAAACCGACATCCCCATATCCTAAATCATCACACATCAATAAAATAATGTTGGGACGCGTCATATTCTATCCTCCAATTTCTTTACTTTTAATATGTCTTGAATATATCTAACAAATTCTCAGGTGGTTTAAACGGAAACTCCACTATCGTAGTGGTTAATCCTCTATAGTATATACCAAGTAATGAATTAAATTCTACAAGTGATTTAATAGGATTGTAGTATAAACCTTGCTATCATCATCAATCCAATGAAACATTGCTTCAGTAGACTTTTCTTTTACAATATCATTGCATATCTAAGAAACGATGACGTATTACAGGATTATGAAGGATGTCATCTCAGACTGCTCAACCAAAAGTTATGCCACAAAAAAGAGACATTTTTATTAAGAAATAAGATTAGATTTCATAGTCGTAAATTGAACATTTAATCCTAATATCCTAACAGACTATTTGGGTGCAAAAACAGACCTTTAATCCTAAATTCCCTGATGATAAATCGTGAAAATGTTGACTATTTCAATTCGTCGAAAAAGTGAAAAAAGTTACACTTTTTGACACATTGTGTGTCATTGAAATTGGTGTAAATTACCCCTCTAACCGCTGTCATAGACTGACTTCACTCCACTTTAAATTGACTTTATAAGAATTTCCAAAAAGTGTGATTTTGTGTTTTCTTGTCTTTGTGAATTTTGACAATTCCAACCATCATAATATAGTCGATTCATTGACATAAAGATTATTTTGTATTTAGGATCGTTTTTATAGATAATCATCATTATTTCTCTAATTATATCCTTCATGTAAAAGTACGGAATTGGAAGATTGGAAGACTGGAACTGTGGATAGTGGGTTCCATCCTTCCCTACATTTCATCCATTCATCCGAATAGTTGCATTCTGGGCAAGTCCTGATATTTATGCTAAAAAAGTAGTTCTTAGTAATGTTAGTTGTTAGCTATTGAGATTTTATTCATTTTATTTTCATTTTTTTTGAGAAAGTGTGTAATCAGCATTTGGTATGATTGAAAGGAATTCGCGAGTAAAACTCGCTCCTACAAAAGAGTTGTTTCGATTCCAAATAGGGACGTTTGAAAGGGGAATAGCTGTTAGTTGTCAGCCATCAGCGGTCAGATAGGTTTACATTCCAAATTGGTAGGAACTGATATAACGATTGATTATGGATAAGATGAAATCAGGATGATAACAGATTCATCTAATGCTATTTTGTCTATGGATAATATTCAAGTCTGACTATACTTAGATAAATGTATTAACTGGACTTTTTGTCCAGTTGTGTTTCTATTCCAAATTGGTACGATTGGGAAATGGCTGTCAGCTAACAGCAGTCAGTAGTCAGAAAGATTTCGATTCCAAATTGGTACGATCTGGAAATGGCTGTTGGTAGAATCAGAAAATCATATAAAGGAATAGACTGGACTGAGGTAATTGCCGCTTGGGAGAACAAGTTACAAAAACCTATAGAAATGTATCAAATGGCTGTCAGCTATCAGCAGTCAGAAAGATTTCTATTCAAAAGTGGTATGATTAAAAGGGGAATAGCCGTTAGCTGTCAGCCATCAGCCATCAGATAGGTTTACATTCCAAAACGGGACGATTGGATGTATCTGAAAGCTGACGGCTGATCGCTGAACGCCAAAATCGTTTCTATTCCAAATTGGTACGATTAAAAGGGGAATAGCCGTTAGCTGTCAGCCATCAGCCGTCAGATAACTTTCTATTCCAAATTAGGACGATTAAATGAGGATAGCTGAAAGCAGATTGCTGATAGCTACGCCCGTTTCTATTCCAAATTGGTAGGATTAAAAGGATATAAAGACGGGAGTGATTGGATGGACTGGAAAAAGTTTCTATTCCAAATTGGTACGATTAAAAGCTTAAAACCGAACCGATCATAACTGAACCGAAATTCCGTTTCTATTCCAAATTGGTACGATTAAAAGTGATCACTTGCAATATTATATTGTGAGTCGAATTCAGGTTTCTATTCCAAATTGGTACGATTAAAAGTTGATATTAAGATGCAGGGGTATGAGCGACTTGAGATGTGTTTCTATTCCAAATTGGTACGATTAAAAGTCGTCAATCGATTGAGATGATTCTCACTACACCGATGTTTCTATTCCAAATTGGTACGATTAAAAGTCTTATCGAAAGGGCGAGTGCCAATGGCTTCCATACGTTTCTATTCCAAATTGGTACGATTAAAAGTAAACGACCGAGGCAGACACCTGCACGTAGAGATTACGTTTCTATTCCAAATTGGTACGATTAAAAGTATATACTGCCACTTTGATGGATATCCCGAACACAAGTTTCTATTCCAAATTGGTACGATTAAAAGAATTTCACCTTTTATAGTAATGTGTTTATTCCTACCTGTTTCTATTCCAAATTGGTACGATTAAAAGGTGTTGATACACACGGCAGGCGTATAAAATGCGTTATAGTTTCTATTCCAAATTGGTACGATTAAAAGTTCAATCGCAAACTTATTTTCACCATCAGGATATATCACGTTTCTATTCCAAATTGGTACGATTAAAAGAAGAACACAGCTGGTAATTGACTCTCAGGAATATTCGCGTTTCTATTCCAAATTGGTACGATTAAAAGGCAGTTTCGATTCTAAGACCTGTTTATTATCATTTGTTTCTATTCCAAATTGGTACGATTAAAAGGCAGATAGAATTGAATATGAAGTTGTCGGTTGGGGTGAGTTTCTATTCCAAATTGGTACGATTAAAAGAATTTCTGATGAATTAAAGGTTAATGAGGATAAGGTGTTTCTATTCCAAATTGGTACGATTAAAAGCACTACAAATGACCTACACCTCGTCAAAGAAATGTTGTTTCTATTCCAAATTGGTACGATTAAAAGTTACAGAAAGAGAAAGAGCAAGCCGATAACAACGCAAAAGAGTTTCTATTCCAAATTGGTACGATTAAAAGGTAAAATTCACTTGTGCTAAATGTAGATACATACTATAGTTTCTATTCCAAATTGGTACGATTAAAAGTAACGAAAACGTACCTTCTTATGATCCACGCAACAAGTTTCTATTCCAAATTGGTACGATTAAAAGTATATAATGAAAAATTTACAATTGAATTTATTCAATACGTTTCTATTCCAAATTGGTACGATTAAAAGTGTCAACAACTGCAACCAATCCCCATTTTGACAACAATGTTTCTATTCCAAATTGGTACGATTAAAAGACCTTGGGGACTGGTACATAGACACATTCTTTCCAATGTTTCTATTCCAAATTGGTACGATTAAAAGCGGCGGGAGCATAGCAGTAGGGAGTCTGCTATGCTTTTTTGTTTCTATTCCAAATTGGTACGATTAAAAGAAAAACTTATGGAGACTATAATCGGACTTGCCGACAAAGGGTTTCTATTCCAAATTGGTACGATTAAAAGAGTTTTGAAGTATGAACATGAACAAAACGAGTTTCTATTCCAAATTGGTACGATTAAAAGTTAAACCTACTTATACTATAGTATAGACGGGGGCAGTTTCTATTCCAAATTGGTACGATTAAAAGAAATTTGCGTTCTGGGGCGTTTCTTATGCTTTTGTGTTTCTATTCCAAATTGGTACGATTAAAAGAAAAGGTAAACTAACTAAAACAAATGAAATTTTTGGTGTTTCTATTCCAAATTGGTACGATTAAAAGAAGGAAGAAATACAGCTAAATACCATTATGCATATTATGTTTCTATTCCAAATTGGTACGATTAAAAGTCGTTATCTGAAACTTAGCAGGTGTTGTGATCGCTGCGTTTCTATTCCAAATTGGTACGATTAAAAGACAAGTCAAACCTTAAGTGCTTATCCTTCTCTTTTGAGTTTCTATTCCAAATTGGTACGATTAAAAGATCTAATATGATACACGATTATGAAATGAAACGGAGGTTTCTATTCCAAATTGGTACGATTAAAAGCCCCCGAAGGATACAGAGAACCCACCGAAGACGAAGTGTGTTTCTATTCCAAATTGGTACGATTAAAAGTTATTATCTTAAAGTGATTTGCCGTATTGTCGGCAAATGTTTCTATTCCAAATTGGTACGATTAAAAGGAAATATGCCATGAAGTCAATCATAGACTGACTTCAGTTTCTATTCCAAATTGGTACGATTAAAAGTTACCAAGAAACCGTGCTAAACCCAGCCAACTTGGGGTTTCTATTCCAAATTGGTACGATTAAAAGGGCAAAACAAACAACCGGCACCGTGTAAACTAAGCCACGTTTCTATTCCAAATTGGTACGATTAAAAGGAAAAGCAATGACTGACGAAGGAATGAGCCAAACCGAACGTTTCTATTCCAAATTGGTACGATTAAAAGTCACAGGGATAACAAACCACACGCTTGCAATTGATCCGTTTCTATTCCAAATTGGTACGATTAAAAGATACTCTCGTCAAACGCAACCGCATCTGCCCATTCCTGTTTCTATTCCAAATTGGTACGATTAAAAGTTCTTTCTTCTCCTCTTTCGGTGCTTCAGATTCAACGTTTCTATTCCAAATTGGTACGATTAAAAGAGTTTCGTGTGAGCGTCGCTCGCTTCAAATTGCCGGTTTCTATTCCAAATTGGTACGATTAAAAGGTCGTTCTCCTTGTCGGTTGTTCGTTCGGTTTGTAAAGTTTCTATTCCAAATTGGTACGATTAAAAGCAACAATATATGTATGACTCTCTTGACAGGCTTGCTGTTTCTATTCCAAATTGGTAGGATTAAAAGTCCAAGAGTTGTAATGTGCGTTATAGCAGTAAACAAGTTTCTATTCCAAATTGGTACGATTAAAAGTACTAATGATTGTCAATCCAAGTTGGGTTGGTGTCAAGGTTTCTATTCCAAATTGGTACGATTAAAAGCTCACTTTTTTTCACTTTTGTCTGTTTTGTGTTGTTTGGTTTCTATTCCAAATTGGTACGATTAAAAGTCATCATATTTAACTTTCTTATCATGTCTTACTTGTTCGTTTCTATTCCAAATTGGTACGATTAAAAGTTATATCGAGAAGCAGAAGATCTTGAAGGTATGTATAGTTTCTATTCCAAATTGGTACGATTAAAAGAGAGAAAATCAAATCAGAAACAAGTTGACTTCACCAAAGTTTCTATTCCAAATTGGTACGATTAAAAGCAAAAGGATAAGAAACGCCCCAAATCGCAAATTTTGTTTCTATTCCAAATTGGTACGATTAAAAGGATTAGTTATTTTTAAATCATTGAGTGTGCAATGATGTTTCTATTCCAAATTGGTACGATTAAAAGGGACGAAATCGAAGGAATCGTAACCGATGTTGAACTGTTTCTATTCCAAATTGGTACGATTAAAAGGGATTACAAGGTAAGTCATGAGTTATTTTAGTGTTCACGTTTCTATTCCAAATTGGTACGATTAAAAGTTGGAATCCACAGGAACTCCGCCAAGATTTTAAAGATAGTTTCTATTCCAAATTGGTACGATTAAAAGGATGTTGAACATCCAGGGTTTACAATTAGAAGAGAGTTTCTATTCCAAATTGGTACGATTAAAAGCTGCGTCTGTATCGTTGTTGACTGCTTCGGCTTCGGTGTTTCTATTCCAAATTGGTACGATTAAAAGACACTCTGCATTTATACGGGCTTGTGACCGTCGTCGTGTTTCTATTCCAAATTGGTACGATTAAAAGATGCACATTTTATCGCTCTCACGGAGGGCTTGTAATTGGTTTCTATTCCAAATTGGTACGATTAAAAGTTACAACGATTGATTAACATGGCAAGAACAGCAGCGTTTCTATTCCAAATTGGTACGATTAAAAGCTTGGTTATTCTCCGTGCATCGTATGATAGTACCATGTTTCTATTCCAAATTGGTACGATTAAAAGTACACTTATTCGGTGACCAGTAGCAACCTATATTTTTAGTTTCTATTCCAAATTGGTACGATTAAAAGGAACGATAAACAGCGAGACTATGTTGCTAACGTAGTGTTTCTATTCCAAATTGGTACGATTAAAAGTTGTTTTTTCATTATCTTGATTATATGTATAAAAGTTTCTATTCCAAATTGGTACGATTAAAAGATATTTAATAAAGTGAATATAAATGGCAGTAAAGAAGTTTCTATTCCAAATTGGTACGATTAAAAGTCTGGCTTGTGCTTTAAAAGATTCACAAGTAATGCCGTTTCTATTCCAAATTGGTACGATTAAAAGGCCTTTGAAGGCAACAAAAACTGCATACTATGGGGAGTTTCTATTCCAAATTGGTACGATTAAAAGTAAAGATAAAGCACCCGGTCAATTCTACATCAAGTGTTTCTATTCCAAATTGGTACGATTAAAAGAATCAATCCTTCTCTGTAATGAGTCCAATCTTTATGGTTTCTATTCCAAATTGGTACGATTAAAAGCCTTCAAGAGAGTAAACATGACACTAACCAATACGCCGCGTTTCTATTCCAAATTGGTACGATTAAAAGAAAAATGTAGCAGCCCTAATCAACTTTCAACCAACTACGTTTCTATTCCAAATTGGTACGATTAAAAGTCGCTCACCTTGAAATTACCATGATTGGACTGACTGCGTTTCTATTCCAAATTGGTACGATTAAAAGAGAATAACAAAGTCGTTGACGATATTTATTTCAAGAAGTTTCTATTCCAAATTGGTACGATTAAAAGTGCGCACAGGACATATCCTAAAAGGATACCAGTTTTGTTTCTATTCCAAATTGGTACGATTAAAAGGGTGTTTTTGATATTCTTATGAATAGATTGCACAAGGTTTCTATTCCAAATTGGTACGATTAAAAGCCTTACTACAATAAAGGAAAAACTTATGAAATATTAGTTTCTATTCCAAATTGGTACGATTAAAAGATCTTTGGAATATGATTAAAGAAATATTAATTCAAAAGTTTCTATTCCAAATTGGTACGATTAAAAGTTTTTTGTAGATAGTCAACAATGATAAGTGATAAGTCGTTTCTATTCCAAATTGGTACGATTAAAAGTTCATCATCAAAAAACATATCCACGAGTGCATGTTCAGTGTTTCTATTCCAAATTGGTACGATTAAAAGTTCATCATCAAAAAACATATCCACGAGTGCATGTTCAGTGTTTCTATTCCAAATTGGTACGATTAAAAGTTAATCGGATTGCAGATTTATATAGAAATTGATATTCAGAGTTTCTATTCCAAATTGGTACGATTAAAAGTTGCTGAAAATATTGGTAAAAACTATAACAAGACTGGTTTCTATTCCAAATTGGTACGATTAAAAGCAATTGATTTTGCACAAATTGATGTTACTGGTGATATAGTTTCTATTCCAAATTGGTACGATTAAAAGTCAACAGATATGACACGTGCATTGACAGATGTTATCCTACGTTTCTATTCCAAATTGGTACGATTAAAAGGCATTTTTTTTATGTGCTACGAATCCAGTCGTAGCAGTTTCTATTCCAAATTGGTACGATTAAAAGACGAAGAGGATGACAGATATTCAAATAGATACGCATGTTTCTATTCCAAATTGGTACGATTAAAAGTATTTAATCCTAAATATGTTATCACACCAAATTCAGAGTTTCTATTCCAAATTGGTACGATTAAAAGCATTTTTTTTATGTGCTACGAATCCAGTCGTAGCAGTTTCTATTCCAAATTGGTACGATTAAAAGCATGACCTTGATACCTTTATCAGTTTCGTAAGAGATGTTTCTATTCCAAATTGGTACGATTAAAAGTCATCAAGAAATCTGCCACGTATCCAGTTGCGATCGTTTCTATTCCAAATTGGTACGATTAAAAGTAAATTTTTCATATCTAATTCCTTTTTTAAATTAAGGTTTCTATTCCAAATTGGTACGATTAAAAGACATAAAATTGACTTGTAAGATGTTTTTGATATTCGTTTCTATTCCAAATTGGTACGATTAAAAGAAAAGATATTTTCTGTTAGAAAACATATAGATAATTGTTTCTATTCCAAATTGGTACGATTAAAAGCTGATAACCGTGTTGAAGCAACACTTGTCATCAAAAAACATAGAAAGTTTCTATTCCAAATTGGTACGATTAAAAGTTCTGGATAGGGATTTGCAGGAAAGGCTTGTGGATGTTTCTATTCCAAATTGGTACGATTAAAAGTTCGCTGACGACGTATCTATAAACAACATTAACAGGTTTCTATTCCAAATTGGTACGATTAAAAGTCAAAAATTTTTAGTCGGCATGAAA
Source organism: Candidatus Poribacteria bacterium (assembly GCA_003635315.1). Taxonomy (GTDB): domain Bacteria; phylum Poribacteria; class WGA-4E; order WGA-4E; family WGA-3G; genus MSPOR6. The sequence goes on from PYJD01000030.1 coordinate 24,997, forward strand.
CCTTATGGAGACGTTTCTATTCCAAATTGGTACGATTAAAAGCTCAACCAACCTCTTCAAATTTTTGATTGTTTCTAGTTTCTATTCCAAATTGGTACGATTAAAAGAATAATCTAACTAACGACATAGTAAATGAAGCATTGGTTTCTATTCCAAATTGGTACGATTAAAAGTGAGGTACTTGAGCATTGTTTCAAAGTGCAATTATAGTTTCTATTCCAAATTGGTACGATTAAAAGTGATCGAGTTATTAGGTCTTGGGAATCAAGGCAAATTAGGTTTCTATTCCAAATTGGTACGATTAAAAGGAATACGACAAGTAGCAGCAGATCTTATCCAGAATAGGTTTCTATTCCAAATTGGTACGATTAAAAGCTTTATGTGTGTGTAACAGGTAGTGATTATGTGTATTCGTTTCTATTCCAAATTGGTACGATTAAAAGAGCGTAATTGGCAGCCTTCCTGCCAGAGTCAATACTTGTTTCTATTCCAAATTGGTACGATTAAAAGAGACGCATGGAATCTTATTTATAATAATCTTTTAGCTGTTTCTATTCCAAATTGGTACGATTAAAAGGCTCTCCGAAATCCACATTAATATGATACTAAACCCTTACTGTTACTGTCAAGTTAAATTTTCATTTTATGAAATTTGACACTCGGTTGCCGTCGACCCTCAATCGTGCAAATTCTCTGGGAGGTCGACGGCAGTAGATAGGGACTGGCTTCAGCACCATAATTTAGCAATTTTTAACTTTTTCAAGTACAAAATATTTGCCAAATTTCAGAGGTCGACGGCAAGGATATCCACATAATTCCCAATAAACCCTTGTCTATAGTACGTTTGTGGCTGGATTTTTATCTACACCCATTACCTCTTTTGTCATCCATTTCGCATCCCGTAGTTGATAGATAATTACAGAATCTTTTTCTGGATCTGTTATCTCTGCCAATCCCGATTTGACACGTGTAAACTGTGCTTTGGTTAACTGTCCTTCAAATACTGAGTTTTGTATCCAATTGAGATGTTGTCGGAGGTATTTACATACCTTTCCCACACGTTTTACTTCAATGTCATAGACAAGAATTATATACATTATGATGCCTCCTTGTATATTGGGTGAGGAAACCTCACCCCTACGATCTCAGATTGGTCCTACCACCATGGACGAAGTGCTTCATACGGTTCCATCTCAACAAGATGTTTGATGAGTTTGTAACACTCTAATCGGATGAGACGCTGATAGGATACATGTCGATTTAGTTTACGATGTGAAATTGTTTGCTTTAGTTGTTCATCAAATGCTGCTATGAAGATTTTACGTCCCTCTTCATTTAGATAACATTCTCCGATACTTGTTTCAAAATGTTTTGTTTCATTGAGTTGTCCACGGTTGAATAAACGAAAGATGATCCTGTCAGTGATTAACGGTTTGAATATTTCTGCGAGATCAAGACTTAGTGAGAAACGTCGTTCTCCCGGTTCATGCAAGAAACTGATGGTTGGATTGAGTTGTGTCCGATAGATCTCTGTGAGACACGCAGGATACATTAATGAATTTCCGAACGATATTGCAGCGTTGATAGGATTGTCTGGTGGACGACGAACCCGATGTTCAAAGGGTGTTTTCAATTCCAATATTGTATTGAAAGCGGTGTAGTATGTGTCCCGGATTGTCCCTTCGTATCCCATCAGCGCGTTTGTATTCTGTGCTATTTGACTTTCTGCGGAGAGTTTTTCTATTGTTTCAATTTGTGTACTGCAATCTTTGCCACGATTCGTATGATACCGCAAAATTCTGAGCATATTGAAGACGGCTGAAGCGACGAATTCATGTGCGATCTTCATCCGTTTTGCTGTCTGTTCGTAGTGCTGCACCTGTTTGACAAGTAGTGAACCGGAGTTGAGGTATTCCCTTGGATAGTAGCTGCCTGAATAGTATCCGTAGTAATTGAATACATGGAATGCTATTTTCTTTTGAGCGAAAAAGTTGAGTAGTTTTGTGTTCATGTCAATTTCCCCGTAAAAGTAGAGTGCATCAATATCTTCCACGGGGATTGGAATACGTTTTGCATCTTCGGGTTCAAGGTATACAGTATTATCTTTTCGTCGAATTCTTCCGGGCTGCGTAATATAGTAGTTGCGTGACATATTCTGGATCCTCCGATTGTAACGTCACATAGTATGTGTCTACTACTTTTAACTCCAACATAATTCCTGATAGCTACACGATTTACATATCTTCATATACTCTGCGTGCGGTGGCGTGTTCAGTGCTGTAATTTCGTTCACTTTTACGATAGCATCTTCCACCTCTGTTTCTTTATCGGGTGTGAGTTCTACTTCAGTTGTCTTTCGTTGACGTGGGTAGTTGATAATACCTTTTCTGTTGGATACTCCTTTTTGTTTGAGTAGGTAAAGGTAATAACATATTTGCATGATATGCGCGGTTTCCATGGATGTACCATATTTGATGTCGTGTAGGATTCCGTGTTTATCAACGAAGTCTATTTTGATAAGGCTGTCGATGTCCATCTCTCTGCGTTTTTCGCGTGGATAACTCTCCTCGTGGAGGTGTTTGCCGAGGTCTACGGATTCGGATGTATGCTCCATTTCAAGATGGTGTTGGTAGAACCAAAGTTTGCGTTTGCAGATGAAGAGATAGTTTATTGCTGTACCTGTGATGTTGGGGTGTTGTGGGTTTTGCATTTTTGGATGTTCTCCTTTTAGGTAACTAAAAAATATTTGGATTGTCTTCGTCCAATAGTATACCAAGATTTTCATCATAAGGGACATTTATGAACAACTGATTTATTCTGTCATTTTCAGAGATTTTACTTTCCTTATTTAACCTTGCACACTGGTTGGAACTAATTTGCGCGATATACGCTCTCGCTTCATAATATCTCCTTGCTTCAATTTCGGTACTGAATTCCTGTTCATACTTCATAGGAACAACCTCAACACTCTTGAAGAGTTCGTTAAACTCTGTACGTCCTTTAGAATCTTCAATAAATGGAACGATGTCTTGTAAGTGCCGTTCAAACAGTTGTTTTGCTTTTTTATACTTAGCTTCTTCTTTTTCATCATAACCTTCGCTATAGACTTCATCAATCAAGCTCTGGATTATTGATTCTTGGAGATCGTCATTAGCTACGGATGTGAATGCGTTTATAGTGCGTTCAACCTTATCAGTGGAATAGATATATTTATCGTTATCCCCAACCACCTTGCAGATATGGACATCACAGATCCCCTTCTTTCTTCTCCTGTTGATTCGTCCGAATCGTTGGATGAGCGCGTCTATCGGTGCAGGTTCTGTGAATAAACAATCAAAATCAATATCAAGTGAGACCTCAACTGCTTGTGTCCCGACAAGAAGGTTAGCGTTTTCAAGTTCACCTTCAATCCTTTCTCGATCTTTTAGAATAAATCGACTATGCAGAAGCTTGGCATTGTCGGTTATATGCTGCAATTCTTGAAAGACATCTTGTGCCTGTTTAACTGTATTACACACTACCATGACACTATCATCTTTATTTAGACGTTCTTTTATTTTTGGAATCGCATCATGAATATTTCCATCAAGTAGCTTGACACGATGTCGTGTGAACTTGTCGCGATCCTCTGTTTCCATATCAACTGTAGAGAATCCTCCAATTGCATCGTGAATCATATCTTTAAGAAATTTGGGCATAGTTGCAGTCATAATACAGAACTTTGCATTATAATCCTCACGAAGTTTCTTTATCATTGTTAAAATGAGAGCTGTTGTGTGCGGATCGTAAGCATGGATTTCGTCAAAAATGAAAAGTCCTTGGGACATCTCTGCCATCTGCATTTCGAACCCGCGTATACCGAAAAACGCTTTAAGCAATTGAAACGGTGTTAACACTTTGTAGGGGCGACAGATCTTCTTTGTCAAATTCTGCTGCTCGCTAACCCTTTCTACCGTCTCTTGGTAATTATATTCTTTATCCGCAAGTGCCTTGTATACAAAGTAATTTGCTTTCCCGTGTAACATTCCGATTTTGTCTTCAGATACGAGTTCCTTCAATCTATCATACATTGCATTGATACTCGCTGTATAAGGTAATACGTAAAAAACGCGGTTACCTTTTGTTTTGGATTGGTTGTTATCTGACCAGAGGAGAGCAGCTTCAGTTTTGCCGGAACCAGTTGGTGCCGATAACATTAGCTGCCCAAATGTTTCTCCCGCATCCTTTTGGAACATTTCCCATCCTTGAAATTGTTTCTTTCTTTTCTCTGCTTTCACTTTAACATGATGGGTCAGCTTTTCCTTTAGGTTGTCAAGTGCTTTATGGACTTCTTCATTTTTATCTGCCGATGCAAGGTGATCGCAAGCAATCATGCAGCCGCGCATCAACATACCGTAGGTGCTGTGTAAAGAAGATAAATCACCATCCTCAAAGTCACATTTATAAGGGGCGAGATATTCTCGGTAACCACTAATGAGTAATTCGGGTGAAGCAACTGGTGTCCATAAACATGATGCATTCGGAAACCGATTATTAAACCAATGGGAGACTTGTTTCTGAAGCTCCATCAATGCATCCCAATTCGGTGTGAGTTCATCAACATGCTTTTGCCACTCCTTATACCCTACCTCGTTATTTGGAATGCATGGATACTTTTCCCAAAGTGTATCTATATCTTTGTGATGTGTTAAAATTGCAAGTGCGATTGCCTGCTTTGCCACATCAGATATTTGAAGCGTTACAACAAATCCTGTAGAAAGGATTTCATGACGATAACCCCAACGATTGTTCTCTATAAGTTGCTTTTGAAAACCTGTCGCGGCTTTCCCGAAATCGTGAAGTACCACCGCATAAAAAAGATGTTCAAAAAAATCGGATTCACCAGAGACATCTTCTAAAAACGGCATCCGTTTTCTTAGACTATCGTAAACATCAAGACAATTCTCTGTATGATCAAGAAGTGATTCTCGTGGATTGCTTTTTGCATATATTGTAGACATATCTTATACTCCAAATTGTAGGTCGGGTAGAGTGAAGCGAAACCCGAAACGTATTAGAAATACCGCTCAGTCTTGTAGTCTTGTAGGTCGGGTAGAGCGAAGCGAAACCCGATATGTATTAGAAATACCACTTAGTCTTGTAGGTCAGGTAGAGCGTCACGAAACCCGATAGGACGGTTAATTCATTCATTTCCAATATTCGCATCAAACAATATTTCTTCACTCGTCCCCCACCTTACATCATACATACCCAATTTGACATAACGATGAAAACTTGAAAATTCCCAATCCTTTGGAGCGGTCACTAAACCGTGTTTGACGGGATTATAATGTATGTATTCAACATGATTAATGAAATCTTCATCATCTCGGATTGTGTGTTCCCAAAATTTTCGTTGCCAAAATGCACGTTCACGTTTGATTTTCCTTGATTTTGTTCCAACACCTTCATACTTATCTTGACAATGACGACTGAAGTAATTTTTGATTAACCGCCACCGCATTGAGTAATTATAATCATCTGCAGGTAAAGTCCAGATACAATGTATGTGATCAGGAAGTAGAACAATTGCATCAATTTGAAAAGGTTGTCGTTGCATCGTCTTATGAAATGCTTGCCGTAGTAACCCTACATTTTCTGATATACAAAGGATAGGTCTTCGATTATAGGTGTTAACAGTGAAAAAGTATGTTGCACCTTTAATTCTTGATCGGCGATATCTTATGGATATTTCCTCGGACAAAGTTCTTCTATTTGGTGTCATGTCGGGTTTCGCTTCGCTCTACCCGACCTACAAATTATAGGTATTAACAGTGAAAAAGTAAGTAGCACCTTTAATTCTTGATCGACGATATCTCATGGATATTTCCTCGGACAAAGTTCTTCTATTTGGTGTCATGTCGGGTTTCGCTTCGCTCTACCCGACCTACAAATTATAGGTATTAACAGTGAAAAAGTAAGTAGCACCTTTAATTCTTGATCGACGATATCTCATGGATATTTCCTCGGACAAAGTTCTTCTATTTGGTGTCATGTCGGGTTTCGCTTCGCTCTACCCGACCTACAGATTCTCAATTAATGTGTGCATGTAAGTAGACACCCCAATTTTTATCAGGATCGTGTAGGACATCACCCTCATATTTTATTTTTTCTGTAATGAGACAATAAGCACGTGTACCACACTGTCGCCGTGGAATATCTGCTGTGAAATGTGTTGGCAACGCCTGAATCTGTCCGTGAAGCTGCGAATCTGGAAACGGAAGGATTGTATTGTAATATGTTGTTTCCGTTTTTCGTTCTAATACAACTTCTTCTATAGAATTCACAGTTGCTAAATCAGAGGATCGTCCCAACAACAAGGGATAATGTGGACGTTCAAATGCATCTCGAAGCCACAATTCCGGTGTATAAAGATAGAGTTCCGGTTGAACAAGAAATTCGCGTCTGTTGATGTTTGATTTTGCATCTAACTTACCTCCAAACTCATAGACAGTTTCTAAATCAACAGCTCTGCCATTACTCTTGAAAACAAACCCGATTGCTGCATCATTCGGTGTAACCCATTCACCTTTCGCAGCAGACAAAAGCCCATAGAGCGTTGACAGTGGTGGCAACGGGAGTGTCGGTTGGAACCCACTAATAAATAACGGATTCCGAAATGATGACACCCATCCCGTAATATGAACGCGAATCACTTTCATGATGCATCTCCGATGTGTGTTTCTAACTTTTCTGAAAGCTTGGATATTACCACATTTGGTGAACCGTAAACGATTTCGCTTGGTAGGTCTGTGTTGTCTGCGAAACTTGACAGGTCCTCATCTAATTCATCCATGAAACCACTCCGTCTGCCAATATAAATTGCATCACAAAACCGGTCTCCATAATCCCAGATAACTTCCTGCAAAGCGTTAATAGACAATTTACCTTCACCATTATCTTCTACCATGAGATTCATGAAGGGATGGTTTCCACCGTCAAGTACGGAGAGAATTATCAGTTTTGGGGTAACATCGGTGAGGTGTGATGTCAATTTTGCCCCACCACTGAGGATAGGAAGTGCTTCAAGGGTTTGTTGACATCGTCTGAGACGAATCTCTCTTGGTAACACCCACGGTGATTTTTCACCTGACTGTGTTCCTCCAGCATCTTGAATCTTTGGAACATAACTCTCGGCAATGTTGAGATAACCCGTTTTATTGATATGAGAAAACGTACCAACAGCAGCAAGGTCAAGTGAGAAAATGCCCTGTAGAACACATGAATAAAACTGATGTTCATAAGGAACTGGATCGCCTTCTTGACGTGCCATCACACCGAAATCGTTTGTAGGAATTTGGTGTTCGATAGCAATAAGCGGTGAGCATTTCAGTGGAGACAGACGGGTTACTGTCAGGTTTACTCTTTTTTTACCTTGCATTTCGCTTTGTGCACGCATATATCCAAAGACATCGTCATCATCGTAAGTCACAGGGTCTGCAGCGGTAAATGCGATTTTTTTCTCACGTTCTATGGGTGAATTGTTCCATTCATCAAATTCGTGTTCAAGTGTGGTACGCCACCAGTTACGCCATGCTTGTCCAGAAACATACGGATATGTGTTCCGACCTTTTCTCAACGTTTTGACTTTAACGATGTTTTCTGTTCTTTCAGATGTGTCTTCACCTGCGTTGTTTAGCGCGGAATGAGGTGCATCAATTAGTGTTAGTCCAATAAGGTGTTTAGACATGATTAGTCCTCCTATATCTATTCAGTATCAGATTCATCATCTGAAATCGAAGTTTCATCTTCATCAAAATCAACAAAACCGTGATCCTGCAACCAAGTGTGGAGCCGTTCATAAACACGAAAAAGCAGTAAATCACGTGTTTCTCGCCAAGGTGTTGCAGAAAAATCTTCGCTTTCTGGGAAGAGATATTCCACATAATCATCCAATGAAAATAGTGGGTCTTGTGTCCCTTGTTTAATCCTTTCACGGATGATGTATAGCAATACAGTACGACAAGCCTCATAACTTTTTGCGCCTTCTAAACGAGTAAGACGTCTATTACTGCCAGATTCTTGAATGCAATCTGCTATAAGATCACCGACCTGCTTAATTTTATCAAGTCGTGTCTGTTCCATAGTTCTAACCTCCATTAGATAAAGTGATAGTAGTTCCCAATTTCCACGTGGTTTCCTGTGCCGTCTATTTAAGAAGAATCCAAGAATTGAGATGTCTTGTAACAGGTTTTCATACACACGATTTGTGCGGTTTTTGTAATCATCCTCGGATTCTACTTTATCCCAGTTGATTTTTCCGTAACCCGTTCGAATAATTTCCTGCCAAGCATTATTAAATTGGCTTTGATAGACATTGCGTAAAAACTTGAATACTGATGCTGGCATATTGAACACTTCAAGTTCAGGACCTTGGTTGTAATTTGTCCAACAGTATACCTGCATGGAAATATCTTCATCTGTTCGCATCTCTTGATACCGCAACATTTCTCGAGTCATATAGAATATACCGTTACGAGGATTTTTGTAACCAGGATTGAAACATCCGGTAATATCTTGCTGCAGTTGTTGATTGCGAATGTCTGTAACGCATAATCGTCCCCAACTCCGCAGTGCCTTCCACGAATTGGAGTGCAGTGTAAGAAACTTTCCAGCAGTAGCCAAAAATACTAACGGAGATAGCTGAATTGCTAATGTGCATGCAGTACAATATTCCGCACCATCAGCAAATGCAGGAAAGAAGTTGCGCAAAGTTCCAGATCCTGTTAAAGGTACATTTGTTTTTGAAAGCCAGATGTTAGCCTCCCGCCTACCGCATCCTATACAATTTCCTGCTTCATTTAAATCACATATTGTATTCAAGTATTCTTTAAACTCTACTTTAAGCAGTTCCACACGATCACGTTTACTAAACGCAGGATTGGTCAACACACTATTTGGAAAAATACTGTGTAGATTTCCCCATCCAACTTTTGTTTGAATAATTGGAGCAACATCGTTGACAACTTGCTCAAGATCATCTTTAGTAATCTGCTCTGGCTGAACGTTGCGTCCTAACCATTCACAGATACCAGAAACACCAGCATCTACAAACGGATTACCCATCAACTTTTCATAAATCGGCATTTCAAGCACCACCCAATAATATAGTATGTAATTAATGATAACATATAAAATAACAGATGTCAATATATAATACACTATACAATTATATTTCATTATTCAACATTATTATGGTATTATATGAATTAGTTACAGTTTGTAGATTTTTTAATATTCTTTTTTTCCAAATTGGTACGATTAGATAAGAAATAAAATTGTGATTATACAACAATATTAATTTCTATTCCAAATTGGTACGATTAAAATAACACTACACATCTGCTATTTTAGCACTTCAAGTTTACCGTTGTCAACATCAAATAATCCTCTACTGTTTTAGCATTTCTAATTCCTGCTTCAATTCCTCATATTTTTCGGTCTGTTCACGTAGTTTGCGTCCTTGCCACGCGGTAATAATTTGCGGAAGTCCAACAGCAACAGCAATCAAGACGATTAATCCAAGCACCAGATTAAAATTACGACCAACCTGTGTATTCACTGCATTAATTTGGTTGGGTAATCGTAAACCCATTACCGTGAAATCAAACCTACAAAAAGACAGGTCACACATTCCCTACAGCATCAAAGAAATCTGCATTTGAAGCACTAAACCCGTATTGCTGTTCCACCTCACGGATCGTTATCTCAGTGGTAAATAGGTCATCATAGGTATCAGGAAATTCAACACCCGTCGTAGCATCGCGCAAGAGTATCATATTGTAACCGTACCTTGACATCGACCGAATACCGTAATCTCTCCCCATAACACACCAATTTGTTGCGAACCCGGCATAGATGAGATGAAGGATACGTTTCTCCTCAAGTAGATCTTGGAGTTGCTGACCCGTTGCAATGACATAGTCATCATCCTTCACATCAATTGCTGGAGACATAGAGAGTTGAGATGCAAGCTTATCCCAATGGACGCCAATGCCGGGTGGTTGACTTCGAGGACCGCGGTAGATGTTGTAATCCCCATGCCGCCATCGAAACTCAGATGGTGGCCAGGATGGAGGTGTAGAAGGTTCAGGGGGTTTGTGTCGTTTAAGCTGTGGATACTGTTCCGCTACAGATGGAGATGGACCGTGTACAATCGTCATACCTATTTTACGAGCAGCATCGATGACGGGTACAATACAATCAACCGTCACCTGTTTTGCACGTTCAATCCATGTCTCTATGAAATGAACATTCCATAGATCGACAAGAATCAAAGCAGTTTCTGATACTGGTAGAGGCATGTCCAACTCACGTCGTATAAACGCGGTTTCACGACACGGTTCATCTGCAGGTGTGCTATCCTGAAAATATCTCACACGTAAATCAAGTGTTTTCATTGAGAAACCTCAAAAAGGGATTCATCCAATTCACTATTTATCTCAACTTTAGCTAATGTGGTATTAGTATAGAGTTGACCATTCACGTTTTGTATCACATTGAATGCAATCTGTATGCCATCAACATCCCTATAATCAAGAAAGATTGTCTCTTTCTCCATTGTCGTCCCCATTTCAGTTTCACGAAAAGCATACTTTAGGATAAGATGCGTCTCATCACTTACATAAATTTTCAGTGATTCATCGGAAGGTTGTGTTATAAGAAGCACAGATGCTTGTTTTCCTTCTACCTCCTCAACACCAGAGAATTGTATGGGGATATCATTATCAGTTAAATACTGAAGTAAGGGGATTGTATCTCTGAACGCAGCATCTTTCAAAGAAGTAGACATTTCTGGAGGTAATGGTTGACTACCCATTGGAGAGACCATAAACCCAGATTCTCCATCAAATAGTATAGACATATCACCTTGAGGCGTTTGCATATCTTGTCGTAATTTATCTGGATACAGAGAAGATACCTTTAAACCCATCTGTATTCCACCCATTTGAGCAATAGTCGCTTGCCCTTCAGATACAACTGAGGTAACGGCTTTAATTGCCTCCAAACCCCCATGAGCATTAATTGCGGAAACAAGAATCTCTTTTGCTTTAGCAATATCTTCATCACTTGCTTCTGGGATAGGTTCAACAGGTGGTGGTTCAGGTTGTTCAATCTCAATTTCATTTATTTCACCGAATTCGTCTAAGGATCGATCAAAATTCTCTTTATTTCCAACAGTGACAATCGTCAGAGCATCGGGATGTAAGTATTTTTGAGCAACCATCTGAACATCTTCCACAGTGACTTTAGCGATATTATCGGTAAAGGTTTCAAGAAATCCTGGTGCAAACCCACGATAATCTAACATCATTTGTTGAAAAGCAATCTGTGAACTACTCTCAAAACTGAAGACAAAAGAGTTGATAAGAGAATCTTTCGTTCGCTTCAATTCATCCTCAGTAACCGGTGCATCCCGCATTCCTTTTATAATATCAGTGATGAGTGTAATAGCTTCTGCAGTTTTCTCAGCACGGGTCTGTGAATATGCAAAGAATTCTCCCGGATTTGTATACAGGCTGGTCTGCATAATACTGCCAACCATATATGCGAGTCCGTGTTTTTCACGGACTTGACTCATTAATCGTGAAGTGAAACCACCTTCACCAAGAATATCATTCATCACCCGAAGTGCAAACAGATCAGGAAAATCAGGTTTTCTTTGTATACCTATATGTCCAATTAACATTGTGGTTTGCGGGAGTTCTTTCTTAATATAATGAACAGAAGGTGTCCGATCCCTTTCTACCTGTTTTATATCAGGAAAATCGATCTCTGATTTACCCCACCCTTCAAATGCCTTCTCAAGTTTAGTAATTAATGATTCAGTATCGAAATCACCGGTAATGGACAGCATTATATTGTTTGGGTGGAAATACCTTGCATGGAATGCTTTTAAATCGTCAACAGAAATATTCTCAACATACTCAATTTCAGAATACCAACCAAACGGATGATCTTTTCCGTACAAAATCTCTGAGAAGTTTCTCCATGCTAATTGTATAGGATTGTCATTTCTTCTGCGGATTCCTTCAATTGCTTGTTGTTTGCGTAGATCTAATTTTTCTTCTCGAAATGCCGGGTTACGTAATACGTCAGCGAATATCTCTAAACCCTTGTCAATATCTTCTGCTAATGTAGATAGGCTAACATTACCGTATTCAGGAGACATTCCGATCTCAACAGACGCAGCCATTGACTCAAGCTCTTCATTTAATGCATCAGGTTCACGTGATACAGTCCCTCCAGTTCGCATCACACTTGCAAAAATTGATGCCAAACCTATCTTATCGGCTGGGTCGTAGATTGTTCCAGTTTTTACAAGACCACTGATATCAAACACCGGTAATTCATTATCTTCAATTAAATACAACTCCATACCGTTTGATAGGGTATGCTTTTCTGGTGTTGGCGATTTAAATTGGATAGGTTCATAGGTGAGTTCTTCATGCGGTTTAGCATTAATTGAAGATGAACCGAAAATTATCAAACATAGAATGAGTGAACCAGAAATTATTCTAAAGACTCTTGGTAACATAATTATTCACTCGCCTCCCCTTCAGTCTCAGTTTGTTCCTTTTTTACAATGGTAGCAACAGTGCGATTAGATTTTGTGAAATAGGTCTTGGCAGTATTCATAATATCTTCAGGTGTAATTTCATACATTTTTTTACGCCAATTGAGTATATAACGCCAATCCCCTGCAATGCCTTCATAGAATGTCAACTGGTTAGCCATACCCGCATTTGAACTTAGACCACGGATAAAAGATGCATCAATCTGTTTAAGAATTCGTTTAAATTCTTTCTCCTCTACAGGTTCGGTTTTTAACCGTTCTAACTCAGCATAAATTACCTTCTCAACATCAGCCGTGGTATTCGGAGAACGAGGGGTTGCAGTTACAACAAACAGGTTGTCATAACGTGCTCCAGGATAACCATTAATCGTATTTGCCGACACAGCTATACCTTCTTCAACAATGTTCTTATAGAAGCGTGATGTACGTCCATCAGACAAAATAGCACTAATCATATCAAAGACATAATCATCAAAGTGTGGGATGGTCGGTTTATGGAACCCTATCATCATTTGCGGTTCAGCATCATACTCTACTTCAATACGTCGTTCTCCTTCCTGTTCAGGTTCATCTACTGTAACCTCTTTTGGAAGGGGTTGTGATGGAATATCACCGAAGTATTTTTCAATCAATTCTATGGTCTTATCAATGTTGATATCACCAACAATCACCATAACAGAGTTATTAGGAGCATAGTGTATCTTGAAGAATTCTTCTGCTTTCTTCCTATTCAGCATGGCTATGTCAGAGGGCCATCCAATGATCGGCATGCCGTAGGGATGTGCGGTAAATGCAGAAGCCATAAACTGTTCATACAGTTTTCCTCCAGGACGAGAATCCACACTCATTCTACGTTCCTCTTTTACGGCTTCCCTTTCAACATAGAATTGACGTAATACATTATTCTTCAGTCTATCCGATTCAAGCATTGCCCATAATTCCAGTTTATTTGACGGGAGTTCAACAGTATAAATTGTATAGTCAACAGATGTTCCAGCATTAAATCCTGTACTGCCATGTTGGGTATAAATCTCAGTATATTCACCAGCAACAGTCCATTCTTCTGCCATCTCTTGCTGTTCTTTTAACGCTTCTTCTAACGCTTCAATCTTATTTTCATCTGCCCTTGAACCTTTCGCACGTTCGTTATCTAATTCATCACCAATCCGATCAATTTCGGCAAGTATAACCTTCTCTTGCTCATAATCTTTCGTACCGATAGTATTCGTTCCCTTAAACAGCATATGTTCTAACATATGTGCAATTCCCCGCGCATCATCAGATTCATCTACTGAACCAGCTTTAAATAGGATGTAGGGAGCAATTGTTGGGGAGGTATGACGTTCAATCATCAATAATTTCAGACCATTTGGATAGACATGTTCGACGACTCTGTCTTCAAGGTCTTGTGCAGATACTATTACTGGTAATATCACAAACAATAGTATCAAAAATGTGTATTTATACTTCATTATATTCTTTCCATAGTTTTACTCATTCAGTTAAATTGAATACCTTCATTTCTTATACCATTTCTATATGATAATATAACATTATTTCGTAGGTCGGGTAGAAGCGATAGCGAAACCCGACTTTTTATTGTGTCATGTCGGGTTTCGTACCTCAACCCGACCTACAATATGTTATGACAATTTGTCAATTAAAAATGGCATAATATATTCTAATCACTATCTTGGTTCAGACAAAAAGAAGCCCCGATGAGAATACCGGAGCTTTCTTCTTATTCCTTCTCTAAATCACCAAGTAAGCCAACTAAAGCAAATCTAATATGTGATGAAAGTGCTGAATTCTCTGCGCGTAGGTCAGCACCCTCTTCATCTGGATACATGACATGGGCAGCGACTGCTCTTTTAACCCATCTCTCTGCTCTGTCATCATAGGGAATATATTTTTCTTTAGGTGCTGTACATGCTGGACATTCATCTGGGGGTTCATCTGCTTCTTTCCACAAATAACCACACGCTATACATACAAACATAGCAAATTCCTTCCTATTATCAATAATAAACTGTAATATGGAATACCCATAAATCTATTTGAATTGTATTGTCTATAGTATCAAATTCTGAAGAGAAATGCAACGTATAATAGTATCAACACACAGATATTGAATTGTGGTATTCTCAAATTATTACATTGGTTTTCCTATAGGGAGGATATACAATTCGCGATAGATGACACTACTGGAGAGCAATTGGTGTTTCCTCCAATATAAGAATTTTTGTATATTAATTGAACAATTTCTGTAATATCCTTCGAATGAAAAGGACAATTAGAAATCTCTAAGTATTGATACGGTTGGAAAGTGATTATAGGTGGGAATGTTACTCTGTCGTATCCAATTCTGATTCATTCAATTTCTCTTTTAACTCTGCGATCTGGTCTCTTAAATTTGCTGCCAGTTCAAAATCAAGTTCAACAGCAGCTTTTTGCATCTGTCGTGTAAGGTCTACGATCATTGTATCTATTTCCTCTATACTACTCTCTTCAACAATATCAGGTGTTTCTGGTTCACTCTGTTCAGTAGTATATTCTTCATGCGATTCAGCAATAAGCATCTCAATTGCTTTTTGTATGGTTGCAGGTGTGATATCATGCTCTTTGTTGTATTCCATCTGAAGATCCCGTCTTCTCTGTGTCTCAGCAATAGCATCCGCCATGGCATCCGTGATTGTGTCACCATATAATAATACTTGTCCATCTACATTTCTGGCAGCACGTCCAGAGGTTTGAACCAAAGAGGTAACCGAACGTAGGAAACCGGGACGGTCGGCATCCAGAATCGCTACTAATGATACTTCAGGTAAATCAAGCCCTTCTCGTAGTAGATTAATTCCAATCAACACATCAAAGTCACCCTTTCGCAGTTGCATCAGAATTCGTGCACGGTCAAAGACATCAATTTCTGAATGCATATAATTGGCACGGATTCCAGCTTCAATGAGATATTCACTTAAATCCTCTGCCATACGTTTGGTGAGTGTGGTAACAAGAACTCTCTGCTTCATTTTTACACGTTCACGAATTTTACCGATCAGATGGTCAATTTGTCCCTTCACCGGGTGAACTGAAACTTGTGGGTCAATCAATCCCGTTGGACGAATGATCTGTTCCACAATCTGTCCTCCCTCCTCCATTTCATAACTCCCAGGTGTTGCAGATACATAGATTACTTGATTTAAATATCTCTCGACCTCTTCAAATTGTAATGGACGGTTATCTAACGCGGATGGTAAACGGAACCCATATTCCACAAGGGTTAGTTTTCTGGCACGATCCCCACGATACATTCCTTTTAATTGGGGTATAGTAACATGGGATTCATCAATAAATAGCATGAAATCTTCAGGAAAATAATTGAGTAGACAATAGGGGGCTTCTCCAGGTTGTAAACCAGATAAATGTCGTGAATAGTTTTCAATTCCTGAGCAATATCCTACCTCTCTCAACATTTCTAAATCATAACGCGTACGTTGTTCAATCCGTTGTGCTTCTAATAGCTTATTCTCTTTTTCGAATGTAACAATCCGTTCCTGTAATTCAAGCTCAATATTAACAAGTGCATCTTCAAAGATCTCATCATCCGTCATAAAATGTTTAGCGGGATAGATCTCAAGTGAATCTTGTTTATTAAGAATCTCACCAGTTGTTGTGTGTATTTCACAAATCCTATCCACTTCATCGCCAAACAATTCAATTCTGTATGCACTTTCACTATATGCAGGAAATACCTCAACAACATCCCCTCTGACTCGGAATGTACCTTGCCAGAAGTCAACATCGTTTCGTACATACTGTATATCTATTAATGAACGGAGAAATTCATCACGGCGGATCATCATTCCAACATCTACATCCACTTTCTGGTTCTCATATTCGTGTGGTGAACCCAGACCATAAAGACAGGAAACACTTGCTACAATTATAACATCTCGTCGTGACATAAGAGATGCAGTTGATGCAAGCCGCATCCGTGTAATCTCCTCGTTTATTTGCACATCTTTTTCTATAAAGGTATCCGTAGAAGGAATATAGGCTTCAGGTTGATAGTATTGGTAATCACTAACGAAATAGTGAATAGCATTATTTGGGAAGAAGGTTTTAAATTCGTTGTATAATTGTGCCGAGAGAGTTTTGTTTGGAGAAATAACAAGTGTAGGTCGTTGAATATTTTGAATGACATGTGCCATTGTAAAGGTCTTACCGGATCCAGTTACACCTAATAATGTCTGTGCTCTATCCTTGCGTTGTATACCTTCTGTCAACTTGTCAATTGCTTCTGGTTGGTCCCCTTGCGGTTCGAATTCTGAGACTAATTCAAACGGTTTGGATGGCACATCAGGATTTATATTTATAGGTGAAACAGTCGGTCTTGCTTCTAAATTCTCTCTCATATTTTCCCTATCAAAATTAATGTTTATCGCATATCCTTGAGGGAACTTGATCCTCAAGAAACGGTTCCAAACTGATATTTTCGGGTGGACATTTATCTCTATTCTTTAGGAGTCCGGTAGTATTGTCAATTTCCCAAAATTCAATCCCTTCCGGTATAGGAAATGGTTTTTCAGGACCTCTGGATGCATCTTTCATAAAACGTGCCCATATTGGTAATGCAGCCGCTGCTCCTTCTTCATTGTAATTACGTAGTCCCCTTCTCTGTTTATCAAGTCCTACCCATACACCTGTTACAAGGTCTGTGCTATATCCTACAAACCAAGCATCCACATTTTCATTTGTAGTTCCTGTTTTTCCTGCGATTGGTCTTGTGATTTGATACGGAAAAGCTGTAGAAATCGCTCTGATTCCTGTTCCTGCAGTAATTACACTCTCTAAAAAGGAGGTAATTTGGTAAGCAATCCTTTCATCTAATACCTGTCTTCGTTCCTGTTGATAGGCACGTGGTGGATAGATTTGTACACCATTTGCATCGGTCACATATTGTATGAAAACTGGTTCAGTTAATATGCCACGGTTGGCAAAGACACCATATGCCGAGGTTAGTTCAAGAACTGTCATTCCGAATGCCCCTAATATGAGCGCTGGTTTTGCAGGATTCATTGGTGTTGTAATTCCAATTTCCTTAGAGAGATCTATTGTCCGTATGATCCCTTCTTTATAACCATCCGTTGTAACTGGTGTGTCCCAAGCAGCTTTTGCGGTTGGAACATTTATGGATTTTTTAAGTATATTACGTATTGATACCGGTCCCCTGAATATCTTACTATAATTCCGTGGATTCCATCTTTGTCCTTGTACATGTTCTATTTCCCAATATTCATCAACAAAGATTGATGCTGGTGTAACAAGCGACGGCTCCTTAAGCAGTGATGCAAACACGATCGGTTTAAACGCAGATCCGGGTTGACGACGCGCAGGTTCATTTTTGGTGCCGATTGTTCTGTTAAGATAATTAAAATGAGGTCTTCTTTTCTCGGTAATGAAAAAATCACGTCCACCAACCATTGCTTTGACATGTCCTGACTGAGGATCAATTGAGATTAAACCTGCTTGTAAATAGTTATTTATAGGATGAATGCCTTTAGGATTATCCTTATTCGTATCATAGTTTGGTGATCGACTCGCTTTATCCAAAACACGTAAATGATCTGCAACAGCTTTCATAGCGACAGACTGCATTGACATATCTATTGTTGTATAAACCTTCAAACCATCCTTATAGATACTGTTTCTTAATTCAGGGATGTCATTGAGTACAGATTGTACATATTCTATAAAATGTCCTGCTGTATAATATCTTTGTCTTATGGTGGTATCGGTAGAATCCTGAACTGATATAGGTTTATTACGATTCGAGAGATACTCTTGAGCTGTAATCCAACCACTATTATACATTGCCTTAAGTACATTATTACGTCTTCTTAATGCATTCTTAGGATTAGAAATAGGAGAATATTTCGACGTGCCTTTCGGAATCCCAGCAAGAAGCGCACATTCGTCAATTTCAAGTTCCGATACCTCTTTATCAAAGTATGCCATTGATGCTTTCTGTACGCCATAAAGTGTGTGTCCACCGAAACGTCCAAAATCAATAAAATTCAGATATCCTTCCAAAATCTGCGATTTTGATAACTGCTTTTCAATCCTAAAAGACAGGAGCATCTCACGGGCTTTTCTAACAATTGTTGATTCATCCCCCAGATATATGTTACGCGTTAATTGTTGAGTAAGAGTACTTGTACCTTCCGGAATATTCCCCCGGACGAAAGCATCTCTAAACGCACCAATAAGACGTATTAAATCTATACCAAAATGCTGATAAAATCTGTGGTCCTCAATAGCAATAAAGGCATTAACAAGTCGTTCAGGCATTTCTACCAAAGGGATAATATTACGTGTTGAACCGGTATCTGTATCTGCAAATTCATCAATCAATTCAGGTTCAAGAAAAAAATTACGTAAATCTGTTCCAGCACCATCCTTAATCAATTCGATTTTACCATTTCTTATTGTCAGATTTACACGTTTTGCTCTGGCATCTTCATCCATATACGGAAATTCAAATTCTCTTAAAAAAATATGAATTGATCCATTTTCTTTACCTGTAGTGCCTGTTAATTGGGGTAGATATTGTCCTTGTGAAGTAATACCAGATCCCGTAGAATTGACTCTTTCATATTCCAATCGCTGTAATTTATCAATCAAAAATGTTGTTGTATCTTTATATTGAACTTCACACGCTGAGGAATAAATCTCTGTATGTTGACGCCAAGTTTGCTTATCTTCTGTATATTTTAATTTTTCCAGATCAAGCGCAACGACATCTTCCCAACAACCTAATGTAAAGCCACCCGCGACGCCAATACCAAAGCATACCACGAAAAACAGAAGTAAAACACCTGTAAAAATTATTGTTAATAGGACTTGTAGTATAACCTTCAATATTCGTAGCATTAACTTACCTCTGTATTCAATATAGACATCCCATTAACATAATATCTATTCCAAAATTCAGGGAGTTCGGTCAATATCTGTTTTTCTTACTCTTTTAATTGTACAACCAATTGCTCGTGTCTTTTTTTCTTTCTCAGGTATAGTTTTACCATTTAGGATATATTCCATAATTGTCCTCAGATAGTGTGTTTTTGGTTTCTTGCGACTATCATCAATACCCCCTCTGTATCTAAGAATATTATTCTTATCAATAACAAACACCTCAGGGGTTCTACGCGCTTGAAAATAATCGGCAATTATATTCTTTGGATCAATTAGAATTGGAAACGCAATTTTGTGTTTTTTATGGTATGCCTTTATCTCATCAATCGTCTCATGTTTATTTGAGTGAAGACCTACAAATTGTATCTTCTTCTCCTTATAATCTCCATACAATTTCAATATTCGATCAACATAATCATCTGCAGCAGGACATTGTGTTGCCATAAAGACAAGTACAACAATCTCCTTATCTTTACTTAATTCTGCAAGCGTATGAATCTTGTTCTCGGTGTTTTTTAGACCCCACTCTTTAACTTTCCCATCTATTTTTACTGTGGTTTCGTCATCTTCTCCTAAAACTATTCCAGACAATAGACTTAATACCAATGTGATATATACTATGTATTTGGTCATTTCTGGATCTCTATTTGGCAAGATTACTAATCATGAGAATTGATAGAAATACAACAGTGCCACCTGTTCCAGTCTAATGATCATGTGACTATAGTTGTATATTTTTTTTCAATACAGATCTATTCACTGACACTAACGATAAAACGGGTATATTCCAATTCCGTATCAAGTATTCTATCGAAGATAGTAAAGTAAGACAAATATAGTAGATTGAGATTAATGCTACTAAATCAGAACGATATACTATACGCTCTGTGTTGAAAGAAAATCTGTCAGTTCATGTAAATGAGATAATTGTACATCTACCACCGATAAGTCTAAACATTCTTTAGGTTGATTTCCAACCATCCAAGCCGTCCACATGCCGACTCCTTTGGCTCCTACCATATCTGCCCTATAACTATCACCAATATAGATAGATTCATTAGGAGAAACACCAAGTTCAGACAAAGCCGCTTCAAAAATTCCTGGTTCCGGTTTGGAAATACCTAATACTGTTGAATCTATAATCACATCAAGCAATGGTGTAAGTTTGTAATCATCACACCAGCCAGCAGTATTGCCAAAATTATTGCTTATTACACCAAGTTTATATTTCCCATAAAGTGTTTGAAGCCATTCACGATTTTGAGTAAGGTTTGTTTCTGCACCTTTACAAAACCATTCAACATAATCATCCTTGGATTCTATACTTAAACCGAGTCGTGTAAAAATTCCTGCTCCAATTGCATCTACTGTTTCACGAAAATCGCATGTAGAGGCTGTTAAATCAGTGGCACTTACACCAACTGGTAACATGGAACCTTCTTGATATGTACCTTCTGTTGAAACACCACCTAATGCAAATTCAGTAACTGCAGCTTTGTCTGCAATATCAAATTCTTCTCGACTAATTTCCGGATGATGTTTATTGATAAACTGATATGTTCGTTCTAACCAGTGGGTACCATTTCCATCTAATGTACCCCCAAAATCAAAAATTAATGCAATAATTTTACTCATTCAATGTCCCTATTTACTTTATTATTTTATATCTAATCAGTTTTATTAATTCGTAATTGTCTTGTTATTTCATTAACGACTTCTTCAACAGTAATCTCATTCATACAAACGTTTGGTTCGTCTTTTCGATGACAAGTTCTCTTATAACATGGTCTACAATATATTGTTTTCTCAATAATTGTATGATTCTCACCATACGGACGATGCCTCAATGGATCTGTAGGTCCAAACAACGCAATTGTTGGTGTACCAACAGCAGCTGCAATATGCATCGGTCCACTATCACATGATATACATAATTCACATTTTTCTAATAATGCACCAAGTTGAAGTATATCAGTCTTTCCTACCAAGTTTACTATTCTATCGGATAATGGTAATTCATGCGAGATACTTTGTTCTGATTCAGATCCAGTTACAATTATTCTGATATTTTGGTTTAAATTCGTAATTTGATGGATGAGTTCTGAAAAATTCCTAATATCCCACTGTTTAGTCTGCCAAGTTGTACCGATATTTATGGCAATCAATCTATCGGAGAATGATATTCCATTTGTAAGAAGTGTATTCGCAATCGCCTTTCTTTCATTATCAGAATGCCAGAACTCTAACTCTAATTCTGTATCATTAGGATTGAATGAATCGACTCTAAACAACTCTTCTTCAAGATTAAGTAGTTGTAGAATACTTAGATATCGTTCTACTTCATGTTGATTATAGGTATGAGGAACAGAACATGTCAAGAATGTAGAACGACCTCTATAATTTGAACCTATCCTCATAGGAATACGAGCAAAATATGGAATGAATGCATTACGATATGAGGTGGGGTGTAGTATAACAGCAATATCAAAGAATAAACGACGTATCGTCTTGACTAAACTAAATATTGATTTTAATGAGCCTGCACTCTTGGAATCAATTAAACACTTATCCACATAAGGATTAGATGCCATCAGATCCGCAACAAGTGGACGCAGTAATACCGAGAGAAAGGATCCGGGATATATCTCCTTCAACTTACGTAATGTGGGGGTTATGAGAACCATATCACCAATCCAACCCCCAGTATGACATACCAGTATTCTATGCATTAGAAAAAGAACGGATTAGACCACGCTTTCTTACCAGTTTCATCAGTAATTTCAACACGCACATATTTTGCACTTTCTGGAACACTGTAAGATGCCTCGGTTAGAAGTTCTCCTTCTGGAGCTTGAATGTATTTACCTCTGGTACAATCTGCCTTAAAACAAATAGACCTTGCTTCTGAACACTTGACTGAAACAACATTATCAGTAAGATCTAAATCTACAATCTCTGGTCCAAGTGTAGAATAAAAAGCACCTGTTCTGAGTGATGCCATGATGCTATCTATTGATAAATCTTCTGCTTTTACATTTATCCAACCATGGAAACAATCATGTACGGTTCCATGTGCATCATCAGAAGCAATACCAAGAACAGGACCACCTCTATCTAATAAATCATCCCATGCCTGTTCTGAAAAGCCTTTACCTATACCCATACACGTATCATTGTATACTTCAACTGCAAAATAATTACGTAATGGCAGATAATCTGATATTGTATGTCCACACCAATACGGATGACACAATACAGCTTCTCCCCCTTGTTCCTTAATATCATCAAGGACCGCATTTGGATGCATTTTGGCACAATTTACTGGTTCATGGATATTAATGGCGACAAAGTGATAAGTTCCACCACCATAAGGATTGGATGGATGTACTTCACTACCAGAAATAGCCAAAAAGTCTGAAGTACTATACGGTTCAACATCATTAACTTTTCTGTGGTCAGTTAATACTAAAAAGTCATACCCTGCATCTCTATAGGCAGAAAACCTATCTGAAACAGAGAGTTGACCATCTGATTCAGTACTATGGCTATGTGTATTACCACGATACCATTGACCCTGTTGCTTAAAAGGATTCGTCGTATTCATTGTTGTCTCCATGTAGAATTAGTAATGAAAGGTTAGTTGCTCTTATGCACATCAAAGGTAGGTACGGTTTCAAACTACGGTGTATACTACTCAAATACCCGGAAACACCGTAATCGTAATCAATACGTTGATTTCTTGGTTTGGCAGATTCTGCGAATCCTCCGTACAACAGATACAATGTATAATTTTGTTTATACAGAATTCCCAGTATAATTACCAAACTGTAATCTATGTATCATCATCAGATATATGTTTCAATACACTTTGACATAAGATTTGGTAAGAAATCAATTCTGATAATAACCATATCCATAAGGTTCATAACGATTTTATATTCTAACATAGTCTTGAATGTCTGTCAATTACATGAAAATACTGATTTACCCCCAGTTTTTGCCTATGAATATTAAATGAGATTTTTGTTGTGTTATGAGAGGAAATGAATAACTCAACTAATATGTATTTGATTAGATACCATCACAAATCTGAAAAAACGGATCAAGAAAGATACCGGGTT
>PYJD01000031.1 GCA_003635315.1 Candidatus Poribacteria bacterium
GAAGAAGGAACTCTTTTGAAATCGCAAAGCGGGATAGGAAAACTATCTACTATGAATCTCTCATCGTCGGGTAAAAAGTGTATCAAAACTTGTCGGAGTTTTTCGCTTGCGTGGCAAAGGTTCCGTCGTCTCCTATTGAAGCGAGAGCGTTCAGGTAAAAATGGGAACAGATCGCTGAGTTCAGATGTGATAAGTTTATATCCCGCACATTCACTATCCTTTCCTATGAGTTCTAATAGCCAAGAGATAGTGAGTATATCACTATCAGGACAAAGGCTTTTTGGTCCTGGTCGTCGTGCTTCAGCATCCGGAAAGTAGGTATCATAAAGGGTTGCCATAATCTGTCTACAAACTTTGGCAACGGTTTTTAGTGTACGATTTTCATTTTTCAGTTGCATGACATATTTCTCTATTGTATCCTGTAAGTCCATCCTTATGCTCCTTATTGTAAACATTGTTATTCTATAAGGAAAGCATAAGGGTGGATAAAAGTAAAGAAAAATATCTGTATGTGTGAATTATAATATTACTTTAAAACAACTAACACAAGTCGTAAGATAACAATATAAACAACAACGGAATAGATAAAATGTAGTGGAAATTTAGAAAACTAAATAAACATGCCCACTTGAGTTAAATAGTGTAATTTCCAAAAAATATATGCTATAATCAACTAATAAAGTATAGGAATCATGAGGGTATCTATGGTAGTACGTAATGGGTTTTCAGAATTAGCCGCACAGATGTTTAATGAATCTGATGATGTAAGTTTAAAGAATCTAATAAGTTCTAAGTATTCTGAAAATGACTTATTAACTTATCTCTTAGATGATGACCCATTAGTTGCTCGCGCTGCAGCAACAGCCTTAGGACTAATTGGGAGTATGGAATCAGTTCCTGCTTTAGTGAAGAATCTTAAAAATAGAGATGTTCGCGCCAGTTTTAACACCGAAATGGCATTATGGAGTATCTGGTCACGATCTGGACAGACGACTGTTGATAGATTGCTAAATATCGGGAAAAGATCTTTAAAGAATGAGAAGTTCAATGAAGCAGTTGAGTTATTTTCCAAAGTAATTGAAATGGAACCAAGTTTTGCTGAAGGGTATAATCAACGAGCAATAGCATATTTTATGTTGGAGGATTGGGACAATTCTCTAACGGATTGCCTCCAAACAATAGGGTTAAACCCACATCATTTTGGTGCCTATGCAGGGATGGGTCATGTTTATCTAAGATTAGGAAAAATTGATGAAGCAGTAGATGCATATAGAATAGCCTTAGCAATCAATCCTAATCTTATCTCCATTGCAGAAACCTTAATACGATTAGGTCGTGTATCCGAAGAAGAAGAAGAATAGTGTTGATAGGCTATAGTCATGTACTATGATAATGAAAAGAAACCAGCTATTGTAATGGCAATTTTGCTATGTATATGTATAGCGAGTTTTTTACAATGGATTATCTTTCAGTTATTAATTATTGGTAAACTTGGATCAAAAAGTGAATGTTATGCGATTGCTCAGACTTTCGTTGTACTGATTATTGCCCCCTACCTTGGTGCAATAACTATCCGAACACAATATACCTCCTTTCTTACTTCAAAATTGTTCTTAATTGCACCTATAAGTGTCAGAGATCTACTGTTTAGAGGATTGTTTGTTAGTCAGATACCTCTCTTAATTTGGGTCTTGCTGTCAACAACATTCTCTTATTTCTATACAGAAAGTACTCTCATCAAATTAATACTCATGATGATAGTATTGTGTGTCTATTGTTTTACGTCATGTGCATTGGGAATGTTTGGTGCAAGTATCTTTCGCGATAGTATATTTGGATCAGAATGGACTTATTTGATTTTTAGTGTGTTCATAGGAAGTCCCATCCTATTGATGTCATTAGATAGATATCTTCAGAGTATTCAGCATTTTATACAACCAATACTGCACTTGAATCCAATTATAGCCATTTGTCATATTTATGATGGAATGGATATTTTCAGAACACCCCTACTTTATGAATTAACACCGATCACATCTTACGATTTTTCTTATCCACATTGGTATATAATCTGTCTTTGGTTTATGGTAATAGGTTGTATCTGCTTCCTATGGACATGGCAAATATGTAAGAAAAACAGATTGTATCAATTCAACCAATAGCTATATAGAGAATGGAATATACATGTCTAAAGAACCCATCATCAGCGTCTCAGGCGTTCGTGGAAAAGTAGCAGAATCCCTTGACCCACAAGTAATTACACGATTTAGTTTGGCTTTTGGCACATTTGTTGAAGGTAAGACCGTTGTAATTGGTCGTGATTCTCGAACTTCAAGTCCATTGCTACGACATGCAGTATTAACTGGACTGTTAGCTACAGGATGTCATGTAATTGATGTTGGTTTATGTTCAACACCAACAATATTATTAATGTCGAAAATACTTGATGCTCAAGGAAGTATTACCATCACGGCAAGTCATAATCCTGTGGAATGGAACGGTATAGAATTTGCCTCAGAATCTGGAAGATTGTTAAATCAAGCTGAACGAGATAGATTACTCCATATATATCAGACAGAGTCATTTAACTTATCTGCTTGGGACGAACTTGGGACATATGAAGAAAAGAATGATGGCATGTTCATTCATCTAAAGTGGATCCTTGAATTGGATTGGATCAATGTAGATTCAATTCGAAGACGGAAATTTAAAGTGGCATTGGATTGTGGTAACGGGGCTGGGAGTGTAATTAGTCCTTTACTCCTACATGAACTCGGTTGTGATGTGGTAGAGTTAAACTGTGTTCCAGATGGTAATTTCAACCGTCCTGCGGAACCTACTCCTGAAGCTATATCTGAACTATGTATGTCTGTTCGTGAATCAGAAGCAGATATTGGGTTTGCCCATGACGGTGATGCAGATAGAGTCGTTATTGTAACAAATGAAGGCATTCCATTGAGTGGTGAATGGACCTATGCCTTTGTTTCCGACTTTATATTGAGTAAGACAACTGGTGATATTGTTGCTACAGTATCTACCAGTAGAATGTTGGATGACATAGCAGAAAAGCATGGGGTTGCTATACATCGAACGAAAGTTGGTGTAGGTTGGGTGGTAGAAAAAATGCTTGAAGTCGATGCTGTCCTTGGTGGAGAAGGCACTGGTGGGGTTATTTATCCATCAATCAACTATACAACTGACGGAATTACATCAATTGCAGCAATTCTTCAATATCTTGCAGATTCACAGCAAAGTATCTCAGAACTTGTTGATAATATACCGAAATACGAGATGTGTAGAAAAAAGTTTGAAATCCCATCACAAGAGGTGGCGACACAACTGGTTAATATGGCAATGAAACAGTATCAAGACGAAACTAAATCATCACAAAGCTTGGATTTGACAGATGGTATTAAGTTAGTATGGGATGATCGGTGGGTTAATATTCGTAAGTCAGGTACAGAACCAGTTATTCGTGTATTCAGCGAAGCACCAACAAATGAAGAAGCAGAGACCTTATGTGACGAAATACTTGAGTGTTTGGACATGTTATTGAAACAGATAAACCTTTAACTCCGTTATTGGTCACAATAGATAAAAGTACCACTAATATTAAGATACATCATTTAAAAAGACAACGTAACAGATACCACATAACAAGAAAAACAGATTACAAAATTGGTATAGTTTGGAGTCATTATGTCATTAAAAATTACCTGTATAGGTGGCGGAAGTGGACTCTCCGCGTTACTCAGCGGTATAAAATATTTTGCTGATCTGGAGACGGATAGTGGTAAGATAATTGATCTGGATAGTCTATCTGCGATTGTTACAGTATCTGACGATGGAGGTAGTTCGGGTCGTCTTGTTGAGGAATTTGATGTCCTTCCACCTGGAGATATTCGTAGGTTATTGTGTACGTTATCTGATGCGGATGAACTTGCCGGACTCTTTGAATACCGATTTTCCAGTAATGGTGATCTTGGTGGACATACCATTGGCAACTTGCTGTTAACTGCGTTAACAGAGAAATTTAAGGGTAATTTTCCAAAGGCAATCCAAGCCGCTTCACGACTCCTATCCGTTCGCGGTCAAATTTTACCAGTCACATTGGATTATACCGTATTGTGTGCTGAACTCGCAGATGGAGAGATAGTCAAAGGCGAATCTACAATTCCTATACGCGAAAATAGAGAACCCATTAAACGGGTATTTTTCGAACCGAGAGAAAATGGGAAAACCCATCACACAACAGACGATTTGTATGAGTGTCAAGCACACGAAACTGCAATCAATGCCCTTGTTAATGCGGACGCAATTATTATTGGTCCAGGTAGTCTTTACACAAGTATTATGCCAAATTTGGTTATAAAAGGTATTGTTGAGACAATACAACGTTCGCCGGCTTTGAAGATATATGTCTGTAATGTAATGACACAACCCGGTGAAACCGATGGATATGCAGTAACGGATCATGTTAATGCAATACTTGATCATGCCAAGATACCAATAGATTATGTATTGGTAAATAACCAACCTGCGCCCCAAGAAATTATGCAGGAGTATGTACGTAAAGAATTAGTATCTCAGCTAACAAGAATAAAATCGTTATCGGATGAAGGATTATCAATGCTTGCAGAGGATACCGAACACTTAGTAGAGGTGTTAAATCTCGCCAAGGATATCTCCAGTTTATCTGCTGAAACTATGCAAGTTGCTGATGCATCGAAAGTTCAAGTTTCATATAATAGAGAGGTAGAAACACTTGAAGAGGAAGGGATCACAGTTGTAGAAGCAGATTTAATTCGGGATATGGTGGTAACTGAATATGGAACTTGGTTAGGTGGTGGACAGATGAATGTTATTCGACATGATCCTGAAAAGTTAGTGAATAATCTTGTAAATATATTCAAAAATCATCCAAAACTGAGTGAGATAATATAGAAGAGTAGATTATCACTTTATGCATGAATCACGGTTTACACAGATTACACGGATAAAAGGGATTTTGGAAAATCTCTGAACCACCAAATCGACGTCGAATGCGTGTAATGCATTCGACGGATTACACGGGAAATGGTGTAAGACAAAGCGTATAGGTTGCAGTTTTAGGTAGGGTCAAGTTACCACAAAAGTATAGTACCGTCGTGACTCCCACTTGCTATAGTTTTACCATCCGGACTGAATGATACCTCCGATACAGCAGCATTATGTCCTGTTAGTGTAAGGATGTGTTCACCGTTTTTTACATTCCACAAACGGATCTCTTTCCTACCTCCACTTGCGAGGGTTTTTCCATTCGGACTAAACGATACACTGTGGCTATAACTCGTATGACCTGTGAATGTGCGTATGTGAGTGCCAGTATTTGTATTCCACAAGCGGATGGTATGGTCCACACTCCCACTTGCAAGGGTTTTACCATCCGGACTGAACGATACACTAAGGACATGTTTCGTATGCCCAGTTAAGGTACGGATGTGTATACCAGTATTTGCGTTCCACAAGCGTATGGTGTCGTCTCTACTTCCACTTGCAAGGGTGTTCCCATCCGGACTGAATGATACACTGGTGACATCTTTCGTATGACCTGTAAGGGTGCGGAAGTGATCACCAGTTTTTGCATTCCATAACCGGATGGTTACATCATCACTTCCACTTGCGAGGGTGTTCCCATCCGGACTAAACGATATACTCCTGACATAATCCGTATGTCCTGTGAGGGTATGTATCTGTTCCCCGGTTTTTGTATTCCACAAGCGGATAGCGTGACTGCGGTTAAGACTCCCACTTGCAAGGGTTTTACCATCCGGACTGAACACTACACTATTTACAAAGAGCATATTTCCTGATAGGGTACGGATGTGAGTACGAGTTTTTGTGTTCCACAAGCGGATGGTGCCGTCTCCATTTCCACTTGCGATAGTGTTCCCATCTGGACTGAACGCTACACTGTCTACAAAAAACGTATGTCCTTTGAAGGTGTTTAAGTGGGTCCCAGTATTTGCGAAACATATGCGGATTGTGCCGTCCATACTCCCACTTGCGAGGGTTTTACCATCCGGACTGAATACTACTTTGTGGATATAACTCGTATGCCCTGTGACGGTTCGGATGAGTTTGCCTGTTTTTACGTTCCATATGCGGATTGTGCCGTACGTATCCCCACTTGCGAGGGTTTTACCATCCGGACTGAATGATACGCTAAAACCCGCAATTGGATCCTCATTGAGTGTACGTAGTTGTGTTCCAGTATTTGCGTTCCACAAGCGGATAGTGCCGTCCATACTCCCACTTGCGACTATGTTTCCATCCGGACTGAACGATACGCTCATGACATGATTCGTATGTCCTGTTAGGGTTCGGATGAGTTTACCGGTTTTTGTATTCCACAATCGAATAGTGCGGTCTAAACTTCCACTTGCGACAATGTTCCCATCCGGACTAAACGCTACACTTACTACATCATCTGTATGTCCTGTAAGTTTATGGATGTGTTTACCTGTTTTTACGATCCACAGACGGAGGGTGTTGTCCTTACTTCCACTTGCTATAGTTTTCCCATCGGGACTAAACACCACCTTCATGACCGAATCCTTATGATAGTTTAGGGTTCGGATGTGTGTACCAGTTCTTGTGTCCCTCAAAAGGATGAAGCGGTCATCACTTCCAGTTGCGATAGTGTTGCCATTCGGACTAAACGCTACACTATATACATTACCCTTATGCCATTTAAACAGATCAAGCTCTTGTCCCGTATATGCACCATAGATCCAAATGCCCATAGAACTTGCAACGGCTAAACGTGTCCCGCCTGGTGAAAACTGTATTTCATTTATCAAACCTTTCCCCAGTCGTGCTTTAGCACCATCAGGTAGGTTCCATTGCGTTGAGTCTTGTGATGAGGTGTTCGGGGAATTTGAAATTATCACAAACACAACAACAACTGAAATGGTCGCAAACATAACAATTAAAATCAAAAGTACTTTGTTTTTCATAATAGAATCGCTTCCTTTGATAAAGCGAAAGGTACCGCTTCAGAATCACATCTCTCCTTACTGTCTAAACCACAAAATACGGCATATGTTGTAATGGAATTATACCATATCTATTAATTCTTGTTGCATGATCTAATTTAAAAATGATGCGGTATGTAGCACAAAATGCCAGTTTATGCTATATCAGAAAGACATTTTTCATCAGAAGTGGTGTACCTATTGATCAGACTTAATTATAAAATAGAAAGGGTAGGTTATCAACCTACCCTTTCAATCTGTATTTAGTATTATAGGGATTTATTTATAATCAGACACTTCATCTGTAAGAGTAATCTCCGAATTGTGATGAACTTTGGAAACAAACGGGAATCGGAGTTCCTTCGTACAGAAAATTGTATTCAAGAAGAATCGGGAATCGGAGTTCCCTCCTACAGAATAGATGTGTCGAAGTAATTGTTTAAGTTGCTCTTTAATTATTGATTTACGCGACTATTAATTTCAATATGATTTGCAAAATGATCACATATATATGAAAGATTGTCAATGAATTGTTCCCAGCGGAATTCCTCGTCCTTTGCTTTTACCGCTGCAAAATACAAGGCTATTTCATAGTAATCTAAATCCTTGTCCTGCTTCAATTGTGTTACATCAGATTTTACTTCACTGTCGGCAGACATAATATACTCCTAAAATTATGGTTTTCTCTGCAATTATCTATAACGCATAGATAGAAAGAAAGTTTCATATAAATTTATACTATCGGTGTCAATTTAGTGATTACATGTCCCCGTAGGGAATCAAAACAGCATGCTGTGGAGTTGAATCGAAGGTAAAACCAACATCTCCAGGATATAAAGCGTCATATATTGGATTTCGTTCCTCAACTCAACCTACAGGAGAAATAGAAATCCCCAAATATGATTGGATAATCCTTAATATGACGACTATGTCTGCGTTTTGATATTTTTGACATTATTTCATTTTGAAAGTATAATATATTCTCATGTAGGAGGTGTGCATGAAGCAGTCTAATTCTAATCTGGATAGTCAAAAAAACCGAGATACCAACCAAGAAAATTCTAATAATACTTCCCAATCAAATTTTATCCGACAAGCCATTGATGAAGATTTAACAAATAATAGATTTGATGGTAGGGTACACACACGATTCCCACCTGAACCGAGCGGATACCTACATATAGGACATGCAAAAGCCATCTGTATTAGTTTCGGCATAGCCGAAGATTATAACGGTCTTTATAATTTACGGTTTGATGATAGTAATCCGATTACAGAAGAGAGTGAATATGTAGAAGCGATAAAGAGAGATGTACATTGGCTTGGATTCGATTGGAAAGAACGTGAGTATTATGCCTCCGATTATTTTGAGACACTCTATGAATATGCGGCTAAACTGATAGAAAAAGGTAAAGCCTTTGTCTGCGATCTTACACCTGATGAGATGAAAACATACCGCGGTACTTTAGTGACTCCCGGAAAAGATAGTCCTTATCGAAACCGGACTACAGAGGAAAATCTTACACTTTTTCAAGGGATGCGTGATGGTGAATTTCCTGATGGCTCACGAACACTCCGAGCCAAAATTGACATGTCAAGTCCTAATTTAAATATGCGCGATCCAGTCATGTATCGTGTGCTGCGTTCTCATCATTACCGTCATGGAGACAATTGGTGTATATATCCTACCTACGACTTCACGCACGGACAATCCGATTCCATAGAAGGTGTTACGCATTCACTCTGTGATGTTCAATTTGAGGACCATCGTCCATTATACGATTGGTTTTTAGAATCGTTAGAGATTTACCAGCCCCGGCAAATTGAATTTGCTCGTTTAAATTTAACCTATACTGTACTCGGTAAACGCAAGCTTAAGATTCTCGTTGAAGACAGTCATGTCAACGGATGGGATGATCCAAGACTCCCTACACTTGCTGGAATGCGTCGTCGTGGTTATACACCTGAAGCTATTCGTGATTTCTGTAACCGTATTGGCGTATCTAAAGCAGATAACCTGATTGAGTTAGGTCAACTTGAGTATTCAATACGAAACGATCTAAACTTACGCGCTCCACGCGTGATGGCAGTTCTCAATCCAGTCAAAGTTATCATTGATAACTATCCTGAAAAACAGGTGGAAATGCTTGATGCAGAGAATAATCCTGAAGATGAAAGTGCTGGTACAAGAGAAATCCCTTTTTCAAGAGAGATTTATATTGAAAGAGATGATTTCATGGAAGATCCACCACGTAAATTCTATCGGTTAGCCCCTGGAAGAGAAGTACGTCTAAAACACGCCTACTATATAACTTGTCAGGATGTTATTAAAGATGATCAAACAGGAGAAATTGTAGAAATACATTGTACTTATGATCCAGATACAAAAGGTGGTTGGTCGGATGATGGTCGTCGAGTACAAGGAACTTTACATTGGGTTTCAGTAGATCAAGCCGTGGATGCTGAAGTTCGTTTATACGATACTCTCTTTACAGAACGTGAACCAGAGAATGCTGCTGAAGGAACTGATTGGATACAATTTCTTAATCCTAACTCATTAGAAATCTTGGAAAATTGCAAGGTTGAACCAGGTTTGTTAAATTCAGAATCAGAAAGCCGGTATCAGTTTTTGCGAACCGGTTATTTCTGTGTTGATTCAGACTCAACACCAGATAAACTGGTCTTCAATCGGACAGTTCCTCTTCGTGATAGCTGGGCAAAAATGCAAAAAGGATAGTATGCACAATACTGTGAATGATACGAAAGCAAATGTAAATGGTGAAGTAAGAGTTCGAATGGCACCATCCCCTACTGGATTTTTGCATATTGGGGGTGCGAGAACTGCCTTATTTAATTGGTTGTATGCCAAACACCATCATGGTAAGTTTATTCTACGTATAGACGATACCGATACTGCCCGTTCTACCGATGAGTCTATGCATGAGATATATGAAGCCATGCAATGGTTAGGATTGGATTGGGATGAAGGTGGCGAAAAGGACGGACCCTATGGACCTTATCTACAATCTAAGCGAAAGGATATTTACGATAGATATGTGAAAGAACTTCTTGCGTCTGAGAAAGCATATCATTGCTATTGTACCCAAGAAGAATTAGAAGGTATTCGAACAGAGGCGCGTGAAGCAAAATCCGTACGTTCTTATGATGGTCGATGTAGGGAACTATCATCAGAAGTCATAGAAAAATATATTGCTGAGGGTAGAAAACCTACCATACGGATTAAAATGCCTGATACGCCTATTCTTGTAGATGACCTAATACTTGGTTCACGTAACATAGATCCTGCTACTCTTGAGGATGAAGTGATTGTCCGATTTAATGGGATGCCGAACTACAATCTAACATCCATTATTGATGATGTTGAGATGAAGATAACACATGTCATTAGAGGTACAGAACATCTCAACAATACCCCCAAACAGATTGCAATTGCGAATGCTCTCGAACTCTCACTCCCAAAATTTGCCCACATACCTTTAGTCCTTGATGATACGGGTAGGAAACTAAGCAAAAGGCATCACGGTGATTTAGTAGCTGTTAACCGTTATCGAGAACAAGGCTATCTCCCCCAAGCCATGTTAAACTTTGTAGCAAGACTCGGTTGGTCTTATGACGATAAACAGGAAATTTTTTCTCTTGAAGAATTAATTGATAAATTCGATCTTGCACGTGTAGGGAAAAGTGGCAGTGTGTTTGATATTAAAAAATTAGAATGGCTTAATTCACACTATATCAACGAACTTGATGTATCAACTCGTACAGATGCTGTTATCCCATACTGGCAAGCAGAAGGATTAATTGACACTATAGAAAATCGAGCAAAACTTGAAAAGATCGTAGAAGCAGTCGGTGAACGTCTTAACACACTCAAGGATATTGTGCCGCAAACAAGCTATTTCTTCACTCAGGATTTTGAATATGATCCAAAGGCAACGAAGAAATGGTGGGGGAACTCAGATGAAAAGAAACAGAAAACATGTGAGATTCTAACTAATTTATCACAGATCTTAGCAGATACTCCTGATTTTGATTTAGAAACAATTGAATCTTCAGTCTGGAAATACACAGATGAAAATGATATCAAACGTGTTGCAGCCATGCAATCGATGCGAATTGCATTGACTGGACTATCCTTTGGTCCAAGTTTGTTTGATATTGTTGTATTGCTCGGGAGAGAGGAAGTATTGGAAAGACTTCATAGAGCAGTAGTATCATTAACCTAAGACACCTTCCCAGAAGACATTTAATAATTACATATTATATATGTAGTGAATGTGATAATAGGGACCAGTCTGGTTCATCTTCAGGATCACCGAGAGGACCGTGTGCATTTCGAATGATGCGACGTTGTGCGTCATACCAATCCGTGTAATTGGTCGCAGGTTGTAGTTTGTCATTTCGAGCATTCATCAAATCTAATAACGTTTCCTCCATTTCATTAACCAACGGTTCGGCTTCTATACTGCCAATTAGATTATCCATTTGAAGCGGATCTGTTTCCACATTATATAACATACGTTTCCCATCCAACCATCGTGCATAACTGTGTGATTTTGTACGAACTCCACGCCATTCATCACCATCAACAAGATAATCATAAGTCGCACCGAAGTTCATGGTAAGCACAGCCTTCTGTTCAAAGGCATTTGGTTCACCACGCCAAGAAGAAGACAGATTGTAACCTTCCACAGTTCTTGGGGTTTGAATTCCGCATAAACTACAAAGCGAAGGGAACAGATCGACAGGTGATGTAAGCGTATCACAGATTCTATTCCCTTCAAATACACCCGGTAGTCTCATAATGAGTGGAACTTTGATGGATTCCTCGTAAGGTTTTTTCTTTGCCCAGAAGTTGATTCCTTGTGCACCGCCCTGTGTTCCGTGATCTGATCCAAAGATTAGCAATGTATTATCAACACGTCCCGTCTTCTCAAGATATGACACTAAATCACCGAGCATATCATCAACCGTCAAAGTCATTGCCAGATAGTGTCTATATATTTTTAAGGATTGTTCTTTTAGGGAATCGGGTACGTTATCTGGAAGATGTAGGTCGGATGGAAGTCTATCATAGTATTCTTGAGGTGCATATTCATAAGGAGTGGAGTGTGCTTGATGGGGGGAGATAAATAGGCAAAAAGGTTTATCGTCATTCTGCTGTTCCATAAATTGGAATGCATATTTATTCAATGCATCAGTTTCATAACCTTCCCATTTTTCATTACGCCAATCATTTAGGTTTACAGTTCCATTGAAATAATCGGTATGAAAATTGTAACCTCTCCAATGTTGAAATCCAAGTCTATCACGTCCTTCAGGTACATAATCACGACCACCAATTTCAGGAAATGAACCTGTGTGAAGATGCCATTTTCCAATCCATGCAGTATTATATCCATTTCTACTGAAGACATCACCAATACCAATTTCATCATGTCTTGTTTTTACAAAATTAATGAGATGACCTGTTGTCTGCGGATGTCTTCCAGTCAACAGCATGGATCTGTATGGTGTACATACTGGTGTAGTAGCTATTGCGTTAGAAAAAACTGTACCTTCTTATGCAAGTCGATCTATATGTGGTGTTTGAATCTGATCCTCGCCATATATAGGTAGTGAAGAAGCTCTTATTTGATCAGCAAGAAGATATACAATGTTGGGTTTGGACGTCATAGATGAAATACTTTAAGCTTGTAAGGTTTAGTTCATGGGGATATATTAATGCTCGTGTTATACTTACATGTTAGAAATTAAGTCCTAAGCTAATTCTATGTGCTTGTTGTAAATGACCGAAATCAGCATAAGCGTAATCAAGAGATAGCGTGGTTTCAGAGAATTTTAGGTTTATACCTAAGCCAAGGGTGATTCCTTCTTGATCATCAACTCTATCTGGACCCAATCGGAGTTTGTAACCTGCACGAATTGCTGCCATCCTTTTATACCAGTATTCCATACCAAAGTTCAGTCGTTCACTATTGTCATTTGGGTGGTTACCATCAAGTGCGATAGTAAGAAGATTGTCATCAGAATCTATAAGATCATAAGCAACACCAAGTCTAAAATTAGCAGGTAGTGGATATTCAATAGTTTTTAATTCTGCTTTTCGTGCTGGATTGGATGTATCTGGAAAGGGAAGATACTCAGCATTTCGTTCATCCCCAGCTTCTTCTACACCCGTCTCAAGATCTGGTCCACTGAAGCTCATTTCTGGACCGAAGTTTGAAAAGGACATTCCAATCCTTAGACTACGCCAACCCGTATGATACAATGTGCCCACATCTAATGCGACTCCGGTAGCTTTTTCTCTATGAATTTGCTGGTGGATGTATTTCGTATTAATACCAAAAGAAAGTTTTGCACCAGAATCTTTTTCATAGAGTTGTCTGGAGTATGCTAACGAAACGGCGGAATCCCAAGCAGAATACATGAGACCTGTACCATCTGGTTTTGCAAGTGTAGTAATTTCTATGTCAGGAACATTTAGAAATGTAACACTTGCTCCAAGTGTACCTACATTCTCAATTGGTGTAGCAAAAGCAAGATAATTATATTGAATATCCGCAATCCATAAGGTATGGGTATCAGAAAAACTGGTCTTCTCAAGTTGGCTTAACCCAGCAGGATTCCAATAGATTGTAGTAACATCATTTGCAATTGCACCAAACGTCCCTCCGAGACTGTCAACGCGTGCTCCTGGTCCAATCTTCAGGAACTGTGCTCCCGCGGTACCAACATTTGTTGTAGCATGACTTGGAAGATTGGAAAATAGAAATAGTGTAAAGATAGTTAATAGTAAAGATGTAAGAGTGGATCTCTTAATGGTGACAATCTTACTTTCATTGGTTTTTAAATCTTCTATATGTTTACCGAAAATAGAATTATGCATGTATGACTCCTAATAAAATAATGGGTATCAATAGAAACATTATCGTATAATTGCAAAACGGCCAATCTTATTTCCAATAACTTCATTGCTTTCATCTATCGCTTCAACATGGAATATATATACCCCACTTGCCAGTGCTTGATTGTAGCGGTTTAACAGGTCGAATTCTGCTGTGCCACCCTTATCACCTTGTGCTAAACGTTCATCTGGGTTGAAGAGAGTTGTACTTTCGTGTTTGATTTCACGTACCAATTCACCTGCTAATGTATATACTCTGATTGTACATCGTGGTGGGAGATGTGTGAAAAATACTTTATCCGTTCCTTCTGCAGTAACAGTTCTGTTAGTGACGAAATATGGATTTGGTACAACACGAATATCATCAAGGTCGTCTTTGATATTTTCTGAATCAAGAGATTCCCCTTGTGTTGAAATTAGAAGTTCGTCACCATCTTGGGGTGCACTTATACCTCCCATATCAACAGTGAAGACATCTCCGGATGATATTTCACCATTGGGATCAAAGATATAGACATACGCACCACGGATAAAGATTCTAAAATATCCTGGCGTATCAGCTGGTATGTATTCATTACTCCAGCCAGAAGCAGTTAAAATGGCATAGCCATCCGCACGTTGGTCATTAAATTCGATTTCTTCATCCATATCCTCATCAACAACATTAACATGTGTATCGTCAGTGAATGTAATAGTATAGATATGTGGACGGTAATATGTAGCCCAGAAAATGTTTGGCCAAGTATTTTCACCTGCCCCTGGAGATTCAATGTTAACTGACCAATCGGAAACTGAACCTGCAGTAAGTTTAACGTCATTAATTGGGTTTTCATCAGGAGAGTCATAGGTAATATCGACACCTTTCATTTTTAATATGATTCCATCAAACATTGGGGATAGTGCTTCAAAAGCAGCATAATTGTTAGCATCATACCAGTCGAAGGTTTGTTTCTCAACGACAGTCTGGTTGGTAACAGTATCAACTATCTCATAAGAGGGTGGCTGATACCCCGGACCTGTAATGTATGCCCCCGGACCAGTTTGTTTGGCACCATACCAAACAATCTTATATTGATGACCAGTAACCTTTTTCGGTGCTAAAACCATTGGTTCGATTGAGACTGTAACAGCATCCGGCATTTCTATGTTAACCGTCGGCTCTCTATACCCCGCAGGATGTGAACGTGGAACTACATGTACCATCGTTTCAATCTGGCTACTTTCCATTGCAGGTAACCCTTTCTTAGGATTCCCAGTATCATAGGAGGTGACTGCATAAGTATATTGAACTCCATTGATTAGACCTTCATCAGTATAGAAATTCTTTATGCCTATGTCTTCGCCTAACGCGATTGACGGAGTAGACACAACACGAAAAATATCCCCTGCAACCGGTGGACCTGAGGGACCATCAGTAATCTTGACATAGAGTCCACCGAAATAGATCAGTTCACCTGACCGATACATACTATCAGGAAAGGGTTCACCAGAATCAGGATCTTTTATGACTACATATCCATTTCCATCTGCAGGAAAATCTGCATTGAATTCCATGACTTCCCATAATGTAGTATTTATGATTTCAAAACTTGTGCTGGAATTAAATTTGATAGCATATGTAGCATTTTTAAAGAAATCAGCGAAATGTGGTTCATCTCCCATACTTTCAATGGTTGCATCTGATTGTTTGCCTACATGAGCAACAGTGAAGAAATTACCTGTATCACTTGGTTTGTCGAATTCCATCAACATTTTCCAATCTTCTACAGGTTTACCACTTGTCTGGTCGTAAGCAGTATCGCGTCTATATACTCTATATCCCTCGAAAATCTTCTCGGGATCTGTGGGGTCAATATATTCTTCAATCCTCTTATTTACTCCATCAGTTACCCAACGATCAATACTTTCCCATATCAGGGATACTTGTCCATCTGCAGGATATGCAGTGACAAGAGGGGAGGGAGGTGGAGCTGGCGCAATATAGTCATCATCATACAGTTTCTGTGCCCAATCTGATGAAGCCTGCAAACCAGCTAAACCTTCTCCAATTGCCACTGCGATAATTACGTTAAATGTATCTCCAGGGGCAAAAGATTCGACGGGACCGTATGATTGTATAAAACGTTGATCATCATAGTTGGCAGGAAGAGGTTCAACACCCGGTACACTGATTAATGCATACATTTCTGCATCTGTTGAGGGATCGGTATCAATTGTAATTCTCTTATGTGCAGTGAAAGGTATTTTTGCAGAATCATCTTCAGCATCTTCACCCATATATGCATCGAGTACGCGTAAACCGATATATCCAGGAGCTGAGGCATTTGAGAATCCATAGGATAGATACCGATTTGGATGGTCATCTGGATTTAGACTATCTGGCGTCTGATCAAGAGCTACAAAGTCATCAGCGGAGTAACTGGCTGTCCCTGTTTCATTACTTGAAATATCAACATCATACCTAAAAGCCATAAATAGGTCTTCAAGAGTGTCTTCTCCTATATTTTTCACATTATATTCAAGGATAAAGAAGTCGTATAACGGAGCATAACTCCATTGAAAACCATTAACTTCAATCTCTAAACCGAGAATTAACCCTTTATTGGCTTCAGGATTGGTATCAGAACATTTAAACCAAATAGATTGATTGGTGGGTGTTCCTTTAGAAGTTACCCCAGGTTTTTCGGAGACTACCTCAGGTGCATCATCAGTGGGCCATATTTCGCTTTGTCTACCATCAGATTCAGCAACACCTACTTCTCCATTCTTTTTAGCCCCAATCCAAATATCTCCCTCAAAAATGTATGAATCGTTCGTACCCGCGGGCCACCATCCAGAAGGATTAGCAGTAGGATTACTCGGATACCCGACAACAGTTGTGTTAAATACGGCAGATGACAGATTCCCTACATCTAAAGCTTTCCAATCAACTGCTGCATTTAGTGTTATTGTAATGAGAACTAAGAATATTAATAAAAAATAACGTAATAGTTTCATAAGACCGATCACCTCCAAATTGGTGAAGACGACAATATATAAGTAAATAAAATTCAGGATAATAATATATTCAACTATAATTTAAAAAATACTTAGTACATACATCGGGATTTATAACAAAGAGAACCAAAATAATAAAAGGCTTATTCAACAATTTCATAAATTCTGTATCGTTGTTTTTTCCCATTTCCAATATCAATTTCTTCATCAATAATTATAGGATAGTTATATTCAGTCTGTTTAACAGAATATAAGTATGGAATCGCTCCAGCACTCCGTGCTTCTTTTGCTTGTGAAATGTAATTACGTGGTGTACTCCTATGAACGTTGTTTATCTGATATGTAGATCTATCAGCATAGTACATTAAATCGAAGTGCGCACCAGTCCGTTCATCATCAGTGAAAAAACATGCATTATCAGGAAGTTCTCGTTGTATTCTTTCTCCACTTTTAACATATAATGGAATTTGCACATTCTTACTTGTTACTTTGTATGCTGTATTTACATAATTTCCTGCGTAGAAAACAGTAAGTATGAGTGCGATAGTACGTAGTCCTGTTAAAGTCCATCTATGCCATTTCCGTCTATGAAGAATCTCATAAATTAGTAAAACTGCAGCAAAGATAATTGCAAATCCTATGAGTTGTTCCACTATCCAGATATGTCTGGCAACAAAAGGGGCAAACCCTTTGATTGCTTCAATTGGTAGAATATTTCGAAAGGAATATCTCCCTTTATACTTGGTTGCTATATAGGTAATTATAACCAAAGATAGCATTGATGAACCCCATATACTGGTGTATAACCAATCTCTTTTTTCCCAAGCTTTACTCATTACAAAAGCTAAACAGATCAGTAATGGTGGAACAGCAATCATAGTGGCAGATGGTGTCTTAGTTTCTGCCAATGTATGTGGTACGATAACACCAATTGCCCATGCTAACAGAAATAATTCAGGTAAACGCCACTTTCTGATTAGAACCACAATTAGACACAGAACAAATGCGAAGATTACAGCATAGAAGAATGGATAGAACAAAGGCATATATTCAAAAAGTGGTCTATCCCATGCTGCCGCCCAATTCTCTACATTGGTATTTAAGTGATCAATAACTCGTTTATGTTCCCATATATATTCTTTTGTATGAAAAATCAGACAATAGGTAACCCAAGGGGCAACTGTTAAAATTCCACTTACAAAAAGTACACCTAAATCCTTTAGCCGGATAAATGTAGTTGGAATATAGGATGTCTTATGATTTGATTCTTGTATTTCAGATTTTTCTTCTGCTGGAGCATGTTTCCAGTAGTACCATTTTCGTTTGGAAAACTCTACAACCCAGATAACCATTGCAATTCCAAGAGTTATCAATGCAAGATAACTTTTGGAGAGATAGGCAATCCCCATTGCGATGCCAGATAATATATAATTTCTATTTTTTCCTGTTCGAATTGCTCGAAGTAAAAACCAGCACGACACTTGAACCCATAACAGCAGAGCAATATCAATGTGATCAGAAAATCGATAACCGTGAACAGATTCAAATAGAAATGGATTGAATGCTTGAAAGAATGCAGCAATTAATCCTGCACGTTTATCTATTAGATCAGAAGCAATTCTATATGTTAACCATGCAGTTAATACAAGACTTATAGCGGAAGGAAATCTTAGTGCAAAAGCGTTAATCCCAAAAATGAAATGAGATATACATATTTCCCACATGGCAACAGGTGGTTTATGCAGCCATATATGGTTTTCTCCCCATCCCTTATAGTCATATTTCAGCCAGGGTTGATCATATAGAGTAAACTTTAATGGATGTTTTGTTAGGTTTCTTGCAACAATAGCATGAAAGGCTTCATCCCAAAAATGAATCTTGCTATGTCCAAGGTTTCGAAACACCATTGACCCGGCACTTATCAGAATACATACTAATATGACCTTTATCAGTGTAGCTTCATACTTTTTTAATAATTTGATTGTATTGTTATATAGGTTAATTATTATCATATATATATCATATACGAATTACAATGATTGAGTTTATTGATTTACACACTTATAGAAATAACTTCATATTGTAGTGTAAGCTTCAAGTTTGCATCATAAGACACACAAACTGCCAGTTTGTGCTACAAGGTAGCAACTTTGGTTACATTAAACATTAAGAATACCAATCCAACACCGCAACCAATCATAAGAATATCCATCATCAAAAAGATTATATAAGGAGTAAGGTTTGATGGAGTAGATGATATACGGAAGTAAGTATTCATTTCTGATACAATCTGTGTGAGTAGTGTTTTATGTTCGCGTTGTTTGATCTTAATCATTCCAGATCCCATCAACGAATGCACAGATACTTGTAGATCCGCATCAACAGATGTTAGTCGAATTGATGAAAAAGATTCTTCATAAGACAACTGTAGTTTATCAAGAGTTGTGATTAATGCTTCTCGAAACGTGATGTCTGAAATTCCATATGCTGTAAATCCTTTTAGTACAAAACACATCAACACAAGAACAACAGTAAAAAACGCGGAGGCAAACAACTTGAGTAGGAATAAGTATGGACCAGGAAGAAATAAGAACAATAGAATAATAGGTATAAAAGGAACAAATTCTAAATATAACCACAACTTATTTGAGACTAAGAAAGGTCGTCTTGTAATGATTCCTTTAAGGGCAATTACTAAGGAATAAGTTGACATTATACCGTATATAATTGGAAAAACAATTATGAAAATTGAAAGGAATAGATCAATATTCATAGTTCCCTTTTAGCCTTGTATAGATTATTATTTTTATACCCAACCATCTTCTATCATCAATGTTAATGGGGATTCCATCTCTTCCATCGGTAGTTGTACACGACGTCTGGTTCGAGAGGATTCATAAATAGCCATTAGTAGTTCAAGAGTAGCATATCCTTGATAACCACTTGATCTGTGTTCTCTATCTTCTTCAATAGCATCGATCATGTCGTGAATTGGGGTAACTTCAGAAGGGAGTTCCGGTGACATCCAAACACCACCAGTTTCCTGAGTTCGATAGCGAAATCCTGGACCGCCGGGAGCGGCAAGTTCAATTTCACCTTCGGTGCCGTAGCAATAGATATGGTGATATCCCGGTGCAGTATCATTTCCAGATTCAATGATGCCACGTACATTGTCTTCAAATTTGAAGTAGCCGACAGCAAAATCTTCCGAATGCAAATCATATTTCGTTGGAGTTCCTATTCTTTCAATTTGCCCTATGACCCAACTGATAGGACGATCTCCGTAGACATACAACATAAGATCAACAGTATGTGTAGCGTTGTCCTTTAGGTCACCTCCACCACAAATACCGTGAATTCGAAAAATGTCACCGATTGCACCATCAGCAATCATTTGACGTGCGTGCTGATAGGGAGCACTAAATCGAACTTGATGATCAATTGCCAGTTTCACACCGTGTTCTTGGCAGGTTTCAAGCATTTCTCTACCTTGTCCAAGGTTTTCAGCCATCGGTTTCTCAGATAGAATACCCTTAATACCGTGCTTCGCTGCTTCTATCACTAAAGGGGCATGGTGTTTTGGACGTGTGCAAATTGAAACAAGATCAATATCCTCTGTTTCCAACATTTTTACAAAATCGGTATATTGTCTATCTACCTTATATCTTTCGCCATAAGCCTTTAAACGGTCTTCATCAATATCGGAGATTGCAGCTATAGTTGTTCTTGGTTCATTTACATACCACCCGGCATGCATATGTGATATTCCGCCACATCCAATAATTGCAACGTTATAGGTTTGATCCATTGTCAATTCCTTATACTTTATTTGTACTTAGAGGGTTTAGTGTATTATCCCCATCGTGTCAATTTAGTGAGTACATGTCCTCGAAGTTTGCATTGAATCGATGGTGAAACACAACATTTTCAGTATGTAAATGCGACTCATGTCCAAATCAACACCGAATCCGCGGAATCAAGGAATCAACGGTATGAATGTCTTAATGACGTTCCCTGGGAATTCGTCCAAATCAACGCCGAATCCGCGTATGGAATTCGTCGGGTTTCGTTCCTCAACCCAACTTAAATCATACATAAGCCAATGTAAATAATAACAAA
Source organism: Candidatus Poribacteria bacterium (assembly GCA_003635315.1). Classification (GTDB taxonomy): domain Bacteria; phylum Poribacteria; class WGA-4E; order WGA-4E; family WGA-3G; genus MSPOR6. Next base: position 21,058 of record PYJD01000031.1, read on the forward strand.
CGAAGTAATTTTATACCTGTTATGCATTTGAGAGATGTATTATTAATTACTATAACGTTAAAATATTTTGGAAATCAATCTTCTATCAGAAGTTTCAATTCATAAGTTTAGAATTTGTCGAAAAACGGGAAAATGTTACACTTTTTCCTACATTCTGTAGGATTAATTTTCGGTAAAATTATGGCTTTTAGACCAGTACTGGACTGGGTTTAGTGCCAATAATTTAGAAGAAAGCACAATTATGCACTTTCTCATTTTGTGTTATTTCTGTTTTTGAGCTGAATTTTCACATATGTTAATATTGTGTTGGCAATTATTAGATTATAGCTGATAGTTGTCAGTTGTTTGATGTCAGTTAATTGAATTACTGCACAAGGATTTACTGTATATCTCACTGTCTTTTTTTGAGATACATCTATATATTTTCTGATCCAGAATGTGCTGGATTTAATTGAGAAAGTTACGATACCGTTACTTTTTTCATGAATATCTTTCATTTCTGTACCCTTGTGTGTCTATGTTCATAACTGATTTTTGTATAAATTTCAGATTTATACACATCTTCAAAATGCTCTGTTTTTAGTTCTGCAATTCGTGTCGGATTCATGGTGATACCGTTTCTAATAATCATTATCTCATTACCGGTTGTTAGGAACCAAACGATGAAAGCACAAACTATCAGTTTTTGTGATACTGCCTAACCTAAAGGTTATGCATAAGAAAGAGGTATTTTCTTTTAGTAATAGTATTATCCTTGATTTTTAGTTTTTCAAGTTTTTCAAGTCGGTTTTTAAGATCTCCGAATTTGAAGTGTCTTGCAGTCAGTCTGGCACTGTGTTCATAGCGGATTACTAAAAACAGGTGATTTTTTAGAAATTTGAAAAACTTGAAAACTGTGTTCTTGGGTCAATCTGCTATAAACCCAGTAGAATAATGGGATTATATAGAATTCTCCGATATTTACCAGTAGGGTATTAATTTCATAATTTATCATAACATTATAAACCATCATTTTTAAATACATTCTATTACATGAAGATATATTTTAACATAGTTATAAATAATTTGCAACCATATTTTATCGTATGTGACTTTAGATGTTCATGTATAGATTTTTCTTCATTATTTTTATTTATTATAGTTTGGACAATTTTCGTCTTTTATTCTATAGCTGTTTTATACACCTTTCGCACCGCTGGTGCTGCCGATTTAGTCAATAGTAATCTTTTTCGGCAAGTTTCTGGTTGTGGCTTAACTCATTGATTAATAAGTTCCTGTCAAACAACAGTTTGGTGAATGGTATCAAACATAAAAACCCATGCACCAACAGTGAGGGATGTGTCTAAACATAAAGAATAGACTTACAATTCTTTATTTAATTCTTAAAACTGTCCAAACTATAGTGTATTTAACATATATACATTTCGTCCCTACAGTACTCAAGAGGTCTATGCGACGTTTTTCTATAAACATATCGTCCCTACAGGACTGAAGAAAGTTCATATAAAAACAGTTGGTGGAATCCTACCTACTAATGAGAATTATTATCTAACAATTTGTGATTTAGCACAAGTTGTAATACCATTTCTAATTGATAATATAACATTATTCAGTAGTTCAAGTAGAAGCACGAAGCCCGATTGGATCGACCCAATCAACACGTGTCGGGTTTCGTACCTCTACCCGACCTACAAAAAATGTAAGAAGTATAAATAGAATTGGTATAATATTACTACACTCAATCAACTTAATTCTTGAAATAGCTTATTGTTTCATGAAGAATACTTAAAGCAAACCTTAGGGTTTGATTACAGATTCATTGGTAGAAAAAACCTGCAACATCTATATCAAGGTTGGTAGTAATTATTTTAACAGATTAACTTACCTAAAAATCCAGACTCACCCCTACCATAATCAAGCGCGGGGAACTCCACGAAATTGGACTGGAATGTTTCTGTGCATTAAGAGGAATTCCGTACCGATCATAGGTAACTGCATCCAGCAAATTATCAAGGTTTTTCGTGTTAAAAACATTTCGTATATCAGCAAAGAAGGTATATGTAAATCCACCGATAGTGCTCCGTTTACTAACCAAAGCATCCACGTTGTATGTCGCGGGATACCGTTTTGAGTTAATTGCAGGTTTGATGGGTGCTCTTGGATTAGGGGTGTATGGTAAACCGCTGGCGTATCTCCCTACCAGATTTACTGCAGATGTGAATGGAAGTTGAATATCTAAGGCTGCAGATACAATATGTCGTTGATCCCAATTTAAAGGATGACTTTCAGTTACTTCAGGTTGCTGTCGATAATATGTAAGGTATCCTAAATTTCTGCTGGATCCTTTCCCTTTAGCAACTGAATAGGTGTAACTAATCATACCCGAAACAGGACTATTTCCAGTACGCCATTTTCGAATTAATAGTTCAAAACCTTGTACTCTACCGTATATGTCGTTAATGAAGTAACTATAATCATTCGTAATATCAACATGTACACTACTGACAAGGTTATCAACATCTTTTGTAAAACCCGTGATATCAACAGTGAGATCCTCAGTAAATTGTTGGATTACACCGACTTCATAAGCAATAGTCTTTTCTGGATCCATATCAGGATTACCTCTTCTTCTGATAGCTCCTCGCATGTCAAAACTTAGATTCTCATAAAGATCATCCCCTCTTGGAATCTGGTAGTAGTGCCCATAAGTAAAATGCAATTTTGCTCGATTTGTAATTGGGAATGAAATACCGAGTCTTGGAGCAACCATATGCTTTGTAGTTGGCTCAACAGGATTTTTTATAATGGGTAAACCTACATTATATGTACTCTTATCAAGTTTGATAGTACCATCATCATTGAGTTCAAGAGGATCCAGTGGATCTTCAGGAGAAATACCGTCTGGATTATATAGATCATACCGTAATCCGGCATTGACAATCATCCCGGCATATTCCATTTTATCTTGTGCATATAGACCAAAGGATGTAGGCGTAACATCATAATACTCCATATAGAGATTTGAACTTCCATAGTTTGTTGCACCGAGATTGTATAGATGGTTTATTGTGAATTCGACCCCTGTTTGTACCTGATGGTTTTCTGTCACTTGACTTGCAAACACACCTTTAACGAGTGATGTCGTAGAAGTGCGATCTGTCCAAAAATTGTTGTCGCCAGCAATAGAGAAAGTTGAATCGTTATATGCTTGTTGAGCAGGATTTCTAATCCGTGCTTCAGATTGATTCTGTTCAAAAGATTTCTCTGGGTCGTATGCATTCTCCTCAAAAGACTTATTCAAAGGATCCCAAATTTTTCCTGGCTGATGACTACTGAAGTTTCGATGGAATTGTCCAAAAGTAACAGTATAGAATGTACCAGAGGATAGGTTATGTGATAGTTGAACTGATAGACTTCTACCATCTCTATTGTCAACTTCAACAGCTTGATGCCAATATCGAAGACCCCCACCATAGTTATTGAATTCTCGTTTATCAAAGAGTCCACTACCAGTAATTTTGATTTCAGGCGTCACCTCAAATTTCAGTTTTCCTTGAAGTGTATATCCTGATCCATCATTATTTGGTAGATAGCTTGTATCGCTACGTAATTGACTTGCGAATGAGAAGGTAAGCCGATTATCCCAAATTGGTCCGCTCAGTGCAAATTCACCGATATGGCTTGGTGATAAATTATACTTTTTTGTATCATTATACAGGTTACTATATTCTTCTAAGTCAACAATATAACCATCGAGTAAGGTTACCTGTTTCTTCTCATAATCTATGACAGTTCCATCTGAGTCCTTAAAGGGTTGAGGCATCATAACGACCTCACCAGTATCAGCATCAACCTTGGGTTCACCTGTTTCAGGATCAATTACTGGCTGAAGTGGATTCTCAGTTCTATCGATATATACCCCAGGATATATCTCAGTGAATTCAACCTTATCTTCACCAGTACGGTTTGCCAATTCTTCTACCGTAACATCTTCACCACGATATGGCGTTTGATAATCAAATGGTTTTCCAATAAAAATACCTCTAAAGGGTTCAAGTGCTACTGGGCGGAAATCGTTATCAGGATCCAGCCACGGACCAAATAATGGATCACCATGGTGTTCGTTCCATTGTCCTACTCGATACCTAAACCTACCAGAGAACTCTCGTGAACCGACCTTAGTAATCAGATTAATTATACCTGATTGTGCATCACCATGTTCAGCGTTGAAACCCCCAGTGATAACTTCCATCTGTTCAAGAGCATTTGTACTAATTTGTATTCCTAAACCTCTACCTATGGGATCATTGACAGGTATCCCATCAATAAGATATTTTACTTCCATTGATCTACCCCCTCGAACATGCAATGAACCTGATGAGTTTAACACAGCCACCCCCGGTTGAGTTTGTAATATTCCATTTACGGTATCACGAGGCATAGAGGCAATTTCATCAGCTTCCACAATTCGAGTAGTTTGTGTTACATCTTTCTTTATAAGAGGTTTGGCGGCGGTTACTATGACACCTTCCAACTCAGCAACTTCAGTAGGATTTAATTCGAAGTTTATTGTAGTAGTTAGACCAGCAAAAACTCTGTTAGCTTTCACAGTCTTGGTTCGGTATCCAGTAATTTCAACTTTGACATCATACCCACCAGGTGGGATATTTGTGATAACATAGTAACCAGATTCATTGGTCGTTGCTGTGGTATTTGTACCAACAATAGTTACATTAGCGTTAGCAATTGGTTCATTAGAAGATTCGTTAGTTATTATGCCAGATATTTTACCAATTGTTGCAGCATTGATATAATGTGTATTGAATACAAAAACAGAAAAAATAAAAATGATAGATAATAGCAGGATTTTGAAAATGTTATCAACTTTCAATATTTTACTCCTTTCTCTGTATAACATGCATATTGTGCATATAGGAAGGTAGGTAAACCTTATGTTTCTAACACACTTTCAATGAATTTTAGACTTTTAATATTACGTTCAGTATGGTATTGAATAAAACTACTCAGTAATAATTTCAATTCACGATGATTTCGAGTAGATGCCCGAATTCTTTGTACCTTAGGTAGGTCAGCAGATCTTAATGTCTTTAAAAGTTCACAACTTCCCGGAGCGATTGAGAATGCATTAGTATCTCTATGATGACATTCTATACATAGAACACCTCCGTGTCCAACACTAAAAACTATAACAGGTGATCCAGAATGATTGGATTTCAGTTTTTGAGGTAAGAAAGCATTAACCTGTGCACTACAATTTGCACAATGAGTAAGTTGTGGGGAGAACCCAGCAAGCTCTAAAAACTTTATCTCAAAGACTCTTGCGAGCAATGGCACATCATCAATTTCAGATAAGAATTGATATGTATATATTAATAGGTTAAAGATTTCAGGATTTGCATCACCTTCAATTGTAATCGCATCAACTAATTCAGCAAAATAACAACCGTATGTGATCCGTGTAAAATCGGAACGAATTCCATCAAAACCTTCAATTAAATCAAACCCAGTGAGATTTTGTAGGTCCCTATTTTCTCTATAATTAAAGAGTAGCATTCCGTGGTTAAGTAGTTCTAAACTCCCACTTAGTTTGCTCTTAGGGCTTTTTACGCCATAAGCAACGACTTTAACTTTACCGAGTTCAGGTGTGTAGAAAGTGATGATTCTATGGGAATCCCGTAATGGATATGTGCGAATAACTATCGCTGGTGTTTTAAGAGCAGGCATGATTATGATGTGTTGCGCGCTTTATGAACACACTATTCTTAGGAAGGATATATCGGGGCGAGAGGATTTGAACCTCCGACCTCCTGCTCCCGAAGCAGGCGCGCTAGCCGGGCTGCGCTACGCCCCGTAATTGAATACATTATATATCTGTTAATACAGAAATGTCAAGTTTTATCCTGAGCATTATCAGTGACAGATGTAGTTTTGGGCATCTGAATTTGTATTCTTTGAATTCTACGTTCATCTGCCTCTAATATTGTAAAGTTAATGCCCCGATAAGTAAATACTTCATCCTGTTCGGGCACTCTACCAAGGTGGTCAACAACAAACCCCCCAATTGTATCAATATTTTCAGCTTCTAATTCTGTTTCAAGCTTTTCATTCAATTCCATGAGGTTTAATCTTGCGTCAACAGAGTAAACATCAGAACTAATTTGGATATATTCATCTTGTTCATCTACTTCATCTTCATCTTGTATTTCTCCGACAATCTCTTCAATAATATTCTCAAGAGTAATAATTCCAGCGGTACCCCCATATTCGTCAACGACAATTGCAATGTGTTGTTTGTGTTCTCGTAATTCCCTAAATAACTCAGATATATTCTTACTTTCTGGTGTAAAAAATGGTGGTCTATCTAAAATGAGATGATTAAGAATTACGGGTTTATCTTCTGCCCAACAATCCAACATATCTTTTACATGCAAAATCCCCACGATCTGGTCAATAGTTTCTTCATAAATGGGTATACGTGTATGTCGACATGCAATAGTAGTCTGTAAAACTTCCTCTTCAGGGGTTGTAAGATCAAGACAAACCATATCCGTCCGGGCAACCATGATTTCACGAGCGACTTTGTCAGGTAAGTCCAATATTCTTGAAATCATCTCACGGTCATCGGGTTGTAATATATCTTGACTATCAGCTACATTATCAAGGGTTTCTAATACTTCAGGTGATACAAGGCTATCTTGTGCTGAGGCGTGCTTTCCTCCAATAATACGTACAAGGATATTCACAATATAGTTTATTGGTTTTAGGATCAGAAATCCACACCAATATACAATCCGTAAAGCCCGTAATGCTTGAATAGTAGCCCCGCTTGGACTCCCTTGAACGTAGTTTTTAGGAAATAACTCTGTAAAAACTACCAATAGGAAAGCAGCGATACCAATTTCTATTAATGGGTGTAAAGGAAACTGTATAATCAGTAAGACACTCGCGACGATCAATAAGGTCTTTGCTGTGATAATAGTTAATGAATATCGACGGGGGTAGCGCAGTAGTGATGTTAACACCTCGTATCTTTTGCCACCTTCCTCAGCAAATTCCAATATATCCGTACGTGTCAATCGTGTAAGCAATGCTTCAGCAGCAGAAAATAGAGCATTTAAAATCAACAGTATTCCCAAGAGAACTAATCTTATAGCTATGTGTAGGTCATCCAAACGTGAATTTACACCTCCAATATCATTTAATTGTGCATGAACAAATACAATTAGAATAATCAGTGTTAACTTCGTTTAACATACAGATAGTTTAAAAATAGGTGATGTTTAGTCGTGACAAATACTCTTTAATAGATAATCCTGTTTTTCAAACATAACATTTGCTTCTTTATTAGTTTTATGATCAAATCCGATCAGATGAAGTATTCCGTGAATTGTAAGAACGACTACTTCTCTATCAATTGAATGGTGTGCTGCCTTTGCTTGCCGTTCTGCTGTTTCGAGAGAAATAACAACATCCCCAAGTACATTTGGATTTAGATTCTTACTATCTTGATCATCGTGCATGGCAAAGGCTAACACATCGGTTGGTGAGTCTATTCCACGATATTCACGATTTAATTCTTTAATGCGACTGTCATCAGTTAGTAGAACACTTACTTCACAATTATCAAGATTATGTGCTTTTAGTGTAATTCTGATTGCCTTATAGACCAATTCAACATCAAAGGAGAGATTGTTACAATCATTGGTAACGTCGATCAAAGTCGCTACCCTTCAGAATCCTTTGTTTCTGTCATTATCTCATTCACTTCAGGAGTAGGAGTTGTTCGTTCATAGGCTTCAATGATTCGCTGCACTAATTCATGTCGTACTACATCTACCTTAGAAAAGTATATGAAATGGATACCCTTGATTCCATCGAGTACATTTTGAGCATCTGCGAGTCCAGAGGTTTTGTGTGTAGGTAGGTCAGTTTGGGTTATATCCCCAGTAACGACAGCTTTTGAGTCGAAACCGAGTCGGGTAAGAAACATCTTCATTTGTTCAATCGTGGCATTTTGTGCTTCATCAAGAACGACGAATGAATTGTTTAGAGTTCTGCCACGCATAAATGCAATAGGTGCGACTTCAATAATATTTCGTTCGATGTAATTATCAAGTGAATCAGGAGGCATCATATCATACAATGCATCATATAAAGGTCTTAGATATGGATCAACTTTTGCTGCAATATCACCAGGTAAGAAACCAAGTCTTTCTCCAGCCTCAACGGCGGGTCTTGTAAGAATAATCCGACTGACTTGTCCATTTTTCAGAGCGGAAACAGCCATTGCCATAGCAAGGTACGTTTTTCCAGTTCCAGCTGGACCTATTCCGAAAACGAGATCATTGTTTTTGATTGCCTCAACATACCGTTTCTGTCCAGAAGTTTTTGGACGAATTACCCCTCGTTTTGAAAAAACGGGGATAGATTCTGCCGGACTTTGATCTAAGGTGTCAGTATCATCAGACTCAGATGCTCGGATAAGGTAATTTATGTCAGTTGTAAGGATTCGTTCACCTTTCCGAATTCTGTAAAGTAATGATTCTAATACCGATATGACTCTATTTATTTGTTGTTGGTTATCACCGAGAACAGCAATGGAATCACTTTTTAAAACAACGCGAACATCAAAATCGTCCTCAATGATTTTTAAGAATTCATCACTATTGCCAAATAGGGCTTGTACTTCAGCATTGTTCTGAATTGGAACACCCTTTATTTCTTGTTTTTCCAAATGGGGTTTTATCCTCCCATGATTAGTGTGTAAATTCACACTATTCAGAATAAGAGTTAAGTAAAGTAAGGATCGTCGTTTAATTATGTAGTATTAGATTAAAGCAAACAGATAGTTCAGCTTGAAAAGACAATGATATTATACAAAAGAATGTAATATAAAACAAGAACTATATTATAGCCGTTCGTAGAATTTAACCTCACGAATTTTACCACCCTTCAAAGGGGTAATCGTTTCATCTCTATATCTAATGTCATTACTATTTGAACGGGTTTTATTTTTTGTATCTTCAATTCCATCAGCTGTAATGCGTAGATATAGCATCTTCTGTCTAATATCATATCTTATAACTTGGTGGTTTTTAACATCCGTATTTCTGTGTTGTTGTACCTGAATAAAAGAATTCTCCCATTTGGCTGATTTCTCTTCTACAGTAAAATCCAAGGCAAGTTTTGGAATATCTGATGCAGTATGTACTTCAATATATGCAATATAAGTGGGTTTATCCAGCTTAATAAAGGTATGCGTTTTTAGAGTTCCGTCAATTTCCACTTGATAATTCTTAGGATTAGATACTGCTTGAAGTGATCTATTAGCAAAATATTTCTTACGGATCTTGCCTCTTGGTGTGAAAGTTCCAATTGTCGATAAATCACCATCTACCATATTCGGATTAGAACATGTTAGGCGCGATGGATGTATCTCCATGACAGGGGCATTTTGAAGAATCGCACACCCCTGTAGATAAATAAGCATGATAATTATACCGATAGTGATTATGTATAATTTTCTATCGAGCATAAAATTTTACCTCTTTTATCGAAGCACCCTTAAGTGGTATATGAATGCTTTTATCTCTATCACGTTCACGTGTAGAATTAAATTTATCTTCAATACCATCAGCAGTCAATCGTAGGTATAATATCTCACGGTTAATCTGGAATTTTACAGGTTTTGTACCCTCTATATTGATATGATATTTATCTCGTACCACATCAAAATTTGTATCAAATTTTGGAGGATCTTCAGATGTTGTAATGAGGGCTAAATTTGGTATTCGAGAGGCAGGATATACTTCAACATAGGTAATATAGGTAGGTTCATCAAGTTTGATTTCTGCTACCGTTCGTCGTCCAATAACATTAGTAGTATATCTTCTTTCGCTTTGAATAAATGGACCCGGTGGAATTAGTACATTCTGATATTTTTTTTCAACATGTCCTGTAGTAATGAAAGTGCTAACAGTGTTTAAATTTCCATCCACCATTTTGGGATTTGTGCTACTACTTAGTTTTGTCGCAGGTACTTCAATGGTTGACTGATTTAGGACTGCACATCCCAATACTATAATAAAGAGTATTGAAAACAGCATTAGATATTTCATCGGATTCTCCTAATGAGGTTATAGTAGTTTATGAGATTGTCTATCCTCATATTTTAAACACTAAACGTCGAGGGATGTAGGGATAGGGACATCATATTTTTCAGCAGAATCAACAAGTTTCTTCCAGGTTGGTTCTTCAATAGGAATACCTTCTATTTCTCTCTTTTCACGACTTCGTTGTTCAAAGTCCCCTGGTACATAGATTTCCTCAGTTCCAGGTAAAGTTGCAGATGATTTTACCCATTCCACAAGATATTCAATTTCTTGTTCATAGTCTGTTAAGTCAATGAAATCCTTGATATTTATTGCAAACATTACGATACCACTTGCACCCCGAGTTGGTGATTGACGACTACAACCGGCCCAAGATAAACCACCCGCAATTGCATCAATCATTACTCCAAGTCCAAACCCCTTGTGTCCAAACTGAAAACCTCCAAGTGGCATTACAGCGGTATCCTCAGGACGATCACGAAATACGTTTGGATCAGTGATAGCATTACCATCAGAATCAATCATCCATCCTTCTGGAATAGGTTCCTCCCGAGCAGACTGTACAAGGAGCTTTCCACCAGCTACCACACTAAGTGTCATATCAAGAAGGAGAGGTTCACCATCTGCACGTGGTACTGAAATAGCAATAGGATTCGGAGGTAATCTACGCGAAGTCCCTCCATGTGGATGCATAAACCGTCCACCCCCATTTAATAGAACAATACCGATCATGCCTGCCTTTGCAGCTATTGGTGGATATTCACCCATCCGACCAGCATGACCACATCTATGGAGTCCAACTGCTCCGATTGTGCATGACTGAGCTTTTTCGACTGCCATCTCCATAGCTTTTCGAGCGGCGACCATACCTAATGCCCCGTTTACATTTATTACAGTTGCTGCGCCACTTTCTCTGACAATCTCCATTTTATCAGCAGACGGACCGCCAGCCATACCACCGATATAATTTGGAGCATTGATTACCCCGTGTGAGTCGTGACCGACTAAATTTGAATCTACAACATGATCACTGACAATTTTTGCATCTTCTTCGGTACCACCAGCGGCTCGATAGATATCGTATACGAATTTTCTCAGAACTGTGTGAGAAACAACCGGCATATAAAACTCCTAAACCAAAATCTATGATGTTCTTATTATATAGGTTTGAAAACTGTTATTTTATGATGTATTGAATCGAATTTCATATAGAAATGTCAGATAAATGAAATCAATCAATAGGCACTTAGAAATCTACTTATCGGGTTAATTTATCACATTCTGAAGGAATTATCAAGGTTTGGAATAGTAACCAGTGTAAGCATACAACTAATCTATAAGGAATAACTTTGAAATCGTAAGAATATTATCTTATACCATTTCTATTAATTTATGTTCCATTACCTATTATTAGAAATGAAGCGGAATGTAGCACAAACTGGAAAGTTTATGCTACAACAGAGACATTATATATCAGAAATGGTATTAGACATAACGTGAGTTTGAAAATAGGTATACGAACTTCCTAACCCTAAAAAATCACCACATTGACCCGGAAGTATAGGCTTGGGATATGAGCAAAATTGACACCTTTGTTGGGTTTTTCACCGTACTGAAGCATAAGAATCAGATTAATCAAACTCACGTTACTGCGTTTTAATTACTTGCTATCTGTGATTAACGAAAACCGTGTTCTGTACGATGCCAATTTCTACCATGATCTGGATCACGGAATGGGATAGTCCTACCTAACAATTGTTTGAGGACATCACTTTCATTCATTAGTTCTTCATCAGTTAATTGTCGTGGCATATCCTCTTGCGGATAGATGACAGATCGGTTATACATTCCAAGTAATCCTACCCGTGGAGAATCAGTATTATTTGGACGTGATTGATGCCAGATAGCTCCATTTGTAAACATAATGGAACCTTTTGGTGCTGTAGCCACAACACATTCCATACCTTCTGCTTCCCCAAACTCGGGACGTCTTAGGGTTTTATGTGATTCAGATATACATGCAGTAGCGCCATTCTCAACAGTAAAATCATCTAACATCCAGACAGTTTGTCCTGTTAGTGAACCAGCTGGAAAAGGAGATTGCATTGCCCAATATGGGTAATCAATATGCCATCCTCCTGCCGGTGCACCTGGTCCGACGACATTCGCTGTAAAAGTAGAAGCAATTACATCTTCTCCCAGCATGCGTTTCCATACTGCAATGACAGTTGGATGTTGTATAAAATATCTGAAGATAGGAGATTTACCAACAATTGCCCATACACGTCGAATCTTTCCATCTCCATAACTATGATCCTGTCCGTTTTCTATATCTTCATCGATTAATTTCCATATCACCTCTCGTGCTTCATCTGCTTCTTCAGGAGAGATGACATTTTCGATTATATGGTATCCCAATTCCCGGAGATCGTGTTCAACATGATCAAGTCTTTCTGAGTCTAATGCTGATTTGATTTGCATGTCATTCCACCTTTATCTACTTTATTCGTGGTAAGTTTCGAATTGTATCTATGATTCGATCTTCAACATCATCTGCATCACTATCTGGAATACGATTATGTTTATCCATCCATTCAATATTCTCTGCTACGCTTTGTATGACAGGAATCTTTGGATTAAATTCAGGTATTACTGAAGCTAATTTTTGATGACTAAAAATCTGTGTATGTCCAAAATTACCCCTCAATCCACTGAACCGCTCAGGAGAGATGGCAATAAGGGTTTCTTGAGAAACATGTACAATTTCAATGTCAACATCGAGAGCATTTGCTGCCGCTGTATGCCATTCATCCCATGTTCTTGCTTGAGGATGAACGATATTGTATATCTGACCGAAACATTCCGATTTTCCAAGAATATCCGCAAATGCATCCCCAGCGTCTCGTGAAGCTAAAAATTGGAAATAGTTTAATCCATCCCCTGCAGATAGAATAGGTTTCCCTTTACGTATTCGATCTATCCAACTTCCATCTCCACCGACTTGTCGTAGAAGATTCATTCCAGGTCCGTGTGTATAGGATGGTTTGAAAATTGTAACCGGAAAACCATCTGTTCTATGTGCCTTTAATAACAAATTATCTGCATCTATTTTACCTAACCCATATCCTGATACTCCTTGTAGCGGTCCTGTTTCAGGTATGTTAATACCACTGAAAGGTGGTCCGTATGTCATGACAGTGGAACAATGAATGAAGTGTCCGATTTTTCCTTTACAAGCTCTGAGTGCGGATGCAGCATCTTCAGCATTGAAACTAATCATGTCTATGACTGCATCCCAGTTCTCAGCGGCAACTTTGTTCTCGAAATCCTCACGGTTTTGTCTGTCTCCATGAATAATTCGAACATCTTTTGGTGGTGTGTCGACATGTTGTCCGCGATTAAATAATACGACATCGTAATTCCGTTCGAGTAGGGCAGCAACGATGCCACGGCTGATATTCCCTGTTCCGCCGATGACTAATACTTTCATTTGGATGTTTCCTCTTCGATCAAATTTATTTCAGCTGGTGTAAGGTCGTATAGTTTGTATATAATTTCATTGATGCTATTCTCCAAAATCTGAACATTCGGATTTTCAGGATCTATTAGGATTTTGTTAGTAATATCAATTAGTTCTGAATGCTCTGTTAATTCTTTATCAGACTGACAAATGATAGGAATACTCCCAATATTCTCTTTTGTAAAAATTAAATTTGGGTTATTTTCATATTTTCTAAACTTTTGCTTCGCATACCAACCCATAAGTGAACTATTCAAAATCGCTAATAGAGATAAGTCTTCAGTTGGAATATGATAATATGTGCCAAGAATATATCCATTAGATGTGTCATAAGTAGCTCTAATTGCATTTCCATTTAAAGGATATATTATTTTAGGTTGGTATATATGCGGATAATTCTCTGGTTTCGGTTCCCACATAGCAACTTCCCAATAGAATTTCCCTTTACTTCCTTTAATTCGACTCTTTAATTTATCTTTGAATTGGAATAGATGTTGTCTAATGGCAGGATATGTTGTTGCGAACAATTCTTCAGCAATAGATTCATCATCCTGATTAGACCAGTGCCATTGTTTATGTTTAGAGGAAGTAATCCAAAGAATATAAGCAGATTCTATTTTCCATCTCTTTTTCCGTGGTGAATATACATAAGGAATAAATAAGTTTTTGCTATCCGGATCTTGTTGTATTAGATCTTGATATTTTTCATTGTCTATAACAAAGGCTTTTACACGACCTGGATTCACACCAGTGTAAATTTTTACCTGATTATTTAATGGTTCACCTATGTTGCTTAATTTTGCAAGCAGTTCCTCCGATTGAGGTGAAACATCTGTCGTATTAATTGAATTGTTCGTATTCATATTTGGTACCATCTTATATTTACCCTTTTAACTACAGTGCGGATGCAGCATCTTCAGCATTGAAACTAATCATGTCTATGACTGCATCCCAGTTTTCAGCGGCAACTTTGTTCTCAAAATCCTCACGGTTTTGTCTGTCTCCATGTATTATTCGAACATCTTGTGGTGGTGAGTCGACATGTTGTCCACGATTAAATAATACGACATCGTAATTCCGTTCGAGTAGTGCAGCAACGATGCCACGGCTGATATTTCCTGATTATCCAATGACTAATACTTTCATTTGGATGTTTCCTCTTCGATCAGATCTATTTCAGCCGGTGTAAGGTCATATAGTTTGTATACTAACTGGTCAATCTCCTCTTCAAGTTCGGGTATAAGAGCATTATTTGGATCTTCAATAATTAATTGGACAATTTCGAATATGTCATTTCTCTCCTCAGTTCTGTCAGGAATAGGATAGTTCTTCATATTAGATTTCTTGAAAGTTAACCAATTCTTGTTTTTATATTTATAATTCGCCTGATATTGAAATCCAGCATACCATTGAAATACATTACTGTTTAATATTCCTAACAGTACGAGATCTGTTGTTGGAATGATACAAGTCCAATAGAATAATATGGGAGATTCAGTTGTATCATAACCCGCGCCTATTGAAAGACCAGCTGCAGGATACACAATTTTTGGTTGGTACAATCTTGGATATTCTTCCTTGGTAATTTCCTTAATTGAGAGTTCCCAATAAAAGCGTCCAATACCACTTTTATCTATTAACTCATTCTTGTATTGGAAAATATGTTGACTAATTGATGGATACATTTCAGAAAAAATTTTCTCTGCACTTTCTTCGTTATTTGCATCTGACCATGGCCAGAGTTTGAATTCACTGTTAGAAATATTGATTAAATATCTCCATTCAGGCTTCCATTTACAATTATTAGGCATATTGACTACTGGAATGATCAGTTCGTCGTTCTTTGAATCTGCATTAATGAATTGATGACGCTTTTCTTCATCTATTACAAAGGCTTTATTTAGTGGGGGTGTGATGCCAGGTCCACCATACATCTCAGCATGATTTATCAAAGGAGTTCCATTTTTTTGTATTTTTGCCAGAAGTTTGTCAATATGTGCGTGTTTTCTTGTGGAATCATTTTCTAAACCAATCGAATTTGTTTGAGGAACATCATCAGTATTAGGAGTCTTTGAAATTCCTTTCATTTCCTTGGTCTCTTGACTCTCAGAATCATCGTGACGTGGAGAATCAAATCCATCTGATAACTTATTTCTTTTTACTGTTTCTTCGTGTTTGTTTAATTTACTCAGAGAATTCTTAACATAATCAATTTCTTCATCAGTAAGTTGGTACATTTTATACACCAACATATCTATTTTATCTTCTAAGACAGATATATCATTATTGTCATTTGTATTGAGTAACTCATGAACCAAATCTGTGATCAGTTCCTTAATTGATTGATTAGTTGAAATTGGAACTATTCTTAATTTCGACTTATTTAAACATCCACCCCCTTTAGTTTTAAATTTAGTATGTGCGTACCAATTGAATAGAGAACTGTTAAGAATGCCGAGTATGGATAAATCCGATGTTTGAATACAATATACATACGGGTTAATTACAATGGCATCCGATTTATCATAGAATGCCATAATCGGAGGTTTATCGTAAATAGTAATTTTTGGACCTTGAAATTTTTCATCATATTCTTGAAAAGGTAATTCCCAGTAGAATTCACCTCTACTCATTTCATTCCTATTCTTAATCTCATCAGTATACCTGCTTAGATGCTTACTTATCGTTGGGTATGTCTCTTGGAATATATTCTCTGCGATTGATTCACTAATTGCATTAGACCATTGCCAATTCTTGCTTTTACTACTTGGTATCCATATAATATTTTTATAAGATGGTTTCCATCGTCGTTCCTGGTGCTTTCCAATACCTAACTTGATTATATCTTCACAATCTTGATGTTCGGTTATCAACCTATTACGTATCTCATCGTTAATGATAAAAGCCGGATTATAACCTGTTGTTATCCCATTGTTTATATCACATAGTTCACCTAATGGCGTTCCTATCATCTCCAATTTTACTAATAAGTCCTCTGATGTAATTTGTAATTCCTCTTGCTGATGGATAAAAATATCAGGAATTACATGATTAGTATTTGTACTAATTGTTACCTTTTCTTGAGTCCAAGCAAGAATGTATAATTCTGTATCAGAACTATCACTGTTTTTCGCATCCTTTATATAAGCAATAGCAAATGGTTGATAGTTTTCAGTTAGACAAATAAAACGAAAATCCTCATGATTCTTACCCTGAAGTCGAAGAGTATTAGAGATAGCATGAAGAATACTTGAATAACCTAAATCATTTAAAAAACGTATGATGAGAATCCCTGATGGTTGTCCTGGAGTCAACGATAGTTCCTTACAATCTAATACCTGTTTAGAATTTGATTCATTAAGACCAAGAGCGTAATTTGAGTATTTCGATGAGATGTCTTCCAGTGCTACACCATTAGGTATAGGTATATTTAACTTTTCTTTCAAGAACTCAATTAGAGATGATTCATTTTTGATTTCATGCAAATCTTTAAGTGAAATATTCATAATATTGTTTAACTACCTTGATTCATGATATATATATAGGACTAAATCCATACCAACATACTACAAGATTTTCGATTTCTATATATTTTTGGTCCATTACCTATTGTAAGAAGTGAAGGGGAATGTAGCCCAAACTGGAAGTTTATTTTATAAAAGAGAGAAATATACATAAGAATTGGTATTATTTACGATATCATTCAAGAGATTATCTACAAAAAGTTAGTATACCAATACACCTATAATCACTTAATACTATTGTAGGAAATAAAGAATAGCTTACTTTGAGAAACTTTACACTTGTAGATATGTAATCTTGTTTATTTTTATTTATTATTTTAAATACTTTGAAGTAAATTTTTAGCTAATTTTGGTAATTACTAATAAGTGTTCTGATATTACGAGGAACATCACCAAT
This sequence comes from Candidatus Poribacteria bacterium, assembly GCA_003635315.1. GTDB lineage: Bacteria > Poribacteria > WGA-4E > WGA-4E > WGA-3G > MSPOR6. The sequence goes on from PYJD01000031.1 coordinate 38,632, forward strand.
TGGACTAGCAAAACTATAGGGTTTTTGGTTTCTAACCTGTGCAAGAAGTTTAGATAAGTTTTGCTCTGTATAATATGGACCATCACATATTACGAAAAGAGCAATATCATTTTCTATACATTTTTGAAAAGCCATAAGAAGCCTTATCAACTCATCACGTTGATGATCTTGAGCACCCCCAGCTTCTCGAGTGACTTTATGTGCTGCCAAACACCTAATTGATGTATCTCCTGCAATCCACATAAAGTCAATTGATTTACTCCCAGATGGCTTATTCCCATTAATTATTTCACCACTTTCATTTATGTATACAGCATTTTTGCCACTCCTTGGTAAGACTTTAAATGAACGTACTAAGTCAGGGAACATTCTCAGATACTTTTCTGCCTCTTTCTCTTCAAATCCTGTTTTTTTAGCATCTTTTGCAAAACAACAAGCAAACATAAAATCCTCATGGATTTTCTGAGAAACTATTTCTTCATCAAAATCAAAATTACTGCAGAAAGTACGTATCCTACGCATGAGTCCTGCATCTTGACCTACCAATAAATCTCTTACTTCAGCCCCATGTCTTATCCATAATTCTTTTTCAATCTTATCGTAGTCAGGTGGAGGAATTATCATATATAATCCAATTTCATTTCTATTTGAGAATTGTCAACATCAATTATTGATCTTGCCATTGCCCAATCTAAACGGCGTCGGTAACAGCCATCTTTACGTAAACCTTTAAATGCTGTTAAGAAAACATCAAAAGTCTCCTCACGAATTATTGATAAACGTTCATTAAGAATATCAAACTCCACATTTCCTGGAACTCTAATTTTGGTGATTGAACGGCATTGGTTTCGGATCTGATAATCCCCCAATTCAGAAGGATGACAAAACCGAATTGAAGCTGATACAGTATTATCAATTGCATATAGTCCAAGATTTCCTTCAGGTTCATTAAATCTAATTTCTCTATTTTGTGATACAGGAGGTAAATGTCTCCGTAGTTCAGAATATCTACCAAGGAGTTGATTATTACGCCATAAATTAACATCTGAACTTATTTCTGGACCGAATAACGCTAATCCTACTGGATGTTCTGTATCCTCAAACATGTAGCTTGGATTCATACTTGTCGTAGATTGTGTGATTCCATCCTGTGTATTAGGAACCAAAGAAATAAAATCACTTAATCTATCTTGAAATAACCCGCATCGAATAAATGCTTCTGGAATAATTGCTGTCACCCATTCGCAATACGACAAGCACTTCTCCAATGCATATTTATAAAGATCATCATAATCTGTAGCATTTGGAAATGGCAAACCACGTCGTGTTGCTGAGTTTCGTGCTAACCAAGGAGGATTTGTTATACACACATTAAAACCTTTAGGAAAATCGGCAAGTGTATCTCGTTGTAAAACACCTTCTGCCCCAGGTTTGATATCGTAAAATACCCATTCCCCAGATTCTAAATTAGCCAACTTTATTAATTGGGGTATATCTTTCGCCCCTGCAAAGGGTTCCAATATTTTATTTTCTTTAAGGTTTGCCCTGTCAGTCCACAATTTGAATGGTGTTAATTGAAAAGGGTTCCCGCGTGTATAATACTGACCATTTGCACGTTTAATGTCCATTATCTTTCCATATGTTTATTTTAGAGTCAATTTTACTGATATATATATTATCTTCTCAAGCGTTGGAATATGCAGTAATAATAGAAGAACTAAATAAGAAAATTTATTCTACAGGATTATACTTAGAAAAAATATACCTATAGATATCTTAGAATAATATTAACGCTATGAACTAAGAATAATATACAGACAACAATAATTTACACAGATTAGTGAGAATTAGCAAGAAAATTAGATATAAGACATCTTTGAATACGGTATGTATATTGAAATAATTTGACATATGGAATAATCATAAGGTAGTATTTCATGGATACAGAATGTTGAAAATAAGTCTCAATGTCATGAAATTCACTTAATAAACATATTTCATAGAATTCTGTCTATAGTTTGAAATGATTCAGTATATTGTTGATGTATTGATGAACTTGATTTTCATTCAAATAAAAAGGAGTTAATTATGGTAAAAATGCATATGTATATTGTCATACATATTTTGGTTATGTTTTTAATCTTAGGATCAACTCAAGCAGAGACGATCACTCTTTATTCTGGACGTGGTAAAAGTCTTGTTGAACCTATAATATTACAGTTCGAAAAAGAGACTGGGATAGAGGTAGAAGTTAGTTTCGCCAATACAACCCAATTAGCCTCTAAACTTATGACTGAAGGCGAAAAGAGTCCAGCAGATGTATTTTGGGCACAAGATGCTGGAGCACTTGGTGCGGTGAGTAAGGAAGGACTCTTTGCTAAACTTCCAAAGAAGATGCTCTCTAAAGTACCTGAAACATTTCGACATAAAGACCGTTTATGGGTAGCCACAAGTGGAAGAGCACGTGTATTGGCATATTCCTCTGAACGGGTAAATAAAGATAAACTTCCAGATAGTATTTTTGATTTGACCAAATCGAAGTGGAAGGGTAAAGTTGGATGGGCTCCGCTAAACGCTTCCTTTCAAGCCTTTGTAACGGCAATGCGAGAACAGGTTGGGGATGACCGTACCGAAGACTGGCTTCGTGATATGAAAAAGAATGGAACTATTGCATATCCTAAGAATACACCTATAATAGAAGCACTTGCAGCAGGTGAGATAGATCTTGGATTACCAAACCATTATTACCTATTTCGCTTTAAGAAAAGCAATTCAGAATATCCTGTATCCCAGACATTCTTTAAAACAAAAGATCCTGGGAATCTTGTAAATGTTGCTGGAATAGGACTATTAAAGAATAGTAAAAACGAGAAAACTGCCCTTAAGTTGATTGAGTATCTACTTTCCTCTAAAGCCCAACAATACTTCGTTAGTGAAGTATTTGAATACCCAGTCATTGATGGCGTGATACCTAACACCAATTTGATTCCTTTGGATGAATTGCTAAAAATAGTACCGAAATTTGATTTAAATGAAATGGATGATATTGATGGAACAGTGAAACTTCTTCGTCGTGTCGGTATAATGTAGTAGAAGCTGTGATTGAGGTGGATCATCAATAGGCGGCACAGCATATTACTCATTGGACAAAGATGGTATATCTTCTTTCCTGCAGTCCTCATCTGTATATGTGGACTAATTCCATTAGGATATCTGATAGCTAAAGCATTTCAATTGGAGAGTAGTACACTTGTAGAGAATTTACTTCGATGGCGCAATGTAAGACTCTTTTTTAACACTATCTTCCTAACAATAGGTGTTCTGATTACAGATATCTTATTGGCGACACCAGCGGCATGGTTAACGAGTCGTTCAGATATCAAATACCCTCGTATTTTTAGTGTTCTTTGTACTTTACCATTAGCCATTCCTGGTTATGTGATTGCATATTCACTCTTAGCACTTGGTGGTTACAACGGTATATTCGCATCTTTATTTGGTTGGAGCATACCGCGTCTGAATGGTTATTGGGGCGCATTGATTGCTCTCTCTTTCTATACAACCCCTTACCTGTTCCTAAATTTACGTACAGCACTCTTAGGATTAGATCCCAGTGTAGAAGAATCTGCACGGAGCCTTGGTTATAGTCAAAGGAGAGTATTCATACATGTAATACTTCCACAATTACGTCCTGCATTTTATGCGGGAGGCTTACTCATCTGTCTACATGTTCTTGGAGACTTTGGTGTAGTATCATTAATGCGTTATGAGACCTTTAGTTATGCGTTATATATTGAATATAGATTATTGTTTGAACACAATTATGCTGCGTGGCTTGCCTTGATACTACTGACAATAACAGGATGCCTTCTGTATCTTGAATCACGTATGTTAAATAGGGTAGACCTTCATAAAGCAGGCCATGGCACATCACGTGCTCCATCTATCATACCTTTACATAGATTGAAGTATGTGGGTTATAGCTATTTGTGTGTATTATTTATTGCTACCGTTTGTATTCCGACATTAACAGTAATTTTATGGTTATTCAGAGGATTTGAAGCATCGACATTAGCAGGAATTTTTGAGGCATTTCTTGGTTCTGTAAGTATTTCTATTCCAGTTGCAATCGGTTGTGCTTTAATGGCATTACCATTTGCCTATATCAATGTCCGTTATACAACATGCATCTCCAATGCGATTGCGCGTATCCCTTATATAGTTTATGCCATTCCCCCATTGGCATTTGCTTTGTCAATAATCTTCTTTGTAAAAAGGACAGATGTTACGGTTTTAGTGCTAATCAGTGCTTGTATGTTACATTTTCTTGCTGAAGCCATAGGACCGGTGCGAAGTCCACTCTATCAGGCATCCCCGCATTTAGAGGAAGTGGCTCGATCTCTTGGATGTTCACCGATAATGGCATTTCTCAGAACTCTGTTACCACTTCTATTTCGTGGCATGTTAATCGCTGTAGCACTTGTATTCCTTGCGACAATGAAGGAACTCCCTCTCACTTTACTTCTCCGTCCACCAGAATACGAAACCTTAGCAGTAAATGTGTGGGATTTCACAGAAGAAGCGATGTTTGCTCAAGCCGCACCTTTTGCATTTGTTATACTAATTTTTTCTGGTATATTTGTTGGATTACTCATCCGTAAGGAAGAGTGATGAAATATTTTCGCAACTATTTGTTGGATATGTTGTCATATTTTGGTATAATCACATGTCATAATTTATTGATAAGAAATGAAATTTTTAAATATTTAAAATGAAGTATTCAATTAGACGCACGTGAGATCGTAATAAACAAAATTGAAATCAGTGTGTTTAAGGAACCACACCACCCTATAGTTGACAGTTAAAATTTTGTAAGAAATTTGTTGCATTACTCATACATTGAGTTCACTTTAGGCTACTAACAACGATCATTGAATCAACTACCTGCAAAGGTATACACATTTTGTCAGACTTTTTTACACTTCCGTCAGTAATCACACTTGGTACCTATACACTAAAATTATTACTTGCGTATGTATTAGCCGGTTTTATAGTTATAATCTATCAGTGGACCCATTTGAAAGGTCCAGATAAATCATTCACAGATACATTAATCATGCTATGTATGTTGATATCTGTAGTAATGATTATCATAGATGATAGTATAGCTCGTGCCTTTGCTTTAGTAGGTGCATTATCAATTATTCGTTTTAGGACTGCAATTCAAGATCCTCGAGATATTGGATTTGTCTTCTATGCATTAGCGGCTGGGATGGCTGTTGGTGCAGATAATCCAGCTGTTGCGATTCTTGCGACTTTTGTAATTGGAGTAATCCTTTTATGTATGTTTTATTGGAATAAACATTTTTCCAATGAGAACGAATTCACTCTTGAATTTTGTATACCACCTAATTCGAATTTAGATACAACTTATCGATTAATATTCGATAAATATATTATGAATGATCGTTTAATAGATAAGAGGATAAAAAGATCGCAAATAGTAGAGCTGATTTTCCGTGTGAAAATGATAGATCCATCAGAATGGATTAGATTCTTTAATGAGCTTTCTAATGTTGAAGAAATCACAGACGTAAAGATTGACAAAGTTTGAAAAAGAACGAACATCACAATCTGAAAAGTGTCATAATCTGATAAAGAAATTAGGAGAGACGAGAAACATGCAACAGATAAGAGCATTAGTTACTCTTTTTATGGTATTCTGTTTTATAACCTATGTAAATGCCCAAGATAGCAGTACAACTGTCCAACTTACAGACGACGAGAAACGATTTGATTTTGATAAAAATGGCACCCTCAATCCAGAAGAAAACGCATTGATGCTACAAGTAATAAATATAGAGACGTTTTCAGGCTCGAAACTAAGTGATGAAGAGATTAAAAGAATGGGTGGTGCCCTTATTGCAGAAGCTGGTAATAATCCACCTATAGGATTTGGAGGAGGACCACCAAGTGGAAGAAGAGGAAGAGGTGGACCCCGACCTGCTGTTAAGATAGTATCGCAGTTTGATACAAATAAAGATGGAAAACTTACAGGAGAAGAACGAAAAGCTGCCCTTGAGTCTCGAGGAGATGCATATCAACCTGGTCAGGTTGCAGGAACTCCAAAAGGTGATATAGAAAGTGACATTAAAGAAAGTACAGCATCAACCCCTTCAAACTCACCTTCATTTTATAATGCACAAACCCTTCGTACGTTATATTTAAGATTTCATGATGAAGATTGGTATTCTCAACTGAATGCATTTTATCGAACAGATGTAGAAGTTCCTGCTGAATTGGTTGTAGATGGAAAAGTTTATTCTGAAGTAGGTGTAAGAGCACGAGGTACATCATCCTACTTTACAGTTAGATCAGCCAAGAAATCCTTTAATATTGCAATTGACTATGGAGATGATGGTCAACGATTATTTGGATATAAAACACTGAATTTGCTTAATGGGCATGTAGATAGTTCTTTTATTCGAGAAGTACTTTACAACCGAATTGCCGGTGACTATATTCCTTCAATGAAAACCAATTTAGTAAAATTAGTGATAAACGGTGAGAATTGGGGAGTTTATATCAATCTTCAACAATATAACAAAGACTTCCTGGAGGAATGGTTTGATACCAGAGATGGTATCCGATGGAAAATAGGACCGGGTGGAGGTGCTTTGACATATAATGGTGATGATATTGCCAGATATCAGAATACATATCAACTAAAAACGGGGAACGTTGAGAATCCTTGGGAAAAGTTGATAGAACTCTGTAAAATGTTAGACGAAAATACCCCTGATAGTAAATTAGAAACGGATCTTTCATCGATTTTCAACATTGATCGTGCCCTATGGCAACTTGCTGTCTCAAATGTTTTCATGGATGATGATAGTTATATTCATAAAGGTGGAGATTTCAGTTTATATAAGGATACTAATGACAGATTTCACCTAATATCGCATGATAATAATGAGACGTTTCGATTTGGACGTGAGCCTCGTGGTGGAGGTGGTGGTGGACCTGGAGGAGGTGGTCCTCGTGGATGGTCATGGGGAGAATTAGCAGATGGTATGGCAACTCCACTGACTCATGCAGAGAATCCATTGCGTCCAGTAATCAGTCGATTGGTTGGTGTACCTGAATGGAAAGCAAGATATATAGCTCATGTTAAGACTGTAATGAATGAGTGGCTTGATTGGAAAAAGATAGAACCCATTATATTAGAATATCATGACCTTATAGACACAGAAGTTCAACAGGATGACAAGAAATTATATAGTTATGATGATTTTGTGAATAGCGTTGAAGGTGAACAAGGTGGACGTACGCCAAGTTATAAGCAATTCATTACCAGAAGACGAGAATATCTACTGAATCATCCTGAATTAACCAAACCTACGCCAAAGATAGTCTCTGTTTCATCCCCAGAGAATCCACTTGCTGGGGAAACAGTAGAAATTACGACTCAATTAGATAAAATGGTTGCACCAGATAAAGTTCTTTTGTATTATAGTATTGATAAGCATGGTGTATTCTCTAAAACGTTAATGTCCAAGAGAGATGATAACTATACAGGAACAATCCCTGTTTATCCAGCTGGTACAACAGTTTACTATTATGTAGAGGCAAACACAGTAAAAACACATGGAACCACAGCATTTTATCCAGTCAAAACTGAATTCAATCCTTTACACTATAGAGTTATAGCGCCTCAGGCAATTGGTGTAGCAGTTGTGATTAATGAATTGATGGCAGCCAATACGAACAGTATTGTTGACCCACAAGGGGACTATGAGGATTGGATAGAGTTACACAATACTTCCAATGAAACCGTTTCACTGGCGGGGATGTATCTGTCCGATAAAATGGATAATCTGACAAAATGGGAATTTCCAGATCTTTCCACAATTCCACCTAAGGGATATATAATTGTGTGGTTAGATGAAGATGGGAAAGCGGATGAAGGTCTCCATGCGAATTTTAAATTATCGCGTAATGGTGAAACAGTCTTATTGGTAGATACTGATGAACGTGGAAACAAAGTTATCGATTCTATTACATTTACAGAATTAGAGAGAGATAGTGCCTTTGGACGAAGTCCTAATGCGACAGGGACATTTCAGGAATTAGAGATGACACCTGGTAAAAAAAATCAGGTAAAATAAGTCCTAATTATAATTTTCTCCAAAAGAAACGAACAAATCGAATTGTGCAATGTCATAGTATATAAAGTAATAAAAACCAAATTAAATGACAAAGTGCTACACGAGAATTCTGGAGGAGAAGTATGTCCGTTACAACACTTACTGCTGATATGGAAACTTATTCGGATATAACCCAAGTGGAAGAATTCGATAGCCAACAGGAACGTGAAATTATTTTACGATGCCAAGATAGGGATACCGTAGCAATGGGAACATTAGTAGTCCAATATCAACATTGGGTATACAACATTGCTTACGGTCTACTTGGTCATCATGAAGATGCTGAGGATGTAGCTCAGGATGTATTTCTTTCTGTTTGGCAAAATATTAACAAGTTTCAATTTCGATCACAGTTTTCTACTTGGTTATACAAAATAGTAAAAAATAAGTGTCTTAACCTCATAGATCAGCGTAAACGACGTAAAACCGAACCTATGGAAATTGATGACACACAACCTTGGGTACCACTTGATAAAGTAACCCCTGAGCAAGAAGTACTTCAGAGTGAACAGAGTCAGATATTACATAAAGCACTTGACAGATTAAAAGAAAGTTATCGAACCATCCTAATCCTTAGAGAGTTACGAGAACTTTCCTATGAAGAAATCTCTGAAATCCTTAATTGTACACTTGGTCGAGTTAAATCACGTTTACATGAAGCCCGGAAAGCCTTAAGAGTTGAACTTGAACGAATTGATTGGTAATATAGTTTTTAACTTATTTTTAAATCATCTATAGAACTATGAAACATGAAAAAATCCAGAATCAATTATCTGCCTATCTTGATAATGAATTAGTGCCAGAAGTCCGTAGTATGGTTGAAAAACATCTGATAGACTGTCAGGAATGTAAAAAGATGTTGGAAGATTTTCAACATAACCAGCAACAAATTTCTGACCTTATACATCCGGTACCGTCTATGAAAAATGCGGTCTTAGCAATGATTCATGAGACAGAATCGAATACACGGAAAGGTTTACTTTCGATTATAAAGAAATTGGCATTTCGCCCTTTTACTGTAGGTGCAACTGCATTTTCCACAATCTGTCTTTTGATTGCACTATTCTATGTAAATCCATCACCTAATCCCCAATATGACGAACTCCTTGACTACTATTTTGGATTTCAAACAGAAGAGATATCCAACAATCCATTGAAATCGAATGTAGTTGTTCCTCTTAATAATCAAACAATGGAAACAGAGGAAACAATAGAGGAATCTGATTCGTTATTCAATCTCTACATGAGTGAGTAATATTGGGATAACGCAATAAATCTTTGATTGATCGATGACAAGACAATATAAGACTGTAGTTTTCATCTTTTCATTAATAATTTTTCTTTGTTCATACAGAACTGTATCTGCAGATATCGAAATCCTAAAGGAGATCGTAGAAGCAGAACATGAACTTAGTTATGTAGGTGTAAGGCTTAGGACAAATGGATCACGGACGATGGAAGAATTAGTGATACATAAAAGCGAAGAGGATACTTACCGTAAGACCATATCAATTCTTGGGGAAGAAAAGTCAATAGAAGAAGATAATCGGCGTGAGAGAAGAGACGGAGACAGAAGACGAGGTCGTGAAAGAGGTGATAGAGAAGCGAGATGGGAGCGTCAACGTAGTCAATTCTCTATATCTGAAATCAAATTAATTGCTGAGAACTATGAGTTGGAACATAAACGATGGGGAGAAAAAATAGCGGGATATAAGACAGATATATTAATTATAAAACCCAAATTTGAAGGTCGGCCAACAAAATACATATACTTTGCCCATGACAACTACCTTATCTTAAAAGTACAGGATTTAGATGCTGCCGGTGTATTACGCGGCATGTTTGTTTATACACGTATTAGTTTTGATCCTGAAGCTGTTTCAAAGAAATGGGATGAATTTTCCGAAGAAATTAGGGTAAGACCGAGAACTTATGGTGTCATTTCTATTGATGATGCAAATAAAATGCTTAAGAAGAAAAGACTTATTCAACCCACATATTTACCATCAGGATTTCAACTACAGCATGTATATAAGCACAGTTATAGGGGAAGGCATCCAGTTCGGTTAAAATATACTGACGGGTTGTTGGACTATAGTATATTTGTAACTCTTAAACAGGAGAATTCTGACGAAGATGACCATAGGGGTTGGACTGAAATTTTAATGGGAGAGACAAAGGTATTTAAACATCCAAGGAGTTCAACTAACGCATACAGTTGGACCAATAGTGGGATTAGATACTTCTTAGCTGGTCCAATCCCTTCTACAGAAATGGAAAATATAGTTGAATCTATAATCAATCAATTTACACAAAATAATTTACAGGATTAAACTGTCTTTTCTTGTTGACAGTTACGTGTATAAAATAGTCGTCTCCAATTTCCAAATGGGAGACGATTTTCATTTATTCTCTCAGGGTTTATAAAGGAAGATTATGACAACGGATGAAAAGTCATTAAAGAATGAAATTAATCATTTAGAGAGCGATCTATTTGAAAAACAGAAGAAATTAATTGAGTTAAAAAGTCAACTTAAACCTCAATTGATTCAGGATTATATGCTAAAGAGTATTGGTGATAAAGAAGTTAGATTATCTGAAATGTTTGAGAATAAGACAGACCTGATAGTTGTTCACAATATGGGAATAAGTTGTTCATATTGTACAATGTGGGCAGATGGATTCAATGGTTTGTTACCCCATTTGGAAAATCGTGCTGGTTTTGTGGTTGTATCTCCTGACAACCCTGAAATACAAAATGAATTTGCCTTAAAAAGAGGATGGCAATTTAAGATATATTCAAGTGGTGGATCAACCTTTACTGAGGATTTAGGTTTTAAGAGTGAGGAAAGTTGGTTACCAGGAGTATCAACCTTTCATAGAGAAGCTGATGGCAGTATTATCAATATACAAAATGCGTATTTTGGTCCCGGCGACCTATTTTGCTCAACATGGCATCTATTTGATCTACTTGCTAATGGAACTGATGGATGGGAACCCATGTTGAAATATTAATCTATATCAAGGAACTAAGGAGAAATAATGAAATATAGTAAGATTCTATTTGTAACAGTTTTATTGACTACATACTTGGTATTTGGAAATCTGTATGCGGACAGTATCAAGGATGAGTTGGAGAAGTCACCTCGACACGCTGAATGGGTAAAAATTAAATCTGCAGATAATCACGAAGTGAATTCCTTTATTGTGTATCCTGAAGTAAAAGAACCTGCAACAGCGATTATTGTCATTCACGAAATCTTTGGCTTAACAGACTGGATTAGACTCGTTGCTGATAGACTTGCAGCAGAAGGATTTGTAGCAATATGTCCAGATCTACTTTCGGGTATGGGTACAGATGGGGGTGGAACAGAGAGTTTTGATTCTGGTGATGAGGTGCGACGTGCTATTCGCGGATTATCCGCAGAACGTGTAAAAACTGACTTGGATGCAGTGTTTAAATATCTACAGGATCTTCCGTCGACAAATGATAAGATAGGTGTATCCGGATTCTGTTGGGGTGGTAGTAAATCTTTCCAATATGCAGTTGCATCTGATGAGATTGCAGCAGCATTTGTATTTTACGGATCTGCACCATCCGTAGAAAATGTAGCAAAGATTTCTGTTCCTGTTTATGGTTTCTATGGTGAGAATGATAATCGGATTAATGCTACAATAGATTCCACAAAGAATGCAGCAGATGCATCAAATGTAAAGTATGAACCCGTTATCTACAAAGATGTTGGACATGCCTTCTTAAGACGTGGTATGGATGAGAATGCCAATGAAGCACAAAAAAAAGCGACAAAAGATGCATGGACACGATGGGTTAAGATTCTAAAGGAATTATAATCGTAGAGGAAAGACACCGCTCAATATAAAGTCAGGAACACAGATGTCAAACAGACTTGATGGAAAAACCGCCATAATTACTGGTGCAGCCCGAGGAATCGGAGCCAAAAGTGCAGAATTATTCTCCAGAGAAGGAGCTAATGTTGCCATTTGGGATGTGAATAGTGAACGGGGTGAAACGGTTGTCAACGACATAAATGGATTCGGGGGTAATGCTATTTTTTGTGAGTGTGATGTGACAGACTCTGCACAGATAGAGAATGCCACTCGTCAGGTTGAATCCAAATTTGGTCACCCAAATGTGTTGTTTAATAATGCTGGAATTGCTGTAGTAGGTGAATTAGAGGAAATAACAGAAGCAGATTGGGATAGACAATACAATGTGAATGTAAAGAGTATTTATCTTGTATCAAGAACAATTATTCCATTGATGAGAAATGCTGGTGGTGGGTCAATAATTAATATGGCGAGTGAATCGGCGTTTGTCGGCTTCCCAATGCATCCTGCCTATACATCCTCTAAAGCTGCTGTTGTACACTTATCCCGTAGTATGGCTGTTCGCTATGCGGAAGATAATATACGGGTAAACAGTCTCTGTCCAGGGACAATAAATACGGAACTTTATAAGGAATTTTTAGAACAACAGGATGATCCAGAAGGGATTAACAAAGAAATAAGAGATTTGCATCCTTTAGGGATTGGTGAACCGGAAGATATTGCTTGGGCTGCAGTGTATTTAGCCTCAGATGAATCAAGATATATGACCGGTGCTCCGATGCTGGTTGAAGGTGGAATTCTTTCATTGTAATTCCAACGTTATTACTGCGAAAAAAGCGGTCTTGTCTCTACAAGACCGCTTTTTTATATTAAGAAAATTGTTGTATTTATAGTTGAGTCTTGGAATTTGGATCAGTGCTACATTAAATTGTCAAATCATTCCTATAAGGCATGGTCAGCAGGTGTGAGACCTTTCTGATATGTTCCAAAACCGAAGAATGTTGGAGAATAATCTCCCACATAATCTACCACACTTTCATCTGGAATTGCATCTTCGATTCCTATACACCAATAACATCCATTGACAAGAAGTCTACGAAGACCTTCACTTTCTAAATCTACGGATGCTCCCATTGTTGTATTAAATACTCGACAGGTATTCCCTGTATCCCCAGTATAGGTTTTTATCCATGCCATAGGCATTGTAATGGTGTCTGCTTTCGGTGCATCTGTTGGTTCCATACCTACTAACACTTGTCCGTGAACTAATACTTGTGAATCACCGGTCAATTCTTTTATACCGTATACATCTGACGGACCCCATACATCCGTAACCCCTTTGAGGATGGGATGATCTTTATTAAACTCATCAATTACACCCCGTGCACTTTCTTTTCCATGGTGTCCGTGATGGTTAATCCAAGTTTCACCAAGAACTTGTCTACCGTATCCACCATCAAAGTCTTGACTGTTGAAACTATACTTTGCATAAGGACTATCTTGATTTCGTGTATAGTTAAATGCGTGCGTGGCGGTACGTAGACCCATGACCGGTTTTCCTGCATTCGTATAGTCAATGATATACTTCATCTGTTCATCGGGTAGCTCACGGAAACGGGTGAACAAAATCATCATATCCGCGGATTCCAAATGATGTAGCCCAGGAATATTCGTCTGGTCTTCAGGATCAATTTCACCTGTATCTGGGTTAATTGCGAACAATACAGTGCATTTGAAACCGTGGTGTGTTGCTAATACTTTTCCCAACATTGGCAGTGCTTCTTCGGAACGGTATTCTTCATCACCACTTACCAGTACAATGTGCTTACCATTACCTGGTCCATCGTTTCCTTTATAAACAACCCATTCATTACTCATTTTGATATAATCTCCACATACTTTAGATTTTTTATCAGTATATCATAATACTCTAAATGGGTCACGTTGAATTGGCATTGATTGACATACTCAACCTAACATGGTAAGATTTAGTAGATACTATATGTTATTACAATCAATGTTTAAGAACACTTCATATAATAGATCAAGTTCAGATAGGATGATGTATTAGAATTACATTGTCAACCAAAGGATAGTATATTAAGTATCTACAAAAGGGATTAGTCATGGAACAGCGATTGGAAAAATGGAATAATTGGATTGATCAGATCTGTGATGATGTTGTAAAACTCATGAGATATAGGTATATTTTTAAAGAAATAATGGATATTGGAAATAAGAATCCATATCTAAGAAATCATAAGCAAAACCCATTTGTTGAATATATACAGAATACATACGTTGCCTTTATAGCGAATATACTACGGAGACAACTGAAGAGAGAACAGCATAATTCCTTCACTCAACTACTATACGAAATATCAGAAACCCCCAAACTCCTATCTCTTGAGTTATTCTTAGAGAATCTAAATCAATCTGAACATAAGAATGCTGAAGACATATTTTTAACTGAATTTGCTGGATCGCAGACGACTTTTGTTGATCCTAAACGAGTCAACCAAGATTTAAGAGAATTAACGGAACGTGGAGATAGTTTTGTCAGTATAGCTGATAAGTGTATTATTCATAATGATATACAACATCCAAATGTGGAACCAGCTTTTCAAGAAGTACATAATTGCATAGATTTACTGGAACATCTATTTAGGAAGTATTGGTTGTTATTTAAAGGTGAAACCTTAGAAAATGATTGGTGGATTATAGAAGATAACTGGAAGGATATATTCCTACAACCTTGGATACTACCAAACAATGAATCAAATATGGATAGTACTGATTGGTGGAATGTTGAAGGCGACAAGGAGTGGGATGAATGGACACCGTGAAGCCAGGAGATGTGGTGATAGCGGATTTTCCTGGTTACGCTTCCTCAATCCGATCAATTTGCTGTAGAAGAATGTGTGCGTAATGCGATTGTAGTATAACACTTTGGTTTAAAGAGAATTAAGCTTGATTCAAAATATCAGTTTCAAACAATTAATCTATAATTTTTCAAAATTCAATAGTCGATAGAGTCAATGCCAAGAAACCAATTCCCAAACATTCTTCTCATCATGTCTGATGAACATGCCCCGATGTATAGCGGTCCCTATGGACATCCACTTGTGCAAACACCGAATATGGATAGACTCGCTGAAAATGGGATCACATTTGAGAATGCATACTGCAATTCACCACTCTGTATGCCCTCAAGAATGTCTTTTATGACAGGTAGGTATATCCATAAGATTGGGGCATGGGATAATGCTGCACCATTACGTCCAGATGCAGTAACATGGGCACACCACTTACGTTCTGCGGGTTATGACGTTGTACTGTCAGGTAAACAGCACTTTGGCGGAATGGATCAATTGCATGGGTATCGTACACAACTTGCACGGGATCTCCATGCTGAACGGCAACACGGATTAACTGATTGGGAGAAAGGCACACCACCTGCAGCACGTCCTTGGCAGGGATTAGCAGGAGCAGGACCGGGAACAACAAAAGAAATCGAAATAGACGACCTTGCGGAAGTGCAGGCTATAACATATCTGCGTGAAACGCATAGGAAGGATCAGCCTTGGGTATTAAACGTGTCTTTTATTGCACCCCATTTTCCTCTTGTTGTACCACAGCGTTTTTGGGATCTTTACCCAATTGATGAAATTGACATGCCGAATATACCTGATGGACATTTGGAGAACCAACATCCTGTATACCAACGGATGCGAGGCATGTTTGGATGTATAGATTTTCCTGAAGAATTAGTGCGGTGTGCACGGATAGGTTACTATGGATTGATTACATATCTGGATGAAAAAATTGGAAATCTTCTTGAGACGCTTGAAGAGACCGGTCAGTTGGAAAATACGATAGTAATTTATACCAGTGATCACGGTGAGATGAACGGAGAACACGGTATGTGGCGAAAGTCTAACTTTTATGAAGCCTCTGTTCGTATACCACTACAGATTATGTTTCCAGATCGTCTTCAGGCTGGAAGAAGAATAGCTGAAGTCGTGTCTCTTGTTGATTTGACTGCTACGTTGGTTGACTTTTCAGGAGATCAGGAATTCAGTCAGTTGGACGGAGAAAGTTTATTACCCTTGATTCATGATCCTAATCTGAATTGGAAAGATTCTGCATTTTCTGAATATCTTGCCCACGGTGTACAACGACCCATGGCAATGTATCGGGAAGGTAAGTATAAATACAATTATAGTCTTGGAGATCCTCCAGAATTATATGATATATCTAAAGATCCTGATGAATTCGATAATCTTGCAGATAAAAATGAATATCAGGAGATCTGTAATTCCCTTGCGTTAAAATTGTTAGAACAGTGGGACCCAATTGAAATAGAGAAACAGGTTTGTGAGAGTCAGAAAGCACGGTTGTTGATTGACAGAACCACAAAAGGTCAATGGCGGAAACATACCTGATTTGGCTGTTAAGGGATATTTTTTCGCTATAAGAATGTAAGCTAAGTATAATGTGTGGCACAAGACGGAATTAACGTGAATATAACAAAAATCAATACAGAACTTGAAACTCGTACCAAAATACTGATCCTGATGTGTTTTGGTATTCTGGTTATTATCCTTGATAGTCCTACCGCCTTAACCTTCTGTTTTTTATCAAGTCTTATTCTTCTTT
Source organism: Candidatus Poribacteria bacterium (assembly GCA_003635315.1). Lineage (GTDB taxonomy): Bacteria > Poribacteria > WGA-4E > WGA-4E > WGA-3G > MSPOR6. The sequence continues at coordinate 55,347 of PYJD01000031.1, forward strand.
TATTATCTAAACCTACACTAAAGCAGTATAGATTATTATTGATATTTTTGTTTCTTACTACGTGGGGATTGATTTATAGTCAGGGTATGTTCTATAACATTTATCCTCGGACCGTTCTATTTACAATTGTTCCTGCAGAGATACCGATAATTGGAAAGTGGACAGGGGGTATCCGAATATATCGTGAGGGATTATATCACGGAATCCTCCAATCATTAAGATTTAACACGACACTCGTTCTTGGTTGTTATATTGTTTGGTCGACACAACCCCGCGATCTGTTGCTTGCGTTTGGTAAGTTACATGTGCCTGGGGCACTTGCCTTTATGGTAACAACTGCTCTACATTTTATTCCTGTGATTGCAAATGAGGCATCAACTGTCATACGATCACAAAGATTACGTGGGTTTCGTTACTTCCAACTAAATATTTTCAAGGTATTTCGTGGAGCGGTAAACAGTTTTAGACCTATCATAGCTGGAAACATTAGGCATGCATCTAACCTTGGGGATTCGGTGGAAAGTCGTGGTTTTTCACCTGAAACGGCATCTCAAAGGACTTCGCTAAGAGATTCTCGGATGAATAGATTGGATTATCTAATACTTGGTGTAATTGTCATAAGTATGTTATCTGTAATTAGTTTGAAGATATTATACTTTTGTTATGCAAATAACCTGTATTATGGATCTTGGCTAAGAGGTGTATACACATTTACGAGAGAGGCATTATAGTTTAAGACATGAGGTAGAATTAAGTTTTTCTATCAGTTCTCTCCTCATCGAAAAACAATGATTGAGTCTATACCTAACGACCAACTTCCCAAGCTAAGTGTTGAAGCTCTGGACCTATGAGTTTTTCCCATGCTAAGCGAACCGCAGCATTTGAACCGGGTGTAGAAACGACAACTTTCCCTCGATAGACACCGGCGGTTGCACGCGATAACATTGCAGCTGCCCCTACCTGATCGTAACTAAACATTCGAAATAGTTCTCCAAAACCGGGTAGAGTTTTTTCTAATTTTCGATTGAGTACATCAAAGGTAGTATCCCGAGGTGCGATTCCTGTACCACCATTAAATATAATCACTTGTGCATCAGATTCTGCCATTTTATCTAAGACATCTGAAACTTGGTCAGGTTCATCTTTGATAATTTGATATGCAGTGACACCATTTCCTTCCGCTTCAAGTTGCTCACGTAGGAAAACAGCGTTCGTATCCGTCTCTGGGGTACGTGAATCACTGACTGTTACAATGGCAACTGATACTGGACCTTCTTCAGCTGCAATTTCTCTGTGTTGTTGGGTGCTTGTAGATGTTGACATTAAATTCCTCTATGTTATTGATTTGGATATGATTTGGGGGTATATTTAGGCATAGTAAAGAATTGTCCCCCGGTTTCTTTTGCAAGTATGGATTGAAAATCATCTTCTTTTGGGTGTCCTACCACATACGCTGTTATACCTAAAGACTTACATGTATCAAGTGCTTGTTCAATGGAGTGTTTACCTGTAGTTGGTTCATCTGTCAGAACAAGTATAAAACGTCGTGCATACGGACTGAACTTCATTTTCGGTAATCCTTCAACAATAGCATCTGTTAGATGTTCATCCCCGCCAAACGGGTCTTGCATCAGGGATTCAATTATCACTTCGTTGATCGGCATCTGTGCTACAACAGCACCGTTGATAACCTTAATTGCATCTTTTGCTTCAGCAAACCGTATAAGTCCAACTCTATATTGGATAGGTAAAATAGATAGCCTTCCAATGAGAGTACTTATACCGAGCATTAGTGCTTGCGATTTTCCTCCCATACTCCTACTGTAATCTAACATAATTACTATGTCCACGATTGGCTCAGAAGCTTTATTGGATGCGGTTCCGGGTTGTCCACCAGTATATACATTTAGTCGATTTTTCTCATGTTTCAAGGTATATATCTGGTTATTTGTATCATCTTTAATTGTCCATCTTTTCCCTTGTTGTTGCGTTGTTGCAGATGAATTTGTAGCTAAACCCCAATTATCTGGTGTTATCCCTGCATAGACATGCAATTTATTGTCGAACCTACGTATCGTAAATACCTGACCAATATCGTAATCGGTGATTACCCACATATCGTTCTTTCTTTTTTCAATTATGTCCGCATGATAGGAACGAAATGTATGGTTTTTTATATCTACCCCATTTTTTCTAAATGCGTCAGAAATTTGTTTTAAGGGTATATCATCCCCTTCAATTTCTATATCAAATTTTAAATCAAGACTAAAGAGTAATTTTCCACCGTTTCTCCGTATGTCTGTAGCAATATCACGAAAGGTTTTTAGCAATTCTGCATTTCCAACACGATTGGTTGGAAGAGATCCAGGATTACTTGTTCCACCAGGAATTTCCTGCCAAAGTCCACCGGTATCCTGAGACAGCCTTTCCTGAAAGGGTTCAGGAAAACCGAGAATATTAACACGAATATCTTGCAATTTACATTGGTCTATTACTTTTTCCTTTATAGTTTCCGATGGTTCGTTTGTTTGCATACTCGTTGCTGGTTCGTCAGTTACCAGAATAAGGAATTTATCAGCATCCAGATGAAAATCAATAAATGTCAAAGTATCCATTAGAGCATCAAGTGCATTCTCATCTCCACTTAGTTTTGTTTTTTCCATTCTACGTTTTATGAGAGCAACATCTGGAATAAGTGCGCGAGTATTAAATTCTTGACCTTCTCTTCGTACACTAAATTCGGTCATCCCAATATGATACTCAAGGTTTATTAGATCGAATTCATCTGTCATACTGTATAGATTCTTTGCAACTTGTTGGATGTTATCTTGCATACTCGCACTTGTATCAAGAACAAAGACTATATTCACTTTATCAACGGTCCGTGTACCGATGATGTGGTCAGCAATTTGTTTTAACGCTTCTGCAAAAGGATTCGTGGAATCCACAATTGCTGTTCCACCACCCTTTCCACTATCACCATCTCCTTGACCAATACCATCCCCTATTCCACCAATCTCTGCAGTACCGGCAGAGTTAAACCTATGGAAACCACTATCGCCATCACCTTTAACCCGTTGCCTTAGGCTTTTTTCACCTGCACCTGATGTAATTTCAAATGGACTTGCTACAGCTTTTGGTAAGGCAGTAGCACTATTCAGTTGTTCAGCGTGTGTAGTTACATCTGGTAGATTTGTGAATGTATCAGTAACAGTTTCGGTCGCATCATTCAAAAGGATTTCCTCAGAAGGACGGACTGTTTCATCTATCGGATTTGATGCACCAGATAATGAGATGTTTCTTGGACTATATTCAGTTAGTTCTTTTGTCTGTTTCGGTGTATTGAGTTTTTTCGGTTGACGTTTAAGTTTGCGATGTTGCCTTTCAAGTACTTTGATGTCGATTAATTCAACGCCAACAACATCGTCTATTTGATTAATTGTATGTTTATAATAGTATATTGTAATGGAGATAGCAAAGCACATGTGAACAATACCAGCGATGAGGAGAGCATTTAATGAACGTTGTTTATTTTTATAACGAGTCATAGTCATCACCTATAAAATATTGTAGTTTTCTGTTTTATATCGTTCACTGGATTATGAAATCAGTATAACAGAATATCTCCTTAGAATCAAGATAGATACTGTATTGAACATAGAGGATCAATTGTCCAAATAATCCAAACAAATTATCAGAATTTACCCCTTAAAATGGATTAGGAACTGTCAAATGTTAAGATTTGTGTATTTAAATGTAACCTAAAATTATTTATCTACGTTCAATTTCCTAAAAGAACACAATAACTACAAGACATGAGGAAAATGAAGTGGAAAAACAAACACCTGAATTCTATACAAATATGAATCCTCTACTCGGATTATCATCAAGAACTTTGCGTTTATATAGCGCGCTTGATGTATTTCGTGGGAAGTCTGATTCAATCGATAAACCGGAATGGTTTCGCACCCCTAATAGAGACGAGATCCTTGGCAAAGTAGGTTTTTCTAAGGCAGATATTGATTCTGGTATAACAGAATTAATTGATGCGGATCTACTACAAGTACAAGATAAGAATCGTGATCAATGGTACTGCCTAAAATAGGTGCGTATGCCAAATATTAAATCTCCTCGGTTGATTTTAGCTTCATCTTCTCCACGACGTGCCGACCTTTTATCTCAAATCGGACTAACATTTGAGATTTATCCCAGTGATATTGAAGAACCATCTTTTAACGGTTCTCTTTCACCAAAATCCGTCACAGAACAACTTGCATTTATGAAAGCAAAATCTGTGGCAGAAAGATATACTGAAGGGGTAATTATAGGGGCTGATACCTTAGTAGCACTGGATGATGAATTATTAGGTAAACCAGAAAATCCTAAACATGCACGTAGTATTCTCAAGAAACTTAGTGGGAAGAAACACAAAGTCGTGACGGGTGTTTGTTTAATTAATGTGGAACATAATAAGAAAATAACTTGGAATGAGGTAACAAAGGTATACTTTAGGGAACTTAACCCACTGGAAATTGAGGAATATGTGAATTGCGGTGAACCCATGGATAAAGCAGGCGCATATGGAATTCAAGGTCGGGGTGCTGCTTTTGTTAATCGAATTGAGGGTTGTTATTTTAATGTCGTGGGGTTACCTTTAGCAAGTTTAATAGAACAACTAAGTGATTTTTAGCGGATGCATATAAGTAACAATGATCCTCCACTTGATGGATACCACCAAATTCTAAGTAGAGGTGAGTACGGGATCAAATTACTGGAATTTGGTTTACTCAATCTTTCACCGGATTCTACCTTTTCAGGTAATACAGATGACTGCCAAGTTGTCTTGGTGACCTTGGGTGGACAGTGTAAATTATTAGTTGGTCATAATGGAAACAAAGCGATCGGTTTATTGGGAAATAGACCGGATGTATTTTCTGGTAAAGCTTCAGTCGCGTTTATTCCTCACCATACTACTTATGAGATAATTACAACTGATGAGAGCATAGAAATTGCGGTTTTTAGAAAAACGTCCCATTTAGATACGACCGCAGTAATTTCTAATCTCTATCTCAATGAAGATACATCTCAATATGACATAAATATAGATGAATCTAAGATTTTGTATGAGAGTGTTGGTGAAAGTATCTGTTTTTATCGATTTCAGAACAAAAAAGATAGTGCAACAATAAGACTGATAGATCCCGACAATCAATCGGCGCGAATAGATCTGAGCAATAACGATATACTTTGCTTACCAGACATGACTCGCACCAATTTACTCTCTTATCAAGGTGTCTGTTACCAACTCAGTGTTTCTTAGTTATTCTCCTTCGATTAATTCCCCTCCTTTCTTAACAAATGCTATTGCACTGTGGGATATATTTACCTTAATCTCCTGATTATTCATCTCTCCAACCGATAGAACTACAACCTTCTTATCATTACTGATGCCTAAAATCTTACCGTGCAGACCCCCATTTGTTACAATTTCGTCCCCCTTCGTCAGATTTTGGAGCATATTCTGATGTTTCTTCCGTCTCTTATTTTCGGGTCGTATCATAAGGAAATATACGATGGCTACCATTGGCACCAGCATAAATAACATACTAAATAGAGGATTACCTTCCATTAATTAATTCTCCTTTCATGTTTATATAATAAGCATTGCATCACCATAACTATAAAATCGATACTGGTGTCTTAATGCTTCCTCATAAGCCTTTTGAATAAGAGTCGTATCCGCAAAAGCACTCACGAGCATAAGTAATGTTGATTTTGGTAGATGAAAGTTGGTTAATAGTGCATCTACCACCTTAAATTTATAACCGGGATATATGAATAACTCGCTATATCCATCATACTGGTTTACTGTACCTGATTCAGATGCGGATTCTAACGCACGTACGACAGTTGTACCAATTGCTATGATCTTTTTTCCATTATCCCGTGCTGTTTGAATTCGTTCCGCTTCTATTCTTGATAAGTTTATATACTCTGCATGCATCTTATGGGTTTCTACATTTTCAACTTTGACGGGTTGGAATGTACCAATCCCGACATGTAGAGTTAATTTTGCACTATCAATCCCCTTGGAATTTAATTCATCTAAAAGGTCGTTGGTAAAATGCAGACCTGCAGTTGGTGCAGCAATTGCTCCTTCTGATGATGCATAAACAGATTGGTAACGAACCTTATCTTCATCATTGGCTTGACGTCGTATGTATGGTGGTAAGGGAATCAACCCTACCTCTGAGAGGATAGTAAAAAACTCACCTTCGTAAGTAAAGTTAACCAGACATTGTCCATTATCCAATAAATCCAATACTGTACCTAATAATCCCTCACCAAAGACTAACTCTGTTCCAATTTTCAAACTCCGGCGGGGTTTAGCAAGCACTTCCCATGTGTTTTTTTCGACTTCTTGAATCAGTAATAATTCAATTTTTCCACCTGTAATGCTCTTATTCCCAATTAACCTGGCGGAGATGACTTTGGTATCATTCAGAACTAATAGTGAATTACGGGGTAAAAAATCTCCTATATTTTTAAATGTTGTATGTATAAATTCACAGGTTTCCCTATCAACCACCAGGAGTCGAGATTCATCACGACGATCCAAAGGGTTTTGTGCAATCCTATCTGGCGGAAGATCATAGTTAAAATCTGACAGTTTCATTTAAAGGTAAATAGGAATGAAAACATAAGGATGGATACTTAGGATAGGTGACCATCAAATAGAGAAGGTTGAGTATGGGTTGTGTAACCAAAATATTTATATGCAGCCTCAGTTGCAACACGTCCACTTGGGGTAAGCATAATAAATCCTTCTTTTATATAATGGGGTTCATATACTTCTTCGATAGTTCTTTCATCTTCACTGAGTGCAACAGCTAAAGCCTTTTTCCCTGCTCTCCCTTTAAACTTTTCAATAAGTGCTTGAAAATATGCGTAGTCCTGAGCATCTAACCCGCGCTCATCAATCCCAAAAAACTCCAATGCTTCTTCAACAACCTCGAGTGTTAGGACACCTTCACTTTTCACCTCTGCATAATCTCGCACGTTAGCAAGGAGTTTATTTGCTGTCCGCATGGTTCCGCGTGAACGAAGTGCCAAGGCATATTCTGCATCTTCGTGGATTTCGATATTCAGTTTTCCACTGTTGATCCGTATAGCTTGTTGTAAATCTTCAGGTTCATAATAATCGAGATGAATATGTATTCCAAACCTTGCACGAAAGGGTCCAGCCAATAATCCTTCCCGTGTTGTTGCTCCAACAAGCGTAAACTGGGAGATTTCAACCTGAACAACATCAGAACCTGGACCTTGACCAATAGATAAATCAAGAACAAAATCCTCAAGAACGGGATAGAGGGATTCTTGAACATTTACCTTCATTCTATGTATTTCGTCAATGAATAAAATGTCTCCTTTCTCAAGGTTAGTCAATGTTGTTGCTAAATCGAGACGTTCCATTACAGTTCCAATAGCTTGTTTGAAGTTAGTTCCGAATTCATTTGAGATGATTTTTGCAAGCGTTGTTTTGCCAAGTCCTGGAGGACCAACGAGTAAAACGTGCTCAATCACATCACTTCGTGTTTTTGCAGCTTCAATGTGAATCCGTAACTGTTCCTTAGCTTGATCCTGTCCGATAAATTCACTCAATGTTTCAGGACGTAGACTATATCCCAATTCATCTTCAGTAGTATCGTGAATATCGTATTTTTCCATTTGATTCCTGGTCGTATATACTCAGTGTTGTGTATGGGAATAATGTATTGAAATGAAATTATGTTCCATATTTAATTTCGGATATATCGGAGGGCTTCTTTCATTAAGGCATCTCGTTCAGTAGATTCCCCAAGTGATTTTTGTGCTTTCTCAACGGCTTGTTCTGCCTCAATGGATGATGCACCAAGATTGATGAGGACATCTATGACCGCTTGATGGTCGGAACCAGCCGTGAGTACTTCGACCTTCTCTTCTAATTTTATTTTCGCTATTTTCTTTTTTAATTTCAGAATTAATAACTGGGCAACTTCTGTACTAACCCGTGGAACACGCATCAACACAGGTATATTATCCCGCATAACTGCTTGCTGGAATTGGGTTGGTGATAGTCTCGTCACAATATTCTGTGCTAATGCAGGTCCAACGCCTTTCACTGTCAATGCCAATTTAAAGATTCTTAACTCATCTCTTGAAGTAAATCCGTAGAGTTTTATGTCGTTATCTCTACTCTGACTGTAATGCGTGTAAAACGATATCGGTTCACCCACAGTTGGTAATTCATCGACCGTTCGCGGAGCAACTTCAACCAAATAACCTATACCGTTAACATCAACTACGACATCTTTTTCACCTATATCGAGGAGCGTACCATTGACATAAGCTATCATACTGAAGTGTTATCCTTTTTATCTACAGTGAGTTTTGCTGAAATTGATTCTTTCAAGTGCAGGAGTTTATGAGAACGAGCATGGCATATTGCTAATGCTAATGCATCTGCAGCGTGGTCAGGTTTAGGCAATTCTTTCAACTTCAATAAGGCTTGTACCATTCTCTGTACTTGTATTTTTTCTGCCTTACCATACCCCACTACGGATTGTTTAACTTGTAAGGGAGTATATGTAGTTACAGGTGAATTTGTATTTGCACCTGCTAATTTTACTATACCCTTTACTTCACCAACAACAATGGCACTGTTTACATTCTTATTGAAGAATATATCTTCAAGCACCACCTCGTCAACCTTAAACTGATCTATCAGTTCAATTATGGTATCGTAGATTGTTTTCAATCGTAGCTCAGATATTTCTTTGGAACTGGTCTTGATATGACCATAGTGAAGTGGCTGTACTTTGTTGGTAATAGATTTTACGATACCGTATCCTGTATTTGCGATTCCAGGGTCGATTCCAAGAATAATCATCGAGGTGTATCCCTAATTAGGCTGCTGCTTCAAGAATATCATCAGGGATATCAAAGTTTGCATAAACCTTTTGTACATCATCAAGTTCATCCAAGGCATCCATCAACTTTACCATCCGTTCAGCTTCTTTTCCCTCAAGCTTTACTGTATTCTGAGGTATCATACTCAGTTCAGCTAATTGCACGTCTGCATCGGTGGATTGGATCGCTGTAACAACATTGTCAAACTGATCGAATGGAGTAATAATTTCAAATGCATCATCTAAAGAAGTAATATCTTCTGCACCAGCATCTGCTGCAACCAAAAACAGATCATCCTCTTCGATAGTATTTGCGTCGACAACAATCAAACCACATTTGTCGAACCCCCATGCAACACAACCTCGTTCTCCGATTCTCCCTTCATATTTCCCTAATGTGTGACGTACTTCAGCGATTGCACGATTCTTGTTATCCGTAATAACCTCAATCATTAAGGCTACCCCACCTGGACCATATCCTTCATATACAACTTCTTCAATGGATTCACCCTCAAGATCTCCTGTTCCCCGAAGCACTGCTTTCTCAATGTTATCACTTGGAACATTACTGGATTTCGCTGCTGCAATAGCGGTTCTTAAACGAGGATTCATGTCAATATCACCGCCACCTAAACGTGCGGCAGCTGTTATCTCTTTGACTAATTTTGAAAATAGTTTTCCTCGTTTTGAGTCGTTTGCTGCTTTCTTATGTTTTATTGTTGACCATTTAGAGTGTCCTGACATAATCTGTTTCCTTTCTTATAATCCTTTCCACAACATGGAAAATGTCTGTCCAAAGGTATATACTGAATAGCACGGTGGAGTTAGAATAATACATTTTTAGTATATCATAAAATGGTAAGTTATTCAAAGAAATTACATTTTGAATCAGATATAGTTCATCTCACTACACCATTTATGGATGGATGATATTGGTGGTTTTGGATTTATTATAGGAATCAAAACCGAATCTAATCTTTTACTGAGAATGCGTCGTTTTTACATCATACATATAATAATACCATATCTAATTGACAAGTATCATTCCGATTCTTGAGTTTCTTTGTAGGAGTGACATCCTGATCGCGACCAGAGGTCGCTCCTACAGAAGAGAGTGTTGTATTCCGACAAACGAATCGCGACCAAAGGTCGCTCCTACAGAAGAGAGTGTTGTATATGGTATAACATTTTCTTACTGCAGAAAATGAAAAACAAGCGCGGTATTGATAATTGCCAATAAAGTGCCTACCACTGTCTGAAGGAAGGTGTGTCTTTCTCTGTAGATTCTTGCCCATGCAATTAAAGGAATGAGAAGAAAAAACCAGATGAAACTGGTATTTACAAGGAATACCAGCACCATAATACAACCGGTTGTTACACTGGTATGAAAACTGATTTTCCAGAGTGGGGTAATTGCAGAGAATACTATGCTATTTGCTATAAATGCAATACAAGCAAGAATGATCTTTTGCGCCGCACCAATCTTATATAGGATTACTGTTCCAAGAATCATACTTAAAACAATAAAACATAAAGGGATTATCCTCTCTTCTTTGGCATGAAGATGTAAATTCCCCACCTTCGAAAACTTTACTAATAGTACGATGCCAAGTATTGGGAGAATTGTAACAAATAGAGTGACAATCCCTAACCAAAGTAACACATCCTGACTTGTCATCGCATGCTTCTGAATAACGATGACAGCCGTTACAATTGGTACAATAAACGGACTAAAAGCGACAGACGTGCCCAACGCTACCCATTCGGGAAAAGCCGAGAATGTCTTCTGATACATTAGTTCGTTTGTTGTGATTTGATGAAGTTTACTAAATCAGATCCTTGTGTTTCTGGTTTTACATCTTTGTCAATTTGGATTATCTTACCAGATTTATCAATTACAATAGTGATTCGATTGAACCGTCCTTCTAACTTATCAGTTGCTCCAAACAGTAATGCAAGATTTCTACCAGTGTCTAACAATAATGGAAAGTTCAATTTATTCTCTTCAGAGAATTTTTGATGGGATTCAGCATCATTAGGAGTGATTCCAAAAGCTTGAATATCTTGCTGATCAAGATGACTCGACTCATCACGGAGCGAGCAGACTTGAACCGTTCAGCTACGACCAAAATCACGGGGATAGAAGACTAATGCGACATGTTTCTTATCCTTGAGTTTGCTGAGTTGGTATTGCTTTTCTTCACTGTCAAAGGCAATAAACTCTGGTGCCATCTCTCCTACTTCAATTTTTGGCAGGACATTTCCCAGCATTTTGACTACATCTTCACCATGTGTTCTCACTTTGACGTCTTTATCAATTGCGCGAATATATCCCGCTTTATCAATGATAAATGTGACTCTATTTGAAGCATTGAATCTTTCCATTATCCCACTATACTGTTTGCTAACATCAAACTCAGTATCGGCAAGTAATGAAAAACCGAAATTTTCATCATCTCTGAACTTCTTGTGTGATTCAACGGTATCAACACTCACGCCAAATACAACAGTTCCAGTTTTTTCTATTTCGCTCAATTTATCCCGGAGCGATTGTAGTTCAGCAGTTCAACCACCGGTAAAATCTTTTGGATAAAAGGCAAGTACGACGTTTTTCTTACCTAAGAATTCTGTGAGATTACGTTCTGTTCCTGTTTCATCTTTTAGTGTGAAATTAGGTGCAACCATCCCAACTTCAAGCTCTTTATTATTTTCCACTTCATTCTCCGCTAAAGCTAATGGAATCAAAAGTATGGTAATTAAAACGAGGATACAAACATAACGGGTAGACATAAAATGATACATCTTTTAATTCCTCTAAATAGTTATTTTTATCAGATTGTCGTTATAGATTTTATAATAACGCATAACACCTTATTCTATAAGTATACTTTCTCTCAATCTGAATGTCAATTTCACGTTAATTTATGAAGAGATAATTCCTTTCTCTATTAACCACATCTTTAAGGGAACATCATCATCTTTGGGTGAAAAATGACCATTTGCATTTGTGCCACCGCCGAGAAGTTGTTGTCGAATAGGATCGTTCTGAGCGAAGATATCATCCGGTATTGTCATATCATCTTTGCTGCGTAACCACCGATAACCGTACCCATAGAACAGTCCTTTCCGAGTGATGTCAGAGTCGTTTTCACTTCTGGCATGCCAAATTCGTCTGTCAAAAAATACCGCATCTCCCGGTTTACAACAGATTGGGGTTGCACCTTCTGGAAGTGCACCATTATCCGGTCTATTGAATTTATCCCAGAGATGACTGCCTGGGATAACATAGAAGTTGCCACGTCCCGGTTCTGAACAATCCGATAGCCAATAAACGATCTTAATGGATAGACGTGGTCGAGGTGAACTTTCGATTTCAACGTTTACACGTCCACTATCTTGGTGCCAGCCGAGTGGACCTGTCTTACCACGTAATTCCTCTGATCTTGGAGGTGTAATGATGAAATGACTATGGTATGAATAGATATTCCAGCCTAAGATACCCCATACCTTTGGAAATGTCTTATACCAATCTAAAATGTTTATAAATGCTTGATCTCTCCCAAGAAAATTTGGATAGAAGAAATTATCATGAGGTGTTAACTGTCTTTTTGTATATGGATCGTATTCCGCATCTAAATGACCTTTATAGATCGTATCAGTAAGTTCTTCTAATTGTACTACGACATCTAAAGGAAGAGCATCCTCAACAATAATATATCCATTAACATTTAAACTGTTAAGTTGCTCTTCTGTGATTTGATGCTGGATATGACGTTCATCAAGCATCTATAGTTCTCCTTCTTATATACTATGGAAGTGGTCCTTCTATTTGGTCAACAAGTCGTATTGAATGGATTACATCCCGCAGATCCGTGAGTGGAACTGTCTTATTTCTCACGGAATCAACGAAATGTTGATGCATCGTGAGTACACCTTCATAACTCGGTGAATCGCGTTCATCAACACCATCAACTTCCCATCCACCCATGACATGTCTGTTATTATTCTCATGGATCTCAATTTCTTCGGGTATTTTCATATAACAGCCTATACCAACACCATGTAATTCAGACCTTAAGACCCGTCCGCCGGATGCTCTGTTACCAAAGACGACACCTGTGACATTGTTATCAAACCGTACAAATGCTGTATAGAAGTTCCGTTGTTCTGCATTGAATGTATCTCGATGTGCAGTGACTTCAACGGGTTCACCACCAGCCATATACCTTAACAGATCAACAACATGGCAAACATCGTTCCATAGTGTAGTGGTAAACTCACGGTTTCCACCGATCATCTGTTTATTAAATGTTGTTACTGCCAATGAAACCGGACCTTTTTCAGCAACGCGTCGCATGGCTTCTCGTGTAACAGCAGCGAATCTTCTTTGGAACCCAACCATACAGTAGACATCATTTGCAACGGCAGCTTCCATTAGTTGTTGAGTTTCATCGCTTGTTGCCCCAGGTGGTTTTTCAATGAATAGATGTTTTCCAGCATTTAGACAATCGAGTGCCGGTTGTAAAATCCACTTTTCATTCATCACACAGTAGACAACATCCAAATCCAACGTATCCAACATTTTTCTGTGATCAGTGAATGTATGTGGAAATTCGTACTTTTGTGCAACCTGATTTAACTTTCCTTCATCCAGTTCACATGCGGCAGACATTTCCACGTCATCCTCAAGTCGGTTGACACTTGGATAATGTGCTCCTTGACTTCGACCACCAGCACCAATAAATCCCGCTTTTAGCATTGGTATACCTCTTCAATATAGCTTTGAACTTAAAGGTATTTTATATGATGGTTTCATTTATTGCAAGTGGTTTCCCTTATATAGAACTGTATAAAAGACATTCCCGTCCCATATCAAAGTGGCTATTATGATGCACTCGTAATGGGAACTAATTAAATAGAATTCGTATGCTATTTTTTTAAATTTTTAGGTTTACCACATTTCACATATGTTATATTTATTATTTATTTAGTTAAAAATGTTACACTTTTTGACACATTGTGTGTCATTAGTAAAACGGCTGTCCGCCCTGTCACAGTCTATGTTCATCGGTGTTTTTTTTAGAATTATAAAAATTCTTAAATTGTGTAATTTTGTGTCTTTCTTCTTTTTTATTTTTTATATTTTGGGAATATTTATTACAGACATTTTTAATACGTTTTCTAAATGATAATATCTCATTATTGGAACATAACCTTTTAGGGTGTATCCAATTAGATAACATCCCCATGCAGCTATTTTTCTTAGAAATAGTATAGGTGATGCTGTATTTGTATTTAAAATTAATTTGAGTGTATTGGATAGTCATTAGATAGTTTTCTGTATTTGTGTAAAAAGTTACGAAATCGTAACTTTTTTCTGTCACACCAATTTTTTTATAGTCGCTGTTATGTCTGTCCCTATCTATGCTTACAGCCAATTTACGAATTTCTGTAAAAAAATAAAAAAGTTCTCTTGATAGATTTCTTTTCATTTTATTTCCCTATAAGCTGTGTGAGATTGACATTTATAAAACTGTGTATATTTTCTTTAATCATAATGATTTATCTTCTATTAAGTATTAGTATGCGTATAATATTTATTCTCTATATGTTATTGTAACGTATATTTCCTCTTGTGTCAATCTCTTTTCGTATATGTGATGTCTGTATTTAAAAATTCTTCAATTTACTTTTTTAAAACTAATACCATTTCTAAATAATGGTAGGACATTATTCATAAATCGGTTCTCAGAGGACAACTCTCTCTTCTGTAGGAGCGACCTCCTGGTCGCGACCTACAAAAAAACTCAAGAAGATGTCTGTTTTTTAATTTTTTCATTTTATTTTTAAAACTAATACCATTTCTAAATAATGATAGGACATTATTTCATAAATCGGTTGTCCGAGGACAACTCTCTCTTCTGTAGGAGCGACCTCCTGGTCGCGACCTACAAAAAAACTCAAGAAGATGTCTGTTTTTTAATTTTTTCATTTTATTTTTAAAACTAATACCATTTCTAAATAATGGTAGGACATTATTCATAAATCGGTTCTCAGAGGACAACTCTCTCTTCTGTAGGAGCGACCTCCTGGTCGCGACCGGGAGGTCGCTCCTACAGAAGAGTTGTGGGATGCGAACATCCTACAAAAGAGGTGTGGGATGTGAATATATGTTGAGCCAATAGAAAATGTTGTATTAATTTTATTGTTCACTATAAGACACCTATTCATATAGAAATGGTATAATTTTAGAATTGAACATGTTGATTTAATCTCACTTTTATGATAATGTATCTGAAATCCATTCAACAATTTTTACCTAACCAACGAATACTTATGAGGATATTTTGAGCATTAAACAGAAAGCATTGTTATGTGTTCCAATCTTTCTTGCTATATGTATTTCTTTAATATTGTTCTTTCCTAAAGTTGAATTGGATGACGGAACAATTGTTGGTTGGTATAGTGTAATCCCTCCACTCATTGCTATAACCTTAGCAGTGATTACAACGAAATTATTTCTAAGTCTTGGTGTTGCTGTAGGCTCTGGACTTATCCTTTCTTGGACACAACAGAATTTTTCTATATACGGTTTCTTCTCTGAATTGATCTGGTTTACACGTGCTGTTACCATTTCTAATGATGGTATCGACCTATTTAATATGTGGGTGATACTGTTTGTTCTCTTTATGATGTCGATGATTTCGGTGGTAATAGCATCAGGTGGAATTGCAGGTGCGATTAGCATTCTTTCCAAATTGGCACGAGGTCCACGGACGACCCAATTTATCACATCTCTCATGGGTAGTCTGATATTTATAGGGGATTATAGCAATGCCATGCTTGTTGGACCTACGATGCGTCCCCTAACCGATAAGTATAAGGTGTGTCGTGAGAAATTAGCATATATTGTTGATTCAACAAGTGCCCCCATTGCAGGACTCGCTTTTGTTAGCACCTGGATTGGCTATGAGGTCGGTTTATTTAATAGTGTCGCGGATAATATAGGATTAGATAGTGATGGATATTCTATGTTCTTTGATGCCCTTCCGTTCAGATTCTATTGTATCTTAACCATTCTATTCGTCATGATAAATGCCATCAGTGGTCGTGATTATGGAACTATGCGGGGTGCATCAACACGAGCAAAAAACACGGGACAGGTGTCTGCACCTGACGCACAAGCGATGGGTGGTATTTCTGCTGATCTGAACGTTTCAGAAAACAAGAATCAATTACTTTCTGCTTTTATACCCCTCACCCTCCTATTCGGACTGATCCTGGGTGGATTATGGATTGATGGAAAAGGTACAGGATCAATCTTATCCCTGACATCGTGGCGTGATGCTTTGTCGAATGCGAATAATGTTAAGATTCTTGCATCAGCAGCAATTACATCATTTTTTGCTGCGATCCTATGTGGTATATTTATTTCAAGGATGCCATTTTATCAGATTGGTAAGGCAATTAAGGATGGGTTATCCGGTACACTCCTGCCAATTGCTATTATCTTATGTGCATGGGGTATCAAGGCAAGTTGTGACAAATTAGTTACAGGTGAATATATTGCGTCTCTATTAAGTGATGTTGTTTCACCGTTATGGTTTCCAGCACTTGTATTTGTTGTTGCGTCCTTAACCTCCTTTGCAACAGGAACAAGTTGGGGGACAATGGCAATTCTGATACCAACTGCTATTCCAGTAGCCTTTACACTTGATAATGATGTGTATGGTATAACAACCATAATATGTTTAGGGGCGGTCTTGGATGGCGCGATATTTGGGGATCACTGTTCACCCATATCAGATACCACAATTTTGAGTGCAATTGTGAGTAGTTGTGATCCAATGCATCATGTTAGAACACAGATACCTTATGCTCTGACAGTTGCATTTGTAGCATTGATATGTGGTTATTTACCTGCTGCACTTGGAATTCCGTCGTATGTTGGTATTCTCATCGGTTTAGGCATTTTTATCCTGTTATTTTTCGGATTATTGCGATTAAGAACTGAATAAATATATTGTAGTGATCATAAAGGTATACCGTTTCTATTAATTTCGTAGTTCAGACAAAAATCCGTGGTTCAGATAAGAAACCAATACATAAAACACCACATCTATTTAAATGATACCATATCTAAATACGGAACGAGTTGTGTGTGGTATAAGTTTCTTGTGTAGGATAGAGGTTTTTTATCTGAATTGCAGATTGCGCGGAGGAGTGGGTTTGGGATGGATTCGTCGTGTTTGTAAACCATCCCACTAATGAAATCTGATGTTTTATTCTTACGATGTTTCTACTTCTTGTAGAAATGTTTCAACGCTGAGTGTTTTGACAGCAATGAGTAGTAGTTCTGATAAACGATCAAGGTCTTGAATGGATTCAAGGATTTCTGCTACAGGTTCCGTATCACTCAACGGAAAACGTTCTGATAGAATAGATAGAATGTTCTTTATGCAGACTTGAAGTGAACCTTGTTCAATGCCTTGTTCAATGCCCTGGTTAATGCCGCGCTGCATGATGATTTCGTAAAAAGGAGATTCTTGCATCATTTCCTCCGATATTAGTTTCTGAAAGAGATTAGGATCATAGTTTAGACTACCCAAGGTGGTTAACGCATACAGCAGTGTGCTCTGCGTTTGTGAGTCAACAGGTGCGGATTTTGTTGTTTCAACACATTTCTGTAACCATCCTTCCGTGTTCAAGTTTAAAGGTGGTCTCATTAATGGTGTGAATGGCAATAATCCTACAGATGCTGAATCTAAATATGATTCACCTTCCAAATCTGATAGTCGTTTACCTGATACTTATGTTGCAATCCAAACTGTTCATTTCCATAACTATAGCCGTCTGGAGTGGATGGATGGAAGAGGTTTATGTCTGAATCGCGGATTACGCGGATAAGAGACTTGGAATGGATTCACCGTGATTGTATACCATTCCACCTGTGAAATCTGATGTATTATTCTTACGATGTTTCTACTTCTTGTAGAAATGTATCAACACTGAGTGTTTGGACAGCTATGAGTAGTAGCTCTGATAGCCGCTCAAGGTCTTGTATGGATTCAAGGGCTTCTGCTACGGGTGCTGTATCACTCAACGGGAAACGTTTTGTTAGAATAGATAGAATGTTCTTTATGCAGTTTTGAAGTGCACCTTTTTCAATGCCTTCTTCTCTGCCGCGCTGCATGATGATTTCGTAAAAAGGAGATTCTTGCATCATTTCCTCCGATATTAGTTTCTGAAAAAGATTAGGATCATAGTTTAGACTACCCAAGGTGGTTAACGCATACAGCAGTGTGCTCCGCGTTTGTAAGTCAACAGGTGCGGATTCTGTTCTTTCAACACATTTCTGTAACCATCCTTCAGTGTTCAGGTCTACTGGTGGTTTCATTAATGGCGTGAACGGCAACAACCCTACTGATGCTGAATCTAAATATGATTCACCTTCTAAATCTACCAACCGAATCACCTGATATCTATGTTGTAATCCAAACTGGTCATTTCCATAACTATAACCACCCGGATCGGTTTGTCCGGCATTTGAGCTTAAATATAGGACTACTGAATAGACTGGAAGTTCATACCGTAGTAAAAGTTCACCAGCATACGCGAGTACACGGAACGGCATCGGTTTATCTCTACTATCCTGGGTTTGCACCTCTATATGTAGAATAACTGTTTCATTGTTCCATAACACTTTAAATGTCATGTCGTTCCGATGGACTTTAACGGTTTGTTGCTCTGTGTCAAGTGTCTCTAAAACTTCAACATCGGGTGTAGCAAAGGATAGGATTGCGAAGTCATTTGCGAATCTATCCATCAGATGCTTCACGATTTCATCGTATTGTGCCATGTAAAGTGCTATTACCTCACTAAGAATTCCTTCTATTAATTTTATATTGTGGGGTGGTATGTTGTCAAGTTAATCCGCGATTAAGACACCTATGAGTTGAGATCTGGGAATCGGAGAAACCTTTTGGCATTCCCACCCATAATATCTTCTAATTCTGATTGCCGGATATGTGGCATGAGTTTCTCAATTATCGTTGTCAACTCACCATAACCGGGTTCCTCCAGAATCCACGGAAAATCAGTTGCCCACATAACCCTTTTCGATCCAAAATCGTTGAAAAGATTACTATGCATTCCTGCTAAGTTCTTATACGGATAAGGTTCCTTGCTAAATGCATATTGTCCTGATAGATGGACGGTAACATTTTCATATCGAGCCAATCGGAAGGTCGTATGCATATTTAGGTTATACCCACCAATCTGAATCTGTGGTCTACCGAGTTCGTCCTGTGTGAATTTGCCTTTCCCAGGTGTCATACCGAGATGATTTAGGACGACACGAACTTGTGGAAATTCTTGAACCAAGAAGGGGAGTAGATGTGCGTCAATGGATCTCGGATATACCCACATGACATAGTCTTTTTCTGCGGCACACTTCCAAATTGGGTATGTGCTAAATTCAGTAACATCTTTCGTTTCGAAAATATCACGCGGTCCACCAAGGTCAAAGAGTCGAAAACCGATTATACCTGTACCTTCTGCCAGTTCTGTCATGTGTTCTTCTGGATTCGGATGATCTTGCGGTACAAGTCCAATACCGAGAAACCTATCTGGATAGGTCTTAAGACAATGAAGTAAATAACTGTGTTGTTCTATTGTTCTCCCACCAATTTGTACGAGAACTGCTTGGTCCACCCCGGTTTCCTTCATTAATCCCAATAGCTTTTCTGCGGATTCATCTCTATCAGCAGGTGTATTCGATGAAACTTCACGGGGGAATTCATCCGAAACAGTCGTAAATACATGTACATGTGCATCAATTACAGGCATCTCAACATTTCCTTATATTTATCTTTCGTTTAATAAACTTACCGAAAATACGCTTGATCCTTACTCAGTATCTACGATCTGAATATTGTTTCCACAAGTATCATTGAAAACAGCAAAAATTGTTACTCCTATATCAGTAGGTTCTACACTGAATTCGACGCCAAGGGTGATTAAGCGCTCATATTCTTCCTGAACGTCTTCCACATAGAATTGGGCACAAGGAATTCCTGCATTAAATAGAGCTTCTTGATACGTTTTGGCGGGTCCAAAACTATTCTCAGATAATGGTTCTAACAAAAGTTCAGTCCCGTCTTGTTCTTCTTTTGATACAACTGTAAGCCATCTGTCACCATTTCCTAAGGGAATGTCCCTCTTTTTAACAAATCCCAATTTTTCAGTATAAAATTCTAACGCACTGTCCTGATCTTGAACAAAAATGCTGGTTACTCTAATTTTCATTAAGTTATTTACCTCGAATTTGGTAAGAAATTATAAATTACCAAATATAAATTTTTGAAAAGTCCTTGTAGGGAATCAACGCAGTTTGCGCCTATGGCATGCTGCGGGGTTGAATCCAAGCTGAAACACATCATATACGGTATATGAAAACGTTTCATGTTGGGTTTCGTTTCAACCCAACCTACAAGAGGAGTATACATCGCGCAATTATGATTGGAGAATTCGTAAATTGACACCTATTGGTGGTTTGAATCTGTTCCGATGATTCAAATATTACTTATCCTATCAATTTACTTTTATAACGACTTGTGTCAGTTAACTAATTGTTTGTATTAAATTCACACATGCTGTATTAAACAAATAAACATTTCGTCCCTACAGGACTCAAGAGGTTTATGTGACGTTTTTCTATAAACATTTCGTCCCTACAGGACTCAAGAGAGATCAGAGAAAAAGGAAAACGCTCAAAACCTTCTGTTTATGTGAAATTACTTTCTACAATTAATCATTTAGCACAACTCGTTTTTATAATTTTCATGTATCAAGATTCTTAATGTGATAAGGCATCTAAACTAAAAATCTTGCGACGCGCAGGTGTGTTACAGTGTTCTGCAATGGATGCGAATTGTGTTGGTCCCACCCGTCCCGGTGTACGTTTCTCATAGATAAGTATAATAGACTTCCGTGGTGTGTCTGAAGAATTATCCATTGAGGTATGCCATCCACATGAATTAAACATGATAGCCGTACCAGCCTTACCGGGAAAACTTTTATGTCCCGGCATACTCTCCTGTAATAAGGGACGTTTATAGGGACCAGACCCGTGTCTATGACTTCCCGGGACAAATCCAAACTCCCCACCACCTTTCGGGACATCATTAACATATATCTGCACCTTAATATGTATAGGATTATCCTTACCTACATCAGGATGCCAACCCGTATAACTTACTGGCCACGGAGCAACTGTTCTCACTTGAGGTCCGAGTAGGATTACATCGTCATCAGTGAATTCCATCAACGCTCCGTAATAACTCGGATGATCTATGATGTCTATAAATATAGTGTCTTTCTCAAGTGGATTTGGAATATCATAGAAAGTGGCAGCAGCATCTGCTGTTTCAACCCTTTCTAACCATTCCTCCTTACATTCATCTGCCCAAAAATCAAAGGCAGTTTGGAGACGTTTTAATTGTTCACCTTGGATGGCATTTTCAAACACAAGATATCCGTCACGTTCCCACTGTTCTTTTTCTTCAGGTGTCGGTCTATTCATCATTTCACCTTTCCTCTACCGGCAATTTGCCAGACTGTTTCTACTTTATCGCCTCGTATACCAACCAATTCATCGTGTAGATTACTTGTCATTCCTTGATGTAATGGAATGACTGACAGTTTATCACCAACTTGGAATTTATTTGTGCAATTACTTACATCAACATGTCCGTGTTCAACAGACATACCATATATTTTTGCATCTGGAAATTCAATTATATGACCATAAGGACTGGGTGGATAACTCGCAAAGGTTTTCTGTCCTCCGTCAATAATAATTCGTTCCGGTGTAGGTGTGCTAACAACAGTTGTTAATACACGAAGCACACACTCTTCTGGAGATAACATATCAGAATTACCGATTCGAGACAACCCTTCATAAACATAAGATCCGCTCCGTGTTTCTGTACATCCAATTTCTTTCGATGCTGCTTCTGAACCTGTTCCACCCCCGCTAATTATGTTTACCGATAACCCATCAATTTTAAAGAGATCTACTGTTTCTGAGATATACTGTTTTACTCTTACATTACTGGGATAAGTCATGATCCCTTGTAAATCTACTCCCGACAATTTATCAATTTTCTGTGCAAGTTGTAGTGCATGTATTGGGGATTGAACACCACATCTGCCACTACCAGTATCTAATTCAATTATCAGAGGAATTACACACCCATCTTGCGTAGCTTGCAGAGATATACCATTGGCAGTTGTTTCTGAATCAACAGCGACAATAATTGTTGCACGTTTTGACAAGGCAGTTAATCGCTTCACCTTTGGTGTTCCGACAATGTTATAGGGTATCAGGATATTGTCTATACCTGCATCCACCATGGATTCTGCTTCACCTAATTTCTGACAAGTAATCCCTTGTGAACCTGCAGCGAGTTGCAATTTTGAAATTTCTGGCACTTTATGGGTTTTGGTATGAACACGGAGCGGGATATCAAGATTTTGACAGAGCGATGCCATGTCTTGAATATTCTTTTCAAGCACATCTAAATCAGCAATAAGGGTGGGAGTGTCTAAATCATGGATGTGCATAGAAATTTTTCCTCTTAAGTAGGTAATACTTTATCTTTTGTGTAGTATTGTGTCAAGTCAATTGAGCAGGATTATTTAGTTTTTAATTTATTCAATACATTTTATCTATTCCGTTAATGTTCATATTGGTCTTGAGTCACGACAAATGCCCGGAGAATGCCTTATGGCATTCATACCGTTGATTCCGCGCATTTGGTGTTGATTTGGTTGGGACGAAATGTTTATAGCAAAGTGCATACACCATATTGAGCCCCCGACAACAGATGCTAATGGAATTACATCAAGTTAATCTGTTGATGGAGGGTTACACCTCTGTTTTACGTTGCCTGCGGGGGATATGTGACGGTGGTATTAGGTGAACTCTAACGTTATTTATCAGACTGACTAATTTCTTCCCAGTCCCAAAGAAGGATCGTCCCATCCCCACTGCAACTTGCCAAGGTTCTACCATCAGGAGAAAATCGCAAAGCATTAACACCTTCTGTGTGTCCAGCAATTGTTTTCAATATACGTCCACCTGGAACTTCCCACACACGAATTAGATTGAGACTTTTTTGTGCACGATCGTACACACCACCCCCTGCGAGTGTTTTTCCATCTGGGGAAAAGGTTATAGCGGTAGTGTAACTTGAATAGGTGGGAATCATAAGTAATTCTTTACCTGTGGACACCTCCCACAAGCGAATTGTCATATCTTTACTTGTTGTAGCAAGCGTTTCCCTGTCAGGTGAAAAACTATAACGCCAGATAATATCCTTATGTCCAGTAATATGGTACATGTCTGTGCCTGTTTCAATATCAAAAATACGAATAGCAGTCCGTTCTTTTATATATTCTGCAGAAATACGACGTTGAGAAGTTTTTGATTTTTGTTTTGTGGAATATCTTTTTTGCTGAGGTGCAGAAATTTCAGCACCCGTCTCTGTATCCAAAAACTTAAGTTTGTCTTTACCACTTATAGTGTTAAGTATTTTTCCATCAGGTGAAAATTGTAATGTTTTGCCTACTGTGCCATGCCCTGTTGTAAATATTGAATGTTCTAAAGTTACTGGATTCCAAGATACAATTGTATCTCCCCAACCGCCAGACAAAAGCGTGCTTCCATCAGGTGAGATTGCCAAAGATTTTATTTGATATGTGTCTGGTGTAGGAGTGGACATTAACAGACCACCAGTATTTACATTCCATTTGTGTATATACGGTTGCCGTCCGATAGTGTCTCCACCCAAATAACCTATACCGAAAAGGTCGTTACCATCGGGAGAAAATACTAAATCCTGGGGAAAGGGAACATAATGAAAATGGCGCGATTCGTGTTTACCATTTTGGAAAGTATGTAGCAGAATTTCTTGTGTCCTTGTACAACTTACTAACTTTTTTCCATCGGATGAGAATGCTAAACCGTCGATACCTGTACTTTTGTGGTCTCCAACCGTTGAAAGTTTTCGTCCAGTTTGTGCTTCCCATAAACGCAGAGTTCCATCTCGATGCCCACTCGCAAAGATTTTCCCATCAGGTGAAAAAGCCAATGCTTCAATCGCATTCGAATCTGGCATAGTAATAGATCTGTCAAGGTATATCTTCAATCGACGAAACAGATTATCCCAGTATTTGGAGTGCCGCTTAATTTGATTGCCTGTTGCTACATCCCAAAGAATGATAGTTGTATCATAAGTTCCTCCACTGACGACGGTTTTCCCGTCAGGTGACACGGCGATGCTTCCAATTGAACCCCTATGTCCGGCGAATACAGCGGTTTGTTCCCCTGTGTCTATGTTCCACAATCGGACTGTTCTATCAAGACTGCAACTCACGAGAAAACTACCATCTGTAGGAAAGTCTATTGCTGTCACCCTTTTTGTATTA
This sequence comes from Candidatus Poribacteria bacterium, assembly GCA_003635315.1. GTDB lineage: Bacteria > Poribacteria > WGA-4E > WGA-4E > WGA-3G > MSPOR6. The sequence continues at coordinate 79,787 of PYJD01000031.1, forward strand.
CCTGTGAGAAGCGCGAGTTCTCTTCGCGTGTGTGCATCGTATATCCAGATTCCAATATCTGTTGCGACTGCAACACGGTTACCGTCTGGTGTGAATTTGATGTCATTTAGTTCTCCCTTTCCAATCCGAAGTTTTGCACCTTCAGGGAGTTGCCATCTGTTATAATCTTGAGCAAAGAGGTTTAGGCAAAACAGAGTTGAGGCGAAAAGCCAAATCAAAAGGAGGAATTTTGTGATTTTCATGTGTTAAGTGCCTTTTATCAACCAAGTGTATCTGTGCTTGTTAAAATTTGGTGGTTGGTAAGTGATACCATACCGTTTTCCAACATTCATGAAATCATACCATAAATTGCAATGAAGAATATGTAAATATTTTGGCATTAACTATCTCATCTGTCCTGTTGGAGGGAAACCTTGTCCACGCGATTTATAGTAAACATTGAAAATAATAACACAAACTCCCTGTAGGAGCGATCTCCGAATCGCGATTTAACTCGGTGATAATCGGGAATCGGCCAGAATCATGTTAACTGGTCTCCTACAGCTCAAAATGTACCATTAATTCAAAAGTTTACTCATAAAGGCTTTGGTTCTTCACCGCATACATTAGACATTGTATACTTAATTTGCAAAGTATTCCATATAGATGCCATTTTATCAAGTGAAAATGCTAAATCACCAGGGTTATTTGGTTTTCTAAATTTTCAATACATTTTATCAATTCCGTTATTGTTCAAATTGGTATCCTATACCATTTCTAAGAAAATTTATGACATATCAACACCAATCACCCAACCCGGTAGGTTCGGTTTGAAACCGAATCATAGGTGTCAATTTAGCACATTTCCCAAACATGGTAGGTTCGGTTTGGAACCGAACCATAGGCGTCAATTTAAGGATTTTCCAATACAATTGTGTGATTTTTACCTATCTTGTAGGTTGGGTTGAGGCACGAAACCCAACATGAAACGCTTTTACATGCAGAAATGTTGTGCTTCACCTACGATTCAACACTACCTACGAGCACATGTAATCACTAAATTGACGCCAATAGTTCGGTTTGGAACCGAACCATAAATGTCAATTTAGGGATATACACCTAAATTTCAGCACCAGAGGTGCGGAATGTATATAGCACACAGTGTCAAGTCAGAACCGAACCCATAGGGGCAGAATGCGCGTATGGCATGCTGCATGAGGTGTCTTTGTGTACTTAGTGATACACCTTTCGCACCTCTAATGTATCTCTATTACATAATATTCTCTTTCTGTGAACGATGATTGAAATAGAGTATTGTGATACTGATAGCGTAAATCGGTGTTATCCAAGCATTTATAGCAGTGGAGAAGATTGTTGTGATCCAATCTGTTACCGACGTCGGTGTGTATTCTGATGTAATCAGCAATCGTAGTTGTTTCTGTATAACCTCCCAAAATGATGTCTCTGATTGAAAGAATCCAAGGAGTTGCAAGAGTATCACGAAAGAGAGTAAAATAATAAAGTAAATTACCAACATGAATATTAATAACTGGAAGACTTTCCAGAATGTACGCCACCACATACCATGTATAAGGTATCTGCTTCTGCTAAATGCATGCATAGCAGTTGTATTCTCAATCATAAGAACCGGTCCATAAAATATCCAATTGATTATTAAATAGAATATAATAGGCCCCGAAAAAATATACACAACCAGTATGATCAAAATTAAACTGATAGAAGTTAAACCGATTGAAGTTACTGTTTCACTTTCTGGCAATAGTTGAGGGAGATGCAGAGTTACAACATAGATAATAGAACAACAAAGATACGGATATATTCGTTCTAAAAACCGTTGTATCACCTGCCTGAGTGTAATCTGCTGACTGAGATAGATTTCACTCGCTAAGATAATCATTAACCCGCACATTAATGTATATAGTAACGAATTAGTGATTTGTTCCATTAAATCGAAAACTTTCCCGTTTCCAATGAAATGAAACCCTATCACGATCAATATGTCAAATACAAAATAGAACGTAGTCAACCAGAAAAATATTCGAAAATGTCTACGATAAAGGCTAAATGCAGTATCTACAATCTCTGTGAAATGCATCATATTCGGGTATTCCTCTATTCAAATCGGGGATGGCTAATAGTGCTAAATTGAAACCTATAATGATTTCTGTGAGAACACCAACTAACAGTTTGTGGTACAAGAAATTGGGATTGTTCTGTCTTAATTGTGAATTATGGGATGTCTATATAATAGGGAGTGGATTACAAGGAAGGTAATCCGTTCACTATTTCAACTGTTCGCAAACTCACACCAATCACCCGACCGATTAAATCTACTATATAACGTTCGTCATCGGCACGATTTGGGTCATTCACAATACCGCTCCGTTTGTCGGTCTTAATACGATACTGATCAACAACCCACTCCAACGCTGACCGCGTCCCAAGGCGATATTCATATACCTCCTTTGGAATGCCAGAAATAGTCAGAAAATCGTTATAGACCAACGATGTCTTGTCTTTCGACAACTTCATCTTCTCTACCTTCAGATTGATGGGGACATTCGGGGTTTCGATATGTTGTAGCTGCGGATGGATGGGATACTCTTCATAGTTGATGTGTATGTCAGCGAGTTCCACACCAGCATGTGCGAATCCCCAGAAATCAGGGGCATACGGTATATGGGGTAGATCGCGTTTTAGGTTTGCCTGATATTTTTCACGATATTCGGGGTGATGTAGAAGTCCGTAGGTATAATGAAAGATGTCCCATTTGTTGATGTTGTTGTCGTTGTAATGTTCTCGGTATGCTGCAAGTGCCCAATCTGTGATGTTCTCTTTGCGATTCGAACCGTCTTCGTCATAAGTGTAGAAAGGGAAGCATTGTGTTGGTGAACCAAAACCTGCTGTTACCACAAGATTCGGAATACAATCACTCATCAAACAAGTAAAAGGTTTTTCAGGTGTAACGTTGACACAAATGACTCTATTTGCTTTTTCTGACTTTGGTAATGGAAAAATGTAGGGAAACACACCAGGTCTTTCAGTTAGAATATTGTCAAAATATAGATTTGTCTTAGTATAAGGACGATAAAGCAATTGTCTGATTTTTGATTTTGTCAACTCCACCCGATGTCCAGCTGTTAGATGTCGTTTTAAGGTAGCACTCCACTTGATCCTAGTTTCGTCGTAATTCACAAAATCATCAATCTTTAGTCCTTTTTCAGGATTTCGTTGCCATCTATCAATTTCAGTATTATAACATTGACTTAAACGTTCTACATTGTAAGTCAAGACAGTTCGGTTGAAATTGCAAATCCAAGCATCACGACCTGTTAGAACTCCATTACTAAAAGTCTTGAAAATTACATTTAGTACAGAATTTTTCTCTGCTTTTACCTTCTTTGTTCCCATTGGAATAAAGGTCTCAAATTCTGGAAGCAGCCCTTTAGTTAACCATCTATACCTGTTATCAGGTATTATATCTTCCCATTGTATGTTCTGATAATATCCTTTTATATTTAGATATTCGTATTTCTGCTCTTTTCTCCAAGATTCATCAACTCTTGAATAGAAAATATGTGGGAATTCTGTTTTTCTATTCTTCTTTACAAATAAGTTAATACTAACCCCTACTTGTATTCCAAAGACATTGTGTGTTGATCCAGATAACTTCGGATTTTTTCTGACGTTACCACCCAAATCCAAAATAAAAATGGAATTGAATTCATCTGCAAGATGTTTCCGCATTCCATCAAAAGCTTTTCCATCTATAAAGCCATTGTTTGTAACAAAAGCAACCACTCCTTCTTTGTCTATCCTATCTATAGCCCACCGAATTGCTTTTACATACGGATCATATAATCCTGTCTTTAGAGTAGTTTCTGAATCCAAAACAAATGAATCAGAAATTCGTCTATTCATAGTCTTATAATCACGATTTTTGTTGTTATCACTTTCATTCACCTGTCTTAAATTATACGGTGGATTCCCAATCACAACGAACATATCGGTATTTTTCTGCCTTGCCACGCGATCCGTATTTTCTTCAGAAAACAATTCTATCTGTTCTTTCTCAAGCATCTCAAAGGTATCCGCAAGTGCAATACCTTCAAAAGGGAGGTATTGTTGTGTACGTTGGTAATACTCCTGTTCAATATTCAAACTGGCTATGTAGTATGGTAGGAGCATCACTTCGTTACAGTGGAGTTCGTTCTGATATTTGTGCTTCAAGTTCATCCCATCAATATCCCGCATCAATCGCACAATGAAATTACCAGTACCAACAAACGGATCAATGATATGCACGCCTTCACTCGATAGTGAACGATCGAATTCTGTATTGAGAATATGTTCAACACTATTCACCATAAAATCCACGATCGGTTGCGGTGTATAGACAATACCGTGTGTATCCGCCACATCTGCCGAAAAACCTTGAAAAAATTGTTCATAGAATGTGTTCAATAGATGCTGTTTCTGTGAAAAGTCTCGGCAGCCTTTCGCTGCATTCTCAATGGCACGGTAGAACGGATCAAGCGGACGGAGAAATACATCTCGACTGATGGCTTGATGCATCAACGCACCCGTAACTTTTTCAATCTCTTGTGCGATGATGTTCCGTGTTGTGAAATCGGATCGGTCAAACACGGTTCGGAAGATACGTTCTGTGAGAATATGCTGTATGAGCATCTCCTCAACTGCTTTCTGAGACAGGTTCGGATTGATGGCTGATTTGCATGTCTCATAAAACCCAGTAAATGCTGTGCGGAATGTTGAATCGTTCTCTAACTGCGTTTCTATAAGATCCATCATCTCCGTTGCGAGATCCGGAACGTGTGTTCTGAAGTCGGCGACGGCGCGTTCCCAATCTTCGTGGACAGGTGTGGTGTATCCAAAAAGTTGCTGCAGTGTGTTGACAAGATTGTTAGGATCGGTCAGATCCGTATCCAGTGTTCTCTGTCCGTTCTGAAAGAGGATACCACGTTCGGGTGTTTGGAACAGGATATTGTCTAATGGATATCCTGCCTGTTGTTTCTCTTGAACGGCTTGAGGTAGGTCGTCGTGTATATCTTTGGCTTCCCAGTAAGCAAGTGGCATACCGAGTTTAGTTACAGCACCGTCAATGATAATACGGTCACCCGAATCCGTTTGCATCTGGTATTGCTGAGAGAAGGTGGCATCAATCTGTTTAGCACAGATATTTAGGAGTGTACCGAAAGGTGCGCTGACAGCACCTTCATGGGTTATCGCCTGTTGGTTGAATTGTTGTAATGTGGCGTAATAGTCTTTAATGGGTTTATGAGTCGGTTTAAGGTTCAACAGTGGCATGGTGGGTATGTTAGCAGGTGTATTGTGTTGGTGTCAAGTAGGTATGTTTGGGTATTGGATTATTAAATCTTATGAATGACAAATTATGCAGGGTGGTACGCAATTAATGTATTAAATTTAAGGTTTGTAATGTTCTAATACATCTAAAAAAATAACAACACATAAAACATTACAAACTAACATTCCTTACGATAAAATCCCTCTACGTCTATATTTGATAGGTGTAGAAATAAAATGGAATAAGGGAGTTGGGATAGAAATAAGGTAAATTTGTAAAGTTGGCACGATATTTGCTTAAGATTGTTAGGTTAATATCACCATATCATAAATTGTTTGAATACAATGACGATCTATTTCCATCTTATGAATCTGTCAACCAAAATGGGTGTAATAGGAATGGAGTTATTAACAGCTCATTACCGGCTGTTAGGAACGAAACGGGTACTGCACAAACTGACAGTTTATGTGATACTGCCTAACCTAAAGGTTATATATAAAAAAGTAATATTTTTATTTAGAAACGGTATAACATTTTAATTAAGGAGTGAAACTTATGAGAAATAGGAAATATTGGGGGATCGTAACCCTCATTATACTACTACTTGGTGTCACTGCTGTTTTATTACTGCGGGATACAGACACCGAGCCTGAAGTTATCTACAAAACAGATGTAGAACCAGCAAGGAAAACAGAAACACAGATTGCAGAGAAACGGACCGCCAAGCCTGGATTTGAAATGGTGCAACATGGCGATCATTGGCATGAAGTGCCGATCTCTGAACCACCTGTCGTAACCGATGAAGAAGTTACCCCAGAAGTTGTGGCTAAACCCGATTGGATATATGATCCTGATAGAGAAAAGCCGGACGGGTGGGATCCCAAACTCGTGTGGGAAAATAGCGAAGTGAAAATTGATTTTAACTATTTTCGCCCCATGACAGAAGAAGAACAAGCGGAATATGAACGTCTGAAATCTATGGAAAACCCTGAAGATCACGGTATTGATGTTAATAATGAGGCAGACCTTCGATTTATGGCTATCGTGAATATGCAGTCAGATTTATTGCTACGTGCACGGAATGCTCGCGGCACTCTTGAAGGGGACAGGCTGTTTGCAGAATACGAGAATCTATACGGTTTCACCAAGTATTTTTTGCCCGATTAATACTAAGAGGAGAGGGTATTACATTTAAATTAAGGAGTGAAACTCATGAGAAAGAAAATGTATTGGGGGATCGCTACCCTCATTCTATTACTCGGTGGATTCTGTGTGTTCTTGTTTATTAAGGATCGCGCTGAAATACGACAACTTAAAGAAGAGTTAACCGAATCGAATAAACTATTGGAAGAGCAGAATAAGGAAAAAACTAAACAACCGTCACTTGCAAGAGACGGTTTCAAGATGGTGCCGCATGATGATCATTGGCATGAAGTGCCGATTGAAGCACCGGATACGGGGCAAGGTGAACCTGCCATACAGTCCGATTCTGTCAAACCGTATACCGGTAAGTTGACATACCACAAGGAACTTTTAGAGACGCATCCGGTTGAAGCACTTCGTAAGCAGGCGGAAGAACGTGGACACTGGAGTGCAAAATGGATACCCCCATTTCCACCAGAAGACCAAGAAGCCGCCGAAACCGCACGGACGGAATATTTCATCATTTACTATGAAACTATTGGAGATACAGACAATCCCGAGTACAGAAAGGCAAATCGTGCAGGTTGGGAGCAGACACGTCGTGGATTTGAGAGAACAAGGGAGATACGCGCATTGGGCAGGACAAAGGAGGCGGTGGACGCACGCGGGCGTCGTAATGATTTAAATATATTATCCTGGCCGAGATTCCCTGAAGCGGATGTACCACAATTTCCACTTTATGAAAAAGGATGGCGCACGTCATCTTCGAATTATTTTCCGAGGCGTATTGAAGATTTGAAATTTCCACTGCATATTTCTGATTCCAAATAAAAGGAGGAACTTAATCATGTTCAAAACTTCATCACGACTCACCTTAATCGTTTGTGTGTTATCAATCTCAATTTGCAATAACGTATCCTTTGCAGGTGATGTATCAAACTATGAGTATAAGCAACTTGGGATCAAGTATGATAACGTAGATGACAAAGAGCAAGATCTCATAGATGTTCGAACTGTCCTTGGTCATCTCAACTCAGGTTGGGATGCCAGAATAGAATCCGCTGATAGCAACGTTCAGGTGACTTTGATCACTGGTGGGAGTGCAGCAGTGAGCGGCATTGTTGCTGCAGTAAGTGGCGGATCACTTTTACCTGCATCGTTTGCTGCCTGGGTCGCCCTGCTTCAAGCAAATGAAGCACAGAAAGATAGGGTCGCGAGTAACGATTATTTGCAAGCGATATCCGCGACTGTGTCGCAGCTGGATACTGCATTGGCTGCAGTAGAGACAGCCTACACACTCTACGCTGCGCAGCATGATACGTATTTGGGCGTCATGACGCCACATCTTGGTAGAGTGAAATCTACGCTTGCTACAGCATCAGGTGCCGGTCAAACGTCTTTCTCTCACACCGGAAACACCAGCGGAAACCCACATTCTGTTGATCCACTCTGGGGTAGAGATCATTGGCCTACGAAGGACCTCCCGAAAACCAATGCGTGTAAATCTCACAATCCGTGTATGTATTCTTACCGTACACCCTATGAAGCGTTCACTGCACATCAGTGGACTTGTGGGTCGGATTACTCTATTGTGAGTCATCTGATCCCTGGGTGTGGCAGAAAGTATTATAAATGCCCTAATTCTGAAATTCCTAATTATCACAATACCTTCCGATGCACAAGATATGTCATGGTTTTGAAGCAGGTTGAAAGTGATCGTGTCAGAGAATACTGTGGTACCCTCTTCCGCTATTGCACCAATTTTACTTTTGATTCCTATGGGTCTTTAACGGGAACTACGGAGGCTGGAAGGTGTACTTCATTTTTCGGTCCGGGACGGTCAGGTTCACACGATCATAGTGGATCAGATGATACAGATACTTCTCCTGGCAATCACCAGCAATCTGAAGTTACGGAGACCACCATCACGTATGCGTGTGATGTTCATAGTGGGGTTGCTAATAGCGCGAGTGGGCACGTCGCAGCGGGTTGTGGCAACCCGAATCACTTTACTTGTGATAACAGCGATCATTCGGCTTCAAGCTGTGGGCATATAGATCATTTTAATTGTGATAGTCTGACGCATGTTGAGGAGCAATGCACGGTCACAAATTCGAACGGTGATAGGTGTACGTATACGTTCTGGCGATGTGTGCATCCGACCGTTTAGGTTTCCACCCAAAAACCACTCACATTACACCCTCTTATCTACGATTCAGACAAGAAAAACGCGTCATCCGCACAAACCATCATTCTTACAAAATCCCTCTCATCCGTGTAATCCGCGATTCAGACAAACCCCATTCCCTGTAATCCATGAATTCCGCAATTCAAATTAAAATAAAAATAATGAATAAAATCTAAACATAGACATCTAAAGTAACATACGTGAAAAATAAGTTTGCATATTATTTATGTGTATGTTATAATAGTCTTGTATATAATGTGATATATAAACAACCAAGGTTTATTATGTTATGATAAATTATAATTCAAAAACTAAAATGATAAATATCGGGCAATTCTATGCAATCCCTTTACACTACTGTGTTTACAGAAGATTGACCAAAAAACACAGTTTTCAAGTTTTTCAAATTATTAAAAAATTACCTAATTTTAGTGAACCGCTATGAACACAGGTCCAGACTTACTGCAAGGCACTTCAAATTCGGAAATGTAAAAATCCGACTAAAAAAACTTGAAAAACTAAAAAAATAAAGGATATCCATGAATCCTACACGAATTGCAGAACTAAAGACAGAGACTTTTTGTAGGTGGATAAAATGAAGCTAATGAAAGATATACATGAAAAATGGTACAATATCGTAACTTTCTCAATTATATCCAACACATCCTGGATCAGAAAGTATATAGACATAACTCAAAAAAACACCGTGAGGTGTTCAGGAAATCCTTGTTCAGAAATGCCATTAACTGTTAATCAACAACCGACAACTAACTGCTATAAACTAATAATTGCCAACATAAATATAACAAATGTGAAAATACAGCACAAAAACTGAAATAACACAAAAATGAGAAATTAGAAATTTTACTTTCTTCTATATTTAAGACAATGAACCCAGTACAGCACTGGTCTGAAAGCCATAATTTTACTGAAAATAAATGACACACGATGTGTCAAAAAGTGTAACATTTTCCCGTTTTTCGACACATGCTAAACTTATGAATAGAAACTTTTCAAAGGAAATTGACACGCAAAATAAATTAACGTTATAGTAATTAATAATGCATCTCTCAAAGACGTAACAAGTATACAATTACTTCGTTTTTTCTAATTCGATATCAATTCCTCTTGTAGGTCTGGTAGAGGAACGAAACCCGACGAATTCCATACGCGGATTCGGTGTTGATTTGGACGAATTCCATACGCGGATTCGGCGTTGATTTGGACATGAGAACCTTTTATATATTGAAAATGTTGGGTTTCACCTACGATTTAACAACGCAAGAATACTCGTAATGTGAGCAATGTAAATAGAACTGATATTATTTTATAGACTGATTTAAGATTCTACTAACCACTTAAGATACAAGATTAAAAATGAAGAAAAATCCACATAGCACAACTATAATATACAACTATAGCCACTAAGGAGTATCACCTTCGTAAATCCATGAATTCCAAAAATATAATCATCACATTAATAATAATTTCCTTTATCACCATACCCAATCTGACCTATGCCATACGGTTTCAAACCGCACAATTTGCAGATAATGGGTATCTACAGAATGATACTATACAAAAACAAGCACAATACGATGCAGAAAAAGATGCAATACAAAATACAAATAGCCTTCTATGGTTTGGAACAGGTTTGGCTTGTTGTTTAACAACATCTTCTTGTGCCATCGTGGGTGGTATGATGGGTGGTATTATAAATCCACCCCAATTATTCAGGACGACGCGGGTGATATCTTTCTATATGACACCACACTAATAGGAAATAGTTCCAGTGCATACGAAAATGGTTGTATAGAGGAAGGATGTTTATTAGGTTCATTATTTGGTTGCCTAATTCCTCTTATAGGGGTTTACAACTATAAGATCAATCCATCACCACAAAAATTAATTGGAAAATCACCTGAATATATAGATCAATACACAAAAACCTATAAAAATAAAAAACGATCCATACGTAGAAACATGGCAATTACAGGATTCTCTACTGGATGTTTATCCGTAGGAGTACTATTCTTTATTGCGGATTACACATACATTCCATAAAAGATTTATAAGGCGTTTCTTCAAATAGTAAACGGTAAATCATTATTTTGAAATGGTATAATAATTCCTTGACGATACCCGTAAAATCTGTAGAATACAACATTATGAAGATAACAGCAATCCACACATTCATGGCAAACTTCGGCAGCCGTCCACGAGGTCTCATCAAGGTAGAAACCGATGAAGGTATTGATGGATGGGGAGAAGCATATTCAACGGGTCCAGATCTCTCTGTTGAACCCATAGCGAATTATATTTTTGAGATGATTCAAGGTGAAGACCCACGCCGAATTGAATATATCATGCTAAAGTTGTTTCAACAGTTCAGATTTCCACCTGGAGGTGCAGGTCTCGCTGTTATCTCAGCAATTGACCACGCACTCTGGGACATCAGCGGAAAAGCAGCTGGATTACCTGTCTACATGCTACTCGGTGGACATGCACGAGATCGTATACGTATTTATAGAGGTATCGGTGGAAGAGATGGAATAGAGGCTGCAGACCAAGCAAGAAAACTAAACGAAGAATGGGGATTCACCGCATTTAAGACAAGTCCATATCAACTTGACCCTGATGCAGACAGATGGGGTAGAGTCTGTGATGCTGCAGCAACATACTTTGAACAAATACGACACAACACACCTGACGACTGGGAAATTGCATTTGACCCCCATGCAAAAATATTCGAACCCATTCGTGCTTTACAACTTGCAAACGCACTTGCTCCATACGATCCCTATTTCTACGAAGAACCATTACGTCCAGAACATATTCCTGCATGGTCACGACTTCGTTCTCAAATGCAAGTTCCACTCGCTACAGGTGAATCCTTATACACCCGTTTTGAATTCCTTGATATCATAGCAGCACAAGGTGCAGATATTATTCAACCAGATGTATGTGTATGTGGTGGTCTATTAGAAATGCGGAAAATCGCAGCCATTGCCGAAGCACATTACGTTTCCATCGCACCCCATAATCCGATGGGACCTCTTGCCACAGCGGTAAACGTGCATTTTGCAGCAGCAACGCCAAACTTCAAAATCCTTGAATATCTATTACCCACAGATGCAGTGTGGAATACATGGGTAGACGAACCCTACATGCCAAAAGATGGATACTTGGAATTACGCGACCGTCCAGGTCTTGGTGTCGAAATTAACGAAGAAGCCGTTACCGACAATGAGTATGTTCATTGGCAACGCACATGTCCAATCCGACCTGACGGGTCTACTGGGTATATTTAAAGTAGATTAACCCTCTTCTGTAGGAGGGAACTCCGATTCCCGACTGTATTTGGGGATCGCGATTCGGAAATCGCTCCTACAAAAGAGTCCATTTTACATTCTATATAAACATTAAAGTGACGCCTATAAGCCCGACAAATGCCACACGCGCATTTGGCGTTGATTTGGTAGGGACGAAATGTTTATAGCAAAAATGGAATACAAAATATTGAGTCCCGACAAATGCCACACGGGGAATGTCTAAATGACATTCATACCGTTGATTTGGCGCATTTGGTGTTGATTTGGTAGGGACGGAATGTCTATATTCATTTTGGACTAAAAGATGGAAGTAGACTCATCCTTCAAACCATAGAGTGAATTGTACTAAACTAATCATAAAATGGAGAATATATGGAACCAGTCAAATTAGGTGTTATAGGATGTGGTGTCATCGGAAGCAGACATCTCAGCGTAGCAACAGAATCAGATCATATTGAATTGGTCGCCGCAGCAGATCTCGTAGAGTCCTACCGAGAAAGTGCTACAGCACGTTTCAATCCACCCAAAGTATACTCAAATGACATAGATCTCTTGGATGATGAAAATGTGGAAGCGGTCGTTCTTGCATTTCCAACACAATTCCGAACGGAAGTTGCCTTACGTGCCTTCGAAAGAGGAATACATGTCCTCATTGAAAAACCGATCGCAATGAACGTTGGAGAGGTCAATCAACTCATCGAAGCACGAGGGGATTTAGTATCAGGTTGTTGTTCATCCAGAAACAGATTCAACAAAGCTGCACGTCTTGCCACCCAACTTATCACATCGGGTGGATTAGGTGATCTCCGAACGGTTCACTGCCGCGCACTCAGAGGGTGTGGTAAAGAACCGGATTCCCCACGACCTGCATGGCGTTTAAAGAAAGCACTAAATGGTGGTGGTATCCTTGTTAACTGGGGATGTTACGATATAGATTTTCTATTGGGAATTACAGGTTGGGAATTGAAACCAAAAACAGTGTTTGCTCAGACATGGACAGTACCACCTATATTTGAATCACACATAGCTGAAGGTTCAGATGCAGAAACCCATTACAATGCTCTAATTCGATGCGAAGATGACACAACAATCACTCTTGAACGTAGTGAATTTATGGCAGCACAATCAAGTGCGAATTGGGAAATCATCGGTTCGGAAGGTGCATTAAGGCTGAATATGGGGAATGGTGACCCTGAGAAGGTCATACGTACACAGTCAACCACTGCTGATGGTGTGAGTTCAGTTCCACTTGAAAACTCGGAAGATCTACCAGGTCCACATTACAGTGATCCATTGGCAGATTTTGCAGCGGCTATTCGGCAAGACCGACAACCCATAACCGGATTAGAACAAGCACTTGTTGTTCAGCAAATTACCGATGGGATTTATGCTTCTGCTGAATCAGGGACATCTGTCGAAATCGCTGACCTGTAGTTATGAATCCTAAGATAACACAAAAGGATTCTCCAATCATATTTAGGTAATTTCTACCCTCTTGTAGGTTGGGTTGAGGAACGAAACCCATAGGTATAAATTAAGCACCCTTTCCCACCCCCGGTAGGTTCGGTTTGTAACCGAACCTATAGGGTCAATTTCAGGAAAAACAACCGTTGTAACCCCAGACCTGGTAGGAGCGGTTTGGAACCGCTCCGGATTTTAGAGATCAACCTTGTATACCACAAAACCCTTTTAAGTCTTGTGTCCCAGGAAGTTTAATTATAGAAACCTTCTCCTGTCTGGTAGGATGGGTATAAACCCTGTGAATCAACGCCGAATCCGCGTATGGAATTCGTCCAAATCAATGGTATGAATGCCATTTAGGCATTCACCGGGTTCCAAACCGAACCTACCATGTCAGGGAAATGTGCTAAATTAACACCTATGGATGGGGTTCACCTGCTTTCGGTTTCGCCTTTGGTGCATTAGATTCCTCACCAAAACGTATATGCACAGCAGCACCTGGGGCATGTTCCTTACCATAGATAGCATGTTTAATTCCCCAGAATAACAAGGATGTTCCCACCAAAATTCCTATACCCCATATCGGTAAATACATTAACCAATCAGAGAATGAAAACTCACTACCTGTCTGTTTTGAAATCAGATGTGGACCGATCGTAACCAATACGGTACATAATATTGCATTAAAGGCAATTGTTCCTTCCGTAATCATCCGTCCAGCACTAAAGTTAGTTAATGCACGCTCAAAATTAAAGATGACAATCCACCATAAGAATATCAGATATAACAACTGTCCCTTCCCAACCCAACTCTCAGGAATAAAGGGAAGAGGGTTCTTAAGATGAAACGTCAATATGGCAACCAAGGCAATCCCTAAACCGATATAGAAAAGTTCAAACCAACCTATCCATCCACGGGTATGTCGAAACCAACCGACCACAGGGATTCTAAACATCTTATCCGTAATTGAATCTACAATATCTACCCAAGTCTGTGCGGCTTTTCTATAGTTCAAATAGGTCAAAGCTATTACCACACAAAAAACGGAGAATATTTCTACCCACCTTGGAAATACAGGTTCCATATTCAATACTGGTGTTCGGTTAATCAGAAATCCAAATGCAACAGCAATACCTATACCAAAAAGAAATCCCTGCGTCTGCTCCATCACACTATGCCAATTCGTACTCCGACCTGTACGAATACCAATCATCTTTAGTAATTGTCCAAATGAAAATGCTACGCCACCTGTTATACCTGTTAGGATGGTTGCAAATGCCAAACCCCCAAGATTATACTGCCAACAAAATACCAGTAACCCTGCCACCATACCTACACAACCAGACCAATTATCTCCGCGTGGTGGTGTCATACGTAGTTTAAATACATTGACTAATAGCAAAAATCCTATAAACCACCCAACTCCCATATACAGGATAAGTGCAGTGGCGATATCAATTCCACCACGAAATAGGATGACAATTACAGCAGAGACAATAGCAACTAAGGCTGCAACCCAATCGGTGTCAAACCAATACAATGGACTCTCGTGACGTTCCATTCGTTGCGTTGCAAGAATACGATCTATTAGCACTGCCTGTAACGACCAACCAGCAAACACTACACATACTGGTGTAAAAAAGAGTGTTAAGGCTGGTGTAGATTGGGTATGTTCAACACTTGCAAGAAACGCTGGCAGTGCCGTTCCTGCTCCACCAAGTGCAGCCCAAAGAAAACCGATAACAAATAAATTAGCAAACCCATATAATACTGTCTTGGATTGTGGTGAATGAGAATATCCCACAACCATCATATACGACATACTTCCACCGAATGACCACCCTATTGCCCCGAATAAAGCAAAAAAGTGTACATATCTATACCAATCTTCTCGTCCCGACAAAAGTACAATTGCAATTGCTGTCAATGCTCCCGGAAGAGCAGCACCATATTCATGTCCAAAATTTCCTCTGATCCCCCATCCCACACAGAGTGATAATCCACACAAAATCACAAATTCCCACGGAAGAGATACTAAATCCATGACAAACCCCTTTATGTAGTATTGTAATTATTCCCATAGACTTGCTAACAGAATACCTAATCTTTTCTATTATGATGGTTCTTAGGTTTGTTGTCAACAATAGTTACATCAATCATCAAACCTACACATCATATTCACTCAATGTAAACCAGAAACTTTCTTTTCCGTTACACTACTATCAAAAAACAGTCATTAATTGGAGCACACACTTTTGCAGCCAAAGTACACACTTTGTATTATACTATTCCTTCTCATCGGAATTCTCGTTACTGCCTATCCCGCCCACACAGCAAATAAAGAAGAAAATAACGAACCCACACAACAGGAGACAACATCCTCTGAAGCTCCTAACAACAAAGAGAATCCATTTGATCCTCCAATTAAAAAAGATGAATGGAAACAAGAAGATACCGATACCGATAAAACTGATGATGAAGAAACATCTGATGTTGATTCAGTTATTTCTCCACGTCGACAAATCTTAATACCCTATTTTGACACATTAAGAAGATGGAAGTATTCACCAAATTTCGGTGATTTATCCAAACTATACGACTGGAAAC
Source organism: Candidatus Poribacteria bacterium (assembly GCA_003635315.1). Taxonomy (GTDB): domain Bacteria; phylum Poribacteria; class WGA-4E; order WGA-4E; family WGA-3G; genus MSPOR6. The sequence goes on from PYJD01000031.1 coordinate 95,844, forward strand.
CTCGCCAAGTAAAAGATACGAAAGGTATAGATCTGCCAATGGATTCTAACCTCACAATCACAGGTTTTCAATCCGTAACTATTGAGGCAAATAAAACACACTATTTTGGTGAAGGAGATATTAACAGGTATGGTGGATATGGCTATGGTAGTTATGGTAGTGGATACGGTTCCGGTCTTGATCTGGGTCTATCATCTTCATACGGCTATGAGGATTTCGGATATAGTGGCGGTGGATTCGGTGGTGGATATGACAGTTTTGGTTCAAGTTATGGAGGTGGGTACGGAAGTGGATACAGTAGTTTTGGTAGAGGTGGTGTACCAAGAGCAAGCGGTATCAACATTCGGCAACAACAGAAAATTGGATTGCATGGGCGTGTCGGTGAACGGACACATATTGCTGTAGACTATAACGCAGGAGATGCATTTGGGGGTGGATACGGTGGCTACGGCGGTGGATACGGTAGTTATGGTGGTGGATATGGTCTTGGAGGAGCCAAAGAACAAAAAATAAAAATCTGGTATGAAGGGAAACCAAATGAATTCATACAGACAATTTCATTTGGTGATATCACGCTTAGTCTGCCAAATACGCGATTTTTAAATATTAACAGAAACCTGTTCGGTCTTGAAGGGGTCTTTGAGTATAAGAATACTCGATTGACTGCCTTTGGTTCCAGAAGTAAAGGTGTACGTGAGGTACGAACCTTCCGAGGACAATCCCGTAGAGCTGGTTTTGGATACGGACCCCGCGGAATCCAGATTGCTGATGGCAACTACGTTCAGAACAGATATTATTTAGTTCATAAGGGTGAGGATGGACTTTTACATCAGGCATACCTCCCGATTAAATCAGGGAGTGTCGAGATTTATATTGATGATAACGTGGTTGGCAATAACCAAGGTGGAAAAAGAACAAGTCAAGGATACTTCAATCCTCAGTTTCCAGGGCAAGATTATAACATAGATTATGAAACCGGTGAAATCGAATTCCTTACTTCAATTGCAGCTAATTATACTGTAGTCGTTGCATACGAATACATAGGGGATGGTGGAGGAAGTGTAGGAAATCCAGGCAATGTCTTTGCAGATGAGAATGGTGACGGTTCTATTGATGAAGAAGGTGAAGAGATCGGATATGTGAAACTTAAAGAGAAAGGGTTTCGCGGAACAACGGCTGATAATGTGTATTATCTTGGAAATCGAAACATTAACCCGAGAGATTTTCAATTAACGATCATACGGCAAGGTGAAAGTGAGACCTTTCAAACTGAAAATGGACTTGTACCCTACATTGAAATCTTTGGATTAGATCAGAATAGAGATGGGATCGTCGATCCACAGTTTATTGACTATGATAGAGGGATACTCCGATTTCCAAACTTACACTCCTTTCAAATTAATGATCCCACCAATCCATACTTCAAATATCGGGATTCCATAAACAATAACGCGATTTACCAAGAATCACTTAGAAACACAGACCAAATCTACTCTATTGTCGCTGACTATTCATATCAATCGGAGACCTACTATGTTGGACCATTTGTTATACCAGATAGTGAAACCGTTCGTAGAAATGGTCGATTATTAACCCGCAACACCGATTACCAGATGATTTATGAGACGGGATCTATCCGTTTCTTCACGGAATTGGATGAATTTGACGAAATCGTGGTCGAATTTGAGAAAACACCTTTCGGTGGTGGAGCACAACAGGTTGTTACTGGTTTGTGGTTTGATTATACACATAAACCTAAACCCAAATCACCGAAGGAGCAGAATCTTGAAGATCGGTTCAATCGCTTAGGTGGAATACAAAGTAGACAGAACGGTTTCGATGATAACAATCTCATAGGAGATACATTTTCAAACAATTTTCCAAATACAGGTTCACGCAGAAATACTGGTTTTGGCAGATCAGGTCTTGGAAGTGGTAGGTTCGGTAGTGGAATTGATGGGGGTTTTGGTAGTGGTGGATATAGCAGTTTTGGCAGTTACGGTGGTCGTTCGCGAATAGGACCAAGTTATTACGGTGGTTATGGAACAGGTATGAACTACTTCAATCCTGTCTATCAAAAAGGATTCAATATATCTACAGGATATATACTCACTACTGGACAGAAACCAGCGGAAATCCCAAATGTTAATGAAGTGCCAAACAGACTACAAGCCTTTAATATCAATACAAGCTTCGGTAGAGAATTCAATTTAGCCTGGTTGATTAATCCATTACCTTTTGTTCAAGTAAACAATTTTCCATTATCCATAGACTTTAGTGGGGAATCTGCATACTCCCATAATAATCCTAACAGTATCGGGGTAGCTCTCATTGACAGTATGGAAGGCGTTAAGCAAACTACCACGATTCCAACATTAAAATATAATTGGAAACCCAGTAGTATACCTTTTGTTCCGGAAACACCTCCATCTGGCGTACAAACACACGATTACCATGTTATCCCAACACTTGAGAATAGAACACTATTCAAGGTGGTGTTAAAAGATAGAGAAGAAGCAGAAGCCGTTGGTAACTATATGCGAAACCGTGATGTTCCCGCTTCTTCTATACAACCACTCTCTCTATCTACTGAAGAAAGATTGATTATGGAAATAGGCTATGATTTTACTGATGTAATTCAAGAATGGGGTGGATTTTCAAATGGTCTTTCCAATTCTGGTGTTGATTACTCTGAACGCGGTTTTGTAGAAATGTGGTTACGGGTACAGGGAGACGAAGATGTAACACTATACCTAAATCTTGGTGCAGTCAGTGAGGATACCGATGCAGATGGCCGTCTTGATAGTGAAGATCTACCACAAGGATTAGAAGACACTAACGGAGATAGTGTGATAGATGCACTGGATCTCGATCTTGAAAATCTTCCGGATGCGTATCGATATCGTGGTAACGGGGGTTTGGATACAGGTGAAGATGTCGGATGGACTTATGATAGTCCTTTTGAATCGGTTTCGTTTGGAGCAGACAATCAGATATTAGATAGTGAAGATCTAAACGGTGATGGAGTACTTGATAGTGTAGACGCGTATTTTCAACTGGCTATTCCTCTAAATAAAATACCAAACGAATGGATAAAAGGTGAAAATAAAAATGGATGGACATTCCTAAGTATCCCCTTAACAGAATTTGTTCCTGAAGGATCACGTTTACCAAGTCTTGTATTTGTGCAGCATTTCCGTCTTTGGCTCATGAAGAATCGACCCGGTAGTGTTAAGGGCACATTTCAATGGGCTTCCATTGAAATTGTAGGCAATAAATGGGAACAGGGTGTCGTCACACAAACGGCTTCAACATCTGAAGCAAGTCTTTCTGAACAACAGGTTATAGAAGACACTGTGGAGAAGTTCATTGTAGGAACAAAAGATAACTTTAGTTATGATGATTATCAGAGTGCATATTTGGAGATTGAAGATGACGAACTTTTTAAGAAACTCCATCCATTCACTGCAACATCTCTCGGATTTCAAACACAGTATCAAAGAGAACAAACACTTAGTTTGGAGTATTTCCTATTCCCCGATTCCTACGGTATAACATCAAGACAATTAAAAGGGTTCACACAAAGTGAAGGACAAGACTTTAGTCAACACGACACACTAAGACTGTGGTTATATGGCGATAAGAGCCACACAACCTTTATTCTGCAACTCGCACCGAATGTACGTACCGGATACCGTAGTTCTTTCTATAGTTCTGATCCATTCCTGAATCAACCCCAACAAGAAGAGGATGTTAACATATTTGAAAACCTTAAAGATTACTATGAGTACACTATTCCCATCGATTTTGATGGTTGGAAATTGATTGAAATTAACTTGAAAGATGAAAAAGCTAACGAATATCCAGATAGGGTGCAAAATTTGGAAACCGGGACAGGTGTAATTCAAAACCAACAAGCAACACCTATTCCAGTTGGACCGGATGGACACCCAGATGGATTCATAGTTAGAGGAACTGGAACATCAACAAGTCGCTCCCAACTATCAATAAAAAATATCGGAGGCATATTACTCGGTATACGGAACGAAACTGATAGAGAAGTAAGTGGTGAGGTATGGGTAAATGAAATACACCTTGGGGACCCACTTGTCCGTTCTGGATGGGCACGTAGGGGGAATATGTCTGTATCACTCGGGAGACTGCTAAATCTACGCGGCGGTTATGCAAGCCAGGATAAAGATTTTGAGAGTGGTGCTGGAGAAATCGGTCGACAAAGATTATCATCACGGGGTTACAGCACAACCAATAACGACTACAACCTTGATGCAGATGTTACAATCTTTAGATGGTTGCCAATCCGATATTCTATACGCGAACAAGAATCAGAGACAGAAGCTCTCCGGGGTAGTTACAGTTCTTATCAAAGCGGCAAAAGTGAAACCCATAATCGGGATATGTCGGTTCAATTTAACAGAAACCCGTTTCCAAATCTTGGTTTTGCCTATAACTTCCAAGACTTTTGGAACGAACGTCAAGGCACTCAGATTAGTCATTTGTATACCGGTTCAGTTCGTTATGATATAGGACAGAAAATTGGATTCAATGTTCAATACAGACATGAGGACATCATCGCAAAACCGGAGGAAGCAACCGATACATCCGGTTCTTCATCATCGTTTTATAGCTACGGATACGGTAGAAATCGTGATGAAAAAACTGACAGCGGATCCATAACCTTAAACATCAATCCTATCAGTGCCTTTAGTCTGAATCCAAGTTATGACGTTAGACGGACACTTGAGAGACGTAATCCCAACCGAACCCAATCCACATTTTCTTCAATTAATTTCGCAAATAAAACGAATGTATCAGATGCTAATACTGAGGAAGAAAGTGAAGAAGTTCCTGGTTTTTCTTTAGCCCAAAGGGAACACAGACTGTCATTGACACCTCGACTGAATCGTGATCTTTTAGGATTACGACCTACTGTAACAAGTCGTGTGAGTTTCCGGGAGAACTGGTTCACGACACAAAAAGATGCATCTCTCATTGGAAACGTAAGTGTCGGTTTAAACCTACGGATTCAGAAATGGTTTTCATGGTTAATTCCCAAACCAAAAACTGAACCCCAAATGGAAGGTGTACCCCAAGCAGATGGAGTAAAACAAGAAAAGACTTCTATACAATCTAAAACTCCAACTGCAAGTTCTGTTGAACAGTTGAGGAAATCTAACATTAATGAATCACAAATTCAAACAGCAATAGAAGAACAGGGAGATTGGATTAGTAGAGACAAAGCAGATATTTCTACAGGGCAAGGAGCACCAGTTCCACAAGTCAAAGAAGGACTTTTCGGAAGAATCATCAATACATTCTCAATTAGTACAAATGCAAACTTTTCTGCATCAGAATCCTATAGGCAACTGGAAAACGGACAAGATTTATTGGATATTTGGAATCTTGAGGATGATGCTGAAGAACGCACGAATTCACGCAAAAGCAACAGGTACAATCTAAGAACTTCAGTGGATCCATGGAGTTGGGTTTCAATCGGTACCAGCATAATTACTTCGGACTCCTTTCGAAAGAGTTATGCAAGTACATACCTATCTGATGCTATAACATACGAAGGTAATCTTCAACTAAAAGCACAGGAAGCTTCTCGTTTTCAACTCCGCTATAGTTATACACTACGAAACAGTTCAAATTTGGAGATTGTCCTCAGTGATAGTAAAGCACACACACCATCACTCAGTTGGATACATAAATGGGCGCCAGAAACAACAACATCCATAGGAATTCGCACAACCCTTCGAGACCAGCTTCGAAGTGGTATAAATACGAACGCTTTTATCATCACTCCGAATTTAAGTATTGATTATCGTTATCGCACGGAGGGTGGAATTCGCATTCCATTTTTCGGACGAATACCCCTTAAACATAATCTTGACCTAACCAATACATTATCATTAGCAATACGTCGTGAAAACTACGGGGCAAATAAACAAGAAAAGTCGGAAAGATATGAGACAACATTAAGGGCAGGATATAGACTTAGTAATCATCTCACGGCGAATCTTCATTTGGGTCTTAGCTACAACCACGATAGGGTTGAAGAGGGAAGAGATTTTCTATCAATCGCCAGTGCCTTAACAGTCCGTGGTGAATTTCAGTAAATGGTTAACCTATATGAAACCTTCTAAAACCTTATTTACCCACCCTGAACAGCACGGATAATCTCAACTTCACTACCTTCTTTCAATACAGTTGTTTTCCACTGCGACTTAGGAATTACCTCACGATCAATAGCCACAGCAATCCCAGATTGCTGCGGATCCAGCTCAATATTGATGAGTAGATCATATACATTAATTTCTTGAAGGACACTCTTCTCTTCACCGTTTATATTTATCTTCATGTTCAATCCCATCTACTCCAAAAATCGATCTATTTGAAAAGGTGCAATCACATCTGATGTCACATCGGATAATACCAATTTTGAAATCTCATAAGCAGTAATAGGAGTTAAGAGAATACCATTGCGGTAATGTCCAGTAGCATATATCAGATTCTCAATAGGAGTTTTTCCAAGAATCGGTGCATTATCTCTGCTACCTGGACGTAATCCTGCCCAAGTTTCTAAAATCGGTAGTTCATATACACCTGGTACCGCTTCCCACGCACCACGAAGCAATTCAAACATACCACCAACAGTTAACCGTGTATCAAACCCCATCTCTTCACTTGTCGCACCAATAATCAGTCGTCCATCTGTTCTCGGTACAAGATAAACATTGGTCGGATACCTTGCACGGACAGACCGAATGACACTGCTAATGGAGATTCCTTCTTCCATCTGAAGTGCCATCATTTGCCCTTTTACAGGACGGACAGGAGGTCGAATGCTGTCCGGTATCCCATCAATCTGTGATGACCAACATCCCGCAGACAAGATGACTATATCACTACGGTGAAATCCTTCACGGGTCTCAATACCACCTACCTGACAATCTTTAACATGGATTTTCTCAATTGGATTATTCTCGTTTAGTACACCACCATTTTTTAGATAAGCGGTTTTTAAAGCATTCACCATCAGACGGTTGTCAACCTGATAATCACTTTCACACTGAATTGCCGCAGAAACTCGTGGTGAAAGTGCCGATTCAATTTCCCTTACTTCTCCACCACTAAGCCAATGCACCTGTAAACCTAATTGCTGTTGTGCTTGGTAAAGATGCTGAAGTTGGTGTGTATCATCAGATTCAAGACCAATTATATGTGTCCCTTCAACACGAAAACCAACCGACATTTCAGCATCTGATTCTAATTCATTGACCCATTTAGGATATAAGGCTAAACTATCACAACCTAACTTAAGGAGTTCTGGTTCTTCAGTATGTGCTTCTGCAAGAGGTGCAAGCATGCCAGCGGCAGCCCAAGATGCTGCACGACCTGCTTCCGCACTATCATAAATTGTTACATCAACACATGACTTGGTTAGTTGCCATCCAATGCCAAGTCCAATGACACCACCACCAATGATGGAAATCTCTTTATTCTTCATCTAATAAATTGACAAATAGATCTTCTGCTTTAACATCCTTGGAAATCAGCTTATTTTTCAGAGCAAATTTAGTAAAAGCATCCCACTTCTCTTTAGATTGCATCTGTGTAGAAGCAAATAAGTTCACAGTATCTCGAAATGCAAGTTCTTCTAATTCCTTATTTTTATCTGGGTTTGCTTTGAAAAACATCTGTAATGCCATATCCGGACTTTTTTTCGTATAAGCAATCGCCTCTTGTATTGCCAACATTAACTTTTTAGCATTATCAGGATGATTTTCCAAATAAGTGTCATTCGTGATTATAACAAGTTCGTAGTAGTCTGGAATACCGTGTTTTTCAAGAGGGAAAAAATCTGCATCTATCCCCTTAAGTTTTAATATATTAATCTCATAATTGCGAAACGGGCCTATCACTGCATGTATCTGATTTTGAACAAGTGGTGCTATAATGTTTGTACCAACATTAATCAAATCATAATCATCTTCCGATAATCCTGCATTCGCTGCTATCGTATTAAATAGTAACACATCCAAGGGAGCTACAGTGTACCCTATTTTTTTACCTTTGAAATCAGCTGGGGTTTTAATACCTGACTTTTTGAGAAAGGTAATGGTATTCAATGGATGTTCGACAAGTAATCCTATTGATTTGACCGGTAATTCCTCTTTACTGGTTCGCGCAATTGTCACACTATGTTGATAACTCACAGCAAAGGGATATTTCCCAGCGGCAACTAGTTTTAATGGAGCATCCGGATCACCACCCCATAGTAATTCCACATCTAATCCATGTTTTCTAAAAGTCTGTTGTTTAGCTACATACAATGGAACATGATCGATATTCTCAATCCAATCCAAGAGTAGTGTAACCTTTTGCAATTCAGATTCAAGATGACTATCTGCCTTACAATCAATATATCCTACGAATATACTCATAGAACAGATAAGTATCGTTATGTAATATAATTTTTTCATATCAGAATCATCTCCTTTTATGTTTAAGAATTCCATCTACTGAAATTCAGGTATTGCGTTTTGGTATTGCCTCCACGGCATAGCAAATCGTTCAATTATTGTCATCAGTGTAAAAAGACCTAACCCTAAAAAAGTTAAGCAGAATATAGCAGCAAACACAAGTGATACTTCCAGACTTGAATTGGCATCTAACATGAGTTTACCCAACCCTTTCTCCGCTCCTACCCATTCACCAATTACTGCCCCAATCGTAGAAATTGATATACCAATCTTTGCACCTGAGAAAATGAATGGCAATGCAGTCGGTAAACGGAGTTTCCAAAGTATTTGCCATCTGCTGGCACGCATTATACGAAACAAATTCACTGTATCTGAATCAGTTGATTTTAATCCGTCTAATGTATTCAATACAATTGCAAAAAAGACAATAAGTGCTGCCATTGCAACTTTAGATGAAATACCATATCCAAACCATACTACTAATAAAGGTGCTATAGCAAACACAGGTACAGTCTGGGATCCGATAACATAAGGATAAAATGCCTTCTCAAGTACTGGAAATTCAAACATTAATACTGCCAACGGGATACCAATACTTATAGCAAGGATAAATCCAAGTAACATTTCCTGAAGTGTAACCCACGAATGTTCAAGTAAACGTAATCTTTCTTCAAATAAAGTCATTACTATTTTAGATGGTGGTGGAAGAATAAAGTGTCTTATCTCAAATAAGAAAACATATAATTCCCATAAACCTAACAAGATCAGAAGGATGCCGATGGGTATTGCAATTTTGTAGAACATACTCAGACTCCAACAAAAAAAACCGTCTTCCTTTTTGTGTGATTGGGATGCACCCAAAGGAAACGGCTTTATTCCTCTTAGATTGAGGATGACAATTCTAAGGCATAGAATCTTATACCTAATTGTCATTGAGCTAAAAAGTGCGAATTCAATGCACTTTCATATATTTCCCTACGCTGGCATGACCCAGATCAGGTTCAAAGGGTGTTTTCTCAGCTCCTATTATAATAAGAGCACCCCGTTATGACTATATATTATTACTATACTATCATATCCTCAGATAAAATGCAAATTCTAAGTGTCGTATTTTACGGTTATCTTTTAATTATATCCTCAATCTAACTGTTCTGTCCATTCTTTTAGAACGCGCGTCATTTCCACAAAAACATCCTCATCAGATTTCCTTGAACGTTTCAGTGTCTTAAATCCATGGTCTGCAGTATCCAACAAATGTAATGTGGCATTATCACCCAGTTTTTCACATACAGGTTTGAGTAAATCAAGATTCGCCAATTTATCGCGTGTACCAGAAAGAAATAACATGGGTATGGTTACATCGCTGAGATGTTCGGCACGTTCTGTTCCTTCCTTTCCAGATGGATGTAGTGGAAATGCGAAGAATACTAAACCTTTGACATTTTCAATTGGAGATTGTGCTGCTGACATTGATGACATTCGACCACTGTAAGAGTGTCCACCAACAAGAATGGATAAATCAGGCGCAGCTTCATGTGCGGCTGCGGCAGCCGATTTCACTGTCTGTAAAGCTACTGCTTCGGATTCTCGACCACCCCCACCACGTTCCATATAAGGAAACTGATATCGGAAGGTAGCAACATCAATATCTGCTAACCGTTCAGCTATAGTCTGAAGAGTTGAACTACGCATATTCGTACTGGCACCATGTCCAAGCACTAATAACCATTCTGATTTATCTGGTTGGATGAGAAGTGAAGATACTTCACCTTTTTCAGGTGTTGCAATAAATTTTGATTCGATTGCTTCGTATGACATTATTATTCCTTCTAAGTTTCAATTTTCTAATACATTTATGGAGTTAAACACTGTTGTACTATCTCACGATAGGTTTCTAATTCTTGAGTCTGTAAACCTTTCACTTTTGCCAAATCATCCCACCGTCTTAATGTAAGTGCATCTTCGTAGTGCGGAATCTTTTCAAATGCTGCTTTTTCCGTATCAGACATAATTCCTCCCTGAACTTTCAAACTCTTTTTTGAGGCATCAGATAGGCCATCATGGTAGGAATCATCAACAGTGCATAAATACCGTTTAGCAGGAACATGGAGACGAATGGGAGTAATAACAGATTCAGGGAAAAATGGACTCATATACTCAGCACCCACCTCTTCATGGTTTAAATCTATATCTAAGAATGCAATATCCGCATTGTGTTCATCCAATACAAAGTGTCCTATATCATGCAATAATGCACCCGTTATTACCGTTGAACTGGCGTTGTTTTTCTCAGCTAAAGCTGCACATTGTAAAGCATGTTCTAACTGTGTCACTACCTCATCATAAAACGTCTGTCCCTTCTTTTTCATGTAGGAAAACAGCACGTCAACCTTTTCTTCTGATGAAACGTCCGTCATATCTTCTGCAAGCGATGTATCAATTAGATTTTGCATTTTTTATAGATTTTCCTCGGAAATGTGCGATTTTACTTATTTGTCCGTCCCGGTTTGTTCCGTCTTTTACATATTCAGCGAAAGCTTTTCGTTTGTCGTCATAATATTTCTCTCGCCAATTACCTTGAGATTTGGGATTGTAAGTAAGGTAGATAATGCGTCTCGGTTCATCAGACCTATTGGGTGGACTCTTGTGTGGAATGTACGAACCAAAAAGGAGGATATCACCAGGATCCGTTGGTACACAAGTCCATGTCATAGTATCTGCAGTTTCAGGGGAGACACAACCGTTCTCGTCCAGTGCTATAACACCTTCTTGATGTCTTCCAGATGCAAAATAGAGACACCCACTTTCTGGTGTTGATGCATCCACCGAAATTAGGCATGTTATATGAAAATCAACAAATTCGTATGCAGGAGCATCCTGATGTGCTACATAACCACCACCCCCAGGATATTTATAGTTGATTTTCTCTTTATAAAGTATCGCTGGTTCATTCATCACTTCAGAAACAACATCTATTACTTTTCCGCTGGTAACAGTGTCTTTCAACTTGTCATGATATGGAACAAAGTTCTCTGATCGAGAGAGTCGTGCCCCATCAGGTGTTGATTCATAATGGTGCATCCATTTATCCGTTGTTGTTTCCCATGTTGAGATGTTAGAAACCCAACTCTGTAGATTATCCACTTCATCAGCATTGAAAAAACCGGACAGCTTCAAATATCCGTTGTTTTCCCAGTCTTGATGTTGAGAAGAATTCAGGTATGTCATCATCTGATCCAAATAAGATTCATATTGAATTAATAATATATTGAAATGGGTTTATTGTCAAATTTCATATTACTTTTTTGGATACCAGTTTCTCAAACCCATTCTTCTAAAATAAAGGCGCTGATAGTTGACATGCGTGAATCTACACATCATATTTCCATAAATTACTTTTGTATTGTCATTTTGCGAGTTGTGGTGTATTGTCCTGCTGTTAGAGTGTAGAAATATATACCACTTGCAACAGGTTCACCCACTTCATTTTTACCATCCCAATAGGCAGCGCGAGTGCGATCTTGGTAAAGTCCTGGTTGCTGATGTCCTAATGCTATGTTTCGAATCTCTATACCATCAGCTGAATAAATTTGGATGGAAACATCTGATGATTCTGATAGTTGATATGGTATCCACGTTTCAGGATTGAATGGATTGGGGTAATTTGGTAGGAGCGTTGTCGTAGTTGGTTTTAGCTGAAGTAGAAACTGTTCCAGAAAATGAATCCCTTTCTGAGTAATCGGATCTAATAAGTTAAGCTGTTGAGCTTGTATCAACCATTGGTGTATATTTTCAGTCATAAGATTATAATTCTTACTATATTTTCCAGGGGCACCATTACCATCATTCAATACTCCTGCAACTTTGATAAGATCAGCAATATCAACGATATTATCCCCATTTACATCTGCTGCATTTTCACCAGTCTGTCCAAAATTTGCCGCAATAAAGACTAAATCATTAACATCCACAACACCATCGTTATTAACGTCTTCTTCTATGCGTTGAGAAGAGAAAAAAGAGGAATAATCCCAAAATAGAATTGTTCCATCAACTCCTAATGTTGCGAGCGTATTCCCATCCGGACTAAACTCTATGTCATCAATTCCATTTGGCATACCAGTAAGAATAGATTTAAGTTCTCCATTTGATGTGTCCCAGATTCGTATTGTTCCATCGTCTATAGCTCCAGCAGAAATAATACTTTTCCCATCTGGACTGAAAGTAATATTAACATGTCTATCCGTATGTCCTGTGGTGATAATCGTTCGTTCACCAGTAAATATATCCCATATATTCACCTTTAGTGATCCACTCACAGAAGCGATCAATCTTCCATCTGGACTGAATACTATATTTGTTCCAATGGCAGATTGTTGTGGTATATTAGTAATAAGCAGTTTTGTTGAAAAGTCCCATAATTTTATACCAGATATATTTCCTGTAGCCAAGATTCTTCCATTTGGACTAAACGCAATCCTCTTGGTTGCATTAAATTCTGGTGGAATAGTCCACAATGGCTGATAGGATTTTGTATCCCAGAGTATGACCGGACCTTTGTTCACAGACGCAGCAACAATGGGTTCGTATGGATGGAATGCAACATAACTCACATTATTTTGATGTCCATACAGAATTGCTTTTGTTTTACCCGTCGTCACATCCCATAACCTCACAGAATCTTCATTTGCATTCCAAATAGATTTATACCTAATAGATGTTTCAGAACCCGTAGCAATGGTTCGTCCATCTGGACTATACGATACAGATGCTAATGGATCAAATTGACCATGGCCAGTACTGATGAGTTTTCCAGTTGTAATATCCAAAAGACGAAGTGTGTTATCACGGCCAATTGATACGACAGTTTCACCATCTGGGCTAAAGTCAATTTCAGACCATAAAGCAAGGTGATTATTTATGGTCTTTCTCTTCTCAAGTGTTTGACTATCCCATAGATGAATTGTTCCATCCATACTACCACTGACCAACGTGTGTCCGTCATGACTAAATGCTACACTAATAGCGGAAGAAGTATGTGCAATGCGTGTATTCATGTGACTCATTGTATTCATATCCCATAGACATAAAATTCCATCATCACAAACACTTGAAAGGATACTACCGTCTTGATTATAATCTATGCTATTTACCCCAATCATGTGTCCCAATAGGGTCTGTATCAATGAACCCGTTTCTACATCCCATAGATGTATGGATGTATTCCAACGACCTTCACAACTTGCCAGTGTTTTACCATCTGGACTAAATGAAATATCCGGTACACCAAAGGAACCATGCAGACTATTTGTTAGAATCGTCTTAATTAGTGAACCATTAGTAACATCCCATAGCTTAATTGTATTACGGTTATCATAACCGCCTGTAGCGAGGGTTTTTCCATCTGGACTGAATTCAAGACAGGTCACATCATCCTCATGTCCTTCGAGGGTTGTGATAATTGATCCAGTATCCACATTCCATAGTTTCACAGATGAATCCCGGTTCCAACTACATGTAGCGAGGATTTTTCCATCTGGACTAAATTCCAGATCAGTAATCTCATCTGCGTGAGCAGAGAGAACCGTTATGAGTTCACCTGTGTGTACATCCCATAATATGAATTCTCCTGAACTACTACTTGCCAATGTATTCCCATCTGGACTGAATGATACACTTGTTACACTTCTTGAATGATTCGTTAAGAGCTTTTGTTCCTTACCGGAATTTGCAGAATATAGCCAAACGCCAATTGAACTTGACACTGCTATGTGTGAATTGTCAGGCGAAAAGATGATATTTCCAGTAATCTCTCCTTTACCAAGCCGTTTTTTGGCACCATTAGGTAGTTCCCATTCTGTGTAATCTTGGGCAAATACGGCACATGAATAATAACATGTCATTAGAAGTAAGATAGCAATGGATAGTTGGCACTTTTTCATTTTATTCTCCTATTTCCGTATTAGCAATTTTCTGGTAGCGATAAACTGACCTGAAGAGAGTGTATAAAAATAATTACCACTCGCTACGCGTTCACCATATTCGTTCTTTCCATCCCAATATGCTGCACGGGATCGGGAATGATAGATTCCTGCAGGTTGTAATCCAACTTCTATTATCCGAACTAACTCACCATTAGCAGTATAGATACGAATAGTTACATTTGAAGGTATTTTAAGTTGATAGGGTATCCAAGTTTCTGGATTAGCAGGATTAGGGTAATTTGGTAAGAGCATTGTATTTTCTGGAGCTAACATCAATATGATACTTTCAAGTACAGCAATACCTTTTTGTTGTTTTGAAGTTTTATTCGGAAGCATCTGAGATTGTGTTAACCATTGTTGAAGTTTAGTAGGGTTCAAAATACTATTAGAATCTACAAATTTCCGGGGTGCATTATTAACACCTTCAAGTGCAGCTGCAACTAACAATAGATCCTCAATGTTAACGACTCCATCATTGTTAATGTCAGCACTATTTTCTGTACCTGTTTTTCCAAATTGTATAGCGATATAGATCAGATCTTGTAAATCAACCACACCATCAGAATTTACATCTTCTCTGGATTTTTCTTGTATATCTTTCGTATCCAAAATTGAATTGTAATCCCATAATAACACTGTCCCGTCCATACTCCCACTTGCAAATGTTTGTCCATCGGCACTGAATACTACATCCAATACACTATATCCATGTCCCTTCAGTGTTCTTACTAATTCACCAGTATTTACGTACCAAACTTTCACACTACTATCATCCCATCCACCACAACTCACGATATATTTTCCTTCTTTACTAAATGCTATTTTCCTGACCTCATCTCTATGTGCTGAATGAATTACCCTCGAATCTTCACTTGACATATCCCAAAAGAAAATCGAATTGTCCTTACCACAACTTGCCAGAATACTTCCATCATGATTAAAATCAACACAATGGACTCTGTCAGTATGACCTTTAAATGTAGAAATGTTATATCCTGTTGAAACATCCCATATACGTACTGTTTGATCATTGCTTCCGCTCGCAAGGATACGTCCATCTGGACTGAATTTTACGGAAGTTACACCAGCGGTATGACCGATAAATGCATCTATATGTGTCCTTCCCACATACCAGATATGAACAGCAGTATTGTATTCATAACCCCCTGCGAGGAATTGACCATCAGGACTATAGTCTAAACCAACAAAAAATGCACTTGATGTTAGATTCTCACCGCCATTTCCTGTTAGTATCGCAAGATGTGTTTGAAGGTTAACATCCCAAATATGTGTTTCTCTACCATCTTGACTTGCAAGAATATTACCATCTGGACTGAAAACCAAACCGGAAAATAGATTGTACCAATCATTCACATAAAAGTGGCCAACTCGTTCGGTAGATGAAGTATTCCACAGATTTATTTGATAAAGACTTCCAGTTGCAAGAATGTCTCTAACTGGACTAAATGCTACGGCTCGAATTCCAGTTGTATGTCCTTTAATTGAGAAAATACGTTCACCAGAATTTGCATCCCAGGTGAATAAACTATCTGAACTACCACTTGCGAGTTTCGTACCATCAGGACTGAACACTATCGTATATACACTCTCCTTTTTATGTCCAAAAAAATCTGTGATATGTTCTCGTGTATCAACATTCAATAGATATAACCTACCATATCTATTACCAATAGCAATAGTACTTCCGTCAGGACTAAAAGCAATTTCAGAGATATTTTCTTCTAATTGAATTGGATGATTTCTATCAGAAATTACATCCAATATATTCACTCTATTCTGATTGGAACTTATACTTGCTACTTTACTTCCGTCAGGACTAAAGATAACTTTTGAAATGCTATTACGATGGTTAGTAAGAACTTTCTTCTGTGTAGCCGTTGCAACATCCCACAAACGTACGGTATCATGCCAATTTCCACTTGCAAGGGTGTTCCCATCAGGACTGAAGGCAAGTGAATCCACACTACCGGTATGTCCTGTAAGAGTCGTTATCTTTTCACCCGAAACGATGTCCCATAATACTATCGTTTTGCCAATTCCTGCAGCAAAGATATTACCATCAGGACTAATTACAGCTGTTCGCCTATGGGTTGTGTCTCCTTGGATCTCTGATATTAAACTGTCATCCTCCATTGATCGAATATGATATCTATTTTCTATGTCCACAGTTACAAACATCTCCCCATTCGGACTAACACCAAGTATGTCTCTATCATAGGTCGAAATAAAACTTAATTCCACGCCAGTTTGTGCATCATAAGTCCAAATACCATTATCGCATTCAACAATCAATCTTGTTCCGTCAGGTGAATACGTAAGATTACTCACTTCCCCTTTGCCAATTCTTAATTTTGCGCCTTCAGGTAAATCCCACTTCATATAATCATTTGCAAAAGAAAGGGGGAGAAACAGTACAGAAATATATAGAATTATAAGTATTACTTGTTTGATAGTCTTCATAATAGTCCTCATTTTACAATTACCATTTGTCGTGTGGCACTAAATTGTCCTGCAGTAAATTCGTATAAATATAAACCACTTGCCACAGGTTCACCCAGTTCATTCTTACCATCCCAATATGCTGCGTGTGAACGAGAATTGTATAGTCCTGGTTGCCTATGTCCTAATGCTATATTCCGAATCAATTGTCCATTAGATGCATATATACGGATTGTAACATCTGATGGTTCAGATAGTTGGTACGGTATCCACGTTTCAGGATTGAAGGGGTTGGGGTAATTTGGAAGTACTGTGGTTTTTTCAGGATAGATACGTTTTAAGAGTTGTTCAAGGAAGTATATTCCCTTTTGTAACACTGGGTCTGTAATGTTTTGTGTTTGCTCTTGTGTCAACCACTCCTTGACCGAACCTATATTTAGATAATTGGTATATGAGCCATCTGGTGGAGCAGCAGCATCCCCATTAATTTCTGCTGCAACCAAGATAAGATCCGTAATATCAACAACACCATCTTCATTGACATCAGCTGCATTCGGACCTGTTTTATTAAAGTTTGTAGCAACTACAATCAAATCCTTAATGTCAACAATGCCATCCCGATTTATATCAACTGTTGATGACTTGGGTTGAATTATGTCTTCAAAATCCCACAAATAGATCACTCCTCCATCACCGGCAGTTGCAACTGTGCTTCCATCTTTACTGATCCTAATTTGACCTAAGCCAGCCGGTATCCCAGTAAATTCATGTACTATTTCCGCTGTTCCAGGATCCCAGAATGATATAGTATCACCATCAAAATTATCTTGTGCAATTAGGAACTTTCCATTAGGACTATAAGCAAAGTCACCAATTCTGCTATATGGCTTGATGAGTTCTCTCTTAAGTGTTCCCGTTTCCACATCCCATAAAATCACAAAATTTGGTATACCTACGGCTGCAAGTGTGTTTCCATTAGGACTGAATGTCAATGACCTAATCCTATAAGAACTAAGATAGAATCTTCTTAACTTCTGTCTACTTGATATATCCCATAACAGTAATGAACCCCATCCTCCAGATGCCAACATTTGACCATCCGGACTAAATGCTAAATAACCTGTAGACTGGGTTGGTTCAGTTAAAGTGGCAATGTGATTTCCTGTCAGTGTATCCCATAGATTTACATTTCTATCTCTACCTCCTGTGGCAAGCATCTTTCCATCAGGACTGAATCTTACAACATGAATGTCTCCATTATGTCCCATTAGTATCCGTTTAGTTTCTCCAGTTTCTACATCCCATAATCGAGCAGATCTATCATGAAAACTGCCACTACTTGCAATAGTTTTACCATCTGGACTTATATCAATTGATTGAATATAATCTGTATGACCGATTAATGTATTTATTCTTTTCCCAGTTTCTGTATTCCAAAGGTGTAACTTGTTATCCCAACTACTTCCAACTAATAGATCTCCATTAGAACTCAGATCAATACTCCTGAATCCTGTTAAATGACCTGAAATCTTAGTAATGGTATCTAAAGTCGCAGCATTTCTGATGCGTATAGTTCCATCAAGACTACTACTTACTAAAAGGTTGCCATCTGGACTATATAGGACATTTTGTACTCTGTATGTATGGTCAAGGAGAGTTGTTTTGTATGTTCCACTGCGCGCATCCCATAATACGACCGTTCCATCATAACCTCCACTCGTAAGCGTTCTCCCATCTGGACTAAAAGATACACTGTTAACAAGTTTTGTATGTCCAGAAAGTGAATGAACCAGTTCTCCTGTGTCAGTATTCCATAGACGAATGGTGTTATCTAACCAATCACTACCTCCAGCAAGTATACTTCCATCAGGACTAAATGCTAAACTCTGGATACCTTCTTCATGTCCTATGATAGTCTTTTTTAATTTGAGGGTATCAACATCCCATAACATCACCTCATTTTCATCTTCTGTGCAACTTGCAAGAGTTTTTCCGTCAGGACTAAATGTCACATCTATTACTCCATCCGAATGTTCAGTGAATATTTTTAAAGATCCACCACTTTTCACATCCCATAATATCACTGATTCGTCTAACCTCCCTCCACAACTGGCAAGTATACTCCCATCAGGACTAAATGCGACACCACGGATTTCATCTTGATGACCCATAAATCTTCTTATGACTTTTCCTGTGGAGACATCCCATAGAGATAATTTCCCTTCCCAACTCCCAATTGCCATCGTCTTTCCGTCCGGACTGTAAGCTACACTCGCATCACCTTCTTTATGTTCAAATAACAAATTGAGTTCTTTTCCTGAATACACATCATAAATCCATGTTCCGATAGGTGTTGAAACTGCAAGTGTTTTGCTATTAGGAGAAAATGCAATATCTCCATATAACATACCTTTTCCAATTCTTAATTTTGCACGTTCCGGTAAATTCCATCTCATATACTCTTGTGCATTTAAAGTGAATGGTGATGCTATTATCATTAAAAAGATGAAGGAAAAATATCGTAATTTTTTCATAATATGCCTTAAAAATAGTATATATGTAAGGTGATATTGTTCTAATAAATATTGTGTTAAGCTACTTGATAATTAACATCCGTCGGGTTGCAGTATATTCTCCTGCAGACATAGTACATAAATAAACACCACTTGCAACAGGTTCGCCTGCTTGATTCTTTCCATCCCAATATATTGCTACGTCTCTATTAATATACTTGCCAGCAGGTCTATACCCTAAGTCTATATGTCTTACTAAATGTCCATTGGATGTATAGATCTGTATGGAAACATCCGTCGGTTTAGCCAGTTGGAATGGAATCCACGTTTCTGGATTGAAGGGATTAGGATAATTTGGTAAAAGAACTGTCTCTTTTGGTGTTAGAAGTGCTAAAAGTTGTTCAAGTACAGCAATTCCCCTTCGGTATTTGTCTGACACATTATTGGTATTTTGTGCTTGATTTAACCACGTTTTAACTGTTTCAATAGCCAAGGGATAGTTAGATTTAGAAGTTCCAATTGGTGCACTATCCGTGTTCATAATTGCACCTGCCACCAGCACAATATCTGTAACATCCACAACTCCATCGTTGTTAACATCTGCAATATTCTCTGCTCCAATTTTGCCAAATTGTGATGCTACATAGATTAGGTCTTGAATATCCACAACACCATCACTATTAACATCTTCAGGAATTATCGTTATCTCTTCTATACCGTTTATAGAGGTCCAATCCCAAACTAATGCTGTTCCATCTGTGCTCACACTCACAAAGTTGCGTCCATCACTGGTGAAAGAAATTCCATCAATTCTTGAGTAATGACCATAGAGGGGAGGAAGTGGATCACCAGTAAAGACATCCCATAGACGAATAAAGTTGTCCGTAACCCCAACACTTGCCAGGGTCTCTCCATCAGGACTAAAAGCTACACTTGTAACCCAACTGGAATGTCCGAATAATTGTCTAATTTGTTTGCCAGTGTTAACATCCCATAAAATCACAGTATTGTCTTTACTCCCACTGGCAACGATATTTCCTTTCTGATTATAGGCAACAGAATTGACATGATCAGTATGTCCTTTGAATGTAGTAATTAATTCCTCATTTTCAACATCCCAAAATCCTACGGTATTATCTCGACTTCCGCTTACCAGATAACGACAATCAGGACTGAAGGCAATAGAATAAATACCATCACTATGTCCAACAAGTGTTCCTTTGAGAGTACGACCTGAATACCATAATTGCACGGTACCGTCACTACTTCCGCTTGCCAGATATCTACCATCTGGACTATAGACAATTGATGCGATACCATAACCTGATGCTCCATTACCTAAATAACCTTTGAGAGTTGCAATGGGAACTCTTTGATTATGATTCCATAAACGGATAGACCATCCAATATCACATGCAAGTGTCTGACCATCAGGACTAAACGCCATAGCCCGGTTAAATTCATCAAACTCATAGAGTGTTGTCTTATATTCCCCAGTGGAAATATCCCATAAATGAATAACGTCTCGACCACCTGTAGCCACTATACGATTATTAGGTGAAATTGCTAGTCCATATAGATAAGAAGTATGTCCTGGTATTGACATTTTCCTTGCACCTGTCATTACATCCCATAAAAATAATTCTTCGTGTCCTCCACTTACTAATGTTCGACCATCAGGACTGAATGCGAATGTGGAAATGTATTTCGTATGCAATGTCAGTTCAAATAGTTTCTCCTCAGATTGAAAATCCCATAAGGATAGATTCCTTTTATCGGCATTGGCAATTAATCTACCATCTGAACTGAAAGTAGCATTAGTGGTAATAGGTATAGATGCTTCTCCAAGATAATTGCCAGTTTCTATATCCCATTTATATATCTTACTTCTATTATTTCCTATATTATTACTGACCGTTGCAAAAGTGTTACTATTGGGATGGAAATGGATTTGTGTAACCCCATTAGTGTGTTTTCTAAGTGTATACCTATTTTCTCCTGTTGTTATATCCCATATACGTACAGAACAATCCCAACTCCCGGTTACGAGTGTTTTTCCATCTGTATTAAAAACCATTGATGTAATAGTCCTTATGTGTCCTTTGAATGTGGTTATCTGTACTCCTGTGTTAACATCCCATAAAGTGATTGAATAGTCTGAATTTGCAGTTACAATTGTATTTCTATCCGGACTTAAAATTACAGAAGTAATAGAATTACCATATGGTGGAATACTCTTCACTATTTTCCCTGTTGTAGTGTCAATTATATGGATATATTGAAATTCATCAAAATAGGAGAGTGTACTACCATCAGGACTGAATTCTATCAAATTTATCTTTGAATGCACATCAGAGAACAGTTTTAATGTCTTACCTGTATGAGCATCATAAATCCATATACCGATAGAACTTTTAACAGCAATATACTCTCCATTAGGGGAATATAAAACCTTTTGTATTATCCCTTTACCTAAACGATATTTAGCTTTATCAGGTAAATTCCATTGAGAAAACTCTTCTCCGACAACACTTGCTGTATTCAAGGAGGTTATCATTAGAAGAATAATGAAGGTATGGATTCCAACAGAACCACTGAAAAGTTCTCTTAGGATAATCATTCTATTTAAAGTTTTCATAATTAAACCTATAAACATATCATATTGAAGAATTGATAGAAAATGCTGATTCTAATACCATTTCTAATTGCCTAAGTATCATTCCGATACTTGAGTTTCTTTGTAGGAGCGACCTTCTGGTCGCGACCAAAGGTCGCTCCTACAGAAGAGAGTGTTGTATTCGGACAACCGATTTATGAAATAATGTCCTATCATTATTTAGAAATGGTATAACTATATTTAGTGTTACAACAGCAATTTTAATGCCAAATAATTGATGTGAATTAGTTTGATTCAATGCACAGAATCGTGCATTATGAATTAGAGCGTACGATATTGTGCATTGATCCGTTGTTTACTTCTGTATAGTCATTTTTCGTGTGGATCTATATTCGTTTGCTGTCAATGTATAATAATATAGACCACTTGCAACAGGTTCACCCAGTTCATTTTTTCCATCCCAATATGCTGCGCGGGTACGAGTATGGTATAGTCCTGGTTGCTGATGTCCCAATGCTATATTCCGAACTAATTTGCCATTAGATGCATAAATACGGATAGTTACATCTGATGGTTCAGATAGTTGATACGGTATCCACGTTTCAGGATTAAACGGATTAGGGTAGTTTGGTAGGAGAGTTGTCATTTTAGGCGTAAATAGTTTCAGGAGTTGTTCAAGGTAGGAGATACCATTTTGTGTAATTGGATCCCTATTATTTAATATTTGTGCTTCTGTAATCCACTGTTGAATAGATTCAGCATTTAGATTTGGCATTGTTATCAGTATGGATGGTGCAGCATTTCCGACATTAATTGCTGCAGCAACTGCAATTAGATCTGCAATATTTACAACACCATCCCCATTGACATCTGCCCTATTTTCACCAATTTTTCCGAAATTTGCTGCTACCAGTACTAAGTCGTTGTAATCTACAACCCCATCCCTATTAATATCTGCTATATGGGTAGGTGGTTCAATTGCAAATGGGAAATTCCACAAGTAAATTACACCTCCATTACCAGTTGTTGCGAGTGTATTCCCATCAGGACTAAATGTGAGTTGATATACCTGATCAGGATTACTGGTGATAGTATATTTATGCTCATTATTTTCAAGATCCCAGAACCGAATTGTATTGTCATTGGGAAAACCTGCAGTGGCAAGTGTCTTGCCATCCACACTAAAAGCCGTAATTATGTACCTACCTTTATTTTCTGTTTGTATGGTTTCATATAAACCAGTCGAAATATTCAACAGATATACTTCTGGATTCCCTCCCGATACTGCAAGTGTACGACCATCAGGACTGTATACTCCATAGGCATATCCCAGTGGTATACCGGTATATGTTGGAATTTGCTGCATGGTATTTAGGTCCCAGAACTGGATTCCTAACCTTCCCCAAGTAATGAATGTATTCCCATCAGGACTAAAAGTAATGCTCCCCATAGGATTCTTATTATCACCCCCAAGTGTCCAAAGAGGATTTCCTGTTTTTACATCCCAAAGAATACTATCCCCTGCACTTGAACTTGTAAGGATACTTCCATCCATGCTAAATGAAAGATTATAGATATCAGAATAATGACCAATCAATGTTCTCTTTATTTCTCCACTAACAACATCCCATAGTTTTATTGAAAAGTCATCAGAGTACCAACCAACTATCGTAGATCCATAATCTCCTCCACTCGCTATGGTTTGACCGTCAGGACTAAACACTACGCTGCTTACAGGAGAATTATGTCCCAAGAATGTATTTAGGTTTATTCCAGTTGCAACATCCCATAATCGAACTGTTCTATCTTTACTACCACTTACGATTGTCTTTCCATCCGGACTGAAATCGAATTCATTGATTCGATTATAATGTCCTGTTATTTTGTATTTCTTTTGATAGTTTTTAGCATCCCACAATACTATTGTTCCATCCATACTCCCTGTTGCAAGCGTGTTGCCATCAGGACTAAATGCGACACTCACAACATCATCAGTATGTTCTACGAATGTCTCCAGATA
This sequence comes from Candidatus Poribacteria bacterium, assembly GCA_003635315.1. GTDB lineage: Bacteria > Poribacteria > WGA-4E > WGA-4E > WGA-3G > MSPOR6. The sequence continues at coordinate 119,942 of PYJD01000031.1, forward strand.
ACTTCCGTTATTTACATCCCACAAACAGATAGTTCTATCCAAACTACCACTTACAAGATTCTCACCATCAGGAGTAAAAGCGATACTTCCAATACCACCAATGTGTCCGATAAGTGTCTCTCGTAGTGAAGTAGATGTAACATCCCACAATTTTATCTTGGCGTCCCATCTACCTCTACTAATTCCTAATGTATTTCCATTGGGACTGAATACAACATTCACCTCCGAAGCAAGAGTTCCAGAATTATAGGTTGACTTAAGTTCACCGGTATTGACATCCCATAATTTCACAGTATCTATATCTTCATCTTCACCACCTGAAGCCAAGGTCATACCATCAGGACTGAATGCAATATTATAGACATCATCTGAATGTCCTAACAATTTGTTTATTAGCCTACCTGTAACACTATCCCACAACTTAATCGACTCATCCTTGTAATTCCCACAAGTTGCTATAAGTTTGCCATCAGGACTGATTGTAAGATCCGAAATGTCATCCGTATGTGCAGATATAGTTAGTTTTAGTTTTCCTGAATCTACATCCCATAAATAAAATTCGGAAGCACTACTCCCCACGAGTGTCTTGTTATCTGGTGAATATGCAATTGAACCTATAAATCCCATATTATTAGTAAGTAGGTTCAATTCCTCACCTGTACGAATATTATATATCCAGATCCCAATAGAACTTGGTACAGCGAGGTGTGAACTGTCAGGAGAAAACACTATATTCCCTGTTATATAACCTTTTCCGATTCGTTTCTTTGCACCATCCGGAAGTCCCCATAGTGTATAATCCTGTGAGAATGCATTTGATAGGAAAGGCAATGAAATAATAAAGAGGGTGGCAATCAAAAGTCGTCGTATATTCAGGGGAAGATCTCCTATTTTCGTATTACCATGCGTTTTGTTGCCATGTATTTCCCAGCAGAAAAACTATAAAAATAAACGCCACTTGCAACAGGTTCGCCGTTTTGGTTTTTCCCATCCCAATAGGCTGCACGACTTTGGTCATGATAAATCCCGGCAGGTTTATACCCCAATTCCAGAGTGCGAATCAATACTCCATTGGCTGAGAAAATAGTAATTTTTGCATTTGTTGTAGTTGCCAACTGATATGGGATCCATGTTTCTGGATTGAAAGGATTAGGATAGTTTGTCAATAGAAGCGTCTGATTAGGTGTTAGGTGAACCAGAAGCTGCTTGAGGTAATTCAGACCTTGATGAGAGTCTGTGGTAGTAAGAAATAATTGTGTTGCTTGATTGATCCAGTCTTGTACTTTTTCGTGGGTAAGAAAACCTTGTGCTTGTGTTAGCTTTAATGGTGCAGCATTCTTATTTGTAATAGCAGCAGCAACTAACAAAATATCCGCGATGTTAACAACACCATCCTTGTTAATATCCGCTTGATTTTCTATATCTGAATTCCCAAATTGAGATGCAACATAAATGAGATCTTGCACATCCACAACTCCATCCCTATTTACATCTTCTGAAAGGATAACTGGTTGGCTTTCTTCACCTATTATTGCCTTATAATCCCATATCAATATCTCTCCATCCCAATTTGCTGTAACAAATGTATTCCCATCCGGACTGAAATATAAAAGGCGTGGACCTAACCTATGTCCATTTAGTATCTTTTGTTCACCCGTTGCTACATCCCAGAGTCTAATTGTCGGATCATCTGCTCCAGCACAACTAACAAGTGTTTTTCCGTCATGACTGAAAGCAAGGCTTTGAATTCCCTGAGTATGTCCGGTCAACATGGAAATTGGTAGTCCGGTGATGGTATCCCAAAGAATAATGGTTGCATCATCACTTCCACTGGCAATTATACTTCCATCATGATTAATGGCGACATAGTTTACATTATCTGTATGTCCCTTACATGTATGTATTTCAGTTGCTGCGTTAACATCCCATAGACGGACTGTGTTATCTTTACTCCCACTGGCAAGCATGGTTGTATCTTGACTGAATGCTATGGATGTCACCTCATCTGTATGTCCTCTTAATGTTGTAGCAAATGTACGCCCTTGATAAAATAGATGTATATTCCTGTTTCTATTTCCTGCCGCAAGGTATTGACCATCGGTACTATATACAATTGATGTATACCCTCTTAGAGTAGTATTGGGTTGTAGCGTTTCATCAATACCAAATAGTGTACTTAAAAAAACATAATTTGATAAATCCCATAAAACTATAAGAGAATCAATACATGCGAGGGTTGAACCGTCCGGACTAAAAGCTAAATCCCTATATATTGAATGATGTCCTGCAAAGATCAGTGCCTTATTTTGACCATTATTTAAACTCCAGAAGTATATTTTTTCACGATTAGAAGTAGCCAGTGTATTTCCATCTGGACTGATCGCCATTCCCCATACCCCTACATGACCATCAATTGATACCAACCGTCTCTTACTTTCTGTGTCCCATATAAATAATTCTTCAGCACCACTGCTTGCGAGGGTTGAACCATCCGGACTAAAAGCAATTCTACCAACACCTCTAATATGACCTCCAAGTTTAGCAATGTATGCTCCGGTAATTGCATTATATAAGTGTAGACCTTCATATCCCCCGACTGCTATGGTTTTTCCATCTGGACTTACCGCGATGGAGCGAAGTGCGACAGTATCAATCTCCTTTCTTAATTCTCCGGATTCGATATCCCATAATTTGACATTACCATTATCACTGCCACTAATCAGTGTCTTATCATCTGGTGTAATAATTAAATTTCCAATCCCATGAGTGTATTTTGATAAAGTAGCTTTTTCAATTCCTGTAGCTACATCCCACAATCTTAGGGTGCGACCCGAATCTACACTTGCAATCGTCTGACCATCGGAACTAAAAGCAATCGTCCTGAACCAACTATCATTTACCTTAAGCATTTTCATCTGTTTGCCAGTGGTTATATCCCATAAATAAACATAATCACTGTACATACCAGAAAGTATTTTTCTATCTGGACTGAATATCACTTGACGAATCCCCTCTGTATCCCCCATCAAAGACACATTTAATTCGTGATTCTCCAAGTCACGCACATGGAGCGTATTCGATGAATCTAAAATAACATAAGCATTTGAATATGGACTCACGTCAAGAATCTGGGAAGTACTTTCCGATTTAAGGTTAAGTTCAGTCCCGGTACTGACATCATAAATCCAAAGTCCTATACCTGTTTGAACGATCAAACGTCTACCATCAGGTGAGAATGTGACATCTTTCACGGTCCCTTTCCCGATACGCGATATAGCACCATCGGGTAAATCCCATTGATGATAATTCTGAGCGATTCCGTTGTGCAGAAACAGAATTGAAATGAGGAACAGAGATAATATGTTAAAATGAAACACCTTCATCTGATGTCTCCTATTTTCGTATTACCATTCTTTTTGTTGCAGAATAATGACCGGTTGAAAATTCATAGAAATATATCCCACTGGCAACAGGTTCACCTAACTCATTCTTACCATCCCAATAGGCAGCGTGGGTACGATCTTGGTATAATCCTGCCTGTTTATGTCCTAATGATATATTCTTTATCAATAGACCATCTGTGGAATAAATCTTAATTGTAACATCTGCAGCTTCAGATAGTTGGTATGGAATCCAAGTCTCAGGGTTGAAGGGGTTGGGATAGTTTGGTAGGAGTGCGGTCTTGTTAGGTATTAAGGCAGTTAGAAGTTGTTCCAAAAAGAGAATGCCATTTTTGTATGTTGGATCATTTGAATCGAGTGATTGAACCTGTGTAATCCACTGTTCAACATCTGAACTTGAAATGGGTAGATTACGAATTTGTAGAGAGACTGATGGTGCTGCCGCATTTCCTAATTCTGCTGCAATCTTTATGAGATCAGCTATGTTTACGATACCATCACCATTAACGTCTGCATTGTTAGGACCTGTCTTACCGAAGTTTGCAGCAACAGCAATTAAATCGTAGATGTCCACAACACCATCCCCATTTACATCTGTTTCTAAGTATGTCGGGGTTACAATTGAATTGTATTCCCATAATAGAATAGTGCCATCTATACTTCCCGAAACAAGTGTTTCTCCATCAGAACTTATAGAAACATCAACAATTTCACTCGTATGTCCAGATAAAGTCTGTTGTAGTACCACACTCTTTACATCCCATAGAAACAACGATGGATTAGCGAAATTACCTCCCGCAATAACAGTCTTTCCATCTGGACTGAATGTAATACTACTGACAACTCTCGGACTGTCTGGTAAGATTCTTTGTTCATCAGAAGCGATATCCCATAGTATAACTTTATGGTATGCTCCACCACTTGCCAGCATTCTTCCATTGGGACTGAATTCAAGTGCCTTGATCCTATTTGAATGACCTGTATATTCCTTAATCAGTCTAAAAGTTATGAGACTCCACAATCGAATTTTTCCATGACTGTCTCCAGATGCCAATATATTACCATCAGGAGTGAAAGCAAGACTTAAAATAGGGTCATTGTGAGGCTTGTTAGTAAAATCGGTTAGTGTTACAAAATTATTACCTGTAACCGTGTGATATAAGTAGATGTCGTCGTCATCGCCAGCGGATGCAAGAATCTTTCCATCCGGACTGAATTTAACCTTGTTTATCTTATTTGTATAGCCAAGAACTAATTTACTTAAACTCCCATTTTCAGCATCCCACAATCGTACTGTTGGGTCATCATAACTGCTACTACTAACTACCGTCCTACCATCCGGACTGAAGTCAACGGATTCAATCCTTGTAAAATGTCCAGTAAGCGTATAAATACCTTCACCGGTCATAGTATCCAATATCCGTATTTTCCTATCCCAACCGCCTGTTACAAGTGTCTTATTATTAGGATTTAATGCCAAACACGTAATATTAGGAACATGTCCTGAGATAATTCTCTTAGGTTGGAGACTATCAACATTCCAAATTATGACTGTACCATCCAAACTACCACTGACAAGTGTCTTACCATCCGAGCTAAAAACAAGACTAATAAGAGAAGCAGAATGTTCAAGCAGTGTTGTCTTGTAGGTATACGAAGGAACATCCCATAATACAATTGTTCCATCATTACCACCACTGACAAGTGTACGACCATCAACACTGAAGGCAATACTATTGACACCTTGCGTATGTCCAGTTATCGTGGTTATCAGTTCATTATTAACAGTATCCCAAATACGAATAGTATTATCTAAAAAACCAGCACAACTTGCTAAGACTTTCCCATTTGGACTAAATGCAAGATCGTTAATATCCCCTGTATGTCCAATATAAGTTGTTTTTAAATTACCTGTAGCAACATCCCATAACTCTATTAGAGACTCCTTCCATTTCGATCCAGTTGCAAGTGTCTTTCCATCAGGAGTAAACGCGAGACTTGAGATTTCTCCAGTAGCAATGATACTGTTTGAGGTTCCATCTCCAGATGCTACATCCCAAATTAGTACAGTCTTATCGTTCCTACCAGTACTGCTTGCAATGGTTTTTCCATCAGGACTAAATACGATACTTCGTACATTATCAGTGTGTCCTATAAATTCAGCTTTAATTACTCTATTATTAACATCCCATAGTAATAAAGTATTATCCGAACTCCCACTGGCGAGTGTGGTACCATCAGGACTAAAGGTTACACCTGCAATACTGGGTGCTTGCATACTCAACAGGTCTAATTCAGTTCCGGTTTGGACATCATATAACCAGATTCCAATTGTAGTTGCAACTGCAAGAATGGAATTGTCGGGTGAAATTGCTATATCTCCAGAGATTCGACCTTTACCGATTCTAAGTTTTGCACCATCCGGTAAATGCCACCTCATATAATCTTCCGCATAACCTGTTGGCAAGAAATATATTAGAATTAGCAGCGTTAATATCTGTAAGCATGTTCTTGATTTCATATACGATCCTCAAGTTGTTCTATATGACGTTAAGGCAATCCTCTTTCTGGTAACACCATACAACTGAAATTCGAATTATTTCTGTATTACCATTCGTCGTGTAGCGGAAAACTCTCCTGCTGAGAGTGTATAGAAATATACACCACTGGCAACGCTTTCACCAATATCATTATTACCATCCCAATATGCAGCTTTATTACGACTAAGATAGACACCCCCAGATTGATTTCCGATATTTAGCGTTCGTACTAAGTGACCATCAGATGAATAGATGTATATACTAACATTTGCTTGTTTTGATAACTGGTATGGAATCCATGTTTCAGGATTGAATGGGTTGGGATAGTTATTCAGGAGTGCACTACTTTTTGGAGTTAATGTAGTCAAGAGATATTCAAGAATAGTAATACCCTTTTGGAATTCAATAGACGTATTCCTATATTTTTGTGCTTGTGCTATCCAGCTTTTGATTTTTTCAGTTGAGAGTAAATTGGTTGAAGAGGAAACACCAACTGGGGCAGCATTTTCATTCTGTAATGCGTTAGCAATTATAACAATATCAGCAATATCGACAATTCCATCTTGATTAATGTCCGCTGCATTTTCATGATCTGTTGAACCAAATTGTGATGCAACATATATTAGATCTTGTATATCTACAACACCATCTCGGTTAACATCTTCTAATGTATATTGAGTCTCTTGATTAACATCACTTTGTCGCCAATCCCAAATTAAGACTGTACCATCTGAACTAAGGGATACTAAGGTATTTCCATCTGCACTGAAGGCAAGATCTGCTATTCCGATTGTATGTCCTTTAATCGGTGGTAATGGATCACCTGTAGCAACATCCCATAGATGAATTATGTCTTCATAACTCCCTGCACTGGCAAGAGTTCTGCCGTCCGTACTGAATGCGAGATTCCTTACTGAACTGGTATGTCCAGTAAGAATAGATCTAATCTCTCCGGTACCAACATTCCATAGGATCACAGTTTTATCTGTACTTCCGCTGGCAAGTATACTCGCATCAGGACTAAATACCACCCTTACCACTTCATCAGTGTGTCCCCTAAAGGTATCTTTATGAGTTTCACTTTCTACATCCCATAAACGGACTGTTGAATCTTTACTTCCACTTGCGAGTGTTCGGCTATCATAACTGAATGCAATAGAGGTTAATCCTGCAGAATGACCAGAAAGTGTACCTTTATGTGTTCGTCCGAAATGCCACAACTGAACAGTAGCTTCACTACTTCCACTTGCAAAATATCTTCCATTTGGACTAAATGCAATCGAAGCGATACCATATCCTGATGCACCAGTTCCTAAATACCCTTTTAATGTAGTGAGTTGCGACCCATCATTTACATTCCATAGGCGTATTTGCCAACCTGTCTCACTCGCCAGGATAGAACCATCAGGATTAAAGGACATTGACCGGTTCCCCCAATAGGTTTCATACAATGTAGTTTTTATTGTAGCGGAAACTGCATCCCATAAACGAATTTCTTCTCTACTACCGACAGCAATTGTGCGATTATCTGGTGAGAGTGCAAGACCATAGGTATAATCAGAGTGACCAGAAATAGACATCTTTTGAGCACCCGAAACCACATCCCATAGATTTAATTCTCCATCACCACCCGTTATAAGAGTGCGTCCATCTGGACTAAAGGAAATGGTTGAGATCCTGTATAAATGTCCAGTCAATTCAAACTGAAATTTCTCATTTTCAACATCCCAAATCCTTAATTCTCTTCCACTCGCAATAGCCAGTGTTGACCCATCTGGACTAAAAGTAGACTTAGAAGATATTGGTTGCTTAGGTTCACCAAGGTAATCTCCGGTCTCAGCATCCCATAGATGTGCATCACTTCGATTATAACCGACCCCAACGAAAGTGCGGCCATCTGGATAGAATATAATCTTTGCGATACCATCTGTGTGTTTTGTATAAGTGGTTCTATGCGTTCCTGTCTGAACATCCCATAAACGTATGGACTTATCCCAACTCCCTGTAACAAACGTTTGTCCATCTGTACTGAAAGCCATTGATGTAAGAATACTTGTATGTCCTTCAATAATATTTATCTGTTCACCTGTTTCAACATCCCAGAAAACTGCATTGTAATCTGAATTAGCACTGACGAGGGTTTTCCCATCTGGACTGAAGATCACAGGTCCAGTATATCTATTTTCTACTTGAAACCTCTTAATAATTTTCCAATTGGATGTATCCAGTATACGGAGATATTCATCATTACTTGCATAAGCGAGCATACTTCCATCCGGACTGAAAGCTATACTATCAATGTATGGATTCTCTTCACGAAGAAGTGATAATTCATTACCAGTATGAGCATCATATATCCAAATTCCGATAGTACTGGCAACAGCAAAGTATTTTCCATTTGGAGAAAACTCTACCTCGTATATTCTACCCTTACCAAGTCGCATCATTGCACCATCCGGTAATCCCCATCGAGCATGATTCTGTGCAGATAATGTAGATGCAGATAAAAGAAGAATTAAACTGATGGATAATAGAAATGGTATCCCCAATTTCCAAATATTGTTTAACTCCGAATTGACATGATTCCTCATAAGGCACTCCAAATAATACATTTAAGTGTAATAATAGAAAGAGAAACTCTTGGTATGTTAATGTATGTGTAGCAAAAATAATGCCAAATTGGAACAGCGAATTATAGAGATTGGTATAGGTATTTACTATGAAATACTTATGTAAATGAAAATCACCTTTTACAATTGTCCAAAATATGAACACACTGGTTAATGTACTCTAATACCATTTCTAATAATTTTTACATTAACCGATGTAAAGAAGATCGGGAATCGGAATTCCCTCCTACAGAGGAGTTAGAATACAATAAATCTTGTTGTAATACCATTTCTAATAATTTTTACATTAACCGATGTAAAGAAGATCGGGAATCGGAATTCCCTCCTACAGAGGAGTTAGAATACAATAAATCTTGTTGTAATACCATTTCTAATAATTTTTACATTAACCGTTGTAAAGAAGATCGGGAATCGGAGTTCCCTCCTACAGAGGAGGGTGTGATATAATGGCATATAATTAAATAGAAATGGTATAAGATTAGAACACAATGAACCTTGTTGTAATCAAGGAATCAATGTCGATTTATTGAAGGAAAAATCAGATCAAGGAATCAACGGTATGAATTTCTTTAGGTAATACCGTCCTTATCAGATGGACTAATAAAAGTATTTGTAATGGAAGTTATTTAAATTGAATTGGTATGGGTAGAATTAGGACTCAAACGGATTGAGGATTATCCTGCACATGAATGTGCATTATAGGTAAGAATGTACAATATGGGGCAGTTATTCTATTTTGAACTATTAGATTGTGTCTATGAAAATCCCAACTATAGAGAAAATATCAATACAATATTATGGGTTCCGTGAATCAACGCCAAATACACGGTATCAAGGAATCAACGTTATGAATGCTATTTAGCATTCCCCGGGTATGAATGCCATTAGGCATTCCCAGGGTATTTTTCGGGAACGGAATGTGTGTACCAATACCCAATTATAAACATTCCATCCCTACGGGACTCATTATAGGGGTATACGTCTTTGCTATAAACATTCCGTCCCTATCAAATCAACGCCAAATGCGCGTATGGCATTTGTCGGGACTCAATACCTACCGGATCTGGGTTCACAAGGGTTGTCTTCCTTAAATTGACACCTATGGAGCGGTTCCAAACCCCTCCATAGGTGTCAATTTAGTGATTACATATCCTCGTAGGGAATCAACGTAACACGCGCGTATGGCATGCTACGGGTCGAATCGTTGGTGAAATCCAACACTTCCAGTATATCAAAGCGTCTCATGTCCAAATCAACGCCGAATCCGCGTATGGAATTCGTCGGGTTTCGTTCCTCTACCCGACCTACAAGAGGAATAGAAATCGTCCAGATTTGATTGGAAACACCTTAAATTGACGCCTATAGAGCGGTTCCAAACCGCACATACCAGGTTGGGTGAATAGTTTTGTGTTATGATTCTATTTCAATATCAGCATTTTTCGGGTAGCACTGTAATCCCCTGCTGTTAGCGTATAGAAATATAAACCACTTGAAACTGATTCGCCTTCATTGTTTTTTCCATTCCAAAACGCAGCCTTGTCTTTTGACTGATATAACCCCGCAGCATGAAAACCCAAATGAAAATTTCGAACCAATTTGCCATTAGAAGCATGTATCTGTATGGTAATTTCCGCTGGAATTGCTAACTCAAAAGGAATCCATGTTTCTGGGTTAAATGGATTCGGATAGTTTGGTAATAATACAGTCTTTTCAGGAATCAATGTTGTGAGTAGCTGTTGTAAGACCAAAATACCTTGTTGTATAGTCGGATCGTATGAATTTAGATTTTTGGCATCCTGTATCCACTGTTCAATAGTAGATCGGGTCAGTAGGGCAGAATTATCAGGATTCCAAATTGCTGGTGATGCAGAGGATGATCCAATTGCTGCGGCAACTAATGTAAGGTCAACAATATCTACGACCTTATCACCGTTTACATCAGCGAGATTTTCACCAGTCTCTCCGAAATTTAGAGCGACTAAGGTAAGATCCTGAATGTTGACAACACCGTCACCATTCAAATCACCCTGTTGTAGAGAGGGTTCGGTAATATGTGCGGATTGAACATGTGCATAGGTTTTATTACCGAAGGCGTCTGTCAGGCGGACATTTGATAGCGTAATTGTAGAAGCTTTGGGTGCTATGACTTCAAATGTGATGTTAGCCAGAGTTCCAAACCCAAAACTCTCCCCAGAAAGTGAAGTGGCAGCAAGCGTAATTGTATTTTCATCTAATTTAGGGTCAATAGAAAATGCCCCAGATGGAAGGAAATTAGCATTATTTGCAACAACATAACGTAGGGCAGAATCATCATACCTAATCATAGCTTGATAGCCAGCAACACTACCAGCATCTTCAATATTCATAGAGAAGGTAATTTGATTCCCTATAGCAGGTGATTGTATTGAAGAGGGACTAAAATTAACAGTAGCATAAAAAACTTGTGAGGGTGTAAAATTCCATAACAAGACCGAACCATCAGAACTACTGCTTGCGAGTGTATTCTGATCAGGACTTAAAGCAACACTAAGAACACCGCCTGTGTGTCCAGTAAGTGTCTGTATATTCTCACCAGAAACGGAATCCCATATTCGGATAGTACGGTCATTACTACCACTCACAAGTGTATTTCCATCACTACTGAAAGTCACACTCCAGATTAGACCAGTATGTCCTGTATACTTAGCCAACTCAACACCGAAGACTGTGTCCCATAAACGTACAGTATTATCATCACTTCCACTTGCCAGAATACCTTCTTGTGAACTAAATTCTACAGTTCTAACGATATGTGTATGTCCAATTAGCGTATTGATTAATTCTCCTGAAGACACATCCCATAATCTAATTGTATCATCAGCACCCCCGGATGCGAGGGTCTGACCATCTGAACTAAAAGAGACACTTAGAACCGAATCCGTATGTTCAGTCAATGTATGTAGAGGTTCAGTATCAGCTGTATTCCAAATTTTAATTGTTCCATCTTCGCTTGCACTTGCTATTTTCATACCATCAGGACTATATGCAATATCCCAGACCCAATCGGTATGCCCAGAAAAAGTTTGTTTATGTTCACCTGTAGTTGCATCCCATAATCTTATAGTACCATCGTCACTACAACTGGCAAGTGTTGTTCCATCAGGACTATAGACAAGACTCCATATCCAATCCTCATGTCCTACCAACATCTGTTGGTGATCCCCTGTAAAAGCATTCCAGAGATGTATAGTATTGTCAGCCCCACCCGTTGCAACAGTACTACTATCATTACTAAATGCGACATCTAATAGATAGTTTGTATACCCGGTGATTGTTTGCCTTTGTCCCCCGAACACAGCGTCCCATAATCTGACAGTACCATCACTACTTGCACTTGCTATTGTTCCACCACTTGCATTATACGAAACATCAATTACGATTCCAGTATGTCCTGTTAACAATTGTTGAGGTTGTCCGGTAACAGGATCCCATAGGATGACAGATCCGTCACTACTACTACTGGCAATAGTGTTTCCATTTCGATTATAGGTGACACTATATACAAACCCTTCATGTCCAATGAGTTGTTTTGTTTGTATACCGAATGCTGTATTCCAAAGTAGAATTGTTCCATCCCGACTGGCACTTGCAAGTGTAGCCTCAGTTGGACTAAAAGCAACACTAAAGACAGAATCTTCATGACCAATTAATAAATGTAGTTGTTCACCTGTAGCAACATCCCATATCTGAACAGAAGTATCCAAACTTCCGGATGCGAGTGTGTCACCATTTGGACTAAAGGCAACACTTGTAACTGCATCAAGATGTCCCGTAAGAGTCTGGGGTTGTCCACCTGTTGTGGTATTCCAGAGTTTTACTGTCGTGTCACTACTTCCACTGGCGAGAGTTCCATCGGATCTAAATGATAAACTCAGAACTGTATCCGTGTGTTCTTCCAATGTATCTAATAGAACGCCTGTTGTGGTATTCCATAATCTAATCGAACCATCGGTATAACCACTTGCTACTGTCTGTCCATCAGCACTGAAGGCAACACTGGAAGCGGTTGCAGTATCATCGGAGAGTAGAGATAACTCCGTATATGTGCTTGTATTATACAGCCAAATACCAATTGTACTAACTACTGCGAGTCGTGTTCCATCAGTTGAGTAATTTAACCCCATAAGTCGTCCCTTACCAAGACGTACTTTCGCATTATCAGGTAGACTGAATTGGCTTGTATTTTGGGCATGTGAAATAGAAATATTAAGGGTAGGAATTAAAAATAGTGCAATTAGAATTGGAATAAACCATCTATTCATTAAGTACTCCATTCGGAATTATGATGCGAAGATAGACATATTGGTAATTCATGAAATCTTTATACATCAATACATTGGTTACAAAAATTATAAGTTAAATGAAGGTAAAATTTAGAACCAGAATACCACCATTGTCACATTAGTTAACTGTTTAGGAGTATACCATATAGAATCGGTATTGTCAATTTGTAGCGTTAACTTATCATTAGATAAGTTGTGGATTCGGTGGAATGTATGCTATTAAGACATTCCGTTCACATATCAAAGTGGCTATTATGGTGAAATATTGACATAATTACACACCTTACTTGTGAATCAACGTCGAATACGCTTTTGGTATTCGTCGGGAGCGATCTCCGAATCGCGATCATACTCTTTGATAATCGGGAATCGGAATTCAAATCAAGGAATCAAGGAATCAACGGTATGAATGTCATTTAGACATTCCCCGGGTATGAATGCTGTTTAGCATTCCCCGGGTATGAATGCCTTATTGGCATTCCCCGCCTACAAGACAGTATGTGGAATTAATTATATAATCTACCATAAGAGAACTCGGAATGGGAACTAATTAAATAGAATTCGTACGCCATTTTTCAGGTTTATCATATTTCACATATGTTATATTTATTGTTTATATAGTTAAAAATGTTACACTTTTTCCTACAATTTGTAGGATTACGAAAACGGCTGTCCGCCCTGTCACAGTCTGCGTTCATCGGTGTTTTATTTACAATTATAAAAATTCTCAAATTGTGTTATTCTGTCCTTAGTTTTCCTTTTTGGAGATTATCCGATACAGACATTTGTAATGCTTTTTCTAAATAGTAATATCTCAGTATTGTAATATAACCTTTTCGGTTGTACCCTATTAGATGACATACCGATAAACCATCGATACGGCTTTTTTTCTTAGAAATGGTATAGGTGATGCTGTTGTTGTTTTTAAGATAATTTTGAATGTATTGGATAGTCATTAGAAAGTTTCCTGTTATTTGTAAAAAGTTACGAAATCGTAACTTTTTTCTGTCACCCCAATTTTAGTATAGTCGCTGTTAGGTCTGTCCCCATATATGTTTACAGCCAATTTACGAATTTCTGTAAAAAAATAAAAAAGTTCTCTTGATAGATTTCTTATCACTTTATTTCCCATTAAGAAGTGTGGGATTGGGCATTTGTATAATTGTGTATATTTTCTTTATTCATAATGATGTCGTAGGTTTTGTATTAGTATGTGTATAATAATTATTCTCTATATGTTATTGTAACGTATGTTTACTCATTTGTCAATCTCTTTTCGTATATGTGATGCCTGTAATTTAAAATTCTTCAATTTATTTCTATTAGTAATACCAATTCTAAATTAATAGGTGTCATAAATATGCATGTTATATTCGGAGCGGTTCCAAACCGCTCCATAGGTATCAATTTATTGATTACATGTCCTCGTAGGGAATCAACGTAGCATGCGCGTATGGCATGCTACGGGTCGAATCGAAGGGAAAACAAGCATCTCCAGGATACAAAAGCGTCTCATGTCCAAATCAACGCCGAATCCGCGTATGGAATTCGTCCAAATCAACGCCGAATCCGCGTATGGAATTCGTCCAAATCAACGCCGAATCCGCGTATGGAATTCGTCCAAATCAACGCCGAATCCGCGTATGGAATTCGGCGGGTTTCGTTCCTCTACCCGACCTACAAGAGGGTAGAAATCACCCAAATATGATTGGGAAATCCTTAAATTGACGCCTATGTAGCGGTTCATGAAGATTAATTTAATCATTCGGTAATATCTTGACGAAATCCGAATCAACGGTATGAATGCTATTTAGCATTCACCGTGGTTACAAACCGCACCTACCGGGGCAGCGGTAAATTAGAATTACCGATTTTAATAATTAAACTTCATCAAACCGCTCCTACGGCGTTGGAGGAATTATGTTTATATGTCATAATATATCTTAGAAATGGTATAAGTTTGTATTAAGACCATACATATATCTCATTATCATCAGGTGAATACCCAATAAAGACAGCTAATACAATTCTTGCCCGGTTCCCTTGTACAGGTGGTACTTCATGTATACATCGCGTATTGAAAAAGTAGAGATCACCTTGTTCCAATTCCACTTGGCAATTTTCAATATTATTCTCTTTTGCATACTGATCAAACGTTTCTTCTGCGATATGCGGTTGAACTTCCTCAGACCATAGACATCTGTGTAATATAGCTTGTGTACCTTTTCCATTTTCATCTGCATTTTGTACACATAACACACCTGCAAATTGGTGTTTAAAACGATAGACTGCATAATCCGTTCTTTGTTCACGATATTTTACACTATCAATATGGGGTTTATAGGAATGTGTTTCGTAATGTACTCTGAAGATGGCAGGACCATATAGAGACCCGTCTGGTTCTCTTGCTACTTTTACATCCTTTCCAGGAGAAACCGCAGATAAAGAATCATATATTAAATCGACAGGGTTTTCAAAGCCATCAAAAAGGAACTTAAATAGGTGATGTGTAGCCTCAGCATGTGCAAGGAAGTGTTGTTTCTTACTTCCACGATTACCAAGACTTGTACCAATATCAATACGCGTACGTTTGTCTGCTGAATTTAGCTCATTCTCATCACGCATTAAACCCATATAGGTGAATCTATCAATAAGTCCTTGACACTGTTCAGGAGAATATGCATTTCTAAAAATAATAGCAGGTATTTCTGCTTGGGATAATGTATATATAGGGTCTTTATAGGTATTACAAATAGTAGCTAAATCAGGTTCGGCAGGAATCCATTCAGAATTAATAGCCATGGTCGTCTCCCTGTGATGTAGAGTTCTCTGTTGTTTTCACTATTTTATCATTTCATCCAGTTCTACGGTCGAAGCGCGTTGTATATCATCTTGGTATTTAAAGACACAACCCAGTGTTTCAGCAACTAATTCTGGATCAAGTTGTTCTTTTCCAAGAGCTAAAATAGCTAAACCCCAATCTAAGGTTTCTGCTATCCCAGGTTTCTTATAGTATTCACCTTCTCGCCAAAACTGCATCATCCGACATAATTGATGTGCTAAGTTGTCATTTAATTCAGGTAGCTTTGTCTGAATGATTGCGAGTTCTTTCTCTTCAGTTGGATAATCTATCCATTGATATAGACATCTTCTTTTTAATGCTTCGTGTACCTCACGAGTTCGATTAGAAGTTAGTATGACATAAGGAACATGATTAGCTTTAATAGTTCCGATTTCAGGAATTGTAATTTGGTAGTCTGATAGGATTTCAAGTAGAAATGCCTCAAATTCACTATCACTTCTATCGACTTCATCAATTAATAGTACAGGTGGTTGATCGCCATCCCCTTGGATTGCTTCAAGCAAGGGACGTTTGAGCAAGAATTTCTCACTAAAAAGATCCGTGCCAATCTCTTTTTTATCTCGTCCTTGTGCTTCATCAATTCGTAACTGTAATATCTGTCGTGTGTAGTTCCACTCGTATAAGGCACTATTTGCATCTAAACCTTCATAACATTGCAAGCGAATTAACTTTGCTCCAGTTGCATCCGCCAGAACTTTGGCTACTTCAGTTTTTCCAACCCCAGGTTCACCTTCCAGAAAGATCGGTTTTTTCAGATGATGTGCAAGATATAATGTCGTTGCTAAACCTTTATCTGCTATATAATCCTGCTTTTCACAAGCATTTTGTACGTTTTCTATTGATTCAAACATAATCTAAGTATCGAATTTTAACTATTACTGTTTTTGCTCTCTTGTAAGGCTTTTGTATAATCATCAGGAAAATCAATATCCTTTAGAATATGATCGGTATCTACATTTACATAGTGTATATCGTTTGCATAGGATTGATACAAGGATCTAATCCCACCACTATCATCCCCTAAAGATACAATCTCCTTTGCATATTTACAATGGAAAATCACGGGATGTCCTCTCTGATAATTGTAACTGGGAATCGTAATTCCTTTATTAGTCTCTCTATACCCATCAATAGTCCTATTTATAAGTTCAGTAGTAATGAATGGTTGATCAACTAACATGAGTGAAAAAGCATCTCTGTTGGTTTCATATGATTTCTCACACGAGGTAGATGATGGTCTTGAAATATAAGGGAAGTTGATTGATCTAATACCAATTTGTGCTGACGATAGCATTCCATCTCTATAATCAGGATTATATACTGTAACAACACCTCGATCCATAATCAACTTTTTTATATCCTCAGCACAATGACCTAAAACCACTCTTACATCATCAAAGTTTGATGACAACATATTGTCAATTACAGTCTCTATGATAGTGTTGTTCCCGAATGGTAATAGTTGTTTTGGACGTCCCATCCTCGTTGATAGTCCAGCTGCAAGTAATATTCCAACAATCTTAGGATGCGATTGGCTTGTCATATCTCAAAACCGAATTCCGAATGAATCAAACTTTCCAGTAAAGTCTCGTTCCTCAATTTTCACATTGTCAACCTTTGAAGGTGTAGGTCCAATTCTCAATTGCTTAATCAAGGCATATAATTGTTCTTTTTTCCCTTCAGCAACCACTTCCACCTTACCATTAGATAGGTTTTTAGCATATCCTTTAATACCAAGTTTTGTTGCATTAACTCTTGTAAAATGACGGAATCCAACTCCTTGTACTTTACCACTGATTAGCACATATAATTGCATTTCCTGATTAACCTCGATTGTGATCTTAACGGGTGTACCGAGTGCAGGTAAAATCTTATCATTTTTCTTATATAAATTCTCTTCTGATGATTCAGGTAAAGGATTGACAAATAGCGTACTTGGATCACTGACACTTAATGAGACAATATCGTTAGTATTAAAGGCATGTGGTATATAGACATCTTCATCCTCTATATCAAGATCTAACATCATCCGTGACCCGGTATATATCCATGCAACATGTTTCATCGGTTTATTGGTCTTCACATTGTGTAACAGATCTTCTGCGCGTACTTTTTTTATTTTGTCATCTTCTTCCCATTCAACCGATATTATAACCGTAGGACCTTTTGCGGGAATTAATTCGTCAGTTTCAATGTCAAGATCGACGGGATTCCCAGGTTTCACATCAAGCATGGTCATTGCCCTATGTATTTCTTTTGCAGTGGCGTCTACCACAAGAATACTTTCATATTCTTTTCCAGCAGGACCGCACATCATAAATTCAACAGCACCCTTCAAATGTGAATCGTATTCTCCTAAGGCGTTTGATATTTTTCCTTTTAATATTATCTGTTTCTGTTTATCATCAATTTCTATCTGACTATCTGACCAAGCAATATTTGAGAAACCGATAACACTGGAAATTAGATAGACAAAAATTGAAAATATAAGTTTTTGATATTTCATAACAATTCTCCTATGAGATTTAGTATAGTTTGGACAATTTTCGTATTTTCTTTTCGAACTGTTTTTAAACACCTTTCGCACCGCTGGTGCTTGATTAGTGGTGGCATTTCCGTTTCTACACACATTCCGCACCGCTGGTGCTGCCAAATTCCTACTGTTTAGGAAATAAGGTTTCCAACAGACCTCCTACAGAACTGTTGATTGTCGGTTTTATATGTAATTGATTCTGTAGATATGCATCATAAGGTGTATAGATCCCTAAAATAAAGTTTGTAAGGGTGTCATCATCTGTAGAGATGTATATTCCTTTCTCAGGTAAAGAATCTGCGGATACATGAATTATACCATCCTTGACTGTAAGACTTGCCTGATGTTCCGTGCCTTTAATAGCGATTGTTCCTTGCCAATCTCTGAATACATCACTCCCTTTCAGCCGTTCTTCGAGTAGTGGAGATAACTCACTAAGCAGCATCGGGAGATTGATAATCTTAAACATCCAGACCCAATCCGTATCCTCTAATGTATATCCAATATTGCTAAATAATTTTCTTATATATTTCTTCTTTTCTTCACCATCTAAATACCAACTTATCTGTTTATAATCGCGTTTGACCAGTTCGTTGTGTAATGTAGATAGGAACATTGCCCCAATGTCTTCACAGAAATCAGAATCGGAATTGGAACTATCATCTGATATAGGTATTAGACAAAATTCCTTGATAAAAACTGTCTTTGCTTCCTGATTACATTGAACCATTACATAACCCAGAGGTGTTCCATTCATTTCAGCGAGATAAATAAATTGTGTGTCAGAAATTCTGTGTCTTTTCGCTGTTCGGGGTCTGCTATTGAGCATGTCCTTGCAGAACGTATTACGTACCTTCTTCATCAATACTTCATCCCCAACCTTATAGGGTCGAATTACAACCCCTTCAACCACTTTAGCTTGTTCGTAGTGTAATGCTTTTGAAAACACTGGTACGGTATGTCCGTCAACAAACCCAAAATTCCTATACATTGCATGTGCGGTGTTGCGGGTTGATGTTCGTAGAGATATACAAGCGTGACGTTGTACTAATTCATGAGACAATGTGGCAGTCAACAAGAACTGCGCCAATCCTTTTCGTCGAAATTGTGGTTTTGTATGTAACCATCTTATATAGGTTCCATGTACCAGTGTGTAATTGGGGAAATGATGTGTATGAACAATTGTATTACATGTTGCAATACGGTATCCTTCAATTATTGCATAAATGTTTAAATCTTTATCCCATTCAGTCTCTATCGTTAGGATGGATTCACCAGTTTTATCAGTTAGTCTATCATATGAGAACTTATCAGCAGCAGGATGAGCAATTTTTGCAAGTAAGTAACCCGTTTCAAGTTGATATTTACTATCCTGATTCGGTGCAATTTCAATGAGTTGATCTACATAATCACTGCTTACACCATGACGAACCAAAGCAAGTACAGCAATTGCTACAAGGTCATCATGCTTCGAATCATCTATCAATTTCTCAAGCGTAGTAACACCCCGATCATCGCACTTCTTAATTAGTTCTATAGATGAAATGAGTCGATCATATCTATCATCTGAGTTCAGTTTAGCAATTAATGCATTTGTTTCTCGTTCGGATTGATCTATTATTTCACAATAACTCTCAATTGCATAGATTCTTTCATTGGTATCAGCAGTTGGATCACGTATAATATTGTAAAGGTACAAACGTACCTGATCAACAAATTCCTCACTGTCTGCGGGTAATAGTGGTAGAGGGTGGACAGCCGTACCGATCTCATTAAACCAAGGAAATAGGTCTTCATCCACTGCTCTGCTGATGAAGTAGATGAGTGAATCAATCCACGAAAATGTTGTGCGTGGCATATTCATATCAGTTTCACTTCTATTTACAGCTAATTTGATGAATAATTCTTCCCCATATTTTTCTACTAACTTGATCATAATCCAGATTGGTTTAAGAGATCTCTTATCATAAATTCTTGAAATGTCAATCGTGTCAAGTGTCTTTGAATTCTTACTAAATTGTTCCTCTAAATCGGAGAGCATAAGGTCGGCTTCCCGTTCAAACCCCAGTATTTTCATGCCCCAGATACCAAATAAGAAAGGGTATCCGTCAAACATGACATCCATTACCACAGAAAATGGTGTAATATGCGCGATTAGATCACTTGTCTCAACACCAAGAGAATAGGCGAGTCTTGAGGTATGAACACATCCCCCGATTGTCATCATCGTATCCTCTCCACTATACTCATGTATACAGGATGGAACAAGATTAATCTTTAAATTTAGTTCCTTACTCAAAGGGAATTTTGCAACCATATACTCTGCAAGTTGTTTGGCAAACATCAAACATGTATCAACTCGGTTCGCAACAAAATCTGTATAGAATATACTTATATTTCCATCCTCTTTAACGTGTTCTTCAATATGAATTTCATCAGGAATAGTCTCTGAACCTTTTGTTAGAGAGATACGATTGATACCCAACCAATCAAGGAATTGTGTTGAAACGAGGTGGTTCTCCTGTTGAAAAAGTTGTGTGTTAATCATCAGAACGCGTCCTAATCCCCATTGCAGACAGATACCAATGGGATCTTTTGTAGAAGAATGTTGTAGGAAGACTTCAGAATCTGATGGACAATCTAAAATACCGCAATATGTGAGTCCGAGATCATCAATTCCCATTCCATTTGTAATTTCATGTTTGTTGAACCTTATGTCTTTTTTTGTATACCCTCGTAGAGGATTTGCATCAGAATCCATTTCTCCCTGTCCTTCAGCTAAAGAAAGAAATTTTGCTCCAAATTGTGATGCAATTTGATTAATTCCCATTTCTGTAATTGGTTCCCGGACATCTCTTTCGAACCGACTTGTGCTACCTGCTAAGAGAATACCTCCGCCATCTTCAACAAAATCGAGAATTAGTTTAAGTTCAATTTCAGTATATTTTAGTTGTGTATTACTACAAATTGTAAGTACATCATAATTTCTGAGTACTGTTTCTTTGATATAATCATGGTTATTCGTCGTCTGATAGATTTTGTGGGGTTTAACCTGGATTAACCCGTTTGACCAACCCGTATCGCGTGATGTATCCACTAATATTGTAATACGTTCTTTAGGTTTCGTTCTATTCATTACATTTCGAATTCCTGCATTATAATGTAATAATGATACTTAGATAGAAATAAGTTTGAATTCTATATTGATACCATGATAAGCAATATCTTCATTTAATCAACTACAATTGAACTATGCCTAATATGCTCAAATTGATCCCACACTCTAAGAATGAAATTGGATTACAGGTTTATTTGGATGACTTCTCTTACTGCACAACCTAAATGTTATGATAAAAAAGAGACATGTTCATTTAGAACTTGTGTTAGAACTCATAGTTGAAAATTGAACATTTAATCCTAATATACGACAACTTAATAAGGTGCAATAACAGACCTTTAATCCTAAATTCCCTGTTGATAAATCGTGAAAATATTGAATTTCTCCATGTGTCAAAAAAGTGAAAAAAGTTACACTTTTTGACACATTCTGTGTCATTGAATTTGGTGTAAATTACCCCTCTAACCTCTGTCATAGACTGACTTCATTCCACTTTGAATTGACTTTATAAGAATTTTCAAAAAGTGTGATTTTATGTTTTTGCTGTCCGTGCAAAATTTGACAATTCCAACCGGCAAATAATGTCGGTTTTTTAACATAAATAATTTTTTGTATTTAGGATCATTTTTGTAGATAGTCATCATTTATTTTCTAATTATATACTTCTCATTAAAGTTATGATTTTGAAGTAGGATCTCAATATATCATCTTAATTTTTTTATCCAATTTTGTTCTTTGGAAAATATGTATGTTAACCTAATCTGTAGCATAGACATCCAGTTTGCGTTGAAAAAGTAACTCTTGGTAATGTTAGTTGTTTAATATATACTTTTTCTTCATTTTATTTTTAATTTTGTAGTAGAATGTAGGAAATCAGCATTTCACCTTTCCTTCATATCACGTATTCATACTGTAGAATTGAAGACTGGTATTAACATGTTAGAAATGGTAAATTAAAGAATATACACATAATATTACAATAATTTTACGAAATATTATAGATAGTTTATGATATGTAACGGCAGGATTCTTTTTGTGGATGTACAGATGCGTTTACACCAGCACATCCGTGGATGCGATGCGGGTGATTACAACACCTACACCGCATAGCACTGCCATAGTGACTATTAACCTGGTATGACAGCGCTGGTTTTCTATTATATCATAAAATGGATTTTAAGGGAAAACCAGCACGCAGGACTATGGTGAAATATTGATATAATTACACACCTTACTTGTAGGAGCGATCTCCGAATCGCGATCAAACCCTTTGATAATCGGGAATCGGAATTCCCTCCTACAAGACAGTATGTGGAATTAATTATATAATCTACCATATTTAGTTTTAAGATTTTCCCTTATTGAAATTTACTGTAAGTTTATACCAAATACGAAATAAATTGATAAATCTATTTTGATGGTTTACACTCCCGTAGAGACGATATGTTTGTTGTTTGTGTCGTTCCAGCGGAACTTAGGAGGGGTGGTTCACATTTTTTCTATAAACATTCCGTCCCTACCAAATCAACGACAAATGCGCGTGTGGCATTTGTCGGGACTAAAGACTGTGTGAATACGTTATTCTATAAACATTCCGTTCCTACGGAACTCAAGATAGGTCAGGATAACGGATTGCTATAAACATATCGTCCCTATCAAATCAACGCCAAATGCGCGTTTGGCATTTGTCGGGACTAAAGACATCAATATCAGACAACTATAAACCACTAAGTTGACATCTATGGTTCTACAGAACGCACAATCTAACAGAATGTGCTACAATACGGACAATCTAACAGAATGTCTATTATTGGCGAAGGTTTTATTGACTGAAGGCAAATGACATGAAACGAATTCTTATTGATACTGATCCAGGGGTAGATGATGCCTTAGCGTTAATTTACGCCTTCAAATCACCAGATATCAAGGTAGAAGCCATCACCACGGTTAGCGGTAACGTCAACCTTGAAACAGTCACTCGAAATCTCCTAAAAATACTGAATATTTTGGACCTTACAGCATTTCCTATTATTGCAAAAGGAGAAGCACAACCGTTGGTAAAACCGCCAGTTGATGCTGAGGATGTTCATGGGAAAGATGGGTTAGGAAATATCAGTGAATTACTCAATTCAACAGGGACGTTGAAATACGATACTGCAGATTGTCAATTTACTGATCAATCGGCAGATGACTTAATCCTTGAAATGGTAGACAGTTATCCTGACGAGTTGATTATAGTAGCCTTAGGTCCATTAACCAATATATCTAAAGCCATTCAAAAGGATTTATCTCGTTTTCGAAAAGTTCACAGTCTGTATCTGATGGGTGGCGTCTTCACAGAATATGGAAATATTACAACAAATGCCGAATTCAATGTATTTGTTGATCCACACGCAGCCCACGAAGTATTTAATTCAGGTGTACCTATTCACATTGCTCCCTTAGATGTGACGCATCAAGTTAAATTGACAGGTGATCGATTACAAACGGAAGTATTTGGACGGGAGGATGTAATCTCTCATTTCTTAACTGATTCCACAAAAGCAGTCATGGAATTTTACCGAGAAAATGTTGGTTTCTATGGATTTCATATCCACGATGCATTACCTATTGGCATGCTCAATCATCCAGAATTATTCAGAAGTGTGGATGCTCATGTGCAAGTAGAAACGGAGGGAGAATTAACCAGCGGCATGACAGTTGCTGATCTTCGAAAACAGAACGTCATAGATCCAAATGCAAAAGTATATGTTGGGGTAGATGCGGATTCTTTCCTTGATTTATTCTTCAAAACTATCCTAACCTAATCAATTTTCCATATCATCTTATTCCTAATGGATTGCTTGGAATATACCGGAAATCCGCAGTAGGGTCTCGCCTTAGACTACGCGGTATTTCCAATTCAGGCAATTTCAGTTCATTAAAAACAATCCGTTGTTCGTCAGTTAACTCATTTGTAATTTCCTGCAGTAATTTTCCTATCTCTTTCAGGAGGACATTTCTGTGTGTAAGGAACTTTCTTACCTTTATTCGTACATTCGAAAGTCTCCGTTGTCTTTGAGCTGTGCTAAGCCCACCATCATAACGGTAAAGTTGTCTATCTTGGGTCATGGTACGATACTCTCGTAAATCAGACTCTATCTGTCTTTTTTCAAAATCGTAATCATCTAATACATCCTGTATTAACTTCAATTTTGGATGGATGATATTCTTTTGTTTTTCAGTGAGTTGTAATGCCTCCGTACTTTTGGATATCTGAGTTAGTCTAACCTTCCCACACCCGATTGTAAGCAAAATGAATAATATTATGGGTATGTTCTGTAGAATATTCATAAATGTAACCTTATACCATTTCTAAATGGTATTATAACAGTATTCCGTAGTTCCAAATCAAGGAATCAAGGAATCAAGGAATCACGGTATGAATGTGTTTATGACATTCCCCGGGAATTCGTCCAAATCAACGTCAAATGCGCGTTTGGCATTTGTCGGGTTTCGTTCCTCTACCCGACCTACGAAAGAGTAGAATTTGTATTAGCATTTATTTTTAAATAGGTTTTACATGACTCATGATTCATTAGAAGTCAATGGTATAAAATAGGCGTGTATTTTATACCATTGAACGATAGACAGAATATTATGATGACAGAAGTATTATCGAATTCATTAATCCAGTGAATACAATTCACCATATTTAGTTCTTAGGTATTTGATATAAGGTTCAATTGTCATAGATTTTCCAGTTGCACGTTCAATAATCTCTGGAGCAGTAAATTTTGATCCATGTTGGTAGACATTTACTTTTAACCAATCGTGAAGTGTTTGGAATTCGCCATTCTCAATTTCATTTGGAATTTCAGGATGTATTTCCAATGCTGCGGTGTAAAACTGTGCCCCTAAGATATTCCCTAATGTATATCCTTGAAATCCTCCCCCAATGAGATTATAATACCAATGTACATCCTGCAGAACACCATCCTTGTCATCAGGTGGAACGATACCAAAATCAGCTTCAAATCTTTCTCTCCAAGCCTTAGGTAGGTCTTTAATTTCCAACTCACCTTCCAAAAGTGCCAGTTCAAAATCGAAACGTAACATGACATGTAGATTGTAAGTTACCTCGTCAGCTTCCGTTCGGATAAGTGAACGTTCTACCTTATTAATTGCACGATAGAATGTATCAAGAGACACATCATTTAATTGCTGTGGGAAGGTCTCCTGTAACTGTGGATAAAAACAGGTCCAGAAACTCCTACTTCTTCCAACAATGTTCTCCCAGAGTCTGGATTGACTTTCATGAACTCCTGCAGAAGTTCCTCTTGCCAAAGGTGTACCTTCAAAATCCATACGAATCCCTTGTTCATATAATGCATGTCCAGTTTCATGCATTGTACAGAACATGGCTTCCCCCAGACTGTCCTCTTTAGATCGTGTCGTGATGCGGACATCTCCTAACGAGAATTTCGTCATGAAAGGATGGTGTGTTTTATCAGAACGACCGCGTTGTAAATCATAACCAAATTTCTTTGCAACCTCTAAACCGAATGATAGTTGTTTTTCTTCGGGATATATTTTGTGTAAACATGAATCGTCTGCTGGTGATTGAGAAGTGATAGCAGATGCGATCGGAACGAGTTGTTCACGTAATTCAGCAAAAACCCTCTTGACATCCGTTGCCTTCATACCGTAGTCTCTTGGTTCAATTAAGGGGTCTGCAATGTGGTCATATCCCGGGAAAAAATTAGCGGATTTACGACTATATTCAAGAGTTTTTTCAAGGTAGGGTTGTACCCTTTCAAAGTCATTTGCAGGACGTGCTTCAGTCCAAACTTGATAGGATTCAGATGTATGAGTTGCGACTTCTGCTAAAAAGTCGGATGGAATCTTAATTGCCCTATCATACTGTCTACGAGTAAGCCGTAGTAAACTGGCTTCATCTGAACTATAATCAAGGCTTTGTTGGTAAGGAATTAAATCATCAAGTAGTTTTCCTATTGCGGGATCGGTAAACTTCTCATGAGCTATTCGTCTTAGGGTTGCAGACTGTCGTGCGCGAGCAGCCGCACCTCCAGGTGGCATATAGGTAGATTGATCCCAATGAAGCAGACCTGCTGCAGCTTGAATATCATTTACCTCAATTAGTCGAGTTTTTAGTTGGTTATAATTTGTTTCCACTATACTTCTCCTTTGAATCCCAATAGTGAACGAATTGACCAATTATAATACCATTTCAATTAAGTTTTGTTCCATTAGCAATTGCTATAAATGAAGTGTTGTGTGGCACAAACTAAAAGTTTATGCTACAAAAGAGAGTCGTGATATATCAGAAATGGTATAACATTGATGACGAACTTATAAGTAGGTTTGTTCAGGTACTCAATTAATTGTCATCTTATTTCACCCAACTCCATCGATCTTGAAATTTGTGGGTTATATTTTATTACACATGTAGATATTGTGGAGGTGGATTATGTGTGTCGTATGATGTAAGTTCAATTTCTTGTTTTATATAGGCAAATTGAATGTCATTTTCGTTTGCAAACATTCTATATATTTCTTCAACAATTAAAGTGGAAACTTGTGGACGTTCAACTGCAACAACACGATACCTTAATTTTGCGACAACACCGGATGGAATAAACTCAAACCGTACATAAGGTTGTTCACCGAGTTCCGCACAGATATCTGCAGTTACCTCAGCAGCCTTTTGACACATTATCTGTTCTGCTTTATCAATATTTGACTTATATGTTAATCGTAATATTACCTCATCAAGTATGTATTTTTCATCTCGAGTATAATTTACCACAGTCCAGTTGAATAGGTGTAAGTTTGCAATTAGGATGCTTCTCCCAGATTTTTCTTCGCTACTGATTGTCCCTCCTACCTGATCCAGTATCGTATGCATAACGGTAATCTTTTTTACATCACCGATTAACTGTCCAAGTATCACTCTATCCCCAATTTGGTAAGGTTTCTTTAGGATAATAAGTAACCATGCTGCAAGATTCATAATTGGGTTCCGGAGTCCCCAGCTCAGAACGGTCATAATGAAACCGAGTGACAACCCCAGTAATCCAAATGTGTCAGAAAATAGAAATATGATGATAACCGTTATGACGAACATAAAGGAATATCGCCAAATAAAAAAGAATCTATCTGAATTTTCGGGTTTATATGCATGTGTATCAACATACTTACGCATTTGCAATGTGATAAAAGTATAAACTATGATAGTACAGATGATTATTGCAACGACCCACACAACAGAGATATATTTTAAATTCAGTATAAATTGAACAAAATCAATTAACATATTTAGGTACCACTTGTTTTATTAATCCCCGATGGTAAGATGGCATTATCTTTCCATGAATAGATGACTTCTGAGTGTGCGTAACAGAATTCCACATTTTCATTTTTTGAAAATTCATGGAATATTATCTTGACTATATCACTTAAACTACTTGCTCTATCGACCGGTCTACATTTATAGCGAAGTCTCATCATAATACCGGCGTCAAACAGTTCAGCTCTTATAAAAGGATCTTCATTAACATCTGAAATTACATCAGCAGTTACCACTTTTGCAGCATTCACTAAGATTCGTTCAGCATCTTGCCAGTTAGATTCAAAAGTAATGCGAACAGGAACTTCAACAAGTATGTATTCTTCCTCAAGCGTGAAATTTGTAATAGTCTGACCAAATAGAATTGCATTGGGAATGAGGATTCCCCTTCCAGACCGTTCTTCACTTGAAACAGTACCACCTACTTGATTAAGAATAACATGGGTTAATGTGATATCCATGACATCTCCAGTAATACCAGCGATGATGACACGATCTCCGATCTTGAATGGTCTTTTTAGGATTAACATTAACCATGCAGCAATTCCGGTTACTGGTGCTTGTAATGACCACCCTAACACCATACCAAGGAAACCTGCCGATATACCGAGGGTTTTGAGAGAGCCACTAAGACTGATAATACCAAAGATTGCAATTATAGCTGTCCATACATAACCCCAGACTGCCATAAAATTCTGTGCATTTGTTTCAACCTGTGCATGTTTATATACATATCTTTTCACAAAATGTCCACTAACGGTCTTGAGGATTAATAAGCTAATGATTGTAATGATACTAAGAAGAATTCCCCTGAATGGAGAATTGATAATTCCATTTAATACTTCTCCAGCTTGGGTTAAAAAATCAAGAATCATTCAGTCTATCCTTTCCTATTCTTTCCTTAATTGGAAAATAAGTTATATTTTACATCTTGAAAATGTATGTAGAAGATCAATAAAAGGTAGGTGAAAAGTTGTATAACTGGTCGAATCTATGAAATGCTGGCTTAGGGTGCTTCAAATTGTTGAAATACATAAGGAATAAACAGTATTTCAAAGACATAGATTTTTTATACAGAAAATTCAAAGCAGCCAAATACGGTAGATTTTAACATACAGACTAATTGGTTAAAGACTCTATAACCATTTTTTTATTTTAAAGTATATCAGCATGATAATTCCGATTAAAACCATCACACCTAAGATAATTGGGTATCCCCATCGCATTTCAAGTTCTGGCATAAACTTAAAATTCATACCATATAATCCAGCGATGAAAGTAAGTGGAATAAAAAATGTTGCTACAATAGTTAACACCTTCATGACTTCATTCATTTTATGATTTAGTGCAGAGGAATAAGTGTCAAACAATCCTGAAACAACGATTCTTAGTGTCTCAATTGATTGAATTACTTGAAGAATGTGGTCATGTACGTCCCTGAAGTATATGTGTGTATCAATATCAAGAATTGGTATTTCATCACTAAATACTTCGTCAATTACTTCACGTAATGATAGTACAGGTTTACGCATCATGTGAATTTGCTGTCTGAGTGTATTAATTTTCTTTAGATTATCCGGTGTAGGATCTGAGATAATTTCCTCTTCTATCGAATCAAGTTGATCACTTATATCTTCAGCCATAATAAAGAAATAATCAACAATTAGATCTATCAACGCGTATGCAAGATAGGATGAGTTCATTTTCCTAATCCTACCTTGATTCATTATAATCCTGTCATATATAGGTTTAAATAATTCTTCCCCACTTTCATGTATCATCACAACATAATTCTGACCGATAATCAGATTAACAGGTTCATCAGATACGACAGATGTATCAGAATTAAAATGAAGTGTTCTTAATAGAATATAGATATAGTCATCAAATATCTCAATTTTAGGAAGTTGGGTAGGATTCATGACATCTTCAAGGACCATTGAGTTTATACCGATATGTTCTCCTATGCTGCTAATGAAGTCTGGGTTATGCAACCCTCGTATATTTATCCAAGTTACCATATCTTCATTGTTAAATGTTTCACATTCTTCGACAGACTCCACTGTATATTCTTGGAATTGTGAATCATTGTAGTCAATCAAGTTAACCTGAATAGGTTCCTCCCGTTCCTCCCCGACATATACAAGCGAACCGGGTGGAAGTCCAACCTTCTTAGAATATCTTGAAGAAAATTGAGATAGAGGATTTTTCATTTTCTGATTATACTGTTGAAAATATTATTAACGATAAACATCGGTTTCATTATACATTAGTCATTATGTGTATGTCAATTCCTGAACCATCCAGGGCAGGATTATTAATTTTAAGTGTCTTCCGTTATTGAGATTTACCGTAGGTTATAACCAAAAGGGATACACCCAAAAGCGGTATAAATAGATAAATCCATTGCATTGCGAACACCTTGTCTAAATTCTACAAGACTTCACAAAATATGTCGATCACTTACTCTTTGTAGTCCAAACTATAGTATAGTTTAATTTACAGAAATCATGTAGAATATTCTACAAAATATTATGGTAGGTAGATGGATGAATTACCTTTTTAAATCTCTAATGTTCATGTTGATGATTATTTTAACATCTGTTTCTGCTGATGCAATTACTTTCAGTACAATGGAATATCGTCCTGACATGTTGTTATCAAATGAACCCAATGTTATCGGTTTTGAAGGCTCATCTGTGATAGTTGAATTTGAAACTATTATTGATGCACCCACCAGTGTTGTCTACTTCGGCGTTCCACACACAGAAGGTTTCTTGACAACACCCCGTTATCGTAAGAGTGCTTTGGGTATACATATTGATGAGAGGAAAACCGAGCATCAAGTCAAGATTGACGTATCTAAACTTGAAGATGTTCATTACGATACAGGACTAATTGAAGGGAATGGTGGTACTATAGTTTATAGAATTGAGGTCTTTGATTCACGGGTCAATACGACACGAGCGTATGATCGTAGATTGCGTTATAAAAGGGAAGGAGCACCAAAGACTGGAACATACACCACTCTTACAACTGTCACTGAAGGTCCATTTGTTGATCTTCTAACTCAAAACTCTGCGGTTATATCATGGGAAACAGATAAACCTACTGAAGGAATTGTTAGGGTATATACTCAGGATAAGACCAATACCTTAATTGAAAAGGAAGACTTTTACTCTAAAGAAGATAGTACAAAGCATGAGGTAACTGTGGCGAATCTTCAACCTGATTCAACCTATTTCTATCAAGTTTATACAGATGAGTTTTCCAGTACATATCCGTTCAAGACTGCCCCAATACCGGGGAATGCAGCCACATTCAAGTTTGGTTTTATGTCCGATTCACGTGCAGGTGTAGGAGGTGGAGAACGCGCTCAAAACGGGGTTAACGCAAAAGATTTAGGACGATTTGCTATAGAACTCTACACTAAGAGAGCGGATTTTGTTTGTTTTGGTGGGGATTTAATCAACGGGTATACATCCAACGTATGGGACTATACATCACAACTAAAAACTTGGAAACGAACAATCCAACCTGTTGGTGCACTTATCCCATTCTATGAATCCATTGGGAATCATGAACAAGTTGGAACATATTACAGAGTTAAAACTGTAGACATGAAACAGAATGAGAATTATATACAATTCGCTGGTACAGTTGGTGATGATAGTGCTGAAAGTATTTTCGCCAAAGAATTCGTAAATCCAATTGGGAGTATTTATGGACACGGCATTCCAGAACCTGAGAATAAATGGAGCTCAAACACAGCAGGTAAGGATGTTGGTCCAACCTATAAAGAGAATGTCTATTCCTTTAACTATGGTAGGATTCATTTTATATCTCTTAATAGCAATTATTGGACAACAGGTTATCGGAGTCAAAGTAAATATGGGCAAAAATCACAAGATAAAGATGCGATAAATCTTGCACTGAATCTGTTTGGTGGAAACAGGGAAGGTTATTTGATGAATAACCAGATGGATTGGTTGAAAAAGGAATTAGATGCAGCACAAAACGATTCCAAAATCGACTGGATATTTATCATATTGCATGAACCCCCATTTCCCAATGGTGGACATGTAAAAGACGCCATGTATTGGGGAACACCTGGACAGGGTGAACTTGGTGGCTACAACAATAAAGACGTTCCTTTTGGGGATGTAATTGACATGCGGAATAGGTTTTGGACGGTTGTATCCAGTAAATCTAAAGTTTTAGGGGTTTTATGTGGGGATGAACACAACTATAGCAGAACATTGATTGATTCATCACTCAATCCAGATTTTGAATATCCCGTATGGCAAATTATTAGTGGTGGTTGTGGAGCACCTTATTATGTTCAAGATAAATCCGTGCCTTGGGTAGAACATGTAAAAGCATTTACTATTGATAAACACTTCTGTGTATTTTCTGTAGATAAGCAACAGATCGGATTGGAAGTATATAATGACAATAGTCAACTCTTAGATAGTATACTTGATTTAACAACAATTCGATAAGATACTATTTTAGAGAGTATTGTATCATGTACTTAACCGATCTGTATGACACCCATATGTCATAATCATTCAATTTATCTATACCATCTATAAATAATTCCATTTCTATTAATTTTTGTTCCATTTTCTATTGTTAGAAATGAATCGGAAAGTGGCACAAACTGACAGTTTATGCTACAAAGAGAGACATTATATATCAAAAATGGTATAAATACATAGTATTGTCTAATTTTCGTAACAATTGTTTGTTATAATACTGTACATAGAATTATT
This sequence comes from Candidatus Poribacteria bacterium, assembly GCA_003635315.1. GTDB lineage: Bacteria > Poribacteria > WGA-4E > WGA-4E > WGA-3G > MSPOR6. The sequence goes on from PYJD01000031.1 coordinate 152,473, forward strand.
CTCATAGGTGTAATTTAATTGATATGTATTTCAGAAAAAATCTGATTATTTTCATTAATCTTATTGCATTTGTATGCATTAACATTTTATTTGGTTGCTCTTCAAATTCCGTTGGTGATAGTGGATCACAAAACACAAAACGTTCCATAATCAGAAATAAGGGTTCGGATACAATGGTAAATTTAGCTCAGGCTTGGGCTGAGGAATTTAATGATCTATCCTCCACTATTTCAGTTGAAGTGGCAGGGGGAGGTTCAGGTACAGGCGTTGCAGCATTAATCAACGGAACAGTAGATATCGCAAACTGCAGTAGACAAATTAAAGAAAAAGAGAAGCAGTTGTCATTGGAAAACACAGGTAAAGAACCCATAGAATATATTGTCGGTTATGATGCATTGGCTGTATATGTCCATAAAGATAATCCAATATCACAAGTTACAATAGGGCAACTCGCTGAGATTTATGGAGAAGATGGGGGGATTACGAAGTGGAAGCAACTTGATGTAGCAAATTCTAAATGTAAAAGTGATAAGATAATACGTATTAGTCGGCAATCCAACTCTGGTACATTTTTTTATTTTAGAGAAGCACTTTTAGGTGAACACCGTGATTTTGAATTAGGTTCATTGGACTTACACGGATCAAAGGATGTTGTAGAGGTAGTCGGACGTACCCCGTGTGCCATCGGTTATAGCGGTATGGGATATGCTACCGAACATGTGAAAATGTTGAAAGTTTCCATAGACGAGAATGCCCCCTATTATGCCCCGAACCTTGACAATGTAATTGCCAAAACATACCCTATCGCACGACCATTGTACATGTATTCACTTGGGGTGCCAAATGGAGCTGCAAAAGAATACCTTGATTGGATCTTATCTGATGATGGTCAAAAAATCGTTGAAAAACTTGGGTTTGTACCTCTAACAAAGAATTAATAGCTCCTGCACATTTACATATAGACAAAATGGATCTCAATAGATAGAACTTAATGCGTATACAACCAAATAAAGCAACCAATCGACCCTTTTCTGAAACAGTCATAGAGCTTTTCATTCGACTCTGTGGTATCAGTTCAATTCTATTTGTATTTGGTATTTTCTTTTTTGTATTTAAAGAAGGTGCAAGTTTTCTATTTAACGGATTGAATCTATCGGAATTTTTATCAAGTGAAGAATGGTATCCGACATCACTAAACAACAAAAGGTATGGGACTTTAGCATTAATTTTAGGAACATTTGGTGTGACATCCTTAGCGATGTTAATGGCAGTTCCATTCGGACTTGGTGCAGCAATTTTTGTCTCAGAATTCTGTTCTCCAAAATTAAGAGAGACATTCAAAATAGTTATAGAATTTCTGGCTGCTATACCTTCGGTTGTTTGGGGTTTCATAGGTTTGACATTGATGAATCAACTGATTATCCAAGTATTTAATGCTCCCATCGGGTTGACTATGCTCAACGGTAGTATTATGCTTGCTTTAATGAGTGTCCCCATCATAGTGTCAATTGCAGAAGATTCATTAAAAGCGGTACCCGATTCCTATCGTGAAGCAGCCGAGGCACTTGGGGCAACAAAATGGCAGGTAATCTACCGCGTCTTGTTACCCGCAGCAAAAAATGGTTTATTGGCAGCAGTTTTACTTGGAGCAGCCAGATCTATTGGAGAGACAATGGCGGTATTAATGGCAACAGGTCACTCAGTGAATATTCCCACAAGTCCATTATCTTGGATACGCACATTGACTGCTACCATTGCTGCAGAATTAGGAGAGGTTGCAAGAGGAGGAGAACATTATCAAGTTCTATTCATCATCGGTATCCTTCTCTTTACCATCACATTCATTGTGAATTTGATTGCAGATTTAGTTATCAAGGGAATACGACAAGGTTAAACCTTAGATATATTTGTAGATTATGGATGTAAATACCAACGTTTCAGCAGAAGTGATTTTCACAGAATCTCAAATAGGAAGACGTAACAGACGCATCGAAAATGGTGTGAAGGTATTCTTCTTGATAATGACCTGTTTGATGATCTTACCACTTCTGTTAATTATCGGATACCTTTTCTATAAAGCATTTCCCGGCTTGTCATTCGAGTTTTTATTCACAAATCCAAAAGACAATATGCGTGCAGGGGGTGTATGGGCACCGTTTTTAGGTACAATTTATTTGGTTGTCGTATCCCTTTTGGTAGCTGCTCCAATTGGTGTTTTCGCTGCAGTCTACCTCAATGAGTATGCAAGAGACAATTGGTTTACGCGTATTGTGAATCTTGCTGTAGTGAATCTTGCTGGTGTACCAAGTATCGTACATGCCTTATTTGGAGTAGGAGCGTTTGTATTATACGCAGGTCTTGGTGAATCTATTTTGGCGGCTTCACTCACATTAGCCATTATGACCCTCCCTGTCATCATTGCCAGTACGAAGGAGGCTTTAAATGCTATCCCCATGTCCTTCAGAGAGGCATGTTGGAATTTAGGTGCAACCCGTTGGCAGACTATACGACGGATTGTTCTGCCAAATTCGATTAGTGGTATATTGACAGGTGTAATCTTACAAGTTTCACGTGCGGCTGGTGAAACAGCACCCATCATGTTTACAGGAGCAGTATTCTATAAAGCTATTACTGAAGGGAATCTATTTGCTTATAAGATAACTGACCAGTGTATGGCACTCTCACTACATCTTTATACAATTTCTACACAAGTCCCAGATGTATCTGATGTAATACCGTATGGCACTGCCATTGTACTTGTGGGTAGTGTTCTTTTCGTCAATGCAGCAGCAATTTGTATACGAGTGTATCTTAGAACTCGGAAGAAATGGTAATCCATATACATACAATTATTATAAACATCCCAATACAGGTATTATAAACATCCCAATACAGGCTTCAGATGAATAACAGTCTTAACACCGAACAAAATAATAATAAACAGGGATTGTCAGGAATAGTTGAAAATACAATATTTAATGTTATTATTCAACTACTCATTCTCGCTTCGGCAATCGCCTTTGTACTTGAAACTGAGCCAGAATTAGAAGAATATAAATTCTACTTTCTTATAGCGGATTGGTCTTTTCTCATCTTGTTTACGATAGAGTACGTATTACGCATATATTCTGCTCCAGATAAGAAAGCATTCATCTTTAGTTTTTTCGGTTTAGTTGACCTGATTGCAATCCTACCCTCGCTTGTATTAATTCCAGGATTGGGACACCTACCCGGCTTTCATGTCCTACGTATTCTAAGATTCTTACGTGTTTTCAGAATTTTTAAAGCAACGCGTTTTATTTTAGCAGTAGATAGAATGATAGAGGCATTAGGTGAGGTAAAAAGGGAACTCCTTGCGCTTGTGATTTTATCAACCATGATGGTTTATCTGTCTGCATGTGGTATCTACTACTTTGAAAAAGTGGCTCAACCTGAGCATTTTGGTACAATTCCAAAATCTATGTGGTGGGCAATTGTATCCCTCACAACTATCGGTTATGGTGATGTGTATCCAGTAACACCTGGAGGGAAGGTCTTCACTGCCTTTGTTGCATTAATTGGAGTTGGTTTAATTGCTATTCCGTCTGGATTATTAGCCTCTGTACTAACGGAAGCACGTGTGGAGGAAAGATTGGAGGAGGAACATGAAAATAGGGATAGTTAATCTACCATTTCTAAGAATAACCATAGCTTTGGTTGTTATTTCATTTGTAATTGTATTTCTCTCGGCATGTGGTATTTTTTTTTTGAAAAAGATATACAACCCGGCGTATTTGGTTCTGTATTCAGGACTATCACCCATACTTTTTTGATATATACGACTATTGGTTATGCAAATACTGTTCCTGTTACAATAGGTGGTATAATTATTAGTTCCTTAGTTGCAATTGTTGGTACTATTGTCGGAATACTGTTTTTAGTAAACGTAATCATTGGTATATTACGAACTTGTTCAATAATACGTCGAAAAACAGAGAAACTTTTTGGTTAAGTGCGTAAGGGGAATAGTGAGAAACAAAATTGAGATAGAAGACCTTAAGGTTCATTATGGAGATATACCTGCACTCAATGGCATATCTTTAAATGTCGTTGAGAATGAAATACTTGGGATCATCGGTCCAGCACAATCTGGAAAAACTACACTATTGAAAGTAATTAACCGAACGCTTGAATTAACACAAGGGGTAACGATAGAAGGTTCGGTAAGACTTGACGGAATTGATGTCAATTCAATTGGGGATGTCTACGGATTACGGAAAAGAATTGGTATGGTGTTACCTTTACCTGTTGGTTTGCCTCTGTCAATTTACGATAACGTAGCCTTTGCACCCAGAACTTCTGGACTGCGAAACAAAGCTGAATTAGATGTTATCGTTGAACGATGCCTACAACAAGCTGCCTTATGGGATGAAGTTAAGGATAGATTAGATTCATTAGGAACAAAATTATCCGGAGGTCAACAACAAAGATTGACGATCGCAAGGGCACTTTCTCACCAACCAGAGATTCTATGCTTGGATGAATTCTCTATTGCTGTTGATCCAATTACAACCATGCGTATTGAAGAAGTACTGAAATCTCTAAAAAATGAGATGACTATTCTTCTTGTAACGAATCTTGTTCAACAGGCAAAAAGGTTAGCAAATCGTACAGCATTTATGCTAAATGGTGACCTTGTAGAAATTGATGACACAGAAGTGATCTTTTCTGATAACCCCACCCAACAATCAACTTACGATTATATCAACGGTAATTTTGGGTAGCATAATAGTTTATCATTGCAAATCTGAAGTGGAAATTAGAACAATTGGATACAAATAACTACTGTATTGAAACAGAAAATCTTAATCTATGGTATGGAGATTTCCAAGCCTTAATAGATGTCAATGTAAGAATCCCTGAAGGACAGATTACGTCACTAATTGGTCCATCCGGTTGTGGTAAGACGACACTGCTCAGATGTTTTAATCGGGTAAATGAACGGTACGGAAACGTCACAACTGAAGGAGAGATACATATTTTAGGGAAGAACATCTACGATCCGGATGTTTCACTCTTAGAATTAAGAAAAACCGTCGGTATGGTGTTTCAAAGACCAAATCCACTACCTATTTCTGTGTATGATAACATTCTATTCGGTATTCGCATTCATTCACCATTTAGAAGCCTAACACGGTCCCAATCAGATGAAATCGTTGAGGAAGCACTTACATCCGTCTTTCTGTGGGAGGATTTAAAGGACAATCTAAAGACTAAAGCGACTACACTCCAATTAGAGCAACAGCAGAAACTCTGTATTGCGAGACTCTTACCACTTAAACCGAAGGTCATCCTTATGGATGAACCATGTTCAGCTCTTGATGCGAAAGGAACAGAAGCAGTCGAAGAACTGATGTCTATCCTTGAGGGTACATTTACATTCTTAATAGTCACGCATAATATGGCACAGGCACGACGGGTAAGTAAGGAGTGTATTTTTATGTTTCTTGGAGAATTAATTGAACATAAAGATACCCAAACTCTTTTTGAATCACCTGAACATGAGAGAACTGCAGATTATGTCCAAATGCGGTATGGTTAGGTTTAAAATAAGAATGCTACATTTTACAATTTACATAGATTTCCTATACACTGTTACTCAATGATCCTTCTTTTAGAGGAGATTATCAACCAAATTTCTGTTGCTAATCTGGTATGATACCAACTTGACATCCAATTATCATGGACAAGACTAAACTGCTGTTTAATATAATTGCAGTTCCAATTCTGATTATAGTCCTAACTGTATACTTGACTCTAACATTCACAGTTCCAACGGTTAATAGTGAAGTTAGTTTTGAGAGCATGAACATCAATCGAATCAACTTAGTGAAGGTTCGTTTGATGTGGATGATTCCTGTCTTGTGTGTGGCAATAATTGTGAGTGTTGTGATTGCGTTTGTTGTTGAAGAATGGCTATCCACAAATAACTTAATTCGTAGGATTATCGAACCTCAAATTATCATTCTGTCATCCATACCTTCAATTGTCTATGGAATATTAGCTATTTATTATCTTGTATTTAATCCGATTTCTTCCTCGTATGTAAGTCTTGCTTTTATTGTCATTCTGTTGGTAGTCCCAATTACAACCCTATCTGCTCAAAATGCTATTAGGAATATTGATATATCAATACGACATGCAGCGTATGCCGTAGGTGCTACGAAAACGAAGGTAATCCTTGACCATGTATTACCACTTTCGCTACTTGAAATATTGGGTGGTATCTGTCACACAATATCACGTACCCTGGCGGTTGCTGCACTTTGTATATTAGTATCAATTTTAGTGGAATCTCCAATTAGTGGACAAACAATAGTCAACATAGTGCACAATATTGGAATTTTACTTTTACTGGTATTGTTATTCAGTATAGTTTCAAGTTTTCTCAGGAAAAACCCGAATGTCATGTATTGATCAACATACAATATGTTCATAGGTATCCATAATGACTCCCATAATACAGGTCAATGATCTGAATGTTTGGTTTGGAAAAAGACGAATTCTCAGAAATCTATCATTTGATATCCAACCAAGACAGGTAACTGCCTTTATAGGTCCATCAAACTGTGGAAAAACTACAGTAATCCGCTGTCTAAATAGGTTGAATGATTTACAGGTAGATTATAGACATACCGGTGAAATACTGATTAATGGTGAGGAGTTATATGCTCGAAAAAATAAAACAACAGAGATTGCCCGAAAAATTAGTATGGTGTTTGAGAAACCTATTCTCTTCAAAAAATCAATATATGAAAATGTAGCCTATAGTGCGAGGATACGCGGTATTAAACATGTGACTCAAATCAGTAATATTGTTGATGAATGTTTGATGAAGGCTCATTTGTGGAATGAAGTTAAGGATCACCTTCACACAGATCCAAGTTTATTATCCATCGGTCAACAACAACAACTCTGTATTGCTCGAGCATTAGCATGTGAACCTGAAATCTTAATTTTTGACGAACCATGTTCACAATTAGATGCAACTGAGACCCCGAAAATTGAGACATTAATTCAAACACTTAAACAACAGTTTACTATTATTTTTGTTACGAATAAAAGAAGGCAGGCAGCACGTGTTTCGGATGTCGCAGGTTTTCTGTACAATGGTGAACTAGTAGAAATTGGGAAGACAGAACAAATTTTTACTACCCCAACAGATAATCGGACAGAAAACTACGTAACGGGTAGATTAGGTTAATGCTCATATTGTTTAGAGGTATATATGCAAAGTCATCTTGAATCGGAATTAAAATCACTGCAGCATCAACTACTCAATATGGGTGGTATCGCTGAAAACATGTTACAGGAGGCTATTCTATCCGTTCTAAATAGAGATGAAAGTTTGGCTCAAAAAGTCATAACTTTAGACGATACCGTTGATAAACTTGAAAATGAGATCGAAGCTCAATGTATACATATAATAGCACGACACCAACCTGTCGCTTTTGAATTGCGATTCCTTACGATGACTTTAAAAGTAAACCAGAATATAGAGAGGTTAGCCGATAAATGTGTTTCCATTGCGAGAAGATCAATCGAACTTTTACAATTTCCACCGATTCAACCCTTCGTTGATCTCCCATCCGTATGTGGAATTATACAAGAAATGGTTAAAGACTCCCTTGATTCATTGGTGCATCGAGATGCTAATCTTGCGGTGCAACTTCGTGAACGCGATAATAAGGTGAATGAGATCTATGAACAGACGCTAAGTGATTTATATGGAATACTACGTAGTAATCCAGAAAATATACAACCTGGGATAAGCCTATTGTTATTATTTAGACATTTAGAAAGGATAGGAGATCTCGCTGTAAATATCGGGGAAGAAGTGTTTTATTTGGTGAAAGGGGAAGTTATACGTCACCCAAATTCTGATTAGTTTTATCACAAATTGCTATACCCAAAATCAATTTGATGAATTGTCTTGTTTTGGATAAAAATGAACATCTCTTTGTGGAAATGGGATTCTTATATTATATTTATTTAGCTTATCCCACACCATAAAATGTAAATCACTCGCTACATCAAACCGCATAAATGAATCTGGTATCCATACAAATAATTCAAAGTCTAATGATGATTCACCAAAACTTGTAAACCTGACAAACGGTGCTGTTACATTCTCCATTTCATGAGTAGGTTCTTTTATTACCTCTTCATGTTCAGCTGCAGCTTCCAATAAAGCATTTTTTACGATTATTACATCTGAATCGTAAGACACTCCCACCGGAATTCGAACTCGAAAACGATTATTATAATGGGTGAGATTATGTACGGGTTCAGTAATTAAATTGGAATTTGGCACAATAATTTCCTTCTCATCAAGCGCCATAATAACAGTTGACCTTAAGTTAATACTACTGACTCTGCCAAAGATATTCACATCCATAATCTCTACCAAATCACCAATTTTGATTGGTCGTTCAAATATCAAAATAAACCCTGATATTAAATTTGCAACTGTATTCTGTAGACCGAACCCAATACCGATACTCAACCCCCCAAAAATAATTGCAAAGCTTGTAAAATTCATACCGATGGTTCTAAGACTTATTAGAACACCGATGGTTATCATCACAAAATGGATGAGTCGTAAGATTATAAACTGTGTATGTCGTTCAATTTGAAAGGCTTGCAATACCTGGTTCTGGAGTAACCACTGTGTATATTTTGAAAGCACAAACATACCAAATATGATTGCAAAAGCGTAGAATATATTGGCTAAAGTTAAGGTGGGTTCTTCTAAGTCTGGTTTAGGAGTATCTGTAGGATCATCTACTGTAGGTTCGGTAGAGTCTGTAGTAGATTTGAAGAGTTTAACAAGGTCATATCGAAAAACCTTATCAAATATATCTATGTTGATTTCTGAAAATTTGAATGCAAAACTAATTCCCAGAATTAACGTGATGAGGAACAGTATAGCAATTATACGATTTTTTAGATTATCAGCTATTTTCAGTTTGGAAAACACTCGTCGAAACCATCTACGGAATACTGCTATTCCAAACAACCAAACTGCTACAAATCCAACTAATCTCACAATTTGTTCTACCTTAACTTCCTCATCTAAGGTAAGAACAGTTTTACTCAGTATTTCGCTAATTTGGCTTAGTAGATTTTCCATATTGCAAAGTAGGATGATTTCGTCAATGGATTATGATTTTTCTGATAACTTAAAAATTGCTACACTCTATTGGTTAACAGTATCTTATAGTGAACATTGAAAATAATAACACAAAATCCCTGTAGGAGCGATTTCCGAATCGCGATTTAACTCACTGATAGTCGGGAATCGGAGTTCGCTCCTACATCTCAAAATGTTCCATTAATTCAAAAGCTTACTATAAAAGATGTAACACCATTATAAATCAATGGGACTACATTGAAGATATATCAATATCTCAAGGAAGTATAGGGGTATTGGATGGCGTCTATTTAATCTATTGAAATCGTCTGTTTTGTGTGTACGAATAATACATCATTCACACCTGCATATCTTTGCAGGATAAGGTCCAATTCATCAGAATTGAGATCATCACTTGTTAAACCAACAATTACTAAATCTGCTTGTGCTGATCTATGTGTAACTTCTTCCTCCATGGTCTCCTCATTTTCATAAGAAACAGAAGTTACATTTTGCATAGAAATGGGTAATCTACCTTCTTTGATTACAGTTGAAAGATGATCTGTATCCAGTTCAGTATCCCAAGAATCTGCACAAGCAAAAAGACGTATCTTCGCCTTCTTCCATTCAGGATGACCAACAAGTATATATGCCAGCAACAACATCATGGGAACATTCGAAATGTTGTCATTGGTAACCCATACATGGATAGATGATCTGTAACCAAAACGATACTTTGTTGACCGAAGAATCAGAACATTGAAAAGGGAATCTACTGCCAGAAGTGCTCCTTGTTGAACTTCAGCAATCTCTTCTGGATGCTCTTTATCAAACTCAAGCAATATAGAGTTATTTGGTAAACCCGAAATACCGGGCATTTGCATTACTTGTGACAGAGCGAGTTGGAAATCAGGACAAATGAGCGAATCCACAAAAACACCCGCACCACTTGCCTCGGATTGTTGAATGAGTGCCTCAACATGCATACGTGCAGATATTTCATCAGTAAATGAATAATCCCCTTGGAAATATTGTATAAAATGACCGAATCCATGCCTATGACAAATCCAACGTAATAAATCAAAGTGTCCAAGACGTCTTTCCCCAAATTGTGTGATTGCAACTATGGAAGGACGCCAACCACTTTCTGATATATTCGCCCGTTCTTTCTGCAATGTTGTTTGCAACCATCGTGTCAATTGAAACATAGCACCTTGAAAAATTCCTGACAATCCACGTTGTTCATCACGACCCCTACGTAATCCTATATAGATCGCCATCATGATTGTTATAGAAATGATGGCGGAGAGAAAACTGATTTGAAACATCATGATACCACACATGATTGTTCCCAGTAAGGATACATACCATCGAGAATGGAATGTTGGACGATAGGATGGATTTCCTGCGAAATATTCAAGGAACGAGACAATACAAAGTGCACCATAGGTTACAAGGAAGAACATTGTCAATATCTTAGCAATGAAGTTTATTCCACCTATAGAAACAAAGACCAATGCAATTATTCCTGAGACAAAAGTTGCTGGTACCGGATCCTGTTCTTTACCTACACCAAAACGCAACAATCTATTTATACTTGGGATTGGCATGACATTGTCTCTTGCAAGTGCTTGTAGTGTTCTGGGTGCAACCATAATTGATCCCAAAGCAGATGATAAGGATGCTGCACCTAACCCTATGTAAATAGCAGGTTCAAAGAGTGAGATCTTCCCCATAATAAACTGATCATTGGCAAGGTCGTTGGGTGTGGCATTCCAGCTTAACTTAACTGCCACCAGAATATATACTACCATTCCAGCTAAGGTCGCACTAATTGTACCGAGTGGTATACTCCGCTGTGGATTATTTAGGTCACCAGATAGACCCAAACCTGCAATCATTCCAGTAAAGGCAGGAAAACATGTGGCGAAAACTATACCGAATCTTTCTGGTTCAGCGATAGTTGCGATGATATTCAAAGCCATTGGCGTATTGCCTTGCTCTGGACTTCCAAATAAGAATGATAAGAGCGCTGCACCCAGAATAATACAAATTGCCCACAGCATGGATACCCCTATATTCGCTCCCTTAGTCAGCATGATTATCACTAAAAGCACTGTTCCAGGAATACTTACCCAACGTAGATTAATATCACTTTCAAATTCATAACGTAATTGTATATAATCAAAGATCGGTTTAAATGCTTCTGCAAATGCGACCATATAGAAGGCGATTGATATCGCTTGTGAAAGGAATAAAGCTAAACCGATGGTTCCACCAATACTTGTACCAAAGGATCGGCTTACAATATAGTAGGCACCACCCCCCGCAACTCTTCGGTTAGTTGCTACTTCTGAAACAGCAAGTACAGTAGGAATTGTCACCAAATGACCAAGTACTATAATGGCAAGTGTCTTCAATAAACCGACATTCCCTACCACATAACCAAAACGCAAAAACAAGATCGCACCAAGAATTGTACTTATTGACGCCAAGAAGACTGGAGCAGTTCCAAATCCATGACCAAACTGAGGAGTACTATTCCCATTGCCTGATGTACTGGTTTGTTGACCTAACTTTGAAATCATGGTTGATATCCTTCAGCTAATGGTGTTTCTGACATGATTCTTCTATACATCCTATATTCAATTAACTTTATACTATAGTGTACTTGAAAATAATAACACAAAATCCCTGTAGGAGCGATCTCCGAATCGCGACTTAACTCAGTGATAGTCGGGAATCGGAGTTCCCTCCTACATCTAAAAATGTTCCATCAATTCAAGAGTTTACTATAAACACAACAAGAGATAGATGTATACGAATTAGCATAAATAGTAAGAGTTAGAGTTTAAATCGAAAGATAGTCAGATACTTATGATGTAATTTCTCTGTTAAAGGTTCGCTATTGTAACTAATTGAGCCACTTAATCGCAACCCTAATCGAGTCGTTAAGTTAAACGTGAGTGCCGGTTCTGCTAAATACTGAAAGTTCTGAAAACCAACTTGTGGTGTGAATTTCATGGATATATTCAATTTTCTCCAACCAATTGATGAAAATGCTAACCACCTGAAGGATGTAGGATCAAATTTTCTGACAGTTAGGTCTTTATAGGGTTGGATATTTTCAAGAAAATAACCTAATCCTCCAGATATACGCAACACCCCTTTTTCATAAATACCCGGACGAATATATCCACCAATCTGTACTGTCAGCGCAGTTCCTTGGGTTATATTGCGTTCTAAATCCGTGAATACTTCAACCCCGTATGTACGTATACGCATCCCACCTTGGATACGTCCTTTCGCAATTTCTGTAATTACACCTTCTTTACCTGAACCACGAGAACCAAATACACCCGCCCATCCATTGATTGTCTTAAAGGGTACTACTGCTGTTAGCGTGATGGTCTGTAAAGCATCATCACCTGCAATTCCTAAATCTAATGTCTTAGCATCATGTGGCAAATCTGCAAACTGGCTATACGCTGGAATTTCAATGATAATTAAGAATATTGACAGAAGTATGATTCTAATTATAATCTTATTCATATCATATAAATGACATCCAACTATCATTATTCAATCTTGATTGAGTAAATAAAATACTTAGTTAAACGCACATATATTACCCATTATAATAGTAAATGTCAAGGAATTACACACAAAATATAACAATATACAATTATATTTTAACGTGTATTCGGTTTAATATTCATTTAATCTTATTTTTTTATACTATGATTTTACCCTTTCCCACCCCCGGTAGGTTCACAAGATTCGTCATTAAATTAAAAAGGGTTTAGTATTTCAAAACTGTGAAATACCAAACCCTTTTTATGACTCATTTCAAACTAACAATGAATACACATAATAAATTATAAAATATAATATCTATTCTGTATACACTACAGGGTTATACGTAATATAGAAAGATATACATACTGTAAATTATCTGTTAAGGGTTCACTGTTATAGGTAACAGTTCCACTAACGCGAAAACCGAAACGATTTGAAAGATCAATGGTTACAGCTGGTTCCGCACAAATCCTGTAGTTTTTAAACCCTATTTCAGGAGTGAAGGTTAACTCAGTATTGATCTTATTCCAGTCAACTGTAGAAGTAACTAACCATCTAAATGCCGTAGGGTCAAATTGTCTAACTTTTAACTCTTCAAATGGTCGTATAGTTTCTAAAAAATAACCGAAATTTGCTGAAATACTCAGTGAACCCTTTTTATACTCACCAGGTTGAATAGTTCCACCAACTTGAGCAGTTAAGGCACTTCCATCCAACATATTACGTTCAAAATATGAAAAAGCCTCTACTTCAACTACTTTAACGTCGATGATACTTTCAACATGTAACTTTACTATTTCTGAAAGAACTCCTTCTTCACCTGAGGAACGAGATCCGAAAAAACCTGCCCAACCATTGATGTTTGTAACAGGCACAACAGCGGTTAGGGTTACAGTCCTATGAGTTGAATTACCAGTAAGTCCAATATCAACTGTTTTTTGATCCTCAGGTAAATCAGTAAATTGACCATAAACTGGTAACGATATAAAAAACAAGGATAAAACAATAAGTGTAAGTAGACATTTTCTTAAAACACAATTAAATCGGGATAACCCCACCTGTGTTTCTGTTAAGTAATGCATACAGGGGGTTTGGAAACTTACGGGTTAGTCCTGAACTATAAAATAATCGAATATGGATTCGATTAAAACACCTGCCAAACAGTGAGTAGCCATACCTCCAAGTATCACCAACAAAATCCAATTGTATATTTGTAATGTAGGATTTAGATTATTCAGAAATATCTCAACATCTATGACGATATTCTGTTTATTTATTGTTGTATAACAACGTAATTCTGTATTTATGGTTTCTACATTATAAAATAATTCTTATAGAATTTTTTATTCCCCATATTTTGTAAATCACATAAAAAATGATTGTGATATTGTACTCTCTAAATTCTAAAATTTCAAATTGAAATGAAGGTTTTTTTGCGTTTTTTTTTTTGAATATAATGTCTTTGTCTTGGAAATTCTATTCACTTGTCACAATCACAATTCCATGATAGACTGATGCTGTTTGAGAACTGAATTTTGAGGTACAAATTCATGGAATATAATGAACTCGCAACAAAGAAACCATTTATAGTAAACAAGAATCTTGGAAGTGCTTTAGAAGTAGAACCAGAAGAATTAACAACTACTAATGCTGATGGATTACCTATAATCCTTCCAACTCAAAAACAAAAATACGATTTCGATCGTAAAGGATGGCTTCTTGTTCCAGATGTCTTATCCGAACAAGAAATATCTGAAATACAAACATTCTGTAAAGAAATTAAAAATAATGATCCAGATATCACTGAACCCCAAATTTGTGGTTTAGAAGGTCCAATGCAGAAATTGGCGGATCATCCCGTTGTTGTTGGATTATTAAATGAATTTCTGGCATATCCCCCAACCGCAAGTGAGGAATGCTACGGGTTTCGTCTTGAAAAATCCGATGTCCAATTGGGGTTTAAAAAGGTGGAGAAACACAAAGACAAAGAAAATAACGCTGGGAATGGTCTGTTTCGTTTGCCAGGTGATTCACATATTTATCGATGTGTTCCCGGAAGAGCATGGAGCGGTTTGACGAGGATTATTTGGGAATTATCTGAAGTCAATACAAAGTCAAACGATATACGATTCATTACTGCAAGCCACAAGAGTGCCTATGTTGTTCCACAAACCATTCACAATAACAATACACAGATGTGGGAAACCTATGATTGTCCACCAGGATCATTAATTCTTCTAACTGAATCCATTACTCAGAAGTATGTTACGATATCCACTGATCAGAATGTAGATAGATTACGGATTACAAATTTATATAATACTATTGCAAGTCGTTGGTGCAATTGGTTACCATCCCCTAAACTTATCGATTCCATGCCACCGAAACGTCAATCCCTCTTTAGAGAGACTTTTGCTGGGGGTAATGTCGTCAAAGGACATTTTGGAGATCGTACTTCACCATATCCAATAAATATCTAAGTTAGGTTCAGTATGAATACACAGAAAAACAACATTACCCATACCGGTAAAGAAGTTATCATCCCACCTGAAACGTTTGAATTACCTACACACAACTCTGATGGTGATCCTATTCCTGCATTGACACCAGAGCAGATCTATGAATTTGATACACATGGATGGATACTATATCCAGAAGTCATTACAGGCGTTGAACTCAAAGAAATGCAGGAGTTCTCATTTCGGTTACATCACGATGCAGATTCGATCCCTGAACATGAAAGGAATACACTTGGTGGTCCTCTTCAGAAATTGATTGACCACCCACTTGTGGTATCTCTACTTAATGAATTCACCGCACACCCCTCTGTTACAAATTCACACTGTTACGGATATACAGTAGAAAGTACAAATCTGTTTTATAGAACAGAGGGTATGGGAAGATTCGGTCCACATAACGGGAACGGTATGCTTCGATTTCCTGGAGATGTCCACTACTATAACGCTTTTCCCGGTAAAGGATATAGTCCACATACCCGTATTGTATGGGAACTGAATGAAGTAAAGAAAGGACAAGGTGGTACGCTACTGGTTACAGGCAGCCATAAATCCGTATACACCGCTCCTGCAGAAATCCAAAACCCAAAATCAGACATCTGGAGTACTTACGGCTGTCCGCCAGGTTCACTCCTATTTTTTACTGAGGCATTAACGCATAGTGCAACACCTTGGACAAATACTGACAACGATAGAATGGCTATTTTCAACCTGTATAGTCCAGTTGATAGTGGCTATGCAAGAGTGTACCAACCCCATCCCAAACTTCTCGAATCTATGACAGAGATGAGACGCACTCTCTTTAGAAGTCGCTTTGTTGTTGACAATAGTGATAACACAAGACAAGATGATTGAATAGAAAGGAGCAACATTTGCCAAATCAACCTAACATTTTATGGATATATGGAGAAGACTTATCACCTGATTTAGGATGTTATAATACACCTGCTGTAAACACACCAAACATTGATAGGATTGCTGATGAAGGCACACGTTTCCCTAACGCCTTTGTAACATGCCCTGTTTGTTCCCCAAGTAGATCGGCATTAATTACTGGAACCTACCAAACCCATTTTGACGCACATAATCATCGGAGTAATCGAGATAAACCTTTGCGCGAAGATATGAAATTGATCACGGATTGTTTCCGTGAAGCAGGTTACTTCACATGCAATAGTCCGGGTCCACCATACAATCGTAAAGGAAAAACTGATTTCAATTTCCATAGAGATGATCCATTCGACGGAATTGATTGGCGTGAACGTCCTGATGATCAACCCTTTTATGCTCAAATTAACATTCCTGATACACATAGAGTCTTTAAACCTGATCCTGATCGACCAATAAACCCAGAGGATGTAGAATTACCTCCATATTATCCTGATCATCCACTCATCCGTAAGGATTGGGCACTCTATCTTGAAAGTATCCAGATCTTAGATAAGAAGATAGGACGAATCCTCAACCGTTTAGACGAAGAGGGCTTAACTGAAAATACAATACTCTTCTTTATGAGTGACCATGGACGCGCCCACATACGTTGTAAGCAATTTCTCTATGATGGTGGTATCCATATTCCATTGATTGTAAGATTTCCCGGACAGGTTCAGGCTGGAGAAGTTAATGAAAATTTGGTGAGTGGTGTGGACTTCATGCCTACTTCACTTTCTATGGCTGGAATTGATATACCGGATTATGTGCAAGGAGAAGTATTCCTCGGTGAAAAGGCGACTGAACGTGAAGCAATCTTTGCGGCACGAGACAGATGCGATGGCACCGATGACAGGATAAGATGTGTTCGGACAGACAATTATAAACTCATACGAAATTATCATCCTGAACTACCCTATATGCAGTTCAATGGATACAAGAAACTTCAATATCCACTTTGGACATTAATCAATATTCTGAATGAAAAGGGTGAACTTACACCAGCACAGCAACATTTCTGTCAAGATTCCCGTCCCTATGAAGAGTTATACGATCTACAATCTGATCCTTATGAAACAAAAAATCTAATTGATGATGAAAAGTATGCAACAGTTAGAAAGGATCTGATAGGAAAATTGGATACTTGGATTGAATCTACTGGAGATATGGGAGTCACACCTGAATCTGATGAAGTTAAAACTTATTGGGATAACCACATGTTGCAAGGTTATAATGACAGAATGGAGGATCGCGGTCTATCACCAGATATCAGTGATACGGACTATGTGAAATGGTGGGAAAACAAACTCCTGTAGGATGATATACCACTACCCTCTTGTAGGTCGGGTTGAGGAACGAAACCCATAGGTGTCAACTTAAGAAAATCATTCCATTTTATGAGTGTCTTCAGTCCCATAGGGACGATATGTTTATAGAAAAAATGTCAATACAACATTTTGAGTTCCGTAGGAACGGAATGTATATACCACAACCCAATTATAAACATTTCGTTCCTACGGAACTCAAGAAAGTTCAGGATAACGGCTTGCTATAAACATATCGTCCCTACAGGACTAAAGAGGATGACATCAACGTCTGTCTATAAACACTCCGTCCTTACCAAATCAACACCAAATGCGCATTTGGCATTTATCGGGACTGAGGCGGCTTTCTGTATTAGAAAATCCTTAAGTTGACACCTATAGTGAGACAGACAAGAATACCGTAAATATCATTCACTTAACCGTTCCTATGTCACCTGCCTGTATATGCCTTTTTGATTTCAGACCAACGTACCGATTTCTTACCAATAGGTGAAACTGACAGTGCGTCTTCATGCCAATCCGCCCCACTCCCCTCAGTTAAATGTGTGTATAGGTTTGAGGTAAGGTCGTATTTATAAATCTGTGTTGGATGATGTGGGTTTCGATCTCTTTCATATTCAAATGCACTGAACAGCACGG
This sequence comes from Candidatus Poribacteria bacterium, assembly GCA_003635315.1. Lineage (GTDB taxonomy): Bacteria > Poribacteria > WGA-4E > WGA-4E > WGA-3G > MSPOR6. The sequence goes on from PYJD01000031.1 coordinate 170,634, forward strand.
ATCGTCCCTCATCCATCCAAGCAAGAGACGTGCAATACCAATTATTCGGGATATCCAATCTCTGCATGCCACCTTCATCTACATCTTGAATGAGATAATTAAAATGTCCTATCCCCATACGATTGATAACTAAATCATTAATTTTTATCTCTACAGGCATCAATTCTAATTCACAATACAGTATCTTTTTACCATCCGGTGACCAGCGTGGATAGGAATGATACCGTACATTTCTTTCAGGATTGGGTTTTGTCCAGGCATGTGGATTGTCTCCGTTCGCATCCATCATCCAAAGGTGTTTGTCAATAAATTGATGGTCATCATTGACATATATAATCTGTTTGCCATCTGGTGACCAGTCAAGTTGATTTATATGTGATCTGGATATTTGTCTAACTTCCCCTGTTTCAAGGTCTACCACATACTGTGCGGATAGTCTTCGGGTGAAAGCGATTTTCTTTCCATCAGAAGAAAACGCCAAGTCAATAATTCCAAAATCAGTGTCCGAGACCTGTTGAACACCAGTACCATCAGCATGCATCATATAGACATTCGTGTCCCTTCTTTGGTCTGGTAACGATGGGTTACGAATAAATGCAATCCGTTTCCCATTAGGTGACCAATAAGGAATCTTGTCATAATATGGCGTATCGGTAATTTGTCTCATATTCTCACCGTCGTCGTCCATGACATAGATGTTGCTATTCTCGTTTTGGTAGAGACTAAAGACGATTTTCGCGTTTGAATTTTCTATAAAAAGAACTAATAGACCTACCACCAAGATTGTCCGTAGTGAAGACATCAGATTACTCCTATGGTCTGTTATTGGTAGAAATATAGCAATTCGTATGCCAAACCTAATGTGATGGATTGTTATGTTGTTGCACAATTTAGGGCAAATGTAGAGGTTAATGCACTTTATGGTGCAAGATAATTGTGCGATTTCTATCCCTCTTGTAGGTCGGGTAGAGGAACGAAACCCACCGAATTCCATACGCGGATTCGACGTTGATTTGGTATAAGAACTATGACTTTTTTCATAGTTACTATAAAATCTGTAATCAAGCAATTTCTCGAAAACACTTACTATGACAGGCTTTACAGATAAATTATAGACAACTTGTTTCATAGTTACTATGAAAATTCATAATAATCAAGTATGTTTTTACATATGGGTTAAACCAATACACTATACACGCAAAAAGTTAAAATCAAACTCTTACAAACCCGTATTAGATATATCCCTTGCATCATTATCCCATCCTATCTATAATAATAGTATCTCAAAGGGAATTCCCAAATAAGAAATGCCTTACGTTAACATCAAAACAACCCACAAACCTATTAAGACCTATTATGACGAACTGGATAATTACACCCAACTCGGTGCGAAAAACGAAGGCACTGTCCGTTCCGCATTCCAAAATCTCCTTCAACACTATTGTGGTAAATGCAATCTAACTCTTCTCTGCGAAAGAACAAAATATATCGCTGAAAATAGACGTATAACACCCGATGGTGAAGTCGTAGATTCATACGGAATACCACACGGATATTGGGAAGCAAAAGACACACAAGACGACCTACATACAGAAGCAACCAAAAAATTCGCTGCCGGATACCCATCCAAAAACATTGTCTTACAATCCCCCACACATGCACTTCTATATCAACACGATGAGTTGGTGCATGATCTTAACCTCACAGATCCAAAAAACCTTGTACAAGTCCTTGAATCCTTTTTCGCATATCAAGCAGAAAATATATCTGCATGGCATACAGCAGTCGCAGAATTTAAGGAGATGGTACCTGAATTAGGTAATAAATTAAAAGAATTAATAGAAAACGAACGTCAGAACAACTCACACTTTCATGATGCATTCTCTAAATTCCATCAACAATGCCAAGCATCGATTAATCCTAACCTCTCTATCCCTGCTGTAGAAGAAATGCTCATTCAACACCTGTTAACGGAACGGCTTTTCAGAACTGTCTTCGACAATCCAGACTTCACAAGAAGAAACATAATCGCTCGGGAAATTGAGAATGTCATAGATGTGTTAACAGAACGTTCGCTCAATAGATCCGAATTCCTCCGACCTTTGGAACGTTTTTACACTACCATCGAAAAAACTGCTAATACCATAACCGATTTCTCACAGAAACAGAGTTTTTTAAATACGGTTTATGAACAGTTTTTTCAAGGTTTCTCAGTCAAAGTCGCAGATACACATGGGATTGTCTACACACCACAACCGATAGTCGATTTTATGGTGAAAAGTGTAGAACATATCCTTCAGACAGAATTCGGTCGTTCCATAGCAGATGAAGGTGTCCATATTATTGACCCATTTGTTGGGACGGGCAATTTCATTGTTCGCATCATGCAGGAACTTGATCCCATTGCATTAGAACGTAAATATACTGCAAATCCTCCCGAACTCCAGTGTAATGAGGTAATGCTGCTACCCTATTACATCGCAAATATGAATATAGAACAACAGTTTTACACCAAGACCAACAGATATGCATCCTATGAAGGTCTCTGCCTTGTAGATACATTCGAGTTAGCAGAGGATAAACAGATTCCACTATTAGCACCAGCAAACACACAACGTGTAGAAAAACAGAAGCAGACACCTATGTTTGTTGTAATTGGTAATCCACCTTACAATGTTGGACAAGTCAATGAGAACGATAATAACAAGAATCGTAAGTATGAGACTATGGATAAACGGGTCGCAGAAACTTATGTAAAAGATTCAAAAGCAACTCTTAGAAATAAATTATCTGATCCTTACGTAAAAGCAATTCGATGGGCATCAGATAGGATTGGGAAAGAAGGAATTGTTGCTTTTGTAACTAATAATGGATTTCTGGATGGTATAGCTTTTGATGGTATGCGTAAACATCTCGCTCAAGATTTTAATATAATATACCATATTGATTTTAAGGGTAATGCTCGAACCTCTGGAGAACGACGGAGACAAGAAGGGGGTAATATCTTTGATGATCAAATCCGGGTTGGTATCGGGATTAGTTTTTTTATAAAGAAAGGCAATTCTACTTCTAAATCAACAAAGGTCTTTATTCATACAGTGGATGAATATTTAAAAGCAAATGAGAAACAGTCATTATTAACTCAATTCACAGATATTTCAGCTGTTTCATTCAATAAGATCAAGATTGATGAAAAGTATACTTGGCTCACGGAGGGATTGCATTCAGAGTTTTATGACTACATTCCTATCGGTATCAAATCTTCAAAAAACAATAAAGAACCTAAAAGTACAATTTTTAATATTTATTCCTTAGGAGTAGCTACAAATAGGGATTACCTTGCCTATTCTTATAATTTATCCCTATTAGAGGATAAGGTAAAAACATTTATAGAAATCTATAATACATCATTAGATAGAAGAAAAAGGCAAGATAAAAAACACTCTATAGATGATTCAATAGATACTAATGATCCACGCATTAAATGGACGCGACAAGTTAAGAGATCATTAAATAAAATGGAATCAAACAATTTTGAAGTGACCCACATACGTAGAGCATTATATCGTCCGTTTAATAGACAATATCTCTATTTTGATAATTTTTGGAATGAGGAACGATATCAACAATATAGAATTTATCCTACCAAAGATACAGAATTAGAAAACATGGCAATCTGTGTTAGCGGAATAGGAGGGAAAAAACCGTTCCAAACATTGGCAGTTGGTATGATACCAGATCTTCATTTCACAGGTGATTCACAATGCTTTCCTTTTTATACATACGACGAGGATGGCTCAAACAGACGAGAAAACATTACGGATTGGGCATTAAATGCATTTCAAACTCAATACAAAGACAACAGTATTACCAAATGGGACATCTTCCACTATAATTACGGTCTATTACATCATCCCGAATATCGTGAGAAATACCAAGCCAACCTAAAACGGGACCTACCACACATCCCTTTCGTTAAAGATTTCTGGGGATTTACAAAGGCAGGGGCACGATTAGCTGAAATACATGTCAACTACGAATCACAACCAGAATACGAATATGTTATACTCATTCAAAACCCCGATGTTCCTCTCAATTGGCGGGTAGAAAAAATGAAACTCTCCAAAGACAAAACTTCCCTTGTCTATAACAACTTCCTAACAATTGACGGTATACCACTAAAAGCCCTCGACTATCGACTCGGTACACGTTCAGCATTGGAATGGATAATCAACCAATATTGTGTCAAAACAGACAAACGGAGCGGTATCGTCAACGACCCCAACCGTGAAGATGATCCACAATACATCGTCAGGTTAATCCGTCAAGTCATCACAATCAGTTTAGAGACTGTAGACATTGTAGAAGAATTACCTAAATTAGACATTCTCAATATTGAATAATTAGATGATTCTATATCAATTCACACTAAAAACAATTACTTACCAAAAACTAATTCTGATTAACTTGACAACATACAACCCAACAATATATAATCAATAGAAGACATTCTTGGATAGGTTATAGCACTTTACATGGCACAATACGATGAAATCGTAAAACATCTGATGGATAGGTTCGCAGGTGATTTCGCAAGCTTATCTTTTGATACACCCGATGTTGAAGTTATAGAGACACTTGACACAGAACAACAAACAGTAAAAGTACATCGTAACGACATGACATTTAAAGTGTTATGGAATAATGAAACAGTTATACTACATATAGAAGTACAAACCCAAGATAGTAAAGATAAACCGATGCCGCTACGTGTACTCTCGTATGCTGCTGAACTCTTACTACGTTATGAACTTCCAGTCTATTCAGTCGTACTATATCTAAGTTCAAATGCCGGACAAACCGATCCAGGTGGCTATAGTTACGGAAATGATCAGTTTGGATTACAACATAGATATCAGGTGATTCGGTTGGTAGATTTAGAGGGTGAATCATATTTAGAATCAGCATCTGTAGGATTATTGCCATTCACACCATTAATGAGACCACCTTTAAACTTGAACACGGAAGCATGGTTGCAGAAATGTGTTGAAACAACAGAATCCGCACCTGTTGACCCACAAACGCGGAGCACACTGCTGTATGCGTTAACCACCTTGGGTAGTCTAAACTATGATCCTAATCTTTTTCAGAAACTAATATCGGAGGAAATGATGCAAGAATCTCCTTTTTACGAAATCATCATGCAGCGCGGCATTGAACGGGGCATTGTACAAGGTTCACTTCAAGTCTGCATAAAGAACATACTATCTGTTCTTACAGAACGTTTTCCGTCGAGTGATACGACACCCGTAGCAGAAATCCTTGAATCCATTCAAGACCTTGATCGTTTATCAGAGCTGCTTCGTTTAGCAGTCCAAACATCCAGCGTGGATACATTTCTACAAGAAATAGATACATCGGAAGAATAAAAAAACACCAGATTTCCAATGGTGAGATGTTTTTCAATCACGACGAATCCGTCCCAATCCCTCTTCTCCGCGGAATCCGCGTAATACCATTTCCAATTAAAAAACTCTCTTTTTGTAGCACAAACTTTCAGTTTTTGTCTTCCCTGTTTCATTCCTAACAGTCGGTAATGAGATAATCATAAATAGAAATAGGTATTCCTAATACCATTTCTACATGAATATGTCACTTCTTGTAGCATAAACTACCAGACCAAATGCTGATTACATATTTTTTTAATAAAATTGAAAATTAAATGAAGAAAATAACTATATCTAACAACTAACATTACCAAAAGCTACTTTTTTAGCATAAACTTCGAGAAGGTAGGGAAGGAACGAACCCACCATCCACAGTTCCACCTTTCCAATCTTCCAATTCCGTACTTTTATGGGAAGTATATAATTAGAGAATAAATGATGAAAATCTATAAAAACGATCCTAAATACCAATACCCTCTTTATGTCAAAAAAACAGCTTTAATATGCAGTTTGAAAAACACAAAATCAGCAAGGAAAGAAAAACACAAAATCACACTTTTTGGAAATTCTTATAAAGTCAATTCAAAATGGAGTGAACTCAGTCTATGACAGAGGTTAGAGGGGTAATTTACACTAATTTCAATCCTACAAAATGTAGGAAAAAGTGTAACTTTTTTCACTTTTTACACACTTTTTCACCACAGGGAAAAATCAACATTTTCACGATTTATTATATGGGAATTTAGGATTAAAGGTCTGTTTTTGACCCCTATTCGTTCGTCTGGATATTAGGATTAAATGTTCAATTTACGAATATGAGTTTTAATACAATTTCTAAATGAAAATGTCTCTCTTTGTAGCATAAACTGATAGTTTGTGCCACATTACGCTTCAGTTCTACTGTAACTATTGTAAAAATTAAGGCAGGATATCTAAAACTGAATAGTCCTGCAAATATATTAAAAGTACTTGTCAAAATAGAGGAATTATACAATACTATATTGTAGAATCTTTAAGAATCTCAAATGAATAATTTAAAATACAAAAATAATACATACAAAAGAACATCACATTACTTACCGAAATCGTTTAGAAAAAATATCAATCAAGCTAAACGAAGGAGAATAAATTGAAAGTCTTAAAACTTATTCTATTTTTCTCATTTATCTTTTCTGTTCCAGTTTCAATAGCCTATGAATACCAGTGGATAAATAATGAAGAAATCGAAGGGGCAGACAGCGTTACAGAGGTTAAGCCTCTCCAAGTCATTTTTCTTGATGAACCCATTGAGGTGGTAACACACAGTGCCTCTTTGCGTTTGATGCAAAAGTATTCTGTATACCTTGGCACAGAATGGAGTCCGGGGAACGCATATCGACTGCTTAAAACTTTCGAATCCATACCCCAACTGACAAACAATCCTTATCATGTTGAACCCACAGTACCTTATTCCTTATGGAAACTGACCCGAAAACACATTCAGGGTGACATCGAAATAGATGTTAGAAATAGACAGACTATTGTTACTGTTTCAGAGGGTGCGTTTACCTATACTGAACCGAGATTGGCAGAGATTGAAGGTGTGGAAGGACGCTACTTTTCGAAACGACTACATCACGCAGTTGTTCGGTTCGTAACAGATGACGGTAGAGACAGACAAGCAATTGAGTACATATTGAACAAACGTTATGGGATCAGTTTAAATGTACCCGACTACACAGAATTGACGCGACACACAACAGGTGAGCACGCTGCGCGTTTCACAACCTTTAAAGACGAAGAGGTGTTGGATCTCGTCAATATGATTGAGGAATTCCCAACTGGCATGCATAAAATTACGGGACTGAATTACATCATTCGACGTTTAGATGGAACACCCCACCCACTTTATCCCACTGCTCCCGCAGTCGCATGGACACAGAGCGGTTACATTGAGTTCATGGAATCCGCATTTCTGGAACAAGGAGCAGACTATATCCACCGTTTAATCCTTCATGAAAAGGCACACTTTTTGTGGGAATACCTATTTGATGATCAACTCAAACAGGATTGGATTGAGCTTGGAGGTTGGTATGAAAATCCAGACGATGTGGATGGGTGGTCTACGACAAAACAGCTTGAGTTTGTTTCCGCGTATGCACACGGCAAGAATCCTAATGAGGATATGGCAGAGAGTATCAGTCATTACATCGTTCGACCTGACATACTCCGGTCACGCGCACCAGACAAATATCAATTCATCCAAGATCGGATTATGCACGGCACACGTTATATATCACGCATACGCGAAGATCTAACCTTCCAGGTCTACAACCTTTATCCTGATGTCGTGTATCCAGGACGAATTATACGGGTGAATATAGATGTTAGTGGTGAACCGGAAGCAGATAAACGTATAGTGATTGAAATAGAACTACACCAGACAGGAGATTTAGACACAGCACAAGCATCAAGTGTCAGAATATTTAGTGACAAAGGCACATACTTTGACATCTGGCTGTATCCAATAAAAAACGGTATATATACGGATACAGGACATATTCTGCGAGGTGAGGTAGTTTTATCGCGCTATGCTGCACACGGATATTGGGGTCCAGATGCGATTACTCTCAAAGATGCTCAAGGAAATGAACGACACCAATCACAAACCGATTTTGGATGGAAACTCTATATCAACAGTCCGTTAGCTGACACGGAGGCACCGATTTATGTAAAAAACTCTATGCGTCTTTCCTTGTCAGATGATATGGAAAATGGAAGGCCACTGCAAATATTGACGGCTCAGTGGAAGATCATTGAGCAAAATGATATTGAATCCATTTCAGCACGAGCAAACGACGAAAGTGATGAGACTTATTCACGACATTCGTTTAACTTTGGAACATACGATAAACAGACCGGTTTAGCGACTGTTAAGCTTATTATCCCTGATTACTTCCAAACCGGGATATATTCACTGAACCATATAAGTATGAAAGATATCGCATTAAACACACGCGGCGTCTACTTTACTAAACCGCATTCCAGCATAAGGGACGAAGAAGAAATCCTTGATGAGAAACCTGCCACCATCCATATTAAAACAACAAACCCTGATAGCAATCCCCCTATTCTTGATTTGAACTGGATTACTGTAACAGCAGAACCGACAAATCCTGATGAACCAAACGGGGAAACACGAGTTGATATTACCTTCAGAATTAAGGATGACATCAGTGGATATAGTAAGACATATATTGATTTACGTGATCCACATGGCGTGGTTCACACCTTTTCACATCTTCATAGCGATTATTACAAAACCTATTTCACAGAGGATCCATTTGACTTTAAAATCTACAACAAAACGATTATTCTTCCTGTTGGTAGCGTCCCGGGTACATGGGGTATTTCTCAGATGACAGTTCAAGATAAGGCACAAAACATCCTACGCGCCGACTTCACAGAAATTGTCCGTTTTGTTGTGAATGATATGTCTGTCATATCTCAATACGACGTCAATGGTGATGGAAAGATAGACATACTGGATTTAATAATGGTAGCAAATGCATTTGGAACGACTGAGAATGATAGTGCGGATGTCAACGGTGATGGTGCTGTCAATATACAAGATTTAGTAGGAGTTGCCAGTCATATCGGTGAAGGATCTTTAGAGGCACCGACTACACACAATCTAACTGCCAACCAAATACAAAGTTGGATCACACAAGCAACACAAGTCGATGACGGTAGTCCTGCTTTCCAGTCAGGTATTCGTGTGTTACAAGACCTCTTACTCGAACTGCAACCAGAAAAGACTGAACTGTTGCCAAATTATCCTAACCCGTTTAACCCGGAGACATGGATTCCCTATAAATTGGCAAATCCAAGTGATATAATAATAAATATCTATGATTCGAGTGGCAGCCTTGTGCGTCAACTTGACTTGGGTCATCAGTCAACCGGTATATACCAGATTCGTAGTCGTGCTGCATATTGGGATGGTCGGAATAAGCTTGGGGAACGGGTGGCGAATGGAATCTATTTTTATCAACTGCAGACGGATAGTGTTTCACCACCACTTAGGAAAATGGTTATTCTGAAATAAACTACCCAAGTAATTACACGCTTTACACCTAACCATTCAACCAACCCGGTAGGAGCGGTTTGGAACCGCTCCGAATATAATATAACATGCGTATTTATGACAACTATTCATTTAGAAATGGTTGATATGGAGAAATCTAATGTATAAATTATTTCTACCCATTATGTTGTTGAGTATACTTATCATGGGTTGTATACCAGATTCACCATTAGATCCTGATGAAACCTCCAATCCGACTTACATTACAACACAATTTATCATGCAAGGTGCTAAAGTAGTTTCAAACGATGGAACTGACACATTTCTTGGAGAAATCACAGGAAAATATAATAGCAACTCTATATTCAACAATTATGGTATATACGGGAGTAAATATAGTGTAACGTCTATTTGGAATCCATATAGCATATATGGAAGTAAATATAGTATATATAGTGCCTTTAATGACTACACAATTACCCCTCCACAGATAATAAAAAACAATACAAGAATCGGTTATCTCACAACCAACAAACATTTACATGGAGGAGTAAGCCCCAACCTTCTAAAGTCACTTTTCTAACCGGGAACATCTATCTTCATAATAAGCACACGTAGGGTTCCAACCTATAAGAACCCCAAAATAAAACAATACCATTTCTAATTTATAAACTCTCTTTTTTGTAGCACAAACTTTCAGTTTGTGTCTTCCTTGTTTCATTTCTAACAGCCAGTAATGAGAGAAATAATAAATTTGAAATGGTATAATCAACCTTTCAACATACCTTACGATCCCTAAAATTCACACATAAAGTGCAGTTTCCCGATCACACGGATTTTATATATAACCTTAGTTGCCACCTATGTAGCATAATCTGTCAGATTGTGCCTAAGGTAATGTGACAAAATCAATAGAAATGGCATCATTATATGAGTACACTAATCCTGTCTAATTAAAATATCGTCACAGATCGTATAAACTGCTAAAATAGTTTATACTATTAGGCTATCATCTTGTATAGATAGACATTATTTAAAATGACCTATGGTTTTATTATATATTTTATATGTGGCAACTTATAATAGAAGAGGTGGAGAATGAACAATAAGAGGATTATCATCATCGGTGGTGGTGTGATTGGACTTGGCATAGGGTGGCAGTTAGCAAAAGCAGGTGCAGCTGTCACCATACATGAACGAGGACAAGCCGGACGCGGGGCATCATGGGCAGCCGGTGGGATGCTCGGTCCTATCGCTGAGGCACACATTGACGAACTTGATCTGCTGAAACTCAGTAATCAAAGTTTAGAACGCTATCCAGAATGGGTTGATGAGTTAGAATCTGAAACAGAAATGACTATCGGTTACAGAGCAGAAGGTACGCTCATAATTGGAATTAACCCTGATGATTCATATCAACTCAAACACGCATATAACTTATATAAAGATTTAGGATTAAATGTTGAGTGGTTGAGTGGACAAGAAGCACGAAAAATTGAAGGTGCACTCTCACCATACGTAACGGCAGCGATTCGTTGTGAAACTGACCATCAAGTCGATAACCGTCTGATGGTCCAAGCACTGGAACATGCATATCTGGGGCGAGGTGGTGTGCTCCAGCAAAACAGCAATGTGGAGAAAATTGTCATTGAAAACGGTAACGTAACTGGTATTCAAACACAAGATGGTTTTCAAGATGCGGATGTATGTATTCTCGCTGCTGGATGCTGGTCGGGACAGATCAACGGGTTACCGGATTCTATGATTCCTCCCGTGCGTCCCGTAAAAGGGCAGATGTTAGCATTACAAATGCGTGAAGATAATATGATTAGTAATGTCGTTCGTACCGTCAAGGCAAGGTATCCGATGCCTGTATATTTAGTACCGAGAAAAGACGGAAGACTTGTCATCGGAGCAACAACCGAGGAGTTAGGGTTTGACACAGATCTGATCGTCGGTGGTATATATGAACTCCTTCACGGTGCGTTTGAAGCTGTACCGAGCTTTTACGATCTACCGCTAATAGAGACCTGGACAGGTTTACGTCCCGGTAGCAGTGACAATGCACCCATCCTTGGCAAAACACCGGTTGGAAATTTAATCTATGCAACAGGTCACTATCGAAACGGCATCTTACTCACCCCCATCACAGCATACGAAATATCTAAACTGATCCTGACGGGAGAGACACCAGAAACAATAGCACCCTTCCATCTGGATCGGTTTTCAGACGAGTAGCATCTTTAGAATCTACATGTTTATCCTACCGTGTACCACATTTTCACTTGAATTATCAGACCAATATGGACAATGGTAGAACATAATGATAATTTTACCATACCGATATCAATTATACCATAGGGTTATTTAGTTTTCTAAATTTCCACTACTTTTTATTTATTCCGTAATTGTATATATTGTTATCTTATATAGGTCTTTAGTCCCATCGGGACGGAATGTTTATAGCAAAAGTGTATACACCATAGGGAGTTCCATCAGGACGGAATGTTTATAGAAAAAATGCGAACCCCTATCTTGAGTTCCGACATATGCTATATGCTTATTTGACGTTGATTAGGTAGGGACGGAATGTCTATAGAAGAACGTATTCACACAGTCTTGAGTCCCATCGGGACGGAATGTTTATAGAAAAATGCGAACCCCTATCTTGAGTTCCGTAGGAACGGAATGTTTATAAAAGAACGTATTCACACAGTCTTGAGTCCCATCGGGACGGAATGTCTATAGAAAAATGCGAACCCTATCTTGAGTTCTGTATGAACAGCATAATCAAAAAACATATCGTCACGGGTGGGTATAAACTTTGAGTAAATAACAATAACGGAAGCCCCTTAAAAATATGACATTTTCATCAACTATTCATGAAATCCTACAAATCGTTGTAGGTTCTTCCTATTGAGGATCTAACAAATCATCATATAAGTCAATAAAGTATCGTAAAATATTGTTCTTGACAAATACAACCAAATATGTTTTAATTTTGATTGATGAGTTACGATGTGCCACAGTTTAGAGGGTTTTTGCATCATTATTACGTTAATTCCCTCCTAATGCTTAACAAAATTTACCACTTTTCTAAGGAAAAATAAAAACGGGGAGATTTCATAAATAGATATAGGAACGAGTGGATCACATGGCGTAGAAATAACAATTATGATTGTAATGAGGTTGCCATGGGAGCACATGTTGACGATGTTTTGAGATCGTTAGTTAGTTCAAACAAACTTAAAAGATTAGGTAATGGATGGGATAGAGTTGTTAGTACTGAAGCAATAAACATAGAAGTACCATCGATATTTTAGAACATGATTTCGTAAAGTTAAGACAAGTATTCTTTCTCAAATTCAATTGGTGTTAAATAGCCTAATGCTGAGTGAGATCGTTTATGGTTATACACTTTTTCACTAAACTGTCCAATGCGTATATGGTATCGTGATATCATCATAGTCATTCAGATGGATTTCACCCCTCCTTGACAGAAGGTTGAAAATGCAGAGATAACTGAAGCACCCCAACTCAAAGGTGATGTAAACGGCGATGGTATCGTCAACATACAAGATTTGGTGTTAGTCACTTCTAATCTTGGGAAATAGGGACAAATGCTGCGGATGTGAACGGTGATGGCATCGTTAATATTCAGGATCTCGTCCTTGTTGCTGGTGCATTAGGTACAAGTGCAGCCTCACCATCTATACTTTCCCAATCATTAGAGACACTACAACTGCAGATGTCAAATTGTGGTTATCTCAAGCACAACAACTAAATCTCACGGATACTACCTCCCAGCGCAGTAGCCTGTTCTTAGAACAACTCCCTGAGACGTTAACACCGAAAGAGACAGCACTGCTACCAAACTATCCAAATCCGTTCAACCCAGAGACGTGGATACCGTATCAGTTAGCGAAGGATGCGAATGTTGCACTGCATATCTATGCTGTAAACGGCACATTGGTGAGAACATTAGCACTCGGATATCAGGCTGCGGTCGGTATCAGAACCGTAGTCGTGCCGCGTATTGGGATGGTAAGAATGAATTCGGTGAACGCGTGGCGAGTGCAGTGTATTTCTATACACATACAGCAGGTAATTTCACTGCTACGCGTAAGATGTTGATACGGAAGTAAACCTTATCAACGAAACACGGAAGAGTGTAAGCTAACACCCTTCTATTAACAACCTGACTGCACAACTACACATTGCATTCATAAATCAATAAAGGAGTTTATGTTGAAAACTTTAGTTGTAAATGTAAATAATTTTGTATCAAGACCACTAATTTTGAGTTTTATTATAGTCGTTTTAGTTATGTTCTCTAAAGCTTCTGTTTCGGTAGCTGAATTTGAGGTAGGAACACAATTCGGATTTACCCGACTTGTTCCCACAGATGAAACTTAATCTTCAGTATCGGTTCTACAGGTACCCTCAGGAGAAATATCTGGTGTTGGTGCCTCGCCTTACCTAACTTTCTTTCCTCATAAGCAGCTTGCTGTTAGTCCTGCATTCGATTTTACACGGCTAACGACAACAACGTCTTTTACACTTTGGGGAGAAAGTGAAAAAGTAACCGTGAGTGCAAGCCAACTCTACTTAGGAAGTAAATTTCATTATTTTTTTATCGGTCATCAAGTGTCTAATCCTTATTTATTTGGAAAAGTGTCCATAACCGCTCCATTTAGTGAAAACAGTGACAGTGAAGTATTATTTCATACTGGGATTGGTCTTGGTTACCAATTGCCCATTGTCCCTGCTTATTTTCTTCGGTTGGAAGGACAGTACAACCGTTTGATAAATGAAGACGAAAACGCTAACGGTTTTTCAGTAATGATGGGTATTGGTGTGCGGTTTGGAAACAACGAAGAAAGATAGCACACTGAGAGAACACGTGGTAACGATTTTACCACTACAGCAAAATGTTGATATAATGTAGTAGGTTGGGTCGGTTCTCCTTAACGCTCAATCCAACCTACGAAATCCACTATACCTCACCTACAACGGAAATACGCAAAATGAATCAATACGCAAAATCTAATATAATAGCGTTATTTACAATACCTTTGTAAAATTAGGTAGCAACATAGGTTAGTATAAATCAATATAAGGCACTATATCGGTAAGGTTCTATAATCTGTAAACCCAAAAACAGGTAGGTAATATATCAATTACCTACCTGTTTTTATATAAAAGTTATTCAAACACATTAACAAGCCGTGTCCGGACAATCAAGTTTTCATATTTTTGCCAATATTGATAACACCAATCCGTCCATCTTAAGGTAATCCTTACAGAGAAACATAAACATACACCCAGATAGCCAGAAACGATCTTATACATTTTTTTATCATTGTTATGTCATTGAAGATTAACTATTGGTTGGGTATAGTATGTATTTTGATTTACGCATCAATTAATACCATTACAGATATAAAATATCTCTCCCTTGTAACCTAAACTGCCAGTTTGTGGCACAATCCGCTTTCTCTCTAACAACAGGTAATCGAAAAAATATAATAAAAATTGAAGAAATATTAAAGAACAAACATCACATTTATAAATTAGTTGACAGAATAGTAAACATACGTTACAATACCAGATAGTGAATTATTTTAATACTCAAACTAATGCCAAACCAGTATGAATTAAGTATACATATACACTGTTTTACAAATATGACTTCTATCACACAAATTAATGGACATTAAATGTTAAAGAATCCATCAAGAACACTTTTTTATTTTTTTACACAAATTCGTAAATTGGCTATAAACATAGGTGGCTACTTACCTAACAGCGAATATACAAAAATTGAGGTGACAGAAAAAAGTTACGATTTCGTAACTTTTTCAAACAATAGTAATAAAGAAATTACAAACTTTCCGAAGCGGTCAAAATCATCTAAAAATAAGAACAGCAAAACTGGTAAAAGTGTATATTGGATCTTCATCGGAAATGTAAGGAAGATACAAAATCCCACAATTTCCGAATTATTATAATTCTAATAAAAACACCGATGAACACAGACTGTGACAGGGCGGACAGCGGTTTTTATAATGACACACAATGTGTCAAAAAGTGTAACATTTTAAACATACTAATATATAATATATTACTATTGTTAATTAGAAAAATGGTGTAAATTACGGAGAATTACTTGGTTAAATATATAGGTATAGTGAAAAATAAAGATACCTTAAAAATAAGATTTAGGTGATATATTCCAAACTGATAATATAGGTTTTTGAGATATGTGATAGATAACAAATTACATCTAATACCATTTCTAATTGATGAACTCTATTTTTTGTAGCACAAACTTTTAGTTTGTGTCTTCCCAGTTTCATTCCTAACTGCCGGTAATGGGACAATAATAAATAGAAATGGTATAACAACAGACAATAACTATAATCCAATAATATACTATTAGATAAACCAGAATCCTACTATTTTCACGCTTTCTAAACTTGCAATTATGGATAAAATAAGGTATAATAATACTGAAATTGTACAATAAATTAATAATATTCGAAGATATTTTTGGTTAAAATTCTACTGCTTACTCCTTACCTCAAGAGCAACTACTTCTCAACTTATACTTATAGGATTTTAGCTTACTTGAATGATAGAAAGATATTATTAAACGCTCTCTCAGGTAAATGTATTGAGGAATAAAACTATCTTATGTCGATAAAAGTTGGAATTAATGGTTTTGGACGAATAGGAAGAAATGCTTTTCGGGCAGCTTTATTAAATACTGATTTAGATATTGAATTCGTTGCTATAAATGACTTAACAAGTCCTGAAACTCTCGCACATCTACTTCAATATGATTCTATCCATGGTATATTAACGGATGAAATTACTTCTAATGATAACAATTTAGTTGTGAATTCTAATAAAATACAAGTCTTTGCTGAACGCGATCCAGCAGACCTACCTTGGAAAGAACTCGGTGTAGATGTTGTTATTGAATCAACAGGATTCTTTACAGATCGAGAAGATGCTGAAAAACATATTACATCTGGCGGTGCAAAAAAGGTTGTTATCTCTGCACCCGCAAAAGGGGAAGACATTACTATCGTCATCGGCGTTAATGATGATAAGTATGACAAATCACAACACGATGTCATCTCTAATGCTTCATGTACAACAAATTGTCTCGCACCTGTTGCAAAAGTTCTGCACGAGAAATTTGAAATTGAGAGTGGGTTAATGACGACTGTTCACGCCTATACTGGTGATCAACGCGTCCACGATTTTCCACATAAGGATATGCGACGCGCAAGAGCAGCAACTCTCTCCATGATACCAACAACTACCGGCGCGGCTGTTGCTGTTGGAAAAGTCCTACCAGAACTCAACGGAAAACTTGATGGTTTCGCTATACGTGTACCAACACCAAATGTTTCTGTTGTAGACTTAACAGTAGAATTAAAGAACAGTGCAAATGCTGAAGATGTCAACGAAGCTCTTAAGGAAGCATCCGAGAATTCACTCAAAGGTATTTTAGGTTATTCTGAATTAGATCTCGTTTCATCAGATTTTAATGGAAATAAACTCTCCTCTGTCTTGGACGCACCATTTACAAAAGTTATTGAAAATGGTTTAGTCAAAGTCTTATCTTGGTATGATAACGAGTGGGGATATTCAAACCGTCTTGTCGAACTCGCATCGAAAGTATTGTAATAGGTATGAATATGCGAACCCCAATCATAGCAGGTAATTGGAAACTTAATAAGACCGTTTCAGAGGCTGTTTCACTTACAATCGATTTAATTAAATTAGTTGATAAGATTTCAGATGTTGAAATAGTAATCGCACCCGTTTTTACGGCTTTATCCGATGTACATGATGCAATTAATGGCAGTAACATTCAATTGGCTGCACAAGATGTCTACTGGGAGGACAGCGGGGCTTTTACAGGAGAAGTTTCTGCACCGATGCTAAAGGATGTCGGTTGTGATTACGTTATAATAGGACATTCTGAAAGACGCCAATACTTTGCTGAAACAAATGAGTCTGTGAATCAGAAAGTTAAAGCTGCATTATCTCATGATTTAAAGCCTATTATCTGTGTCGGTGAACTTCTTGAAGAACGAGAAGCAGGAAAAACAGAATCTGTAATAGAAGATCATGTTAAAGGAGCAATTGTTGATCTAAGTGTTTCTGAAATGGAATCTTGTGTCATTGCTTATGAACCTGTCTGGGCAATTGGGACAGGTAAAACTGCCACTCCTGATCAAGCACAAGAAGTTCACAATTTTATCAGAAATATCCTGGAAGATTGCTATTCTGATAAACTCGCATCACAAATCAGGATTCAGTATGGCGGAAGTGTAAAACCTGAAAATGCAGAAGAACTAATGTCTCAACCAGATGTAGACGGGGCACTTGTAGGGGGTGCAAGTCTTGACGCTGAATCTTTTGCCGAAATTGTCAAACAATCAAGATAGTTTATATAAAATATATGAAAATAATGTGAGTTCTAACTAAGTGTCATAAAATACTAATGACTTGAATACTGTTTTACATCCAGGGTATATGTGTTTCTAACTGTCCTGATGCAAAATAGTGGTAATACCGAACTCATAAAGAATTAAAGAGGGAAAAATGGGAGCAATAGTAACATTAGTCATAATCGTTTTTGTACCTGTATGTGTTGTCCTAACACTTATTATACTTTTACAAGACAGTAAGGGTGAGGGACTCTCTTCAAGTGCATTCGGCGGATCAGGAATGGAATCCGTTTTAGGTGGTCATGGTGCAGCTTCTTTTTTAAGTAAACTGACAACTTGGGTTGCAATAGGTTTCATGGTTATTTCACTGTTTCTAATGCGGTTTTATGGTGAATCAGTTGATGGAACACTGACTCCTTACGAAGAGGAAAATACTGAACAGACCCAACAAGCAACAGTTGAAGATCAGGAAAATGCAGAAGATTCTAAGGGCGCAATAACAGACATTTCTGAAGAATCAACCGATGATGGTACAACTACAGAAGAAACAACTGATACAACCGATGAAGATACTAAAGGTACCATCTCTCCATAGGAAGTTACTGAATATTACGTGTCTGAAAAACAACAGAACAAAGTTAGTCAAGATTCATCTGATACAATTGGGAATCAACAATCAACTCCTGAACTCTCTTGGAGAGTCCACCCCATTGTAGAAAATAGGATAAAAACAGTTCTGTTACTGTTGTTTCTATCCACTATACTTAGTATCATCTACTTCAGTTTTCAATCCGTTGTCGTCCTATTTCTATCTGCGTGTCTACTCATTGGACCACTGTACAAGTATTTCCTTCCATACAACTACCATTGTAGGATAGACACGCTTACTGTCTCAACTTGTTGCTCCAACACAGATCGTATGTGGGATTCTTTTAGAAGTTCCTACGTCGACAAAAATGGTATTCTGCTCAGTCCATTTGCTAAACCTACACGTCTCGAAAACTTCCGTGGCATCTATGTCCGTTTCGGAAAACACCCTCCAGAAGAAATCGTTAATTATATCCAAACCAAAATTAGTACGGAGTTAAAAGATGACTCTCCAAAATAACAATTCAGATGGAATAATCAGATCTGATGAAAAGTTAAAGATTGCTATTGAGAATATCGTAGAAAATCAAGAAATCATTGACATACATACACACCTTTTCAGTCCCCCTTTTGGGGATCTCTTGTTATGGGGTATTGACGAACTTCTCACTTACCATTACCTAATAGCAGAAGTATTTCGTAAATCAGATGTTACCTACGATGAATTTTGGGCAATGGATAAGACACAACAAGCAGATCTGATATGGCAGAAACTTTTTATTGAGAATTCACCAATTAGTGAAGCCTGTCGTGGGGTTGTTACCACATTAGATAAATTAGGATTGGATGTTAGTTCAAGGAATCTTCAAGACTACCGCGATTATTTCAGTAGTACATCGGTTGAAGCATTTATTGATACAGTTTTTAAACAGTCGAATGTCAATAAAGTTGTCATGACAAACGATCCCTTTGATCCTGAAGAAGGACCTGTATGGGAAACAGGAGATACCGGTGATACACGTTTTGAAGCAGCACTTCGTATGGATGTTCTAATTAATAACTATGAAGAAACGGCGTATGAACACTTACGCGGTCTCGGGTATGATGTTGACCCGACCCTTTCAACCGAAAAAGGATATAAAGAGGTGAGACGTTTTTTAGAATCCTGGATCCAACGTATGAATCCAAGATATATGGCAGTTTCACTCCCACCTGATTTCCAATATCCTGATGATGGCGTACTTGGAAGGTTGTTCGACAACTGTATATTGCCGATTTCACGGGAGTACAATGTACCATTTGCACTTATGATAGGCGTTAAACGTGCAGTAAATCCCAATCTTAGAATGGCTGGGGATGGAACAGGTAAAGCTGATTTAGATAGTCTTGAAACGCTACTCCGTGAGAATCAAGACAACAAGTTTCTCGTCACACTCCTATCTCGTGAAAACCAGCATGAACTCTGTGTTATTGGTAGAAAATTCAAGAATCTAATGATATTTGGATGTTGGTGGTTTATGAACAATCCCAGTGTAATTGAGGAAATCACACGTGAAAGGATGGAGCTGCTCGGATTAAGCATTATCCCCCAACATTCGGATGCAAGAATCTTAGATCAACTCATTTATAAATGGAGTCATTCACGGCAAATCATTTCTGATGTGCTTTACGAGAAATACAAGACACTTCTAAATGTAGGTTGGTCACTAACCCCCTCAGAAATCGAACGAGATGTTAACAACTTATTTGGTGGTAACTTTGAACATTTCCTGAGTAAAAATTAGTTATTTCTAATTTGAGTTAATTCATGAAAATGTCTATATTTATGAATTAACAACCACACGGAGTTGAGCTGCATTTAGGACATCCATCCGTATAAATCTCTGCTGCATCTTCAAGAGAAATCCCCAGCAAACTCGCTAAAGTAGATAACCACGCAAATACATCTGCCAATTCTTCACGCAATCGTTCCAAATCCCGCGGACACTTTCGTATCTCTTTAGCTAATTCTCCTACTTCCTCAACAAACCAAGTAAAAGTAAGAGGTACACCGCGTTCTGCATCCCGTTCATAATAGATAGCTTCTATCTGTTCTTGAAATTTTTGAATTGTCATACTACTCCTTTGTTTGTATAATAGCATAGGTTTTTAGAGGTATCAAATCTAAAATCTTGCCGATTCAAACCTAAAATCCAACTAACCATATAATCTCATACATGTTATAAAAACACAGTAATCTGTATGTCTATACTTCAAGGAATAATCAATGCAGACACACCTATATCTATCAATAGCCGGTGAAAATCGAATAGCTATATATACATTTGACATTAGTAATGGAAAGATTGAGTTTCAAGAAAATGTAGAGGTTACCGGTTCTCCCGGTCCATTAACATTATCACCATGCGGTAATTATCTATATGCAGGACTCCGATCAAGTAAAGAAATTGCATCCTTCAAAATTGATGAAAAAACAAAGAAACTCACATTATTACAAACAACTGAACTTGATGCAGACACATGCTATATAGCCACCGATAACACGGGTAAATTCTTATTATCGGCATATTACGGGGCAGGTAAGGTTACAATTCATAAAATAGGGGATGATAAGACAGTACAAAGTGATACACTTCAAACCATCGAAACCGCACCACACGCTCATTACATTGAAACTGATGCGTCCAACCGTTATGTTTTTGTCCCACACACTGTACCTGAAAATGCTATCTACCAGTTCCTCTTTGATCAGGATACGGGGATGTTGACTGAAAACCCTTTTGGGCATTATCATCCTGATGAACCACTTGGTCCTCGACATTATAGCGAAAGTCCGAATAAACCAATAATCTATTCATCTAATGAACAAGGATCAAGTGTTTCTGCTTACAGATATAAGACAGCAGAAGACAATTCAAAATCAGATGGGGGGAAGACACCAGATAAACCGAACTACACTGCACATGATGCACCTGGACTTTTATGGGAATTTCAAACAATTTCAAACCTACCAGACGATTTTGATGGAGATAATAGCTGTGCACAAATCCATATTGATCCTCACGGTAAGTTTCTCTATGCTACAAACCGTGGACATAATAGTGTTGCTATGTATTCAATTGATGAAAACACTGGGGAATTAACTGCTTTAGGACATCAACCCACAGAACCAGTTCCTCGGGTTTTTAATATAGATGAAACAGGGAACTTTCTTTTTGTCGGTGGTCGTGACTCTGGTAAACTGGCAACCTACAAGATCAACCGTCAGAATGGGATATTATCTGAATTAGAGGTTTATGAAGTTGGAGAGACACCCATGTGGGTATTATTTCTATAGTTGCGTAGGAATTTTCAGATAGGAAGTATTCTTTGATTACCTATCGTATAGGTGTTTAACAAAAGTTTCAAATTCTTTGTATTCATATAAAAAATGGGTATGGTAAAAAACCATACCCATGAATACATTAATTACTATAGCTTATCAATTGAGGTTGTAATCTGTTCATCTGATGGGAATTTCCCAGTCTCTAACTTGGAATAGAGCAAGTCATCATTCACAAATACCTCAAATGCCCCACCACTACTGGGAATTAAGTTAACTTTTTTTACTTGTCCACCATACTTTGATTCTAAGGCTTCTGCCAAACTGGCTGCCTTCGGTTTATAGTTTCAAGAAGTGCAATACTCAATTCTAATATCCATTTTATATAATCCTCCTAACTGAATGTCAGATTAATTAATTTTACCAAATAACCCCAAGAAGTGCAAGTTTTTCTACCGTCTTGCTCTTGACACACCTAACATTCAACAGGTATAATATTCTAAGAAATTAAGGTAAAAAATGAAAGATTTAATGACAAATAATAACACTACTTATACTTCCATCCGACATATATCTATTATCGTATTCCTATCCGCATTCCTGATATTAAAAAATACTTATGCCATAGATTATATCAAATATGAACGAGAATTCTCTGGTAAAGGATCTACACAAGGTTCATTTGGGAAGGATATCCATCTTACATTCAATAACGGCATTTACGTCTCTGATACAGAAAACAGATTAATCCAGAAACTATCACCAACCGGTGAATTCCTATTCCAAATACCCGCCAATCCTGAATCAAACGAGAATTTGTTAGAAAAACCAGGACATCTGGTTGTTGATAGCTCTGGGAACATATATGTCACAGATATTACTGCTCATCATATTGCAGAAACTGCAGAACCCAAAATCTATATTTTCACACCATGTGTATTTAAGTTCAATTCCTCAGGTGAACTATTACATACATACTTTGTTGATCCTGTAGACGAACAACCAGGTGTTGTTCTACCTGCGAAATTAATTATTGATGAAAATGGCAAAACAGCATTTGGTATACAACCCACTGGTCATGACAGATCATTACGTGTTGCAATTAACCCACAAAACCATCTGTTTGTATTGGATGCTAAACGCGGACGAATACATAAATTTGATGTTGATGGAACTAAGTTGAAAACCTTTGGTAGATATGGGGCAGGGGAAGGGGAATTCGATAAGGATTCTGCTGATATTGCAATTGATCTCAGAGGAAATGTCTTTGTAGCTGATACCGGTAATAACCGTATTGTGAAATTTGATTCCAATGGGAATTTTGTGCGTGCATTTGGTACAAAAGGTAGAGATAACAGTGAATTTATTAGACCTAATAGTCTGATTGCATTACCAACTGGTGAGATTTTAGTAAAGGATTCCAGTAAATTCCGTAGAAAAGTTGGGGGCTTACCAGAAGTTATCGCACTATCTCCCACCTTAACCCAGCTTGGGGATAGTACACCCAGACAAATAGAACTGGCTAATACCATCTCAAATGCAACCCGTCCACAATATGGTCCATTTGCACATAATGACCTTACTCTCGGTGATACAGCAACAATGAACCGTCGGCTAAGATTACTTGAAGAGGCTGAGTATCGACGATATTATGAAGATTATGAAACAGATGACGAAAATGATGAAGAATTTGCCGATGAATTAAAACGGGTTGACATCCGTTTAACAATGTTACATAATGTCGTCTCACGAATCCAGAAATTCGATAACAATGGGAATTACATAGATCGAATTATATATGAAATTGACCAGTTGAGTGAAGAAAAACATGATCTGACTTTCCTCGATATTGATCCATCTGGGTTTTTGTATTTACGGGATACCAGCGACTTTACAATTACGCAATATTCTGTTACAGGTTTCACTGTGAAACCTTCCCATATGAATGGGTTTTATAGCACACGTGCTATCAATTTCAACAATAACTATCTTGAAGATTATGAGGATATAGACTTCTCTATAGATGTAGATGATAAATTAAATCAGTTAGAACTTAAGAACTTATTTGGATGGACATATAGTCTTTCTGAAAAATGGTATCTAACCTTACTTGATGAGTTTACCTATGGAGAACAGGATGAACGTTATGTAACACCACCGAAGATAGAAGATAGTTTTGATTTTGAGACACAAGCTTTGGAGAATGCCTTTGCTGCAAATCTGAAATACATTACAAATCCCAATCCTTATAGATATAAGGAATTTAACCTATCTGTGGGTAGAATCAATGGAACTTCAGACTTAACACAGGATGCTCTGTTCCCAGAAGTAAATAGACAACATAGGATTGATAGTGGAGATGCAAATTCTACTGTTCTTGAGGTGAATTGGGATGTTTGGTCACGAACGAATATATGGTTTAGATATGCGGATCTAAATCCTGCTGAGACAAGTAGGAATTTTATACGACGATTCTACGATGTGTCTGGGGATCTATATGAAGTATTTGGTAGTCGTAATGAAGCCAGACAGTTCCTTGGTGAATTTACTATAAAGTTCTAATTGAGATTGGATATGGAATATAGAGCACTTAATCCTTATGAATTTGAAGCATGGCTTGATCATGTAACACATGTATTTTCTGCTGGTCGTCAATATTTCTCAAATCATTGGTACAACGATCCTTGGAAGGACTTTGAGGGAATTCGCGTTGCTGTTGACAATGGACAAATTGTTAGTACTGTTCGTGTTTTTATTCGAAAAATGTATTTTCATGGTGAACAAATAACTGTTGGTGGTATAGGAGAAGTCAGTACAAGAACTGAATATAGGAAAAAAGGTATTGCTACGCAGTTATTATTGGACTCCATTGAATTTATGAAATCCAGAAACATTGCCATCTCAATGTTACACGGAAGTCAACGAATCTACTCAATTGAGGGATGGGAAAAAGTTGACAGATATATAGCTAAAAATACTATAATTGGAAAAGAGCAGCAAGAGTGGAATATTCGTCCAATAAACTTTGAGGACACCAACGAAGTAAAACAGATTGCAGATCTACACCATCATTATTCACGAAGATTCAACGGTATCTTTGTAAGGGATGAAATGGATTATTGGACTAACTGGGTAAAAACAGAATCCTCAAATATGTGGATTGCAGAACGAAACGGTAATATTGATGGATATGTTTCTGCAAATAGACATAATGGACATCTCAACATTAAGGAGTTTGCTGCATCAGATTCAGTATTTCAGGATGGGACTGAGAATTTATTCTTTGAAACTATGATTTCTGATATAATTACCAAATTGGATGAAGAAAAACTTGACATAGACTATCCTGCTCCTATTGGTGCCGGATTTAATGCACCAGTAGTCGAAAAATATGGTAGTACGATGTATCGAGTAATACAACCCACAGCGTTCAAAGATAAAATGCAGCAAGAATTATCCGATGAGCTGCCGAATCTTCTGCATAGCCAATCTGCATCAAATGCAAAGGATATCAAATCACATCATATCTTCTGGACTACTGATGGGTTTTAGAGGAGTAAATTATGGCAAAATTACGCGTAGGTGTAATAGGTTGTAGTGGTATTGGTACAACACACGCATCCGGATTAGTTGGATTAGATAACATAGAATTGGCTGCAGGTTGTGATTTTGTTCAAGACACATTGGATGCATTTAAAGCAAAATATCAAGATAACTGGGGTAATATCTCTCTATATACCAATCATCAGGAGATGTTAGCACAAGAGAAATTGGATGTGGTAACCGTTGCAACATCTGATCATCGGCATGCGGATCTTGTTGTAGATGCTGCAAATGCTGGTGTGAAAGGAATCTTTTGTGAAAAGCCGATGGCTACTTCAGTTGAAGATGCAAAAAGAATGTTAGATGCATCCGAAAAGAACGACACATATCTCTCAATTGACCATACTCGTAGATGGCAACCACTATGGCGACATACTAAGGATGAAATCGTGGATGGCGGCCAAATTGGTGATGTCCGTTATGTTATTGGCACTCTAAGTGGTGGACGCGCAATGCTGTTCCGAAACGGTACGCATTGTATTGATGCTATCTGTTATTATGCTGATTCAGATCCTGAATGGGTTTCTGCCGAATTAGAAGATGGGTACGAAGATTATAACGAATATAAGGGAGATGGAGGACACGTCCCTGCAACAGAACCCTCTGCACATGGGTACATTCATTTTGCTAACGGGGTTAGAGGATATTATGCAGGTGGTCCAAAGAATACACCAGCCGGCTTTAGGGCAGAAATTGTGGGTACCAATGGTTATGTTCTCATAAATGACCAAGGTGCTACAATTCATAAAGGAGATTCAGTTGAGAAAATAGAAGCACCTACATGGGAGGTGACAGGAATTCCAGCGGGTGTACAGGAAACAGTTAAACTTGTTGCGGAAGGTGGAACACCTGTATCCCCTGCAACTGCTGGCTATAATGTAGTTCAAATAATAATTGGATTCCTAACATCACAACAACAGGATAATGGTAAAGTTAAGCTGCCATTATAAAGAAGTTAATCGGAATCCTCTATTAATACGACACCATTTTCTGGTGTCCAAGTTAGGTATACAGAATCACCTATTTGGAATAGGTTTTTTCCTTCATTGATATTATATTCAGACTCACTATTGTTAGGCGAGGTAGTTATACCTCGCCTTTGTTTGTTAACAATCACCGGTTGATTAAACTCCGTCTTAACGGTGTATTGAAGTGTGGTGCCTAAATAACTCACATCTTGAATCACACCGTCTATAGAATTCTGAGCATCTATATCCTTTTCAGATGTGATATCTATTCGTTCTGGTCGAACAGCGATAGTGACTGATGCATTAAGTTCTATATCCCTCTGGAAACTACTCACAAAGGTAAAAGAAGGATCAGTTTCTGATTGAATTATTAAGTATTGGTCATCGAGTTTGGTAATTGTACCATCAAAAAAGTTTGTAGTACCAATGAAGTCTGCGACGAAACGATTCTCTGGATTATCATAAATTTCAGATGGTGTTCCAACTTGTAGTATTTTACCTTCATTCATGACTGCAATTCGATCCGATAGAGCTAACGCCTCTCCCTGATCATGCGTAACATATACGAAAGTAATTCCCACTTTACGCTGTAACTCCTTTAGTTCCAATTGCATCTGTTTTCGGAGTTTAAGATCGAGTGCTGAAAGGGGTTCGTCTAACAGAAGGATAGAAGGTTCATTTATCAATGCCCTGGCAAGAGCCACTCGTTGTCTTTCACCACCAGAGAGTTCATTAGGTTTTCGTTTTCCATAATTTGGTAATTGAATTAAATCAAGAAAATGCTCTACTGCCTTAGCTATTCCTGTTTTTGCAACCTTCTTCATTTGTAAACCAAAAGCAATATTCTCTGCAACAGTTTTATGGGGAAATAGTGCGTAATTTTGGAAAACCGTATTTACTGGACGTCGATATGGCGGGATTTCATGCATCGGTTTTGAGTTGATAAATACTTCACCATCAGTAGGAATAACAAACCCACCGATAATCCGTAATGTTGTGGTTTTACCACATCCACTTGGACCGAGTAAAGAAAAGAACTCACCCCCCTCTATCTGTAATGAGATATTATCTACAGCAACAGCATCACCATACTGTTGTGTTACAGATGAAAGGATAATTTGTCCATTTTGCATGTTTGAATTTATTATAGATATAGTTGGAGGGAAAATAGAAAGGTATTATCTGAAAATAGATGGCTGACAGCCTTTTTTAATCTTGCGATAATACCTGAGTAAGAATCTGATTTACTGCTTGTGGATTTGCTTTTCCTTGTGTTGCGCGCATCACTTGTCCTACAAGAAATCCAATTGCTTTTTTTGTTCCATCCCTGACATCTTGTGCTGGTCCTGGATTGTCTTCAATTACTTTCTGCACAATAACTTCAAGCTCGGATGTATCAGAAATCTGCGACAATCCTTTCTCCTCAATAATTTCTTTGGGTAGTTTTCCAGTTTCGAATGCCTCATCTATAACTGATTTTGCGATCTTCCCACTAATTGTGTTATCTTCGATATATTCTATAAGTTCACTTAGATGTGTTGGGGATATCTTTGAATCTTGTATTTCTATTTCAGCATTATTTAGTAATCGACTTATATCACCCATTATCCAATTAGCACAGATAGACGGATTATCGCTTAGTTGAGTTGCTTCATCAAAGAAATCCGCAATTTGACGTGTAGACGTAAGGAATTCCACTTGTTCAGGGGTTAAATTGTAGTCTTTGGAGAACCGTTCTCTTCTGGTAGCAGGTAGTTCAGGAATAGAAGGTTGGATTTCATCAATCCATTCATCACCAATTTGAATATGTACAAGATCTGGTTCAGGAAAATAACGATAATCATCAGCTTCCTCTTTTCCACGCATTGCCACCGTCTTACCAGTTTCTGCATCGAATAACAAAGTTTCTTGCACTACCTTACCACCTGAATCAAGTATTCTGGCTTGGCGTTTAACCTCATATTCCATAGCAACGATCAACTCTTGAAATGAGTTTTTATTTTTTATTTCTGTACGTGTACCCAATTCTTGACTACCACGGGGACGTAATGAGATATTAGGTTCACATCGAAGACTACCTTCCTCCATATTGCAATCACTAACTTCGATATATTCTAAGATCTCTTTAACAGCACGACAATAGGCAATTGCTTCTTCAGGTGAATGTATTTCTGGTTCACTCACAATTTCCATAAGTGGGACACCAGCACGATTGAAGTCCATAAAACTACGGGTAGGGTCACCCGTTACTTCAGCATGGATAGATTTACCAGCATCTTCCTCAAGGTGAATTCTACGTAAAGCAACTGTTTTTGTTTCTCCATTGAGTTCAAACTGTACCTCTCCATTCCTGCATAATGGAAGATCATATTGTGAAATCTGATAGTTTTTGGGTAAATCTGGATAGAAATAGTTTTTACGGTCAAACTTACTATATGATGTAATCTCACAATTCATTGCCAAACCTGTCCGTATAGCAAATTCTAATGCCCGTTGATTGATAACAGGTAGAGTACCTGGTAATCCTAAACATATAGGACAGGTGCAGTCATTTGCAGACGAACCAAATGTGTATGCGCAATTACAGAATAACTTACTTTCTGTACAAAGCTCAGCATGTATTTCTAAACCGATAACTATTTCATACTTATCCATGTGAAAACTCTCAAATAATAAAGTATAACGAAAAACTGCGCGAGTATCCACTCACACAATACTGTGAGAAAAACTCGCGCTCAATTACAAACAAATTGTGTTTTATTTCTATATTTCCGATAATTCGTTTACAACAGCAACATTTGCATCAACTTCCGCTTGTGATGTCATACCAATAGTCATTGCATGGACACAAGGTAGACCCATCACAAATTCAATTGCTTCCCGTTGGCTTTCTGTATCTTTGGCTAATTTACCCATACCCAACACTTTCATTCCATAAATACCTTTGCCAACGTTTGCCATATGTTCCATTGTTCTTATGACATCAGCTGGAGAAGCATCCATTTGTACACCGGAATGATTGATTCGTGCCAACACAACTTCTACCCAATCGGTCATAGCAGATGTTTGAAATGCACCAAAATCGTGACATGACACCCCATGAGCACGAATTAGTCCTTGTTCTTTACACCTTAATAGAGCCTCCATCGCATCCGGATAGCGTCTTGGCCAATCAACCTGTGTTAAGCAGTGCAAAAGTACTATATCAACATAATCCGTGTCTATCTCTTTGAGAAACCGTTTAATATCTTCCTCAACAGTTTCACGTGTCCTTGATACTGTTTTCGATGTGATAGTTACACTTTCTCGAGGAACTTCTTTTAAGGCTTCTTTTATATGCTGATGACTACCATACTGGTCAGCAGAATCCCAAAAAGTCACACCTTTTTCGTGTGAATAAAGGAGTAAATCCCGAAAAGCTTCTAATCCTAAGTCAGTTTGATTTGATCTTCCGTTCCAACCGTTTGAACCAGTACCAATAGAAAGTCGTGATACATCTATACCTGTATTACCCAGAGCAACAATTTCCATAGTCGTATCCTCCGTGTCACCTTATTGATTGTAAAGTATACCATATTATTATAAAACTGACAACTATTGCACAAGAATCCTCGTTATATTTGAAAGCACTATAGAGAATAGAAAGTGTGAATCCACTGATAATTTGAGATCCATACAATGATTCTATATTATTTTAGCAAGAAACAGAAAACCATGAACCTTTAAAATCACAGTAATATCAACTAATTCTGTTGTCTTACGTCAAAAAATATCGTTACAATAGGATGTTAGAATAATTTACTCAACTTATACTTTATAGAATAAAACTATAGGATTGTATCATTTTACTTTTTATCGGGAGAAAAGAAAGCAAAATGCATTATTATGCTAAAGCATATACATTGAGAAAACACAATAGAGGAATAGGATTATATATATTTCTATCTACCATACTATTCATCTGTTCTATCTCATTTGCACAAGAAGGACGTAGTAAACAATGGATGGATGCCTTTGCATCTATCGACAAAGGAAATCTAAGAGAAGCCGTATCACAATTAGAGACATTAAAGAATTCAAACATTAGTAAGGAAGAGAAGT
Organism: Candidatus Poribacteria bacterium; assembly: GCA_003635315.1. Lineage (GTDB taxonomy): Bacteria > Poribacteria > WGA-4E > WGA-4E > WGA-3G > MSPOR6. The sequence continues at coordinate 201,200 of PYJD01000031.1, forward strand.
TTGAAATTCATCATACTCTTGGCTACTTATATGAGAAGCTAAATAATAGACCTAAAGCTGTAGGTAATTATGTACGTGTAATTACACAAAAGTACCCTCTTGCAGACAGTGCTGCTTTCCGTCTTGCTAAACTATACGAAAGAATGAATAATAAGGATAAAGCAATTAGTTGGTACTCAGAATTGATAAGGGATTACCCCGATAGTTACTACTTAATAGATGCAAAATGGAATCTCACCAAACTATTTCTTGATAAGAAACAGTATAGTGATGCTAAGTCAACTGTCTTAGGTATATTAAATGAACCCAATTATAATAGAAGAGCCACATACGCATTGGCAAGATGTGAAGAAGGCTTGAAACAGTATTCAACAGCCTTTAAGATACACCAGAAACTTATCTCAGAAAACCAGACTGATTCAATTGCAGATGATGCTATGGGTAAATTAATTATGCTTGCTAATGGTCATAAATCCTTAGTCCGAACTGCAATTGATAGATTAAACTGTGGATTAGTTCTCTATAATCAAGGAAGTTGGAAATCAGCGATAAATGAACTTATGCCGGTTACTACAAATTCAGATGTAAAATTGAAGGGTCGAGCTTTATACTATATTGGGAAGAGTAACCAAGGGAGAAAGTGGTATAATACCGCATTAAAGCAATATAATTCGGTTGTTAGTCTTGGAGATAAGACTGAGTATTTAACACGTTCATATTATCAGATTGCACAATGTTATCGAGCAAAGGGTAGTCTTACAACTGCAACCAAGCACCTTGAGAGTTTCGTAAAAACCTATTCTTGGAGTGAATTAGCAGATAATGCGTTATACGATATAGCTCAAATTTATGAAAAACGTGAGAAAACTGAATTAGCATTAAATGCTTATTCACGATTAATTGATATTGATCCAGGTGGAGAATATGCTGACTTAGCTGCTTGGCGTATTGGTTGGTATCGTTTTGATCAGAAGAAGTATGAGGAAAGTTATCAAGCTTTTAAAGGACTCAAAGAGAATTTCCCCAATAATCGGTATGCTATGGGGGCACACTTTTGGATGGCAAAAATACGTGAACGGCAGAATCAACCAGAAGTTGCACATCAAATTTATACCGAAGTTGCCAAGGCACGGTATTGGTATTATAGTGCTCGAGCAAAAGCTATATTAAAACTTACAAATTCAGAATTAGTACCAAAAGCAGTTCCTGATTCCAAGTTGACTGCCCAAGATGATTGTCCTGAACAAGTCTTACCACTCATGGGATTAAGATTGTATGAAGATGCAATATACCATTTAAACAAACATATTTCATTGACACCGAATCCTGAACCACTCTGCTTTTTTGCATTAATTATGTCATACGAAAGCTTAGCAATGTATGACAAAGCCAGAGAGGTAGCTGATATGGTACTTGTTAGTCCATCTTTTGAGAAACACTTGGGCTCAGATTTAGAAAAACTTCGACGTTGGCTTTATCCTTTACATTATGAGAAATTTGTCACAAAATACTCCAAACAATATAATGTAGATAAAGCATTAATATTTGCCATGATATTAGAAGAAAGTAGATACCGTAGGGATGCAATTAGTTGGGCAGGTGCTATTGGCTTGATGCAGATAATGCCTTCCACTGGAAGAGAACTTGCACGACAGTTAAAAATTCGTAGATTTAGATCTTCCATGTTAAAAGATCCTGAAATAAATATACGTATGGGAACAAAGTATCTTGGATATCTAAATTCAATATTCGATAACGATCCTATGCTGGTTTCAGGCGCATATAATGGTGGACCGGGACGGATGAAACGATGGTTGGCGTCAAAACAGATTAAAGATATTGATGAGTTCGTTGAGAAGATTACTATCAGAGAGACACGATTACATATTAAAAAGGTAATCAACAGTTATGATAACTATATTGAGATTTATGGTCATACAGAAGCACCGGCTGTAAATTCTGCATTTGATAAATCTATTCAACAAAGTAGGAATCCTATCTTAGTCAACCTTACAAAGTAGTTTTAGTACTCTTATATATTGTCAACAGGTGTATTCCTTATATCACCTGTTGATTTTTTTATAATGTGTGATTATCTGTCATAGTAATAGCATTAGCACCATCAAAATAGATACTATAAGCATACTATATCTGGTTCAAAGTCCTTATTCAAGAGTACTCTATTTAACCAGTCATTATCATTTTGTTCTGGATAATCAGAACGGTAATGTCCTCCACGACTTTCGGTTCGAATGAGTGCCGACTTTGTTATCAACCATGCAGTAGCAAGCATGTTAATTGTTTCATAGTTTTCAATGTAGCTTGTGTTTGGAGTTACTGTCTTAGTTGCATGAGGTTTTATATTTGATCCTATTAATTCTAAGTCTTGCAATGTTACTTCCAAACCTTCTTCACTACGTTCGATACCTACGTTCTCCCACAATGTCTCTCGCATGGCATCCTTCACAGATTGTATATCTAATTCAGATTCCGGGGAGAATTCTTGCGTAACATCAAAATGTTCCATATCCAATTCAGATAGTTTTGAAGAACCAATTGACGAAGCATGTTCAGCAGCATTAACTCCTGCCCGTACACCATATACCAGACATTCTAACAATGAATTACTTGCTAACCTATTTGCTCCATGTACACCAGTACAAGCAACTTCTCCACACGCATATAACCCCTTAATATTTGTCTCTGTTTCAATATTTGTTTGTACGCCACCCATCATAAAATGCGCGCCAGGTCTAACTGGAATTACATCTTTGCTGATATCCAAACCATAGTTTTTCGTAGTTTCATAAATTGTTGGAAATCTCTCTATTATATAATCCTGTGTCATGTGTGTAATATCCAAGTAAACACACGGAAATCCTGTGAGGTACATCTCATTTTGTATAGCACGACTCACTACATCACGAGGAGCAAGTTCACCTTTTTCATGGTACTTATCCATAAATTGCTCTCCGATGATATTGACAAGTTTACCACCTTCTCCCCGTACTGCTTCAGAAATTAGAAAACTTGGTGCATTGTTAAGATATAAGGTAGTTGGATGAAATTGTACAAATTCCATATCAATCATATTACATCCGGCACGCCATGCAGCAGCAAACCCATCACCTGTAGCAACTTCAGGATTTGAAGTACATGGGTAAATTTTTCCGAGTCCACCAGTAGCCAAAATAGTAGCCTTAGCAAGTATGGGTCTAATTTCACCATTTAGAATTGCGTAAACCCCATGACAAACTTTCTGTTCACTATTTGAAGTATTTTCGATAGATGTAATGAAATCTGTTGCGAATGTGTTTGAAATAACACGGATTCGATCATTGTTTAAAACCTTTTGAATGAGAACGTCCGTCGTTTCTCTACCGGTTGCGTCTCCTTTATGTACAATTCGTTTACGACTATGCGCAGCCTCTTGTGTGAACCGAGGTAACGTTCCTTCCCAATCAAAGTTTGCTCCCCAGTCAACTAATTCTGAAACACGTGGGATACCTTCAGATACCATTATCTCTACAGCCGTCACATCACATAATCCACAACCTGCATTACAAGTATCTTCTACATGAAGATCTACAGTGTCATCGATGTTCATAGCAACAGCAATGCCACCTTGTGCGTATATTGAATTGCTTTCCTTGAGAGTAGTTTTTGTGATAAGGGTAACTTCTACATGCTCACTTGCAGCCAGTGCAGCACGCAATCCTGCAGCACCACTGCCAATAATTAGTACATCTGTATCCAAATTTATGGGATCATTGGATTTCACTACAGAATCATCTGTTTCGATGTCCATATAAGCTAATTACCTTAGTGGCATTTTATAAAGTATTGTGGATTGGAGCGAAGCTATCACTTACAGGCATTACTTTACCGATTCCAGTAGCAATTACTGTGTTATCAGTAAGTTTTACAACTGCAGTTGCCTCTATTAGACGTCGAGACATTTTAATTCTTTCAGCGGTAACAAGCAGTTTGACACCTGTTGGAGCAGGATTACGAAAACGAACTTCAAGCTGCGCGGTTACAGCAGGTCCTGAAAATGACTCTATACCTATGTGGGTAATAACTTCATCTAATAGAGTACTAATTATTCCACCATGAAGAATCCCAGCCCAACCCTGCATATGATTAGGAGGAGTGCATTCGATAAATACTTCTGCCCCACTATCTCTAACTTCGGGTTTGACCTTAAATCCATACGGATTATTTTCTCCGCATACAAAGCATTTATTGTTGTTTTCTATCGCCATATCTTCCAAACCTTATTTTGATGATAACTCCAGGAGGTGTCCAATACATACTACAAATCTAAAATAATTCACGAATACATTAGATTATATTATGAATTATCTAACATAGCAAGACTACGTTCTAATTTGTCATGTTCTATTGACAGTCTGTCAAGTAAATCCTTCTTCTGTTGAACCACGATTTCAGGTGCACGTTCAACAAACTGTGGATTCTCTAAGGTTTTCTGAGCAGCTTTGATATCTTTTACAATCTGTTGATAACGTTTAGATAATCGCGTCTTTTCTTCATCTAGATCAATCACACCTTCAAGCGGAATATAGATTACAAGGTTGCCAATAACAGCTTCTGCGGATGCTTTAGGTTTTGGTAGAGACTCAGAAATAACAACATCATTAACCCGAGTGAATGCTGGTAAATACTGTTCAAGATATGAATCAAGATGATTTCTAACCATTGGATCAGGAGATTGTATATGTATATCTATTGTTGCTCCATTTGGAACATTTAATTCCCCACGAATACTTCTAATGTTTTCAATTACATTCATTAGAGTACTCATTGTTTTCTCTGCAATAGTATCTTCAACATCAGATTGTGGCCATTCAGCAACTGTTACCGATGGTTCAATGTTCGTACCGATTACATCATAATCTTTAGGTAACTGCTGCCATATTTCCTCAGTTAGAAATGGCATAATAGGATGTAATAATCTCATCGTTTGCTCTAATACATCTGCAGCTATCCATAAAGCATAAGGTTGATTGTTAGCAATCCGTTGCTTAACGAATTCCAAATACCAATCACAGAATTCATGCCATAAAAAAGCATAGAGAGTTTGTGCTAATTCATGAAACCTGAAGTTGTCTAATGCATCAGTTGCTGAGTTAATAGTTTGAGCAAGTCTACTCTTGATCCAATTAACTTCAAGGATATTTTCATGCATGGAATCCAGATTTTCTCTCCGAATTGGGTATTTATCCAAATTCATGAGTATAAATCGAGCAGCATTCCATATCTTGTTTGTGAATCTCCTGCCAGATTCAATTTGTGCTTCAGGTAAGGGTACATAAGGAATTGGTGTACTTGCATTTACGAGAGCAAACCGAAAAGCATCAGTTCCATATTTTTGAATAGTTTCCAAAGGATCAATTGCATTCCCTTTGGATTTACTCATTTTTTGTCCTTTGTCATCAGCCACAAGTCCATGAAGATATACAGTATTGAATGGCACTTCATCCGTACACGCCAATCCAAACATAATCATTCTTGCTACCCAGAAAAACAGAATGTCCCATCCAGTAACAAGAACAGAAGTCGGATAGAATGTCTGTAACTCATCGGTTTTCTGGGGCCACCCCATAGTAGAGAAGGGCCATAATCCTGAACTGAACCAAGTATCAAGAACATCTTCTTCTTGAAGTAAGTTAGTTCCGCCACATTCACATTTTACAGGAGTATCCATTGCTGCAGTAGATTTTTGACAAACCTCACAAACCCAGATTGGTAGTCGGTGTCCCCACCATCTCTGCCGTGAAATAGGCCACGGTTCAATATTCTCCATCCAATGTAAAAACCGTGTAGTCTCTCGCTCAGGAATAAATTTAACATCACCATTTTTTGTTGCTTCGATGGCTCTTTGTGCGAGTGGTTTAACATTCATGAACCATTGTGGAGAAATGGTTGGTTCAACGATTGCACCGCATCTGTCATGGTGTCCTACCGCGTGTGGATGAGGAACAATCTTAACCAAGTAATCTAACTTCTGTAAATCCTCGACAACTTTTTCACGACACTTTAGACGGGACAATCCAGAATATTCTTGACCAGCATTCTCATTCATATGTCCATCTGAAGTAAAAACAACACATTGTTCTAAATCATGTCTCAGACCTATTTCATAATCGTTGACATCATGTGCAGGTGTAACCTTTAGTGCTCCAGTACCAAATTCCATGTCAACAAATGAATCCGAGATTATTGGTACTTCTCTATTAGATAACGGAAGGCATACTGTCTTTCCAATGAGGCGTTGATATCGTTCATCCTCAGGATGAACGGCAACTGCTGTATCTCCTAACATAGTCTCTGGTCGTGTGGTTGCAATTTCAAGCACTATGTCAGAATCTACAACAGGATATCGTATATGATAGAAATTACCATCAATTTCGATCGGTTCAACCTCAAGGTTACTGACAGCAGTATCACACTGAGGACACCAATTAACCATATATGTATCTTGGTATATAAGATCCTGCTCATATAATTTTACAAAGGCTGTTCTAACTGCTTTGGACAATCCATCATCCATTGTAAAACGTTCTCGTTCCCAGTCACATGAACATCCGAGTTGCTGTAATTGGGACACAATATTACCTGCAGATTCAGATTTCCACAGCCACATACGTTTTATGAATTCTTCTCGTCCTATTTCTTTTCTGCTTGTCCCTTCTTCAGCAAGTTTTCGCTCCATAATTAGTTCGGTAACAATACCCGCATGATCTGTACCAGGGATCCAAAGAACGTTGAATCCATTCATACGATGCCAACGAATAAGACAATCTTGGAGTGTATTATCTAAAGCGTGTCCTATATGTAGGATACCTGTTATATTGGGTGGTGGGATAACTATTGTATAGGAAGGTTTATCTGATATAACTTCGGCGTGAAAATATCTTTTCTCTTCCCAAAATTTATACCATTTACCCTCTATTTCTTGAGGGTCGTAGATCTTTGGAAGATTTGTCATATTAATTCCTGAAAATCACCAATACTTTAAAAGAATGTTGTGGATAATGAGAGTTAAGTTTATCCTACGAATAGAAGGACTCTTAACGTATCTAAAGACAGAACCATATATTACCTGAATAACTTTATAGTAGATTTTAGAATTTATTATTCATACAACATTGTAGTATGGAAGATTCAGTGAATCCGCGTGTGGAATTCACTGTGGATTTAGGTAAAAGATGGTTCAACCCAACCATAGGCTCCATCATCAGATTGATAAAGTAGGTTCACCTGACGGGTCTCAGAGTTAAGGAACATAAGCAATGAATCTCCAGACGTATGTAATTCGGCTACCGCTTCATTAACAGTAAGGGGTTTAGCAGCGAACTTTTCAGATGTGGGAACCACAGTTGGTTCATCTCCTGTGTCTATATCAGAGTGGGTTTCATCTGATTCAGGATTCAATTGTGCTACGACCTCACGATGTGGTGCATTATGTCGTCTGTCTTTTACCCTTTCCTTGTTTTTCCTAATTTGACTGATAACCTTTTCAACAGCTCCATCAATTGCGGTTCTCAGGTCATGTGTAGTATTCTTTGCATAGAACGATACACGTGGAGCAGTTACAATTGTTTCAGCCTCAAAACGATGCTTTTCAGATTTGAGAATAACATTAAACTCCTCCATTTCACTGAAACGTGATTCTATTTTTTCTGCTCGATTAATAATGTAATTGTGTATATCGTCAGTGATCTTCAGTTGATGTCCTGTATATGTAATTTTCATCTGTGTCTCCTAATATATTTGTTATTTGAGTATAGTTTACACTGTAACTCAAGCAGCTGTGTATAAACACTGACTATATAAAACTTAATGATATACCATATTCTATATCCTATGTATCACACTTCAGAATTGGATGAATGAATTACCATTTACAAAATATCTCTTACATTAAGTTTAAGTCATTTCATATAGTCATTAAGTCTCTTTTCTTTGACGCGAGGAGAGAATTCCCAATTCTTCTCGATATTTTTGAACTGTTCGTCTTGCGACAACAATTCCTTTTTCTTTTAAGGCTGCACTTACACTTTGATCACTAAGTGGTTTTGCTGGATTCTCCTTGCGTATCATCTCTCTAATTTCAGCCTTCACTTGTTTAGCAGAAACGGATTTTCCTTGTGTTGTTGGTAATTGATTACTAAAAAAGAACTTCAGAGGAAAAGTGCCGATGGGGGTCTGAACATATTTATTACTTGTCACCCTACTTACAGTTGATTCGTGAACATCAGCCATTTCTGCGATCGTTTTAAGTGTTAATGGTTTAATGCTTTCTGGACCATTCGTTAAAAATTCAGACTGAACTTTAAAGATTGCCTCTGTAACTCTTTCAAGGGTTCGTCCACGTTGTGTAATGCTACTTAGCAAATCAGTTGCATCATTGTATTTTTTCAGTATCCAGTTCTTTGTTTCATCATCTACAGTATTATCTTCATCACGCATAAGGTTTATGTAGTGTGGATTTATCCGCAATCGAGGAAAATAATTATCCATTGTAAGTATATAATTATGATCATCAAATTCTACGATTCTTACATCAGGCGTAATTCCCTGAATTGTTTCTGGCGAACGAATTAAATCTTTAACATTAGGATCGGTAAAATACCTACCTGGATACGGAGATAAAGTGCCGATGAATTCCGTTACCTTCTGTATGTCTGATCTATCTAACTCCAATTCCTGTGCAATGTTTAATATTCGTCCATTAAGCAATTCATCCAAATGATCTTCAACGATTATCTTGGCTAAATGAAATGGCAATTTAGTTTCAAGCGGCATACCACCATTGAATTTATGATGTTGTACCTCTAAGTGCGTGATTTGTATCATCAATGTTTCTTTTAAATCTCTGTATGCAATACCGACAGGTTCAAATGTCTCTTGAATTTTAGTTAATACTGATTCAACATCCGATAGGGTGGAATTAGCACTACTGGCAATATCTTCTAAAGTGAGTTGATATAAGTTTAATTCTGTTCCTTCATCCTTTATAGTATATTTCAGTTTATTTGTTACATCCTTGATCATCCATGTATTTGGTTCTATATTATCTGTAGAATTTGACCTGTTCTTGACTGTTTCGATTTGGTATTCTATTTTATTAGTTTCTATTTCTGTATTTCTGTAATTAATTGAAGTTGTAGATAGGTTTTTATTTATTAGATTCTTAAGTTCATCAGATATGTTTTCCTGAAGCAAACAATTCTTAAATTCATAAGGAAGTGTGAACAGTTTCAGTTGTAGTTCACCATCATCATTTAGATTTCCTATTATCAGTTCTCCAATTGCCCTTTCATTATCATTTAATGGAGCGAGGTCCAGTTGTTGATATAGGAATTCATGTAATGTAATTGATTCAGCAATATCCGGTTCGGGAGAATCTAAGTCACTCTGTTCATATACGTTTTGTTGATTAATTACAGGAGTATCATCATACAGAGAGTTCCAATCTATATCTACCTCTGGATCAACTCTATTAAGGTCTACTTCTGGATTGTTCCATTCAGTTGCAGGATCATATTCTTGCTGAGATAGGAATGTTTCTTCATCCTCTTCGATATCCAGTAGAGGATTCAGTTCCAGTTCTTGCTCAATGAATTGTTGTAATTCAAGCTGTGGCATCATAAGCACCTTTATTGCTTGTTGCAACTTTGGTGTCATGACGATTTTATTTGTAAGCTGAGGAGTTTGCGTTAGTTTCGGCTGAATTTTCATTATGAGTCACTCCGTATAGATCCACCAGTGCAAAGAGTATGAGTGATGCTAACGCCATTATAGCAATTCTTAAGCGACTATTGAGGCTAAATTGGAGTTAATTTATAGTGAACTTTGGAATTAATAAAACACTACACAACGTGCGAGGAAGCCTCGCCCCTACGCTGGGTAGTCTTCGTCAACGTAGAATGTCTCATTAATTATTAACTTTACTATAGTTCTCCTCTTTAGCATAATGAAAAGTTTTGACCGAAATAGAGTTCTCTGGCAACTTCGCTATTTAGAAGCTCCTCTGGCGTACCTGATAATGTAATCTTCCCATCAGCAATTAGATAAGCGCGATCAACAATATTGAGAGTTTCAACAGCATTATGATCGGTAATAAGTATCCCCAAATTTCTGTTTCTTAAATGTAGGATGAGTTGTTTGATGTCAGCAACTGCAATTGGATCAATCCCGGAAAGTGGTTCGTCAAGAAGAATAAAATCCGGTTGTGCTGCGAGGGCACGTGCAATTTCGGCTCTTCGACATTCACCACCAGATAGTGTATATGCTTTACGATCCAATAGGTTGGAAATACCTAATTCCTCAGTAAATTCGTATATCCTTTCTTCACGATCATTTTTCGGCATACCTCTTGCTTCCAAAATCGCTTCTATGTTCTGTCGGACAGTCAATTTCCTAAAGATAGATGTCTCTTGGGAGAGGTATCCGATCCCTAACCGTGCTCTTTTATACATTGGTAGAAATGTAATATCTCTATCACCGTATGTAATATTACCAGAATTCGGTTTAATTAATCCAACGACCATATAGAATGTCGTTGATTTTCCAGCACCATTTGGACCTAATAAACCGACAATTTCTCCTTGTTGAACTGAAAGACTCACTTCATTTACAACGATTGGGCCACGTCGTGTATATTTTTTAATAAGATTATGTGTCTGTATTTCTGTACCCACGTTTAACTATATTACTCCATTTACCTGATATTTATATATTGTATAAATCTAAGTTATACATTTTCTATTAATTTGTATCTCATTACCGGTTGTTAGGAATGAAAAGGGAAGGCACAAACTAACAGATTATGCTTCTACAATGAGATATTTTCAATTAGAAATGGTATTAGATAAACACATCTGGTTATCAACCTACTTAGAAAACCTTTATCATCTAATACAACTATTTCTCAATACATATAATTTGTTGTTAAGTAATCCTATATTGGATTAAAAACATTTCGATTTATTAACAGTTTAACCCTCTGAGGATTCATCACTAATTGACTCATCATCCGTTTCATCTTCTTCCTCAGATTCTTCATTTTCATTATCACTTGTATCTGAATCGGAATTATCTTCGGTAGATGTATCCTGTTTCTCAGTTTCCTTAGAATTGTCTTTAGAACTCTCTTGAGTAGCATCAGATTTTTCAGACTCCGAATCATTGGAAGTAGATTCATCATCGGGTTTGTCTTTTTTATCTTCTGAGTTTTCCTCTTGAATTGGATTTGCCTGTGTGATAGAGACTTTAAATTTTACATCCCCTTCACCAGTTTGCTTCCCGGTGGTACGATTATATGTGAATAATTTTGTTTCAAGTTTGTCTTTATTCTGTGTAACGATCACCTTATCTTTTAAGACAATAATATTTGTAAGATTATTCATAATAGCATGTTCACATGTAGCAAACATATCCTGATCTCGTATCTCCACATTTCCTTCAGCAATGATTTCAACAGTTTCCCCAGTTTCAGTATCACTTTTGAGTGTAATTTTATCAGCATTTAGAAATCCTATCTCAACGTCCTCTTCATTCTTACGAACAGTTCTTGCATTACCGATGAGGATTGTGATCCCATTTTTTTGATCCCTTTCCATTCTATCAGATGTACCAGTAATTACTTCTTTAGTAGGTTCAGACTGATTATCATTGTCATCAGATGTAGGTTTGACAGTTTCTTCCTGATTCTTATCAGGAATAGGTGTTTCCTCAGCCTCAACAGGAATAGACAATATACAGATCGAAGCCAGAATAATTGCAATCTTTATATATACGAGACTTATTGCATTTGAAATTGTTTCTATATTTAATAATGGTTTAGACTTACTGCTTTTCATTTATGTCCTCATCTTTTGGAAAGAGTTTGAATCTGTTATTAGACATTTTGATAGTTTCGAGATTTGGATTTCCTTCCATTTTTTCTCCATACCATGTTGAATCTCCTCGTACTATCTTTACTTCAGTTGGTGAATATAGTGTACCGTCCTTATTTCTCCATTGTAATTTTTCGGTATATAACTTACCATTCTCGTTTACACCAACTACATCCCCCTCAAGGTACAAATTATCTTTATTTTTCCCTTGAGTATAGTAATGTCCAATTTTGCTGGTTAAAGTAATAGATATCTTCCCATCTTCATAAATATCAACTTCAGGAGACACTACTGTAACTAAAGTCCCATGGAATTCAGAAGACTTTCCAACCAAGTCCCATTTTAAAACACCAGCTTCTTTATGTTGAGTAGTAAAAGTCTCAAGTTGTTGAATTGGTATTTTTTCGTCAGTTGGAGTTTCTTCCTCTTCACGATTACATCCAATAACTGAAATAGAACTTAGAAGAATTAATACCAATATTTTAATCAAGAACGTATCTTGGTAAGGTGTGTTTACACTCCTATGATTGTGTTTTCCACCGTTCATGCATCCAGATCCATTGTTCAGGATATTTTCGTATATAGGTTTCAATAATCTTCGTGAATTTCTGAGTATTCTCAATTATATCTTTTTCTTTATCATCTGTTTGTTTTAATTCCATCGGTGGTTCAATAATTGCCTGATGTGATCCATCAGGTTGTCGAATAATAAATGATGGTAATATGACTGCTCCCGTCTTTAATGCAAATGCGATTGGACTATAAGGTGTATATGCGGGTCTACCAAAAAAGTCAACGAAAACACCATTTACTGTTGTATCAACATCTGCTACGATTCCGAGAAGATTGTTAGTTCTAAGACATCTTAGTGCATCTCTAACACCAGTATTCCTGTCAATTGTGGAGTAACCGGCTTTCTTTCGATATTTAGTTACTAATTCGTTTAGCCTTGGTGAACGTAATTCTCGGACAATTGGTTTTAAGGGTGCTATTTTCGTACTGATTGATGCAGCCAACAATTCCCAATTACCGAAATGACCTGTTAGAATAATTGCACCATTTCCCAGAGATAATGCGTTTTCTATATGGTGTATACCTTCAAATTCAACAAATTCTTGAATCAATTTTTGACTTGTCTTAGGAAACCGCATGAACTCTACAACAGTTTTACCTAAATTTTGATAACACCTTTTAGTATATAACTTTACCAGTTTTTCATCATCAAGGTTTAGACTGTGTCTGATATTATCATAGGCTATTTTTCTCTGATGAGAAGAGAATTTGAAAACTATACTCCCAAAAAGACAGCCAATTCTTAATAGAATCTTCCGAGGAAGTAGAGCTACACAATGACCAGTAAGTTTGGCTATAAATAAATAACACCAATCTTTCATTAGGATAATAGTATACTAAATTCTCTGTGAAATTACAAAGAAAATATAAGTACTAAATGGTATGTTCATGGTATGAAATTTCTGGTCGTAACTCTCTCAATATAATGTCAGTAATGATTATTCTATTGAATCATTATAGACCTTAATATATTTTTGACTACAATCAATTCAATATGAACTTCGATAGTTAGATACACATTGATCGAAACTTCTTCATTATTTTTTATATATAATCTGCAAATAATCAAAAATCCTGATGCAGGATCATTGATAGGTGCAACATTTTGTAAGAGAAAAGTTATATAGAAATCTGATGTATACCTAAAAAATATAAACTTATATAAAGGTAAGTTGACATTTATTGTAGTTGGATTCTATAGCAGGTAATTATGAGTGAATCACATGAGCTAAACAGACAAATATTTCGTCTTGCAATCCCTAATATAATTAGTAATTTCTCAGTTCCACTTTTAGGTGCAGTGGATACAGCGTTAATGGGGCGTTTAGAAACAGAACATTACTTAGGTGCAGTGGGTATTGGTGGTGCAATCTTCAGTTTTATCTATTGGGGATTTGGCTTTCTACGAATGGCAACCACAGGAATGGTCGCACAATCCTATGGAGAAGAGGATCATTTAGAATGCGGTTTTCTGTTAATTCGGGGACTATCATTAAGTTTTTTAATTGGTCTATTTCTATTATGTATCCAGTGGTTGATTATAGACATTAGTTTTTATCTGATGACTACAAGTGCTGAAGTAGAACAATTGGGTCGAGTATATTTCCATATACGGATCTATGCTGCACCGGCAGTTCTATGTTTACATGTATTTCATGGGGTCTTTTTAGGACTTCAGAATGCACACTACCCCATGTTATTAACAATTACTGTCAATGCAATAAACATAATTCTGAATATTCTTTTTGTCAAAGTCTATGGGATGAAAGTAGAAGGAGTTGCTTTGGCTACAGTCATTGCTCAGTATATTGGACTCTTGTTTGCAATCATCCTTTTCATAGGTAAATATCCTGATCTACTGAAAACCTGGGAAGTTAAAGAGATTTTTGCTTTTCCGAAACTAAATCGTTTTTTGAGTATCAGCAACGATATATTCATACGGACGCTATGTCTTGTATTTAGTAATGCGTATTTCACTGCAAAATCAGCAGCTTTGAGTGATACATTCTTGGCAATAAATACAATATTGCTACAATATATCAATCTAATGTCCTATGCAATTGATGGTTTTGCTTTTGCTGCAGAGAGTATGATTGGTAAGTATAAGGGTGCCGGCGATTTACGTCGTATAAAGGATTCGATTAGGCACATCTTTTTATTTGGTTTTATCTTTAGTGGGTTATTCTCATTGATATTCCTTCTATATGATGATAAATTGTTATACCTATTCACTGATAAGCAGGAACTGATTTCCCAAACGAAACCGTATCTTATTTGGATAATTATTGCACCAGTGATTAATATTACGGCATATATTTGGGATGGTATTTATCTTGGGGCAACTGCTTCAAAATCCTTGCGTAATTCTATGTTCGTTGCAATGGTACTGTTTCTATGTAGTATATATGTGTTGTCCCCATACGGAAATCATGGACTTTGGGCTGCGTTAACAATTCTGCTTATTGTTAGGGGAGTAATATTAAGTGTAATGGCCCCTAAGAGTATATTTAAGTAATTTAAATGAGGATGTTTCATAATTGTAGAGCCATAGGCGTAAATTAGCTCCTTTCCCAAACCTGGTAGAGTTGGTTTGGAACCGAATGGAACTCCTTATGGTGTATACACCTTTGCTATAAACATTCCGTCCCTACGAGACTCCTTATGGTGTTTACACCTTTGCTATAAACATTCCGTCCCTATGGAACTCACTATGGTGTTTACACCTTTGCTATAAACATTCCGTCCCTACGGGACTCACTATGGTGTTTACACCTTTGCTATAAACATTCCGTCCCTACGGGACTCCTTATGGTGTATACACTTTTGCTATAAACATATCGTCCCAATGGGACTAAAGACATCAATATCAGACAACTATAAACCACTAAGTTGACACTTATGGGGTTTCGTTCCTCAACCCAACCTACAAGAGGTGCTGCCATATACCTTTCGTCTCTCCGTGGATTTGACTCATCCAACTTGAGAGATGCAGTATTAATTACTATAACGTTAATTTATATTGGATATCAATCTCCTTTCAGAAGTTTCGATTCATCAATTTAGAATTTGTCTAAAAACGGGAAAATGTTACACTTTTTCCTACATTCTGTAGGATTTTTTTTCGGTGAAATTATGGCTTTTAGACCAGTGCTGTACTGGGTTCAGCACCATCAATTTAGAGGAAAGCACAATTATGTATTTTTTCATTTTTGTGTTATTTTTCTGATTTCTGTTTTTTGTGTAAAATTATCACATATGTTAATATTTCGTTGATAATTATGAGTTGTTAGTTTATAGTTATCAATTAGCGATTGTTGGTTGTCAGATAAAGGAATATCTGCCCAAGGAATTACTGTATATCTCATGGTCTTTTTTTGAGATATTTCTATATATTTTCTGATCCAGAATGAGCTGAATTTAATTGAGAAAGTTACGATACTGTAACTTTTTTCATGTATATCTTTCATTTTGAAATAGTATAATCCTTGATTTTAGTTTTTCAAGTTTTTCAAGTCGGTTTTTAAAATCTCCCAATTTGGAGTGTCTTTCAGTAATTCTGGCACTATGCTCTTAAAGGAAATCATTTACAGTGCGAATGAATTGACTTTATATGGTTCGTTATTGTTTATAGATGTTGTACCGATTCTAAGAATGATGTTGCATAACAAGCTAATTTGGATATCATCTCATACTGTCTAACCTAAAGGTTATGCTAAAATAAAGAAACATATTCATTTAGAAATAGTATTAGAACTCATAGTCGAAAATTACACTTTTAATCCTAATATACAGACAACGTAATAAGGTGCAAAAACAGACCTTTAATCCTAAATTCCCCATTGAAAAATTGTGAAAATGTTGAATTTTTCAATTCGCTGAAAAAGTGAAAAAAGTTACACCTTTTGACACATTCTGTGTCATTGAAATTGGTGTAAATAACCCCTCTAAGCTCTTTCATAGACTGACTTTACTCCACTTTGAATTAACTTTTTAAGAATTTGTAAAAAGTGTGATTTTGTGTTTTTGTTGTCCATGCTAATTTTGACAATTTCAACATGGGTATTATAGTTGATTTTTCGACATAAATATAGTTGTGGTATTTAGGATCGTTTTTATAGGTTGTCATCATTTATTCTCTTATTATTTCTTTCTTATTAAGGTTATGATTTTAAGTTTTACATATCTCATAAATCAGATATTTGGTGATGTTTTTATCTTGCTCTTTGCTTTATATGGAAACAACGGGCGGGTTTTTTATATATAATTTGGCCGCCCCAACGAATTTGATCAACTAAAAATAAACAATCGTTAATAAGTATTATACAAATATATTTTGATTTTGACAAGTTAATTTGCTGAATTTATTTGTCTTATGTCTTTTAGTGGGTTGTGGTTTGGATTTTATTCAATTTTTTTTAATTAGGTATCAGACTTTTAGTTTATTTTCTTAATTGCGGATTTTACGGAGAAGAGGGTTGGTGGCAAGTGGGTGGTTTTGTTAAGTGATGGTTTCTTGTCATGTCTGAATCGCGGAATACGCGGATGACATGGAATACACGGATAAGAGGGTTGGGATAAGGTGAGTGGTCTTGATAAGTTCTGGTTTCTTGGGATGTCTGAATCTTGGATTTCACGGATTTCTCGGAACTGGGTTTGTCTGAATCGCAGATTACGCGGATGACACGGTTAAGAGGTTTTTGTTGGCGGAACGATCGAATCAAGGAATCAACAGTATGAATGCCATTTAGACATTCCCTGCTTTAACGTAAACACCTGTAGTTTCAACCGAAAATAACCTAAAATTGTTCTATTGTATTTGTCCAAGTTAATTCTTGTTGTATACGTTGTTGTCCTGCTCTGCCAAACTGTTTTCGTTTCTCTGGGTTTTCTAATAGCGTTATAATAGCGGTTGCTAAAGCATCCACGTTTTTCTCACCTACCAAGAGACCTGTTTCGCCATCTTTTACGACAATAGGTATACCTGAAATATTTGAGGAAACCACAGGTTTCCACACGCCATCGCTTCTAAAATTACAATTGGACATCCATCCACATTGCCTTTGGGATCAAAGACTGCGGGGAGCACAAAGAGATCACAAAAATGAAAGTAGGTGGGAACGTTTTCGCGGTTTATCGTGCCGGGGAATCGAAAGATATTTGCGACGTTATGTTCATCTGCAAGCGTTTTCAGACGCGGCAAGTCAGTCCCATCTCCACCAATAATGACTGTTACATTCCGAACCTTTTTTGAACATGAGGCAGTGCATGAATCAGAACGTCATATCCTTTTTTTACACAATCCGTCCTAAAGCGAAAACAACGAGATCATTAAGTTTTCGCTCCGCTGCAGCCACCGTGCCTCATCACTATTCCAATGTGCGTCTAACGATAATAACCTTGGAATACTAATTATCAATAGGTGCAGCATACAAACACTGGGATAAATTTTCTCATATTGCGTTTTCAATGTGTAAGGCTTTTTTTAGTTTAATCTGGGAAACGCAGGTCTTTTTCATCAATTGGGATGTTAAAGACGGCTTTATGTACCTGCATTGTTGTTTTTCTGAATCCTTGTTGTGTAACAGGATCGTAACCTAATGATAAGGTTGCAGTTTTCGGAAACCAGAGATCCTGATTAAACTGTTCAATGTGGAATGCGGTATTAATTCGACTGATGACAATCCTAGGTGGTCGGCGTATACGGGTTCCATCTGAACGTTTTATACTACTTTGTGCTATCTGTTTTGTAGTTCTTAGAGTGCGTGTCGGACGATAACCTTTCATCGGATCTACCCATAGCTGTTCGGTCATGGAACTCTTCTCGCTATGAACTCGATGTAAAGTAAGTAAATAGAGTGGAACACCATCGACTTCAACTTGTTCAACCTTAATTGGAGGCGCGAACTTGATTAGGAATGCAAAACTGAACACACCAGGATTCCATCCCCAACTGCGGGGGGTAAACTCTGATCTAAAGATGAGTTTATCTATTGGTTGTGGATGCTGAACCCAGCCGGTATCCTTTAGTTCTCTAATCAACATTTTTTCATTATGAATCTGAAATTGGTAGTGTTTCTCTGTCCAGTTTCGAAGAGGCTCTCCGTTGAATTCCATCTTTTTACGTATTCTAACGTCGTAAAATCGTCGCGATCCCTCAAAATTATAAACGATGTGCCAAGTGCCTACGTTTTCAAACTCTACTTTTTTTACCTTCTGTTTCTGATTCTGTAAAAGTTTACCCAGCGTGACGGTAAACTCGACTTTACCGCTTTTGAGTTTTTTGTTATAATCCTCAACACCTTTTTTAATTTGTTCTAACAATTGTGCGCTTTCTTTAGATAACTCTACTTCATTCTCAGGGAAGAGACTGCCTCCAGATTCAGCTTTCTCAGATGCGAAGATGTCATAATGAAACAGGAAAGATAGCGTCAAACTTAATAACAGAAATGGAATCTTGTTTGATTTGTTGTTTAATAACATTAGTCGTTTTCTCCTACTGTGTATGTTTCTCGGCTATGCATATCAACAACTGTTGTTCCGGATGGCGGATCTATTGAGAAACGAGATGAAGGGATGTGTTCGTTAACCCTAACGTCTGTAAGGGTCATCGTGGCAGATTCAATATTTGTTGCTTCACCTGTTTCAGTATTGATTATAGTTGTAACTGATTGAGCGGATGCAGGGAACCAAAGATCAGGCGCAACTTCTTGAAAATTGAAGTCTTTCGTCACCCGTACCTGAGACGTTCCTTCACTATGTAAAGAATACACAAATCGTTCTGGTCTATAACTTTTTTCTGGATTCAACCATAGATAAACATCAGCTCCTGCCTCTGAAGAGCTGCCTTTAATATGATAAACCTGACTTCCATTCCATTCCACTGGTTGGATGTCTTTAATGTCCAATCTATCAATCAGATTAACAAGAGGTTCTTCCCCACTGAGATTCCAACCCCAGAAACGAGGATCGTGAGAAGGATTATGCATTATTTTGTTGCGGCGTGTTAACTTTTTACCGTTGGGTGTATCACGGAGCAGCTCAAAAGTTTCCCCATTGTTTGCAAATTCGTGTGTACCCGAACGTTGAGTTTCCTCAAATTTACCACCATATTGTGTAGCATTTTCTGTCACGGTACCTCTAACTTGACTCCCTGAAAATTCAAAAGTCCCTTCCCAAGTTCCCGATGGAATTCTTGGTATACCAGGGTAGTCATTACTCGTCATTACCAGTGAAAACTTCACACTTGCACTTTCAAGGAAACTGTCGTAGTAAGAAATACCTTCACGTACGAGTTCAATCATCTCATCTTGACTGGTGGTAACATTTGATGCTATTCCATTCGGTATGGTATCAGTTCTTTCATCCTGGGTTTCTTGTTGTATTTCATCTAAAAAATCAAGTGCTTCTTTTATTTCATTATCATCTGGTGCCTTTTCAGATGTCTGAGCATTTTCCTTTTCCGGATTCGTGGATAAAATTCCGGTAGCTTGTTTAGAATCCGAGACTTGAATCTCATCAGTACCACGTTGCTTTTTATTTACTTTTTCAACTATAACGGCATTATTAGATGTCTTCCAATAGATGAAAAATAATAGTGACATGAGTATAAACACAGCCATAGCACCTATTAATATTCTTCTTTGTGAAAGTTTTCTGAGCATGTTTAGTTCTCCTTACTATAATTCGCGCAATTTATTGGTTTTCCAAGTAAATCTTCAATTGTAATAAATCCGAATATGTAGAACTTATATCATAATCATATATTTGGAAGATTCTTTAATCTTACCAACTATATATTGAAACAACGAACGAGTCGTATTTATGAGATATACTGTAGAAAGTACAGATGATGGAGTTAAAAAAGCAATTAAAACTCCATCATCTGTTCTATTAAAAAGACAAGTTATGAACTGGTAACTGGGACTAAGTTGCCATTTTCATCAAGAACACAGGGTTTATCTCGTGGTTCATTTGTAACGCCATTATTTTTCCTCTGTTTCAGGACTTACAGTGCCTCCACCAAAAAGTGAGGGGAGGTTAAGATGTACTTCTTTTCCATTTTTGTCAGTGTAACTGACTTTACGCACTTCAATGCAAGTCACCGTGCGTTCCAAGAAAGTATCCCCAACGTTAACAGTGAGCCTGCGGTGTTTTGGATGATTGCTCAGTATAATAGCCTTATTTTTTGAAGGGTCAGCATACGTTATTGTACCGATGAGTTCTAACTTTAACGTCCACTGGTATTTCTTATATCCGAGTGGTCGGAAAATATTATAGTCAATGATAACTTGATAGTAAGAATCAGGTGGTAATCTGCCAAAATTTCGTTGAGGTAATCCAAGCATCTGTTTTGGTCCCATCTGTTTACTTCTCATTTGGTAAAGGTCTTGTTTCCACTGCTTAATCAGTTGTGGATTTGATTTCAACTCCTCAACACTAATTCCTTTCTCCTCAAGAAGTATCTGTATCAACTTAGGTACCTCTATCTCCTTATCACTATATCCGGATGTAATAGGTCTAATATGTCCACTGAAGACACAAAGACAAATGAGAAAAAATAGATGTTTTTTCAATGAGAAGTCTCTTTAATAGGTGACTCTTTGTCAGAATGCACAATTTGTGGAAAATAGACTTTTATATCAAATTTCGGACTATTTTCAAGTGTATGGCAGGTAACACAGAGTGTTTCCTTTATTTTACCGTAGCCTTTTTGTTCTGGATGTTCGGCGTGATTGCTTCCTGGACCATGGCAGTTTTCACATCCGACATCAATATGATGAGGTGTTTTTTCAACAGAGATAAAACCGCTGGAGGCCCCGAAACCAACGGTATGACAAGTCAAACATTCCGGGTCGGTTTCATGTCCAGCAACTTCTAAAGTGTGATATGCATGTGCATGTTTGGTTTCTTTCCATGATTTCCATTCGCCTATATGACACGTTTTACAGGTGGTAGTTCCCACGAACTGGGGTGTGGTTTTTTGTTGTTTCTGAGGAGGTGATTCGACCAAATCTTCAGCTACTATCATTTCTTGATAAAGTTCTAACAACTGGGTCATCCGCGGCGAATCATGTATTCTTTCATGTAAAAGATATCGTATCGGCTTCTTAACAATCAACTTTCCAGTAGTGTCACGAATAATTTTTACGGCATAAACGGCTTTTCCTTTAACGCCTGTATTAACAAGAGTATGCGGGTGGGGTGATTGCGTTATATTGTCGGTTTTCTCATTGCTTATAACAACAACATCCAACATAGGAAAGTTGCTTTTTAGTGTAGTAGCTTCAGCGGATGTTCCATTAAACAGACACACAATGACATCAGCGTCCATAATCAATTTGGACATTATAGGTTTTAAAACATCTTTTGGATCTACTATTTTCAAATCAAGGTTTTGGGCATAAATAGCATGGTTCGGGGAGATCAACCCAATTATAGCTATTTTAATTATACCTTCTGGTGAGTTAATTATACCTTCTGGTGAGTCTACTGTATGCATAATATAAGGCTGAAACACCGGTGAAGTTCCACGATGCAAATTTGCACTTAACAAAGGCAAGTTGTTTTGTTGCGAAAGAGATGTGAGATGTGCAATACCAAATTGCAAATCGTGCTGTCCGATGTTATATGCAATATATCCCATATCTGCCAATGCAAAAAAGCCTATATCAGCTTTGATCTCAGACTGACGCGAGGCATCCAGCATAAGATTACCATTGGCAATCGGTATAACTGATTCACTGATTCAGTAGAAGAAACTAACGGTATATACTGAGATTGTCGTGCAGCAGTTTGCAACCTATCTATTAACAGGGTCTGAGGGTTTCGTGTGCTTTCCTTGAAAAGCTTAGGCGGCACTTCGCGGAACATCAAACGAGTTTTGGCATCAATGTGCCTTTTGCATATCAGCAATAGAACGCCAGCAGTACTGATGAAAATAATGAGAAGCACGAATCCATGATACCACTTTTTCCTCATGAGTAGTTCCTTCGAAATAACCTTGCTACGTCCATATTTAAACTTATCAGTACATGTTATTGAAATTAGACTATTACTTTAAGATAATCAATACACTCGGTCTTCTATATTTAATTAACCTAAGTTGCTACCTATAAAATACTTTTATATCCATAGGATTTCCTTATATTATGTTTTAACATAACAAAACATTAGGAGAAACCGCATGGGATTGACTATTGTAACAGTTTACGTGATTATTGTCGCATATTGAACACACGTTTATTTTAACATAGAACTTTATTTTTATGAAATTATATTTTTAGAATTTATTTATGTTTTATTTATCCTAATATGAATAATATAACCTAAGTTGGTACCTATAGAATACTTTTATATCCATCAATACCTTCGCCAACATAGTTGAATAAATAAGGCAAATGTCCTATGGTATAAAACCATAATATATCATCAAAAAGGACATTCGCCATGCCAGAAATTATAGCACTTTTTACAGTTTTTGCACCACATTTATCAACAGCGACACTACGCCATTTTTCTATAGTTGTACTTGCACTACTTTCGATGACTGGACGGGTCACAATGCTAAATATCTCTCGTTGGACACCAAAAGGGGGTAGCTACCGCACGATACAACGCTTTTTTAACTCCGATATACCTTGGGGAACTCTCTTTTGGATCTTTTTTCGTTCACATCTGCTTGATCCTGAAAGCGAATATTTCTTTGCGGCAGACGAAACAGTCAAGTCAAAATCGGGGAAAAACACTTACGGTTTATCCCGTTTCTTTTCCTCATTATACGGAAAAACGATTCCAGGTGTGTCGTTTTTAGGCGTATCTTTAGTGAGTGTCAAGAAGCAGCGTGCTTATCCAATGTTTATAGAGCAGATTGTCCCAGACGACACATCATCGGAATCTACCACTTCAGCACCCAAACAGCAGGTTTGCGATAACACAGAACTCAAACGACCCCGCGGGCGTCCAAAAGGAAGCAAAAACCGCAATAAAGACGATGTCGTGCTTACCGGTATTTTGAAACAACTTCAGACGATTGTCATGTCCATACTACAACAAATACAAGATTTGATCCCAATCCGTTATTTAGTGCTTGATGGGTATTTTGGACACAATAACGCACTACAAATGACAAAA
>PYJD01000032.1 GCA_003635315.1 Candidatus Poribacteria bacterium
AAATGGCATAATCGGTGGTCAAAAGATGGTTCTTATGAGAAACTTTTTGAAGCATCTGTTCTACATCTTCTTGACAGTGATCAACTTGACACCTCTTGTTTACACGGTGATGGATCAAACACCGTTGTAAAAAAAGGGGAGACGGCATAGGTTATTCAGGACACAAACAGCAAAAAGGTGAAAAAGAGTTGACAATCACCGACAATAAAGGGTTTATCATTGCTCCTATATCTGTCAGACCTGTCAATGAACACGATACAACGATTTTGCCCGAGGCGTTGACCCAATTGATCTGCTTCAGCAATCGCATTGACCTGGATCTTGATGGTTCAGCACTCACTTTGGATTCCGGTTTTGATTCCAAGGTAAATAAAAAAAGTATCAAAGAACAAGGTCTAATCCCAGTAATCTATCCGAACAAACGAAATACGAAAGAACCTATAGCTATCGCTCGTATGTTCCGGTGGTTTAAAAAAGATATATACAAAGAACGATATAAAGTAGAGCGAACATTCGGATGGCAAGATACATATAGAAAACTTGCCCTGAGTTATGATAAACTCAAAGAAACGCGTTTAGGATTTCGGTATTTAGCATATTCTATGATAAATTTTCGGACTACTTTTAACAATCTTTAGATGTTACTCGCTATGAGTTCTTTATTAAAATCCATATTAAAATCTTCTCATGCATTGCTTACCTGCCTGTTTAATTATATCCAATGTTAGTCGTACAAAATCTATGAAAAATTGCCATCATGCAGTTGGTTCTCTATTATTAGAGCTAATCGGTAGACTAAACATGTTGAATAACGTACTCGCACTAATACTTCTCTTGAACCTATGAATTAGCCAAGACCACTTTCAGTGAAATTATACCTTATCTGGTTCACCATCTGTGGCTTGATTTGCTTCATCAAATTCCCTGAGAATTTGCACTACGCTATCAAAGTTAGCGAAGTGGTCAACATTCTTCTCTTTACAAATCCAGTCGCAAAATTCCTGCTTCTTAAAATCATGAATTACATTAGATTTGCCGTGGATTCCTTTTTTAGGTTTTTCTTCATAGAAGCAGTCTTTGAAAAGGTTGGAAGGAAAAAGGTTTTCGATGCCTTTTTTCTCCTCGGCATCATCACTATTCTTTGGAATAGACCTTACCCATAGTTTCTCAATCTGTTCCGCTGGTTTATTTCCGTCCCAATCATAAAGGAGCAGTATCGCATGGTTGAAAGACGATGGATGGGCAGCGTAAACTTTTAGGAAATTGTTTAATCCAGTATGCCCACCACCATCAGTCCCCTCGTTGCCATCTTTACCAACAGGTCTGATATCCAAAGAATTTAGGAGTTTTTCTTCACCAAACAGCTCCAATGCTGTTTGAATGTAGCGTGCATCTGTCTTTCCTTCTGTAAACACAACAGGTTTTGTTGCATTAGCGATAAGTTGTTTTATATCTTCTTTAAAACGTTCTGTAGTTTTATAAATTCCAAACGCCTTTCCAAATTCAGAATACCATTCACTACTTATCCGTTTTGCTTCCGGCATTTCAAGAATTGTAACCTTGTTTACACCCAATTTCTCTTCCATACCAAGCAGGAATAACGGAGAATGAGAGGATACAATAAACTGTACCTGCGGGAACAGACTTATAAGTTCGGGGAGGACATCGTGCTGGAGAGTCGGGTGTAAATGGGCAGCAATTTCATCAATAACCACAAGACCTGTAATCTTAGATAGATCTACACTTCTTTTAAGGTCAGTACGTTCTCCATACCTAATAATTGTCGCGAATAGATTAAACAACTGAGATTGTCCTTCTGAAAGTGAATGTAGTGTAGGGATAATTCTCCCATCACCCATCCTTATACTAATCCTTGATGATCCAAGGTTCCTGAAATTTAGAACTAACTCTGCAGCTTGATCTTGAAGTATCGTCTTCAGTATTCGTTCAACATTTTTGCGAGTTTGCCGAAGCAGGTGACGATTTCTTAAGTCTGTGAGTTCTAACAAATCTATATTGCGGAAAATACGATTTTGTTCTTGTGTTAGTTGGAGACCGGGTAGTAGATCAATTAAAGAGTCAAGAAATACATCTAACACCCAAGAAATATTTTCTTCTGCACAAGTTTCTATCCAGAGAGGTTTGTCAAGTTGTTTATCAAAACGGGTTGAGGAATAGGTAGGATGTGCTTTTAAACTCTTAGGGTTTAGCCAATCAGGGACTTCCCGTCGACTTGCGGGGAAAAAAGCGTGTGCACCGTCTGTCATTTCAGTCTTAACAGTTTTTTCGTTAACCGATACATTTTTATGGTTTTCTGCTGTTGGCCAGTTCCAAACTGGAGTAAATACAGATTTTACGAGCGATGAATAGGATGATGCATCAAGTTCTCCAGATTTCTCACAGTAGTATAAGTTGTCATTATTCGCTTTAAAGCGAAGGAGACTTAGGCTAAATGGTTGTCCGCTTCTTATTGCGGTTGGTTGAATGGTTCTAAAAAATGGTGCGCTTAAACCATCCTTAGGCACAATATCATCAAATGCTTTTTTAGCAAACTCAGTTAGTGCATCAACGACATAAGAGAGAAAAATACTTTTGCCAGATCCATTAGGACCAACAATCACTATCGGAAGGGGATTTCCATCATCAAATTCAGGTTTAATATGGCATTTTGAGATAGGACCGGTGTTTTCTAAATAAAGTTCCTTAAGGTACATAGTGCTTCTTTCAATAAAAGGAATACTGATTTTACATTGGTTTGTATAGTTCATAATTTTAACATGTTCCGGTACACAATGACAATTAAAATGGGGTGTAGTAATGCGTTGAAATCTTACATTCTTTTTGATATACTACTCATTATCCAGCCAACGGACAGTACTAACACAAATTGAAGACGTACTCTTTCTTTCCCGACCATCGTAGGGATAAAAGACCAGGAGAAACACTATGAGTTTAGATATGTACTACTTTGACAAGAACCGCGAATTTGTGACGCAAACAGCGTCCAACATGGAAGAGGCAATCAAAGAAGCAGGTTTCGATTTTCTTAATTGCACAGATGAGTTTTTAAAGGAAATTACAGAAGGAGCGGGAAACTCGTATACCAGGGCTCTTTTTGAGTACTTGAAAGTTAGGAGAGACCTACAGCAAAAAGATAAATCCTGAGACCTATTCCTGAACCGTGTAATGATTAACAACCTTATGATGAAATGAAGGAGTGAGGATTATTGAATTTTGAGAGGAGATTGACATGAATGAACCCAATAGTGGATATCTGAGGAAGCACACATGACAGAATAAGTCGATTGGAATCACGCCTGCAGTGGCGCATGACTTTCATTTTTGTTGGTGTTAGTATACTTATCTCTATTCTAACCATCGTTGTTCCGTTAATTTTTAAATATTTCTCATCAAAATTGCCATAATAAGAACAGTCATCCTTTTTCGGAATCAAGGACACAGCATGAAATTAAACAAAGAGTTATTGAATCCTTCAATCTACACATGCACGCCAAAGACCTCTTGGATTATACCAAGTGTGCCATCGAAATCACCATTGAACAAAACGAACAAGCTGCTATTGATTGGTTGGCG
Organism: Candidatus Poribacteria bacterium; assembly: GCA_003635315.1. Taxonomy (GTDB): domain Bacteria; phylum Poribacteria; class WGA-4E; order WGA-4E; family WGA-3G; genus MSPOR6. The sequence continues at coordinate 3,595 of PYJD01000032.1, forward strand.
TCTGTTCCATAGCTCCCTGATACTTAGGAACGGATGGGTCAGAAATAACTTGTATCAATATTTGATTGCTCTCTAAAGATGATTAAACTTTTCAAGGGACCTTGTTGAAATTCCGTTACAGGTTCCAGTTTCCCGATTTCCTTACCCACACCATACCATTTCCCAAGAAATTATAGTAAACTTTTGAATTAATGTAACATTTTGAGATGGAGGAGGGAATTCCGATTCCCGATTATCAAAGAGTTTGATCGCGATTCGGAGATCGCTCCTACAGGGATTTGTGTTATTATTTTCAATGTTCATTATAAATCAAGGAAAACCTATTCAAAGGATTTATAGAACGTTTCAACGGTGACATTCAGATGACGGGGAAGTTCAACCGGAATTCTACAAACAATAGTGCGGACACATCTTAAATCCGCGTCATCTGTGTAATCCGAGATAATCCGCGCTTCAGACGCCAAAATCGCACGATTGACAAACAGACGTGTATATCATATAATTAAAGCATAGTTAGGACTTGGACTGTAAAGGAGGTATAATAATGGAATTGCGTTTTCCTGAATTTGAAATATTAGACTTAGCGAAGCAGTACTTACAATATTGGTCTAGGGGTCAGAAAACATTTGAACGTGAAGAAGAATTAATGGATGAAGTTCTGATCGACCAGGTACAACAACAAGGCTATCTTGATATAGAGTTACTTAAAACAGTTGCATTATGGCATTTTCCGCAAAGTGCCCATCACATTGATTCAAACAGTGAAAGCGACGTAAGAAAAATTACGGGCAACGCATTGGAAATCCAAGGCGAAATCATCAGGTTGGAGGTTTTAACCGATCTTACTGGTCTTGGATTTAAAACTGCATCTGCGGTTCTTCACTTCTTTCACAAAGAAAAGTATCCAATTATAAATGAGCCTGCAATGTGGTCTCTCAGTGTGGATGAAGCCGATTATTCATACGAATACTGGCTGAAGTATGTGGATTTTTGTAGAGACCATGCGGAAAGGAATTCTGTTGATATGCGCACTTTGGATAGAGCCTTGTGGATGTATTCAAAGGAAAACCAACCCTCTCGTTAGATACTTGATGACAAGATTGAAACACAAAAGGAGACAGCGATATGAAGAACATACCAGCAAATCGTATTCAGATTGGAAGTCGTAGTTCCCTGGAATTTTCAGATAATATGGATAAAAAATCCAGTGTTTCTAGACTACAAGATGAGAGCGTTACCTTCACTTTTACGTCTCCACCTTATTGGAATTTTATTGATTACGCTGACAATGAAGAGTGTGTTGGATAAGATTAGCAGATGCGATTGCAGGATTTAGCGGGTATGTTTATGAGGACAAACCTTATACGCAAACGCTACTTTCTGAAATGCAGCAAAAAGGATATCCTATCCAACTTTATAAAGAAAATGTTAGAGTGTCTGGCTCTAACAACCCAACATAGACATACACAGAGGCAGAGGTCACGGTTGGTTGTCCCTATCTTTTCAGAAGAAAAGCACCGTCCATACGGCACGTATTCGGGCAAAGATATAAGCAATATAATATAAAATGCAACATACAAGAAAGGACTTAATCAAGTTTTTGTGTTACAATACATAGGTTCAACCGACAACTGACACTCAAATGACTTCAATATTGTGCTGAGCATATCTAATCGTGGGGTTACCTCGTTAAAGAGGGTATCCGAAAGAGTTTCGGCATCAATACCCGTTCTTTTAGAAAGTTCTGGAACTCCCCCTTGCGATTCTATAAAGACACAAATCTCCTTCAGGAAGAAGGTCAGATCACCATCAGCAAGGTATTCCTCTAATGTCATTCGCAGAAAATCAATAGCTGCCTCTGGATCATTAGCAAGTCTTCTAATTTGATACTCGCGCCAGTTCCCCATTACTCTCATTGATGTGCCGCCTTATATTCAATCCAATATTATTTAGCGAGTTCAATATCCTTTTGTTGTGATTTCTTATCTCCACAGCAAAGCAGAAGGACGAGTGTGTTTTCAATTTGACCAAAATAGATGCGATATCCTGGTCCAAAGTGGAGACGCAATTCAAAAACACCATAGGCATCAATTTAAGGACCTTCCAATCATATTTGGACGATTTCTCCTCCTCTTGTAGGTCGGGTAGAGGAACGAAACCCGACATGAGACACTTTGATATACTGGAAATGTTGGATTTCACATATAATTCAACACAACATACCAGGATATGTTATCACTAAATTGACTCCTATGGAGACGCAATTCAAAAACACCTCCACCGACAGATTTACAATCACCAAAATTTAAATCTTCAAATCTTGCAAGTCGCTTGTCAATTCTCTGTTGTGTATTTTTATTTTGAATGGATTCAAACCATTCCGTGAAAGGTTCTTTACCGTTTGGGGTACGGTAATATTGTATTTCTATTGGATGTCTATTCCCATTACCAATCGTTCCACACCCACCATTTACTGATAAATATACCTTTCTATTCCCTAACAATTATACTTGATTCTATCTAAAAAACACAAGGTATATTGTAAAATTTTGCCTGGTTATGAGATAAACTGTTTAATCCCTGTTGCAACACCAATCAATACTGGAAGAGTGTCATGATACACTTTGATAGTCGCACATTGGCATCCATAACAGATAGTAATTCAACATAAGGTGCTTGAATCTTTTTACAGATGCAAACGGACTCAGACTTTTTGAAATGTGATTACGCGTAGTTTAGCTCGAACAAAACGAACAGGCTGCTCCTGAGTGGTTGGAGTCTGTTTTGGATGTCGGTGAGATTAAGCGTTTATAATGCGTTTGACATACACAACATATCAAACTATAATCTAATAAAAAGAAATAGGAGGTGAATAATTGTGTCTGAAGGTAAAGCGTTTTTAAATAAAATTCATATCAAGAACTTTTTAAGTTTGCGTGATGTTACACTTCCATTCAAACCGTTGACTGTGCTTGTCGGACCGAATGCAAGCGGGAAATCAAATACATTCTTGGCGTTGCATCTTCTTAAAAGGATTATCGTAAGTGAAAGTTTACCTTTAGACAACTTAATGATGGATTCCCTTTGGTCTGATGAAGATCAAAAAATTTGTTTTCATCTATATACTAAAATAAAAGAAAACAAAACCTTATATCACTTAGAACTGAGAGCAAACCCCGATTTTTCCTTCATTGATGAACAGTTATCAGTCAATGATTTAAACGTGATTTCAATCCAAGATGGACAGGGAATAGTCCAAGACGAAAATGGAGAAAGTGAGACGACATTTAACTCAAACAAACTCGCATTGGGGTCTGCTGGAAATTACGGAAACAAACCAATCACACGCGCCTTAACCGAGTTTATTAAAGAATGGGAATTTTTCGATTTTTCGACAACCTTTATACGCAGTAACCTATCATCATTTTCACCTGCTGAAAAAGAGATTCGAGAATTTCCAAAACTTGACACTTATGGAATTCATTTGCCAAACGTTCTTTGGAATTTGCATAATAATTCTCGAGAAAGTTTCCAAAACATTAGTGATTCTCTTGCCGCAAGCACAAATCGCGAAATTGACTACTGTAAGATTGATGGTGAAAACCAATTCTGTCTATTGGAAGGGGATAAAAATTTGGTTCCATTACATGGTGCCTCTGATGGCATACTGCGTCTGATTGCATATTACATTTTGCTGAACGAACCTGAATTACCACCGCTCATCGCAATAGAAGAACCGGAACGAAATCTACATCCCGGTGCCCTAATACACATCGCAAATGTACTTGAGCAAATCGCACAATATTCTCAGGTTCTCATCACCACACATAGTTCACAACTACTTGGAGCATTCAATCCAGAAAGTTTGGGAGATTCACTCGGGGTCTTACTGTTGCGAAACCAACCAGGTTTTGGCACAAAGGTGCTCAACCTTGAGGATTACCACGATGAAAGAGAAGCACTTAGAGGTTGGATTGACGATTTTGGAATTGGCAGTGCTATTTTTGATAGTGAACTCCTGCAAGATGTATTGGAGGATAACTCCTAATGCCAAGTATAAGAATCTTGGCTTTAGAGTCAAATTACGATGCGAAGGTAGTCAAGTGTTTGGCAAATAAGTTGACAACATTTATGCAGCTCACACCAATAATTACTCGTAGACCATATTACCTTCCCCAAACCCTCTTTTCTGCGTTATCTGCGTTATCCGTGTAATCTGCGATTCAGACAGAAAATAACTCTTTTACACCAAACAGTTAATTGCTCGTAGATTACATTACCTTCACCAAACCCTCTTATCCGTGAAATCCGCTATTTAGAATTAAAATAAAAAATAATGAAGAAAAATCTATATGCGATCATCTAAAGTAACATACGTGAAAAATAAGGTTGCAAAACTCTTTGTGCTTGTGTTAGAATAGTTTTATATATAATAAGATATATTACCAATAAAAATTTATTATGTTATGAATAAATATAATATGAAATCAACAATAATAATAAAATCGGACAATTCTATACAATCTTTTTACACAACTCGGTTTATAGCAGATTGACCCAGGAACACAGTTTTCAAATTTTTCTAATTTTGAAAAAATCACCTGTTTTTGGCGATTCGCTATAAACACAGTGCCAGACATACTGCAAGACACTACAAATTGGGAAATTTTAAAAACCGATTTGAAAAACTTGAAAAACTTGAAAAACTTGAAATGGAGGATAAACCTGAAAACTACACGAATTTCAGAACTAATGACAGAAATCATTGATGGTGTATATAAAAATGAAAATGACGAACTACAGTAAAAAATCAGGACTTACGTAAAAAAGCGAATAATTGGATGAAAGGATGGAAGACCGGGAAGGTTCGAACCTACCATCCACAGTACCAATCTTCAAATTCCGTACTTTTATGGAAAGTATATAATTAGAGAAAATATGATGACTAACTATAAAAATGATCCTAAATTCAATACCAATACAAAAGAATATTTATGTCAAAAATTCACCCATATGTTGCAGGTAATATGCAGTTTGAAAAATACAAAATCACTAAGGACAACAAGAACACAAATTACACTTTTTAGAAATTCTTATAAAGTTAATTCAAAGTGGAGTGAAGTTAGTCTATGACAGCGGTTAGAGGGGTAATTTACACCAATTTCAATCCTACAAAATGTAGGAAAAAGTGTAACTTTTTTCCCTTTCACTTCACTTTTTCGACACATGGAAAAACACAACATTTTCACGATTTTTTATCTAAGAATTTAGGATTAAAGGTCTGTTTTGCACCCAATTAGTTTGTCTGGATATTAGGATTAAATGATCAATTTACGACTATGAGTTTTAATACAATTTCTAAATGAAAATATCTCTTTTTTGTAGCACAAACTTTCAGTTTGTGTTTTCCCTGTTTCATTCCTAACAACTGGTAATGAGACAATAATAAATAGCAATGGTATTATTTCTAAATGAAAATGTCTCTGTTTTATGTATAACTTTTAGATTGTGCAGTATGAGGTGACATCCTACATAAAACTGTAATACCACATCACTTTTTAAAAATGGTATGAGTTTAACGGCAGAACACCTCCACTGGGGCAAAACTGATGAAACAATGTTTGAAAAACAGGATGAATCAATACTCGATTCACATAAGAAAAAATGTTACGATTCCCTTTTTTCATAGAAATTTCTCAAATTGAAAAAGTACGACAACGCCTGTCTACATATAGCTTGGTAAGGGTTTTAGGTATGTCTGAAAAAACTAAAAAAGTTACGATATCGTAACTTTTTGAAACAAATTTTAGCAAATTTTACTATAAAAATGTAACATTTTAGTCTGAAATTTATACAAATTACGCTCCTGAACATAGATACACACAAGGGTTACAGAAATGAAATACATTCATGAAAAAAGTTACGATATCGTAACTTTCTCAATTAAATCCAGAACATTCTGGATCAGAAAATGTATAGATATATCTGAAAAAAAGACCGTCAGATATCCAGTTAATCCTTGTCCAAAAATTCAATTAACTGATAACCAACAACCGATAATTAACAACTATGAACTAATATTTGCCAAAATAGAATTAACAAGTGTGATAATTCGATGCCAGAATAGAAATAACACAAAAATGAGAAAATTAGAAATTCTGCTTTTTCATATTTTTAAGACAATAAACACAGTCCAGTACTGGACTGAAAGGTATAATTATACCGAAAATAAATGGCACACGATGTGACAAAATGTGTAACATTTTCCCGTTTTTCGACATATTCTAAACCTTTGAATAGGAACACTAAATAGTAGATTGACACACAAAATAAATTAACTATTAGTTAATTTATTATGCATCTCTCAATGGTGTAATGAGTATAAAATTACTTCGTTCTTTATTTTTTTACATTTTGAAAATAATGACTACACATTAGGAATGTATCCAGAATTGAAAACTGATTACTCTGCCTGATGTTCTTTTAACCTTGACTTGAACATGCTATATAGGATATAATTGAAACAATACATACTTATGATATAGGTATAGAAGGTTTTATTAGAGATCTTAAAAACATTAAGTATAACCCCGTAATGTAAGGCAACATCGTTAATCTAAGAAGAGTAAGTTCAATCCTATAGACAATATTACAAGCATAATCTTATATCATCTGAATATCACTGAATGCTACTTTTAATAGCGAGATGACAGGTTACCCCCATTTAGGAGGACACAATGCCTAATAGAGACTGTTCATACACAGACTGTGAAGGATTTTATCGCAGAGATCTAATTAAAGCGGGTGTACTTGGATTTTTTGGTTTTGGTCTGACCGACTTTTTTCGATTGAAAGCACACGCAGAACCCACTGCTAAACCTGGTACCGCAAAATCAGTTATTTTGGTATGGTTAGGCGGTGGTCCCAGCCATCTTGATATGTGGGATCTCAAACCCAATGCTCCCGAAGAAATTCGTGGTCTTTTCAAACCTATCAATACCAATGTTAACGGAATACAGATCAGCGAACATATGCCAAAACTGGCACAACAAACCGACAAACTATGTATCGTTAGATCTATGACCTCACCCGAAGCTGCACATGAACGTGGAACACATTATATGATTACTGGGTATCAACCTTTACCAGGTTTTGCCGTACCCGGGCACGGTGCTGTAGTTTCCAAACTCAAAGAACAACGGAGTGCTTTGCCTCCATATATTGCTATTCCGTCACCTGTTGCTTATGGTGATGGAGGATTCTTAGGTGCATCCCTGGCACCATTTTCTCCTAACGGGAATCCTGCAAGCAAGAACTTCAAAGTACGCGATTTAGAACCCCCAAAAGGTGTTTCTTACGAAAGAGTTGAAGATCGACGTAACCTACGAGATGCAGTTGATACTGCATTTAAGAAATATGAAGCAGGAAACCCTCGGGTTGAAGCAATGGACAATTTCTATACTGCTGCTTACAACCTCATGAGTTCTGAAGATGCACGTGCTGCTTTCGATCTTACAAATGAACCTAAGCAGATCCGTGACGCATATCGACGAGATACCTTCGGACAAAGTTGTCTACTGGCGCGGAGACTTGTTGAAGCGGGTGTAAACTTTGTCACAGTAAGTAATGGTGGATGGGATAACCATAACAATATCTTTTCTTCACTACCTGGAAAACTTAATGCCTTCGATACGACAATGGCAACACTCATAAATGATCTCACACAACGTGGACTACTTGATAGTACACTGGTGATTGCTATGGGTGAATTTGGGAGAACACCTGTAATCAACCGTAACGGTGGACGGGATCATCATTCTCGAGTTTTCTCAATTATGCTTGCTGGTGGAGGTGTAAAGGGTGGACAAGTTGTTGGTGCTTCTGATCCATTTGGCATGGAACCTGCTGAAACTCCAGTGCGACCTGAAGATCTTTCTGCTACTATCTATAAGAGTCTCGGTATAGATTACAATCAAAGTATTGAATCACCGGATGGTGTCCGTATTGTCCTTTCACGCGGTGGACGACCGATCCGAGGTGTCTTAGCATAAGCAGAATAGTTATCCCTATTTGCATCAGTGTAGTGCTGTTGTTAACAACTGTTGGCACAGCACTACATCTTGCTAACTGAGGTTGGGACTTGATAGTTCTCTGGAATTCTGATGACGGTTAGCCTGAATTAGCAGATACTAATTAATATTCCGGCTGTTATACCTTCCTACAATTTAATCTTTTCCTCCATATCAAACCTTCCTCACGACATGGATATATACCATGAAGAACTGCTTTTATTCTATCTTTTTCTTTTTTTCATTCTTTCTGTATTCCTTACTTGGAAATATAACCCAAGCAGATGAACATTCGCAGGAACAGAAAGAAATGTTATCCCCAATCTGGTCAGTCCAATTTAGTCCTGACGGACGTACACTGGCTGTCGGTAAATATCAGTGGGTGGAACTCTGGGATATTGAAACCGAGAAAATGATAAACGCCTATGAACCGCATGCAGGTCGGGTCCGTTGCATAAAGTTTTCTGAAGATGGAAAAACACTTTTCGCTGGAGGTGGTTCCGCAGCACAGAGTGGAGAAATCAAACTCTGGGATGTTGCATCTGAAGAACTCATTAAGACCATTGATATACATGCAGACACCATCGAATCAATTGCCATCAGTCCAGATAACGGAAAATTGCTTACAGCGAGTATGGATGAGTTTAGTGCAGTCATTGACCTATCACAACATGATGAAAACTTACCAATTAATGATCAAGCAAAATGGCTTACACAACATGTTGGGAGGGTTTTGAGCACGCTTTACCATCCAAACGGAAGTTTCTTCGTCACTGGGAGTGAAGACAAGACATTAAAAGTATGGGATGCAGAGGATCATACAGTTCTGGTTAGTTTTGATGGGAACGATGATTCGGTTTATTCACTTGCCTATGCAAACCGAGAAAACCTTATAGTCTCAGGTTCAGCTGATAACACGGTCAGATCATGGAGAATCACACAAACTAACAGCGGTGAGACACGTGGGGACCCTGTTCGACAATTTAACCAACATGAAGGACCAGTCTATAGTGTTGATTGTGGAATTTGGAATGGAATAGAGATAATTGCATCAGGAAGTGCCGATACTTCTGTCATTATTTGGAATATCCGCAACGGGAACAGACAACAAACATTTAACGATGCAACTGATGAAGTCTATACTGTACATATAAGTCCAGATGGAAATCATGTGGCGTCTGGGTCTCGGGATGGTAAGGTTCGGATTTGGAACATTAGTAATAATTCTTTATCACATGAATTCTAACATAGTATAGAAGGAACATATTCAGAATACATAAAGCATACTGTTTGACTTTCTCTTTCTCTATATAAGATGAAGATTGATAGTGAATTTAGGTAATTACTCCACGTAGCCAAAACGGTTATGTTGACAAAGTCTTCATACTATACAGAGATTTATTTCTTAGATGGTTATGTCCGATTTCCATATTGGAGGCGAAATACCATGTGTGTAAGTAAGAAACCTACGATTTTCAATAGTCACATACACCATACAGGTTCAATCAAATTTGTCATACCCTTTCTATGTCTGATACTACTGTATTCAATTGGAACACCCAATTGGGTAAATGCCCAAACCACGCCTCGGTTGAATTCTTTATTCCCTGCTGGTGCCCAAGTAGGAAAATCAGTTGAGGTAAAAATTGAAAGTTCAGACTTAGAAGGTGCGCATACACTTATCGTTGAAGGTGAACCCGGTATTAAAGGGATACTCAACCCAGGGGGTGGCGAAGTTGATGAAACTCACAAACCTGTGTTTGAATCAAATTGTGGACAGTGCCACGAACTACGTTCACCAAGTAACCGATCAATGACAGCTACACAATGGGAAAATGTCGTTAAACGAATGGTAACTGAAAAGGGTGCGGATATTAATGAAGATGATCAGACAAAGATTATCGACTACCTAAAATCCGCTGCAAAAGCAAGCGGTGGTATGACGGTTGAGTTAGATATCGCACCTGATGCACAAATCGGTGTCCGCGAAATACGAATTGTTGGTAGGAACGGAACTTCAACTGCATGGCCGTTTGAAGTTAGTGATGTCCCTGATATAGTTGAAACTGAATCCAACAATAATTCAGAATCCGCAACCTCTATTGAATTACCTATTATCATCAATGGGGTCATTAATCCTGGTGGTGATGAGGATTACTACGCATTTCAAGGAACAGAAGGTGATCGTTGTGTCTTCAATGTAAAAGCCTACCGTTATAATAACATTAGCCAACAATACTTCAATCCCACCATATCACTTTATGATATCAATGGTATAGAACTTGCTCGGAGTAACGGCTTTTTTAGTCTTGATCCTCTTATAGATTACACATTACCTGAAGATGGTGTTTATTTTATACGTATTCGTGACCTACTTTACCGAGGAAATCCTGATTCTGTATACAGATTAACAAGCGGTGTTGTACCTTACAATACCTATATTTATCCAACAGGTGGAGAAATCGGTACAACAACACAAACCATAATCGGTGGTGAGAATTTACCCGAGACCAAGTGGGATGTTGATCTACCAAACGACCACCCTCCAGGGATAAAACTTGTCCGAACTCCCTTCGGTATATTTCCATTTATAGCAAATGAATATACAGAAGATATTGAACTTATCTCAGATAACAGAACAGATACTGAAGACACGGTTACATCAGATGAGAATGAAGGACAGGCACGTAATGCTGAGTCTGAAATTCTGTTCCAAAGTAAATGCACTGCATGTCATGAGCTTCGATCTCCCAACAACAGAGCACTTACAGCGGAACAGTGGGAAACAACTATCACACGGATGTCAGAAAAAGAAAATGCGGATATTACACCTACAGATAGAGATCGTATCATTGCTTTTGTTGCTGAAGAAGTAGAACGTATGGGACAACTCATAGCAAAACAAATTGAAGCCTCACAACACATTGAAACTCCAGGTGCAATCAGTGGACGGATCGCAAAACCTGGAGAGACAGACTATTACAAATTTACAATTGCAGAAGGTTCACGTCTCGGTCCGTGGTGGGTCATACACCCGTTTGATAACGCAGACGAAAAAGGGTTCGATACCGTATATCCTCCTGAAATTGAAATTGACTTGAAAAAGGAGTATACCGGTAAAGATGGACGAATCATAAAGTGGTATAGGACAAATAGCAGAGGAGAGAACGTCTTTTCTAATGTTCCCGAAGATGATGTTACCGGGTATGCACTGACCTATTTTGAATCAGAAAGGGATCAAAAATATCTCTTATCACTCGGTTCTGATGATACAATTAAGATTTGGGTTAATGACCAACTGATCTTTAGCAAGTATGTTCATAGACCTCTCAGACGTGCGGACGATGTTATTGAGTTACCAATATCAAAAGGAAGAAACAAAATCCTATTCAAAATTACAAATGGGTATGGTCCGTGGGGTTTCTTTGCGGATATCGGTGGTTATTCCATAGAATTATTTGCTGAAAATCTCAATTCACCTTTAAGTCCTTCCCTAACGCTTTTGAATGCTGAAGGACGAGTGATTAGAAATAACGCTGGTACAGGTGGCAGACGAAATGCAGTTATAGACTACAGTTTTGCACGTCCCGGTATATATGGATTGCGTGTGGAAGATGTAGCTGGTAATGGTGGGGCAGGTTATGTATACCACTTAGATATACGACCAACAGTTCCAGATTTTGCAATATCAGTTACACCTGATAATCCAAATATAGGACGTGGGGGAACAGTCCTAATGGATGTTACATTACAACGTCGCGTAGGATTCACAGAACCTATACTATTATCAGTTGAAAACCTGCCGCCTGGAATCAAAGCAAGCCAAAGTGCCATTCTCTCAGAAGGTGGAAACGAACGAGGATACGTTACGCTTACTGCTGATCCAGATGCAGATTTGGTACATAGCGTTGTGCAGGTGGTTGGTACAGTAACGACATCAGCTGGACAAAAAATTCGACGGGCTGCAACGCCTGTTGAAGTATATCGTATACAAAACACGGATCAAACTGTTCGACGGAAAAATGTGGTCGTAAGTGTAACAGAATCAACTCCCCTTATCGTTACTGTCGAACCAAATGAAGTAATTGTGACACCTGATGGACCAGTAGAGATTACAGTCAAGGTAAACCGCAAACAAGGCAATCGACAGAATATGAACCTAACTGTTGTAGGTTTGCCTTTTGGCGTTGAATTAGAAAGACAGACAACTGTGTTACAAGCAGGGAAATCTGAAGCTACAATCACACTCCTTCCAGATATTGTATCCACTGGAGATAATGAATTAAGACGAAATCCATTCATTGGGAACAATCAGACAAGACCACATACGTTTGTTGTAAACGCGTCAGTTGGGAATCGGCGAGTGGCAAGCAGTCCAGCAATTGATCTCTGGATTGGTATCCCATCAACATCTGATGAACAGACAAATATAGGGGGTAACTAATTTCCTTTCATTTGAAATTGCTCGAACATTTGAGTATATGTCAGGATTGATCTAAGAATCAATCTTGTAAGACGAGGTCCCCAGAATGCCGCGAATGCATTCATTATAATTGGGTACCTCGTCTTTATCTTTTATTCTTGATTATACAATACAATATTACTACATTTCGGAGGTGTAAATGTCAGGATACTATCGATTTCCTACCATTTCTCAGGAAACCATTGTTTTTGTGTGTGAAGACGATTTGTGGACAGTTTCTATTAATGGCGGCGTTGCTCGTAGACTTACTTCAAACTTAGGTGCAACGGGATCACCCCAATTATCGCCAAATGGAGAACTTCTCGCTTTTGCTGGACGCGAAGAGGGACCAGCAGAAGTATATGTTATGCCTGCCCTTGGAGGTGAAGCTAAAAGATTAACATACCAAGGAAACCAAGCAAGTATTGTCGGTTGGAGTTCTGATGGGGAGAACATTCTTTACTCAAGCGGGGCAAGTTCCGCATTTGGTGCTTGGATATGGAGTTTATCTCCAGATGGTGGAGATCCACAAAGACTTCCTTACGGACCTGCTAATCATGTGTCTTATGGGAGTGATGGAGGTGTCATTCTGGGGCGGTTAACGCGTGAACCTGCAAGATGGAAACGTTATCGCGGAGGAACTGCTGGACAACTATGGATAGATGTAGACGGAGATGGAGAATTTGAACCTTTTAAGCCAGTAGATAGTAATTTCACAACCCCAATGTGGATTCGGGATCGGATATGCTTTATTTCTGATCACGAAGGTGTTGGAAATATCTATTCATGCGACACCACCAGTGAAGATTTACAACGTCATACCCATCAAGAAACATACTATTGTAGATCAGCACAAACGGATGGATCAAGAATTGTTTACCATGCAGGTGGTGATCTATGGATACACGAAATAGAAGATGAAAATAATTATAAAGTTGACGTTGATTTTCGAAGTCCACGCATACAGAGACAACGTAAATTTGTCAATCCTACCAAATATCTTCAAGAATATTCACCCTCTGCTGATGGGAAATCATTATCCTTAACTGCTCGTGGTAAGTTATTCACGATGGGAAATTGGGATGGAGCTGTCCTGCAACATGGGGATAGGAATGGCACACGCTATCGTAAAGCAGAATGGCTAAATGATGGTAAACGGATTGTAACACTATCTGATGCTGGTGGAGAAGAAGCACTTGAAATTCATACATGCGATGGGAGCGAAGAGATACGCCGTTTAGATAACCTCAATATTGGACATGTTCGTCATTTGTCAGTTTGTCCTAAAGGGGACGACCTGAAAGATCAACTCCTCATTGTCAATCATAGGTTAGAACTTCTCCACATAGAATTGGATGAACCAACACTTCGAGTACTTGATAAGAGTTTACATAAGCGTATTTCAGGTGCAACTTGGTCACCAGATGGCAAATGGATAGCATATAGTTTTCCTGCAACAGAGACAACCTCATCCCTTAAGTTATGTAATGTTGAAACGGGAGACATATCCTTCATTACAAAGCCGGAATTCAGCGATTATGCACCAGCATGGGATCCAGATGGTAAATTCCTGTATTTCTTATCACGGCGCGAATTTGAACCTGTTGGGGATTCACTGCACTTTGATCTCGGTTTTCCTGTTTCAACCCGTCCCCTCTTGGTAACACTGCAGAAAGATACACCAAATCCATTTATTCCTACTACCCCTTCATCTGATGACGAAAAAGATAAGGAGAAGGACGAAAATGAGGATAAAGATACGGACGAGGATACCAAGGAAGATGAGAAGTCTGAAGAAAAAGATGAAGATAAAAAAGAAAAAGCTAAAAAGAAAAAAAGAAAACCCATTGTTATAGATTTAGACGGTATTGAACAACGTGTTGTTGCGTTTCCATATACACACGCAAATTATGGACAAATTGCTGGTATAGAAGGCAAGGCAATATTCACATCTTTTCCTGTTCAACATGCTGTTAATTCCCCTGGTGATGAAGAAGGCTCTGGTGGGAAAGGAAGATTGCATGCTTATGACTTTAAAGAACAGAAGAAGGAAGTATTAGTTGGAGACATCGGTAATTTTCAACTAACAAGAGATTACAAAACCCTTGTATATCGAACAGGAGACCGTATACGCGTCATTAAAGCCGGCAGAAAAGCGGAAGATGACCCTAAAGGTGAGCAGAAAGGCGGTAATCCGAGACATAACGGATGGATCAATGTAAGTCGTATCCGACCTTCTGTTATACCATCTGCTGAATGGGCACAAATGTACCGAGAAGCATGGAGACTCCAACGCGACTATTTTTGGACTGAAGATATGTCTGATGTTGATTGGGAAGATGTTTATAAACGCTATCTACCCCAACTTGAAAAAGTTGCTACACGGGCAGAATTCTCTGATCTGATGTGGGAAATGCAGGGAGAACTCGGAACATCTCATGCTTATGAATCCGGTGGAGACTACAGAAGTTCACCAAACTATGCGCAAGGTTTTCTCGGTGCGGATTACAGTTATGACCCTGAAAATGAAGGGTATCGTATAACCCATATTGTTCGTGGTGATACATGGAATGAACGTAGAGATTCTCCACTGGGTGCACCTGGAATTAACATACAAGAAGGGGATGTCCTTCTATCGATCGGAGGACAACAGGTCAGTGAAAACGTTTCTCCTGGTGAATTGTTAGTCAATCTCGCTGGACAGGAAGTTCAGACTACATTCAAGAATGCATCGGATGGTGAAAAACGGGTTGTCACAGTAAAAGTACTCGGTAATGAATCTGAATTACGGTATCGTGAATGGGTGTCACAGAATAGAAAGTATGTGCATGAAAAAACTGATGGAAAGGTAGGATATGTCCACATTCCGGATATGGGAAGACGTGGCTATGCGGAATTCCATCGAGGATACTTATGTGAGGTAAGTTATCCCGGACTTCTTGTGGATGTTCGGTATAACGGTGGTGGGAATGTCTCTCAACTAATCTTAGAAAAGTTATCACGAAAACGTATAGGTTATGACCTTCCGCGTTGGGGCACACCCCACCCATATCCCGCTTCTTCTGTTTTGGGACCGATGGTAGCAGTTACGAATGAAAATGCTGGTTCTGATGGAGATATCTTCTCCCACTGCTTCAAGTTAATGGATTTAGGTAAACTAATTGGTAAACGTACATGGGGTGGAGTGATAGGTATATCTCCACACCAAGGATTTGTTGATGGAGGATCAACAACCCAACCCGAATACTCGTTCTGGTTTGTTGATGTTGGATGGAATGTAGAAAACTATGGAACGGATCCGGACATAGAAGTAGATTATCGTCCCCAAGATTATACCACAGACAGCGATCCACAGCTCGATTGTGCAATTGAACTCCTACTACGGGAAATGGAAGAGAATCCACCAAAACTCCCAGATTTCGGTGACCGTCCACGATTAACTCTACCGACATTGCCTAAAGTTGAATAGTTCTTCCTTTATGATAAGAAATTGTCAAAAAGTGAATGAGAATGAAAAGCGAATTCTTATCAGAATTTGTCGTTTCAGAAGTATAATTGTATATAAGATAGGGAAGCTTAATTAGAAAAGACATAAAATTCAACCAATTCTATAGAAACATGGTATTGAGCAGAAGAATAAACTTGGAAGTCATGCTATAATTATCTGAATGGAAAATAGTTGTTTCTGCCAATACCATTAATTGTCAAATGATAATCTTGTTGATCCATTTCTTAACGGAGAGATTCTGTATGGGAAAAGTACATGTTGAAGTCCAATTTACACTTCCAATTGATGAGACTCAAATATCCCATAAGGGTGATGCTGTACACAAAGCCAATAGATAAAATCGATTTGATAGATAATATATATATGATAGGAATAAGTAGAAAGGAGAAAACTTATGATACCCCCAATTACGAAACTACTCATAAGAATTGAACAGCTTGAATGGGATTTGGCAGAGGTAAAAAAGGAGTTAGAGGCACTACAAGTCCCCTCATGAAGTCTCTTACACAAGAAGAACGTTTAGCTGCGCGGTCTGCAAGAGTCCGAGCACAAAATGAAAGGTGGCGTTCTTTACACAAAAAACGCGATCCCGAAACTAAAACCCTCACAGCAGAGGAACTTCAGCAGCTTTCGTTAGAGGAGGACATAAACCCAGAGGATAATCTTTTGAGTAGTGCCATCATTGAAGAACGGGAGAAAAGAAGCGAGTGAATTTCTTCTGGTTAGATGCAAGTGCATGTAGCAAACGCTACATTGTAGAAGAAGGGACATCTATCATCAATCATCTTTCTGCTCATGTTGCCTTAAACGATATGTTTTGTTTGCTTGAAGGAGTTGGGGAAATTATTTCTGTCATTGTTCGTAGTAGGAATAGAGGGGTAATTACTAATTGAGGTTCTAATAGGAAACCACCATGAGAATACTCTGCGCAAACGTAGGTAGCACATCTTTCAAATACCAAATACTTGATATGGACACGTTAACATCACTCGTGAAGGGAGGTGTGGAACGTATTGGAAATTCTCCTTCCGCATATAAGCATGAAGTGCCGGGAAAACCATCTCGTGAAGGTGAAATTGATGCTCCATCACATATAGATGCTATTACCCATGCCATGCGACTCATTATTGATCCAGAAGTTGGATGTCTAACAGATCTGAACCAACTGGATGGCGTAGGCTTCAAGACAATCCTTGCTAAAGGATATTGGCGATCAGCACGGATAACCGAAGATGTAATACAAGCGTTGGAAGCATCAACGCTACTGGCACCAATGCACAATCCTTTTTATATCGCATCAATCCGTGCATTCCAAGAACTGTTACCCAAAACTGCACTTGTCGCTGTTTTTGAGACATGGTTTCATCAAACAATACCCGATTATGCCTACGAATTTGGCGTGCCACGTTCCTGGGTAAAAGATCACGAAATACGAAAATATGGATTCCATGGTGCATCTCACAGATATATATCAGAACGTGTACCTGAGATGTTAGGGAGAAATAGTGGTGAAGATCTTCGGATCATCTCCTGCCATCTTGGAGGGAGTTCCTCTATTTGTGCTATCAAAGACGGAAAATCTATTGATACCTCAATGGGAGCTTCTACACAATATGGTATGATACAATCTACACGTTGTGGGGATTTAGATGCTTTTACTGTACTGTATATGATGGATAAAGAGGGTTATACTACGGATGAAATCCGACGTCAATTAGTTGAGGATTCAGGGGTTAAGGGTATATCGGGAACAAGTGGGGATATGCGAGATGTTGAAGCTGCAATTGAAGCTGGAAATGATAATGCTCGTTTAGCTTTAGAAACCTACGAATACGGTGTAAAAAAATACATCGGAGCTTATATTGCAGCGTTAGGTGGAGTTGATGTTATCGCTTTCGCAGGTGGTATAGGTGAAAAAGGCACATCAACACGGGCGCAAATCTGTGAAGGACTTGATTGGTGTGGAATACATTTAGACGAGAAGAAAAATAAGGAAACTTCTGGAGAGGGTGATATATCTGCAGAGAATAGCCGTGCCAAAATCCTTGTTGTTTCTACAGATGAGGAAATTATTGTATCTCGTGAAACTGCTCGCGTATTAATAGAAGACTCTTAGACAGTAGTTTTTATTGAATTATACAACTCTAAAACTAACCCTACATCAAATATTCCCTTTCTTGGAAAATTCTAATAGCAAGCAACATAGCACCACCCGAGATCAAGAATACAAGCATAACCGACACCCAATTGGCAGGTGGGGTTATACTTAAGAGTCCATCCAGTATGTCCCGTCTTAATCTATATTCAGGAAAAAGATCCATAAGATAGTGGGTAACAGAAATCCGCTTAATCCCAACAGGCATTCCTGGAATTGTTGTAATTCTTTCCCAACCTAACACGAATAGCAATCCCCATAATACAGGATTTTTAAATCGAACAGACAATAATACTGCTATAGTACCGTAGGTTAAAAGACCTAATGTGAGTGAACCTGAATATACAAAACTCATACCCAACACAAATAGACGTTCTCTTAGTTTTGGGTGTGTTTGTATTATACCAGTTAACAGTAAATGAGAGATTCCTATAAGAATAGTTGCTCCAACAAGATAAGCTGCGAATTTACTAAGCAATATATACGGTTTCCTGACAGGTCGCATTTGTAGGTATGTTAATCCTCCACTATCTATTTCGTCAGAGACAATTGCCGACCCGTAGAAAATGGCACAAAAATTCGTAAAAAAGCCGTAATAAATTAGGGTGAAATAGGGAATAAAACTATTTACAGTACTAAACCCATGGGCTGTTATACGAAAAACAAGTGCGATAATTAATGATAATACACACCCAAGAATTATGAGTAATCCTTTCCGACTCCAAAATAGTTGGCGTATTGTATGTTTGAAGATGGCTATGTAAGGAAGAAATGAGTTTTGGATAGATGACATTTAATGGTTCATTCGTTGATTTTTTCTCTATATCATAGTAACATAATAATGTAGGATTTACAACCTATTGTTGAGGAAAAATAATGTTTTAATATCTTATTTTCAATTAGACAATCAATTCTTCATAGCGTAATTCAAAAACACCAACCAATAATTAAAAGGACATATATGCAGAAGATAATTGACACACATCAACACCTCTGGGATGTAGCAAACTTAGACTATCCATGGTTAAAGGGATTTGATCTACTTGAACAGAAATATACTCCTCAAGACTATCGGGAAGCGTTTGACAGTCTGAACATCGTCAAATCTGTTCATGTTGAAGGTGATCCGTCTGAAACCCATGTGGTTCAAGAGGTGGAATGGTTGAGTAAGATTGCCGAAGAAGATGGGATGATAGGAGCAATTGCTGCAGCTGCACCATTAGAAAAACCAAATGCTGAGTCTATTATCGAACAACTTGCAACGTTTGAACTTGTTGTTGGTATCCGTAGAATGGCATGGCATAATCCTGACAATCAATTTTATGCGAGTCCAGAACTCATCAATGGTGTGAAATTACTACCGAAATATAACCTTACCTTTGAACTGTGTGCAAAAAGCGATCAACTCCCTGCAGCCATTGAATTGGTAAAAGCCACACCAGATGTCACACACGCAATTAATCATTGTGGGGGACCAAATATAAAAGACGGCGAATTTGAACCGTGGGCAACCCACATGAAAAAACTCGCCGTCTTTGAAAATGTATGTTGTAAAGTCTCAGGAATCGTTACAACCGCAAGTGAGAATTGGACGCCTGAGGAGCTGAAACCGTATATCCGACATCTTGTAGAATCCTTTGGCTATGATAGACTTATGTTTGGTAGCGACTGGCCAGTATGTACTTTAGCTGCCGAATATCAAGAATGGTATAACGCACTTCTATATGCTATTGATGATGCTTCCGATTCAGAGAAAAACCGCTTTTTCTATCAGAACGCATTTGAATTTTACAGAATGTAAATCAGGCTCATGTAAAGGCACTGTGTTAATTATGATGTCCAACCTGCATGGTGACTGCTTCGGTTAGAAACGATAGCACAAACTTTTTACATGAGCGGTAAATCATTCACACGCAAGATGGTAACCTTCTATTTTGGTGTAATCAATACTGGTTCAACACCTTGAGATTCATGTATTTCCTGCTTTAAGGTGTCTGAATCAGATCTATCTGAAAATTCACCAATTGTCACTCGGTGCATCTTATTTCCATCTACTGTAACTGTATATATCACTACTTTTTCATTGGGGTATAAGTTTTTTAAACTCTCAGCCAATAGTGTAGCATTATGCTCTTCGGAGAAGGATCCTACCATGAGTGTCATCTTAGGTTTATCATCCAACACTGTATCAATGTTTTGAGCCACTTTACCAAAATCCATTTTAACTTCTCGACTGCTGATATTCCCAGCAATATCCTGAACATTCATAGTAAATGTATAAGATGAACCAGACGAAGTGGTGAGTTTATTAAATACAACATTTTCAGGTGGAGTACCATTACCTTCTTTCTTTTCAATAAGGTTTTTCTTTGTATCAAAAACCTCAAGTGTCCACTTAGCAATGGCATTTATATCCGAGGTTTTAACACTGATACTATTTTGACCATTCTTTTCAATCTCAATTGTAGCAGGTATCAAGTCAACGGTAACCATTTCAGTGTTTCTAAGATGTGATTTGCCATCTGAATCAATATAAAATAACTGTAAGACATAATCCCCATCCGCTACTAAATTACCGTTGTCTCCAACCGCATTCCATTGAATACCCTTAACAGGTGTTCCAGTTCCAGTCATTTCCCATACCTTTTCGGTATATACATCCCGTAGAGTTAACTGCCATTTGTCATTCGGATTAACCCTAAACTTAAATGTAGTGGTATCTGAAATTCCATCATTATTAGGTGAAATAGCAGATTCTGAGAGTTCTAATTTTTCAGCAGGGACATCTACTTCAACATTCTGTTCAAGTGATTTTGGCATTCTAATTAATGTGTTTTGGATTACCTGTTTGTCATTTTCCTGTTTTGTATCAACCTTAGACAAAATAGGTTCAGAATCAGGTGTCGATATTCTTTCCGTACCACCCCATCTTAATGTTGCAGAAATCCAATGTATACTCTGATCGAATTCACCACCCTTAACATGAGCGTAATCCAATTGTCCTGATGCGTTTCGGAAACTAATGCCTTGTGTCCATTCACCTGACCTAAAGTTCTCAGCAGCAGTTAAAGTCGTGTAACCTACACGCACACCAAAATGATTGTTAAAGAACCATCGTTCTGCTCCAAAGTGCAAACGGAGTCTTTCTCCCCAAGTTGTATCATTCTGTCCTCGTAAGGCAAAATCTGCAGATAGCAATGTAGCCTTATCAGGACGATAGGTTGTGCCAAAACGTGTTCCTAATGATGGACTATTGGGACGTAGGTTTCCTTCGTCGTCACGTATACCATTACTTAACTCAGATAAATTAATACCCAGTGTAATTGAATCCCCAAACCTTTCCAACGGATATGCAATTTGCATTCCAAGATCAAAACTCCAGAGATAATTTGACCGAATGAGGGTATTGTCCTGAAAATATCGTATGTTAGCACCAGTAGATACCTGTTCACCCAAGGCAAAACCATATCCTAATAGTATTATCTGAGTAGACCTATTATAATTATTATTCCAACCATTGAACCATGACGCTACTGATAGACTACCAACATTTTTATCTGTCCAACCTAATGTGTCAGGACTGGCTGCAAACGAGAATGTTTGGTCTGGACCTGACTTACCACTTGAAAACGGAATCCCTCCCATGTTCACTTCTAAACCGTTCATAAATCCCAGTGAAGACGGATTCCACAAAAAACCGTTATTTGTTGAGGGACCAGCTGTGAATGCACTTCCCATTCCAACAGCTCGTGCACTTGCTCCGACAAAAATATCCCTACGATCAATTCCTGATGATCCTTCAGACACTATTGTATTTGCTAACATGATTGCTAATGTACATATAATCAAGAGAGTCTTAAATTGCATTTTTCTACTCCATCTATTTTCATCTATTATTTTATGCAAACTTACGCTGTATAAATAACGTTATAAGAATAAACATGGGTACATGCCGAAATTGACGAATTCACTTTCTAAGGTTTGATGCATATTGATCCAGCGTATTTCATATCACTGGATTTGGAATATGTAATAAGAATCATTGTTGAATACATCAAATCACCGGTCTGAATGACATTTACGGTATTCCAGTAGGAGTTAGTTGTGGGACCTTACTGACCATGGACATGAGAGAATTTTCAGGACAAAAAATGCATCTGTGTAAACCACAGTTTTCACTTGATTGATGGGAATATATATGAGAAAATAAAATAAATTTGTATGTGGTGAAACACAATGGAAGAAATACGAGAATTAACGACGTTATTAGAATCTGGTATTGAGGAATATGAGGAACAGCAGAAAATACTCCAGTCAGAAAGACTGAAATATATACGACTTTCAATGACAGACGGATTTGGTAAAGAAGAAGGGGATTCAAAAGATTCGTGGTTACTACATTTAAAGCAACTCGAAGATTCATTGGAAGTTCGAGTAAGAGCCTTAAAACGAGCAGTCGTCGAATTAGCTGAATCCTTTAAGAAAGTAGAGACAGAACAATAATATGAGATATCTACGTCAACCTACCAAATATCTTCTGATTGTCATATATATCATAATTGCTATCCTTTGCGGACATATACTCACTTCCCATGCACAAGATTCAGCTATTGAATTGACGATTGAAGAAGCAATTCGACAGCAGAATCTTGGGTTAGCATTCTTAGAAGAATCACAACCTACAAAAGCACTTGGACCATTTACAAGACTTATTGAATTACTACCTGATGAAGCAATTGGGTATGGTAATCTTGCAGTTACACATTTGAGATTACAACAATCTGAAGAAGCAGAAAAATGGGTTAAACAAGGTATCAAGGTTGCCCCTTTGGAAAGTCAACTCCATTTCATCTTATCTGAGGTATATCAATTAAAAGGAGAAACCCATTTAGCTGTTGAGTCGATGGTAGAGGCAGTAAGATTAGACCCAGATGAATTAGAGTTTCGTTATAAGTTGGTACGTCACTATATTGGACAGAGAAGGAATCCAGAAGCACAAAGGCATGCCCTCATACATCTGAAGGAACTCAATTCTCGTTCACCTGTAAATGTGGTTGTGTTGCTGAAGTTAACACAAGCCTTGATCGGAGAAGGAGAACTTGAAGAGGCAGAAAAATTATCTCAACAATTACTTATTCTGTTAGGGGATACAGAAGCAGATAAACTAAAATACTTAACCCAAGGAATTAAGGATATTAAGGAAAAAAATCAGAAAACTGCTGCACGCAATATTCAGATTTTTGAAAATGTACAACGTGCCAGTCCACGATATCAGCAAGGAATAGGAGAACTGGTAACAAATATCCTGGGACACCCTATTGAGACATTTAGTCCAGGATTCAAAGCCCGTATCGCTGCGAAAAAGCGTCAATCCATACCTGTACAATTCACCGATATAACAAATGAAATTGGACTTAACAACCTAAACCGTGATCTACAAAGATCTACAAGTATTTCCTTAATTGACTACGATAATGACGGTTATTTAGATATATATACATCGATGGATATTCTGCTAAAAAATGTAGATGGAAAATATACACATGTCCAAGGAAATAAAGAAGCCATGGCAGATCTCCCAAAGACAAATTACACTACGTTTGCAGACTTAGATAAGAATGGAACGCTTGAGATTCTAATACAAAATGCGGATGGAATCTTACAGTTGCGAATGAGAGAGGAAGGAAAATGGGAAAGAACAGATATAATTCAGTATCAAAATCAAAAAGGAGAAAAGGGGGTATTACTACCAATTGACTATGATCATGACGGAGATCTCGACCTGCTTTCTGGACAGGATGGTTTAAGTATGTATCAGAACAGTGGAGATGGGGTATTTACTGATGTAAGTGAGAAGACATTCCTATCAGCTGAGGATAACGTGTTAACACAACAAACCGTTATAGAAGCATTCGCTGCGGATTTTGACGATGATGGGGATATTGATATCTTTGCAATTAATCAGGATATGGGGTGCATATTATTTGATAACTTACGTCAAGGAAAACTCCGTGCAGTTACGGATAGGATAGAAATACCACAAGATACTACATATACATCAATAGCTGTAAGTGATTATGATAACGATGGAAATATTGACCTGCTATTAGCTACGGTTTCCAGTATAGAACTTTACAGAAATCGCGGGGATGCGACCTTTGTTAAGGATATCGGTTCTGAAGGTATATTCTCTAATTTATCTAATTACCGTATCAAACAAATTAAATCTCTTGATTATGATAACGATGGATTTCAGGATATATGGGTAATTAGTCCACAAGGGTTTTCTATGTTCCGTAACGATGGAACGGGACATTTTACCGATACAAGTTCGATATTCAATGTAAACCCTCTCTTGGATAGTGGTATTACTGGATCAATTGCTGATTATGATAACGATGGCGATTTAGATCTATTTTATTTAACTGAGAAAGGAGAATTATGTGCTTTAGAAAATAACGGAGGGAATCAGAATAACTGGTTACAGGTCAGATTAGAAGGGATTACAACTGGGAACAATAAAGTCAACAGGGATGGATTCGGTTCGAAACTTGAAGTGAAGATTCTGGATTTATATCAACTACAGTATGTTTCTCAACAGGTCTCACACTTCGGATTAGGTTCATTTGAAAGTGCTGATGTTGTAAGGGTTGTATGGACGAATGGTGTGCCGCAGAATGTGATTGAACCGAAAGCCAAACAACGAATTAAGGAGAAACAGATTTTAAAAGGTTCATGTCCATTCTTATATGTTTATGACGGAGAAGACTACCAATTTGTTACTGATCTTTTATGGCGCGCCCCCCTTGGACTTGTGACTTCAATGGGATTCGTGGCACCAGATGAAACAAGGGATTTCATCAAAATACCAGCATCGCAAATTCGACCAAAATCTGGAATGTATTCTATTCAAATTACAGAAGAATTGTGGGAAACAGCCTATTTTGATATGGTAAAACTGATTGTTGTTGATCATCCAATAGATACGGATATTTTTGTAAATGAACAGTATAGACCTCCTCCGTTTGAAGATTTCAAGATATACACTGTTACTGATAAGAGATACCCAAAATCTGCTAAAAATCATAAAGGGGAAGATATTACGGAACGTTTGAAATACCCAGATTACCAATATGCATTTGAACACATCCCCGGACCCTATCAAGGTGTAGTAGAAAAGCACGCAATCATTCTCGACCTTGGTGATATTCCAGATTCTGAATCTGTAACGTTGTATCTCAACGGTTGGATTTTTCCAACGGATACCAGTATTAATATTGCTTTATCCCAGAATCCTGATATTGCTCCGAATTTTCCTTCGGTTGCTGTGAAAGACAATGATGAGGAGTGGAATATTGTTATACCTATGATAGGTATTCCTGCTGGTAAGAACAAGACGATTACTGTTGATCTGACAGGTAAATTTCTATCTGAGGACAGACAGGTTCGGATTGAAACAGATATGCAAATATATTGGGATACAGTATTTTTCTCTGTTGGTAATCAAGATATTCCATTGACTATCACAGAATTAAGACCAGTAACAGCAGATTTACACTACCGGGGTTTTTCGGTTATGTATCGACCAAATCCTCATGCTCCACACTTATTCGATTACCAGAAGGTTACAACATTGCCTCAGTGGAGGGATTTAGAAGGATTTTATACACGTTATGGAGATGTGAATCCTCTGTTGCAAAAGGTGGATGATATGTATGTAATTCTAAATGCTGGTGATGAGATCACAGTAGAATTCGATGCTTCACAGTTACCACCCATAAAACAGGGATGGATACGAGATTTTATTCTATATAGTGATGGTTGGGATAAAGATGGAGATATCAATACACTTACATCCCAAACAGTTGGTCCTCTTCCATTCCATAATATGTCAAAATATCCGTATCCAGAATCTGAGAATTTTCCAGATGGTCAGGAACACTTAAGGTATCAACTTGAATATAACATCCGTCGTGTCACACATCAGTTACCCCCATTACCCAATAGGGAAAATCCATGATGCCAACACTTCCTATCAACTGGTAAATGTTCTATTCTTGTAAGGTATCGTTGTTCACCTGAGTTTCAACCCATCGTAATGGAATATAAAGACATACAATTGCTATTAATAGGATACCGGCTAAGATGACATAAGAATAAGCATCTCTACCATACAACCATTCCATAGGATTATAGCTGAATATCGTTTTGATAAATTCTGGATGTACCGATTTATCATATAACCATCCACCGAGAAGCGGTCCTAAGATACGACCTAAACTTAAAAATGTATCCATAATTCCAATTGCTGTGCCTTGCCCTATTTGCGCCTGCTTTGAGATCCAAGATGTATTTGTTGGTCGGATGAGTTGATTTCCAATTGCTGTAATTGTTAGAAATATGGTTAATGTCATGAAGGAGGTTGCATTCAAAAACAGAACCATCCCAAGAACATTGAGAAATAAACCTATAAGGATTATACGACGTTCACCGAATATATTGATTAATCTCCCCAATAATCCACCTTGGATGGGTACCACGATTGCTCCCATAATCATAAACATCCAACCCATCTCTTTTTGACCAAACCCCCATCCTTCCTTTATATATAATGGAAATGTTGCTTCTAAACCTGAGAAACTAAAGGTAGTAAAAAACGCTACAAGGAATAACGGTATCAATGAGATATTACTAACAGTGCGCCGGACTGCTTCTTGGGGAGATAGCCATACGTGTGTTTCCGATTCTAATTCTCTCTGAAGCGATTCAGGAAGTACTACGAGGACTAAAAAGAAAGTTATTAGAGATAATCCACCTGCAACAAAAAAGGGTAGATCATGTCTTCCCATAATACCCCCGATTGCTGGACCGAGAATGAATCCGAGTCCCATTGCTGCTCCCATCAGTCCCATACCCTTGCCGCGTTCCTCCGATGTAGTTACATCTGCAACATAAGCCATCACAGTTGGCAGAACTGCTGCGGAAGCAATACCTGCAGCACTACGCGCAACGAATAACCACATATATTCTTTAGCAAGTCCAAAAGCTGCTAATGCAACAGCATTTCCAAGTAATCCGAGTAAAATAGCTGGTTTTCTGCCATAGATGTCAGACAGTTTACCCCATATCGGCGCAAACACCAGTTGCATACCAGAATAGACAGATAATAAAATAGCGATTTGGGTGGGAGTTGCCCCGATTTCTTCTGCGTAATATGCAAGATTTGGAATGATGATTCCAAATCCTAACATCACAAAAAAGAGGGTTAGGAACAGGAGAAGAAGTCTGGATTTATGCATTCGTTGATTCTAATAACGGTTACTGACCAATTCAGAAACCGCAAGTTGGAGGTAAAGACTATTATAGCAAGGGAATGGAGATGTGTCAATCATAGTCGAAAGTATCCTACTCTTTACAAATTAAACCCACTGTTGATGGATATCAACAGTGGGTTTAATTATTCAAAATGTCTAAAAAATTAGTTGTCTAAATGGAAGATAGCCATCTTCAACTCTGTCATCTCTTCAATGGCATATTTCGGACCTTCCTTACCCATTCCGCTCTCTTTTACACCACCATACGGCATTAGGTCAGCACGCCATTGTGTACCCCAGTTTACCATGAGATTACCGGATTCTACCTCACGTACAAAACGCATTGCCCAATCCACATTCTGTGTAAATATAGCAGCACTCAACCCATAGTTCGTGTCGTTCGCAAGTGCGATAGCTTCGTCAATATCGTTCACACGGGTAACACCGACAGCTGGTCCAAAAACTTCATCACAAGAGATTTTCATTTCGGGTTTAACATTTGCCAAAATGGCAGGTGTGACAAACTGATCCTGTTTTTCACCGCCGGTAAGGAGTTCTGCTCCATCTGATACTGCTTCTTGTATCCATTCCGTGACGCGCGTTGCATCGTTTTCTCGAATCATCGGTCCCATACGAACGCCAGATTCCAATGGATTACCGATACCGATCTGCGAAACCTCTTGTTGGAATGCATCTAAGAAATCACCGTATATTTTCTCATGAGCAATGACACGTTGTGTCGAAATACACACTTGTCCTGCATTAGAATAACCAGATGCAGCAGCTGCGCGTGCAACCTTTTCTGGGTCAGCATCCGGCATAACAATAAGGGGAGAATTTGAACCGAGTTCCATCGTAACACGTTTCAAACCGGCAACCTTGCAGATATGTTCACCAACGTCACGGCTTCCGGTAAAAGTTATCTTACGTACACGACGATCAGCACAGAGTGTGTCTCCTATTTCCCCACCGGGACCCGTAACACATTGTATTGCTTCTGGCGGTGTGCCTGCTTCTAAAAAGAGTTCAACTAATTTTAGGGCAGAGAGAGGTGTATCTGTAGCGGGTTTAATAATGATAGCATTGCCACCAGCAATAGCTGGACCGGCTTTATGACAGACAAGGTGAAGAGGAAAATTGAAAGGACTGATACCTGCGACAATACCGCACGGAACTCTTACGGTGAAACCAAGTTTATTCTTTACACCTGGTGCACCTTCAAGAGGAATTGTCTCACCAGTTAATCGTTTTGCTTCCTCAGCGGAGAGAGCAATAATCTCAGAAGCCCGTGTTGCTTCTACGGTAGCCTCAGCCAATATCTTACCTTCTTCTCGTGTAATAACTTCAGCGAGTTCATCGGCTTTTTCAACCATCAGGTCTGCGACTTTCCTTAAGATTTCGTAACGTTCATAACCTGTCATGGCAGCCATGATTTTCGCGCCACGTTCTGCAGTTTGAATAGCCGTTTCAACGTCTTTAGCATCCCCTCTTGGAACGGTATCAACAACCGAACCGTCAAATGGACTGAGAACATCGATTTTGTCTGATTTATCTACCCATTCACCACCTAAATGCATTTGCATAGTGCTTTTTTCTCCATTATTTTCAGCATATAGTGTAATTATTGATATTTACTTTGTACTTTTCAACAAACCCCAAGTAGTTGTGGTTTTTCCAGATGCCTCAACTGCAGCATATTCAGCTAAACCTGTTTTCATTACATCGTTTAGTTCTTTTTCAGAAAGTGCTTCTTTGAAGAAACCTACTTCATCAAAGAGACCTGTGGCTGCGACATTTCCTGGACGTGCGCCAATCCATATTGGTGATACATTTTGAACTAATTCTCCACCACTCGGTTCTTCTCCATCTAATTTGCCATCAACATACATCTGAACTTTTTTGCCATCATAGATTTTAGCAATATGATGCCAATTTCCGTCAGCAATGATTGTTTTACCGTCAATCCGTCCGTTTCCTTGCGCAGCGTTCCACATAAAAACCGGATAGTCAGCATCGTGAATCCAGATATCCAGATGTCTAAGTTGTTTTGGTTCGGGCCATACATCTCCATTACGCCAAACAATATACTGCCAAGATGCAGCATTCAATTTTACCCAAGCAACAAAGGAGTATGGATCCGCGTTGAACACGTCATCATGATCAATACGGACATAACTATCACCCTTACCAGGGAATTGCAGAGCTTTACCCATTTTACCGTCTGCTACCCATTTTAATGTACCCTTGACTTCTCCATCGTGTCCACTGACGATGTCTTTTATAACATCTCCACCATTTTCTTCAAATAACCATGCACTTACCAATCCTTTCTTTGCAGCATGTGCTGAAAAGGATGTACTAAATATGACCAATGTTAGGTATAGAATAGTTTTTCTAAGCATGTTTTTCCTCCTAACGAAATATCCTATTATATAAGAATAGATATTAACCTACGGTGGGTTCAATGTAAGAGAAATGAATTCTAATACATAAATCTTGCATACACAAGTGTGTGTGAGAAAAATTTGATTGATCAACGCATTATGCGTGGATGTTAGGGGATCGGAATCCCTTCCTACCAAAAACCTTATGCTTAAATTGACACATGTTAACCTATTTCAATCAGTGATGAATATTATGAATTCCCTATTCGCGACAATTATCAATTGCATCCTCGTCCAATTCTACTCCTAAACCGGGTTTATCAGGGATAGTGGCATGCCCTTCTTCGAGTGGTATTGTTGAAGGGGTGACAATATCAAAGGCACGTAATGCATTTAAGGTTATAGAAGGCATAGTGGCATTTGGGATAACTGCAGTCAGATGCATTACATAGGCAGTTGTGATACCTAACCCAACAATTTGTATCCAAACAGGTAGATGTGCAGCATGTGAAATTGTTCCTTCACGGATAGCATTGGCAGCCCGTGAATCGGGATAGGCGATAATGAATGAATCGTTCATTTTTGCCCGGATAGCTTCTACCGGATCAGGATTGCCGAAGTGTATTGTAATCGGCATATCTGTTTGTGCCTTGATTTCTTTGTATCCTTCTATATTGGATTGTGGAATTGGGGTCTCAAAGGATTCAATATTAAAATCCTTTAATTGCCTTGCTACTTCAAGAGTACTTTCAGCAGTTTCAAAAGAGTCATTAGCATCAACGCGTAGTTGGAAATCATCGGGTACGACATCTGATATGGCTTGGACTTGTTCAAGCACTTCAAACCATGGACGCGCCTTGATTTTATGTAGTCTATAGCCGAGTTTATATGCATGTTGTGCTTCGGCAGCCCATTCTTGAGGGGTCATGTCAATTGACCAATACCCAAACGATGCTTTATCATTGTGTTTTACACCTAACAGTTGGTGCACAGGAACACCAAGAGACTTCCCCATGATGTCATAAAACGCTTGCTGAAGTGGTGTTGGTGCCCAACCGTTCATATAATCAAACGGATTTTTACCAATATATTGCTGAATTGTTTCTTCGGATTGAAATGAACCGTCACCGATTCCAATAATTCCCTCATCTGTATGTACTTTGAAAACATGATCAATCTGGTAAAGATTACGACTCGTCATCAAATCATAAATACCATCATGATATGGTACTCTAACCCTGATAACCTCAATTTGTGTAATTTTCATGATTCATACTCCCATTTCTGAGAAACGATCGATATTAACAAATTTACAATACTATAGCAGAAATAGAGTGTCATTAGGAGTTATTCATCTCGTCGAATCCAACTGACGACATCTTCCGCTTCCCCTGTTCCACCTTCTAAACCATCACTACCAAAAGAGATAAGGTCATACCCATATTGATCGTGTATTCCAGGTCGAATATAGATGTATTGATTCCCCCATGGGTCTGTGGTAATAGGAATTTGTATGTATGGACCTAACCAATTTATGGGAAGTGGTGGTTCTTCAGGTTGTTCCCACAGTGCTTTTAACCCTTGTTCTGTTGAAGGATAATCCCCATTGTCTTTTGCATACCTATCAAGTGCAATCCCGAGCGTTTCAATATCTTCAGCTGCCCGGGTTTGTAAGGCACGACCTGCTTGTCCAAGCAATCGAGGTGCAAATATGACTGCAGCAACTACTGCCAAGACAACAACGACGATTAGAATCTGTACGAGTGTTAACCCGGATTGTTTACGAACGTTTTGTATCACGTATGCGTCTCCACGCTTTTTATCCTTGATTAGAGTGAAAAAAGTTTCCGAGAAGTCTATCATATAAGATTGATTATGTCAACGTTATTGTGCTGTCAGTTCAAAGGTTTCAATTGTCGAAATTTCTGTTGATTATAAGGGAAAAAATTCTACATTTAATCCTAATATACAGACAAAAAACAGGGTGCAAAAACAGGCATTTAATCCTAAATACATCAATCGAAAATTGTGTTCATGTTGTCTTCCTCAATGCGTCGAGAAGTGACGAAAAGGGGAAAAAAGTTACACTTTTTCCTACATTTTGTAGGATTGAAATTGGTGTAAAATACCCCTGTAAACCCTGTCATAGACTGACTTTATAGCACTTTGAATTAACTTTTTAAGAATTTTAAAAAAGTGTGTTTTTGTGTTTTTGTTGTCTTTGCTGATTTTGACATTTTGAAATGGAGAATAATGTCGATTTTTGACATAAATTCTTTTTATATTTAGGTTTGTATTTAGGATCGTTTTGATAGATATTCATCATTTTTTCTCATTATCTATTTTTCATTATGGTAATCTAAGTTGCTACCTACAAAGTTATACTTATTCTAAATGAATGGCTGTCATAAATATGCTTGTTATATTAACCCAAGTTGCTACTTATACTATAGTTTGGACAATTTTGGTGTTTTTTTTAACAACTGTATACATTCACCTTTCGCACCGCTGGTGCTCGGTTTCTTGAGGTATTTACGTTTCTACACACCTTCCGCACCGCTAATGCTGCTGATTTAGTCCATAGTAATCTTTTTCGTCAAGTATCAGGTTGTGGCTTAACTCATTTTAATAAGTTCTTTTCAAACAACAGTCTGGTAAATCCTATCTAACATTAAATCCCAAGCACCAGCAGTAACGGATGTATCTAAACATAAAGAATGGACTTTCAAGTCTTTATTAATGGATGTAATTCCGAACACTGTTTAATCTCACATATTTAATTATAGGCAATATATATATTAACACAAACATATTTACTTGTCAAGTAAAAAAAGTATTTTACTTATATGTAACTGATTCAGGAATTAAAAGATATGATGTATTCTGTTTTGTTTTTCTTCAATTCATTTTGATCGCTTTAACATGTATTTAACTTTTTGGTAGCAACTTCGGTTCTGGTAATGATTTTGAAGTAGTACCATCGTATACCATTTATGAATGATTATGTGTCATAAATGCACATGTTATATTATATTCGGGGCGGTTCCAAACCGCCCCTACCGGGTTGGGTGAATGGTGGTGATAGGTATGAAACAGTGAAGACACAAACTGAAAGTTTGTGCTACAAAAGAGAGTTTTTTTAATTGGAAATGGTATTATATTGGTAGTTGAATTTGGTTGGTAAACTTACTGATGCGTTCATGTGCTAAGTCTATATATTTTTTTTCGATATCGTAGCCTATATAGTGTCGACCCGATTTGAGTGCGGATAGACATGTGGTACCACTCCCACAAAATGGGTCTAATACAATATCGCCTTCAAAGGTATAGAGCTGAATGAGTCGATAAGGTAGTTCTTCAGGAAATGGGGCGGGATGTCCGATACGTTTCGCTGAAACGGATGGAAATGTCCAGATGCTTTTCGTCCACGCTAAGAAATCCTCTTTGCTGATTGTATTTTCTTTGTTATTTCGCTGTCGAGAGAATGTGTCTTTTGAGAAAACGAGGATATATTCGTGTATATCTCTTAGTACAGGATTCGCAGCAGACAACCAACTTCCCCATGCAGTAGAACTTCCTGCACTGGATGCCTTATCCCAGATGATTTCACCCCGCATATAGAAACCAATTTCTAACATATCTTCGATGATGAAACTATGTAACGGGATATACGGTTTTCGTCCTAAATTTGCGATGTTGATGCATGCCCTACCCCCTGTAACTAATTTCTTGTAGGTTTCTGAAAAAACAGATTGCAGCAGTTTTCTGTATTCTTCTAAAGTTAGATCGTCGTCGTATTCCTTTTTGACATTATAGGGTGGAGATGTAACCATTAGGTGGATGCTACTCTCGGGAATATCGGACATATTCTCACTGGATGTACAATAGAGTTTGTTAAGGTTTTCATTGGGAATTGTGTTTTCTATCCACTCATCAGGTTCCGGTAGTTCTTGGTCTGCATAGAGTTTCCCTTTGTAGAATTCGCTGGAATCGTGATTGATTCTTCCAGTGGTGCCGAATGCACTTGTACTTGTGCCATGTTTCTGGATGTCAGAGCCTGTTTTATTCATTTTTTCTATACACCCTAATACCTGTCAGGATACCAATAAATCACATCACGTTTTGGAAACAACAAATCCAAAAACGTGGAGACATCATCTGGTACCAATTCGTCTGTAATTTCCTGTTCCCAACCAATATCCCCAAGAAGGAGTCTCCAAAAATCTTTCTCGCTCAGGTCTAAATGTATAGCATCCGAATCATTTTCCACAATCTGAATTGTTTCATTCCCATCATAACGCAACACCGCTTGTTGACTGTTAACGATTGGGAATTTTACTGCAAGTTGTGGGAAAGATTCATCAGAATTCCCAATCTTGGTTTCCCAATCTACCACGAAACGTCTGAGCAGCGTAGGAAGACTAACCGCATATAGCATCATATTGGTATGAGTCGTGATGTCTACCTTGGTATTAACTTCCGCTATCAAACGTTCTACAAACGGATGTTTAGGTGTAAACATGCCGAAGATCGTTTCTATATCCTCTGGTTCACACACTTGTAAAAGATGATGTATAAGTGAGTCAATGACATTTGGATGATCAGGTAAGTATCCTACTTCACGGATATCTACCTCAGTTTCATCGATTTGATAGTTTAAATATCCAACTGGGTTGCCATTTTGAAGTGCAACAACGGTTGGAAGGATATTGCGTATTCGGGAGGGTTCCATATCCCAGTATGAGCGTGTCCGAGATATGGTACCACTCTGGTGTGCGTTGGAGATGTCGTAAATTGCTGCAACAGCATCTAAATCTGTTTGTAAATTGAAATCCCGAATTTTATACGGCGTTTCTTTTATATTCGTATCCGTTGTGTTAATAGGTAAATTGAAACCCTCTATAGGTATGGAAGTCCATCCAAATTTCTCGTAGAATTCCTCTGGAATGATAGTAAACAGGATACCGATGTCATATCCATCTGTTTTAAAATATTCTGTAGTTTGTCGCATGAGTGCAGATGCATAACCCACACCTTGATATTTCGGATGTGTACAAACACCACCGATGCCTCCCATGGTTACGAGAGAATCACCTACTCTTATCCTTCGTTCCCAGATACGCAATGTCGAAACAACTACGTTATTTACAACAACGACTCTTGTCTGTTGGAGTCTGTAGCTGCTATCCCCTTTAATATATTGCCAGTATCGTTGATGTTGATTTGGATTGAAGGCTATACAATTCAGATCAACAACCTGTTCTAATTCTGATTCGCGTGCTGCTCTAATTTCCATTAAATTTCCTTTATCGATAGGACTGAAGCAATTTTGATTCGCAGTGTATTAATACCATTTCTATTTATTATTGTCTCATTACTGGCTGTTAGGAATGAAACAGGGAAGACACAAACTGAAAGTTTGTGCTACAAAAAAGAGAGTTTATCAATTAAAAATGGTATAACATACAGTCTATAGTATCTGTTCAAGTTCTGTTAATGTTGTGGTATTTTCGGGTGATCGAATGCCTGAGTACCTATAACGGTTTACTTCATTGTAAATACAACCCCTAAAGCTTCAGCGGGTGTCTCAATCAATTTGTTACACCCATCGGCAGCATTTTCAATTGGGAGTATATCAGTGATTAAGTGTCCAACATTGATTTTTCCTTCAGACATCAATCTAAGGGATAATTCTAAGTTACGTTGTGTTGGCCATGGCACGAAAACCGGTGGATAGTCAGCACCGTGTTCATAGTCCTCATCGTGATATCCCGGACCTGTACGTGCAGCACTGATAACATCCACGTTTCCAAGTCCTGCTGCAAACCCGTGTGTAATACTTGCCCCTCCGACAATGACAATTCGTCCCATTTTATGTGTATCCGGTGCAGTTTTTAACATTGCGCGGATCTGTTGAAATGCTCCACTTGCATCTCCTCCGAATGCAATGATTCCACAATCCATACCATATCTTCGGGTGAATTCATTTGCAATTGGAACTGGATCTGTTTCAGACACATTTATTGCTTTGTCTACACCTGCATTTTCAGCAATTTGTAACCGTAATGGGAAGTTGTCCAAACCGATGACATACGCGCCGGCAATTTTTGCTATCTGGCATGCGAATTGTCCAACGATACCTAAACCTGCGACTACAACATTCTCTCCGATTCGAATCCGTCCACGTTGAACTGCATGGAGTGCTGTTGCTGCAAGGTGGATGGAGGCAGCGTGTTCGTCTTTAACGTTTTCTGGAATTTTCGCACATAGGTTATGCGGTACACAAGCATAGGTTGAGTGCAATGCATAACCGCCCCCCATTCCTGCTACTCTGTCACCGATCTCAAATTCATCACAATCTCCCTCTTTACCGATGACAACACCGGCATTAGTATATCCGAATGGTCGTTTATTTTCTGCGGATCCTGGGTTTTCTCGTCTCCTTTTCATTCCTCCCAGTTCTGTCCCAGGACTGACCATTGATGCGTGGACTTCTATTAGTAATTGTCCTGGTTTTGGATTCGGTGTTTCCTGTTCCTCTGTGGTAATATAGCCGGCATCATTCCGCATCACGACTTTTCTAATTTTACTCATTTCTGTTTCCTTTATAGTATTCGTATCAACGCTAATCGTATTTTATTCTATTTCTGATTTGGTGTCAATCAAGGAGGATTTTATAGTGAACTTTAGAATTAATTGAACACATCTGTTAAAGGATCTCTGCATGCACAATCTAACAGAATGTGCTACAAACATGGGCACAATCTAACAGATTGTGTTACAACTTTTTGTCCATTTAGTAAACACGATTCAGCTATCATTCTTATAAAAAAATATCTCATTAATTTCAATGTTTACTATAAATTTCTGGTTTCTCCTCTCTTGATGAGTTTTGTGGAATTTAGTGTCTCTGTCTGATTTCCGTTGCTGTTCCAAACCACACAATTGGTGTCAATTTAGGAAAACAACCCTATTGAAACCCAGATCCGGTAGGTATGTTAGTATACTTAAACCAGCACCGCGTCCCATCAGTTTTTAAAATAATCGCACCGAGTTGATCGGTACGGAGTTGAATACAATTTCGTTCCTGATACCGTGAAATAACATCTGTATGTGGAAATTGGTATCTATTCCCTTTCCCCAGAGAATAGATAGCATAGTCTGGTTGGACAGCATCTAAAAACGCAGCTGTACTTGATGTTCGGCTACCATGATGCGGTACCTTTATTATTTCTGACCTTAGATTTTGTTGAGATGCCAATATACGGTTTTCAGCATCGGTTTCTATGTCACCTGTAAACAATATATCCACTAAACCGTAACTAAGTTTCATCACCAATGAATCATCATTTTTATCATCATCCATCAGATTCGTCTGATTAACATCTATTGGGTGGAGTAGAGATAGGGTTGCAGATGACGTGAATTC
The DNA here is from genome assembly GCA_003635315.1 of Candidatus Poribacteria bacterium. Lineage (GTDB taxonomy): Bacteria > Poribacteria > WGA-4E > WGA-4E > WGA-3G > MSPOR6. The sequence goes on from PYJD01000032.1 coordinate 40,916, forward strand.
TATCTCTCCTGCATACGGATAGGAGTATGGTAGCTTTTGGGTTTTCGCTATGTTCCGTAGGCGATTATGTGTTGATGAATCCAGTTCCATATCAGGGATTCCAACAAGATGTTTAACATTGTAATTTTGTAGTATGTAAGCAAGTCCGCCGCCATGGTCTAAATCCGGGTGTGTAAGCATAACCATATCAACGCGTCTGATATTTTCAGAATCCAGATACGGTTCAATTATCCGTTTCCCTACGTCATAATCCACTTCACGTTTCTTCTTTTCATCATAATAGGCACGTTGGATACCACCATCCACAAGCATGACGCGTTTGTCAGGAAACCTGATGACTGCAGCATCCCCTTGACCAACATCCAGAGTGATAATCTCTAAAAGCCTTCCCTCTTCGTTAAAGCCTCTATCCCAAACCCAGATTGTCAGTATTGATAATCCAATTAGACTCGCTATCCTCCACTGTTTATATAGATAACGCCACTGTGTAATGCACACACATATCACGATGTATATGAGGATAAGACCTATTGTTGGAGGAGCAATTTTTACAATTCCCCAATCCTGTCCAAATAGACTTATGAGTTTGAGGAATTGAACCATGATTATCTGATTTACTACACCTAACAATTTCGCCCCAGGTAACCATATAAAGCCAACACAGACAGTTGCCATTCCAACCCCAACAATTAATGATACAAGCCCAACAGCAAATGGTCCTACAATGATACCTAACGGATATGTTCTATAAAAGTGGTATGCTATGAGAGGTGACGTTCCAATTTGGGCAGCGAAGGTGACCAGATAGGATAAAATTAGCCATTTCACTGTGGATCTTCTTATTGTTTGAAAACGGGTATACTCCACAGACTCCTGAGATTCCCAGAGCTTTCGGAATGGTATCTCCATTTTAGATACAAAGAATACAATAGCAGCAACTGCTACAAAAGAGAGTTGAAAGCCTACATCCCATAACTGGGTCGGATTAATGAGGAGTAATACCAGTGCTGCAACAGCAAGTAAATTGTAAATATCCGCATCACGGTCAATGATTGTCGCAAAAAGAAACAAGATTGCCATTAATGACGCACGGAAGACTGAAGGACGAAATCCTACTAAACTTGCGTAGATGATTACTGCCAAAATTGTTAGCAGACATACCGTCTTTTTTGGAATCCGAAATATTGACAAGCCAAGATAACAGAAGAATGCAATTAGACCTACATGTAGTCCTGACACAGCAAGGACATGGAAGGTTCCGCTGTTTCGAAACATATCTAATGTTTCTGTAGGCACATCTCCACGTTTCCCAAGTAGAATGCCTTTTAGTAGATTGGCATGGATTGATAGTTCATTCTTAGGTAAGTTATCCTGTTTTGAAAAGGCATAATCGATAATCCGTTCAGTTTTAAAACGGATTGTCTCTATCCATCTTAATGGTAGGAATCCAGATTGTTTTCCTATTTGTAGTAATCCTTGGTGTTGGATAATTCCTGAAACATTTTGGCGGTTAAGATATGCTCGGTAATCAAACCCACCAGGATTCCGTTTTGATTGGGGTTGATGTAATACACCTGTGACAGTCAGATGTTTTCCATATCGTAATGAAACCAGATCTTGAAATCTAATTAGGCACTTAGCGGACACAGATTTTGTAGGATCAGATAAAAGCTGTATTTTTCCGATAGCATAGCATGCATCCCATGACTCACCTCGTTCTGGTTGATAAACAGTTTTCCCCGTAAAACTCACCGGTTGTTCATAAAAGTTATCTGGAATTGAGGGTACGGTTGCCACGTCTAAACGCAACATACCACTTGCGAACACAGCAAGATGTAATAGTACATAACAGATGTATTTTGATCGTTTTCTGGTGAGGATACTACCTATCAGGAGTATCAGTACGGAAACCCAAATCCATAGTATGGGTATTGATGTGTATTCACCTGTAATGATACCTAAAATGAATGGTATAAGAAAAAATAGAGCGGGCCGAGGTTTGAATGTCATCTACTGGGGATATTAGAATTGGATTTTCATCAATTATATTAGGAAACATTTTTCTTACAAGACTTTTGTTGATATCAGGACTTAAGAATTCCCTTTAGTACTATTTAATAAGGGATTTTGGTGAAAAAAGATTGAAAACTGAAATACCGAATTAATTGGATCAATTGTTACTTTCTCTGAAGAAAATGCGTAAGTCCTATATATACTTCTTGAATCTTAATTTAAGACATGATAAATTTAAACAGTCTGAATTGATTTTAATGAATATTAATTCGAAGCACATTCGATTAGGTAAGTATGATATGGCAACACTTTTTGTAAAAGGATTTGTTAGAGATGTCAAATACACTCCGTGTTTTAATCCAGAAAAATTCCAAGTTTATAACTTGGCAAATTTTGATGTAAACAAAGCTAATTCCTTTGGCTTAGTAAATTTAGGTATTTCTGAGAATAATTTAGCATATTCGAAATGGGTTTCTACGAAAAGAACATATTGCGAAAGTTAGCAAAAAGTCCTTTGCGTTACCCAGGAGGTAAATCAAGGGCTATAAAACAAATTCTTCCTCTGATCCCACATAATATTACAGAATATCGCGAACCTTTTGTTGGTGGTGGTTCTGTCTTTTTTGCTATCCGAAGTGTTTTTCAAAAATTAATACATTCTTACTGGATTAATGATCTCAATTATGATTTATATTGTTTTTGGAAACAGACGCGGGACAATGTTACCGAATTAGTTGATAAATTAATTGATACAAAAATAAAATACGATAACGATGGTAAATCCCTTTTTGATGAATTAGCACGTATGAGAGATACACTCTGTGAGAATAAGCAAATACTTCCTGAATTTGAACGGGCTGTACGGTATTTTATACTCAATAGAATTACTTTTTCAGGTATTGTTGATTCAGGAGGATATTCTCAATCAGCCTATGAGAGTCGTTTTACAGACTCATCAATTTCACGAGTTAAGATGGTTTCACCATACCTGTCTGGGGTTAATATAACATGTGGCGACTACGTTGACGCATTATTCCAAGAGGGAGAAAATGTATATATATTTCTTGACCCTCCATATTGGAAGGCAAAGGAATCTAAACTATATGGAGCGAAAGGATCTTTACATACATCATTTGATCATATAGAATTTGCAGAAAACATGAAAAAATGTCCACACAAATGGTTAATTACATATGACGATTCTCCCAAAATCCGTGAACTCTTTAACTTTGCAGATATACAGGAATGGACTTTACAATATGGTATGAATAATTATAAAAAAGATTCAGCTGCAAAAGGGAATGAGTTATTCATCAAGAATTATTGATATGAAGGAATTAAGTGTGAACAAAGATATACATAACTACTTTTTACCACCACAGATCGTATTTGGTGAAGGTGCAATTGCTAATTTGGCGATCCACGTCAAGACTCTTGGTGGTAAAAAACCGTTAATCGTAAGTGATACAGGAATAAACAGTGTTGGAATATTATCCCAAACTACCACTCCTTTAGATGATGCAAATACTCCTTATGCTACATTTATAGACATTGAACCAAATCCTACAGATACAAGCGTTTTAGAAGGCGTAAAGGTTTATAAAGAAGAAAACTGTGACTTCGTAATTGCAGTAGGCGGTGGGAGTGTTATGGATGCTGCAAAAGCAATTCGGCTTCTAACAGCACATGAACCCCCTTTAGAAACCTACTATGTTGATTCGAATGGGGCAGATAAGATTCATAGTGATATGCCACCTTTGATATGTGTACCTACAACTGCAGGTACAGGGAGTGAAGTGTCTCAAGGGGCAATCATTACCGATACTTCTCTGCAAACAACTAACCGATGGCGTAAACGTGCATTAATTACTCGGTACAATATGTCTAACGTTGCACTATTGGATCCAGCATTGACAGTTAAAATGCCACCTGCTTTGACTGCTGCAACAGGAATGGATGCGATTACTCACGGCATTGAGGCTTATGTCGCAACAAAATATCATCCAATTTCTGAAGGTGTAGCATTGCAAGCAATAAAGATATTAGGTGCGAATATCAGAATAGCATATCATCATGGGGATAATATGGCAGCAAGAGGAGAGATGTTATTAGGCTCCTGTATGGGGGCATTTTCATTTCAAAAAGGTCTTGGTGCTGTACATTCGATTGCACATCAATTGTCTACAGATGCACCCATTCCACACGGTGTTGCAAACGCTATTCTCCTTCCTCCTGTGATGGAATTTAATCTACCTCATGTGATTGATAAATATGCCGATGTTGCTGTAGCGTTAGGGGTGAATGTGGAAGGTATGTCTAAAGGTGAGGCGGCATGTGCTGCAATTGATGAGATACAGGAATTGAACAGAGAACTGGGCATGCCTACAGGACTTGGGGAAGCAGGTCTGGATAGAGAAAAACTACCTAAACTCGCTACAGATTCAATGCTTGATCACTGCCATAAATTGAATCCGCGACCTTGTACAGAAGAGGACATGCTGAATTTACTTGAGGCAGCATTTTAGATTTCTCACTGTGAAAAGAGTAAACCAACCGAACCTACACACGTTTTCACCTTTGATACACCATATATAGTTTACAATTTTTCCTTTATGGAGTAGGGAGCTGCGATTCCTAACTATCAGTAATTATGTTGAATGTAAAACAATACTACTATCTATTTAATAAAAAGTCGTTCTCACCGATATAATTCCTCTTCGTAGGGATGGGACTCCCCCAACGGCTTTTTCAAAATGTAGGGCAGAGAATAGATTAATCGCTTGAAATTTAGGATTTATGAGATAGTTTCTAAAATCTATAATACCATTTCTATTAATTTTAGTCTCATTACCTATAATTGGAAATGAAGCATAATTTAGCACAAACTGGAAAGTTTATGCTACAAAGAGAAACATTATATATCAGAATTGGTATAAATAATCCAGGTTGGTATAGACAAGATTTAGACCCAGCAGACCACTTGTTCACTGAAAAATGTTGATTATCCGAATATCATGACTTTTGCCAATTATAATTTTATGAAATACCCTTACTTAACAATAGGATAACTATGTTCAAGCAATTTTATAATTTCTTTTTTATGTTCTGTATTCTATCAATGATAACTGGATGTAGCACAATATTCACAGCACAGGAATGGAGTGAAAACTATGCACTAATGGATGGAGCGCAATCAACATCACCTGAGATGATTGATGGAAATCTTGAGACTATAGGAGAAGCATCTTTGACATCAGAGCATCGAGTGTATACACTAAATGATAGAGCTGAATTTGTGCGGAATGATTCTATTGTAGTTGTTTCATTACCTGCAAAAAAGAATATTTATAGGATTATACTTCACACGGTAAATCTAAAAGAATTTGTTGTATATATAGATAAAAGTAAAGTAACAAAAGGTGAAAATTGGCATCGTGTTACAGAAATGCAAGATGTAAGGTCCAGCATAATTGATCTCAAATTTAAGATGCCATATTATACCAATCAGGTTAAGATTCGTATAGTAAAAACCAATCCACAGAACCGTGCACATTATAGATCAATGAGATTGAGTAGCCTGGTTGGATCAGGAAACCTTAACAGATCCATATATAATGGTTTTAACACCCGAACACATCAACCGGGTAGGATTCGTGAAATTGAGATTTACGGTATTAAAGCTATAGAAAAATAGTAAAAGAAAATACAGATTCCAACATGGTAGTTTAAGAATGATAAAATATAACGACTTGTGCCAGTTAACTGAATGTTTGTATTAAATTCACATATGCTGAGTTTGACATATTAACATTTCGTCCCTACCAAATCAACGCCAAATGCGCGTTTGACATTTGTCGGGACTCAAGAGGTTTATGTGACGTTTTTCTATAAACATTTTGTCCCTATGGAACTCCCTATGGGTATACACTCTTACTATAAACATTTCGTCCCTATGGGACTCCCTATTTGGTATACACTTCTGCTATAAACATTCCGTCCCTATGGGGTATATACTCTTACTATAAACATTCCGTTCCTATGGAACTCCCTATGGGGTATATACCCTTGCTATAAACATTCCGTCCCTACCAAATCAACGCCAAATGCGCGTATGGCATTTGGCGGGACTAAGAAACGTTGCTGCCTCTGAAATTTGATGTGCTAAAACTGCTATTGTAAGCAATTCATCAATAATTTCGTTTCCTCTATATTAAGGATTAAAGTAAATAAGATCGGGAATCGGAGTTCCCTCCTACAGAGGAGAAAGTGATATAATGACATATAATCAAATAGAAATGGTATTAATACCTAATGAAGAGTCATTGAATATAAAACAGTGATAGATGTTCCAAATAAACTGTGGCTAAGTCGTACTGATTTAAGGATGATTCTATGAAAACTACATACCCTCTCCTCATCTTACTCCTGATAGCTTTTGGTTGTGCGTCCCAACCTTCCGATTATGTTGACATACCAGATGAAAGTTTAGGAAAATTCATTCGCATTGAATTGGGTTTGATGGAATTCGATCCTATCTCCAAAGATAGCCTAAAAGAACTAACGGAATTAACTATCGGTTGGGCGGAACCGAAGATTAAAAGTTTAAAAGGGTTAGAATATGCTACTGGATTAAAGTCATTAACTATTCATAGCGGTTATGAGATAAAAGACATTAAATACATAAGTAACTTGAAGAATCTTACAAGGTTAAGTCTTAATTATGTTCAAATTAAGAATTTAAAAGCATTGAGTAATCTCACAGAGTTGGTTTATTTAGGGCTGAGTTATAATGGTATTAAAGACATCTCTTCTATTGTTCATTTGAAGAATTTAACACGCCTATCTATCGGAAAAAATCCAATTACCGATATCACACCTCTAAAGGAATTAAACAACCTAACTATATTAAGCTTTGGAAAAATTCCAATTACCGATATCACACCATTAAGTGAATTAACCAATCTGACTGAATTAAGGTTTGGAAACAATCAGGTTAGTGATATAACTCCCCTCGCTAATTTGATAAAACTAAATACTTTGACACTATATGATAACCATATCAGTGATATCACACCACTTTCAGAACTTAAAAACCTTAGGGAACTAAATATCTTTCATAATAAAGTTAAAGATGTCTCACCACTGGCAGGATTGACCAATCTAACCTCATTAGAATTACACAATTCATTCAGTGATATTACACCTCTTGCTGGATTAACCAACCTTGTTGAACTGAAACTCTATTCCAATGTAATTAGGGATATATCTGCTCTATCAAAATTGACAAAACTGACCGATTTACGTCTTGAGGAGAACTTAATAACCGATATAACACCCTTGTCAGAATTGACAAACCTTACAACACTTAGGCTTCACAACAATCAGATTATTGATATCAGACCCCTGCATAAATTGACGAAACTGCAATTATTGGAGTTGCACAGGAATAGAATCAGGGATGTATCCGCGCTTTCACAAATGAAAGAACTAAAAGGCTTATTTCTGGGTGGTAATGAGATTGAAGATATTACGCCATTAAATGGTTTGACTCAATTGACTCATTTGGGATTGGAATTCAACAACATAACTGACATCCGTATTCTTGAAAAGTTCAATTCCTTACAGCACCTTAATCTTCTACAGAATCCGATACGGGAATTTACATCAATACGGAGAACACGAGAAAACAATCTGGAACTTGATATAAAAGTACACAACACGAACCCTGAAAAATGGACGAGAATTTATGGTAGACATGAAACCCTTGATGGATTACCTTTTGGTGCGGTTCGACGTATTGGAAAGGGTGGTATAAATACGATGTTATTTTCTCCTGATGGTAGTTTATTGGCTGTTGGTACAGATATTGGTTTACGATTATATGAGGTTTCTACAGGGAGGGAAATGGATATACCTAAGAAGGATTTTTCACAGGTCAACTCTATAGCTTTCTCACATGACGGGAAGATATTAGCAAGTACGGGTGTATCAAATCCTGTGATACAACTGTGGGATATTCAGAAACAGATTGCGTATTATCCTATTCCTGTTCCATCAAATGGTCGGATAAATATGTATCCCATACATTCTATACCTACAATGGCTTTTTCAAAAGACAATTCAACCCTCATTACCGTAAATCATAATGGACTTATTAATCATTGGGATATACAAACAAGTAATAATATGGCAAACATAACAATTGATGCCGATTGTCGGGAAGGTCCAATGGTTATTAATTCTGATGGAACTATGTTCGCAAGTGGACGTTGGGATGGTAAAATTGATTTTTGGAATACGACTGGTGGTGAGTTTGATTATTGGGAACCTAATAATTTAAGGCAGAAAAAACCGTATAAGACATTAAAAGGTCATTCACGAATCTTTGGTAAAAATAGTTGGGTTGGCAAATTATTTAAGTTTGAGAATGATGCAGAGATTATGGCTATCACCTTCTCGTCAGATGGCAAAAAACTTGCTACAGGAAGTATGGATACCGCAGTTCAATTGTGGGATGTCGTCAAGAATAAGAAACTCAAGACATTTAAGGGGCATACGGGTTGGGTGACGGCGGTAGCAATATCTAAAGATGAAAGATATGTGGCAAGTGGTGACACAGAAAGTATTGTTCGAATATGGGATACTAAGGAAGGATCAGAGTTAGCAGTACTTCAGGATCATAAGGGGTGTATTCTTGCACTGACTTTTACACCGGATGGAAAAACCCTTGCCAGTGCAAGCGCGGATGGAACAATCCGATTTTGGAAGACATCCTCTGGAGAATTAATTACTGTTTTTGCTAATGACTATACAGAGTCGGTTAGTGATGTCGTATTTTCAGAGGATGGAATGAACATATCCAGGGTTATGTTCAATGGCAAGGTAAAACAAAATGAAATTGAGACTGGAGATGAAATTTCTACTTTTAATCCAGACAGAAAAAAAATACTAACTAACTCCGTAATTTCATCGGACACTACACTGTTGGCAACTTATGACTTAGACAATGTAGTTGCATATAATCATCATGGTGTAAAGAATGAAATGAGTTATGTTAAATATGAGTTTAAAGGGGGATATAGAACTTTCAAAAAAGAAAATGCAATTACCATATGGAATTTATTGAACGGGGAGAGTCACAGTTCTATCATAGGTGGACAGGACATGGTCATCTCTCCTAACAACATTTTACTCACAAGTAGAACAAGGGAAAAACTACTATTGTGGGATATTGAGAATAAAATTGAACGTTCTCCTATTATAATTGATAATAACTCTTTTCTGTTTTCTCCTGACGGTTCACTACTCATCATTGAGGGAGACACTTTTGATCGAAAGACGGAAATATTTGATGTAAAGAAACAGGAAAATATAGCAACAATACATCAAGACTGTGAACCATTAGCATTCTCACATGACGGTTCGAAACTTATTTGTAAAGGTTGGAATGAGGCTACAATATGGGATCTTACTGTACCAGCAGAACCGCTATTAATAGGTGAGATAGATTTATTTATGTCCTACAATAACTATACGATAACATTCTCACCAGATAATACAATACTCTTAGATACAAATTATCTGTTATATGACTGGTATAGTCATGCGGAGATTCAATTGTGGGATGTTGATACAGGAGATAAACTACATAGTCTTTACGGACATACAGAACAGATAAATTCTCTTGTATTCTCTCCTGATGGAAAAACACTTGCCAGTGCTTCTGAAGATGGGACTGTTCTGCTATGGGATTGGGATGAAATAATGGCAGATGTTGTGTTGGAAAATAGATTTCCAAATAATCGGTAGTCTTGTTATACCATTTCTAAATGATAAGATAACATTATTTCATAGTTCGAAATCAAGGAATCAACGCCGAATCCGCGTATGGAATTCGTCGGGTTTCGTTCCTCTACCCGACCTACGAAAGAATGGAAGAATAATAAATAGAATTGGTATTAGGAAGGATTTCAGGAAAAGTGTATATTGATACATCCTGAAATAGGTAGATATCTAATTCGGTTTGAGATTAATGGGTACGATCCAACCCTTAGTATTCGCGGGTTTATAGGTTTTACCTTGTAGATAATCGGAAGTGTGCCATATACAGAGATGATTTCCATCAGGCATCCATACCATTGACGCAATTTTCATTGATGTACGCGCTATTGGATATTTGTAACCACTATCCAGATCATATATCCATACTTTCCAACGTAATCCAAAACAATCTTCTCGTTCTAAGTATGCTAAAAGATTACCATCTGGGGACCAGGTAGGCATTGTGTGGTTGAGAATCTGTTGTTTTGATACTTCTTCTGTGACATCAGCAATGTAAAGTCGTTTATCATAAACGGTATCGGTTTTATTACTTCCTGAGAGCACATAAGCAATACGGTTTCCATTTGATGACCATGTGATTTGGCGTGCATTTTGATGGCGACTCCCATAATGTTTTAGGTTTTCTCCATCAACACCTTGTATTCGTACCGCAGCATATTTTACTGGCATGTTCTTAACTTTTGTTTCATGTACACTCTCAAAAGCAATCTTATCACCATTTGGGGACCAGGAAGGTGGATGTAAATAAGTAAAGTTATAACGAGAGGTCTTATACTTACCGCGAGCAATGTTCTTCCCACCGCTGCCGTCACTGTTTATAAGGAAAACATAGTCAGCCCCCTTTTCACGTCGTCTAAATGCCAATTGGTTTGCTACAGGTGACCATGCTGGACCGGCACCTCGGACTAACTTTCTAATCTGTCCTAATTTCCAATCAACAGTATATATATAACCCTCACTATCTATATCGACTTCATATGCCAATAAACGACTATCCAAAGACCAAGACACGTGCGGATTATAGAAATCACCTGAATATAGTTTTTTCGCCTGTTTTCCGTTTTTATCCATAATCCACAGTTCATGTGCTTTCCAATAACTACCACTTAGGTCATTCCGTTTTAGCATTGCAACATATTCGCCATTTGGACTCCAAGATGGAAATTCTGCGCCTTCTATCAGATCTAAGAGTTGAGGTGTTCCACAGAAGTTTTTATTGAATAGAATACCTTCAGTTTCTTCGAATTGTCCAAATGCAAGTTTATCTAACCAAGCGAGTTTTCTATTCGGAAGTAAAACCTGATACCAATCTCCTATGGTGTTGAATATTGGTAATTCTATCCCATCATTTAGATGAAAAATAGGAGTAGATCCCTCTCTTTTTTCATATACAGATGCGTTATCCTTAGCAACCAGACCATATATACGGTGGCTATCGATAGATAGAATGCTGTCTGATTCATTGGAAAATGCATAAACCGTTCCATCTAAAGATGTGATATAGAGTATACCGTTTGAAATAGCAGGTGCAGCATCCACAGGTCCACCAACTTGATGCGTCCATATCTCAGTCTTAGATGTTGCATCGTATGCATGAATCTTTCCGGTTCGTGACCCGATATATACGTTGCCGTTTGCCAAAACAGGAAAACTCTTGCTGGCTTCAGTTTGAGTTCGCCATACAATTGCGTTGTATTGTGGATTTATTGGACGGAACTCGGCATTTGCACAACCGTATTCGATCCCATTTATAGAAACAGTGCTCTTACGTTCCGATGTAATTTTACCTGTAATTGCATTGAGCAGATAAATGTGTGTAGGAAATGTGCCTGCATAAACCGTTCCCTCAAAAACAACAGGTGGGGAATCCATCCAACTTTTTGATTTGAATTCCCAAAGTTTGTCTCCTGTCATTGCATCAAGTGCAATGATCCTATGATCGCGTGTATTGAAGAATACCCGTCCTCCCCATATAGTAGCCGAATATCTGATTTCACTTTTGGCATTAAAGACCCATTTGATTTCCCACTCATTGGCATTGAGTGCATAGAGTTTTCCATCCTCTGAACCGATGTATACGATTCCGTATGCAACTGCAGGGGATGCTTGAATGGGACCACCAGTCTTAAACTTCCATAATTGCTGGAGGGGTGGTTTTAAACGCTCATCTGGACTACGACCTGATAACTGTAGGTCGTTCATGAACATATGCCAATCCATTGCATCGGTAGGTGTGATTGCAGGTGTAGGAACTTCAGGAGATTCTAATTCAGATGTTTGGGAAGAAGATTGTTCTGGCTTGTCTTGAGAATTACAACCTTGGAAGAAATAACACAGAACAAACACAAATAGAATGGATATGACTTTATTGATGTGGGACATAGGTAGGGAATTAGCGAAGTTGGTTGTTAACTAAGGTAACGAAAATCCGTTACACTACTATAGCATGTTGGTAATATAGTGTCAAGTTTACTTGAAAATCGGTAAAAAATGTATTAAAATTCTTTCTTTATGACAAGAGTACATGTCATATTATAGACAGTGAGTATTATGAATAAATTATTGTCAGAAGTGGATCCACAGGTTGTTGAAATTACCACCAAAGACTTAGCCAGACAACAAAATACATTGATGTTAATTCCATCGGAGAACTATGCCAGTCGGGCAGTGATGGAAATTCAGGGAAGTATCCTTGCCAATAAATATGCGGAAGGATATCCGGGAGAACGTTACTATAACGGTTGTGAGTTTATGGATGAGGTGGAATCACTTGCTATAGACCGGGCTAAAGCACTTTTCGGTGCGGAACATGTCAATGTGCAACCCCACGCGGGTAGCCAAGCGAATATGGCTGTATATCATGCACTTCTTCAACCCGGAGATACCATTCTCGGCATGTCTCTTAGTCAAGGTGGACATCTTACACATGGGGCACATGTGAACTTCTCTGGTAACCTATATAACATTGCAGCATACGGTGTGGATGCGGATACCGAACAGATTGACATGGATGATGTAGGTCGTCTGGCAGAGGAACATCGTCCTAAACTTATAGTTGTAGGAGCAACAGCGTATCCGAGACATTTTGACTTTGCGTCATGGCGTCAGGTAGCGGATTCAGTAGGTGCATACTTATTGGCAGATATAGCACATATTGCAGGACTTATTGCTGGTGGTGCACATCCTGACCCTGTTCCCTATAGTGATGTGGTCACGACAACTACGCATAAGACACTACGTGGTCCTCGTGGTGCGATGATAATGTGTAGGTCTGAATATGCGGATAAAATTGATCGTGCAGTATTTCCAGGATTACAAGGTGGGCCTTTTTTACATACGATTGCTGCAAGAGCAGTCGCATTCAAAGAAGCAAGCGAACCAGAATTCAAAAAATATCAAGGACAGATAGTAAAAAACGCGAAAGCTCTCGCAGCACGACTCATTGAAAATGGATTTCGATTAGTAAGTGGTGGAACGGATAATCATCTTATGTTAATAGACCTTACTTCGAAATATGAGAAAATGAGTGGACGACAAGCTGCAGACCATTTAGAAGATGCGGGGATAATAGTTAATAAGAATACAATTCCATTCGATAAAAGGAAGCCAAGGACAACCAGTGGTTTGCGACTCGGTACACCTATGGTTACAACTCGTGGAATGGAAGAGGATGCTATGGTACAGATTGCAGATTTTATTACTGAAGCACTTGAGGGAAGACAGAAAAACTCCATTAAACAGCGTATCCAAGAAAAGGTTAAGGAATTCTGCACTCAATTCCCTATTTATGAATATCTGAATTAAGTACAGCAGGATAACACAAGGGAAGTAGTAACGAAATTGGACTATAACGCTGCCCTCGCCTACATTGAGCAGTTCATTGATTATGAAAGAAGTCGTGACTTTTCTCGACAGGCACGATTCTATAATCTAAATCGTATATCCCAATTACTTGAACTGCTTGGAAACCCACATAATAATTTAAAAGTTATCCATGTAGCAGGAAGTAAAGGTAAAGGGTCTACAGCTGCAATTATAGCATCTGTCCTAACACATGCAGGTTACAAGACAGGTTTATTCACATCACCGCATCTCATTACGCCCCGAGAAAGATGTCGTATTGGTAATGACCTGATTTCTGAAGTAGACTTTGCTCGTTATCTTGAGAAACTCATCCCTGCAATTGAGACCACTTCTGAATCACAATTCGGAAGGGTTTCATTTTTTGAAATATATACTGCTCTGGCTTTCACCTATTTTGCTGATGAAGAAACGGATTTCGCAGTTATTGAAGTCGGTTTAGGGGGGCGACTGGACGCAACAAATGTGGTAACACCGGTCATATCTGTGATTACTCCGATAGGATTAGAACACACTGAGATATTAGGAGAGACCTATTCTGAAATAGCATGTGAGAAAGCTGAAATCATAAAAGATGGATGTCCTGTTGCCCTTGCCCCCCAACATCCGGATGCCTATGAAGTATTTGAAAAAGTTGCAAATGAACGAAATGCCCCTATAATTAAAGTAGAGAATATTGAGGACCAAGACACTTATACATTAGAGATTAAGCATGAGCTTGATTCTGATGGTATTCCAGTAGCACAACAATTTGATATTGAAACGAATTCCGATAGATATGAAGACATAAGTTTATCGCTGCTTGGCTATCATCAATATGTCAACGCTGCGACTGCTATTGCATCGATTGAATGTATAGAATTAAAAGGATATAAAATTAGTAAAGAGTACGTGTATGAAGGGTTTAGAAATGTAAATTGGGATGGTCGTCTACATCGAGTCAATTCTTGTCCGCTTGTAATACTTGATGGAGCACATTCCCCTGTTTCAATGGAAGCGTTAATCCGATCCATTCAGAATACATACCGTTACGCCCATGTGGTTTTCATCGTTAGTTTAATGAGAGATAAAGATATTAATGAAATTGGAAGAAACATATCAAAAATAGCGGATTTCGTCGTAACGACAGAAGTTTCCAATAACCCTCGTGCAATACCAGCAGATACAATCAAAAATACATGGACGGACATTGGCATGAAAGTAGTTGCCTGTCCAGATCCTGAAAAAGCAATTAAAAAAGAATTAACAAACGCATCCCCGACAGATTTAATATGTATCACAGGTTCGCTCTACCTTGTCGGACAAGCACTTGAATTGTTCAAACGAATATGAACTAAAAAGAGAGGTAATTAATGCGTGAAATCAATTGCCAAAGAAGGTGGCTAAATTGGAAATTATTCTTAACAAGCTTACCCATATTTAGTTTAGTCACCCCGGCTTTTGGCCAAACTCCAACAGACCCTCCCCCACCAATTCCAGATATATGGTGGATAGCCCCTATTGGTGCCCTTATCGCTTTGGTTTTTGCATACTTTTTTTACCGTTCTGTGATGAAACAGGATGAAGGTAATGAAAGAATGCAAGATATTGCACAATCTGTTCGGGAGGGTGCAATGGCGTATCTCAGACAACAGTATAAGGTCGTAGGACTGGTCTTTGCAGTTCTTTGTATCATTTTTATTTTTATGGCTTTTGTTCTAAAAGCACAGAATGAAGTTATCCCGTTTGCATTCCTTACAGGCGGGTTTTTCTCTGGACTGTGTGGTTTTCTTGGAATGAAAACCGCTACGAATGCTTCCGCCCGTACCACAAGTGCTGCTATGCAGGGACTTAACGCCGGTTTGAAGGTGTCGTTCCGTGCGGGTGCTGTCATGGGATTGATTGTGGTAGGGTTTGCACTCTTGGATATAACGGGATGGTTTCTGATTCTATATTATCTATTCCCCAAATTACTTCCCGGTTTCTTAGGTACGAACCCATTACCGCAAATAACAGTTATTATGCTAAGTTTTGGTATGGGTGCTTCAACCCAGGCTTTATTTGCTCGTGTGGGTGGTGGAATCTATACAAAAGCTGCAGATGTAGGTGCTGACCTTGTTGGAAAGGTTGAAGCAGGAATTCCTGAGGATGATCCTCGAAATCCAGCTACGATTGCTGATAATGTTGGGGATAACGTTGGGGATGTTGCAGGTATGGGTGCGGACCTTTATGAATCGTATGCGGGATCAATTCTTGCTACGGCTGCACTTGGGGTTGCTGCTGTTGCTGCTAAGGAACATGATAACCTATTACTCCAATTGAAATACCTATCTGCTCCAATGATAATTGCGGGGATAGGAGTAATTCTCTCAATTATCGGTATTTATATGGTACGCACAAAAGAGGGTGCTACCATGAGGCAGTTGATGGGTTCACTGAATCTTGGTATTAATGGCAGTGCATTAGGAATTGCGATAGTTGCACTTCCAGTTTTACTTTATCTTGATCTTCCCAATAAATGGCAGATATGGGGCGCAATTGTTACCGGACTTGTAGCAGGAATAATTATCGGTAAAGTTACAGAGATATTTACTTCCCATGAATATAAACCTACACGTGCCATAGCAAAACAGGCGCAGACAGGTCCAGCAACAGTTATTATTGAAGGGATTGCTGTCGGTATGGAATCGACGGCTATACCTGTGATTACAATCATCGCTGGTGTGGGAATAAGCTACTACCTTCCTGGTGGTGCGAATGAACCGTTGATGGGACTTTACGGTGTTGGTATTGCTGCAGTTGGTATGTTGGCGACCCTTGGTATCACACTCGCTACGGATGCTTATGGACCGATCGCTGATAATGCTGGTGGAAACGCTGAGATGTCTCAACTTGATGAAAGTGTTAGATCGCGAACGGATCAATTGGATGCCCTTGGTAATACAACAGCTGCAACAGGTAAAGGTTTTGCGATTGGATCCGCAGCACTGACGGCACTGGCACTTCTTGCTGCCTATCTGGAAGAGATACGTTACGGACTTATCCACTTGGCGGAAAAAACTGAATTAGATATTCCTGGTGAAGGACTTGTAGATACGTTAGAGGTATCCGTGAGTCAATTTATGACTTACTATAATGTGACTTTGATGAATCCTCAAGTTCTTATAGGCTTGTTTATTGGGGCAGTTATGGCGTTTTATTTTTGTGCATTAACAATGAAAGCAGTTGGACGTGCTGCCGGTGCTATGGTAGAAGAGGTGCGTCGTCAATTCCGTGAAAAACCCGGTATTATGGAAGGAACAGAAAAACCGGACTACGCAAAGTGTGTTGAGATCTCTACTGCTGGTGCCCAACGTGAGATGATTTACCCATCCCTAATTGCTATTATTGTTCCTGTTGCAGTTGGATTACTTTTTAATGTTGCTGGTGTTCTTGGACTGCTTGCGGGTGGATTAGCTTCAGGTTTCGTTTTAGCCATTATGATGGCAAATGCTGGCGGTGCATGGGACAATGCTAAGAAGTTCATTGAAGAGGGTAGTCATGAGGAAGAGTATGGTGGAAAAGGATCTGAACAGCACAAGGCAACAATCGTGGGTGATACCGTTGGAGATCCGTTTAAAGATACTTCCGGTCCTTCTCTAAACATACTTATCAAGTTAATGTCTATGGTTTCAGTTGTATTTGCAGGTCTTATTGCAAAATATGGTCATGTAGTTAGTACTTGGATCGGAATACAGTAAGGAAATACTTGTATTCATGTGGATTTAGTGGACAATGAAGTATGAAAATCAGATATAATCTCGGTATTATTCTATGCTTTTTGGTTTTTTGCACAATTGCGTGTGATAAATCACCGAATCCAATGAAGGATACGTTATCTGTCTCTAATGACAATGCGGAACCAATTGACGTAATTTATTTGGGTAAAGTGGTCATCGGTGAGATGGATAAGAAGTACGGTGTTGATCCCTTTAGACTCAATTCCGCTATGATAGAAAATGATACCATGAAAGTTAGTGTGTCCTATAGTGGGGGATGTAAGCCCCATGAATTCACTCTGGTCTCATCAGATGTATTTCTTGAATCAGACCCCGTTCAACTTATGGTTTCAATTGCTCACAATGCCAATGACGACACATGTGAAGCATACCCTACTGAAGATTACAGTTTCGATCTAACACCTATCAAGACCATGTATCAGAATGCTTACGGACAGGATGCAGGTACGATTGTTATCCGTCTCAAAGATAATCCAGATGGGGAACTTGTCTACAAATTTGACAAGTAATTCTATCTTCTACATAATTATCAACTAATAAACCTATTAGTTTCCCAAATTCTACGTTAACTGTCTTATCCCTACACCGTTCTTAAAACTCTCAGGAGAACAGAAAAGATGTCTAATAAACTGAAACCACGTAGTTATGCTATAACCGATGGACCAGATCGTGCTGCAGCACGTACAATGCTTATGTTCGGTGAAGGTGGACTATCCCCAGAAGATCTTGATAAACCGATTGTTGGGGTTGCCAATACTTGGATTGAGATTGGTCCCTGTAATTTCCATTTAAGACGACTTGCTGCGAAAGTTAAAGAGGGAATTCGTGATGCGGGTGGAACACCACTTGAATTCAACACCGTAAGTATATCGGATGGAATTACGATGGGAACAGAAGGCATGAAAACCTCCCTGATTAGTAGAGAAGTTATTGCTGATTCTATTGAATTGGTCTCTATCGGCAATATGTTTGATGCCGTTGTGACCCTTTGTGGATGTGATAAAACTGTACCCGGGACAGTTATGGCGTTGTCCAGAATAGATATTCCATCTCTTACACTATATGGTGGCTCAATTATGCCGGGGAATTTCCAAGGACGTGATGTTACAATCCAAGATGTGTTTGAAGCTGTTGGACAACATGCTGAAGGTACAATCACTGTGGAAGAGTTGGATGACCTGATTAGCAAAGGATGTCCAGGTCCAGGTGCATGTGGTGGACAGTTCACTGCGAATACGATGGCAACTGCTGTGGAGATGTTAGGTATTGCTCCTATGGGGAGCGGGAGTGTACCGGCTGTTGCAGAAGAGAAGGATGAGGAAGCCTACAAAGCAGGGAAACTTGTTATGGATATGTTGGCAGCTGACAGACGACCCAGTCAGATAATTACCCGGAAGTCTATAGAAAATGCAATCACCTCGGTTGCAGCAACTGGTGGATCAACCAACGGTATTCTCCATCTACTTGCAATTGCTTATGAAGCACAAATTCCACTGACAATTGAAGACTTTGATGTGATAAGCAAGAGGACACCGGTATTGGCAGATCTGAAACCGGGTGGACAGTTTGTTGCTACGGATCTGTATGAGGCTGGAGGTATCCAATTCTTAGCTAAACGTCTGGCAGAGGCTGGATTACTCCATACTGATGAACTAACTGTTACTGGTAATACAATCGGTGAGGAAGCTAACGCAGCCGGGGAGACAGAAGGACAAGTCGTTGTAAGACCGGTGGATGAACCATTAAAACCTACTGGGGGGTTTGCAATTTTGAAGGGTAATTTAGCTCCGGATGGGTGTGTAATTAAGTTAGCCGGTCAGGAGAAGACCTTGCATCGTGGTCCTGCGCGTATCTTTGAACGAGAGGAGGATACATTCGCAGCGATTAAAGGTGGTGAAATTAAACCGGGTGATGTTGTGGTTATTCGTTATGAAGGTCCAAACGGTGGTCCTGGGATGCGTGAGATGTTGGGGGTGACTGCTGCCCTTGTGGGTGCTGGATTAAGTGAGGATGTTGCGCTTCTAACGGATGGTAGATTCTCAGGAGCAACACACGGATTTATGATATGTCATGTTGCACCAGAAGCCTCTGTAGGTGGTCCTATTGCTATACTGGAAGAGGGTGACGAAATCGTAATTGACGCAGAAACGAGACGACTTGATGTATCGCTTTCTGATGATGAAATTAAGACACGTTTTGAAAAGTGGACGGCTCCTGAACCGCGTTATGTGCGTGGTGTCATGGCAAAATATGCTAAGTCCGTTTCTTCTGCCTCTGAAGGAGCTGTAACGGGGTAGATCTATTCCGTTCTAACATAATTTTATTATAAGGGACAGGTGTTTTCATCTGTCCCTTCATTAGTTATACACCAAACAAAAAACCTTGCCTCACCAAGTTGTGTTATGTAAAATATAGCTATGCAAGATGGATAATGTGTACTGTCTTTGGTTTGCATCAGAGCGATAGTTCTTATAATACCATTTCTAAATGATAATATACATTATTCGATAGTTCCAAATCATTTATACAAATCAATGCCGAATCCGCGTATGGAATTCGTCCAAATCAACGCCGAATCCGCGTATGGAATTCGTCCAAATCAACGCCGAATCCGCGTATGGAATTCGTCCAAATCAACGCCGAATCCGCGTATGGAATTCGTCCAAATCAACGCCGAATCCGCGTATGGAATTCGGCGGGTTTCGTTCCTCTACCCCATAGGAGTCAACTTAAGGAAGACAACGCTTGTGAACCCAGACCCGATAGGTATTGAGTCTCATAGTGACGGAATGTTTATATTTAAGTTGTGGTATACACATTCCGTTCCTACGGAACTCAAGAGAGTTTCTGTAGCCACGTTTTCTATAAACATTTCGTCCCTACGGGACTGAAAACATCATTATAACGGATTTACCTTCATAAATTGACGCTCATGGAGCGGTTCAAAACCGGTCCTACCGGGTTGGGTGAATGGT
>PYJD01000033.1 GCA_003635315.1 Candidatus Poribacteria bacterium
AGATGTGTGATTTGAGCATCTTGAGTGAGACTTCCACGTAAGGTTTTTCCATCTATCGCTACCGCCTTCATATCTTCTTCAGTCATAGCTGTGAACACTTCAGGTGCCCACTCACTGAGTGTTTTTTCTAAAGCGAGAACGTCTAAATCTCTGAAACAATAATAGAGTGTTGAAGCACAAGGTGTCTTCGGATAAGTGAACCCAAGTGCTATAGCAAAATCGGGTGGGTAAGTCCGTCCCCATTGTGCGATAGCACTATAACTGCGATATCCACACATCATGGCAACCACGGAAAGCCCTAAGATAGCAGATAACGGATGTCGTTTTCCACGAGGGTTGCGTTTATCAGGAACTTCTGCTAATTTATTCAATAAGTGGCGATGATTTTCATTCGTCATTTTTACCTCCAAAGAATAATGCTAAAATAAAACTTTGAGGTAAAGTATATCAGATATGGCGTGACTTCTCACGCCATATCTGATATCTAAAAAATATACGCCAACTAATATCGACAATTGAATACCTCTGGGTTATTCCAGCTTAAACAATGCTTCTCACTGACCATACTTTATTACATAGGATCGGACGAACCCATCTGTGAGATTCTGTGTGGTTAGTCACCATATCTACGTTGGGTGTGCATGAGTCCAGATAGTATATCCAAACACACGAATATAAACTTTGTAATTTCTCTCCATATATTCTATTATATACAAATATCATACCTTCAATTATAAAATCTTACCTTCATTTCTTATACCAAGTTAACAGGTTTTCTACCATTGGTAGAAAAGGATTGACATGTAAACGTTCAGGACAATACCAAACCATTATGAAAAAACAGAAGCCTTTCGGACTCCGTCTAATAGATTCAGATCCTTTGCTAAAACCCTATACCTCTCAATTCACGAAAAGAGCTAAATACTATGAACAGGTCAAGATACAGATTGAAAAGACAGGAGGGATATTAGGTGACATTAGCCAAGGACATCATTATTTTGGATTTAATCGTGGTGAAAACGATGGTCAGGATGGAGTGTGGTATCGGGAATGGGCACCGGGAGCACACTCTCTTTCTCTGATTGGGGATTTCAACGATTGGAACCGAGATGCGAACCCGATGACTGTTGATGAGTGGGGGATCTGGCACATTTTCTTACCAGATGTGATATATGTCGATAGATTTCTCCATAGTGTACGCATAAAAGTACATGTAGTATCAGATTATGGTGCATTAGATAGGATTCCGGCTTATATTCAGCGGGTAATTCAGGAAGGAGATACAGATTATGTGGGACAATATTGGACACCAGAGAATTCATATCAATGGAAGAATGCTAATCCTTGTTTTGATATGGAGAAGGAAGGATTACGGATTTATGAAGCACACATTGGTATGGCACAGGAAGCGGAAAGGGTAGGGACATTTACAGAATTTACAGATAACATACTCCCGCGTATTATAGACTTAGGTTATAATGCTATCCAATTGATGGCAATTATGGAACATCCGTATTACGGAAGTTTCGGATATCATGTGAGTAATTATTTTGCAGTTTCAAGCCGTTTCGGGACACCTGAAGAACTTAAGGAATTGATTGATACAGCACATGCAATGGGATTACTGGTTGTCATGGATTTAGTACACAGCCATGCAATCAAAAATCTTAACGAAGGGTTGAATTATTTTGATGGTACAGAACATCAATATTTTCATTCTGGTGTAAAGAGGGAACATATTGCTTGGGACTCCCTATGTTTTGATTACAGTAAGTATGAAGTACAACGATTTCTGCTTAGTAATATACGTTATTGGTTAGAGACTTTTCGATTTGATGGTTTCAGATTTGATGGCGTTACAAGTATGCTTTATACCGATCATGGACTGGGTCGTGAATTCACATCTTATGACGATTATTTCGATTCTAATCTTGAATTAGATGCAATGGTCTATCTGATGTTAGCAAATGAATTGTTGCATGAAGTAAAGCAGGATGGTATATCGATAGCAGAAGATATGAGTGGAATGCCAGGTTTAGCACGACCCATTGAAGATGGTGGGGTTGGTTTTGATTATCGATTAGCAATGGGGATACCAGATTATTGGATTCGATTATTGAAAGAAAAAAAAGATGAAAATTGGCATATTGGTGAGATTTACGGTATGCTTCGAAACCGGAGATCAGGGGAGAAACATATTGCTTATGTTGAGAGCCACGATCAGAGTATTGTCGGTGATAAAACCCTTGCTATGCAATTGATGGATGCCGAACTATATACAGATATGAGTGTTTTTACCTCAAATATAAGAATTGCACGGGGTGTATCATTGCATAAATTGATACGTCTTCTGACTTTTAGTTTAGGGGGAGAGGGTTATCTTAATTTCATGGGGAATGAATTTGGACACCCAGAGTGGATAGATTTTCCGCGCGATGGTAATAATTTCTCATACTGGTATGCACGCAGACAATGGCACCTTGTGGATAATGAGACCCTATATTATAGACATTTAAACACGTTTGATAGATCTATGCAGCATCTTGAGTCAACATACAAATTACAGACTGATGAAGACATTCAACTGCTATTAATCCATGAGGATTCAAAACAAATTGTCTTTTCGTGTGGAGGTCTTGTCTTTGCATTTAATTTTCATCCAACTGACTCAGCATCTGATTGGCGGATCCCTATACCATTACAAACTGATTACTGTTTAGTCCTGAATACAGATGATACTTGTTTTGGTGGGAATGGGTTGGTAGATGGAGATAAATATCCTTGGCAAGATATTACGATGAATGGACAAAAGCAGTCTATTCAGATCTATGTTCCAGCACGATGTGCTCTGGTATTAGCACCAAAACACGACAAGATAGAGTAATACTGAAAACTTTACCATTTCTAAGATTTATTATGACATATCAGATCATTCCTCCAACCCGGTAGGAGCGGTTTGGAACCCGGTGAATGCCTAAATGGCATTCATATCGTTGATTTACCGAATATAATATTAGAAGAGTATTAATGGCAACTATTCATTTAGAAATGGAATTAGATAGAAACAGCGTTATATATTATAAATCCTAAACAACGAATCCTAATTACTAAGGCTTGAAGAATTCTTTACCTTGTAACACTTTAAAGATCTCTTTTTGTATTTGTTGTTGCTGATGTAATGGTATACCGTTTACAGAAGGAGCTATACCAATCGGTTTGAAAACATATATACTTTCAACCTTATCTTCTACATCATATGTTAGTTCAATACCTTTTCTCCAATACCAATGCCTTGTACCACCGAAGTCATTCTTATCAACTTCTTGTGCTTTGCCAAGTTCCTTCTCAACATTATCAAGTTTGCTTTTGATTCCATTCTTTCCAGCAGTTTTTGCCTTATTAGGATGTCTTAGGAATAAACTCTCTACAAGATCTATTCCATCAAGAAATCCAGATAATCCAAGATTCTGGTCTCTGTAACTGAAATAACCGATTCTGTCGGGTGGATTATCAGGTTTTCCATGTACGGCAACTAATTTTTTATACGGATCACCTAATTTTATACCAGCACATCCTCTACCGGGTACAATTAAGTTCAATGGAGGATCGGGTGTTGGATCAAATGTGATTTCAAGCGGTTCCTGAGGGATAAATGATTGATTTTGTAGCTTCTTGACTCTCTTAACAGATCTATTTATACCATCACTGATGTAGACCGTCACAGTAACGAATTCTATATCAGAAGGGGCTGTCCACTTAACCTTTGTACCCGTTGTTGATTCCAATTTACCACCATCTACAGACCATTCATATTTCAAGGGATCACCATCTTCGTCAAAGGCAAGTATTCTAAACTCAATAATTTCTCCAGGACTGAATTCTTTTGGAATAATGAAAGCATCAACTTTCGGTGCAATGTTAGTTGGCTCTTCTTCAATATCATCAGAGCCACAACCCAATATATTGATCGCGTATAACACCACCAATATATAATACAGAAATATTATTCTCTTAGTAAACATGGTTTAGATTTCTCCAGTATCTCCCGTTTTTAAAACAACATAACTATGATACCGTTCTGGATGGACTACTCCATTTTCCACAGCATCTTGTATTGCGCAATCAGTTTCTTTAATATGTGCACAGTCTTTATATTTACATGACCCAATTAAGGGTTCCATTTCAGGAAAATAGTATTCCAGATTCTCTGTATCTACTCCCCATAGACCAACTTCTCTGATTCCAGGTGTGTCAGCTACTTCACCTCCAATATCAAGCAGGAATAATTCTACAAGGGTAGTCGTGTGTCTTCCCTTCTGTGTTTTCTCACCAACTTCTCCGACCCGTAAGCCAAGGTTAGGTTGTATGGTGTTTAATAAACTTGATTTTCCCACACCAGAGGCTCCAACAATTACACTGAATTTATCTTTTATCACACCAATGAGTGATTCAATACTTTCTGTGGATTTAATGCTCGTATACACAACTTGATAACCAAGATTCTCATAGGTATTGAATGTAGAGATGAGTTCATCTTTTTCTTCAGATTCGACTAAATCCATCTTATTCACACATATAATGGCTGACATTTCCCCCGCTTCCGCTAAAATTAGGAATCGATCCAACGTTCGATAGTTGAGAGGGGGCATGTGTGTAGAAACAACAACGACTACTTGAGAAGCGTTAGCAACGATTATCTGTTCTATGGATTCATGTTTACCAGCGTATTGACGTGAAAACTTGGTTTGTCGAGGAAGGATCTCTTCTATTACACCTTCTTCATGATCAATTTGAGTAAATATGACATGATCCCCGACAGCAATAGGGTCAGCGAAGAGTCTACGACCAGTTTTAGAATATCGTTGTCTTTTTTGTGTTCCTCGGAGTGTACATCTCAAAACAAGTTCTTCGTGCATAATGTCATAAAATCCTGTTCTCGCACGAATAACCTTGCCTTGTTCATGTGTAAGAATAAACAACACCTCCAGTATAGTATATGCCAAATCTCTAATTCATAGATAATCCTTTTACCTTGATTGTATACATATTTCATTGACTCTTATAGGTGTTTTTTCATGGTTTTTAATGCGGTTTCAACATCTGAAGAAAAATTGTCAAATTTACATTCACATGAGATACGACCATTATAGTTTGCATCTTTGAGTGCAGTAAAGAAATTTGTGAAGTCGAAGTCGTCATTACCTGGGTAAGACCGCTTGACCGGTTCAGCAATATGGATATGTGCTAACCAAGGACCTGCATCAATGATGTTCTGCATAGGTTCGTTTTCCTGCCACATATGATATAGATCAGCCAAAGCCTTTATTCCCTTTCTGTTCACTCTTTTTACAATGGATAATCCATCTGAAACAGTGCGAATGATGTTCCCCTCTTTCATACAGATAGGTTCCACAACAATAGTTATACCATATTTCTCCGCATGA
Organism: Candidatus Poribacteria bacterium; assembly: GCA_003635315.1. Classification (GTDB taxonomy): domain Bacteria; phylum Poribacteria; class WGA-4E; order WGA-4E; family WGA-3G; genus MSPOR6. Next base: position 5,445 of record PYJD01000033.1, read on the forward strand.
TCAGCTGCCATATCCAAGAATTTTACGATTTCATCTAATCCTCGTTCTTCAGAATATCCATCTTCTATATTACGTGAACCACTACTCCCATATACGATTATTTCACCACCAATTTCGCTACTCCTGCGACATGCGGTTTCAACATAGTGAGATAGGCGCGGAAAATCAACATTATCACCAACAACCCGTAGTGTTCTGGGAATAAATCCGGCATAAGCTTCAGGTTTTAACGGTGCCTCTGCTACCCGATCTCGAATTTCCTGAAATTCAATTTCATCAGCTTCAGGTATAAGTGCATTTTGCACACCTAATTCTATGTAATCATAACCCACTTCAGCCAGTATGTTAACATTTTCTAATCCTGTGCATATTCCAAATCGCATATAATTGCTCCATATATCAGATAACAGTCAAGTCTATTACTTCTGTCGTATTGATCTAATTTGCATTTTATAAAATGTCCATAGACGTTTCTATGATACCGTAGTTTTTGTTAGGATGGTATTCAACTGATTTTGCTGTTCCTACGGAAGTCAAGAAGGTATTGAAAAGTATAAAATCAGAAACAACCTTACTCAGCATTATGTTATTTAATTCCTTATGAATTTGAGATTGAATACTTGTCATTACTATACGAAACTATGGTCTAAAAAATCGGTGGCATTTCAATCACGTTATAATATATAACTGAAGTTAGATAACGAATCAAGATTTCTATCACAGAAATCAGAAATGCTGCTATGACAGTGGTAATACATCCTTTTACTTCAAAGCCTTCCACCACTTTACTTGTGATCCATAGTAAGAATGCATTGATTACAAAGTAAAACAGCCCTAAAGTAAGGATTATCAATGGTAATGATAAAATTGTTAGGATTCCAGTAAGAAAGAACTTCAGTAGACCATAAATGAGGGCGACCACAACAGCTGTTCCGAAACCCTTAACATTGATACCTGGAAGAATATAGGTGATTATTAAGACAGAAACGCTCAATGCAAGTAGTTGTATGATCCAATGTAATATTAAATCCATAGTAATCTCTTAAAGTATAAAACTTAACTAAATATGGTAACTGTATACAACATATTTTATCCTAAGATTTATTTTCCAAAACGACGTTTTCGATGGCTATAATCCCGTATTGCTCGTAAAAAGTCAATTTTTCGAAAGGATGGCCAATAAGTATCACAGAAATAGAATTCTGAATAGACGCTCTGCCACAATAAAAACCCAGAAAGACGGACTTCACCACTTGTTCGAATAATTAGTTCGGGGTCAGGTAGATTTGATGTATATAAGTATTGAGAAATTTTGTCAACACTCAATTCCTCAGCAATCTGATTTACATCCTTACCATTTCCCGACTCTGCATTTAAATGACCTTTGAAGGCTTCTATAATCTCTTCCCGGCCGCCATAAGCCACAGCCACGTTCAGAATGAAATTATCATAATTTTTTGTTGCTTCTTCCGCTTGTTTAATCGCTTCTTGAAGACTTTGTGGTAAACGGTCGATTTGTCCCATAGCACGTACCTTAATCTGATTTTTATGGAGACCCCTTATTGTCACTAATTCTCGCATTTTCCTTTCGATTAAACCTAATATACCTTCAACTTCATCATCAGCACGGTTGAAATTATCAAGTGAGAAAATCCATATAGAGAATATCTCTACCCCAAGCTCATCACACCAATGGAGTACTTCTTCAAGTTTATCTGCTCCTTCATAATGTCCTTTAATTACGTTGTCTAATCCACTTGCCTTTGCATACCTTCGGTTACCATCAAGGATAACACCAATGTGTTTAGGTATATTCCATGTACCGGCTTCTGCTTCTAATCTTTTTTGGTATGCAGTATAGAACTTTTTTTCAATCTGGTTCTTAAGGTATTTTAATGGTCTCATGAGAAGCCTTTTACAAATGAATAAAAACTATAAGGTATTGATGTACGATTTTTTTACTATACTCTTTAGTATGAGCGTGATTTTACAGAGAGGGTATTCACAATTATACCATGAAAAAGTATGTTTAAGAAATAGAAACTCCTTATGTTTGCAGATGAATTTAATTGTCCAAAATAGATACATTTGAAATCATTTGATGAAGTTTTCTTATTAAAATCGGTAATTCTATTTTCCAAAGTCGGTAGGACCGGTTTGGAACCATTCTGGATTTTGCCAATAAAATACCGTATTAATTTCTTAATCTTCATTAAATGATGTTGGGATGGTTTGCCAAATCATACATTAACATATTATGCGAATTATCTTTGTTTTGACTCTATCCGAATAAAATATGACTGGATAATTAGCAGTTGACAAGTTGAATACTATAGGATAGACTACATATAAATTACCTCCGTGAAATATCCAATTAGATGGAAGACCAAAATACATCATTGCCAATTTCTTCCGATATTCCCACCCACGGTGTAACCCTTAAATCTATTCTAATTTCTATTATCCTTATTCCAATCAATTGCTATTGGGTAATTGAAATGGAAGTCATACGTTATTCTGGCCACCCTGTTACCATATCTCTCTTTTTTAATGTTATCTTTAGTCTCTTTTTGCTTGTTGGTTTCAATCAGTTGCTGCGAAGATATATACCAAAAATGGCATTAATACAAAGTGAGCTTGTAATTGTCTATCTGATGTTGTCAATTGCCTCAGGAATAACAGGGCATGATATGCTTGAAATATTAGTTCCTATGTTAGGACATGCATTCCGTTTTGCATCTCCTGAGAATGAATGGCATCAGCTATTTGTTCCTTTTCTCCCAGAATGGCTTACAATTGATAGTCCTCGATTATTACAAGGGTATTATGAAGGTGATCAACCACTCTATACATTTGAATCGCTTCTGGGATGGGCAACTCCTGTTTTGTGGTGGACCACCTTTATTAGTATGCTGATTTTAGGTATGCTCTGCATCAATATAATTATTCGGAAACAGTGGATTGAATATGAGAAATTAAGTTATCCGATTATTCACCTTCCACTTCATCTTACAGAAACCAGAAACAACCATTTTTTTCAGAATAAGATAATGTGGTTAGGATTTGGTGTTGCAGGTGGGTTAGCTTTATGGAATGGAATAAATTTCCTATACCCAGTTTTACCTGAGTTGCGAACGCGTATCCGTAGTTATCCACTCTTTACCGATAGTCCATGGAATGCAATGGGGAATATACCAATTTCTCTATATCCATTTGCTATTGGATTAGGCTTTTTCATTCCACTTGATCTTTCATTTTCATGTTGGTTTTTCTTTTGGTTTTGGCGATTTATGCGTGTAGGTGGAGCAATGTTTGGTTTTCGAAGCATGCCACGTTTCCCATATATGAATGAGCAAGCATCTGGTGGATATTTGGCATTATGTGTATTAGCCATTTGGGCAAGTCGTCGACACTTACTAAATGTTGGAAGGATATTAATTAGAACATCTAAATCCAAAGAAGATTCTGAAGAATCGATTTCTTATAGAACAGCTGTTATTGGATTTATAGTCGTACTGACATTTTTAGTTCTCTTCTGTTATTACGGTGGTGCAAATATAGGAGTAATGTTAGCATTCTTCATTATCTATTACATGATCTCAATAGCCATTACACGAATGCGTGCTGAATTGGGAACACCAGTTCATGATTTACACTATTCAGGTCCTGATGAGATATTAACCCGTGTAGTCGGAACACGTCGATTAGGTAGAGATAATCTTATAATGTTCTCTATGTTCTGGTTTATAAACCGAGCATATAGAAGTCATCCGATGCCTCATCAATTAGAAGGGTTTAAGATAATGGAACGTACGAACATGAGCATGCGTCGGATAATATTTGCAGTCGTATTGGCAAGTGTTTTTGGATCGTTAGCAGGTTTTTGGGCACTCATTGATAGAGGACACAGTTTGGGTATGGAAGTTCGAGCGTATTGGCCTTCCTTGAGTGCATTCGGAATCGAACCCTATCGTCGTTTAGCTGGTTGGCTACAATCCCCATCAGATCCAGAGATACCTGAAAGTATATTTATGGGTATAGGCTTTATATTAACAACAATACTAATGATGTTCCGTATGCGATTTGTGTGGTGGCCATTCCATCCAGCAGGATTCGCAATTTCTACAAGTTGGGGGATGCATGTTACATGGAGCTGTCTTTTCATGAGTTGGCTAATAAAATGGATCATTTTAAAATACGGAGGTCCGGTAAGATATAGGAAAATTGCACCGTTCTTTTTAGGACTTATTCTTGGTGAATTTACTGTTGGAAGTTTATGGACTATTCTTGGGATAATAGCAGGTATACCCACTTACGGATTCTGGGTATAGAATCTATCTTTACGAGGATTTATTGCTAAATTTAGAGGTAACAACAGCAAGATTAGACTGCATAATGCTGTCACTATCCATTCATTCTGAAGTGGGGTAAACTGGAATACACTATTAATCGGTTCAAGATAGATTACTCCTGCCTGAATTCCAATTACTATTACTGAGATTATAAAGAAACGGACATTAGAGAACATTCTTTTAAACAGAGATTCCCAAGGGTAACGGGTACATTGAAAATACACTATCATCTGAGTAAGAATGAGTGTAGTACAGGCAGCCGTACGTGCCTCTTCAAGTGTAGATTCAAAAACAGGAGTTGTCAATACTAAGAAATGAATTATGGTCATTAGACTAATGACAAGACTTCTACATACGATATCAAGCACCGACATATTTGGCAATAGTTGTGTTGCTCTACCCGGGTGATGTTGTTTATCATTCATGGAGACTTTCTCATAGCCTAATCCAATAATTGGAACCATTGTTGTTAAAAACTGAACCCACACTATTTGTGATAGTGTAAAAGGTAACTCAACCTTGAATCCTGCATATAGAATTAAACCAAAGATAGCGGTAAAAAATTGTGCGAAAGTACATGAAAAACACCAACGGAGGGATGCTGAGAGATTGTGATATGCCTCCCGCGCCAATAATAGTGAGTCCTTAATCGCCTTAAACCCTTTCTCTATAATTAAGCAGTCGGCATGATCTTGAGCAAAATGTGTTGCATTTCTCGCATCAGCAAAAGCAAGATCCGCAGAGACCATTGCACGCTGATCAATTGCATTTTGTCCCAAATAACCTACCGTATGATTATGTCGTTTTAGACTTAAGACCACATTTCTACGCTGTTCATCTGTCGGTTGAGAATACGCATTCCAATTTGGTACATCTTTATCAAATTCTTGGGTAGTGAGTTGCATTAACTCTTGTCTTGTCGCAACAGCGTTTCGAGTATGGAGCAGACCAAGTTCTTTTGCTATGTCGGTCGTCGATTGTTCATCACTATCGCTTATTAGAATGATTTTAAGACCGGTATCAAGGAATGATTTAACAACCTCTTTTGTTTCAACATTATCAGTAACGGAGAAACTAATAAAACCTAAAAAAGTAGATAATCCTTGGACCTCTTGTGGTGATAGACTTGTTTCAGAATGTAAAGATGCTACCCCGTAGACTGTGTCTCTTGAATTTTGTAGGTAATTAAGTATTTCACTGCACATTTCGTATTGGTCATAATTGAACGGACTCATTTCCGCATTCACAAGGATAGAATCACAGGCTTCAAGCACATTCCTTGCATCTCCAAAGATAATGTTTAGATATTCATCATCTCTTGATTCAAACACATGTAGTTCATACCCAAAGTTTGGTGTCCAAGGGTATTCAGCGACGAGTCGCATATTTGCCTTAAGATGATTCAACTGGTATCCAAGTTTATTCATTGTCTCTTGAATAACCTGTTGGTGTGCATGATCTAAATCAGATCTATCATAGAAACGTTCCCCACTTGTTCCGAGACCAGCAGTTAATACTAAGCCAGGAGCTCCTTGGGGTATTTGGTATCCTGGTGGTATAGAGTTAATCCTTTCACTCTTTTCTTCTGGAGAAAGATTTTCAAGAGATGAAACCCAATTATCCCATTGTCCCCGGTTAACAATTTGTTCATCAACAAAGATATTAGAAATTGTTAAGGAGCGTGTGCTTGTAATTCCTCTCTCATCTGTACATAAAGCCGTAAGCCTGTTCAATTTTTCAAGGAAATGATGATTTCGCAATACTATCCCAGAATTTACCAATTTTGAAGTCTTCTGATTGAGAAAAGAATGTAACAACATTACTAAATTAAATGGCGTAGCAGCAATAGCAAACACTAAACCAAATTGTACTAATTCAACCCAATCGGGTGTATTTAATTGAGATGTTCCCCACCAAAGGATGGCAACAGCGATTCCACCTACTACTAAACCGGCAATCTTTAAGGCATCTACAAAAAATTTCAATTGATTTTCTGCAACTGTCATCTCATTAGGCAGTGTTCGTGCTTTACCTTGATTTTGATACATCTCCAATTGATTACCTGTACGGACTACAATCGCTTGTCCAATGCCTGTATCGACATATGTCCCTCCAAACACCATATTAATTTGTTTTTCTGGAGAGAGACCTGGTTCAGATAATTCTATACTTGTTTTTGCTGCAGATCCGCTACTTCCAAATAATGCGGATTCATTTACTGTCAACCCATCAGCTTCGACTATACGCGCATCCGCTGGTATATAGTCACCAGGTTTTAATATTATAAGGTCACCCGGTACTATATCGGACGGATCGCATTTCTCTTGTTTGCCTTCGCGAATTACAGAGACACTAACCTTAAATTTATTTACCCTACGCTGTTGTGTAGATTGAAAACTAATTAAAAGTAAGATTCCTCCAATCAGTGTAAGAAGTAAAATGCTACCAATTAATGATGTATTTAGTATATCTTTTGTATAGGCAAACACTGCTGTTGTGAGTGCTAAGAGGAGTAACCGCCAGTTTAATACTTGATGTATAAATGATGTAAATTGTGCTGTTCCAGTTTTAGTATTTACTCTATTTAGCCCATGACGTTCTTGAAGATCTCTTACCGCGGTTTGACTTAAACCGTATTCAAGATCGGTCTCATATTGGTTAATTAGAAAAGAAATACTCTCTTCATAAATATTCATAAAAAAGGATCCTAAATATCACCATTGACAGTTACCAATAAATGAAGATTAATCATCTTTAATTGACACTAACGATCCATCTATATCAGGCGTGAGGGTTTTTATCTCACAATTGATATTATGGCCTTTAAATGCCTCATGCATTTGAATTCCAATAGTTTCAATGTTCTCAAGACAGTATGCTGCTATGGTTGGACCGGCACCACTTAACGCTATACTCAATGCTCCTGCTGAGATAGCAGCATCAACCACATCGTCAAATCCCGGAATTAATGAACTACGGTAAGGTTGGTGAAGTCTATCTGTCATTGCAAGAGATAGATTTTCCAATTTTCCTGTTGCTATACTTGCAATTAGCAAGGAACTCCTACTGATGTTATAAATCGCGTCAGTGAAATTTACAGTTTTTGGTAGAATATCTCTTGCTTTTTTAGTAGATAATGTAAATTCTGGGATAGCGAGAACGATATGTAGTGATGGGTCACAATGCAATTTGATGGTGTGTATGTGTTCATCTTCTTGCATTGATATAACTAAACCACCATATAATGAGGCAGCCACATTGTCAGGATGACCTTCTATAGCCGTTGCAAAATCGAGAATGTCTGCATTTGTGAACGGGTGTCCACATAATACATTGGCAGTCAACATGCCACCAAGAATAGCAGTTCCACTACCCCCCAAACCTCGTATTGCCGGTATTCCATTGGAAATGCTCAATTTGAGTCCGTTTGGCACGGGGGTTCCACTTCGGGTATAAATGGATTCTACCGCTTGATAGGCAACATGCTCAGTAGAACTGGGGATTTTATCCGCATCTACTCCTGTTACAACTACTTCTGTGTCATTCCCTGTTATTTCTAATGTAATAGTACTATAAAGTTTTAATGCCAGACCCAATACATCAAAACCTGGACCCAAATTTGTTGTACTCGCAGGGACACGAGCAGTTATTTTTCGAGACATTCAAAATATACCTACTTAGCTATAACTTTGAAATAGCAGATTCCATTCTTCGTAATGCCTCATTAATATTATCCAAGGAATTGGCATACGATAGACGTAGATAACCATCACCGTATTTACCAAATGCTGTCCCGGGTAAGAGAGCCACCCCAACTTCATCCATTAGATAATCTGCAAGTTCTTCACACCCAAGGGGAAGATTCGTAACATTTGGAAATACATAGAAAGAACCAAAAGGCTTTACACAACTCATGCCTTGAATCGCATTTAACCCTTCGACAATTACATCACGACGAACCTGAAATTCTGCTACCATTTCTGAAACGAAAGTTTGTGGTCCTCTAAGGGCTTCTATTCCGGCGATTTGTGTAAAGGTTGCGGTGCATGAGTTGGAGTTTATTGTCAATTGAGTGATTTTATCTGCGATTTCTTTTGGGGCTACACCATAACCAAGGCGCCAACCTGTCATAGCGTATGTTTTTGAATGACCTTCAATTAGAATCGTATGTTCTTTCATTCCCGGTATACTAAGTATACTATGGTGAGTTCCATCGTAGAGGAGTCGTGAATAAACTTCATCAGTTAGCACATAAAACTGATGTTTTTCTACCAATTCTGCTATTGCAGTAAGGTCTGACGCTGTTAGTGTGCCTCCAGTAGGATTTTGGGGGGAGTTAAGTATTAACAGTTTCGTATTTTCTGTAATAGATTCAACTAAATCATCAATTTTAAAACGGAAGTCAACCTCTTCACGTAACGGAAGTGGTACCGGTTTACCACCTATAAAATCAATAACAGATTCATATACTGGGAAACCTGGTTCTGGGTATATCACTTCATCTCCATCATCAATCAATGCTAAGATTGTAAAAAAGATGATCGGTTTTGCCCCAGGTGTTACGGTGACTTCATCTGGATGTATTTCGACACCCCGAGTTTCAGATATATGTTGTGCAGCAACTTCTCGAAATTCAGGTAGTCCTGCAGATGGACAATACCCGGTATGACCTTCTTTCATAGCCTTGAATGCTGCCTCACAGACATTCATCGGTGTCGAAAAATCTGGTTGACCTATTTCTAAATGAATAATGTCTTTTCCCTGGGCTTCTAAACTTTTTGCTTTGGCGAGTACTTCAAACGCAGATTCAGTTCCCAAGCGACTCATTCGCTTGGCGAAAGTAGGACTACCCAAAATATTCCTCCTTAATTAATTCTGATATTATTGGTATTGAATATCTAAACTGACGTAGTATATTGCCGAGAATGGAATTATACCTAACAGAAATCCTTCTATTTTGATTTTAAAATTAGACCACTTGCTCCAGCTAACCAAGCATTCTTTTTATCTAATACATGAACTTTAACCATTTTTTGTTTCTGTGTTTCTACTTTCCATGATTGTCCACCATCTGTTGTGCTTAGTATTACACCGACACCGAAGTCTCCTCCAACTGCCCATCCAACTTTACTATCTGCAAATGCCACGCTACGGATAGTTTCCTCTGTACCACTCACCTGATCCGACCACGTTTTACCACTATTGTCTGTGTAAAGAATTATGCCATTTTCGCCAACTGCCCATCCAGTTGATTCATCAATGAAGAAGATGTCTTCGATAATATCCTCTTTTCCGGTTTCCTGAAGTGTCCAAGTCTCGCCACCATCAGTAGTCTTTTGTATAATAGTTTTTTGTTGCTTTTTGGCTGGAAAAACTCGTATTCCAGCAATCCAACCAGTTGATTCATCAAGAAATTGCATTGCATTGAACATACTTGTCTCGTCATCACCAACGTTCCCAACTATTCCACCGTCAAGAACTTTCCATGTGCGTCCACCATTCTTAGATGATAGTATTGTTTGATTTTCTCCAACAGCATATCCTACATCCTTATTGACGAAATAGATACCTCTCAAGGTTGTGTCAACTTTGCTAATCTGTATATCCCAATCTTTTCCGTTTGTCGTATTAGTGATAAGACCTTTTTGACCGATTGCCCAACCATGGTCTGCATCCAAAAAGTAGATACCGGTTAATTCCGCGGGAATTTTAATCTCAGATTTATGCCAAGACTTACCACCATTAAATGAATAACCGATAAATCCAGGGTTTTCAAAATCATCAAGTACGGCTGCACCAGCTACCCATCCGGTCTTACCATCTGTAAAGGTTATCGCCATATAATCGCGAATATCCGGATCACTTTCTTGGACTACAGTCCATTCTGCTGCAACTGGAAAAGTAATTATAGTCGTATAAATTATCGCAATTAGATAATATAATGGTTTTTTAGGGGATGTTTTTATTTGATACATATTCTCTCCTTTAGAAATGGATTATTATAGTATATATACGATTATATCATAAGTCAAATGTTTCTAATATGATTTCAAGACTTTAGATGATGTGCGTTTATTCGGTATTAATTGGATGTCAATTACACGCCGGTTTCTTTTATTCTTCCTTACTCAAGTATACAAAACAAAGCTCTTCCCTCTTATCATAAGAAATTCCATTATTTTGCCAGTATGATGGTTCCAGTCTTATAACTATCACCAACTTGGATTTGGTATAAATAGATTCCGCTTTCCACTATTTCCCCATTTTCATCTTTTCCATCCCATTTTAATTCAGTCTCTCCAATTTGGGCATTTAGTGTTCTAATAAGTATTCCATTCAAATTAAAAAGAAGAACAGAAAACTCACCATCGGCATCATCCACGACTCTTGCTGGAAAGATAACAGTGTTGAAATCGGGATCATTTGACAAAGGTGTAAATGGATTGGGATAAGGTCTATCAAATACACGGTATCTCTTCTTTATCGGAGAAGATTCATTACCTGCTTCGTCTATGGCAATAATGGCGTAAGTGAAACTACCAATTTCCAACAAACGGGTATCAATATATCTATATTCAGGAGATTCATTCGCACGTTTTTCTGCTGATATTTCACCATCAGGGAAAGTTTGTAGATTCTCAGATTCGGTAGAACCAAACAATACTTTATAGGTGGAAACGTCACGACTAACACTTCCCATCCAAAAAATCTCTACTCCTTCATTTGAAGTAACAACACGAAGGGTGGTAGGGGGTTCTGGGGGTGCTGTATCTTCTAATACATCAACAGTCTGTATTGGGGATCGGATGGATTGAAGGAATATCGTCTTATATGCAGTAATCTGATATGTGTGGTTACCAGGTGTGACATTTACATCTCGATAGGTCGTTGAAGACCGCTGTTCAACTTTTATCGTGAATTCTTTATTTCTATAGATTATATACCCATTAACATCTGGGTCATTTGATTTTTCCCATCTGAGAGTTACATCATTTTCGCCAGTTGTATCAGCTTCGACAATGAAACCAGATACCGGGGCAGGTGGTACATTAGGAATAACCTGTAAAGAAAAATCGTCATTATTTATCTTCCCATCTGCTTGTCCCTTCCTGATAAATTCTCCTATTGGAACATCCTCTGTATTACGTAATAAAACCTTAAAGATTGCTTCAAAGACAGTATTTGGTGTTCGAGAGTCAAATGCGATTTCGTATAAAGAATTTTGGAAATCTACAATAGGATTCGTTAGTTCAACTCTTAATACATTACCTCCAGATACTACTGCCCTTGCAATTAGTTCTATACCATCCCGATTTATGTATTTAAAATCTCCTAATCTGGTGATGAAACCGTTAGGCATTGTAATTTCAATTGTCTTTATTTCTTCACCCGGTTCTGCTAATGACCTGTCAATTGAAAGTGATACGATAAGGGGGATTGTAGAGCTTGCAGGAACAATTCCTTTTGTTTCACCTTCAACATTAATCTCTCCAACTGATGTTACGGCACTGAATCCACTTAATGTCGTTAGTGTAAATAGGATAAGTAATAGATTTTGTATGATGTTTCTCATTTTATGATATCCAAATATTAGAATAATAGGTTGATTGAGAATCGTTGTGTAATGTTGTCATTGAAATCTCCAGCCAATAGCTGAAAACCGTAATCAATTTGCGGAATTGCTCCACCTACAGGAATTCTTACACTTCCACCAAAGTTAAATGTTGACGCAGTATTTCCTGCGTTTTTCATACCATAACCACCCCGAATTCCAATAGTCTTGTTTAACATGATTTCTACACCGATAAGCGTGTTAATCTCACCATTTCGTGATGTGACTTCAATTGTACCTAAAGTGCCTTTTAGCAAGTTTGTAATAGCTTCTCCTTGTACACTCATTTCTGCAATTGACTCAAGATTGTAGGCTAAACCGATCCTAATGTTCTGTGGAACTGAATCTGTTTGCGTATTTGAAATACTCATATCTGCGGGTAGTATATTCTCAATAGACAAACCAATATTCAAGCTATTAAATGGTTTTGTCAGTAGGCCTACATCAAATGAAAAAGCTGAACTTGATGTATGAACAAAATACGGGTTTTCAGATACGAACTCATTCTCCTCATCATAGGAAATACCTAACATTTTTAGGTTCAGACCTAATGCTATTTTCTTGAAAATAGTGTTAGCATAGGAAAAACGTACAGTTTGTTCAGTATACAGGTCTGACTCTTCTCCCAAAATACCAAGATTTGCCCCTACTGAGCCAACTCTACCAAGAGGTAGAATGCCACTAATTGTATTATATGTTATGAGTCCGTTAAAACGTTGTGCATAGGTAGCACCTATCTGGATTCCGTCAATATAAGCCAGACCCGCAGCATTATAATACGCAGCATTACTATCATTAGCAATAGCAACAAACGCTCCACCAAGTCCAAGTGGACGAGCACCAACACCGATGTCATCATATATGGCTAAACTGGTACCGGTGAATAATAGGACAAACAAAATACAACAATATACGTTTCTTAGCTTCACGATTTAATTCTCCAATAATATTATCCAAAACGATCTCAATTGGTATGCATCCCATCAGTGATAAAGGTTTTAATTATTGTGATATATGATCCTATGAAAATAGGTCTATAATCCCTGTCATAGATAGGCACAATTACATTTCAAATTAAATATTCAATATTCGAATAAGAGTCATTTTTTAACTATTGAAACATATTATTCTGATTTAGGGGTTCCAGTCATAGGGACGAAACTTACACTCGTAATCCTTGAGGATTTTATTTTTCCAGAGAGTTTCTCAATTAACACTAACTCTTGATGATCTGAACCGACTGGAATCACCATTCGTCCCCCATCTACGAGTTGTTGGGTAAGTCTATGGGGTATACTCTTAGGGGCTGCAGTTACAATAACGGCATCATAGGGAGAATGTTCTATCCAACCGTAATAACCATTTCCCTTTTTTAAATGTATATTCTTGTAGTTGAATGTCTGTAATAGTGTTTTTGCTTTATCTGCAAGTCTTTCCAAGATTTCAATTGAATAGACTTCTTTGGCAATTTCAGCCAATACTGCTGTTTGATATCCACATCCTGTTCCGATCTCAAGGACTTTGGCATTATTATCTAATTCTAATAAATCAGTCATTAATGCTACCATATAAGGTTGGGATATTGTCTGTCCTTCCTCAATTGGAAGAGGTTTATCCTTATATGCACTTTTCCATAATTCTGGTTCGACAAAGAGATGCCGTGGTATTTTTCCCATGACGGATAATATTTCAGGATTCCGTATATTTCTATTCATAATTTGGGATTGAACCATTTCCTGTCTAACGATAGTATGTTTATCGACAAATGACATAGAACAATTCCTTTATACATTCTATAAACTAATACTAATTCGTAAGAATGAAATCATATGGCATCAACAGAAAAGTCCGGTGTTTTTTTAGTAGGTTTAGTATACTCAGGATTTTGTTTTCACCATTTTTTTCCTGCTCTGGTACTCTAATTACCTTATTAATAATCGAAATTCTATGTATTATAAGGCGGATGTTACCAAATAGTTGTGATACCAAATTAAGTTTAGGTAGGCGAATGATCTCAACCTGTTTTTGTTCTAAACCCGCGCGTTGTTGTGCAATTGTAAGAGCTAAATTCAAACCGCCGAGTTCATCAACAAGTCCATTTTCTTTCGCTTGTCTTCCTGTCCATACACGACCACGTCCTACCTTATCAACATCTTTCTTCGATAACTGTTTCCTACCATTGGCAACTTTGGTGATAAAATCATCATAGATTTCGTTTATCTGATTCAACACAATCTCTTTTTCTTCAGGTGGATAGTCACTATAATCGCTGTAAAAATCTGCATGTGCACCACGAGTGATAATCTCTTTATTTATGCCAATTTTGTTATACAATTCTTTGAGACTATACTTACCCCCTATTACCCCAATTGAACCTGTTATCGTTCCAGGTTCAGCAACGATTATATCTGCAGGGGCTGCAATATAGTATCCTCCTGAAGCTGCAACATCTGCCATTGATACAATGAGTGGTTTTTCTTTTATCAGTTGTTTTAGTTCATGCCAGATTATGTCGGCTGCCATAACTAATCCACCCCCACTGTTAATTCGTAATACTACAGCGTGGATTGAGTCATCCTTTCTTGTAACTTGAATCGCTCGAACGATTGTATCTGCCCCCATTACCATCGTCGCAGTAAATGGATCGGTAAAACTTTCTCCTGTTAGCATCATACCTTCTGCTTCAATTATAGCAATTTTAGGTTTTGGGATTTCCCAATCTTCAGGTGTAATTCCCTGCTTTATATAATGATTTATAGGTACTAATTTTACCTCTCTTCCTGTAAGGTCCTTAGCAACTTTTAGTAGTTTGTCCTCGTAAGTAAGTTCATCTACTATTTTGTACTTATATGCCTGTTTAGCAGTGAAGGGTCCCTTATCAATAAGACTTTTAACATGCTCTGGTGTCCATCCTCTTGCAATCGCTATATCTGAGGATAATTGATCGTATAAATCGTCGAGAATCGAGATCTTGTTTTCTCGATTTGAGTTTGACATTTTATTTCGTGTAAAATTTTCAGTGGCAGCTTTATATTCTCCTACATGCTCAAGATTTGCTTGTATACCAAGTTTGTCTAATGTGCCTTTGTAAAAAGTGCTTTCCATTCGTAAACCGATTAGACGAACTTCTGCACTGGGATGCATCAAGATAGCATCACATATGGATGCTATTATGTAATCACCCGTGGTACAATCAGTGATGTAACAAATAGCATATCTACCAGACTCCTTAAACGCAATGATAGCATCACGGATTTCTTGAAGTTTACCCATACCAAAATTTGATCCGTTGATACGAATCAGAACGCCAGCGACATCTTTATCCCACTTCGCAATTCGAAGTACAGGTTCAAGTCTTTTCATTTCTATATCTATAAATTTCCGTCTACGTCGGATCGGTTTTGTCAGGGATGCAGCTGAATAGTGAAAATATGCCACTCCATCATTTGTATTTCTCTTATCATCAATATTATTCGCTGTGCCAATCCCGATATTTCCTAAATTGATACCGAAACGTATATCGTAAGTATTGTTACTCTTGTACGTACTACGTAACATGATCTCACGAATAGGACGGATTTCAATACCATAAGTAAAATCTAATCCACTTATATCTTGAGTCTTCTGCATATCGATAGAGAAAGTTGCTCGCCATGTTCCTGGTCGAAATGCAACGCCAAAATCGTAGGTTCTTCCAAATTTGTAATTATATAGTTTTGGTCTATTTAGATCACGACCGATTGCACCTATGGAAAAATATCGACGACGATACATCAAACCTACAGATAGCGATTTAAATTTGTCATAGTTTCTATCGTCTGAATTTATCCAACTATAATTAGTACCAAAATAGAAACCACTCCCAAAATGATATCCACCCGATGCACTATATCGAGTAAAATCTATCTCATTTGGAGTAGTTACAAATTCCATACCGAAGCCACCACCGGGTGTTGATATAAAAAGGGCATCATCTCCAGATATTTCACTTTGGTACGTCCGTAAATAGTATAAATTCAATGCACGATTACTACCTAAACCCGCAGGATTGATATATGTGGCTAAGGAATCGTCTGTCATAGCAACGGAATTTGGAGGAAGGTAGGTATTTACCTTGGGTGGGGATGCTACTGCAAGTATAGGAAGTAAAAGACTGAAATATAAGAAACCTATAAACTGTTTTGGCATTCGAAGGGATTACCTAATTGAGCGGGGTTATTCTGCGTTACAATAACACATAATGAAAGAATTGACAAGAGAAACATTGTTATTGAGTGGGTTAAATCTATCTGCTTTTATGGAGTGGAGAGTAAATTATTGTATTATCTAATCAAGGTACAATTACTCAGAACGTCTGGCATATTGAGGGAATAATACATCGTGTATCTCACTACACTGCTTAAGGTGTATATTACGAGAATCGTCTGCTGTATCTACCATAGTTGGAAAGAACATACCTGCACCAGTATCAATATTGTAACCTCCTGCTGAATGCACGCTAAGGTATTGATTGAGTGTATCTAAATCGGGTTCTGTTTTACAGTGTTGGGTGCAATTCATCGTAAACATTCGACGACGTGTACCACCACCAAATGATGCATGGTATGTATCATGATTGAAAATCACGACATCTCCAGGATTACTCTCCAATGCTATACTTGTTGGAAAATCGCGCGGAGGAATACCATATAATGCCTCTGATTGATTTGGGTCAATTTTTTGTGCACGAACAAAGTGTGTGGGATTTTGACTACCCGGAATTATTCGTAAACAACCCGTATCTCGTGTTAATGGATCAAGATAAAAGGCAACCTTAGTAGCAAAAAGCCGACCCCAACTCCCATCAGGATGCCAACCTGTATCACCTGTATAATAATTGCCGTCTCCCCCAGCATAGTTGAAATCCTCTCCGATCACCCCACCGATTAATCCTTTAATACGTTCATCATCAAGTATTGTGCAGAGACGAGGACGATGTTCAATCGGACCGCCAAACATCGTCCGATGGGTACCATCGTGGTCTTTGCCACCCCCAAATTCTTGTATAGTGGCTTCAAATTCATCTGTAATCCACGCTACCTCACTGGGTGAAAACATCTCAGGAATGGATAGATAACCAAAGGTGTTGAAGAAATTTACTTGGTGTTCTGTGAGTTTCATGGTGCAACCTCTATATGTGTGTGATTCCGTAACTAATACTGTCTACTCCTATTTTTTAGTACATTAACAAATACAAAACGGATTGTCAACAGGAAATTGGATAAACTTTGTTGTAAATCTCATTTAAATTCCCTATTCAGATGGATGGTCCCTTGTAAGGAATGGACACAATAATTAGAATTATGTCTCTTCATAGTCCATTTAATACTATATGATCTTCATAGGCATCAATTTAAACCCTTAAATTATAGGATTAAGGGGATATACTCAAAATCGATTTATTGTCTTTCTATGAAATGTACGGTATAATTTGATGTAGCGAAAGATCTTCATTACTATAAATTCTACATAGTTCCTATCATAACAACAAAATCAGAAGGCTATAAATGAAACACACCTCAACATACGATGAATTACAAAACCATATCCGTGAACTTAAAACACCATCAATTGAAACATGGGTAAATCAATATCACGATAAGGATTATACTATTGAAATAACTAACCTTGAGTTTACAACTATATGTC
This sequence comes from Candidatus Poribacteria bacterium, assembly GCA_003635315.1. GTDB lineage: Bacteria > Poribacteria > WGA-4E > WGA-4E > WGA-3G > MSPOR6. The sequence goes on from PYJD01000033.1 coordinate 23,097, forward strand.
CCAAAACAGGATTACCTGACTATGCTACGATCTGTATTACATATACTCCTGATAGAGATTGTGTTGAGCTAAAATCATTGAAGGAATATTTCTTGTTTTATCGGGATGTTGGGATTTTCCATGAGCATGTCGTGAATAAAGTGCTTGAGGATTTTGTAAACTCGTGTCAACCACGGAAGGTAGAGGTAACCGGTAATTTTAATATACGCGGTGGTATGAAAACAATTGTACGAGCAGGATATGTGAAGGAGTGATATGGGACAGATTGAATCTGCCCCAAATGTTTAGACTATAGAATAGGAACAGATCGTCCAATTTTTGCCGATTCATACAAGGCATCGAAAATCTTAGCTACATTTAATACCTCTTCAGCAGGTACAGGAGATGGAAGATCTTCACGTATAGCTTGGTGAAAGGATTCAAATTCACTTGGTAATCCAGTGAGTAGTTCTGGCTCGTAATTTACCATTTCATCTTTTCTATCAAGATAAATTTGAAGTGGTTCGTATGTAGCACCTGCTAAATCTCCCATGAAGAATGTCCCGCCGATATTTTCAATATGTGATGCCCAGGCTGTTTCAAGAGTTACGGTCAATTCACCTTCAAACTTTATGGTCCCCATTGCGAAGTCTTCCACCTCAAAATCCTCAGGATCCCATTTTCCCCAGGGATTAATAACATCTTTCTTATCCCCAAATTTTTTCGCAGTCATTCCAAAGGCTTCCACAGGTTTCGGACATCCAATCATCCAGAGTAATACATCAAGGATATGAACCCCTATATCAATAAGTGGACCACCCCCAGCAATCTCTTTACTGATAAATGATGGTGAAGCAGGAACACCTCGCCGTCGCATTGCCATTGCACGAGCATAGTAAATATCCCCAAAAAACCTTCATCATGGAGTTTACGGAGTGTCCTCGCACTCGCTCTGAATCTGGATTGTAATCCGATTTGTAGTATTTTTCCACTTGCTTTCTGCGCATCTACCATCGCTTGACCGTCTATCGCATTAGCTGCAATCGGTTTTTCACAAATTACATGTTTACCAGCATCTAATGCCGCGATAGTTGGACCGGCGTGGAAGTTGTTAGGCGTACAGACACTTACTGCATCAATTTCATCCATCTCAACTAACTTATTATAATCATCAAACACATTTGGAATTTCGTTCTTTGTGGCAAAGTCTTTTGCTCGATTCTTATCTATATCGCATGCAGCGATAATTTGAACATTCTTTACACTGTTATGTCCAGGGAGATGTTTACCTCCCGCTATGCCACCACAACCAACTATACCTACTTTGATTTGTTTCATTGAATTTCCCTTTAATTTGGCAATTTAACGATCAAGTTAAGACTGATAGATAAACCTTAGTTGATACTACAATACGGTTTGTTCGGTTACCCAACCGAACCTGTAGAATAAGATGGTTAGGAAACCACCAACGATGATATTAGACATGCATACCATCCTATGAATAATGAAATAGGATTAGATTGAAACAACTTGAGGTGCTTGCTCTAATTTTAGATTGTTTTCAGTTGCCCATTGGGCAGCTGCACCTCCACCTCCACCAAGAAATTGCTTGCCAAGGTCGTCTACATTGCATACTACATCATCGTCTGGTTGTTGCCGGTCATTATAATGTAGTAGATATCCCTCAGGTTTTATCCAAGCGTAATGATATCCATAAATCACAATCTTAGCAGTTTTATCAGTGTAATTTTGACCGGCAGAATGATAAATACGGTTTTCGAAAAAGTAAGCATCACCAGCACTAAGAATTGGCTCGTCGTAGGATTCAACCGGATCTATTTCTCCTTTAGGAATACCTAAAGGTTCCCGTAATTTATTACTTTTACGGACAAATAGAGTGGCACCAGAATTGGGAATATTTAAATCAGTTAAGCAATATCCTACTTTAAGTCCTACTCGTGGACAGTCTTTATGTCCAAGGTCTAAATGCAAACCGACATCACGATGCCATCCTCGATCTTGTGGGGGTTCTTGGGGTTGTGGACGTTTATAGAGGAGTGCCGTATTAGTTATATGGATATTTGTTCCAAGCAATTGAATTACCAAAGGTATTGCTTTAGTTTGAGATGTCAACTCAGCAAAGACGGGTTCTTGAACCAATCCATCCCGAATATGTACATATTGAGCATCAGTATCACGGGATTTGACTATCCGATCTCCTGCTTCAATCAACCGATTGATCATTTCATTATCAAGTACTGATCGAACTATAAAGTAACCGTTTTCTTCAAAATCCTCACGTTGTTCCTCTGTTAATTGTATAAATTCCATAGACTGGTACTCCTTATATAATTCCGTAAGTGTTTGAAGTTTAAGATGTAGGCTATGGTATCATTAAACGAGTTTTATGTCTATTTTGTTGTATCTGGTTATCTAACTGGCAAAAACCTAAAATACACTTGATGGTATTCTATCGGTTTAGTAAAGATGATCAGGTTCAGTAATACTGATACTGGACTTACACAGAAGGAGAGTATTCGGATGAAGGATGATACGCAGAAAGGATAAACACCCCCATCCATCATTCTTTCCTTCAACCCTTCCAATCTTCCAATTCTGCAGGAAAGGAGGGATTTTGCGTAAGTCCTATGATTGTTAGGTTATTAACTAATTATTGACTTTTTGTAATCTATATAAGATTCCACCAGAGGGTTTTGGTCGACCAATGCGAAAATGACTGATGTTGAAAGCCGTACGACCATTCAACACCATTTCACACATTATACGACCTACAAGAGAACAGAATTTGAACCCATGTCCAGAAAATCCTGCAGCAATAAGTATATTGGGACAGTGAGGGTGCACGTCAATAATGAAATCTTCGTCCGGAGTTTCTGTGTAAAGACAAACTTCTGCATGGTATGCTTTACCAAGTTCTGGAATCCGTGCCATTAAATACTTGTCCATATGGTCTATGTATTCTGAATCTGGAGAACGGTCAGAAGAATCTGGTAAGATAGTTTTTCCCATTCCATGCCGCGCAACTTTTACTCCTTTTTCCCCAAAATATGGCATACCATACATGAATTCACTCTCACTGGTCACTTCTGTAAATACTGGAAATCTATTTGGTTGAAAGGATTCCGTATCAGTAGGTCTATAATAACACACTTGTTGTTTGGTTACTGTAAGGGGTAAATCGAGTTCTCTAACTAAGTAAGACGTCCATGCACCTGCTGTAATTACAATCTTTCTTGCTCTAAACTTGTTCTCTTTCGTATATACTGTTGGGATATCAACTTGCCAATCTATCCGTGTAACTTCTGTGTTTTCTTGTATTCTTGCCCCCAGTTTTTCCGCCATTTGAAGATGTGTTGAAACACACTTATTTGCATGGAGGAATCCAGTGTCTTGCTGCCAGAGAATATCCATGTTCCCAGAAACATTGAACTGAGGAAATCGTTCTCTAAGCTGTAATTTATCCCACTCTTCATATTCAACACCTGCCATGTCCAAACTTCTACGGATAGTCTGTGCGTATTGATTGCCTTTTTCACCGAGATTCACACTCCCTGAAATATATAATAAACTTCTTCCCGATGCCTGTTCAAGACTTCGCCACTCGTCATAAGCAGTTTTCATTAATTCTGTATAAAAATGTTTATCGTAGAAGAATCGAATAATTCGATTATCACCATGTGAACTGCCATGTGTATGTCCACGTTGGAACTGATCTAAAGTGAGAATGTCAGCACCTGACTTTGCCAAATGGTATGTAGCAGCACTCCCCATTCCACCAGCACCGATTATGATTGTGTCGTAGATATGTGAAGGCATACAATACAACCTATTTTTGGGATATGACTATCTATCAGAATCTAAGATGTGGGAATTAAAATGGGAAAGGGTTTGGTACGATCTCAAAATTATTGTGTCGATCCTCACCGCGTAATAGGATTGGTTTCCAAGGACGCTTCAATGAATTATCGTCTGCTTGTTTGACTGAAGGAGAGATGTAGCGAATAGTTAATCCACAACGTCGTCGCGTAGAATGATTTGGTAAACTTCCATGGATTATCTGTCCGTGATGAATAGACATTTCGCCTGCTTTTAACACCAGATCAACAGCACTTTTTGCGTCTTCATCAGTAACAGAAACTTCTTGGTTAATACTCAACAGATTACCTTCCTGTTCAGATTTACCATGTTCTTTTATTCCTTGGTGATGACTACCCGGAATTACCCGCATACATCCGTTGCCTGTGTCACTATCATCAATAGCATACCATGCAGTAACCGCATCTGGGGGTTCCAATCCCCAGTATGTTACATCTTGATGCCATGCAACAAATTTTTCTCTTGGACCATATTTACAGAAGAAGTGTGTCGCTAACAACATGACATCTGGACCAATTAATTCTTCAATTACATCTACAATTTTCTTGTGGATAGCAAGTTCCCAAATGAACTTATAATCAAAATGCCAATCTATAAGCCCAATTTCACATTTTTCTGCACCAACTTCATCTTCTAAAACATTATACTCTTTTCGAAAATAAGTGGTTTCAGTAATATCTGCAACTGGGATACCTGTCAAGAATCCGTCTTTTTGATATGATGTTAAAAGGTCTCCATTTGTAGTGTCCATGCAATATCCTCCCTTATGGTATTTCAGGTATTTTCCATTGAGGAAACCATTGTGAATCTTCTGGTGGCGGTTCACCTGTGTTTTTCATTGTTTCAAATGTGTTGAGTTTAGGTGCGACCTGTTCTATCCACATATTCTCTACTTCCTCAAAGGTCACAGGTTTTCTGTCAGAATTATCTTGTTTTGTGTAATCTTCAAGTAATTCCTGCATCTTCTTACCAAGCCATTCGACCTCATCATTCACCATTCGCTCACCAATACGTCGGTTAGAATCATGAGCATTCGACCCCATAGCAAAGTGTGGTCCTGGGGTTTCTGGTTCAGGCATTCGAGAGACATCAACACAATCAGGTTCTAATGCCCATAATAGAGATGTTTCTACTCTCCCCGCATGGTCTCCACCGTCTCCCTGTTTGCTAAACCCAATGTGATTTGCTTCAAAATCTGGAAGACCATATAATCTCATAGCGAAATTTGGCTGTATAAGGTTTAATAGTGTCTTGAGATCTTGCCAATTTGGACCATAATGTCCTGTAAGGAAAATAGCTGCATGAAATCCAAGAGCATCCGCAGCTCTGACATGGTAGCACACATTCTTGAAATGCTGCCATGCTGGCATAGCTGTTAACCAACTCCGGACTTCACCCACGTGTTTTTGTGCCCAATTAGCATACATGCCATGTTCATGTATATGCCAATAGTCAGGTGGAGCGACAATTCCCCCATAAGTTTGTGCAGTCCGACAAGCAATTGCATGTGCCTTTAACGCATCAAGTCCAACAGTATTTTGGGGTCCATGTGGTTCACAAAGACCGTAAGTAAAATACACACTTGGACAATTCTCAAATGCAGCCTCTAATTCATCAGGGAACATTCGTTCCCAACGTACTTCATTTCGCATTACGGGTTTCCTAAATTGATAATCAATCTGAGTATTATTTCATTTTTTCCATTCTTTGAAAACGACCCCACATCTTGGACACTGATCCGACACCCCTATTTGACGCTGTCCACAATTAGGGCAAATCCATCGAAACCCTCTTCGATACGCAATATAAAGGAGCAGAGCAACAAAAAGGACAGCAACAAATGTGAATAGAGTAAGCATTAACAGTTGTGTCCTTGAATACTATTCGTGTTTTCCAACTTGATACTATACTTTAAGGAGTGTTAATTTGAGATATTCAATGTTCTGCAAATCTTTTTAGTTCCTGCAAGGTTTGGTTGAAGGTCAAATGCCATTTGTAGCATTTCACGTGCTTCCGGTAGGAGTCTTATTTCAACATAGAATTCTGCAATTTTTTTATACATCCAAGCCGTTTCCCGTTTTGAGAGGTTTAATTCTATGATTTTTGATATTGGTATTTCACCTGTATTTTTATAGCCTTCAACACTGAAATGATATAAGTAGATTCTCTTTAACCGTTCTTTCACCTCATTGATGAAGTGCTTAAAACACGGTCTTTTTCCTTCAGCAGATAACAAGGATTCATAAATACTCATAGCAAGGTCCAATTTACGGTAGCATTCTACAGATGACGAATTTTCATGAGACAAACCAAGATTATGATAGGCTTCAGCGATAAGAAACTCACAATCCCTACTATCCTCATAGTTAAAGAAATCGTCAATACACCAATGTTTGCCTGTTTTTTCGTATTTCTTACACAATTCTTCATACATTGATATCCCAGTTTCATAGTTTCGATGAAGTAGTTCCTGAAATAACATCTCTAAATTGGCATGGTCTTGATTAATTGTCTTCAGTCTGTCTATATACGATTGGTAAGATATCTTCTGGTGTTCAATATTTTGTAAGATTCTGTCATAGTCAGCCTTACGTTTTATATCTTGCAATACATCGTAGGCATTACATACATCGCGGAACATCCGTTTGGCGTTGTCTACCTGATCTGTACTAAAATCGGTATCAAGTTTGTCGGGATGGTATTTCTTGGCGAGTCTACGAAAAGCTTGTTTTATTTGGGATGTAGTAGCGTTCCGTTCTATTTCTAAGATTTGGTAGTAGTTTGGTGTTTGCATGTTGATACAGTATTACATAAATTCAATACTATGATTCCATAGAAACAGATGCTTTGTCAAGAGAAATTGGGAGTATTAGTATCAGTATTAGAGTTTATCATTCAGGTTTTTTACTAAAGACATCAATGAATTTAATTGGAAAGTGTTTCATATAATATCATTGAAATACGGTTATATATGAACGACAATTCAACAAGAAAAACGATACATCTTTCTGTCTACACGGCTATTTGAAATACTCATCTAACATCAATTCTTAAAATGGTATTAGATAAAAAGAGATGAACTTGGCGAACGGGTGATAAACACGCAGGTAATAAAAGCAGAGATGGAATAGTGTATATACTGTATCTTATGGAAGTTTATACCATATCTAAGAAATATTGTGTCATATAAACATCATCCAATAAAATCGGTAGGAACGGTTTGGATCCGTTCCGAATATAATATTACATGTGAATTTAAGAGAACTATTCATTTAGAAATGGTATTACATTTTGGCGAGACACAAGAGGATAGTGAATTTTACTGAAAGAATAATCAGTTAGAATAGTATTTCAGCAAGGACAGTCTGTTCAATCATAGCACGACATCTCTGGTTGAGATTGATTACCATACTTACAACACTTCACATAAGAATCGTCCAGTATGCGATTCTTCTACCGCAGCAATTTCTTCCGGTGTACCCATCCCTACAAGATATCCACCTTCATCACTTCCTTCCGGTCCTAAATCTATCACCCAATCAGCAGATTTTATGACATCAATATTATGTTCAACGGCAACAATTGTATTACCGGCATCAACGAGTTTATTAAGAACATTGAGTAGTTTCTGAACATCATCGAAGTGTAGTCCGGTTGTTGGTTCATCCATTATATAGAGAGTTGAACCAGTTTGACGTCGTGCTAATTCCTTGGCAAGTTTGACCCGTTGTGCTTCTCCTCCAGATAGAGTTGTTGCTGCTTGTCCCAATTGAATATAATCCAATCCTACATCTGCTAAAGTTTGTAAAGGTCGTTTTATACGAGCAACATTACTGAAGAGTTTTAATGCCTCAAAGACTGTCATTTCTAAGACTTGTGCAATATTCTTACCCTTGTATTTTACTTCAAGGGTTTCAGAATTATAACCGGTACTATTGCATGTTTCGCAGGGTATCCATACATCGGGAAGGAAGTGCATTTCTACACGATTAAATCGTTGTCCATCACATTTTTCACACTGACCGTATGATAGATTAAAACTGAATCTCCCCCTATTGAAACCCCGTTGTTTTGCATCTGGAAGTTCAGCAAACATTTCACGAATTTTTGTAAATATGTCAGTGTAGGTAGCAGGATTAGATCGAGGTGTTTCTCCTATCGGTTTTTGATCTATATGTATTAATCTCTCAATAGGGGTTATTCCTTGAACCTTATCATATTTCGCCGCACCGAATGTAGTTTCAGAAAATTCATTTCCTTTACTTATGGATTGTCGGGCTTCTAATGCAGGTCGTAAAGTTCCTTCAATTAAAGAACTTTTTCCACAACCGGATACACCTGTAACACATGTGAGAGTTCCGTAAGGAATTTTTATATCAATATTCTTAAGGTTGTTTGTTTCTGCACCGAGCAATCTTAACCACTTGCCCGAACCTTTCCGACGTACTGCAGGTACAGGAATTTGCATCTCATCAGATAAGTAGGCTTGAGTAAGTCCTTTGGTATCAGGATTTCCATTAGATTTATTGTTTTCCTTATCTGTAGTTTCAGAGGTCTTGGTTAAACTTGATCCATCGGAGAAATCACTCGGTGTTCCTGTTGCGACAATCTCACCACCCTGTTTTCCTGCTTTAGGTCCAAAGTCAATTATATGGTCAGCGGCGAGTATAGTATCTCTATCATGTTCCACTACAAGGACACTATTACCTATATCCCGTAAATCCTTCATCGCAAGAATCAGACGTTCTTGATCACGCGGATGAAGACCGATACTCGGTTCATCAAGAATATAAGTCACGCCTGTCAGTCCAGTTCCAAGTTGACTGGCAAGTCGAATTCTACGTATTTCACCACCTGATAATGTTGGAGCAGGTCTATCTAAACCAAGATACCCCAGACCTATATCTTTTAAAAACTTTAATCGAAACTGAATTTGTCGTAGGAGTTGGGCTTCGAATTCGGGAGACGTATGTGTCTGAAGGGTTGGATGTGTGGCTCTTGATGTAGAAACATCTCTTACCTTAGACCGCTCTTTTTCTGCCTCTTCTGCACCTGTACTGGTTGCCAAATGTGTTTCTATTGAATTCACTCGGATTGAGAAGAACTCATTGATGTCTGAAATTGACATAGCCATTAACTCGGCAATTGTCTTTTCTGTGAATTTTACATTCCGAGGGAATTCATCAAGACGTGTTCCATCACAGGTGACGCAGATTTCATGTTCATTATTCAATGATCTACCAATACCATCACAGACACTACAGGCTCCTAATCTATTATTAAAGGAAAAGTGTCGAGGTGTTAATTGTGGAAAATTACGTCCACAACTTGAACACATTGCATGTTCACTAAAGAATGTCCGTTCAGGTCTTATCTTTTTACTTTTATCCTCAATTATCACAAAACCTTCACTCTCTTGTAATGCTAATTCAACTGCTTCAGTAAAACGACTTATTTCATCATCTATTACCTGTAGACGGTCAATTACGAGGAAAACTTCATGTCGACGGCGTTTTTTGATATCCGGGGTTTCATCAAGTCGGTATATTATACCATCAATTTGTACACGTGCATACCCAATCCTCTGTAATCTTTTGAATGCATCCGCATAATCCTCGTTCCCTTTCAAACCGGGGGTACGGTCTTCCCCAATAACCACCTCATTGTCTTGCCCCTCAATATTGAAGTTTGTTAAAGGTGAAAGAATGTCAACTCTCTTACCTTTGTGTTGGTTTAGGAGACGTTCTACAATCTGTTGTGCTGCTTGCGGACGAACTTCAATATCACATGTAGGACAGTGCGGTTGTCCCCATCTTGCATAGAGGGTTCGTAAACCATCGTGAATTTCAGTAATTGTTGCCACTGTTGATCGAGGGTTCTGACTTGGACTGGAATGTGTGATCGCTATGGCGGGAGACAATCCATCAATTTTCGATACTTTAGGCTTTTCCATCGTTCCGATAAATTGACGAGCATAAGTACTAAGAGTTTCTATGTATCTTCTCTGACCTTCAGCATAAATTGTATCAAGGGCTAATGATGTTTTTCCAGAGCCACTGACTCCTGTGAACGCAGTTAATCTCTGATGCGGTATCTCAATATCAATCTTTTTAAGGTTATTTTCCTCAGCTCCGAGAACATGGATAGATTTCTTGAAATCTGGATCTGATTCTTCTAATACAGATTGTATATTATCACCGTTTTCATTCATTACTGGAACTTTTTCTATTGATTTCCATAAATCAAATTCACCCTTAAGCGCACGACCTGTATATGAGTCAGGATTGTCTGCAACTTCTTCAGGAGTTCCAACAGCAACTATATTCCCACCATCTACGCCACCTTCCGGTCCTAAATCAATGAGATAATCGGATGAATTAATCACTTCCAAATTATGTTCAACAACCACTACTGTATTCCCTTCATCAACTAATCGATGCAGAATTGTCAGCAACTTATTTACATCATCGAAGTGTAATCCAGTAGTAGGTTCATCAAGTATATACAGAGTTTTACCTGTACTCTTTTTGGAAAGTTCCTTTGATAATTTAATCCGTTGTGCTTCTCCTCCAGAAAGTGTTGGGGCAGGTTGTCCAAGTTTTATGTAATACAGACCAACATCATGTAGTAGTTGTAGACCTTTTGCGATTTTTGGTATATCTGCGAAATGGATAAGGGCTGTCTCAATATCCATTTCTAATACATCTGAGATATTCTTATCTTTGAACTTAATGGCAAGTGTTTCGTTGTTATACCGTTTTCCATTACATACATCACACTCAATCCATACATCAGCGAGTAATCCCATATCAACTTTCTTGGCACCATTTCCAACACACGCTTCACATCTACCACCAGGTACATTAAAACTAAACCGTCCCGGTTTATACCCACGTAGTTTAGCATCAGGTAAGTCTTTAAAGAACGAACGAATATGATCAAAAATCTTTGTATAAGTTGCCGGGTTCGATCGAGGTGTTCTTCCAATTGGTGCCATATCGATGTTTATGATTTTATCGATTACATCTGTAACTGGTACAGTTTCGTCACCAATTATTCCCTGGATCTGATCATATTCACCTGGAACAGTCTTTGCCTTCATTAAATCTCGGGCAAGTGCATTATAAAGGATATCATGAATAAGGGAACTTTTTCCGGAACCACTTACACCTGTTACACAACAGAGCGTTCCAATAGGAATCTTCGGACTAATCTGTTTAAGATTATTCTGTTGAGCATTACATATTTGAAGCCATTTTTCACCCGTAGGTCTTCTTATCTCAGGTTGTACGATTTTTTTCTCACCACGTAGATATTGGACAGTTAGAGAGTCGTTTTCCTCTATTAATTGGTTCGGAGTTCCCATACCTGTTATCTGTCCACCTTTAATACCTGCTCCCGGACCAAAATCAACCATCCAATCTGCAACTAACATAGTTGCTTCATCGTGTTCAACAACAATAACAGTGTTCCCTTGATTGCGAAGATTCAGGAGAGTTTTTAGTAATCCAGCATGATCACGGGGATGTAACCCGATACTTGGTTCATCAAGCACGTATGTGACATCCCTTAACCCGGCACCAACTTGACTCGCAAGACGAATCCGTTGTGCTTCACCCCCAGATAAGGTTGGAGCTGAACGGGACAAGGTAAGATACCCTAAACCTACATCCAATAGAAATCCAAGACGACCTCTGATTTCTTTCAATAATTCTATGGCGATAAGGGCTTCACGTTCAGCTAACTCAAGTGTTTCAAAGAATTCTGCTGCTTCGTGTATGGACATATTAAGAACTTCAGTGATATTCAATCCTGCTATTGTTACTGCTTTAACACCATTTTTTAATCGTGTCCCATTACATTCACGGCAAGGCATCTTGACGAAATAGTCTGGACTTTTCTCATCATCTTCATCATAATTTTGTTGTAGGCATTTTCTTTCTTCTGTTGGAATTATTCCTTGAAAACGTCCATGGAACTTCCGCACCATCTTATTCTTTAGAGGCTTGTGGAACGTGAGGATGGTGTCGCCAGTGCCGTAGAGAATCGCATGTTGTTGTTCCGGTGTAAGGTCTTTCCAGGGGGTTTTCAATCGAAATTCTAAGTGTTCTGCCAGAGTTGCTGCGATCATTTTCTCATTCACATTGGGTTTTTCCCAACATGCAATAGCACCCTTTAAGATTGGAAGTGTCTCATCACGGATGATTAGTTTAGGCGAAATGCCCTTTTGTAAACCTAAACCACGACACACTTCACACATACCATACGGACTGTTGTACGAGAAGTGACGAGGTTCAGGGATATCGTAACTGATTTGGCAATGGGTACATGCATATTGTCTACTAAAGAGTAGATCTTCACTATCGGTCTTGTCTGATGAGACTACATTAACTATTAAACTATCATCTCCCATGGCAAGTGCAGTTTCAACGGCTTCTGCCACACGACTATGGACGTCATCTTTGATGATAATTCTATCTACAACGAGATCTATGTTATGAGTCTGATTTGGATTAAGCGAAATATCAGAACTGATTTCATGGACTTCACCGTCAATTCTAGCTCGGACAAAGCCAAGTTTGCGTGCATCTGAAAGTTCTCTTCGATATTCTCCACGCCTACCTTTAACTATTGGGGCCAATATCATAAGACGGGTACGAGGAGGGAATTTGAGAATATGGTCTACTATATCTGCGATAGTTTGTGAACCTACCTCTTTACCACATTCAAGGCAGTTGAATTGACCCGCACGTGCAAATAGGACACGTAGATAATCATAGATTTCAGTAACTGTCGCAACAGTTGAACGAGGGTTATGTCCTGTTGAGCCTTGATCGATTGCAATCGAAGGAGATAAACCAACAATTTTATCAACTTCCGCTTTACCAAGTTGACCTAAAAATTGTCGTGCATACGCAGAAAGCGATTCGATATACCGACGTTGTCCTTCAGCATATACTGTGTCAATTGCAAGGGAAGACTTACCAGAACCACTTACACCCGTGAAGACAATTAACTTATTCTTTGGTAGTTGAATATCAATATTCTTGAGATTATGTTCTCGCGCACCGTGTATGTCAATTGAGAATTCTGTCATGCCATAATCCTTATATTGGAAGGTGTGTACAGTTGAGAATTATGTCTAAAGGATGGTATATAGTAGAAGAAATTCTGTGTATAGACTAAGAAGATATTTTGTGGTATATAGTTTTAACTATAAGTCCAAGAAACCACCTAACTCCTTAAGTTGCACCGCGTCCCTACGCCAATCTACCTTAACTGTAACATATAATTCTAAGAATACGGGTGTGTCTAAAAACTTCTCTATATCAAGACGGGCTAATTCCCCGACTCGTTTAATTAACTTTCCACCTTTACCGATGATAATTTGCTTTTGTGTTTGTTTTTCTGTATATACAATTGCTCTTATATATATTATTTCATCTGTGTTTCGACGCTCTCTCTTTTCGAATTCCTCCACAACAACAGCAGTCGCATATGGAACTTCTCTTTGAGTAATAAGCATGATTTTTTCTCTGACTGTTTCTGAAATGAAAAAACGTTCTGGAAGATCACTGAGTTGGTCTTCAGGAAAATAGAGTGGTCCATAAGGTAAATGTATGGGTATCTGGTCCAGGAGTTCTCCTACACCATCTTTAGTCAGTGCGGAAATTGGAATCATAACATCGAAATCAAACTTAGTACTAAACTCATCAAAAATTGGTAGTAGTTTTGGTTTGTCAACAAGATCTACCTTATTTAGTACAAGAATACTCTTGGTTCGCTTTCTTCCACTTAGTTGTTCAATAACTTTTCCTTCAATTTCAGTGTCAGGACGGGTTACATCAATTACAAAGAGTACTACATCCGCATCACGTAACGCACCGTAGGCAGTTCGGACCATTTCTGATTGTAAACGGTATTTTGGATTCATCAATCCAGGAGTATCCACAAATACCATCTGATGTGATTGAGTGGTTACTATTCCACGTATTTGATTGCGTGTAGTTTGTGGTTTTGGGGTGACAATAGCCAACTTTTGTCCTAAAATCGTGTTTAGGAGCGTAGACTTCCCTACGTTGGGAGCACCGATAATACTTACATAACCGGACCTGAATTGTTGATCTTCAGATCCGGTTTCTAATTCCTGAAGAATGTCGCTGGAAGTGGTATTATACAATGTAAAGTATTCCTATTTCACCGTTTTGGTCTCGCAGGGGTCTGGGTTTCTGCGGATTCATAAATTAAATCCATCAGTTCTGACTGAATAATGCCATTCATTGGACTCGTACGTGGTTCGGCTCTACCTAAAATTGCATTGATGAAGTTGTCATCAGGACTCCCCGCAGACATTTCAGGTGAAATTGGGGGAGGATCCAATGCCTCTCCGCCTTTCCATACACGAATCCATCCGCCACCCCACCCATCGACTTCTATTCTGCCGTTATCAAATATTAACGCCATATGTGTGCCACCTGGACTGGGACAATTCCCACTAACTACCATTGAAGCGAGCACTCCGTTTTCAAACTTTACATTAATAGAAGAATTAATATCAACTTCTGTATCCATATTATCAGTGTAGGCGTAAACTTCTTCTACCTTTGCTTCGACTGTCCAGCAAAGACTATTGAGTAGATGGGCACCACTATCATAAGCCTGGCCACCACCTGAGAGTTTAGGATCTTGTCGCCATGCACCGGTTGTCGCACGTTTCCAATTTTGTGTAATGTAACCTATTACTAACTCTAAGTTACCAAATTCTCCACTACGTACAATTTCTCGAATATAATGAAAATTTGCCGAACAGGGTGTATTGTAACCAATTGTAAGTAATAGACCGGTTTCCTCGACCTTTTCTGCAAGTTTATAGGCGTCTACAGATGAGGTAACCATAGGTTTTTCCATTAATACGTGACAACCAGCATCTAATGCCTGCATCCCTTGTTCAAAGTGAAGTGTATGTGGGGTTGAAATCACTACGGCATCCGGTTTTTCCTCATTCAATAGTTTAGGAATATTATCATAAGCCTGGGGACGAGGTTTTAAATCTGACAGGTTTCTATCAATATAACCATTGGCAATTTCGGTATTCACATCACAAGTTGCGATGATTTGTACATCTGGATTTTGGTTCATCCGTCTCGCGTGACCCGAGGAGTTACCACCACATCCTATCATGGCGAGTCGAATTTTTGACATAATATGCTCCTTAGAGAAAGATACTTTAGTTATAGGCGTAAAATAGGTGAGTAATTCACTTCTGTTGGTCTAAGCAGTTTTTGCCAAGTCTTCTACAGTGATTGACCCTTCACCAAATACACGTCTGAATGCTCCACCACCACGTGATTTTGTATCACCGTGCATGTAGCAGACACTAAAAGCACGACGGGGAATATCGGTTTGGTTTGTTCCTGAACTGTGAAGCATCCAATTATGAAGTAAAACCACCTCACCAGCCTTTAATTCCAACGGAATGGGTTCCGCGTTCTCAACTATATCGTCTATATGTTCCTGTGAAAGAAACCCTGATCCATGCGATGGATTTATTAAATTACTATGGGATCCAGGGATAATATGAACACAACCATTCTCTATTGTGGCTGGATCTAAAGCAGTATATATGGTAATCTGTGGGTCAAGTGTAAGGTCAGTCCATCTGTCTTGGTGCCAAACAAGGTATGTACCTTCATGTGCTGGTTTATTCATAAACATGGCACGAAAACACAATATCGGAACTCCTTCACCATAGATTTTTATACAGACTTCTTCAAAGGTTGGATTCTGTAAATATGCTAAGAAAAATGGATCAAATTCAAGATTCTGAATTTTTCGATATAATAAAGTGGCACCTTTATGTCCGGAGGATTGTGGACCTGGTTTGTTTGTGCCTGGGGCACGGTCAAGTTGCATCATAATCTTATTATAATCAAGCGGAGCTTTCCCAAGCATTATGTCATCCATACGTTGTTGCAACTGGGCTAATTCATCATCAGTGGCAACCTGACCAATACGGACATATCCATGTTCATTAAAATAATTCCACTGTTCATCCGTTATCTGTTTTTCCATTCATTACCTCCACCTAAATGAAGTATAGCGTCATGAATTATATTTTCCAATCTACGTTTCTAAGAGTATATCCTTAAAGTATACTATAAAATCCAATAAAATGGAAATTGTTATTTTCGACTATTCGACTATTCGTCTATTCCGTGAATAGCATCCACCATATACAATTTCTGAAAATAAAACTTCAATATGAGATTATTGATTCATTTATATTTTTACAAAATTGAAAAAAATGAAGAAAATTTCTATATCTAACAACTAACATTACGAAAAGCTACTTATTTAGCAGAAACCTCCAGTTTGTCTATCTTTTTTAACGCAAACTGGAAGTGAAATCAACGGTATGAATACCTTAATGGCATTCCCCGTGCCGCGGAATATTAACTAGCATATATCGTAAAAGAACACTTTTTCAAATATAAAAACTAATAGGTGGCAAATTAGGATAACATTTATTACAAAGCACAAATTTATTAAAGAAGTTTAGATGATATGAGAAGATCCTTCTTAAAAATCATAACCTTAATGAGAATGAAATAATAAGAGAATTAATGATGAATATCTATAAAAACGATCCTAAATACAACCTAAATATAAAAACTTTTGGCTCATGTATGATTTAAGTGCTATTGCTTTTACGAAGGCAATAACCACGCGTGTTAAATTCTCATCCGCACTCATTCTTCACATGAGCCAAACTTTTATGTCAAAAAATTAGCTATAGGATGTATGGTGAATTTGTCAAAATTCGCAAGCACAACAAAAACACAAAATCACACATTTTTGGAAATTCTATAAATTCAAAATAAAGTGGAGTAAAGTCAGTCTATGACAGAGGTTAGAGGGGTAATTTACACCAATTTCAATCCTACAAAATGTAGGAAAAAGTGTAACTTTTTTCATTTTTTAAACACATGGAAAAATTCAACATTCTCAGGATTTTTTCTTAAGGAATTTAGGATTAAAGGTCTGTTTTTGCACCTTATTAGTTGTCTGTATATTAGGATTAAAAGTCTTATCCACGGTTATAAGAATGAAACACCACTTACCCTGACTGAAAATTATAATTTAGGGATTTAAACACTCAATTTTCTTATATCGAATTTACATTAGTATAAACTTATGTATTATAGAATAAACACTTTTCAATGAATCTGGTTTTTCATTTTGTTTCAATTAGTAATTTCTATTAGTCTTACCAACCAAAGTATAAAAAATGCAACTATGGACCTTCTAATTTACGTCTAATTTAATAAGGGTTATTATATCTCTGGAGGATTCTTATGAAAAAAGACGATGTTGAATTAATACAGCAAATATTGGACGGAGACCAAACAGCATTTACTACTTTGGTAGAGAAATACCAAAAAGGCTTGCATGCATTGATATGGCAAAAGGTTGGGGACTTTCATCTCGCACAGGAGATCACTCAAGATACCTTTCTAAAGGTATATCAAAGACTGGAGACTTTGAAAGATCATAAGATGTTTCCTGGGTGGCTATATGTAATTGCCATACGTCTATGTGCAGATTGGCTTCGTAAGAATCATCTACCCATTCAATCCTTAGAGACTGTTGATACTAAAGAGGTGGATCAAGTGTCATATAATCAATATGTTGAAGAACAACGTAAAATAGATGAGGATGAATCTCGTAGACTCTTGGTGAGAAGATTGCTGAATAAATTACCGGAAAGTGAAAGAACTGTAATGACGCTTTATTACCTTGGAGAAATGACCTGTGAATCTATTAGCAAGTTTCTTGGTGTCTCTCAGAATACTATTAAGAGTAGACTGAACCGTGCACGTAACAGATTAAAAAAGGACGAAGATTTAATCATAGAAAACCTTAATAGTTTTAAATTACCATCACACATGGCTGATAACATTATGAAGAAGGTAAAAAATCAAAATCCACCGACTACTCCAATTGGAAGTAAACCCGTTGTTCCATTAGCGATTTCTTCTATATCTATTGTATTGGTTCTATTACTTATGGGAATTGGTTCACAACGTCTGCATCAAATTCAACAACCTTACAGTTTAACCGGTGCATCAGAAAATACAATTGAGATTGTTGATGCACAAATAGTGTTGGATTTACCATCAAAGCCAGTAGTTAAGAATCTGATTGGTGGACTTGATGTAACTGCTCAGAACAATGGTAAGAACCAGAAAACTGATGTTGTTGACGATATAACACAAGACAATGAAGATAAAGTTACACACTCCCATTCACAATGGATTCAGACAAAAGGTCCTGAAGGTGGTATAGTTTCTTGTCTTTTCGAATCTACACATGGGGATTTGTATGCAGGAGTTAAAAATAACCTATATAGACTTGCAGATGAAGGTAATAGATGGATACATGTGCATAAATTTATTGAACAGTTCTATTTTTCTGGTGGATACTATATGAAGTGGTGGTCTGTAACAGAACGAAATGACATTCTATTTTTAGCCACTAACAATGAAATATTGACTTCATTAGATAGAGGAGAAACTTGGAAAACTCTTTGTTCCCATCCTAAAGGATTCCCGGTTGGCATTGAGATTACTGACAATATTACAGAACCAGCGGCTGAAATAGTAATTTATCTTGCACTACCAGATAGGATCATCCGTACTGTTGATATGGGAAATACTTGGACACCCATACGGGAAGGTCTAATTGATAAGAAAATCCGTTCTATTGCAACTGTTGAAAATACTATATTCATTGGGACAGATCAAGGACTCTATCGTCTTGAGGGTAAGAAATGGACACAGATCACATTTGAAAATTCTGAGATGATAGATAACACACTATCGATTCTCGATTTAACAGTTTCTGGTGATCATATCTATGTCGCTCTTGGTAAGGAAATCAAGCATAAATTTGGAGAATACTATTCATTTAAACGATTAAGTGACTCAGGGTGTGTCATTTTCCGTTCAATTGATGGTGGGAACTCTTGGAATTTAATCAAGCCAACAGCTAACCATTTTAAAGGCAGCTTACACAGCTTACAAAAAACAGAACCCGATGTTAAAATTATTGTTTCTGGTGAAAAAGTTCTTGTGATGCAGGGAGGACACTATTATTATTCAGGGGACGCAGGTGATGACTGGATGACATACGATATAGGTACTTCTTCCTATTACAACATTTTGGACGCTGTATTGTTTGATTCCAACACCTACTTCAAATGTGGTATGAATGGTATCTATCGCACAACTGATAGTGGTAAGTCATGGCACAAATTCAATACAGGAATAGTGGGAACACATACCAGTAGTTTAGTTGCATTAGATAATTCTATCTATGCTCTTTCAAATTTGAAACTCTTTATCTCAAATGATAAAGGTGAAACGTGGGAATCAATTCCTTCAGATGTCAATGTTGATAAATTAATAAAAGGACCAGACGGTGACTTCTATGGAGTTTCTACGGATAAACGAGTATTGCGTTTCTCAAGTAAGAATAAGACCTTCAACCGTATTCCTGGGATGCCATATTTAGAAATAGACAAAGGAGATAATGGTTGGATTACTTCGAAAAAATATATTGAACAACATTCGGATGGAGATTCAAAGATCTATAGAGAAACCAAACAACAGGGGATTAATCTAAACGATTTTGTTGTGAATGATAAAGCCATAAGACATTATATAGAATTTAGAATCTTACCTGAAATTACATGCTATGCAATTAGTGATGGAACACATTACATGGAATGTGATTACAAACTTTTCAGATGGAAACCTGGAATTTCTAATTGGCACTATACCGGTCTAATAGAGGCAGAAGCACAAAAGAAATATAAAGAGACTGGAGAACATGTTGATACCACGAGTATGAAACTTGCTGGCACAGCCAAAGCAATTTATGTAGGAATGAGGGACGGACGTCTTCTCATGCAGTCATTTGATAATGAAGATACATGGAATGATATCACGACAAATCTTCCTTTTTTTGTTGATTATTTTAATGCAATCTCTTGCGTTGGTAATACTATCTATGTTTCAACCGATAAAGGGATTATCAAGTCCGAGAATGATATTGACTGGGAACTACTATCGGATACTGATGGTACACCCATTGTAGCAAATAAATTTGTTGCAGATGGAACAAGGTTATTTGGACTCGTTAATAATAAGGTGTATCAATTGGAAGTTAATACAAACAGATGGAAACGGGTTACAACAGAAATCCCATATCAAGTAACCTCTTTTGATGTTGATGGAAATACAATCTATGTCGGTACTGATGGACAGGGTGTGATTCGGTTAACAATGGATAACCAATAGAGATCCAGTAATTAAACCTGTATATACAGATCAAATACACATTTAACCTAAATACTACCCACCATTATTTTTTGTTAAAAAATAAATAGCATTTTATATAATTACTGTGATATTATAGTAGTATCAATTGATCAATGTAATAGGAAAATGCATATAATCAAAGGAAACAATACAAAAACATCAAAATTAACACATATGAAGTGTTTTCACTAAAACACTATTAAATAAGAGCATAATTATTATGAATATTAAAAAATATCTTATACCGATTACTCTATTGATACTAACAATTACCTTCCCATCTCACAGTATTGATGACTATGAATTCACCTTCGTCCGTCTAAAATATCATGGAAGCTATAAATACCGTAGTCTATGGCACATTGACTATCCTGCTGCTGAACGAAACCTACTTATACAACTACGTAAACATACAGATATTAAGGTATCCCCAATTGAAAAGGTAATTGAGGTAGGAGATCAAGAATTGTTTGATTACCCTTTTGCCTACATTGCAGAATTAAGCCGACTGAACCTATCAAAGGATGAAGCTGCGAATATTCGAGAATATCTATTTCGTGGTGGTTTCATTATGATGGATGATTTTCATGGTACTGAACAGTGGAGAAGGTTTTATAAACAATATAAGAAGATCTTCCCAGATCGCGAACCCGAAGATATCCCTCTTACCCATCCGTTGTTCAATTGCTTCTTTAAAATTGACAAGCTAATGCAAATCCCTGCCCCTGCTGCATATTTGAGTGGTAGAATGTATGAAAAGGATGGTCGTCATGTTAAATGTAAAGGTGTTTATGATAATAAAGGACGCCTAATGATGATGATCAATTTCAATACAGATTTAGGAGATGCATGGCAGAATGCTGCAGAACCCTACTATCCATTTGAATTGTCGAATATGGCATTCAAAATGGGTATAAATGCTATTGTCTATACACTTACACATTGAACGATATATTTAAATCCAGATTTATCATTTTCCTACCAAATAGCTCTCTTTAATCCAATTTGTAGTTACCCGCCAGTGTGAAATATACAAAAATAGTATATTTTTTATTAAAATTCCATAATTTTGTCATTTTATGCAATTTTGATAACAAAAATCGCGTCATTAATTATACATTAGCAAGAATTATGCATTCACAAAGATAAGTATGACTGTATACCCAGTATGAAAATTGTGAGCGAATTCCGCAGTAATTGTATTTTTTATTACATAAAATGCCATCTAATTGTAATTTTGTATATAAATTGTGTGATTTTTGTCATTTTATGCAATTTTTCGCAACATACTACGCGTCTTTAAATAATAAGAAGATGCAACATATTGGGATAACTAACTTATTATTTCCTGATAGTGTAATTACTTGAATTGTTATTTCCATTACAGATTACGCAGTGTGCAAATTTCAATTGCCTTCCAAGATGAAGGGATGGGAAGTCAGATATGTTTATTAGGACTAATGAGGAATTGATTAATATTGAAGCATACCAAGGGATATTCTTGGATAAACATAGAACTACACTTTATGTAAGAAGAATTGGTGATCCAACCCGAGATAGAATTGCTTCTTATCCAACAGAAGATCAAGCATTAGATGCACTTGATTCATTACATCAAGCTATGATTGAAGGAAAACAGGTTTGGGATGCAAGATCAATTAAATGGAGGAACAAGAAGCAAGATACAATCTAACAGTTGAAGAATCATAGTAAATTCTTTCATATACAGATTGTGGATTATCTAAAGTTCCATAGAGAAGTAATTATTTTAATGGAGTAAAAATATTATGAGTCTGGAGAGTCTTACACGTAGATCAATCCAATTTGGATTGATCTACGTAGTTATTATTAGTATTGGATGTTTTTTGTGGTATCGATATTCAATCTCTGAAGCGAAAAAAGAGCAACACCATCATAAGCTATCTATAAAAGAAGTTATTACAAAAATAGAGGATGGTAATCTCAAGTATCAGAATGCAAAAACTGTTGATAATATGTTGCCTTCAGATATTGCTAATACAAAGGAAAAGAGCACTAAAGTCAGTGATCCAGAATTCACTTCTAACTTAAATGTTAATACACCTATAGATTCACACAATAATGCAAATATTCCAACTGTTTCTCCACATGGGTTAGGTCCGTTTCCTGAAATTCCTGACGGATGGTCAAAAACTTCTTTTGCAAGTGATATGACTATTGGTCAAGAATTAATTCAGCGTGTCCGACTGGAATTATTTAAGCAAGGTATATATACCTATGGTGGTTCAATTGACAATAAGACAGGGTTAGTATACCCAATAGTTAAAAACGAAGTATTCATTACCTGGGGAACAGCAAGGTTTCCTGTAATTGGTATACAAAAATATGCCACCACAATTACAGGTTACCCTGAAACCATAAACAGAATTGAAGAAAATGTGAGATTGCGAGAATCCCCTATACCCTATCAGATACGACAAATTACCGAGATTGATATTCCATCCGATGTAGTAGTCAAATCAAGGTCAGAAGGGATTGATCCTTATAAATTTCTAAATCTAACGGCAGTAACAAACATCAATGAGGATACAAAATGAGAAAATTTACACTATACATGATGATTACATTTGGTTTATTATCCATAATACAGTATGCAATTAATGCAGCAAATAATGGAGGAATAGCAGAATATCCTTTTACAATAGGTAGGTATCAGGGTGTAATACGTTGGACAAACGATTCAGATGGGGCATTAATATCTTCAGCAAGTACTGGTGTTTTTACCTACACTGGTAATCCAGACAATGATGAAGACACGATAATCAATTGGTCCTCTTCTGCAAGAGTAGAATATACAGGCGAACATGATGATTACGAAGGAGAATATGATTTAAAAGCTGAAATACTGGGTGCATATTCTCAATCACTCAATGGGAATACCGTCGGTGAATTATCTGAAAAAGTAGGTTTCTATATAGAAATGTCTCCACCTCCAGATGGTGTGACGCCTATAATTACTGACTGCGAATCCTACGGGGACGCAGATGGAGAGAATCCTACAACTAATGTTACAAGCTCAACGCGTTCAGAAATTCCGTGGTAGAACACTCCTATTTTGAATCATAAGAATAGCCATTTTGATGTTTATTTTATTAAGATGAAAGTAAAATTGAAAATGAACATGGATAAAATCATGAGAAATTGGCTTATACATCTATAATCATTTCAATACTAAAATTAGAAAATATGTTGAACTACTCTTTTTCTAATATACCTACTTTCATTCTGTCTTGTATAACTTTTGAATTTTGAGATATATTGACACACTATAGGATAGAGATGTCATCAGTGGATATCCTTTAAGAGTTTAATACGCTACAGAATTTAATTCTGTATGCAAAAGCGATAATCCTAAAAACCCTGAAATCTTGGTCGTCAGATGCATTATATCATTCTTGTTTGCGCGCTTTTGGTATTTGGTATATTACTCTGTTTAATTAAGAACAGACACATAAAGATTGACGAGTCAGATATAAAGAGTTCTGATTTCATATCAGAACAGTCAGAACAATTCCAAGCAAATGATTCTGATTTATATAGAAAATTGACAAATGCTAATAGTGAGATATTACAACTCACTCAAACCTTAAATGAGATCGCACATGAAAACTCACAGCTTGTATCAGAACTTAATGAAGCTAAGCTACGGAATAAACAGTTAAGGGGTGACTTATTTAATGTTGTTCAAAGTAATGAGAGTGCAATTCATGCATTACACCTTACAACCTTATCCCTTCAAATGTGTGGATTAATCCTTCAACGAGAATTGAATCGTAGTGAACGACTTTTGGTTAATTATGAATCGTTGAAAAATCGTTTACAGACTATCTGTGTTGAGATCGAGAGTAAAGCCAGAAGAAGACTCTTTAAGAAAGGAATAGGTGTCCCTTACAGGTTCACACCTGGAGTTGAACAGATTCAATTATTAAGGGATTTTTCTGAAATTATTGATCTTACAACTAAGATTATTGAAGGAAACTATGCCGATGTAGATAAAACACATTCCAATGTGGGTTTATCAGAGGACATACAGATAGATGATGTGGACCTGCTTTCTTCACGGCTTAAAATTAGTGGCATTCAAGGAATAATCAATGAGGCAATTAAACAGAACAATAATCCTCAGAGTCAACATCAAGATGATACAACTCTAAGAGATTTTGTTATAAATACTTTGATGTATACAAAGACATTAACCGATTCTTGGTCAGATGTTGAATACCATCAAGGTATTGCTGCAATAGTATCGAACCTTAACAAACTTGATTACCACATTTTTATTCCTGATCACACATGCGAAAGTATGAACATAAAAAGAGGAATACAGGTTCCAGCCTGCTATCAGAATGAAATTCATGAGAATGTAGGATTTGAAAAAAGTAAATCCTATTGAACCTGTCCTAATGAATTTTAATATTGGTTATTTGGAGAAGTCGTATGAAAGTTAATGATTCTGAGTTGATCCGACGTTCTATTCAAGGGGATCAGAACGCTTTTGCATTGCTGGTTGAGAAATACCAAGACCAGGTTCACACTATAGCGTGGCAGAAAATAGGGGATTTTCATTTTGCACAGGAAATCACCCAGGATGTCTTTATGACCGTGTATCAGAAACTACCATCGTTATCACAACATGAACGATTTCCTGGGTGGTTATATGTTATTACAGATCGTAAGTGCATTGCATGGAAACGTAAAAAGTCACCCCTCATTCAATCCATTGAAGATACATCGGTTATGGAATTAGAACAGACATACTATTCTGAATTTATATCTCGACAACGGGAAGAGGCAGAAAATGAAAAAATACGAGGTATAGTATATAGACTTCTAAATAGATTGCAAGAAAGTGAACGGACGGTTATGAGTCTTTTCTACATTGCGGAGATGACTTGTGATGAAATTAGTAAGTTTTTGGGAATATCAGCGAATACCGTTCGAAGTCGTTTGCATAGAGCCCGTAACCGATTGAAGAAAGAAGAAGAACTGATCCGTGAAAGTCTCAGTAGTTTCCAACTGCCTTCGCACCTTACAGAGAACATTTTAAAAGAAGTATCTAACATAAAACCCACTACCTCATCCGGGAATAACCCATTGATTCCATTAGTCGTTTCATCGTTTTCTGCTATTATAGTGTTTTTATTAATTGGGGTGGGGATTCAACATTTATACAAATTTCAAAAACCTTATAGTTTAGAGACACAATCAGAAAACTTGATCGAGATTACTGATATTCAGCATGTAATTAATTCATCTGTAACACCTACCAATATACAACAATTGGGTCAATCTTCTAATTCTGGGGACGGTCTTAAAAATGGATCTGAACAGGATAATTCGGTATTTAGTGGTGAGAAGGTAGAAATGAATAAGGATTCAGCGTTTACATCACAATGGACTCAAACAAAAGGTCCAGAAGGAGGATTTATTAATAGCTTCTTCTCATCAACTGATGGTGATATCTTTGCAACGACATATACCGGACTTTACAAGTTATCAATTAGTAAAGAGAAATGGGAGTTCGTCGAAACTTCTGTAGTACCATCGCTTAATAGGTTAGGAATGTCGTTGGATGGGGATCAAATCGTAGAATGGAAGAATAAACTGTACCTTCTCACAAATCAAGGCATATCAGTCTCAACGAATGGAGGGGATAATTGGAATTATCTTAGTAATACTCCTAAGGGTATACCTATTGGTTTTGAAATTACAGAAGAAGGTTTCTACATTGCATATCATAATGATATATATATATCAAAAGATGGTATGGAGCCATGGGTACTTAGTTTTTTCGGTTTAGAAAACGGGAGTATTAATTCACTGGCTGCTGTTAATGACACTGTTTTTGCTGGGACGTCTGATGGACTGTATCGTCTTAATGACAAGAAATGGGAAAGAATATCAATAGGAAGAAATAAAAAAAGTAACAAAGAAAAAATTCATGCCTTGGCTGTCTCAGATGACCGACTTTATGCTGCAGTAGGAAGAGATTTTGTGTATAAAGAAAATGAGAAAGAAGATATGTGGTGGACTCTTTTCCGCTCAACAGATTTCGGTGAAACATGGTATTCAATAGATCCAAGACACAGGCTTAATAACTCTGTAAATTCAGAAGATAGAATTCCAATAGAATTTCCATCTACAGGTACTAATGTCGCTTATGGCAAGAACATTAGGATTAAGGCAAGCAATGAAAAAGTTATGGTAGCAGTACCAAAGAGCTTATTTTATTCCACAAATACTGGAGAAAATTGGACTCGCATTACCCTAAATGATAGAAATGACATTAGTATTCCACCCTCAATATTAATGTTAGATAACAATACATTTTACAGAGCTGGAAGATCTGGAATCTATCGTACAAGAGATGGTGGAAAATCTTGGAATCAAATAAATAATGGACTTGTAAATACGACTGTAATGGATGTAATTGTTTGTAACAAATATATATATGCAAGAACTACAAATGGTTATGTGACTTCATCTGATAAAGGAAATACTTGGTCACCATTTCACCTTGACACTAATAACAATTCAGTGATTGCGAAATTCAACGATACCTTATACGTGAAGAATCATGACCAGATTTTTACAATATTACGTTTGTCAGAGAATGACAGAAAATTTAATGCAATTCATGATTTACCGAGTTTTGGGGAGGTTAATTTGTCAGATTCACATCCAAGGTCAACAGGTTTGATTGTTCCGTATGAAGGTTTTGCAATTAGTGGAGATACATACTATGTAGAATTTCGACAGAGGCTTTACAAGTGGAAACCAGGAGCTGCTGGATGGGTTAATACAGGATTAAGTAAACCATTAAATAGTGATACTTTCCCATTTACTCCTCAAAGTTCTATAATTGAGTTTGAAGGAATATCCACCTTACACACTTTACTTGAATCTATGAGTTTCAAAATAGCTGTATCCAAGAACATTGTATTCGTAGGAATTAGAGATGGACGCCTAATGCAATCAGTTGATGAAGGAGAGACTTGGAGAGATGTAGCTCATCACCTTCCTTTTCAAGTTGAGAGTTTCAAGAAGATTGTCTTTGCCGAACAGACCGTTTATGTCGCAACGGACAAAGGGGTTCTAAGGTCAAGAAATGGATTAAAATGGGAATTAATCACCGATAGCAATGGAGACCATCTTGTTCTGGATCATCTCTCAGAAGATGGCACAACGGTTTACGGACAAGCAAATCAACTGGTATACAAAACTGATGAAAATACCAATATATGGAAGCAGATTACACCAGAAATCCCGTATCAAGTTTCCTCACTTGCAACTGAAAATAATACGCTATATGTTGGAACGCTTGGAGGCGGAGTACTCCGTTATGAGCTTAATAAACCCATGAATTAATAATTTCAATTTTCCATAATTTAAACCTATACACCCTGACATTATTTTCTACTTCTATACGATATTCCAATCCCGGACAAGTCATAAATTTCTTCTGTTAATTAGTTGATCTTTCTGAAAAACACTTAATAGATTTTATACCGTATAAACAAGTGTGCCTTTTTTGCACATGTGTCGTTATTTTAAACAAGTTTAGTGCAAAAGCTAAACATATTTTGTAATCGTCAACGAATTTATTCTTTATGATATTAAATCTTAAGAATATACATTCTACTATTATCAGTCTAAACTCAAGTGTCAAACTTAGGCTATTCTTACATTTAGACAGGTATTATGTATATATTATTGTATCTAAGGTGTTGAGGTGATTGTCGATATTATAATTTGGCACAAATTTTGCTAATAAAAGTTGGGAAGGTGTATACTCAGTCATTATAATTGTCATGAGATCCGGAATTATCTATCCTTTATCTCAGAAAGATCTCATGTAATTATAGTAAGCGAATTTTTACTATCAACAATATACGACAGAACCATCTATTTTTTGAAGAATTTCAAAAATCAATCAACTAAATTAGTTAAAGGCATTTTAATGCAACCTTTTTAGCTCTAAATTGTGTCTATATATATATAAATGGTTCTCAATTAACTTACAAATCCACAATCCCTGAATGAATTTCAGGATTTTACTGAACACAAAATACATTTGCATGTCTAAATATTAACCTTAGATAACATAAAATCAGATAATTACAAAGTATGGTAGGAGAATGAAGGAGAGAAGAAATGAAAGAAATTACTATAGATAATTGGATTATTGGTGGGAGTGTAATCCTTTTAGTATTTACAGTGGGTTGTTATTTCTGGTTTCAGCATGAACTCGCAATTCTTGATGATTACAATACATACATTGAAACACCCAGTACACAGACATCCGAAATCGAACAGGAAGATTCACCAGAACTACTACAACCAACCCAAACAATACAACCCGATGAATCTGATAACGATAGTTCAAGCATAACAGTTGTAACGAAAAATGTCTCATGATTGTATCTGTGATGAGCAAAGCTAAATACCATAATATTGACGGGTGATATTTTCTATAATACCAGATCAAGTAGCTAATATTATGTAATCAAATACAACTAAATAAAGAAAGGCACGTATATTACGTGCCTTTCTTTATGTAAATCATCAAAAAAATCTGTCGTTATATGCAAGACTTAAATTAACATTCCACTATTTTGTCCTTTTTAATTTTCAGACCTTTATGCTAATCCTTACTTAAGAAGTCCTGTTTGACATTTCCCATATATATCTGGTAATATAAGTAATACCATAGAGGCAATGAAATCTCCATTCATTGACTTTTCACACCTTAGAATAAGAGGGATTATTATTCTCTTTTCCAAAGTTAATACATCACATATATTCAACAAAAAGTACACTTTTAATTACCTTATACTTAAAAATGGGTTGTACCATGAAAATAAGAATAGGAAATATATCACTTATTCTCTCATTAGGAATCCATTTTATATTGTTGTTAATTCTTTCTCCATTTCTTGTGCAACAATTCAACCCAAATAATGATGATCTATCACTAATTATTTATAGAATCGGAAAAATTAATCGAATTAAACGCAGGATGATTCACGAGCATAAACATAAAAAAGTAATACAAAATACAGATAGCGGTTCTACAATAGTTGCCAGTGCAACACCTAAATATACGCCTAACCTGTTTTTGCCTAAAGCATATATTTATGACGAATTCATACCAGAATTCATTACAAGCGCGGATTTATCTCAAACAGATACATCTCCACTATCGAATGTTAGTTTAGGTACAGACAATAATTCAGGTGGAACGACGGTAATTCCTAAATCACAGAGATCTGGTCGATCTCACCGAGGACATGGTGGTAGGAGTATAGGTTATGAAAAAGAAAGCAGTATCGAAAAGGAATTATCAAAGCTTTCAAATATTGATGAACTTAATTCAATTGCAATAGATAAAGGTATGTTCGAGATTGGGTGGTTTGATTCTGATGTAATGCCTGGACACGGACTAATCGGTCAATTATATGTTCCCGATTATCCATTATATAAATTGCCAAATTTCGAGGAACTTACACCTATTTATACCTTTGCAACAGCAAAAATTGATGTTTCTCCAAGAAACTTTACCTCTGGATTTCCTACGCCTAAAAAACAAAACATCATTGAGAATTTCGCAATTCTATTCAAGGCTAAATTAGCTCTACATACGCCAGGAGTTTATACTTTTGAATTGTACTCTGATGATGGTGCTAAGTTATATATTGATGGAAAATTAGTCGTTGATAATGATGGTGTACATGATCCGCGGAACCGACGTTTAAGTATTAAACTTGCAGCAGGTTTTCATCCTATTGAAATACACTATTTCCAAGGACCACGTTATCAGATTGCATTACAATGGTTCTATACACCACCTGATCGTCCAAGACAAATTGTTCCTCCTGAAGCAATCTTTCA
The DNA here is from genome assembly GCA_003635315.1 of Candidatus Poribacteria bacterium. Lineage (GTDB taxonomy): Bacteria > Poribacteria > WGA-4E > WGA-4E > WGA-3G > MSPOR6. The sequence continues at coordinate 53,285 of PYJD01000033.1, forward strand.
TCCTGAAAAAACCGAAACACCTCAATTAATTAGACAACTTCGTAACCGATTGAATTAAATCTGACTGGTTTGGATGACTTTACTACCACCTTGACTATTAGTTGAACATGCGTAGATTATCACACACAACTCTCCTAATATCTCTCTTCTCACTGATTATAAATTATTCTTATGCTGTACAGAAGTATGATTTTACATTCGTACGTTTACAATATAGAGGCAAACTCACTCAACTGAGTAATTGGGAAGTGGATTTCCCAGCGTCTGATCGTAATTTTATCTACCAATTAAGAAAACAAACTAACTTGAATGTTGCGCCAGATGGGATAAAAATTCCTGTTTGGTCAGATGAACTGTTTGAATATCCATTTGCATATATGTTAGAAGTTGGAAGTATGCGACTGAGTAGTGCTGAGGCATCAAACTTACGCGAATATCTATTACGTGGGGGGTTTATCTTTATTGATGACTTCCATGGAGGAATGGAGTGGAAATGGTTCTATACAGAATTCAAGAAGATATTTCCTAAACGTGAACCTGTGGATATACCTATAACGCATCCGATTTTTAAATGCTTCTTTAAAATTGATGAACTTATACAGATTCCGGGACTACGTGCTCTGTTTAGTGGTAGGACTTTTGAACGAACAGATGGACATCCAGCCAGATACTTAGGTGTGTACGATGATAAGGATAGACTTATGATGCTAATCTGTTTTAATTCTGATCTCGGCGATGCATGGGAACATGCAGCAGAGGACTACTATCCGATGAAATATTCTAATATTGCATTAAAAATCGGTATCAATGCTGTCATCTATTCACTTACACATTGATACTATTATCTAAGAAATACTCATCTTTTCTTTTTTGAACTTCTACATATATCAAATACTAATTGTTCAAGTAATATTTCCCCACTAAACGGAGTTGTTTTTAATTGAATTTCTACATCCAAGACTTTATTCAGAGCATCCATCAATTCATGAGTTGTGAAGGTATTGATGGATTGGAATATTTTATAGGTGATGTAGGGACTACGTTTTAATATATTAGATGTTTGTGATGTAGGTAGAAGATCCCCGAACTCTTCTACAAGTGGTTGAAAAATCTTTGATGTAAAATCTGGATATCGCATCTGTCGTCCAATCGGTTTGATACCCTTTTTTAAAATAATCAACTTTACCTGGATACAAAATCGTAGGTGATTCGCTATTGCTGCAGTAATTGGTATAGGATCCAAACCACTTGAAATCACCTCTCGAAGACTTTTTATTGCCTGTTTTGTAGATCGTCTGCTTATAGCATCTGTAATATCAAAAATTCCATCATAGTGAGTTTGGGAAACCACATTTCTTATGTCAAGATCATCTATTTGTTCCTTATCTCCAACAAAATCAATAATCTTGTTGATTGCTTCAGAGACCAATTGCATATCACCACCCGTCCGTTTACGAAGTTGGTCAAATGCCCTCGGTGTAATTTTCTTATTAAATGTAGCCAATTTCTCCACAACCTTCTTGTAGAGCGGATCTTTGTTGAATGAGTCTCCTTTTTCATTTACATCATAAGAAACATATTTCCCTACTTCTTGAATTGCCTTAGCAAAACGATTCTGATTGTTTACTTCTCCCTTTACGACAAATATTAGAATACTTGACATGGGCAATTCCCCTTGAAGCCAGTCCATCATTAGGTCAGTATTGTTGTCTTCACTCTCATTGTCCGTATGTGTTTCTATTTGGGAGGAAAGGTTAGGTAATCGCTGAAAAAAAGTACGGACATCCTCTGACAAGACACCACCCAGTTTCTCGGTAATTTCTTCTATAGCACTACTGTAGGCTGGGTGATTATCCGCTATCTGTTGAGATGTGATACCAAGTAATTTTGCTATGTCCAGCACACAACGTTGTATATTCTCAGATTCATGCTGCATAGCATTGCGAATAATTGTTAAAGGGGAGGAAGTTCTGTTCTGGGATTTAAAGGCTGGAAAATTCTCAACAACAACAACACGCCAATCCGACATGAGCGGATACAGATCTACATGACTCAATATTTCCCTAACTGAGACCATATTTCCATCTAAGATAGATAAATTGAAATCGCGCGATTCTGGAGGAAGTAGTTTATCCAACATCTGTTTGAGCGTTCCTTCAATAAGGAATGTCTCAGTACCACAAAGTAGATAAACTGGCGCAATTTTATTATCTTCAATCTCACGTAGAATATTAACTGATTTAGTTTCAGGATTTTGTTTCATCAGGACAAACTGTCTCTGTTAGGTATAGCTCAGCTACTGGTATCTTGGGGTATATCACTCTTACTTCCAGATGATGAAAAACTTGATAACCGTTTCTTCGTTTCAAACGTCCCACATTTTGGACATGCTACCGGTTTCTTCTCACCACTGGTGCGTTGTAAGACTTCAAAGTTATTTTCACAAGAGGTACATCGATATTCAAATATTGGCACTTTCTCCTCCAAAAAATCTATGATAATGTTATATCGGACGAATTATCAATTTGACCTTCGTTCCTTTTGGTGGAATCACATCAGTATTTACACGATAGGTACGATCATCAGTTCCACCCGGTAAAGGGTTGTTGATTAAGGCATCCGGATCACGATAAACTGCTATTAAGTTATGGTACAGTTGTGATGTGAGTTGATTATTTCTGAGACGACCACCCGTGAAAACCCAATGTGTTTTTTCCATCGGGTGTCCAGAAAATGTGTTCCATACCAATTCGCGGGCTGTATACGTAACTACCTTATTTTCCTGTTTCCATTCAACCCATATTTGCACTTGAGATCCTTCCGGGTCGTGTGGATCCCCTTCAACATTTAGATTCTGTCCCGGCTCAAGGTCTAACAAACCCATAGCAATATATAAATAAATTGGTTCAGCATCAAGGATAAGTATGCTTTCATGTGTTTTACCAAGTAGACCACAACCAAAGAATTCAATGATGGTGTCACCACTTGTAATGTTAATTTCACCAGGTAATGTAATTTCCTTGTTCTTTGTATCAAAAACAACCGTTCCCATCTGAAACACACCATCACCGATTTTCTTCGGTTCAGCAAGTTGTATGTCAGTTGCAGAAGTGGATTTTGGAAAAACTTCCACTGGTGCAGAGGCAGTATTGTCTGAGATATCTAAATCTTCCAAGTCCACTAATATACTAATCAGATTCTCACCTTCTTTATTGGGAACCCAATCAACTGTTACTACTGTTTCATCAAGGGTAGGTGTCCATAGCACTTCTGTTGATTTGACTTCAGTACCATCAGCAGAGAACTTAATCTTCAATGTTTTATCCAGTGCAGTGCCACTATTTCTGAGTGTGGCACTTAATTTAACGGCTTCTCCTACCCGCGGTGACGGAGGTGAAAATCGAAGACTATTGGGTACAACACCGATATTTGCTTCGGTAGGTCCTACCAATGCACGGCTTAATGTCATTACAGCAAAACATGTAGCTAAGAAATCACTTTCAGATCCATGCCATCTACCGTCTGGTTGTTGCTCAGATACCATCATTGCTGAGATCTCATTGTACCAGTCATAACCAGCAATCGTAGTTAACTTAGGGGGAATGTCACTAAAACGTTGAAGCGAAAGTAAGTAATAATAAAGCCAAGAATTAGATCCAGGATTACGTGTCAAAGTCCAATTTTTTCTTATCCATTCTATACCTTTCTGGATCTTTGTATCTTCTACAGATACACCACATGCCCTGAGTGCCCATAAACCGGTTGCAGTCATACTACCATAAACACCGATTGCCCAAGGTGAACCATCGTCCACCAAATTATAAAGCCAACCTCCCGTTTCTGTCTGATTGCCGCCTATCCATCTTTCAGCACGTATCCAAGTCTGTCGGGGTATGTTAAGATTCCACTGTTTGGCAGCGTATAAGGCATAAATTACCATATTCATATGCGCACCATCAGCTGTATAACCGTATCCCCATCCACCATCATCTCTGGGGTCAGCAAACTCACTCCCCTTAACTGGAAGTTGTTTTTCCACTAATTGATTTACTGCGAATTGCGCACGCTCTCTATATTCAGGATTCTGTGTGGCAACCAACACTGGAATCAGGACTGCATATTGATACACTGCCAACTCATTCCAATTTTCTGTAAGTAGAAAATCAAGTCCTTGCTGTATAGATTTATCTGATAATGTCTTACCTGATGCGAATAATGTCTGTAGTGCCAATGAAGTCTCCTGGATACGGTCTTCACCGAAATTCCATACAGGACCTGGAATGAAATTTTCTGGTAACCCTTTCAGACTTGCCCCGCAACTATAACATGCTAATATTATCTGATTTTCAGCACCACACTGCAGACAGGTACGACTATTCTTGCCTTGACGTGACTCTATCCAAGCCACCCCTTTGTCAATTGATTTCTGAATTTTTTCTGGTGTTACATGAGGAAATGTCTTCGTAGATGCAACAATTGTTGTGTGTGTTAGGTTATTAAGTATGCTCTTTTCTTCAATATGTTTTTCACCCGATGGATTCACAACTGCAAAAATCTTAGTTTCCCCAGCAGGTGGCTGCCATTTCGCAGCAACACGTTTTGTCTTGCCAACTTTCAACTCCAATATGACATCTTTACATACTATCTGAAGAGGATTTGTATCTGGGTGACCTTCATATAAATCAACGACTAAGTCCTCGTTCATAGTTGGGATTGCTGTGCCAACATTCTTTACTTCCACCCAAATTATTATTTCTTCCCCTTCCACAGGATGATGATTAGAGAAGGTTATACTCTTCCCAGTCACCTCAAAATCTGGCAGTTGAGCAGAAACAGTTACAGTAAAGACAGAAAAAACCAGCACTGTAAATAGAAATACAAAAAGTTTTTTCATCACACATCTCCCATCTACTTTAATCATATAGTAATTTAAATTTATACTCTATTGGTATCTCTACAAACCTTAAGACTATAAAAACTAATATTCTGATCAATCAACTAATTGCCTTCCCAAAACCCAATTGAGACTGTTGAGGGTTGTGGTATTGCATTCTTGAATAACACCTGACCCTTAGATGTCCATTTACTAACCTGGCCGGTAAATGTTTCACCAAGCATATCAGCAATCCAGATGCCCCCATCCGCTGGTGAATAAGTAACCGCAACGATAGCCATGCCAACTTCAAACTCAGTTATTTTATTACCCGTTGCAGAGAGGTTCATTAACGTAGAATTATTTGTAGCTACCCATACAGTTCCATCTTTCGGATTAACACTTGGAGAAACAGGACTCTTAATATCATCTATCTTAACCAATTGTTCTCCATTAGGTGAATAACGCACAAGTGTATCGTCCTGCGTGTCTGCTATCCAAACGTTGCCTTGATAGTCTACTGATAAACCACCTTTGGGTTCTTTTAATGGTGGTGCTGTTGCAAGCAATGTTCCATTGGCGTCATACCGAGCAATCGGTCCTTTCCCATCAGTAATCCAAACGCTTCCATCTTTAGGATTTACAACAACATTAAAACGACCTGAATCCTGATTCGAAGGACCATCAGGAGGAATTACTTGGGCAAGAACTTGCTTCCCATCCGCAGAGATTTTTCTCACACCATCAAGTCCAGCAATCCATACTGTTCCATCCACTGGATTAATCGAGATCCCTGTAGGCGATTTAATTGTCGGTGTTGCATCAAATGTTCCTGCGGTAGGATCATATCTGAACACACCTCCGGCTGAAATAGCTATCCAAACAACCCCATTGACAGGATTAACACCAACTGTACTCGCATTCTTTAAATCCCCAATTACATTTGGGTCTGCATTACCATTCGCATGCAATTTATATACTATATCACCACTGCTAACAACCCAACATTCCCCATTGTATTGACCGTAACTTGCCACAATACATATCAGGAATAACACCGTCATCAAAACCGTTTTTTTCATCACTTCTGTTTCCTCATTTCAATAATTCTATTGGTTTGATCTATATTTTAAAAACACATATCTCCTGATTAGATTTTATCATTTCTGAAGGTGGTTTTCAAGGTTTTAATGACGGTCTACTTTTTGTCAAGAGATGTAATTATCTTCTAAATTCCTAATGCAATTATAATGCCAAACCATTATCTGTTCAGGCATATTATTAAATCAATGTCTTTATTTTAAAGAGTTAGAAATTGTAGGAAAAATGGACATTCTTGTTCTATATTTGGACATCTAATTAGAGATTAATTTAATACCATTTCTATATGATGAAAATGTCTCTATTGTAGAATAACCTTTTAAGTATACAACACTCTCTTCTGTAGGAGCGATCTCCTGGTCGCGACTTTGTCAATTAGAAATGGTATAACAACACAAAATCCCTGTAGGAGCGATCTCCGAATCGCGATTTATCTCTCTTCTGTAGGAGCGATCTCCTGGTTGCGACTTTTTCAATTAGAAATGGTATAACAACATAAAATCCCTGTAGGAGCGATCTCCGAATCGCGATTTATCTCTCTTCTGTAGGAGCGATCTCCTGGTTGCGACTTTGTCAATTATAAATGGTATAACAACAGAAAATCCCTGTAGGAGCGATCTCCGAATCGCGATTTAACTCTCTTCTGTAGGAGCGATCTCCGAATCGCGATTTAGCTCTCTTCTGTAGGAGCGATCTCCTGGTCGCGATTTATCTCTCTTCTGTAGGAGCGATCTCCTGGTTGCGACTTTTTCAATTATAAATGGTATAATAACACAAAATCCCTGTAGGAGCGATCTCCGAATCGCGATTTATCTCTTTTCTGTAGGAGCGATCTCCTGGTCGCGACTTTTTCAATTAGAAATGGTATAACAACATAAAATCCCTGTAGGAGCGATCTCCGAATCGCGATTTATCTCTTTTCTGTAGGAGCGATCTCCTGGTCGCGACTTTGTCAATTAGAAATAGTATAACAACATAAAATCCCTGTAGGAGCGATCTCCGAATCGCGATTTATCTCTCTTCTGTAGGAGCGATCTCCGAATCGCGATTTATCTCTTTTCTGTAGGAGCGATCTCCTGGTTGCGACTTTGTCAATTAGAAATGGTATAACAACATAAAATCCCTGTAGGGGCGATCTCCGAATCGGGATTTAACTCTCTTCTGTAGGGGCGATCTCCGAATCGGGATTTAACTCTCTTCTGTAGGAGCGATCTCCGAATCGCGATTTAACTCAGTGATAGTCGGGAATCGGAGATCCCTCCTACATCTAAAAATGTTCCATTAATTCAAAAGTTTACTATAGATATAAAGCTAATAACTTGGTGATATGGAATTTCAACTTGAAACAAAGATTCAGTGTATAGTATACTATAGAAAGTCAGTTAACCAAATTTCTATTTTTTACATAAACACTGATTATGTCTATAGGTATGAGTTATCTCCTCAGTAGAAAAAAGATTGTCTTAGTACCAATAATTTGGTTGTTTATATACTCTGCAGTGATTCCTATGCATTTGGCAAGTTATGTCCTCTGCGTAGGTGATGACGGACACGTTAGTTTTGAATATTCAATTAATGGATCCTGCACAGATATAGCATCCCATTATTCTGTTCATTCATCTTTTTCAAATTCGATATGTACTGAGATTGAGGAAGAACATTGTGGTGAATGTGTTGATTTTCCTATTTTCACATCACTCAATACCCAACCCCTTATTACCTCATCCTATTCAAATCTATCCACACAATACTCAGTTAATACAATTGATTCAACTATCACAAACAAAATCCTTCCTATAATTCCCCCAATACCTCTCTCTTCTATTCCTCCATTGATTGATCCAACGCTTATTTCATTACAAACTGTTACTCTCCTCATTTGATTTCCTATGTGCAAGTAATGCACTGCTTTTTCCTTTCAGTTTTACTATTTTCGTAATCCCTACTGTCATATAAGTCTCGTAACTTCTGTATTTCTTACTGTTCTTACGATTGATATGAAATCATACCTATGAGCTCATATCAGCAACCTATAATTAATTCAGATGTTAACAACTATGCATAATATCTTGAAATATCACTTGTGAGGAGCATTGTAATTATGACAAACAGACTATACATTGCTATTACTACTATAGGAATCTACATTTTTTCACTGATTGGTCTCTTGACCCCTGTTTCAGCAGATATGAATAATGAAATCAGTTTAGAGAGGGCGATTGAGACGGCAATAAAACAAAATTATACTCTAAGATCAATATATGAGAAGGTAAAAATCGCACAAGAGGAATACAATGGGATTCCTTTACTTAGCAACCCAGAATTGGAATCTGAGTTTATCGGTAGTATTCAAGGTGAACAAAATATCGAAATAATTAAATCTATTGAACTGGGTGGTCAACGCCGTCATAGAAAAAAAATCGCACAGATAAACCTTGAAAAAGCAGAGCATGAACTAACACGGGAAAGACAAACTCTTAATAAATCTGTGAAATTGTCATTCTACCAACTACTCCTGATACAAGAGAAGGTAAAATTAGTACAAGAAATGATTCTGCAAAACCAACTGATTTATGATATTGCTCAGATTCGACATGTAGCTGGAGATATTGCTATCACTCAAGTTGGTTTGGCAAACTTACAACTACAGTCTGCACGGAGAGAATTAGCTACATTGGAAAACAAACAACAATTAGCACAACTTGAACTGAATGGACTAATGGGAACTGCATTAACCGCAAAACCGAGAGTAACAGGTGATCTGCCGTTGAAGAATCCTCCGGATATTAATCTGGACACATTAACATCTAAAGCACTTATGCATCGGACTGATTTGAAGTCTCTGAAGCTACAAAAGCAGCTCACGGAAAGCACATATAAACTTGCAAAAGCTGCCAATATTCCCAATTTAGGTATCGGGGGAATTGTTCAACGTAACCAAGATCAGACAGGATTAGGATTAAAAGTAACTATTCCTTTACCTATTTTTGACAGGAATCGGGTGGAGATTAAAACCTCAACGGTTCAAATCAAGCAAGACAATATACAGATTTTAAATTTGGAAAATACGATCACTCAGGATGTGACAGCCGCATATCTTTCTGTGAAGGCAGGAAAAAGAAACTTGATGTTTTATGAGAACGACCTTTTAAAATTGATCAATAAAAATCTAATTCTGACACGTTCAGCATACGAATTAGGGGAGACTGGACTTCTGGAATTGATCATTATACAGAATGAATATATAAAATCACAAATGGATTATCTTGATACGCTTTATATATATCAGAAGGCTTTTATAGACCTTGAGATGGCGATTGGAACACCTTTGCATTAATAAAGTGAATTAATAACCTACGTGGAGTGACTATCTCATAAGGAGGGATATCATGAAAAATTATGTCTTTACCAGAATGATTATTTTCCTATCTATTGTAATGATTATTTTGGGAATGTGTTTTATGTATCCGTTTTATAAATTGACTTGGGCTCAAGTTCAAAACAACCAATCTGATGATGGACAGATTCCGACATCTAAAAAAAATAGTGTGACTCTCACTGACAAAGCAAAAGCAAACATTGGTTTGATGACAGCAGAAGCAGATATACGCACTATTGAAAAAGTGGTTCAAATTACAGGGAATATCATACCACAACCTGAAAAGCAGGCAGTTGTTACACCAAGGATTGGGGGCATAGTTAAGAAAGTCAATTTCAATCTCGGTGATTCTGTCAAGAAAGGTGATGTCTTGATTCAATTAGAAAGTCTTGATTTACAGTTGAATGAGATAAACCTGATTGAGGCTGTACTTCAGCACAAATCACTGACTTCAAAATTGGCACATCAGAAAGATGTATTTGCAAAACAGATAAAGTTGGAATTGCAATCAATGTTGATCGATTATTTAGAATCTACTGCAGAACAGAAAGAACTTAGGAAAGCCTTTGATAGACATAAAGCAATTACTATTGCCAAAACTATATCAGCATTAGAGCAGATGCGATTAGATTTTGTTAAGGCTGATGTTGAATTGAATTTACTTGCAAACACACTTGAGAGAATCGAATCTCTGGCAGAAAAACGGATTTCTGCTAAAAAAGAACTGATCGCAAAAAAGGCTGAATTCTCAAAAGCTAAAAAGGTAGTATCAGGAATTAAGAGACAATTTCAACTCCTTGATGTATCTAATCAAACTCTTAATAGAATGCTACAAGATGATGGTTCTACGCCAATACTAACACTACTTAATTCTGATAAGAACACCATAAATTCTCATATATCACCAGATGTAATTATACCTACAGAACATGCTCTAAAGTATATTACATTGACAGAGGAAGTATCAAAATTTGTAGATGCAGAATCTGCCTATAGATTAGCAACAATTAAGGCTGATGCAAGCAAACAAAGGGCAATTGCTAACGGTATAACAACTGACCAATTAGATTCTATAACGAAAACAGATTTCACAACATTGTTTAATGATTTAACAAATGATGAATTGATTCATAGATATGAATCATACATGACAAGTTCAGAAACTTTGGAAGCATTTCATGAAATTGAAGAAAGCTATCGCAATAGTGAGATTGTCTTAACTAAACTTAGGCAACAACTGGGAGTATTTGGCTTGTCAGGAACTGCAATAGATAAGATTGAAAAATCAGGACTGACCAGTTCATTGATTTCAGTAACTGCACCTATGTCAGGGAAAATCATACAACAGGAGGTATCTCTGGGTAAAGCAGTTGACAAGAATGATTCGCTATACTCAATACTAAACACATCTACACTTTTAGTTGAAGGTGAGGCTTATGAAACACATCTCACACTCCTAAACGAGAAATGGCAGACTGGTGGTGATGTGCGAATTCGGGTGCCTGTGTATCAAGATAAGGTCTTTATTGGGAAGATCTCACAAATCTCCCCTGTAGTCGATTCACAGAAAAGAACTATTCATTTCTGGACTAAGGTTGATAACACAAAACACCTATTGAAACCTGGTATGTTTGCTGATAAAACGCTCGTAATTGAGGAAATTGAGGATGTATTATGTGTGCCTTTGGCCGCTGTCCTTACTGAAGGAACAACAAGCTATGTGTTTGTGGAATCTGAGGATTCCTATGTTAAACATGAAGTTGAAATTGGTATTAAGGATGATAGATTTGTTGAGATTAGAGATGGATTATATGCTGGTGAGGTTGTTGTTATACAAGGAACTCATCAACTGAAAAGAGCATCAACCGGGATTTCTGATGTAGTCGATCCTCATGCAGGTCATTCACATTAATATTGCACTATTAAACGAGTATTGTATGTGGGTAGATTAACCACTTTTCGACTGATTTATAGTGAACATTGAAAATAATAACAAAAAATCCTTGTAGGAGCGATCTCCGAATCGCGATTTAACATCCCTGTAGGAGCGATCTCCAAATGGCGATTTAACATCCCTGTAGGAGCGATCTCCGAATCGCGATTTAACTCAGTGATATTCGGCAATCGTAGATCCCTCCTACATCTCAAAATGTTCCATTAATTCAAAAGCTTACTATAATTTATTTTTAGCCTTGCAGGAGAATAAAATGTGGTCAAAAATCACTGAAGTTTCACTTAGGAATCGACTTCTTGTCATCATTGGGATCATTATTGCTGGCATAATCGGCTTTAGAATGTTTCAGAATGCACCTATAGATGTATATCCTGACATCAACCCTCCTCGGATAACTGTTCTAACAGAAGCACATGGTTGGTCCCCTGAAGAAATGGAGACTCTTGTAACATTACCTATTGAAAGTTCGGTTAACGGTACTTCTGATGTAACACGTGTTCGTTCATCATCAGCTATCGGTTTGTCTCTCGTTTTCGTAGAATTTGAATGGGGTATGGATATTTTTCTGGCGCGTCAGATGGTTTCTGAACGACTCCAACTTGTTGCTCCTAATCTACCTGAAGGTGTAGATACGCCTATCATTTTACCTACATCATCACTGTTAGGTGAAATCATGGAGTATGCGTTGATTGCTGTATCAGATGAAAAAATGGACCCAATGGAGTTGCGTGATATAGCAGACTGGGTGATACGGTTCCGGTTGCAATCTCGAGGAGGAATCGCCAATGTAATCAACATCGGGGGATATGTAAAGAAATTTCAGGTTTTCGTGAATCCTGAAAGATTGGTCAGTTACGGTATATCTCTTGAAGATGTTGTACATGCACTTTCTAAAAGCAACGAGAATGCATCTGGGGGTTTTCTAATTAGAAATACACAAGAGTTAATGATTCGAGGGTTAGGTAGGATCTCCTCTGTCACAGATATCGAGAATGTCGTAATTGATGTTAGGGAACATAATACACCCATATTGGTAAAGGATATTGCTAAAGTTAAGATCGGCTCTCTACCGGAAATACGTCGTGGGGCAGGGAGTCGTAATGGAGAAGAAACTGTTTTAGGAAAAGTTATAAAACAACCCGGTGAAAATACACTCACTTTGAGTGATAAAGTCACAACGGAATTAGAGAATCTGGAAAAAACCCTACCCGATGGCGTAAATATAGAGGTTGAATATGCACAAGCAAACCTCATTAGACGGGCTGTAGATACTGTAAAAGATGCATTACAGGAAGGAGCTATACTGGTTGTCATTGTTCTCGTCATATTCCTATTTAACATACGTACTGCACTTATTACATTAACTGCTATTCCCTTATCTCTGATAATCGCGCTTCTTGTTTTACTATCACAAGGCGGAACTCTCAATATTATGACTCTTGCAGGATTAGCTATCGCTGTCGGCATGGTGGTTGATGATGCAATTGTATATGTTGAGAATATCTTTCGACGTTTACAAGAATACTTCCATCTGCGTGAGTTGGGTGACGTGACTGATGAAACCCCAACACAGGTGGTGACTCGAGCAAGTGATGAAATGCGGGTGTCTATTGTTTTTGCAACTCTGATAATCATACTGGTGTTTTTACCACTGTTTAGTCTTAGTGGTTTAGAAGGTAGGATGTTTCGTCCGCTTGGTTGGGCAGTTGTAATTTCAATGGCTGCTTCCTTACTTGTTGCTTTGACAGTTGTTCCAGTATTAAGTGATCTTCTACTCGGTCGGGTTAGAGATATTCCATTACATCAACCTCTTGCAACAGAACAAAGGGGTTTTAGACGCTTTACAAATATATTCCGTAACCTTGTTGTTCGGTGGAGATTATTCATTGTCAGGTTAGCACCAGATTCAGATGTTGAGTCTGCATTAACATTGCAACCTGTTGTGATGTGGATCAAACGGGGGTATCAACCAATTCTATCGTTAGCAATGCGGATCCGTTGGGTTGTTGTAGTCGTTGCCTTGTTATTGGTAGTAGCTACTTTCGTGGCTATTCCACGGTTAGGACGTGAGTTCTTACCCGTTATGGATGAGGCAACCTTCACGATTAGTGTTTTTTCTCCTCCTGGGACATCTTTAGGGGAATCTACCCGAATCGGACGCGAAATGGAGAGAGGATTGTTACAGATTGATGAGGTTACAAGTGTTAGTAGCAGAACTGGGAGAGCTGAAGCAGATGAACATGCACACGATGTTAACACACATGAGATCGTTGTCAATTTTATTCCGCCAGATGAACGCGAGAAAACTCGTGAGCAACTACTCACCGAAGTTCGAGATCTACTCTCCCCTGAGAACTTTCCGGGTGTTCAAGTATCGGTCGGTCAGCCTATTCAACATCGTCTTGATCATCTTCTGTCAGGGGTGAGTGCTCAAGTGGCATTAAAGTTATTTGGTCCTGACCTGGATACACTAAGACAGAAAGCTGAAGAAATTAAAGCTGCTATGTCACATGTAGATGGGGTCGTTGATTTACAGGTTGAACAACAAGTCCAAGTTGAACAACTACAAATAAAGGTCAAACGACATAAAGCTGCTCGGTACGGGTTAAGTGTCCAAGATATTACACATTTCGCTGAGGATGCATTTAATGGTGTAACGGTAAGTCAAGTTATTCAAGAACAGAGACAGTATAATCTTGTGGTTCGGATTGATCCAACACTGGTGAATACAGTAGAATCATTCGGCAATATAAAAATACGCACGCCGTCTGGAGCATTTATACCCTTAAAACAGGTTGCAGATATTAGTATTGGATATGGACCAAATACAATTAATCGAGAGAATGTCTCTCGACGGATAGTTATTCAGTGTAATGTACAAGATAAGGATCTCGGTAATTTCATTGCTGAAGTCAAATCAGAGATTGATGCTCATGTTGACATTCCAGAAGAATATTTCCTGACCTATGGTGGACAATTTGAAAGTCAACAACAGGCACAAAGGCGAATTCTAATTCAAACAGGCTTTGTCTTTATTGGCATCTGTATTTTGTTATATCTTGCTATGGGGTCAATTCGACTCTCATTGTTAGTGATGTTAAACCTACCGTTGGCATTAATCGGAGGTGTTGTGAGTGTGTTCCTTACGGGTGGGGTGTTGAGTATACCATCTATGGTAGGTTTTATACTGTTATTCGGTATAGCCGTTCGTAACGGCATTATCTTGGTTTCACACATCAATACCCTACGTTCAGAAGGAATGTCTCTCTATGATGCAGTGTTGAAAGGGGCATCAGAAAGAATCAGTCCAGTATTAATGACAGCCTTAACCACAGGTCTTGGAATGCTTCCACTTGCACTTACTCACGGTTCAGGTGCAGAAATCCAAAAACCATTGGCAATCGTTATCAGTGGTGGTATGATTACCGCAACCTTTCTAACACTATTAGTCTTACCAGTATTATATTATCTTGTAGAAAAAAGAAACTCAGATGTGTAAGTAGTCTGTCAACCCATTATATAAAATTGACGTTATTACTATATAAACATGAACATGATGCAAGAGACCTTCATATCAATTCATTTTGCTTCTATTCTAATTTTAGGCTATAATAGAGATAATTAGATATATATATCCAAGTGAGGTAAGAAAAATGAGAAATATAACTTCTAAAATAGTCATTTTCGTAGTAATGTTTGTTTTTCTGATATGTTGGATGAATACATTGGGTGTTGCACAAGTACAGACGCTAAAAATAGAAATTACAGATGTTATTAGTCATGCTGATGAAATTAAAATACGGCATCTACTATCCCCTTGGGTAGACGCTAAAGATATTAGTTTTAGTACACCTCTGGATAAGAATGGTAGAAAGAGATTATTTACGACAGTTGTTGAACTGAAACCGCGTCAGGGTGTATCAAAGTATAGTGAAACACATACGTTTGATATATATGATATCATGCGCCAGTTGCAAGACTCACGGTATAAGGGACGACACGGTGTGGGACAGGTTCGACTATTAAGAACTGATGCCACTGTTCGAGGAAACATCTTTGCTCATCACGGATTTACACGCAGTGGTATTAGAGATATACCCGCTTGGGCACGGTGGAGACCTCATACTTCTGAGATACATCACGCCTTACATATCGGTGATGGACAGGACATGGTATTTAAACCAACACCAGAATTTGATCAATTACGACTTGATGCTGGAAACAACAATAAAGAGGTGGAAATTCAAGGGAAGATTGTTGGGTTTGATGGAGTATATCCGATAATGAGTATTAAAAAATATAATTTTGGATATCGTGTCAATCAGAGGAATACACCAATTCAAACACCAAAACCTACAACAAAACCAACAGAAGGTGAAAAACCTGAAGTACAACAGAAACCCAAATACGATTACATTGAAAATCGTTAAAAAATCTTTGTAGGAGCGATTTCCGAATCGCGATCAAACTTTTGATTATAATGAACATTGAAAATCGTTAAAAACTCTTTGTAGGAGCGATTTCCGAATCGTGATTAAACTTTTGATTATAATGAACATTGAAAATCGTTAAAAAATCTTTGTAGGAGCGATCTCCGAATCGCGATCAAACTTTTGATTATAATGAACATTGAAAATCGTTAAAAAATCTTTGTAGGAGCGATTTCCGAATCGCGATCAAACTTTTGATAATCGGGGTTCGGAATTCCCTCCTACATCTCAAATGTTCCATTAATTCAAAAGTTCACTATAAATCTATTTTAACAGTTATCAGGATAATTTAGGCTTGAAATCCTCCTGTATTAAATAGCACGATTTTCTCTGAAGGTCCTATTAAACCATCAGTCAGGAGGGGCTGTAATGCTGCAACTGTCGCTGCACCTTCGGGACAGGTCAACAAACCTTCAGTTGTTGGAAGTAATTTCATCGCATCAACAATTTCCCCATCTGATACACTAATAGCAGCCCCATTACTTTCTCGAATTGCATCTAAAATGAGGAAGTCTCCAATCGCTTGAGGTACACGTAATCCACTTGCAATGGTATCGGCATCTTGCCACGGTTCAGCATCCGATTTGCCATCCTCCCAAGCCTTGACTATGGGAGCACACCCCGATGATTGGACCGATATAAATCTCGGTCTTTTCTTACTAATCCATCCTATACGCTCTAATTCTTTAAACCCCTTCCACATACCTACAATTCCTGTGCCACCTCCAGTTGGATAAATAATAACATCTGGGAGTTCCCAACAACACTGTTCTGCAAGTTCAAATCCCATCGTCTTTTTTCCCTCTACACGGTACGGTTCCTTAAGTGTGGAAACATCAAACCAACCCTTATTAATTTTCCGATTCGCTACTATCTTTCCCGCATCGGTAATTAATCCGTCAATAAGTGTAACGTTTGCTCCAGCAAGTTCACACGTTTTCTGATTAAAAGCTGGAGTATCCTTCGGCATAAATATGTATGCTGGAATTCCTGCTTTTGCAGCGTATACAGATAAAGCTGTAGCAGCATTTCCAGCGGATGGTATTGCCAATTTATCAATACCAAGGGCTTTTGCCTTAGATACTGCCATCGCTAAACCACGCGCTTTAAAACTACCTGTTGGTAAACGTGATTCATCCTTTATCCATAAATTATCTAACCCTAATTGAGCTCCCAGTCGGTTGACATTTAATAATGGTGTAACTGTTTCTCCAAGTGAGACAATATCCTCATCATTCTGTATAGGGAGTAATTCCTTATATCGCCAAAAGGAATTAGGTCTTGTATGAAGATCATCAGGCTTCCAATTATCTTTCAGTTGGTCAAGTGAATAACGAGCAAACAGAGGTTTACCACACAAATGGCACACATTTTGCGGTTCTGTATGAGGGTAAGTTGCATCACAATTACTGCACGCAAGGTGTTGTATATAACTATTCATAAATTATCAATACCTTCGCCAATAATAAATATTCTGTTAGATTGTGTTTTTTGTAGCACATTCTGTTAGATTGTGCGTTTTGTAGCACATTCTGTTAGATTGTGTTTTTTGTAGCACATTCTGTTAGATTGTGTTTTTTGTAGCACATTCTGTTAGATTGTGCCTATTGTCAAATTACAAATTCAGAATGACTGAAAAGAGAATTAAATCTTGTATTCCTTAGGATTGTGAAAGAAGATACAGCATGATTGCCTTCATGCTATGGAGACGATTTTCTGATTGTTCAAAGATAACTGAACGTGGATCATCCAGCAGATCCCCATCAATTTCATAGCCACGATGGGCAGGAAGACAGTGCATAATTCGACAGTCAAGATCTCTTAGAAGATTTGGATTCAGTTGATACGGCATCATTTTTTCAACCCGTCGGTCTCGTTCATCAGCAAAATCTGGATCTGTGAAGAATTCCATATCTATCCAAGTATCAGTATAGACAACATCACATCCTCCAATAATTCTTTGTAAAATACCATGATTATCAACTAATTCTGTATCAACCGGTTTATAGCAACCTTTCTGTTCTGCTTCTGACAATAATTCCTTATCAATAGCAGCAGGATTTATCTCCGGTGCTATGACTGTGACTTCCAATCCGACCTTCATACCAGCAGCAATAAGTGAGTTGCATACATTATTGTGAATACCAACAAAACAGACCTTTACACCATCCAACTTACCAATGTATTCCTGTATGGTCATAAGGTCACCAATCGCCTGCGTTGGATGATACCTATCACAACAACCATTAATGATAGGTACGGTTGCTGCTTTGGCTGCATCTAACATATCATTATGTTTCAGAAATCTGGCTAATATAATATCTACATACGCCGATAAAACGCGTATTTCATCACTTAAATCAGCAATACCAAAGTTGGTTGAACGCCAATCTAAATAGTGCGCATTACCACCAAGTTGTACGATGCCAATTTCACCTGCACACCGTGTTCGCGTAGAGGTCTTTTGAAATAGTAATCCGAGGTTTAATGCCTCTGCAGTGTGTCTATATTTTTCTGGATGATTCTTGATCTTTAGACTATTTTCTACCGTTTCTTGTATTTCCGAATCCGTCCACTCTTTTAACGTTACTAAATGCATATACGTCTCCACTATCGGTATATCCGCATTTTATATGCGTTTACCCATATAAGAAACGAATATTATAATCGATTTTCATATGGTTGTCAAATGAAATCGGTGTGGCAGGATTATTTAGTTTTCAATATATTCAATACATTTTATCTATTCTGTTATTGTTCATATTGGTATCTTATATAGGTTTTTAGTCCCATCGGGACGGAATGTCTATAGAATAAATGTAAATCACACTCTTGAGTTCCGACAAATGCCATACGCGCATTTGGCGTTGATTTGGTAGGAACGGAATGTCTATAGAAGAACGTATTCCCACAGTCTTGAGTTGATTATTACTCACTTCCTTCTTAAATCTTTTTTTTCATGTTAACCGCGTTTCTGACAGATTAATAGCTCATGAAAAGCAGGATTATAGGGTTATGCAATCAATACTGAGTCATTACCACGGTAGAATTGGTCTGTAACCACTTAGGTGTTGAATGTAAAATTTACAAATTCTTTACATTAAGCCCATATTTAGATAAAAAATGTAAAGAAAACCTATGATACATACAACTAATAGTAATATAAGCTAATGTTCATATGAGAACAATCCTTAATGGAAGTTGAGAAAAAATTTTATCCATCTATCAGAATAGTAAGATATTTTTCACAATTAACTTGCATTCACTTTTTAAATATGTTATTATATATATTACTATAGTGTATATAAGGCTAATATTAGTCTTAATGACTGATAAAACTATTGTATGTGATGTGAATTTTTACATACAGTCATGGTAACAGGAGATAGAAAATGAGACTCGAAGAAAAACACAAAGAATTTGCTGTCAAAGGTTTTTCTCAATTTATGAAACTTTCAGAAGTTGTCGCTGCATTTATGGATGAATTTCATGATGAAATTATGGATATTTGTGGCATAAAACTTGAAACTGAAGATGATTTCATTAATCGCTACATTAATGAGCATAAATACTTTTATGCTACTGATATAGAGTGGGAATTAGAACCAGAATTTGCAGAGGCGGATGCACCTGGTGCCTATATTGAAACTGTTCAAAAAATGGAGAAAAAGGCAAAAAAACATCTCGCCGCAAGGTTACGTAGGTTTAATATTAATCATCAACAATTTCCAAACAAGTATAGAGACCTGTTTAATAAAACGCGCGATGAGTATATCGCAAAATATAAGTGCAATAATCTTCATCATTTAGACATCCTATCTGATGAATTAGGCGCATTATATGGTTACGCAAAATCTATGGCATATCAAGAAGGAGACGTTAAGTATATATCTCTATCACACCAAATTCTGAAGACAGCTGTCACTGCTGCCACTCTCGCAGCACAGAATAACACCCTACAAAATGATGATAAAGAAAAAGTGGAGAGTATAGAGGATACTTCTACTAAATATAATAGGGAATATGCCGATCTTGAAGACGTCGATCCGCGCAATGTTATAGTGATACCAACTTAGTAAAAATATGGGAATAAATTTTTATCTAAAATCGTAACATCTGATTTATCGTCTCTAAACCCATACGGAGACTGGGATTAGGGAGATATACCTAAAATTAGTGTTACAGAAAAAAGTTACGATTTCGTAACTTTTTTCAAGATAAAATTAGGATTATACACTTGTAGGATCGTTTTGTAACCGATCCGATGTTGAATGAAAAGTCTAATTCTCAAATCATCCCTGGTAGGATCGGTTTTTAACTGATCCGATGTTGAAAGAAAAGTTTAATTCTGAAATCATCTATAAGCATTAATCTCTTAACAGAGACGATTCCAAACATTGATGTAACTTTTTTATCTAAAATCGTAACATCTGCATTATCGTCTCTAAACCCATACGGGTACTGGGATAATAGGGATACACCTAAAAATGGTGTTACAGAAAAAAGTTACGATTTCGTAACTTTTTCAAGATAAAATTAGGATTCTA
>PYJD01000034.1:0-126239 GCA_003635315.1 Candidatus Poribacteria bacterium
TATTGTTAAAATCAAAAATAAATTTACATTGTTTTCTGTTTTTGTGATAATAGTTATATTATGAGATATTCACAAGATTTACGAAAACGCGTTCTTGATTTCATAGCAACTGGTGGAAGTAAAGCAGAAGCTTCCCGTAGATTTCAAGTTTCACGCCGTTGTATCTATAACTGGTTAGACGCAGCAGATCCTTTTAGTTACGAGAAACCGGGGCCTCGTAAACCTTATCGTCTTGATCCAGAAGCACTCGCTGAACATGTCAAAGAGTTCCCAGACAGCACTCAGAAGGAACGCGCTGCACATTTTGGTGTGTCGCAGCGGTGTATCTGCTATGGTCTGAAGAAGATCGGATGCACGCGAAAAAAAAGACTTTCACCTACAAGGAACAATGTCCTATAAAACAGGAGGAATATCAAACTGAACTTCAGGCAGCACTTCAAAACGGAAAAACACCTGTCTATGTTGATGAAAGCGGTTTTCGCACAGAAAGTGTTCGCCAGTTCGCTTATGCGCCAAGAGGAGTTTGCGTCTCGGATAAAATCTCAAGCAATCGGTATAGATGCACAACGCTCATTGCTGCACAGATGCAGGGGCGTATCACAGTCCCCGTCCTTTTTGAAGGTGCTTGTGATACGCTTGCCTTCAATGCGTGGCTTGAGAACGTGTTGTGTCCGCTACTTGACACATCACATGTTGTCATATTGGATAATGCTTCCTTCCATAAAAGTCAACAAACAGAGACATTGATTACTGGTTGCGGTGCGAGTTTATTATTCTTACCACCATATTCGCCCGAACTCAATCCTATTGAAAGAGATTTTGCCAACATAAAGCGTAAATGGGAATACAATGCCGAAGCGTCAATCGATCAAATCATAAAAATGTATAAGTAATTATGATTTCTACTATAATAGTACAAGGAGTACTTTTCAGAATGGCAAAAGCGATCGCAGCACCAACAAAGGGATACGCATACCAAGCCAGAGTCTTTTGGCTGAAGTTACTTGAACTCAGAACGAGCAATTACATCAAATCTGTCACCTTGGAAAGCGATCGCGTCTCTTTTGTTGATGATGTCGTCGTTTCCTACAGTGAACCTATAAAAGATCAAGTTACAGGGAAACGAGAAGTTGTTTATGAATTCTTTCAGTGTAAGTACCACATGACGCAGCACGGTGCCTTCACTCATGAAAATCTCATAGATCCAAAGTTTATCAACAATCAGAATTCAATGCTGAAACGCCTGTACGACGCGCATGTGGAACTGTCAAAAGAACTTCATCCGAACTCGTATCGGTTGTACATCTTCTCCAACTGGCATTGGGCGGATCAAGACGTACTCTCCCAGCATTTTCATGAGGAAACGATTCGTTCTACCTTTTATGAAGATGGACCGAGATCCGCAGTGGGGCAAGTGCGCTCAAAATTCGCAGCGCATCTCTCAATATCCGAAGAAGAACTCCACGCCTTCTTAAATACCGTTCGGTTTACGCTCGGAAAGCATCTTGTGGATCTCGCAAGAGATATGGAACCGCGTCTGAAGTTAGCAGGTCTGCAACCCATTGACCCAACGGTAACTCACATCTCCTACGACAGCCTTGCTTGGGAACTTTTTGCACAGGGGCGGAATTCGTTTGACGAAGTGGCTTTTAACCAGATGATCCATGAAGAAAAGTTAATTGCCTCACCTGCTACAAAACATAGTGAAATCTCCATCCAGAGTTTCGCACAATTCGCTCGGAGACCTACTGATCTGCAAGTTGCACGTCTCGATTTGCTCCGGTTGTTTGACAGACGTTTTCCTATCACGGACGCGTATTGGAAAAAGGAGATACCTGAAGAAATTTCGGCATTCATGTTGGACGAAAAATTGATAGATGTACCGCAACCCATCCATCTCTTCTTTGATTGTCATCTCAGCATTGCGTTCTTTGCAGGGCGTTTGGTGAGTCCGAAACATCGAATTCAAATCATACCAACACAAAAGAACGAAAGCGACTACACACTTTGGGAAAAGAGTGCCCCCGACACTGATACAGCCCTGTGGATGTTCCAAACCGCTGGAAAAATTGATGAGGAAGTCATCTTGGAAATTTCCGTGCGGCATGACATCCAGAAACAGTTGCAATCCTATCTATCGACTCAAGGATACAGCGAATTACCGCACATCCGAGTTACCCCAATAGGTGGCGTCGGACCACATGCCGTATCTGGAGGCACCCATGCATGGCAACTCGGATATCAGTTGGTGGAACAACTATGCGAGAGGATTCCCGATACGTGTCAGACGGTACACCTGTTTTTTGCCGGTCCCGTTGCCTTAGCTTATGTCTTCGGATATACACTGCGTGATATCACCTCAAACATTCAACTGTATGAATACGATTTTGAAGGGCAACGCGGCGACCGGACATATTATCCGAGTCTACGTATTGCCTATTAACCTTCAAAAATTAGGAGGACAATTCCATGGAATTACCAACCTATTTTACAAAATTTCTCCAAGACATCCGTCCAACAGAGAATCAAAAAGATGACTGCCAAACAGGACATAAAACGTTACGCAAGCGACTTGAGAGTTACGATGATTTAAAACAGATTCTTGTCAGTACGTTCCTACAAGGGAGTTACCGGCGCGCGACCGCTGTTCGTCCCAAAGGTGATACAAAATTAGATGTTGACATCATCACCGTCACCCGTCTGAAGCGAGAGGACTATCCAAACCCTGATGATGCTATGGATATCTTCGTTCCCTTTTTGGATGAATACTACGAGGGTAAATATGAAAGACAAGGTCGCTCATTTGGTATTGAATTGACGTACGTGAATCTCGACCTGGTCATCACCTCGGCACCGTCTGAAGCAGAAGAGGAAGTTTACAATAGCCAAGCCGTTCGCACAATCCTAACCCCGGAGGACATTGATGATTGGCTCTTGGTAAAATCTTGGGTTCCGCCGGAGAACAGGATCCGTCATACTTCTATTCTTAAAACTGCAAGTCAAGAACAAGAATGGAAAACCGAACCGTTATGGATACCAAATCGAGATGCTGGTGACTGGGAGGAGACCCATCCATTAGAACAAATCAAATGGACATGGGGAAAGAATGCCAGATGCAATAAGCATTACGTTAATGTTGTCAAAGCCATAAAATGGTGGCAAAGAGTCCATCATCCCGATGACAGACCGAAAGGTTACCCACTTGAACATCTGGTTGGAGTTTGTTGTCCAGATGATATAAAGTCTGTTGCAAAGGGGGGTTACGTTGACATTGGAAACTATTGTTGATAATTATAGCGATGAGGTTAGGAAGAAGAAAACTCCCTATCTTTGCGATCATGGTGTAGATCACAATGTTTTTGATCGGGTGGATGGCGAAGAGTTTGCTGAATTCTACGAACACGCGAAGCAAGCTGCTGAAGTCGCACGTGAAGCTCTTGAGTCTGATACGAAAGAAAAGTCTATTGAAAAATGGAAAGAATTGTTCGGTAGCAAATTCCCTGGTTCCGATAGCTCTGATGATAATGGGAATAGAGGAAGCAATTCAAAGGGTCCTTTTGTCCCCCCGCCAAGAGACCAGACAGGTGATTTAACACCTCGCAAATATGGATAGACTAGACATGGATAGAGCGTCGAGTGAATTCACAGATATTGTTATAGAAGCCTATAGCCTTTTGCGTCAACAACGTCTCGTTGATATTATCCAGCCGATTCGGGAAAATCTAACAGAAGGTGAAACGGGATGGGAGTTTATGTGCGTTGCTAAGGTCCCTTGTCCGAATCCTAAGAAGCTGCCGGGAGAAATCATTTTACGCGTCGTGATACCTGAAACATTCCCTGGAGAGCCTGTGGAATTCTATCCTGAAAATGTCAACGCCTTCCCGCACCAAGATGCAGAAACTGGAAAATTATGCTTACCTGAAGAAACACTTGCACCTCTTGATGCATCCCGGCTGGTTTGCTACGTCAAATGGGCTCTTGATTGGCTCAAAGACGCAGCAAACGGTAGACTTCTACAACCCGGCGAACCGTATGAATTGCCAGACTTTAGTCGTAAACTTTTGGAGTCGCCACTTCCGACAAATGCTCCCTTTATCTTTGAGGAGTCACCAAATTCCTACGAAAAATGGGAACCGCTCCTCGGCACATCCGGGGGCGTTGAATGCTATTGGGGCAACGGTATTTCTGCGATCTTTGCTGTTAGGTTCCACCAGAAAGATGGTTTGCTAGTTAGAGAATCAGATTTTGCACTTCAAGTGTTAAACAAAGAGCGTAAAATTGAAGGGATGTGGTTTATTGTACGCGATATCCGTTATGAAAGGCATCGCCCACCTCAAACCTATGGGGAGATAGATAGGTTGTGTTCAAGTAATAATTTGAACTTCTATACACTTCTTGAAGAAACTTGGAAACTAAATAATTCAAATAAGTTCGGAATTCTCCTCATTGGTTTTCCGATTCCAGATAAAGTCGGAGAACCGTTCACCGAAATCCATTGGCAACCCCTTCTTATTCAGAACCTCAAAGGATTCAGAAGCCAAAAACCAAAGCCTCGCTTAACAGGTTCTGCTCGTAAACCCAGACAAATCTGGAAAAAATTGAAAGAAAATGGATGTTTCTCACCCTCTCAACAGTTGCCATGGGGAAAGGTTGAAAACATCGCACGCGATCGATTATATGCAAGAGGCGCACACCCGTCAAAGGTTCAAGCAACGTCTATGGTCGTTTTCGGTTGTGGTGCCTTAGGGTGTTCGATCGCAGAATTACTGGCACGCGGTGGCGTACATCAAATGAACCTTGTTGACTCGGACACGATAAAGTTTGGTAATCTTTGTCGTCATACTCTTGACGGTTCTTCTGTTGGTCTGAATAAAGCACTAGCACTCGCCAAAACATTGTCGCGCGCGAATCCTCTATCAAGAATAATAGGTTATTCCGCTAGAGTACCTTTAGATTCACAATCAGATCAGGCACTCCGTCAGGCAATCATGGATGCCGATATATTAATCGATTGTACCACAAGTGAAGCCGCTTTTCAGTGGTTGAATCAATACGCAGTTGAAAACGGAAAACGGTTGATTTCCTTGTTTTTCAATTTCCATGCAGAGTTGCTCACCTTATGTATATCTGGAGAGTCTATATCATGCAGGCACATCTTTAAGGATCTATATTACGCTGTTCAACAGAAATATACACCGATTGATCCTGAGGTATATTTCTATCATCCTTCAAAGGATGAACAAATTATAGAAGGTGCGGGGTGTTGGCATCCGAGTTTCCCTGCACTCAATGCACATGTTCAAATTCTCGCTGCACACGCTGTAGATATTATCAGCCATTCTATAGCCACCAAACAAGAAACAGGAATTGCTGCAATTCTCAAAAGGAAGAACTTAATCACACAAAACGGGAACCAACCCGCCGTATGTGTTAAAAAGGTATGGGGAAAAGACTATTGACAGATGGCACTATACTAAAATGGCAGTCAGCCTGCCGAAAATATACCGTACGACTCTCAAAATCCTGCGTTCTGAAGATGCTGAAAATGGCGCAGACACATTCTCCAAACGAAGTCGGAACTTCTTTAGTTGGGTGTTATTCCGATAACGGCTTTGAAGCGTATGTTCTTGATCTTGCCCCTTTAAGTTCCGACTCGAAAGGTTCTCGGACTTCGTTTTATAGAGGTACCACCGGTATGCGAAAGTTCTTTACGAAACTCCGAGAGACGTTCAACAGGAAACGCCATTATGTCGGTGAATGGCACAGCCATCCAGATGCCATTCCGCACCCAAGTCAAACGGATGACATGCAGCAGTTGGCGATTGCAAAGGATACAAACACGAAATGTCCGGAATGCATTCTCATTCTCATCGGACACACACTTTCAGGCGTGAATGAAATAGGCGTTTTTGTGTATTCACGGAAACGAGGTAGGATTCAACTTGCTCCGGTACATCAGAGGGAGGATACAACAGATTCACATTAGCATTTGATAATCAGCGTTACAAGCCCAAGTACACCCCAATCTGAAGAAACACTATAGACGAATACATCACACAACACTAAATGTCTCAGTGTATCCATATATTCCCCCGGTTCGCAGAACCCAAGAAAGATTATATTAATATAGTATGGGCTTGCAATATCACATGAAACCCTACTTACCGTTACTTTCTGTTTGATCTCAATAAATATTTTGTCTCCATCCGAAATAAGAAAATTGTGATTATAGAGGGTGTCAGAATCGCAGATTACGCGGATTAGTCTTCTACTGTGTGTATGCCAATCCTGTGAAAAGCACTTTGAAATACAAAACAATAATCCGTGTTCATCCGAGATGCAGAAAAGAGAAAAACCTACATATTAGAAACAACCCGAAACACACAAACCTATGCTATGCACAACCCCACCAGACTTTTCCTTGAGAATGAGATGTTCCTCTGGTATACTTACTAATACGATGTAATCTTAAAGTAATTGTATCAAATGGCATTTCTTAGATATCCTGTGGGGTGTTATTTAGAGGTGAAAATGAACAGTTTAAGAATACCTTATGCTTTAACTCAAAATAAGAATATTGTCAATCCACGAATGGCAAATAAGGATGATAAATTCTTTTGTCCACAATGCGATAGTAATGTTATTTTAAAAAGTGGAGATATTAGACAACCCCATTTTGCACATAAAAAGGATACAGAATGTTCTGCTGAGAGTGTTATTCACGCGACTGCCAAGAAAATGATTATTCTTGCATGGAAAAATTCTGCAAACATGATAGACCCACGTCATGACCCTTTTTCTCCATGTGGTGTTTCTATTTTTAGAAAGTGTCCGAAATGTGATAAAGGGGCTTATGGTAATGTTTTGGTGGGAGATATCGGTGACATTGATAATGTAAAGGATGAAGTCGGGGTAGGAAATTATAGGGTAGATGTTGGATTTATGAGTTGTGGTATACCTCAGTATGCAATAGAGGTCGTACATACTCATAAGGTACAAAGTGAAAAGTGGGATGATTTTAAAAAATGGAAGTTCCCCTGTGTTGAAGTGGAGTGCCAACATGTGATTGACAGATGGAATTTATCTTTGCAGGATCCGCCATCTTTTAGACGTCTTTTTTTAGAACCCATTCAAAACAACTTTAATAACGATCCCATTCTTGAACAACGTTATAGATATGATTGCAAACACTGTAATCCCGAATTATTCACTATTCTATGAACAATCAAAAGAAGCGCAATTCCAAAACTACTTATTGTGAAAAGTTTAAGTGACGTATTTCAAAAGCTCCAGGAGATAGCAGCAGAATCCGCAGATGGTGACTTTATCTTTCGCGGTGAACCTCAACACTATGAGAAAGTATCTTCGAGTCTGTGGCGTGAATGTCAAGGGAATTTTGATGTAGAAGCCATTCAAAAGAAAATGTTGGAGGAGTCAAAAAACTATACCGCTGAAAAAGACGAGTTTGAAATTTTGACCGAACTCCAACACTTTGAAGGTTATACCAATTTGATAGATTTTACAACTGATAGCCACATCGCCCACTTTTTCGCATGTGGCGGTCCTCTTGGAGAACCCGGCAGAATTATCTTATTAGAACGAACTGAAGAAATAAAGAGAGAATATCAAATTGAAAAACCTCGGAATCCTCAAAATCGCATCATAGCGCAAAAAAGTATATTCGTTCGGCCACCGAAGGGCTTTATTGAACCAGAACATTTTGTAGAAGTCAACATCCCTGAATTGCTCAAGGAACCGATGTTAGATCACCTGCAAAAACAGCACGATATTTCAACGCAAACTGTCTACAACGATCTCCATGGGTTTATTAGAAACCAGAACACTCACCTGAAGGAATGCATAGAAGTTTACAATGCCGAAACAGAACCGAAGAAAGATGTCTTTCAGATTGAATCGTCTCAATCCAGTGGGGAAAAGGAGACATAAAACATGCAGACACAAACTGATCAAACACCTTACGATATTACTATTGAGCGTTTTAACAAAGCGATTGATCGAAGGCCTACTTTTGCCCAAGGCTATAACTATCGTGGTATAGCTTATGGCAATAAAGGTGAACTTGACCGCGCTATAGAAGACTTTAACACGGCTATCAGACGCAAAGAGAACTATGCTGAGGCATATAGCAATCGCGGCGCAGCTTACCGTATGAAAGGCGACTATGACCGTGCATTTGAAGATTGTAACACAGCCATAAGACTTAACCCAAAAATGCCAGAAGCATACAATAATCGTGGGATAGTGTATAAACTCAGAGGCGAGATAGAATCTGCTATTAAAGACTATAACAAAGCAATAGAACTTGATCCCAGTTTTGCTTATGCCTATTACAACCGTGGTATTATTCACTTTGAAAAAGAAGAGTATGATCTTGCAATCGTAAATTATAACAAGGCAATAGAACTGGGCCTGGACCTTGCCAATCCTTATAACAATCGCGGGAATGTTTACAGCAAAAAAGGCGAGTATGAACGTGCCATCAACGATTATGACGCAGCGATAGAACGCAACACTGATTTAGCAGAACCATACTACAATCGCGGTATGGTGTTTGTATGCTTGGAAGAATGGGAAAAAGCCAAAAAAGACCTAACAACTGCTGCAGAACACCAAAAAAGTATCGTCGTTGAGAGCTTTGGGAAAGACTACGATAGCGTTGCTGATTTTGAATTAGAACATGATGTCAAACTACCAGAAGACATTGCCGCACTGCTAACTCCGATGCAGACATAGCATTCCAACAAAAGATCCCTATTTGGATTATTTTAATCCAAGTAATCCACAAAATCCGAATTTTAGAAAAACTATTACACAACGCCACTCATATACGTTATTGACAACTTCTCCGCTGAAATTACTACAGACTATTCAGCGTAAATTACTTGAAACCTAACTGCAATAACGTTACTATAGTTTGGATAATTTTTGTGTTTTCGTTGTATTGTTTTTTATACACCTATCGCACTACTGGTGCTGCCGAAATGGACAATAAGATTCTTTTACTGTGAGTTTCGGACAGCGTTGTAACTCAACGAAAATATATTCAGACATCAAAGTGGCAGTCCCAGAGGGACAGAATGTGTATAGATCATTTCCAGTCCCACTCCAAGCCCAGAAGGACGAAATGTGTTTTAGCACGAGAATTAAAATGAAAATGAAAAACATCTCGACTCAAAAAACTACCCAAACTATAGTAACGGTATAATATTGATTGATATGGAAAGAGGTAAAACCTATGTGCAGCAGCCTGCAAGTATCTAAGAAAAAGAAGTTAGGGAATCAATAGGCAACATCCTTGAAGGACGTATTCATCTCGGTGATTAGTTATGTTTCATAGTGTAACTGAACTCATAGAGAAAATCATACTTGGTGAAGACACAACCATGGAATTCAAAAGAGAGATGCCACACAGAGACAACCTGGCAGACGAGATCGCTGCTTTTGCGAACGCCCAAGGTGGAACAATACTTATCGGTGTTGACGACAACAAAGAAATCATAGGAATTGAATTGGAGAAATTGGACAGTGTAGAGAAAACAGTAGTTGAAATATGCAATGACTGGGTAGAACCCGATGTACACATCTTCACAGAAAAACTACGGATTGATGGTAAGAACCTACTGAGAATAGAGATCCCGAGTAGCTGTTCTGTTCACAAGACCCATAACGGGTATTACACGCGTCAAGTAAAAACGAAAAAAGAGATGTCCACAGAACAGTTAGCAAAGCTATTTCAAACCCGTTCACAACCGCGCATAATTTATTTTGACACACTACCTGTCCCAAACACGTTTAGGAGAACATTAAGAGAGCCACTCTATCGGAGATTCATCAGAGAAGATGTCCCTGAAGAAGATATAGAAGACCTACTCTTTAAAAGAAGTTTACTCGTTGAAGAAGGTCGGGAAATTCGTGCTTCTGTTGCGGGTGTTTTGATGTGTCACGACACTCCCGATGATTTCCTCTATAACAGTTTTATTCAAGCCGTTTATTATAGCAGTAAAGTAAAAGATGCCAATTACCAGATCGATGCAAAAGATTTTAGAGGAACACTTGACCAACAGATTATAGATGCATACAAATTTGTTCATAAACATAACGAGGTATCAGCACGTAAGGACGTTGGAAGGATAGACCAACCCCAATACAGCATGCGTGCAGTATTTGAGGCAATCGTTAACGCAGTCGTTCACAGGGATTATTCTAAAGGTGAGTCAAAAATTCGCTTGTTCATGTTTGCTGATCGACTTGAGTTATATTCTCCAGGTGCATTAGCAAATACGCTCACAGTTGATGATTTACCCTTTAGGCAAGCCACGCGTAATGAACTCTTAGCGCGTTTACTCTCTGAAATTACTTTAGATGATGATGTAGAGAAAAAGGTAAAGCGGAGACACTTTTTAGAACGCCGCGGAGAAGGTGTTGGCATTATCCTGAACGAAAGCGAACAATTGAGTGGAAAAACACCTCTCTATGAACTCCATAACGAAGAATTATGCTTAACAATCTTTGCAGCAGAATCCCTCCAAAAAACAGTATAGTTGTTCTATCACACATTATCAACAACCCAAACTGTTGGTTAATTAATCCGCAGGATCTTGTGCCTGCAATTTCTCACATCATCCATGTCAGTAGCTTTCATCTTCTTGAGGGTCAGGAATTTGTTCCTTCTTACTATTGAGACGGAGAAATTTTATACCTTGCTTCTTCAGTTCTTCCTGCCTACGTCTCACATCATCGCAATATTTGTGAATGTCGTTATCATAACGGGCGTTAACTTGTCGCTTTGCTTCTCTGACTTCTTCAATAATATCGTTCATGATTCAATCTCCAGTAGTTTTATTGCCTTCACGCAACCCATACCCGACCATGTAATCCGCGATTCAGACATCCAAGAAAACATCACTCCACCAAACCATTTACTTTACACCAAACCGCTCTTATCCGCGAATTCCGCGTAATTCGTGAAATCCGCGATTCAGAAAAACTTGTATCCTACCCATACCATTCGTACAAATAAAAAATAAATTTGAAGAAATATGTAACAACAAACATCACATTTATGAAAAAGAGTTGAAATTACAGTAAACATACGTTAAAATAACAAACAGTGAATTTATTTAATACGCATACTAATGTTACCTATGATTTATCAATATGAACAAAAAGAATAAATCCACTGCTATACAAATATCAATAATACCACACATCCTACTGGAGAATCCAGTGTTAAGACATCCATCAAGAACATTTTTTTATTTTTAGAACAAATTCGTAAATTGCGCCTAAACATTGGTGGCTACTTACCTAACAGCGACTATACTAAAATTAGTGTGACAGAAAAAAGTTACGATTTCGCAACTTTTTCACACAAAGACAAAACACTTATTGCCAAATGTTCAATATAATCAGATCATTTAAAAATATAAACAACATAACTTATACCATTTCTGAGAAAGAAAGTTGCATGGATGGTTTAGGGGAATGTCATCTAATAGAATACACCTTAAAAAGGCATGTTATAATAATGAACATTATTATTTAAAAAATGTATTAAAAATATCTGTATCGGATAATCTCCAAAAAGGAAACTAAGACACAGAATCACACAATTTGAGAATTTTTATAATTGAAATAAAACACGTATGAATATAGACTGTGACAGGGCGGACAGCCGTTTTACTAATGACACACAATGTGTCAAAAAGTGTAACATTTTTAATATAATGAATATATATTATAACTTATGTGAATACTGAAAAGCCGATAAATTAAAGGGTTTTTTATACTAAGTTCTATATAATTAGTTCCCATTTCAAGCACTTTCTATAGTCACTTTGATAAGGAGCAGGAATGTCTTAATGATATTCACTATAGTTATGACAATAGGTAATACTTAATATTTAAAGGACAATTTGGTATCAATTTAGGGTTTTGAACCTGTTCTTAGGAATAGACATAGCACCAGCGGAGCGGAAAATGAAAGTACGGTGAAATTATAAGATATGCTCTACTTAGAATACAACCGATTTTGTATTGACAAGAATAGGTTTATTTGTTACACTTAGAAAAGTGAAATCATGCATTTGAGGAATTATATGAGGATCCAGAGATATATAGTTGTACTTTTACTGTTATTATGGAGTAATATTTCTCTTAGTTATGCTGCAGAAGGTAAAAAGACATTAGGTTTATCGGAAGCTGCAATACAGATCCGAGATGAACTCTCCATCCGAAACATTCGTAAAGACCTTGCCCGATTATCCAGCCTTGAAAGCCGTGTTACCGGTTACCCACAAGCAGCCAATGGTAGCAAATATATATTTGACCGCTTCGTTGAAATGGGATTACAGAACGTTGAAAGTCGTGAATTTTCTGTAACCGTTCCAATTGATCATGGTAATAGCGGTATTGATGTTATTTCAGCTGATGGTTCTATTTTACATTCCTTCCCATTAAAACCTTTGTGGCCTAATCTGGTCAGAACATCTCTGCTTACAGATGGTATCAAACATACGGTTGAAGCTGGTGAAACCCTTGAAGAAATAGCGGACAACTATGCTGTACCATTAACAGACATCCAGCAAAACACACATAATCAGCACCTTCCATCCCCCGTTGTTGAAGGTAATGTAGTTTTCATTCCAACGGGGGGACTCACCGGTCAACTCATCTATGCAGGTGATGCTCAACTGTCAGATTTTAATGGCAATAGCGTGGGTGGATTCTGGTATCCGTTACAAGCGGGTGATACACTCGTCTCATTGGCAAGACGTTACCGTGTCACCCAAGCGAGTATTACGGACGATGTGCTTAACGGACATCTTCAAAAAGCTTCTGATGGGATTGATAATGATGAAGATGGAATTGTCGATGAATATGGTGAAATTCCGTTGCTCTCAGAAATTCTTGGATGGGCAACCGACGGTATCGACAACAACGCTGATGGATGGACAGATGAAGTTCCAGGGGATGACACGGATGGCATTGATAACAACAAGGATGGTCAGATAGATGAGACCGGTGAATTTATTGCTGCCAGTGAATCTCATATTTTTATTCCTAAAGGTGCAATTATCCTTGCAGATTTTAACTCTGGCACACGATGGATCAACGCTGCAATGCTCGGTGCCGCTGCCGTCATCTTTATAGAACCGGAAACAACAATACGCGGTGAAGCAGAAAATAAATTCCTTACTGTTCCAGCAAATATACCTCGATTTTGGCTTTCAAAAGCGGATGCCACCGAAATCAGAAATCTCATTGATACAGGTGCACAAGTAAACGTCCAGTTATACGGAAAGATGACCTGGGAACGTCGTGTCGGACAGAATATACGTGGATTCTTGGAGGGTGGTGATCCTGTATTACGTGATGAGTTAGTGGTATTAACTGGATATTATGACTCTATGTCGGTAGTACCATCCCTTTCTCCTGGGGCAGATCCTACATGTGGAATTGCAGTGTTAATGGAGATTGCCCGTCTCTTTAGTCAACCGCAATACCGTCCTGGACGATCGGTCTTATTCGTTGCCGTTGATGCCCATTTCCAAGGTTTAGCAGGAATGCGTGCCTTTATGGAGGGTATTGGACAAGATATCGTTGGAACCACAACCGATTCTCCAGGAACACCAACTTTACACGGGTTGAGACGGGGATTATCTACGGATATTATTGAGTTCGAAGAATTAGGTCGTAAACTTCTTCTCTCAATTGATAGAAGTATTTTAGTTGACCTTGATGCGACCTTCTATCACGGTTTACACGGTATTCGCGAAGACCTTAAATCGCTTGAAACGACTCTTGAAGGACTCTCTACCACCCGTTCTCAAATTGATTCTCTCCATACAGCACAACGTGATTTTTCTGAACGTCAAAAAAAGCAAGCAGATCGTAGCAGAAAACGTGAGAAACAGGGATTTACCGAAGAAGAGAAATCACGACTTAATGCTAACCTCGTCCGTTTTGAGAAAGAAGCACTTCAAACAACACACTTCCTAAGAGACATTGTAGAGAGACTCGGTCAAATTAGAACATTGGCATTAGATACCAGCCGAGATGCACAACGTGAATTGATAGAGAGCATCGCCCTACCGATTGCCAGATTAGATATTTGGGCAATTGATAAATTGATTAAAGAACTTGAAGCAGATGAAATTGGGAATTCGTATGGCACACATCCGAATACATCCTACCTTTTACCCGTTAAGTCTGGCTCGGATTATAGTGTACCAACACCAGATGATCTCCCATCAGAATTGCTCCCAGATATCGAAATGCTCAATAATACATTGGCAAATTGGGAAATGAGCGACCAGAGAAAGTTTGCATTGATGTGGACACCAGATAAAATTCTGGATCGACATTTGGATTTACCTTCCTTAAAAGATGCACGAAATGCCCGTAAAGTCCTTGCTAATACTGACGAATCTATGGAAGATGCCATATCAAGAGAACGAACATTTCTACAAAAGATCAGAGATAACTTGAGAGATAGCGATGCAATTGAGTCACAAATAAAATCCGCTATAACCAAATTGCGAGATGATCAAGAATACGATCTCCCTACCGAAATACAAGACCAATATCTAACAGAAACCTCAAAAGATCGCATCGAAACTGTTAATGCGCAACTACGGCAACGTTTAACTGAAGCAGAAGCAGCAACTGAAACTGAAGGGTTTGATGATTCGTCTGCGACTATCCTAATTGAGGATTTAACACGGGACAAACAAGGGATTTTTGAGATCGCTTTACGGAATGCTCGTTTGGAGGAATCTCGAATTCTGAATCTGCTTGAATTCCACCAAACGCTTACACGCGAATATCTTGATGAAGAATTAATCATACTAAAGGGATACTTAACGAAAGAAGAATTTGAGCAGACGAAAGAGGCGCGCAAACACATCGCAGCTTATTTAGTTGAGGCACAAACTCTTAATTCTGTCAAAAATACAGCTACAGCTGATGTCATTTCTCTTGAAAACCTGATCGTTCAACTACCCTCTATAACCCGTGATTTAGATGCACAGACGAAAGTTCTACTCCGCGATAATATGCTCACCCTGAGAAATGCTCGATTCCGAAATATTCAGAGTAGGGTTGAGAAAATGTCCCGTATAAGTGATATAGAATACAATCACAAACTCGAACAAATTGAAGCAGCAGTCGCATTACAAGATCTATTCAATCGATACTATACCTCCCTATTCTGTAGTATTGACCTTTCATCTCAATCCAACCAGTTTGGCGTATTCAATAAAGGATGGTTCTACGACCAGCAACCTGAGTTTGTATTACGTAGAGAGTTTGCAAGTATTGGCAATAAACTTGCTGCTTATGCTGCAGACGCGGACTTTGGTGTAAGAGTCAGAAAGTTGTGGCAAGCAACAGATGACCAAATACGACAAGCTGTAATGGAACAGCAATGGTCGGTAGCCAGTCAAATATCTGATAAGGAAGCACTTGAAGGTAAGACACTTGAAACTCTCCTAAGTGCACATTATGGTAAGCTGACGGGGTTAGGTGGTGTCAGTCGTCTGATGAAGATGCAATTTGAGCAGTGGCGGAACCGTGGTGAACCATCCGAAGATATGCTCAAGGATATGGACTACATCCGAAAAGAGGTTGAACGGTTCATCCGGAACGATGTGCGCAGCGCAAAGAAAAACCGTAAGAATAGTATCCGGATGCGTGAGCAGTTAGATGCTATGCTAAGGCTACGTCACGAGGATCCAGATGCTTTTACAGAAGATGAGATTGAGGATATTAAGACACTCATCTCTATTGTTGGACTCGGTGGTGGTACAAACTTCGTAAACGCTATCTCAGCGAGTGGTGGAAAGACTTGGAAAACATATATACCCGGAAAAATTGCGTTTGATAGTGAAGTTGCCACACTTGTTGGTAAAACAGGTATAGCATTTGCAACTATTGAAGATGCTCGCGTACTTACCGATACACCCCTTGATACAATTGATCGTGTAGATCTCCGTGAAGATGGAAATTTACACCAGCAAGCACAGACGTTAGCCTCTCTTTTGATACAAGCCTTGCGTGATCCACAGATGCCTACCGCAGCCCGCGTCGGAAACTTCTATTGTAACCTATTCGGGGATGTAGTTGAATTTGATGCGCGTGAATCCGCTCTTCCGAACAAACCTGTTCCATATCCCATCCTTACACTACGTCGTAGGCACAAATCAATGATGGGGGTCCGGGGTGATCTATTTGTTATGGGGGATAACAAGGGTAATTTTGAAGTCGCAGGATTAGCCATGGAAGGTAGAGCAACCCGTCGACTGGGGGGTGTACAAGAAGTTGAAGCATATATCCTTGATCCCGATTCAGGCGATATTGTCTATGCCCCCGATCTTGGGAATTACGGAGCCAAACTCCTACCCAATAAGGTATCAATCAACACACGTCGACGCGGATGCCGTGTTGTCACATTCCCATGTGTTTCTACCACTATCTACGATTTAGTTGACCAGCGTTACCTACGTACATTACGTGAATTAGAGGTATATGATGCGTTGTCCGATAGTCCACCAGAGAAATTTGGTGTATCAAAACCGTGGCAACAAGAGGGTGTTTCTGCAGCTGAACCCATTGCGTTGGTATATAGTGAACCGGACACTCGTATTAAAATTGGAATGGCGTACGGACAAATCGGAAAACGACTACTCCTTATTAAAGCAACAAAAAGCGGTATGAAAAACCCTACGCTTTATACGGGTGAAGGGTTTGTCGTTAGAGAAAACGGAAGTATTAGACTAACCCCTTATGTGGTTGTACGTGATATGTGGTGGCTTGATGAGAACAGATCCCGACTCTATAAAAGGTTTGGGATTTCAAGCGACCGTCTTGACAAATTACATCAATTTGCGAATGAATATCTAACCCGTGCTGAAACTGCCCTATTCCAAAACGATTACCAACAGGCACTTAAGTTGGCACGCGCAGCTTGGGGGTACGAATCTCGGGCTTATCCGGATGTAAAACGGACTGGGAACGATGTTGTAAATGGTATCATGTTCTATCTTGCACTCCTGATGCCGTTCGCTTATTTCATGGAACGTCTGATATTCGGTTTTCCAAACATTAACAAACAGATTTTAGGCACATTTGGTATTTTCCTTGTTGTCTTTTACTTCCTAAGTCAGGTTCATCCCGCTTTCCAAATTACAACAACACCTATTATCATTCTAATTGCATTTGTTGTGCTTGCCTTGACGGTGATTGTAATTAGTATTATTGTTAGAAAATTTGAGGAACAACTTGAGAAAATACGTCAGCAGGGTAACAAAGTTTACAAAGCGGACGTGGGTAGATTGAGTGCCAGTGCAGCTGCATTTAGCCTTGGTATTTCTAATATGCGGAAACGGAAAGGACGTACCATTCTCACCTGTGCAACTTTGGTTATCCTTACATTTACTGTAATATCCTTTACATCTGTACGGACATTTATGCATCCTAACCGTACAAGTCTGCCTCAGGTTACACCTCGTTACACCGGATTGCTCATCCGCGACCAATATTGGCGTCCCCTTGAAGAACCCGTTTTAAACTCAATTCTCAACGATATGCAGAAAACACAAATTACAATTGATGATTTAGAACGTCTTCTTAGACAGAAAAACATACTTCTGGTGAAACAGGGACAAACGGAAATAGATATACCAGCTGCCATTGCACAATTAGAACAGGACGGGTTTATTGTTAATGTTGATGAAGAGCCAATTCTGGCAGTAAAAAATGTTGTCGCACCGCGTTCTTGGTATCAGTCTTCAGGAACGGGTGATCAATCGTTTGTACAACTCACGCGTAGTGCTAATTCAGAAGATACATCACCACCGACACATCCACTTACGGGTGAAAACCTACGTTTTGCCGCGAACATGCTTGTTGGTATGAGTGAAACGGAACCTTCTGTTACAGGTATTGATCGTTATCTCCAATACGGGAAGTGGTTTGATCGTGAAGATGCTGCGAATTGGCCAACAGATTGGCCCTATGCAATAGTACTACCCAAAGGTATGGCGGACTTATTAAAGATCACTGAAAGCGATATGGGTAAAGCAACTATATCTGTATATGGCGCTGACTTCACAGTTGTGGGTGTATTAGGGATCGGATTCAAGGACTTGACCGATAATGATGGTGAAGAGCTAACACCTGTAGATTACCAGTTAATGCAACAGCAGCAGAGTCGTGGTGGTACAGGTGATGAAACGCTTGAAGGTGAACTTCAGAAATATCTCCATCTCACACCAGACAGCATCGCGATATTGCCTTATGAAGTTGTAATGAACCAAGGTGGAACCCTTAGGAGTGTCGCTGTCAACATGGAACCTCAAGAGGATGATCCGACATTATTGGGTGCAATTGATAAACTTGATCTTATCATGGCACCACTAATGAACCGTATCGCACTCGATTTCTTTGTGGGGCGTGACAAAGATACCTACCTATACAGCAGTATCGGTATGACAAGTTTTAGTGGTATGGGGAACCTATTCGTCCCTATTCTCATTGCTGCCTTGATTGTATTGAATACGATGCTCGGTGCAGTTTATGAACGCGTTCGTGAAATTGGTATCTATAGTTCTGTTGGACTTGCTCCTATCCATATTGCCTTCCTTTTCCTCGCTGAAGCATGTGTATATGCGATTGTTGGGGCAGTTTTAGGCTATCTCATGGGACAGGTCATCGCAACGACCTTAGTACATTTTGGATGGCTTGCAGGATTAACCCTCAACTACTCTTCAATGTCTACGGTTGTGGCAACAGTAATTGTTATGGTTGTCGTGCTGCTAAGTACATTATATCCTGCGATAAAAGCCTCTCGTATGGCGGTCCCAGATATTGAACGTAAATGGAAGTTGCCTGAACCTGATGGTGATGTGTGGCATTTCAATTTACCTTTCACAGTTTTAGCCGAAGAAGCATTAGGATTGAATGTATTCATGCGGGATTACTTTGATGCACACGCCGATGAATCTGCAAGTGATTTCTATACTGATAATGTTGCCTTTAGGACAGTTGAGGAAGAGGATTCATACCAAATCGGTATGATGGTTTGGTTAGCCCCTTACGATTTAGGTGTGAGCCAATCAATCCAGTTCATTACCTCACCTGTAGGTGGAGAAGAGGAAGATCTCTATAAAATTACATTAGAGGTTAATCGAGAGAGCGGTGAGATAGCCTCTTGGAAACGTGTTAATCGACGATTCCTCAATCTGTTACGTAAACAGTTGCTTATTTGGCGTACATTTAGTGTTGATATCCGTGCAGAATTCCATGAACGTGGCAGAACAGAAAATGTCGATACCCCTGAAGAATCTCCGCAATTGGAACCGGTACCGACTACAGCAGATTAGAAATAGCAATTTTTATTAAAATTGGAATGATATATGGAAAAATTAGCAGGTTTAATTATCTTTATTGGAACAGGTCTATGGTTAGTGAGTGTTCTTTTTTTAGGTGGGCGTTGGCAGTGGCAGATGTTGGCAGCACTCATATTGACTATAGGGATTTTTCTTGCTCATTTTTGGGAAGAACTCAGCGAAGAAAAGAAAGACACACCGAAAGATGATTGAATGGCTCAGTTCTCGGTATCTATTATAGAGTTGTATTTCTCTGTAATTGGAATTAACGACTGAGGACTGATTGCCAATATAAAGGAGAAGGTTTAATTGGCGCGAGAGAGAGTCTCACAAGCAGATGAATGGCAATCTTGGGCACAGCGTTACGACATAGAGGGTGGTATACGAACCTTTGAATCAGGGTTAACTGTCAAAGTGTTCTTTGGTGCCTTATTTGTTGGATTGCTGATGATGCCTGGATCCATTTATCTCAGTTATGTGTCTGGTCAATCCGGTGCAGCTGCTGCTCCATGGGTTGCTGTTATTCTTTTCACTGAATTAGCCAGACGATCCTTTACTACCGCACGCCGGCAAGAACTATACATGCTCCTAAGTCTAACTGGGGCAGCTGTCGGTAGTGGTATGCAATATCGGAATTTTATCTGGTATGCGTATTTTGTTAACACACCGCAAGCCATTTCATACGAGATTGCAGACAAGATACCGGCATGGGTTGTTCCAGCAGGCGATTCTGCCGGTGTAATGACGCGTAGTTTACTACATCCGGACTGGTTGCTTCCGATAGGAATTTACCTTGCGGGAAAATTGCTCGGAACACTACGTTTCGTTAGTGGTCAGTATATTCTCTTTAGGCTTACTGCGGACCTTGAACGATTGCCCTACCCGATGGCACCTATTAGTGCGCAAGGAGCTACCGCATTAGCTGAAACAACCGGGAAACAAGAGACTTGGCGATGGCAGGTGTTTTCTATCGGTTCAATGGCAGGGTTAATCTGGGGATTCATCTATATCGGTGTACCTGCACTCACCGGTGTAATGATGAGTGAACCGATCCAGATTCTGAAGATTCCGTGGATAGATTTTACGCAAAGTATTGAAGGATTCGCGCCAACTGGTGTTTTTGCACTCCGTACGGATTTCGGACAGATGTTAATCGGTTTCGTAATGCCGTTCCCGGTTATGATGTCGGAGTTCATAACAGCGTTAATATCTCAATTCTTTATTAACCCTCAGATCCTCTACAAAAACGGTATACTATGGCAATGGCATGCAGGACTTGATGTCCGGGGAGTAGGTCTATTTAACAACCTCGATTTCTGGATGAGTTACGGCATGGGTAAAATGTTCAGTCTCGGTCTTGTCGGTATGGCAGCATCTATTCCGATGCTTTTCAAACTCCGTAGCTCAAAGAAAAAGGCGGGAGAACGGGGTTCACTTGCGACACCTCCCAACCGAGGAGATTTTCCATTATGGCTAATGGGGTTACTATGGTTAATTGGTATGGGTGGATTTGTCTGGCTCATCCACTGGATGGTGCCAAATTTCCCATTGAGTTTCCTCCTTGGATATGCGTTTCTATATACACCTCTTAATTCCTATATTACAGCGCGTACATTTGGCGTACTTGGTCGGGATCTATTTGAAATCCCGTACTTACATGAAATTACCTTTATTCTCAGTCGATATGAAGAAATTGATATTTGGTTTGCTCCACTACCTGATGAAGATTATGGTCAAGGGACACAGGGGTGGCGAGTGCTTGAACTTACGGGTACAACCTTTACGTCCAACCTTGCAGCGACCCTGTTGATAATGCCAATCCTGCTTGTTAGCGGTATCGTCGTCTTACACTTTATATGGAAAATCGCACCGATACCGAGTGCTCAGTATCCATTTGTGCAGATGATGTGGCCCATCAATGCGACGAATGAATGTCTGTGGAAGACATCACTTAGAGATGGAAATAGTGAGATGTTACAAGCCATCAGGGGTGACTATGTTGCTGCAGGTTTCACCTCCAGCCTTGCCATTTACGGGTTGCTTTGGGTCTTTAAATACCCGTCCATGTGGTTCTACGGCATAATTGGTGGTATTGGGGCTGATCCCGGTAGTATGGTAGCGCGATTACTCGGTGCGGTTATCGGTAGATTCTACATGATTAAACGGTTCGGTTTGAAACGGTGGTATATGTTTAACCCTGTTTTGGCTGCTGGATTTGCATGTGGTGTCGGTTTGATAGGAATGGGAACTGTCGCAGTTGCCCTTGTCTCAAAAGCAGTTATTGTTAAACCGTTTTAGGCATTAACATTCTGTAGTTGGGTAGAGATATGGACTGGACTCTTTTCGGATGGGCAGGAATTCAATTAGAAATACCAACTGAGTGGGAAATTAGTGGTATTAGTGGTGATGAGAAAAATGGTTATATGCGAATGGATGACCAAGAAATGCCACGGTTGGAACTCAAATGGGCAAAAACCAGAAAAAAGAAGCCAGATTTACATGCAACACTTGACGAATATTTCAAATTAGTCCGTAAAAACTACAAACGTGCAGGAACTGTTTCCTTTCGTAGAAATGTCACCCTTATCAAAGATGAAGATTTTTTAAAAGGGAGTAATTACCTTGGGTTCAGTTGGAAAGGAAGTATCCGAGCAAATGGATTGATTGTACATACTCCCGGTACAAAACGGATTACGATTGTACAAGTTATGGGACGTTTAAAAGAGAATTGGCGTCCGATTGTACATAGAATCTTTAGATCAATTTCTGATAAGGAAGACCCGGAACACAAGGTATGGAGTGCCTACGGACTTCGGCTTGCCGTCCCCGCAAACTACAAGTTAGAAAGTCAGAAATTACTAAGTGGATATCTTCTGTTCGCTTTTTCGAGGGGTAAAACACGGAAGATCAGTGTAGAACGTTACGGTCCAGCAGAAGTCCTATTGAACGAGTATAATTCTGACGACAATCAATTAGAAACCTGGTTTCGGACACGTTATGCAAAAGCAATCCGTGGATACGGTTTTGAGGTGACACCTGAGGAGGAACATGGAGACGAACGTATAACGTTTGTGGGACAACAGACCCGTTTCTATGACAGTGTGCCACTTTCACCGGTGCTTATTCTTGATAAACTCAAAAAACGAACCCGTCTTGTATTTTACATGTGGCGTTGTCATCATACGAATCGAATCTATGTAGTTCAATCCATTGGACGTAGCGATGTTTCAGAAAAACTTGGTAAAGCAGTCGCAGATAGTATACACTGTCATTAATCCCGTTTGTAAGCTTTTACCATTTCTGTCTATTATTATCTCATTACAGGATGTGTTGAAACCATGGCAAAGTCAATGGCTGAAGTCCTCAAAGAACAAGGTATAGTACAAGGAATAGAACAAGGAGAAATACAAGCTAAACAACAAGCAGTTCTAAAACTTTTAAACATCAAATTCGGTGATGTTCCCAATGAGGTATCTAATAGGATTACTTCCATAAAAGACATCTTGAGTCTTGATTCACTCTTTGAGATAGCTGCTACTGCCCAAACGCTTGATGAGATTGATTTAACATTCTATGACGATTAGATTCATAGGAGACTAAGACTATTCAAATATTATCATGTTAAATAAGATTTTATACGGACTAAAAATAAAAAAACGTCCTGATGTAGACAGAGGAAAAATCCTTCAGGCATTTCCCTTGCGGAATCAGTTGATTACATGGGAGATGGACGATAAAGGGGAAGCCTCACTTGTTATTCCGCAGAAGGATAAACTCATGGTGCGCCTTACAAGTAAACTGTTTATGCTACCTGATAAACGCGTGGTCGTATTGGATAGCATAGGGGCATTCGTATGGGAGATGTGTGATGGTGAACACACGATTTCTCAGATTATTAAGGCACTCCAAAAGAAACATCAGTTGACCCGAAAAGAAGCCGAGACTTCACTGTTTACTTTTATTAAGCAACTTGGGAAACGGAATTTTATCGGCTTTGCTATTCCAACAGAATCCAACATGAAAGATGAGGTGGCACAGAAACCCGTTCAACAGAAACGTTTCGGTTTTTTATCAAAAGGGTAATGTGTTTATAAAGGAGAACAGATATGCAAGCTGAAATGACAGGTGTTCAACCAGATCTTACCGAAACTCCCAGACGGTTCAAACGCGAATTACCCAAAGAGAACACAGTCCGAGTTCGGAACCTTATTAAACGGTATGAAATGGGTACACAAACTGTGGATGCTTTACGCGGGGTGAATTTCCAGATTCAACGGGGTGAATATATCTCTATCATGGGACCTTCGGGTTCAGGCAAATCTACACTCTTTAATATGATTGGCGGATTGGACAAGCCGACTGAAGGACGCGTCTATATTGATGAGGTAGACATCGCTCAACTTGATGCCTATGAATTAGCATGGCTTCGGTGCAGGAAAATAGGTTATATATTCCAGTCGTTTAACCTGATCCCTGTTATGACAGCACTTGAAAATGTATCACTGCCGATGATTTTTGCGGGGATGAGTGCTGATGAAAGTAGAGATAATGCGGTAGACAAACTTTCACTCGTTGGTTTAGGGGATCGTATCCAACATAAACCGTTAGAACTCTCAGGTGGTCAGCAACAACGTGTTGCGATTGCACGTTCCCTCGCCAATGATCCTGCTATCGTTCTCGCCGATGAACCAACCGGTAATCTG
Source organism: Candidatus Poribacteria bacterium (assembly GCA_003635315.1). Taxonomy (GTDB): domain Bacteria; phylum Poribacteria; class WGA-4E; order WGA-4E; family WGA-3G; genus MSPOR6. The sequence continues at coordinate 24,113 of PYJD01000034.1, forward strand.
GATACAAAAACAGGTTTGGAAATCATCGCTTTATTGCGTCGCTTGAACGATGAAAACGGTGTGACAATTATCACAGCGACACATGATCATAAAATGCTTGATGTATCCGACCGAATCTTCCATATGGCTGATGGTAAAGTTGATAAAATAGAGTCTCGTGATGAAATCGACCTCCACGTCGGGAAATTGGATGGACAGGAAGTTGGGTAAATTGTGAAAATGTTATCAACTGTCTACTGTTCTGCTTACCAACTTTCGCTGCCGTCAAGATCGTATTCACATTAAAACGTGATGGACCTCGCAACAAACCATCCAGCACATGACTACTCAATGGACTGGATTAGCGATGATGTGTTGTCTGTAACACCGCGCGGGAAACAAACGATTCAGTGGGTGCGTTGAAACAGTGATACTGACAAAATAATATGAGAAGAGAGGCGAGTGACAGTAACAATGGGTTGCTTTGTCTCTCTTTTTTGTTATACCATTTCCGATATATAATATCTCTCTTGTAGCATAAACTTCCAGTTTGTGCCACATTCTGCTTCATTTCTAACAGTAGGTAATGGAACAAAAATTAATAGAAATGGTATTATATCTGGTAATCTTATAGGTGAAACCCTTCGAATGTCAATCTACAAACGCTTAGGCATACGGACAGTTATCAATGGCAATGCAACGTTAACACGTCTCGGTGGCTCCATTATGCCATCTGAAGTTGTTGATGCAATGGCTGAAGCGTCCAAGCATTTTGTAGACATTATTGAACTCCAAAAACGGGTAGGTGAAGAATTGGCAAAACTCACCTATAACGAAGCAGCCTACGTATCTTGTGGTGCTGCCGCAGCGTTAACGCTTTCCACCGCAGCCTGTATCACAGGTCTTGACGCTGAAAAGCGTGAAAAACTTCCTCATTTGGATAGTTCAATGAAGAACGAAGTTATCGTGCATCGCCACGGTAGAGTTGGGTACGATTATGCAGTGAGACAGGTCGGTGTAAAATTTATAGAGATTGGCAACGAAAACGGCACATCACCTGACGAACTTGAAAATGCTATAACGGATAAAACCGCTGCAATCTTCTACTTTGCCAATCCCGGTAGAGAACATCTTTGGGTATCGTATACGGAAGGGATTGAAATTGCACAAAAACATGGTGTCCCGTTGATAGTTGATGCTGCAGCACAGTTGCCACCTCCAGAAAATCTATGGCGGTTTACGCAAATGGGGGCAGATTTAGCGATGTTTAGTGGTGGTAAAGGATTGTGTGGACCCCAAAGTAGTGGTCTCATAGTCGGCAAAAAATCTCTTATTGATGCGATAGCATTTAATGGTCCTCCGAATCCTTACATTGGTAGAGGAATGAAGGTTGGCAAAGAAGAGATGGTAGGATTGCTGGCAGCAGTTGAGTGGTATTTAAAGCAAGATCCTGAAGAAGTTATGCTGTCTTATGAAAACCAAATCACCTACTATCGTGAGTTTTTTAAGAATATTCAAGGAATCTCTGTACATAGGAGTTTTCCTTCTGAAGCGGGACAACCAATGCCACGTACAGAAATCCAATTTGATGCGGAACAACTCGGTATTACACGAGATGAAATACTTCACCAACTCCATACTGGTGAACCTTCAATAGATATTGCAGGAGCAGGGGCAAACGGTGTTCTCATTAATGGACAGACACTCCTGCCGGGTGAAGTAGAGATTATAGCTAATAGGATTAAGGAGATAATCGTTATTTTATAACACACGGTCTTTTTGCCTATTGATACATTACAACTATAAAATAAATAAGTTAGGAACACATCATGAAACTAAACAATGGAATAGAACTTACATGGTTGGGACATGCAACCTACAAAATTGAAGTAGATGGGAACACACTCTTAATTGACCCTTGGGTGGATAGCAATCCTGTCTGCCCGGATGAACTAAAAACCTTTGATAAGCTTGATGCGATAATCTTAACACATGGACATGCAGATCATATGGCAGATGCTATCCCAATTGCGAAGAAATATACACCTACTGTCGTTGGCATCATTGAAATGGCAAAATGGCTTGAGAATAAAGGTGTTGAAAATACAATTGGATTTAATAAGGGTGGGACAGTAACAGTATGTGGTGTAAAGGTTACGATGGTCACTGCCAACCATAGTAGTAGTATCACGGAAGATGATGGCACTATAGCTTATTTAGGTGAGGCAGCGGGTATTATAATTGAATTTGCTAACGGTTATAAGATATACCACGCTGGAGATACAAATGTCTTTGGGGATATGAAGATTATCGGTGAAATCTACCAACCAGACTTAGCACTGCTTCCTATTGGGGATCACTTCACTATGGGTCCGCGTGAAGCAGCTTATGCCACACAACTGCTAAATATACCAACAGTTATCCCTATGCATTACGGCACATTTCCTGTTTTGACAGGTACAGTAGAAGAATTCCGAAAACTGACTGCTTCTCAAGATATAGAAATATATGAAATGCAGATTGGAGAGACATTAGATTAAACTGTCTTGGTACGGACCTTGACGTCCAAAAGCATATTCGGTCTTTAGCAATTCCTGCGGGTTGCCTGTGTCGTACCGTTTACCTTCTACACAGTAACCATACATTCCTTCCTGTTTTACGATTTCACCCATGGCATCCCGCAGTTGAATCTCACCGTGTGTCAAAATCTTATTCCTATAATTATAATCCAATATATCAAATAGAAGTGGTGTAAGCAAGTCTATCCCAAAATGACACAGATATTTATGGTTCGGTTCGTTATCCCAAATACCGTCAACACGCATATATTCACGAGCATAGTCCACGGTAGGTTTTTCTGCAATCCGTGCTAATTGGAATAGGTTTGGATTATCGCCTGAAACAGTTCCTTGTACAATTCCGTTCACAGAAAGTTCGCTTTCATCGCATATATCAAGACTTGTCACCGATTTACCAACATTATCATAGACATCTACCAGTTGCTTTGCACAAGTGACATCGTATTCAGGAATATAGAGATGGTCACCGAGTAGAACTATGACAGCATCACCTGCAGCGAAATCCTTCGCACAATAGATAGCGTGTCCGAACCCTTCGGGAACAGACTGAATTGCAAATTGCAATCGCTTACCAATTTCTGTCAATTTGTCTGCTTGTATCGCCAGTTCCGGTTTTTCGAGTATTGCTTGTGGCACATCTCCAGAAAAATAGTCTGTAATTGGTTCAACCTGATGGGGTTGTGCAACAATACACACCTGTTCCACTCCTGCGGATAGTGCCTCCTCAATTATTAATTGTATGATCGGTTTTGCGAACCCATCTTTATCAATAATCGGGAAGAGAGCTTTTGGAACGGCTTTCGTTGCAGGGAATAGGCGTGTTCCATATCCCGCTATAGGTATTATTGCTTTATTAATTGATGGCATAATTCGTAAATCCTAACATTCTAACTAATTATAGTGAACAATAAAATTAATACGACATTTTCTATTGGCATAACATTTTTTCGCATCCCGCAACTCTTCTGTAGGAGCGACCTCCCGGTCGCGACCAGGAGGGCACTCCTACAAGTAAAGTGTCTAATTAAATCTAATGTTTACTATTAAATAAAAATGCGATGTCTACTTAGCTTCGCAGACATCGCATTGTGAATGCACTACGTAATTAGTATAGACAGTGTCGTGAAATACTATTTAACTGATTTGAGCTTACCCCAAGTGGTAGTCGTTTTACCTCCAGCATCAACGGCTAAAGCACCTTCAATACCATTCCCAAGTGCGGTTACCTCATCATCGGTAAGTATGGCGTTAAAGATGACGATCTCATCCATTACACCGTTCCACTGACATCGCTTATTACAACCGGGATCAGCTCCTATATATACTTCTTCTGGAGAAGCCCATGGAGGACCTGCTGCATCAGCACTATTCTGTAATTTACCATTGACATAAATATGTAATTTGGCACTGTCCCAAACTCCAACGAGATGGATCCACTCATTGGCGGGAAGAGGATCTCCAAGGACTTCAAGCTTGCCACCACCATTTGCCGCACGTATGTGAAATGATGCTTGAGCGCTATTTTGTCCATTTTCATGTGCACCTGTACCAAGGAGGTATTGGGACCAAGTTGAACATCCGAGACCTTTCCAAATAACACATTTGCCATTTGGTGTCTCTGATGCCTTTACCCATGCATGAATGGAAAAACCTTTGGAAGCTTTAAAATCTAACGCCGCTAAAGAATCAGCATCACCTTTTTCACCAATTATAACCCAAGTATCAGCACCGTTAAATTCTAATCCACCACCGAATTTGCCTTTTACCCATTTAAGGTCACCATTAAATCTACCATCACTACCGTTCCCTGATTCATCAGTAACGGTTTCACCTTTACCGTCCTCAAAAGTCCACATCCCAGCAATTGTTTCTTCATCAATATTGGCATCAACTATATTTACATACCAACAAGTAGCAAACAATAAACTGAAGACTCCGATTACACTTATAGTCTTCACCATTATCATATTCTCCTTTAATCTTTCCCCGACAGCGTTTACTTACCGTAGACCTATCGGGACCATCTTATTCTCAACGACTCAAGTAACCTAATCAACCTTGATTTTGTTACATTGTTGAGAATTCGTTTGTATTTATCTGTAGATTTATCATATACCATTTATACGAATTTTTCAAGTTATTCGTCATCATTTGACAAAACCGAGTCAACCTTCAAATGTGTATGTATTCTCTACTAAGAGTCCGTTCTAATACCATTTCTGATATATAATGTCTCTCTTTGTAGCATAAACTTTCCAGTTTGTGCTACATTACGCCAAATTTCTAATAATAGGTAATAGAAAAAAAATCATAGAATTGATATAAGTTAACCTGTTATAGGTAGTGTATACGTAATTGTAGTTTGCAATAATGTTAATTAGAAGATTTTAGTTTTCCCCATGTAGTCGTGGTTTTTCCAGCAGCCTCGACTGCTAAAACGCCTTCAATACCATTACCGAGGGAAACGACTTCATCCTTGGTGAGTGGCATATTAAAGATGACGACTTCGTCAATGATACCTGCCCAATGACACCTTCCTTTTCCAGCATTACACCCTGTATCAGATCCGATAAAGACAGCTTCTGGTGAATCCCACGGTTGTCCAACAGCATCAGCGCTGTTCTGTAGTTTTCCGTTAACGTATATGTGTATTTTTGATCCATCCCATACGCCAACCAAATGTACCCATTCATTTACGGGGAGCGGTTCTCCGAGTGCTTCAAATTTGTCAGGGGAACTCCTTAATCGATAGTGAAAAGATGCTTGGTTTATTCTTCCGCCAGGATTCTCATGTGCACCTGTACCGAGTAGATATTGTGACCAACTTGAACATCCTTGACCTTTCCATATAACACATTTTCCATTAGGAGGCACTGATGAAAGCACCCAAGCATGGATTGAGAAACCTTTGGAGTCTTTGAAATTGAGGGCAGCCAAACTATCAGGATTCCCTTTCGTACCTATCCGTACATGGTTTTGTGCTTCAACACCAGTAAATTCTATACCACCACCGAATTTACCTTCCACCCATTTAATATCACCAACAAATACGCCATCACTACCGTTTCCAGAAAGATCTTCAACAGTTTTACCCTTTCCTTCTTCAAATATCCACATGCCCTGTATTATGTTCGGAGATATTTTCGCATCACTCTTTTGAACTACAATCATACTTAACATACATATTACAACTATTATAAACATAAACCCAATACACTGTTTTATCATAACATCTTTCTCCTTACCACATTTTCCAATTTTGGTTAGGTAATACCATTTCTGATATATAACGTCTCTCTTGTAGCATAAACTTTCCAGTTTGTGCCACATTCCGCTTCATTTCTAATAATAGGTAATGGGACAAAAATTAATAGAAATGGTATAACAACCTGAACTATAGTCAATGATAACGATTTTTCATATTACCTTACTTTTATTGTTATGTCACGTAATTTATTCGATTCTTTACAAATATGTCTAAAATTATAGGCATTAGTCAGATAACATTCAAAAGGTTGCTCATACAGAAAGATAAAAGGATTATGAAATAAAACTTATTTCATAATCCTTCATATAAGAATAGGTATTGTATAGCGTTACTATAGGTCCGTAATCTGTACGGACTTCCCTTCTTCCGATGATTTATAGATTCCATCAAGCATTTGCATCAACATCACACCTTGTTCACCCGAGGAAATGGGTTCAGTACCACTAATTATTGATTCGACAAAGTGTTTGACCTCTTCATTAAAACTATCTATTGACGGTGCTTCAAGTTCTTTATCTACTTCCTTACCGTCCTCCTCTGTATATAGTGTAAAAGGATTAAGTGTTGCCCCAGCTTTTGTACCGGCAACGCTCATGTAATTCTCACCCGGTAGATTCAATGCCCAAGTTGATTCCAATACAACAGTTGCTCCATTTTCAAAGAGGATATGTGCAAATGTAGCATCATCAACATCATACTTCACATCTTTTGGCACATGATGAGAAAAGTGTGAGTATGCCGCTCCCATTACTTGAACAGGCTTTGGTGAACCCATTAACCACCAGACACAATCTAAAGCATGAACACCGATATCAATGAGGGCACCACCCCCAGAACGGTCTTTATCAACAAACCAACCACCTTTTCCTATAGGAATACCCCGTCGTCTGACATATCCAGCTTTACCGAAATAGACATCACCAAGTTCGCCATCTTGTACCATCTGTCTTAATACCTGACTACTCCCCCCAAACCGTTGTACAAGGGCATACATCAGTGTTTTGCCGTTTTTTTGTGCAGTATCCGCCATTTTTTTAGCTTCTATAGCAGACTTCGCCGGCGGTTTTTCACACAGTACATGTTTTCCTGCGTTAAGAGCATCAATGGTAATTGGGGCATGTAAAAAATTCGGCAAACAAACACTGACAGCATCAATATCTTCGTTTTCCAACATCTTATGATGGTCTGAATAGACGTTGGGGATGTTGTGTTCGTTTGCTACCTCTTTACCGCGGTCTACATCAAGATCACAAACAGCAATTACGGATGACCGTGGATCAGCAATATACCCTTTTAGGTGTTGCATACCTGGCCATCCTAATCCTACAACAGCAGCTTGAACTTTTGAATTTTTGTTTTTCATAGGCATCCTCCAATGTTTCTTGGATTGGTTTGTATGATGAGATCATATAAAGTTGGGACAAGGTGGAATATTTCAAGATGAGAAATCCTGTATTCTGTTAACCGTTAGGAAAATAAGTCTTAAAACTATATAAATTCCTACCAATTCTAATAATAGTTTTCCCATTAACCGTGTAAATAAGACCGGGAATCGGAGTTCCTTCCGACAGAGGAGAGAGTGATATAATGGCATACAATCAATTAGAAATGGTATAATAAGCCGTCGTTATTATTCAATTATGTTGTAGGACTAACAACTGATGCCTAATCAATCGGAAGATGGGATTATCAGGAACAGAAGGGATTCTGTTCTCAAATTTCCTGTAAGTATATAGTTATGTAGCTAATGCAGCAAATAGTGCTTTGATGTACCCCACAGAATATGCTAATCCGTCATTACCCTCTAATCTTGGAATATGATCTGGGTTGATACATCCATCAAAACCAACATTTTTTAATTCACTAACAATCTTGAACATGTTCATGTCACCATCGTCAAGAAGTGTTTCTTCGAATGCCCCTGCTGTAGCAAGACTCCCTCGAACATTACGCAGATGGATCATAAAGATCCGATCCTTACGTCCATAATTGTTAATCTCATCAAGGACAATAGCACTGCCCCCTGCCTCAGCACGGGTGCCACAACAGTAAAGATAGCCAACGTTCTTACTTGGGAATGTATCTATCACCCTATGAAATCCGAGACTTCCTAATGGTGTATCCGGATTCGGTACATCCGATGGATGAATTGCAAGTTTTATGTCATGTTCATCAGCAATTGGAACGAGTGCAGCATATACTTCACAGAATCGTTTCCACCATTCATCAAGTTGTTCTCTGGTTGGTATAGGTGGTGCGTCTTGTGTAGCAGCACGACTTTCTCCACGGGAAATATATCCACCACGGTGAACAGCGGAATAACGTGTCATTAAAAAATCAAATGTATCACCCCAAAACCGTTGTCGTGCTATAGGAACACCTGCTTCAGCGAAAACTTTCAATGCGTTACAAGTATTTTCAAGTTCCTTTTCTCCGCCAGGTTGACCTTTCATGAACTTTTCTGTAATGTTCGGCAGCGTCACACGATTGATATCTAAACCGTAGGAACGTATCAATTTCTTCATTTTCAACAGTTCATCTAAATCAGGATACCCTTGTTCACTCACACCTGGAAAGGATCCACCATTCCCAAAATCTATATAGTCTGCCCCAAGTTGTGTAACTTGCTTTAGATAGGATTCAGAAAGTCCACCATCCCAAACAGAAATCTTCATAGTCATCTCCTCTATAAAGGCAATGTAACGGGTTGTCCAGTCTCAACTGATTGATATGCAGCTAAAGCGATTTCAACAGCAGCGCGTCCATCAGCACCGGTAATTGGTGGGGTTGTTCTGTTGCGAATTGAATCAACAAAAACACGAATTTCTTCTTGGACAGGAGGAGGAACGTCGATATCACTAATTTTTATACTTCTACCTTCACCTTCAAATGGTTTTATCTGTATAGATGCATCACCACCCCAAGTTTGTGGAAAGTATATTGTACCTTTATCACAATCAACCCGTCCGCCATAACCACCTATAGCTGCTACATGACTGGAATGGAGTAATCCGACTGCCCCATTTTTGAAATTCAATGATGCCAGTACGAGATCAGGATAGTTTGTATGGTCATGGACATATCGTCCTCCAACTCCATAAACCTTTTCTACATCTCCACATGTCCAACGCATGAAATCAATCTCATGAGCGTTAATTTCCATCAGACTACCCCCAGATTTTTCTCTTTCTAAACGCCACGGAACGCGATTTCCACCACTCCACGGACCTCCAATACGATGCACCATCATATTGACAGGATTACCAAGTTCACCACTCTGTACAATTTCTCGAACTTTGGAATGTGTGGCATGATAACGGCAAACTAAACCGATAGTCAGGTAAACGTTATTCTCTTCTGCAGCAACAATCATTGAATCACAGTCTTCTAATGTGGGTGCCATCGGTTTTTCTGAGAATACATGTTTACCTGCATTGGTAGCATCTATAGCCATCGGTGCATGTAAGAATGGTGGTGATGCAATAAGTACGGCTTGGATTTTATCATTTGCTAAGAGTTGATGGTAATCAGTGGTGTAGTTTGTATTTAGATTCTCTGCGAGCGTTTTGGCTAATTCCTCTTGTAGATCACTTACGCAAATTACATCTATACCTTCAACGGCATGTGCGCCATTTGCGAGACTTCTCCCCATTCCCCCACAACCAATGACCCCTATCCCGATGCTTTCCATTTATATCTCCATAATTATCACCCTGTCTAAGAATGTCAATGGGTGTATTTGTTTAATTTCTACAAGTATTTTAGGCAATTCACATGATTATTATAAAACTATAGTGAACTTTGAAAATAATGATACACTTTTTTGTAGGAGCGATTTCCGAATCGCTTTTTGTAGGAGCGATTTCCGAATCGCGATGTAAAGCACTGGTAAACGGGAATCGGAGTGTCCTCCTACATCTCAAAATGATACACTTTTTTGTAGGAACGATTTCCGAATCGCTTTTTGTAGGAGCGATTTCCGAATCGCGATGTAAAGCACTGGTAGTCGGGAATCGGAGTGTCCTCCTACATATCAAAATGATACACTTTTTTGTAGGAGCGATTTCCGAATCGCTTTTTGTAGGAGCGATTTCCGAATCGCTTTTTGTAGGAGCGATTTCCGAATCGCTTTTTGTAGGAGCGATTTCCGAATCGCGATGTAAAGCACTGGTAGTCGGGAATCGGAGTGTCCTCCTACATATCAAAATGATACACTTTTTTGTAGGAGCGATTTCCGAATCGCGATGTAAAGCACTGGTAGTCGGGAATCGGAGTGTCCTCCTACACCTCAAAATGTACAGTTAATTCTAAAGTTTACTATAAATAGAGTTGAGATCAAGAGTGAAACATCTATAATTAACTTTACGAGATCCATGTTTGGTTTATCTACGTCTTGACTTTACATGTCCCCATGTTATACTCAAGTGATTTGAAGTAGGTGTGACATCAAGTCCTTCAGCACTCATGTTTTTCTTAACTTCAGCTGCGGTCAATGCACGATCATAAATACGGAATTCGTCTATATATCCTTGAATAGTATCACAATTACATCCATCCGAACGATCCCCAATTGCTAACTTAAGTCCACCTTTCGGTAGTTTCCCACCTGGAACAGCATACTTTTTCTCTTGTTTTCCATTCACATAGTAGTGAACTGTATTTCCATCGTATGTCCCTACAAGGTGTAACCATTCTTCAAGTGGAATATCTTCCAACACATTATGTTGTGCAGCTTTAGTTTCCTGTCCCCCTGCCCTAACAAAGAAGCCGTGTTGGTTGTCATCATCATCATAATATAAACTAACAACAGCCTTATTAGCAGGCATGTCATCAAGTGAGATAATCCGATTCCAACTATCATCTAAGGCGTTAATGTAAACCCAACACTCCAATGTGATTTCATCCCAGTCGCGGTCTATTTTGGCAGGCACTGAATCTTCCACCAGAAAATAGTCAACATCCCCATCAAGTAATACACATTCACCAACTTTACATTTATCTGCTGCAGCAAGTTCAGGATCACCTTTTACAACAGCCATAAGACCTGAAAATATATCCTCTGCCTGTTTCTGAATTTGTACTGTGTCTCTATTAAATGACCAGTATGCCACAAGACCGTCTTCTATTGCACCGATTACAGCATACGCAGGAAGTGTTAGACATGTTAGAAACACAATAACTATCAAACTAAATATTGGTAATACTGTTTTCGTGAACATGATGCCTCCTTTGCAATCTAAATACATTATCTATGTAACTGAATACATTTATAGTGAACAATAAAATTAATACAACATATGTTCGCATCCCATAACTCTTCTGTAGGAGCGACCTCCGGTCGCGACCTTGAGGACACTCCTATGTTCGCATCCCACAACTCTTCTGTAGGAGCGACCTCCGGTCGCGACCTTGAGGACACTCCTACAAGTAAAGTGTCTAATTAAATCTAATGAACAATAAAATTAATACAACATTTTCTATTGGCTCAACATATGTTCGCATCCCACAACTCTTCTGTAGGAGCGACCTCCGGTCGCGACCTTGAGGACACTCCTATGTTCGCATCCGACAACTCTTCTGTAGGAGCGACCTTGATTCCGCGGATTCGGTGTTGATTCCTTGATTTCACTGTCATTTTGTGCACGCATAGGCAAAATCTAACAGATAATCCTACATAGGTGGCAACTTAGGTTAACGTTAGTTAAACTAAGTCCCTCATAGCACGGCGCCGTTCATCAGCAGTTTGTCGTTCTGCTTCTTCATCAGAAGGTTGTTCAAGACTCAAGGCTTGAATTGGACGATATTGAGCAGCTTCACTTCTACGTTTAAAGAGACGGAAATAGTCAAATCTTGTTAATGTCGGGGGTATATTTCCAGGACAGAGGGAGTGTAAGCCGACCTGTACACGAGGTCCCATTGCCACGCGAGTGACACCAACGCCTTTCCAATGAATCCCGTTTTCACTTGCGTATGCAGTAAATTGGTTTCCACGGCGTTCAAGTCTGAGAAATAGTTCCCGCACTCTTCGCATTCCACCTCGAGCCACCAGTCCAAATCGTCGATTCACATGCCGTTCAAAACGGACATCCCCTCTGAATGCATGGGGTCCAGACGTCTTTTCAAGCCGAAGGAATTGGTTTTCATTTTTCCATATAATTAACCCACCATGTTCCCGTAGTTGATTAGATATCCGCATCCGGGTTTCTATAGCGAAATCTTCAGAAACTTCCATGAGGAGTCGAGGTGCAGTCATATCGCCACCTCTTCCGTTTGGACCATGCCAGAGATCTTGTCCAGATTCAGTACGCATTTCAAGATAACCTTGGCGCTCTGTCCAATCGCCACCACCTTGTGGATCTTCCCAACGCCATTCAGGACGCATTTCATTCCCAATGAACTCATCGTCAAATACCATTTCTGTGAATTCTCCTGATGAAGCCCATCCTTCAATCTTTATTGCCGAAATAGAATCACCAAAATTCTGTGGTAATAAATGTAAGTTTGGAATTTCCTTCTTATACTCTTGTGGTTCCATACGTATTATAAGTTGTCCACCCTCAAAATCAGGGTGTTCATAAAACACAACTTCAGCACCATCCGGAGGGAAATTGGGACCTTTAAATATTCTGATTGATGAGATTCGATCTTCAAACCAAGTCCCACCTTGAGGATCTCTTAGATTGGCAATATCGCGTAGAATTGTTATTTTCTTCCCTTTATACTCAACATGTTCATAACATTCCACAATGATTGGAATAGTTCCCCATTCTGGTCCTACCACGTCTATAGACGACCCAAAGTTTATTGATGATATCCTATCAGCAAAGTTGAAAGCAACATCATGCAAATTGGGGTAGAATCCAGGACCAAGTGCTAATTTTTTACCTTTATAGTTGACATGTTGATAAAGGTTCACTTTATAATTTGGACTACCTGAAAAATTTGGTCCTTTGTAAACTCGAAGTGAGGAAATATTGTCTTGAAAACCGATATGTCCAGTATGTGGAACTGGTTCTAATACATATCCCATCCTACCGCGAAAATTAACGTGTTGAAAAACTTCAACTATCAGACGAGGAATTACAACGGGCATTTTATTCTCCTATTTAATTTTCTTATAATCTTAGATTCGTTCAAGTCAATAGCCAATGAAAGCAGCGTTATTGTATCTGTCTATTGTATGTATATATAGACAATTTTCACTTCATATTAATCTTCAAGGGTTGCTTCATATACTTGTGAAAAACCGCATCTATCGGATGTAAACACAACATATTTTCCGTCAGGACTAAATGATGGATGTGGATGTGTATGTTGAGGGGCATATACAGTTATGGGTCCATTAGCATACGGGAAAGGTCCATTCCAATGTTCACCGATTGATGATGCGTTAGGGAAACACAATGTCTCAGGTTCACCTATGCCGTCACGTGGATCGAATAATTGTATTCCAACATCTGGGAAGTTAGTATCGGCAACCATTTGTGTTCCTTGTCTATTGGATATAGCATGCCATGCGTTAAAGGTTGTAACCTGCCGTACCTCTTTCGTATCAACGTTGACACATTTTACCCCACGGTTCCAATCTACAAAAGCGAGTTCACGTGTACCGGGAATCCAAGTCTCGTGAGTTATCCACTCATTTTTTTCTACATTCCGTTCATAAAGTCGTCGGTTTCCTGTACCATCCCTATTTATTACCCACACTCGGTCTGTAAGCGGACCAGCATAATACAGTAAGTCTGCGTCATCAGGGCAGAATTGGAGATGTGCAATATTGTCTCTTCTTAGAATAACCTCATTTTCACCAGTCTCGACATTTATAATATTCAGAACTACTTCGTCTCCTGTCCTATAACGAACTGCCCACCATTTATCATCATGGCTAAGTGCAGTTGTCCCCATTGCTGCTGCGACCATACCCTTATCTTGCATTTCAGTCGCAGCGAAGTTGACGAGTTCTTGCTCCTCAAGTGTAAATAAATCAAGCCTCCATCCGCTTGTTCCTGCAGTAAAAAAGACTGCTTGACTATTCCATGAAGGATGAACTGACCATTCACTCAAATCGGCTCTATCAGTGAGTTGCATTAACTCTCCTGTTTCTCGGTCTTCAGCGAAAATTTGCGCTGACCCAGTCCGATATGAGACAAAAAAGAGTCTCTTCATCATATTGTCATAGGCAGGTATGATGAAGAATGGATGATGATGTAAGGCACACGCAGTTGTCACCTGTCGTATATGTGCACTTGTTCTTCTATCATAAAAAGAACGTGATTCAGATGAAGAAACTGTTCCTTTTGCCATATTTCATTACGAACGAATAACAGACATCTCCTTAAACCATTTCTGATATATAATGTCTCTCTTGTAGCATAAACTTTCCAGTTTGTGCCACATTCCGCTTCATTTCTAACAATAGGTAATGGGACAAAAATTAATAGAAATGGTATTATATAATATACCTCATAGTCATGATACAGTTGCATTCATTGGGAAGCATACCAACTTCAGATGTTTCACTACCGATTTAATCAACTATTCTTCAAATGCGGCATCAAAAGCGACAGCGGATGGTTCAAAATCATAACTTTTAACAGCAGCACATGCTTCACTTGCACCGTGTTCACGATCCATCCCACTATCCTCCCACTCAATGGAAAGTGGTCCATCATATCCGATATTGTTTAATGCACGGATTATCTCTTCGAAGTTAATATTTCCTCGTCCGATGGAACGAAAATCCCAGAATCGTTTGGCATCGCCAAAGTTTAAATGTCCACCAAATACACCAGATAAACGTGGTGTATCTGCCCACCACACATCTTTCATATGAACGTGGTAAATTCGATCACTTAAACGTTCAATGAATGCTACATAATCAACGCCTTGATATCCAAGATGGCTTGGGTCATAGTTAAAACCGAATGTCTCTCGCCCATCAAGAGCATCTATAGCGCGTTCAGCAGTGACAATATCAAAAGCAATTTCAGTTGGATGAACTTCAAGGCCAAACTTCACACCAACTTCGTCAAAAACATCAAGAATAGGATTCCATCGTTCAGCAAAATCATTGAATCCAGCATCAATCTGATCAGGTGTTACTGGTGGGAATGAATAAAGTAAGTGCCATATTGAACTTCCTGTGAAGCCGTTAACAACATCAACCCCGAGTTGGGCAGCTGCACGGGCAGTATTTTTCATCTCTTCAGCAGCACGTTCTTGAACACCATCAGGATCACCGTCACCCCAAATAGCTTCTGATATAATGGATTGGTGTCGGTCGTCTATGTTATCGCATACTGCTTGACCGACAAGATGGTTGCTAATTGACCATACCTTTAAACCATATTTTGCAAGTAGGTCGTGTCTACCTTGACAGTAACTATCATCTGAAAGAGCTTTATCTACTTCAAAGTGGTCTCCCCAACAAGCAAGTTCTAACCCATCATAATTCCATTCACTTGCTTTCTTAGCTATATCTTCAAGAGTTAAATCTGCCCATTGCCCTGTAAACAGTGTGACAGGTCTTGCCATATTATTTCTCCTTGATCATATAATGTTAATAACTCTTCATACCTATGTTTTATTCAATTTTTTCTAACACTTTAGGTATTAATAAAACCATTTCGCATAATGTTCATTGTCTGTAACCAATCAAGATTATGCCATAATCTGCACACCTAAATATTGTGTGTCTTATTATTCTGGTGGCGTATAACTTGCATCAACCCATGCACGTTGTTTTCCACTCTCAACTGCGGTATTAATGAAATGTACCCCACGAGCACCATCTTGAACAGTTGGAAAATCTGTATCAAACTCGGTTGGGGATTCACCTGCAATTTTAGCTGCCATTGTGCGTGATGCATTGACATAAATGTTCGCAAAAGCTTCAATAAACGCTTCTGGATGACCAAACGGTATTCGTGAATTGTGCTGTACGATTTCAGCAAGATAATCATTACCACGTTTATAAACCTGTTCAGGTCCATCTGGGAATCGTACATATAGATAATTCGGATTCTCTTGATGCCATTCTAATGATGCCTCTGTACCATAAACACGGATACGTAGGTTATTCTCTTCTCCGACAGATACTTGAGATGCATAGAGCACACCTCTTACACCTTTATCATAATGAACTAAAATATTCCCATCGTCTTCTAACAATCGTCCTTCAACAAAAGTGGTCATGTCTGCACAGATCTCTTCCATTCCAAGCCCCGTGATATAGTGCGCCAAATTCTCAGCGTGTGAACCGATATCACCGATACATGATGATGCACCTGCTTGTTTTGGATCTGTCCGCCATACAGCCTGTTTCGCACCTTCGTTTTCTAAGAAGGTCGCAAGCCATCCTTGTGGATACTCTACAACAATTTTTCGCAGTGTACCCAGTTTCCCTTCATTTACCAATTCTCGTGCCTGTTTCACCATTGGGTACCCGGTATAATTATGTGTAAGAGCAAAGATTACATCGTTTGACTTAACGAGTTTACATAATTCTTCGGCATCTTCGATGGTAGTTGTCATCGGTTTGTCGCAGACAACGTGAAACCCAGCTTCAATAAAAGTCTTAGCAACATCAAAATGCACATGGTTTGGTGTGACAATTGAGACAAAATCAATTCTTTCACCCTCAGGGAGTTCACTCTCTTTTTCTGCCATCTCCTTATACGAACCATATACCCTATTATCGTCCAAGAAAAGTTCTGATCCCTGTTGTTTTGATTTATCAGGTGAAGATGAAAATGCACCTGCTACCAAGTCAATTTCACCATCAAGAGCAGCAGCTTTTCGATGCACTGCACCAATGAAGGCATCAGGTCCTCCACCTACCATTCCATAACGTATTTTCCTTCCAAGTGCCATATTCTGTATCCAGTCCTTCTACGGGGTGTGATCCTATTCTATAGTAATAATTATCAGAATGTATCTACACATAAATTAATAAAATCTTAGTTTAAAAATTATGACATATAATGCCATTAATAGCAAGGTAAATTGGTTGTAATAATCAGTTATCTTTTGCATTAATTAGAACTGAGATATGCATAAAAATGAAGTATTCTGATTACATTTTTAATAAAGTGGCTTCTTTGGAACTATTAATGTTTGACTAATATAGTGGATAAATCCCACAGTAGGATTGTTCCGGAGAAACTACTTGTTGCAAGGATGTTCCCATCTTTGCTGAATGATAGGTCTGTGACCGAGCTATTATGCCCAGTGATAACATGTTTTACATCACCCGTGTCCGCATCCCACAAGCGGATAGTCTTATCAGAACTACTTGATGCAAGTGTCTTCCCATCCGGACTGAACGATACTGTAAAAACCATATTCTTATGTCCAGTGAGTGTATGTATATGTTTACCCATTTTAACATCCCATAAAATGACCATATGATCCCTGCTTCCTGATGCCAGTGTCTTCCCATCCGGACTGAATGATACTGAACTAACTTTATCCTTATGTCCCTTAAGTATATACTTTGGTTTTGTAGTAATATTGTCCCATATACGAACCTTACAATCAACACTACCTGAGGCAATAAACTCCCCATCCGGACTAAATGCCACAGTAGTCACTTTATCATCATGTCCGAATACTGTCTTCAGATGTTCCCCCGTTTTAGCATTCCACAGTTTAATTTGATTATCATTTCCTCCAGATGCAAGAGTTTTCCCATCTGAACTGAATGTAACAGTATTAATCTGCTTGGTATGTCCTTTTATTGTATATTTAGATTCTGAAGTATTTACATTCCGCAAGTCAATAGTATAAGATTCAGACACAAACGCAATTAGATCTCCATCTGGATTGAATGTTAAATAGGAACGGTGATTATCACTCTTTTGGAGTGTTTCCTTTAGACTATAAGATACTGTATCCCAAAAAACAATTTTCCCCCAGTTGTCAGACACGAGAGTCTTTCCATTTGGATTCATTGACATGCCAAAAATCAAGGTATCATGTTCTGTAATTGTAGTCCTAACTTTACCTGAAACTACATTCCATATTCGGACCGTACCATCAGCACTGATTGAAGCGAGTGTTAAACCATCTGGACTAAAGGTTTGCTTGTATACCCGTTTAGTATGACCGGTAAAAACTCGTTTATTTTCACCAGAGATTGCATCCCATATATTAATCGAACCATCTAAATTCGATGAGGCAAAGATCTCATATTTTGGGTTGTAATCCATCCCAAAAACCCATTGAGAACCACCGATAATTAGATTCTTGAGTTTACCCGTTCTTACATCCCATGTACGCATGGATCTGTCTGTGCTACTGGATGCGAGTGTCTTACCATCGGGGCTAAAAGACAAGGTCAAGACCCGTCTGGTATGTCCATTGATACGTTTTGACGTTAAACCTGATCCTATCTTCCATAATCGAATTGCCCTATCCCTGCTACCGGATGCAAGTGTCTTCCCATTTGGACTAAAAGCAACACAGTATATTGTATCCGTGTGACCTGTAAATTTCCTTATTTCTTCTCCAGTTTCAGTGTTCCATAGACGAATCGTCTTATCGAAACTTCCAGATGCCAAATTCTGACCATCTGGACTGAAGGCAAGTGCTTTAACTGGACCTTCATGTCCAGTGAGTATCAGTGTTTGAGTGCTATTAAGAACGTTCCAAAACCGTATAGTATTATCATTACTTCCTGATGCAATTAAACGTCCATTAGGATGGAAACAAACACTATTGACAGTATCCGTGTGACCAGAAATTAATTTAAGCTCTTGTCCAGTTTTTGCATCATATATCCATATACCATAATTACAAGCAATTGCAAGTAGGCTACTATCCGGAGAAAAAGTAAGATCATTTACACTCCCTTTTCCCAGTCGTGCAATAGCACTTTCTGGCAGTCCCCAAGTGGTGAAGTCTTCGGCAAAGGTAGAATGTAAAATAGTAAAAGCTATTAAATAAATTAAAAAGAGTAAAAACAGTTGGTTTTTCATAAAATTTAATGAAGAAAATCTATACACGAACATCTAAAGTAACATAAGTGAAAAATAAGGTTGCAATCTATTTGCAACTATGTTAAAATACATTTTTATATAATAGAATATATCAGTAATAATGATTTATTAAGTTATGATTAATTTTGAAATTAAAACTCAACTGGTAAATATCGGACAATTCTATATAATCCCGTTACCCTACTCGGTTTATAGCAGATTGACCCAAGAACACAGTTTTCAAGTTTTTCAAATTTTTAAAAAATCACATCCTTTTAGTAATTCGTTATGAACCCAGTATCAGACTTACTGCAGGACACTTCAAATTGCGAGATTCTAAAATCCGACTTGAAAAACTTGAAAAACTAAAAATCAAGGATAATCCTATTTCTAAATGAAAGATATTCATAAAAAAAGTTACGGTATCGTAACCTTCTCAATTAAATTCAGCACATTCTGGATCAGAAAATATATAGATATATTTCAAAAAAAGCCCCTGAGATATACAGTAAATCCTTGTGCAGTAATTCAATTAACTGACATCCAACAACCGACAACTATCGGCTATAAACTAATAATTATCAACACAATATTAACATATGTGAAAATTTAGCTCAAAAACAGAAATAACACAAAATGAGAAAATGCATAATTGTACTTTCTTCTAAATCAATGACAATAAACCCAGTCCAGTACTGGTCTAAAAGCCATAATTTTACCGAAAATTAATCCTACAGAATGTAGGAAAAAGTGTAACATTTTCCCGTTTTTTGACAAATTCTAAACTGATGAATCGAAACTTCTGAAAGGAGATTGACATACAAAATAAATTAACGGTATAGTAATTAATAATACATCTCACAAATGCGTAACGGGTATAAAATCACTTCGTTCTTTATTTTTTACCATACATTCCGCACTCTAAATTTGCAATTAATGATATTAATATGTAATGCGGTTTTATGCTGATATTTGAAAAAACTATTAATACAAGTGCGGAATGTAAGTATTACATATTCAAAATTCTGACAATACCGTTGATTCCTTGATTCGATTATAATATTACATGGGAATTTAAGAGAACTATTTAGAAATGGTATTATATCCTAAAGTTTGGAGCAAGTTGTAGGAGCCAAAGGAATACGATATATCCTGTTAAAATCATTAGATAGATAAACCCCAACGGAGATAAGACGATGTCAGCTGAAAAAGATTTACAGAAGACCCAACAAATTGCCGAGTTAGAAGAATCCATATACAAAATTCAAGTGGCAATTACCAAAAAAACTGAGATGAAATCAAGGTTAGAAACAATTAATACCTCGTGTCAGATAAATAAGTTCAAAACTGAAGCGGAAACCAAGTTCAAAGATTCCATCAATCAAATTCAAAAAGTAATAGATGAAAAAAAATCTGAGCAAGAAATACTCCAGAATCAAATCCATGATGCAACTTCGAGGGAGAAAAAAGAATGGTTAAATGAACGTATTACAAACTTGCAAGAATTCATCACACAACTTGAGGAAGGACGAATAAAAAGACAAAACAATTTAACCGAGATGGGACAAGTGATCTCTCAACTTAATCAGGATTTTGTAAGTAGGAAAAACACTGTGGCAGATTTGGATAATGAAATCTTATGTCTTGAACAGGACCTGAAAGATAAACAAAATGCACTTTTAGGACTTAAAAACATTCATACTATTGATTCATTCACGTCAATCTAAGTATTAGACACTTCTGTAGGAAAGGATTCCGATCCCTCCTACAGAAGTGCCCAGAATTGACTCAACGAATCAACGGCTTAACACTTGACTATCTTTTAAATATTTATAGAGATCACTATCTGTCGTTAGAATAAGTTTCGTACTGGCACCACTGGTTTTGCGATATGTTTCCAAAGTCTGTAGGAAAGCGAAAAACTCTGGATCTTGTCCGTGTGCTTCAGCGTATATTTGGATTGCTTGAGCATCAGCATCCCCTTTAATCTGTTCTGCCTCTTTATACGCCTCCGACTGAATGCGTTCTAATTCTTTCTGTTTCTGCCCACTGATATTAGCAGCTTCACCTTCACCTTCGGATTTATACTTCTCAGAAATACGTTGACGTTCAGATATCATGCGATCAAAGACTTTCTGTCTAACTTCATCAACATAGTTGATCCTTTTCACTTGTACATCAACAAGTTCAATACCAAACTGGGGGACGACCTTCTGTGCCTTTTCTCGCATCATTTGTGTAATCTGTTCTCTACCAATCTGAATCTCTTCTAATGCTTCTTTTGTTTGCCCATCCTCTTCTTCAAGAACTTCAAAATCTTGTTCCAATATACGGTTTGAATTTCTGACAACTTCAATTAACAACTGTGCAGTAACTAAATCGCGTGCAGCTGAATCAATAATATCATCTAATCGCGACTGTGCCAGCATTTCTGTACCAAGTGCTTCATAGAATTTGAGAGGGTCTTTGATACGCCACCGGGCAGTTGTATCCAACCATATAAACTTCTTATCTTTTGTAGGTATTTGGTTTGGAGAACCGTCCCATTCAAGGATGCGTTTTTCAAAACGATGTACCTGTTGGATAAATGGTGTTTTTATTTTTAATCCAGCTGTAACCGCAGGTTCACCCACAGGACGTCCAAATTCAGTGATGACAACTTGTTCACCTTCACTTACAACATAAAACATACTGGAAGCAAGTACTACTCCCAAAAAAACAACGATAATCAATGGAATAAGAATCTTTAACTTCATCTGAAACTCCTTTGTCAGGACATGGTATATTGATATTTATTCTTTAAGTTGTAGAATGGGAATAGGTGTATTTGCTTTACCGTCAATTACAAATATCTCTTTAACTTGCGGTAAGACATCCTGCATAGTTTCGAGATAAAGCCGCTTACGTGTCACCTCTTTTGCTTTTTGATATTCACCCCGTATTGCTTTGAATCTATCTGCATCACCCTGTGCTTGATTAACCCGTTTCAGAGCGTATCCTTGTGCCTCTGAAATGACTTGTAACGCCAAACCTTTGGACTTCGGAACAGATTGATTATAATCACGCCACGCCTCATTGATTAATCGTTCCTTTTCCTGCTTTGCCTCGTTGACAGCGTTGAATGCAGACTTTACTTTTTCTGGTGGATTCACATCCTGTAATGTCACATTTGCGACATCCAACCCAGTATCATACAAATCAAGAAGTTTTTGTAAATGTTGTTCTACCTCTGCAGCGATTTCAATACGGCCAATAGTCAATACTTCTGTTACTGTACGGTTTCCAATAACCCGACTCATCACTGATTCTGATAGATCTCGTAAGGCTTGTCTCGGATTCCTAACAGAAAAGAGGTATTTTTCAGGGTCATTTATCTTGTATTGAATAACCCATTCAACATCCGCAATGTTAAGATCTCCGGTCAATAGTAAAGATTCAGCGCTATAATCTCTTGTATCATACTGAGTGCGGACACCAGCTTTGAGTGTACGAAACCCAAATTCCTCTTTAAATACCTTTCTAACTTGTATATTAATGGCATTTTCTATACCGAGTGGCAATTTTAAGTGAAGTCCCGGTTCGGCTTGTCTAACTGCTTTTCCGAACATTAAAACAACTGCCACCTCATCAGCTTCTACCGTATAAAAACTGGTTGCTAAACATACTAATATTAGCACACCAAGAACTACAACTAATATCCTTTTAGGTGTAATGAGTTGTATAAGATCTTGAGGTTCCATGTTATTTCTCCTATTACTATCTAACAATGTTTTCAAATTATAATTATTCATATTTCATACCTAACTAATTTCTTCGAAGCTTCAACAATCTGCGGCACATCTGGAATCACATAGTTTTCCATGACAGGAGCAAAAGGAACAGGTACAGGAGCCGCAGCAACGCGTTCAATAGGTGCATCAAGATAGTCAAAAACTTCGCGCACAACAAGGGCAGCAATTTCAGCCCCAAATCCAGCTCTCCCAACCGCTTCATGGGCAATTAAAAGACGATTCGTTTTCTTAACTGACTCAAATATGGTGTCCTTATCCAGTGGCATCAAAGTCCTTGGATCAACAACTTCTGCAGAAATACCGTCCTTAGCAAGTTCATTTGCTGCATCAAGTGCTTTTAACACCATTCGAGATGTTGCAAGGATCGTTATATCTTCACCTTCACGTTTTACATCTGCTTCACCAAGAGGTATCGTATATTCCTCATCAGGAATCTCTCCCTCTTCAGTGTAAAGAAGTTTATGTTCAATAAACATAATTGGATTGTCGTTACGAATAGCGGTTTTGAGTAATCCTTTGGCATCATAAGGCGTTGCAGGCATCACGACAAGAAGTCCAGGAATATGAACAAACCACGCTTCAAGACTTTGTGCGTGCTGGGCTGCAGATGACCTGCCAGCTCCACCTTGTGTCCGGATTACAAGAGGCACATCTAACTGGCCACCAACCATGTAACGTATTTTTGCAACTTGGTTAACGATCTGGTCCATCCCAACCGCCGTGAAATCTATATACATAAGTTCTGCTACAGGTCGCATGCCCGTGACAGCAGCCCCAAGAGCGGTGCCGATGATTGCTGCTTCAGAGATCGGTGTGTTACGGATACGATCTTTACCAAATTGCTTAAAGAGACCATCCGTAACCTTATATGCTCCACCATATTCCGCGATATCTTCCCCCATAAGAAAGACAGCATCATCGTGTTCCATCTCTTCAATTAAAGCCTCTTTAAGCGCATCACGATATGTGATTGTCTTCATATTTCGTTGATTCCTTTCGAGTATTTTCCTAATTTCTCTCCGACGTAATCAATTTCACAGTTAAAGTATCTCTGAAAATCGACTATTCTGGTCAACCATAGTTTCTAATTTATATGTGTCTTAATTATTGATGAATAAACAAGCATTATCTTCAAAGATCACGGCAGGATTGGATTTACCGCGAATATGCGAAACTTTCCCATCGGTTATAAAAGCATTATTGTAAAAACGAATGTTTTGTATTCCCTTGCTCACACAGTCAACAGCAACAGGATTCCCATTTACAGCTTTCCTTGTAATCACCTTATTCCGATAGATTGTTATGTTACGTATACCCCCATTTGCCCCTGTGGACCAGAAATGGATACCACCGTATGTATTATTTCTTCCGTCATTCTCACTCAAATTATAGCGAATGATGTTGCTGTGATATGCTCTTGCTCCGTCAAATTGTGCTAAAAGAAATCCGGCACCGTCGTTATCGTGAGAGTAATTGTATTGAACCATTGAGTTTTGCACACCACCATCAAGGTCGAAACCAGCACCATCTTTACTACTTCCAGTTCGATTGTGGTGCGATTCATTACACTGTATGAGGACTTGATTAGAATCCCATGCCCATATACCTACAGGACCACCTTCGTCAGAAGAATTTAACCTCCCGTTTTCATACACCTGACAATATTCAATTATCCCTCCGTCTACCTGTGCAAGCACAATACCGTTTCCTGTATGTGTTGCTTTACCTGGGAGTCCTTCGTTTCTGTATACCTGACAGGAACTGATATAAATGTCCTGATGTGAATATCCTTCATGTTCTGGATTCCATATACCATAACAATTAATACCTGCATCTCCATTATCATGGATATTAGCATGAGTTATCTTCACATTGCTAAAACCGCTCCATGTGCCATCAATAGGTTCCGCAGCAATACAAATTCCAGTATTTTTAAAACCACTAATTTCAACCTTTTCAATTCGTATATTTGTGAGTTTCTTATGATCTGGAAGTGTATTAACAAACCTAATACCTGATCCATTATTACGATCTGTTCCATCCCCAACAAAGTTAAGATCAATTATATGGACACCATGAGAATTGCAACAAAGAAGACCTGAACCGTTCCCCGCATTAATCGTTGCTCTCCCTTCACCGTAAGATCTAAACGTTATGGGTTTATCAGAGCATTCAATATCCAAACCAGATAGGATGAGATTTCCCTTGAACGTCTGATGTGCCTGAAACCAAACAGAATCACCAGCATTTAATTGGGTGCTATTTATCCTGTCAATACTGCGCCAAGGGGATTGGATGGAAATACCTGTATTGGAATCGTTACCAATTTTATTAATATAATAATCCATTCACAGACAATTATCGGACATTAGTAAACCGACTGCAATAAGGTTGTATTAGACTGTAAGTTTCCATTTACGATTTCAGGATTAAACCGTCGTCTCTCATCCAGCCAATTACCCGTTCAAATGCCTCGACAGTTTTTGTAATATCCGCATCTGAATGTGCAGCAGTTGTCATGCCACCATTGCAAGCAAGGTCAATACCATTGAGTAACAAACCACATCGGAGAGATATAAGTAATTCTGAATCACTATTCTCTTTTAGTTTACGATAGTCCCATATATATGGATCAAAATCCACCGCGCGTATATCTTTCTCCCCATGTCCCACAAGGAGTCTAATTCCAGAGAATTCTCCGTATATCACCCAATCTAATTTATATGAATCAATTACCTGATTAAGTTCATCACGAAGCTTTTGTCCCATAAGGTTTGCTTGTTCATGAGGTTTTCCGGTTTTGACAATCTTTAGCATTGCTATACCTGCGGATGCTGAGAGCGGATTTGCGTTAAATGTGCCGGGATGTGGCATTTTCATCCCATCTGCTTCTGCATCAGTTGAAATCAGATCTAAGATCTCTTCCTTGCCAACAAGTGCACCGCCCGGAAGACCACCCGCCACAATCTTGGCAAGTGTTGTGAGATCAGGTATCACATTGTAGTATCCTTGCGCACCACCAGGAGCTACACGAAATCCGGTGATAACTTCATCAAAAATCAGCACCACTCCATAATCAAGTGTCAGTTCCCGTAGTTGCTGTAAAAACTCACCATTGGTAGGAATCGTACCGAAAGATGCTCCTGTCGGTTCAAGAATTACACACGCGATCTCTTCATCTTCCTTCAATATTTTCTCAACAGCATCAATATCATTCGGTGGAGATAGAATGGTGGTATCCATTATCTCTTGTGGAACACCAGGAATTGGGGCATTATAGGGTTTATGTGCTCCCATAATTAGATTATCGTGCCATCCATGGAAATGCCCTTCAAACTTCAACACCTTTTTCTTTTGTGTATAAGTTCGTGCAAGCCGGATTGCCATGAGTGTAGCTTCTGTGCCAGAACTAACAAATCTGACTCGTTCAGCAGAAGGTATAAGTTGAGTTATAAGATTACCCCATTCTAACTCAAGTGGATGACATGCCCCATAATGTGTACCACGATGTATCTGTGTTGTGACAGCATCAACGATTTCAGGAGGATTATGACCAAGCAGTAATGCTCCGTGTCCAGACCAATAATCAATGAAAGATTGATCATCAAGACCCCATTTTTGCGCACCTTCAGCATGTGTGATATAGATTGGAAATGGAGACATATAACGACTATCATGCGTTACACCATCAGGAAAGAGTTGATTTGCTATCTCTGCCAATTCTAAATCTTTTGCAAAGGCTTTTTGATAAAGTTCCAATATAGTTGGCATTATTCCCTCTATCTCTTCATATTAATAACAAGCATTTGGCAACAGCAAAATCATATTCCTATAATACCCCAACACTAAGGATATGTCAATGATAATGATTGTTATCAACAATAAGAAAATTTGATATACCCTATAAAATGTGTTATAATTAACCAATGTTAAACAATTTAGAATAACCCCTATTTCAAAGATAGAACATTATGATAATTTCATTCTCTGCTCCCTGATATATTCAGTGGAGCCGTGAGTCCAAAGAGAGGATATACATTGAAGCATTACGAACTCATGCTGATCATTACGCCTGACCATGAGGAAAATGAAGCAGAAGCACTTATTGAAAATGTCAAAGGTATTATTGAACAAGAAGCAACTCTTATCCACACGGATGTGTGGGGAAAAAGACGACTCGCTTATCCAATTCGTAAACGGACAGAAGGCTATTATGTGGTATATGTATTTGAATGTGCCCCTGGTTTCATCGCCCAAATAAGCCAAGCACTTCGTGTAATTGAAGCAATTCTACGACACATGATTGTACTCTTTGAAGAAGATATCGAAAAATTGAAAGAAGACCCACCCGAGACAGAAACGACTGTCGTACCAGAGCTTAATACTGTAGAAGATACCCCCGAATCCGTAGAATTAGAACAACCAGATGAAGATATCACACTTATAGAGGAAATATCTGAGTCTGATGAAGATTCAACCGAACCGGAAGAAGTCTCACAAGAATCGGATGAAGAGGCTACCGTATCTGAATAATTACACTTCATTCTTACCTGTGAATTAATTCAATCCAATATATCCAGGAACCTTTATTTAAAGTATAAGAAGATATTATCGAATATTCGCGATTAATAATTAAGGAGAAAGTCATGGCAAGTTTTAACAAAGTTATTCTAATGGGTAACCTTACCCGAGACCCCGAGATGAAGTACCTACCAAGTGGAACAGCCGTTACAAACTTTGCAATCGCAATGAGTGATCGCTATACAGACAGACAAACCGGTGAACAAAAAGAGAATGTCTGTTTTGTTGATTTGGAAGCATGGGATAGACAAGCAGAAATTGTAAATGAGTATCTTAGCAAAGGTAGTCCTGTATTCATTGAAGGATCCTTAAGATACGACTCATGGGAAGCAGAAGATGGCACAAAGCGAAGTAGGCTTAAAGTAAGAGTATTTCGCGTTCAATTAATTGGTGGAAGACGGGATGGTGATGAAGCTGGGAGTTATCCAGATAATGCATCTTCAGGGACACCAATGGAACAATCAGGTGGACAAACATCCTCGCCGTCTGAAGGTGGAAATGATTCATCAACTGAAGACGATATCCCATTCTAATCTTAACTGTGATTGTTAGCAAACTGTTAGATCTTATATCGTATTAGATTCTGTCGCAATCGGTCTCATAGTAAATCAAAAACCGTATTGGCAATGTGGTCTATTATGGAAGTTAATGTTATGTCCGAAGGAGAAAATACATGTCATATCGTCGTAGATCTCGGTACAGTAAACTGGAATCCGTGAATTACAAAGATATTGAAACCCTAAGAAAATTTGTCAACGAACGTGGAAAAATTGTTAGCCGTCGAGTGTCAGGACTCTCAGCGAAACAACAGCGGATGGTAACACGTGCTGTGAAACGTGCGCGAAACATGGCATTATTACCATTCACGCGGTAAACATAATAATTCACTGAGCGATGCAATAACGTGTTCTAAGACATTATTTTAGTTGTCTTAGTGATTTGCACGCCAAGGGGATGGAAAAATGGAAGTCATACTAAAAAGAACTATTGATGGACTGGGGATACCAGGTGATGTCGTTAGAGTTGCAGATGGATATGCACGAAATTATCTTCTTCCAATGGATTATGCTGTCCATTCGACAGAACGAAATCAACGACATTTTGAACATCAGAAGCGAATTATTGATCAACAAGAAACTAAAGACAGAGAATACGCACGTGAGATCGCTGCACAGATCGTTGGTGTTACATGCCATCTAACCCGTCGGGCAGGAGAAAACGACCGTTTGTTTGGATCTGTAACCTCAGCTGATATAGTAGAATCTTTACGTGAAACGGCAAACCTTGAATTGGATAGACGCGTCATAGATCTTGCTGAACCTATTCGAGAACTTGGTGTGTTTACTGTAAATGTAAAATTACATGCCGATGTATCTACTGAACTCCGTGTTGTTGTAGAAAGAGAAGAATAGAATATCATTTTAAACAGTATAGAACCATACCCCTGCCTTCAGTAATTCTGAGGTATACGTTATGCAGACACAAGCATTAGACTCCCTTATGGATAAGGAAGCAGAACAAGCTGTGCTTGGGTCAATGATGACTGAAAAAGCAATAATTCCACGTATTGAAGAATTATTAGGTTCTACCTCTGATATTTTTTTTACTACCGACCACCAACTGATCTACAATGCAATTCTCGCTGTATATAACCGGGGTAGCGAGGTAGATCCAATTCTTGTTGCCAACGAACTGAATCGATTACAGCAATTAAACAGAACCGGTGGAACAGATTACCTATATCAACTTCAAGCTCCCATTGTAGAAACTGAAAGTGCTGAATTCTACGCAGAAATTATACGTGAGAAAGCAACACGACGGAGATTGATTCAGGTAACCGGTAAGATTAATGAACTGGCACATGATGAAAGCATAGAAATCGGTGAAATACTTAATGAATCCCAAGAAATAGTATTCGAATTAGGTAAATCGGATACCAAACGTGGATTTGAACATATCCGTTCTTTATTAAAAACAGGTATTGATGCGGTAGAAAAGTTATACCACAAGAAAGAACGTTATTTAGGTATCCCGACCGGTTTTTTTGACTTTGATTTACTAACCTCTGGATTACAGTCAGGAAATCTAATTATAATTGCTGCACGACCAGGGATGGGGAAAACCACGTTAGTCCTAAATATGGCACAAAACATCGCTATTGAACAAGAAAGACCTGTAGCAATATTTAGTCTTGAAATGCCAGCACAGGATATTGCTTTACGTATGTTATCAGCCGAATCCCATATTGATTTTGGTGATTTGCGTGTTGGCAAACTCAGTGAGGAATCTTGGACACCCCTTGTTCAAAGTGCATCTCGCCTTAGTGAAGCAAACCTCCTAATAAACGACAATCGTACAATGACTATTCAAAGTCTACGTGCTGAGGCGCGACGTTTAAAGGCAAATTACGAGAACCTTGGCTTGATTATTGTTGACTACCTCCAACTATTACGGGGGAATGACCGGTATAATGTTCGTGAACAAGAAATCTCAGATATTTCTCGATCCCTGAAAATCCTTGCATGGGAATTGAATCTGCCGGTCATTGCTTGTGCACAACTCAGTAGAGAAATTGAACGTCGTCCAAATAAGTTACCTCAACTTTCTGATTTGCGTGAATCCGGTGCAATTGAACAAGATGCTGATGTTGTAGCCTTTATACATCGCGAAGATAATTTTGAAGATCCAAATGATTATGATAACGAAATGGTCGAAGCAGCCCTCGTAATTAGGAAACAACGTAACGGTCCCACCGGTACAATTCCGTTGCAATTTCACAAAGCGCGGATGCGGTTTGAAAATACCAGCATATAGAAATTATCTCATAACTGGATACCTTTGTTTGAATTACATCGTTAAGAAATATAAGTTGGACTAATCTTGAGATAATTTTGGGACATTTCTATGAATAACCCTCCCACAGAGACTGCATCTTCTGGAGAATTCTCGAACATATTAAAAAACCGTCTCCATTACATGCTTTCAGAGATAGGGGATGCAGTCAGTCTACTCGGTGAGACGATCTACCAAATTTTCCGACGACCTTTCCAGTTAAACTTGCTGATCAAGCAGCTTTTACTGATTGGCTTTAATTCGTTATCCGTTGTGTTAGTCTCGGGTTTTTTCACAGGTATGGTATTAGGTGTTCAAGGTTATGTTCAGTTAAAACCTTATGCCGTTGAAGGATCTGTTGCTCAATTTGTGAGTGTATCAGTCGTTAAAGAACTCGGTCCTATGATAACAGCTTTTGTTCTGTCAGGTCGTATAGGTGCTTCTATTACAGCAGAACTTTCAACGATGAAAGTCACAGAACAGATTGATGCTCTTGAAGTTATGGGAACAAATCCTGTAAAGTATCTTGTTGTACCTCGCTTTCTTGCCTGTTCAATTATGCTCCCCACCCTCACGATATTTTCAACATTTGCCGGTATTTTCGGTGGTTTTGTTGCGGTTGTCTCCTTATTCGGTTTCAACGGCTATTTTTATGTTTTAGAAGTTCAAAAACATCTATTCGTTGGCAGTGTTTTAATTAGTTTAATAAAAGCTACTTCTTTTGGAATGGCAATTGCTGCAGTAGGATGTTACAAAGGTTTCAGCATTTCAACGGCAGGTGGGGCAGAGGGAGTTGGAATAGCAACAACAGGTTCAGCGGTTGTATCTCTCATAACAATCCTTGTATTAGACTTTGTGTTGAACCATATTTTATTTAATATATTGGGAATGATTTAAAAATAGATTTGTAATTTATTTCATAGTAGATTTAGAATTAATTTTACATTCAACACCGGTACGACTCCAAACCCCACTTACTGTGGTATGGAAGTGTATATTATTTCAAAATTCACTATAAAAGCATTAAAAACACACTTATGATTTCAGTAAGAGACGTCAGAAAAACCTTCGGTGATAACACAGTGTTAAACGGATTAGATCTTGAGATTCCCCGTGGTGAAACACTAATAATTATGGGGCGAAGTGGTTGCGGTAAAAGCGTATTACTCAAAGTCATAGCTGGACTTCTCGCTGTGGATACAGGTGAAGTTTGGATTGATGGAACAGAGATAACCACCCTGAAAAAGAAACCTTTGAATCAGATTCGTCGGAAAATAGGAATGCTTTTCCAATCTGCAGCTCTATTTGATTCTATGAGCGTAGCCGAGAACATCGCCTTTATGCTTGATCAGCATACAGACCTATCGGAACAAGATATGAGGAAAATTGTAGAGGAAAAATTGAAATTAGTTGATTTAGATGGTGTACAAGACCTAAGACCCGCACAACTCAGCGGTGGTATGAGAAAACGAGTGGGACTTGCCCGAGCACTTGCTTTCAATCCTGAAATTATATTATACGATGAACCCACTACCGGTCTCGACCCTGTCACATGTACCGAAATAAATGAATTAATTCGAGACTTAAATCAACAATTAAAGGTAACTTCTATTGTGGTAACCCATGATATGCATAGTGCTTTTAGTGTTGGTACGCTGATGGTAATGCTTCATGAAGGGAAACAAATTGCTTACGGCACACCAGAGGAAATAATCAATGAAGATCATCCAATCCTACAACAGTTTGTCCTATTTGGTGCCCCGAACCAGATCTTAAACATCGACGATCCAACTTTAAAAGAATTTACAGGTCGGAATGATAATGGGTTTTAGAAACCGTTAGTACAACTTGTTGAGAATTCATTATTAAATAGGAAGAGAATCCTGAGAGGAATTGTCAAATGAAGTTTTGGACCCCCGCTGTGAAAGTAGGATTAATGGTCATAATCGCAGTTATTCTCCTTGCAATACTACTCACCAATGCAGGGAATTGGCCCTGGGCATCCAGTGGAAACGATATAACCTTCCAATTTCAAGCAGTAAACGGTCTTTATGTTGGTGCCGGTGTTTACCTATCAGGTGTTTCTATTGGCAAGGTAACAAGTATTACCCTCAATCCTGAGACGAATACTGTAGAAATTAAAGCACGTGTTAAGAATGCTTTTGTCTGGTTGAGAAAGGGTTGTGACGCCCGTATTTCCATGAGCGGATTTGTAGGAGAAATTTACATCGCACTAAATAATGGCGATATCGGAAATCCTCCCATACAACCGAGTGACCTTCCCATTATCGGAATTGATCCTGTCAATCCACTTGAATTACTTGAGCAAACAAGTTCTGGACTTAGTAAAGCTATCGAATTAACCTCTGCAGCGAACGAACTTCTTCAAGCTAACCAAGAAGAAATACAACAAGGAATTAAAGAAACTCGAGAATTAGTTGCCCTCACAAGTAAGACCCTTGAAAGATTTGGCGAAAATATGGATAAAACCGTAGAGACTTTACTGGGTCTCACGACCGATTACGACAAGCGTTTCCAGTCAACTCTATCTAAAGTTGACACATTGTTAGACCAACTCGGTAGCGATTCGTTGATGCTCAGTACACAAGTCACTGATGTCAGCCGGACCTTGATGAGATTGATTGACCGAAATTACCCCAAAGTAAATTCTATGATGACAGATTTACAACAAGGGACAGCAGAATTTCGGACGATAGCAACTCAAATCCAAAAGGACGCCAGTGCTATAAAAACCCAAATCTCAGGTCTCATCAATCAAGGGAGTGTGTTCATTGAAAAAAGCAGTGTAGATATTGAACCAATTATAAAAAATCTTCAAACAGCAACCGCTGCAGCCACTTCTTTAGAAAGCAATATTAGTGAATTATTGAACACAATAAAGCATGGTGGCGGAACAGTTTCACAACTTCTCAATAATCCTGAACCATTTACAGATGCCCAAAAAACATTTAATAGTCTTAATGAACTCCTCACAGGTTTAACCGATTTTTACAAACAAACAGACAAGCAATTAAAAGATATTAAATTTCCCGATTTCACTTGGGATTCTGAATTTCGATATTTGAGTCTTACAGAAAACCTACATACTGAATTTGGATTTTCGCTTTCGCCTCCATCAAAAAACGAATACCGTTTTGGAGTCGGTATACGAGAGGAAAAAATTGGTATTGAATTGCAATATGGATATAATGTTACAGACTACCTACATGGTAGATTTGGTTTCATGCGGTCCAAGGTTGGTGCAGGAATCGACTTTTGGTTGTTATCACGTCGGTTAGGTTTAGGTGTTGAAAGCATAGGATTAACAAGCGATAAGCCAGAGTTTAATGCAGAGATAAGTTATCGGTTTTACCGTGGAGGACATTTGGTTATAGGTGTTGAAAATTGGTGGAGTACGGAAAGACGTTGGACAACTGGTTTAAGACTAAATACCGCCGGTTGGTAAAGTTAACCTTCCCTTATAAGGTTGACTTGAAAATGTATCCACCGTATCATTAATAATTATGGCACAAAGTAAAAACAAATTTGTCTGTCAAGAATGTGGTTATACAACACCAAAAGCACTCGGTAAATGTCCTGAATGTCAGGCATGGGATAGTTTTGCAGAAGAAAGAGAGATTCTCACTACATCTCCATTACATCGAAATATCGGGGAGCCATCTAACAAACCTGAATTAATTTCTGAAGTTACATCAACCGATATTGAACGGCACTTAACTGGAATGGTGGAGTTCGACAGGGTCCTCGGTGGTGGAATTGTTCCTGGCTCTGTTATTTTAATCGGGGGAGATCCTGGAATAGGCAAATCCACCCTTCTATTACAAGCGAGTAATGCATTAAGCCTTAAGTATGGAAACGTACTCTATGTTACCGGTGAAGAATCCGTAAACCAGACAAAGTTACGGTCTAACCGACTTGGGGTATCTTCTGATAAGTTGTATGTCTTATGTGAAAATAACTTAGGAGAGATAGAAAGACATATTGAAAAACTCCAACCTCAAGCTGTTGTAATAGACTCAATTCAGGCAGTCTATTTAGCTGACTTTCAATCTGCCCCAGGAAGTATAACCCAGATTCGAGAATGTGCTGCCCATCTTATGATATGTGCCAAAAATCAGAATATACCGATATTTCTCGTTGGACATGTTACGAAAGAAGGCACCCTGGCAGGACCAAGAGTTTTGGAACATATAGTAGATACTGTATTGTACTTTGAAGGAGAACGTCATCACATATACCGTGTCTTACGAGCAATAAAAAACCGGTTCGGGTCAACAAACGAACTGGGTATCTTCGAAATGAAAAACAGTGGACTTGTTGATGTTCAGAATCCATCTCAACTCTTTCTGAGTGATAGAAAAGAAGAAATCTCTGGATCAGTGATTGTATCAAGTATAGAAGGCACTCGATCCCTCTTATTGGAAGTTCAAGCACTTGTAGTTTCAACCCACTACAGCACACCACGCAATACAGCCACAGGGATTGACCGTAACCGGGTAGCCCTTCTTATTGCTGTCTTGAATAAAAGAGTCTCTATGGACATAAGTGATTCAGATGTGTTCGTAAATATTACCGGGGGCTTACGTGTTGATGAACCTGGAATAGATCTCGGCGTGTTAATGGCAATAATTTCCAGCCACCGAAACATCCCAATGGACACGCGAACCGTTGTGATTGGAGAGGTGGGGTTAGGGGGTGAAATAAGACCTGTGACACACATCGAACAAAGAATAAAAGAAGCAGTAAAACTTGGTTTCACACGAGTAATTTATCCAGAATACCATCAAAAAGGTTTAGAAACCGGCGAGAAAGCCGAGTTAATTGGTGTAAAAAACATATATGATTGCCTAAACGTCTTATTATAACCAAACTCTTTACATCTGTACTTTATGGTAAATCCAAAAACATTATGCAGACAAAATTCCGATAATCTAAAGAATGGTCACATTGAGTAAAGCATTAACAGTAATTTATATAATTAGGTTTAAACTGGTGTAATAAGTATCACCACTTTACTTGGAATGAAATTATGCAAATATGGGGAATACGTCTTTTTTTTATATTAGCAAGTGCTGCAGTCGGCTATCTGCCAAATAACAGTATTGCCACAGGTTTCCTTGGATTTGCTATTGCTTGTATCCTTGTTGCAAGTGAAATTTCACTTCAGGTCGCTCAAGCGCGTAGGATTGTCGCGAGCATTGTCGGACTTGCCTTAGGTGTGATTGTGTCTCTTGCCGTGTTCCAACTTTTACAACCATCTGGACCTTTCTTTAATCCAAGGGAGGAATTATGGACGGGGGTATTAAAGTTTATCTTAACGCTTGGTATTGGTTATATAGGAATGATATGCGGTTACTACATATCTGAAAGCACGCCTGTTGTCAGATTGTTGAACTCCTATCGTTATACGCAAACAGGTACTCCATTCGCAACAAACGATACTAACGGCTTTAAAATCTTAGATACAAGTGTTATAATTGATGGTAGAATACTTGAAATCTGCGAAACGCAATTTATAGATGGAACATTGTTAATTCCACGGTTTGTATTAAATGAATTACAACATATTGCAGATTCAGCTGATATCTTACGAAAGAATAAGGGACGGCGCGGTTTCGATATTCTGCGTTCTCTACAAAATAGTCCTTATATCGCAGTTGAAATCATTGAGGAAGATGTTCCACATCTAACAGAGGTTGACGCGAAACTTGTCCATTTCGCACAGAAGCATTTTGCTAAGATAATCACTAACGACTTAAATCTCAATAAAGTAGCAGAACTTCAAGGTGTAAAAGTACTTAACATAAACGAATTAGCAAATGCCATCCGACCAATAGTTGTAGCAGGTGAGATTATTCAGGTAAATCTTCAAAAAATAGGTAAAGAACCAAACCAGGGTGTAGGATATCTTGACGATGGAACTATGGTAATCGTTGAAGATGGAAAAGACAATATCGGACAAACACTTGATGTGGTTGTCACACAAATGTTACGCACCAGCACAGGGCAAATGATCTTTGCTCGTAACGCCGATTCCATTGACTTGGAGGACCACATTGGATGAGATGGGAACAAATGAACAGCAAAATAAGCGTTCTTATTCCCGCTGCTGGTGCCGGTCATCGTATGGGGACCTCTATAAAAAAACCTTATCTCATATTAGACGATAAACCCATTCTATCCCACACAATTGACCTTTTTGAAAACAATAGTGCTATAGACGAAATATATGTCATTGTTAACAATGCAGATTTTGATATATGCAATGAAATAGTGATTGTCCCTTACCATTACAAGAAGGTTCGTGAACTGATTGCCGGTGGTGAAACTCGACAAATATCTGTATACAACGGACTCTCTGCCCTTTCAAATGATGTTGAGTATGTGATTGTCCATGATGGCGTCCGTCCTTTTCTTGAGGAGAAAATTATCTTTGAATGCCTTGCAGCCTCAGAAAAGTGGGGAGCAGCAGTTTCAGCAGTGCCAGTAAAAGATACCATTAAGGTTGCAAACAAGGAACACTTCATTCATCACACTCCTGATAGAAATACATTGTGGCGTGTACAAACACCTCAAGTTTTTCGTAAATCTCTATTAGTTGAAGCATACGAGACTGCAATGAAAACAGGTATTACCGTCTCTGATGATGCTGCATTAGTCGAAAAACTTGGAAACCCTGTCAAGTTAGTCATGGGAAGCTATAAGAATATAAAACTAACAACCCCAGAAGATATACAAATTGCTGAAATCTGGCATAACAACCGAATATAAGATATAATAGACCTACTATTAGAATTGATTGTGAAATAGAATAGATGAGGATAGGAATCGGTTACGACGTACATCGACTCATCGAAAATCGTAAATTGATTTTAGGTGGTGTGGAAATCCCTTTTCACTTAGGTTTATTAGGACATTCAGATGCCGATGTATTAACGCATGCTATCTGTGATGCACTCTTAGGAGCAATCGCTATGGGTGACATTGGGACACACTTTCCGGATACCGATCCCACTTATAAGGGTATGGATAGTCAAGTTTTTCTCCGAAAAGTCAACGCAATGGTTAAAGAACAAGGATATGTAATAGAAAACATCGACAGTACAGTCGTTGCCCAACGTCCAAAATTAACACCATATATTCAGCAGATACGTAGCGTACTTGCCAAGACCTTAGAAATTTCTGAAACAAAATTGAGTGTTAAAGCGACTACCTCAGAAG
The DNA here is from genome assembly GCA_003635315.1 of Candidatus Poribacteria bacterium. Taxonomy (GTDB): domain Bacteria; phylum Poribacteria; class WGA-4E; order WGA-4E; family WGA-3G; genus MSPOR6. Next base: position 61,362 of record PYJD01000034.1, read on the forward strand.
GTTTAGGAATCGTTGGTGAGGAAAAAGCTATCGTAGCTCAAGCAATTGCATCAATCATAAAATATTGAATCTCAATACTTATGTACTCTAATAGAATTACCTATCACCTGGACATTAGTAAAGGAACAGCGAATGGGTTTGAAAATATATAACTCCCTGAGCAGACAACTCGAGGAATTCTCTCCACTAAAAGAGGGACATGTTTCAATGTATAGTTGTGGTCCTACAGTCTACGACTATATTCACATTGGAAATGCTCGGACCGCTCTTGTCACCGATATAATCAGAAGATATCTTACGTATAAAGAATATACGGTAAAATTAGTACAGAATCTAACTGATATTGATGATAAAATAATTGACCGTGCACACACACTTGGTCTTAGTGCCCATGAACTTGCTCATACCAACGGGTTAGCATACTTTGAAGACACACAACGACTTGGTATTCAAGCCGCTGATATACACCCTAAAGCAACAGAGCATATTCCTGAAATGATAGATCTGATTCAAATACTACTTGATAAGGGTGCTGCTTATGTCGTAGATGGAAGTGTATATTATCGTGTTAATGCATTTAGTGAATATGGGAAACTCTCACACCGAAAGCCTGAAGACTTACTTGCCGGTGCACGCGTTGAAGTTGATGAACGTAAGGAAGACCCACGCGATTTCGATATGTGGAAAGCAGCAAAACCTGGTGAACCGTATTGGGAGAGTCCATGGGGACACGGCAGACCCGGTTGGCATATTGAATGTTCATCTATGGCGATGAAGCATCTCGGCGAAACAATTGATATACACGCTGGTGGTGAAGATCTCTTGTTCCCTCACCATGAAAATGAAATAGCCCAAAGTGAATTAGCAACAGGCGTTCCATTTGCACGATATTGGGTTCATGTTGCTTTCCTAAAAATAGATGGTAAACGGATGGGTAAATCCGAAAAAAACTTTATTCTATTGAGAGAAGCACTTGATAAATATCCCGCAGAAGTTATCAGGCATTTCCTCGTTTCTGCCCACTATCGTCATCCCCTTGATTATAGTATAGAGAGTTTACAAACATCTGAATCCGCACTAAGACGTTTGAACAATTGCTTAGATACATTGAAAAAATTTACAACCGATATAGATGAGTCCATAGATACCCAGGACGACTTGACAACGGATGACAATTCACTGGTGTCAGCAATAGATACAATGCAATCTGGATTTATCCGAGCAATGGATACTGATTTCAATACAGCACAGGCTGTCGGATCAATTTTCACACTTGTCAGTACTGTCAATAAATCAATTGCAAAAAATAATGGAATATCCAATCATATCTATACCCATGCTTACAATGCACTCATTGAAACTTGTGAAGTTCTCGGAATCTATAGTACTAACGAACAAGACACTGGAAAAACTGATGAATATCTTGATCCAGTACTTAACCTCCTTTTAGATATTCGACAAGATGCGCGAAACCGTAAGGATTGGGATACATCTGATATGATTCGCGATCGACTCAAAGAACTTAATATTGAAATTCAAGACACCAAAGAAGGATCAACTTGGAAATTTATTTCTTAACCAAGACATGACAAATGTATATTGTTCGTGGTATAGTAAATTAACATTATACTAAGGAGTTTATCTGATGTTTTTAAAAACGATTACCCTATTTTCTATAACTTGCTTCTCTGTAATTGTCATAGCTGGATGTAGTGTCTTGCTATCTGAACAAGAATGGAGTGAAAATTACGCCCTTCTTGAGGGCACAAATGCATCAAGTCCTCAAATGATTGATGGGAATATGAACACTATTGGGGAATCAACTTTCCCTGTAGGTGCAAACACTAATTTTGGTTCAAACCCCGCCTCAGAAGTTGTGATTACACTACCCGAAGAAAAAATCATACGACGTATTGTTATTCATTCTGAAAACATTAAGACGTTTGACATATTTGCTGATAAGGGTGGGATTATTAAAGAGACAGACTGGAAATTGATTAAAGACGTGAAAAGTGTCAAGACAAATCCGATTGAAATCCCAGTCTTAGTTCCGTTCCCCACAAAACAGATTCGTGTACGGATTTTATCAACTACAGACGATGCTGGTCTTAGTCGTGCTCAACGAGCTCGAACAGGGGGTTTTAGACAGTATGGTCAAAACCGACGTGCACAAGCTAAAATTCGAGAAATTGAGTTATATGGCTATAAAACAGCGGAACAAACAAAGGAAAGTACTGCTGCTGAAAGTCGTGAAAAAGAGCTTGATGATCTACTGAATTTAGAATAACTTCAGCAACATTTATCCCATCATTAGGAGGTAATACATGCGTACTGGTTACTTATTATTAATTCTATGCTGGATAATCGGGTTGTCTGGCTGTATTCTGGCATCAAACCCGGCACAGAACTGGAGTCAAAACATTGCAATTTCAGCTGCAGGTTCAGACTCTAAATTTCATGATGACAATATTTATACCGAAGGTGAAACTACTACTATACGTGAAGACGCAAGGGATGTTGCCTCACAACAAGAATCAGATAATTTTACAGAGGCAATCTTAAGTTGGAATATCCCTCAAACAATACAACACGTTGTCATTAAAGCAAAAGAAGGACAATTGGAATTTTTCGAGATCCAATATATGGACGACAACAGCGAGTGGATAACAGTGAAAGAGGTGAAAGACAATCTTCGTACAGAATATAAGACAACACTTCAGCAGCCGGTTGTTACAAAGAAATTCCGTTTAAAAGTCCCACGTAGATGGGATTCGCGACGGGTCGGAGGTCAAAGTCGTTACAAAAGATCTGAAACTGGTGCACCTACTTCTGCCGAGTTTAGAAAAATTCAGGAGATTGAACTCTATTACGCGCTTCCAACACCAACTGCTGATGCTAAACCTATACAATAAGCAACAGCGATACAAACTTGTTATCAATCAAGGTAGTAAATCTGGTAAGAGGGTTCATCTTTAGACGATGTTATCACCAGAAACAACGAATCTTATCCATCTAAACCTTATTCAAGGTATCGGATCTAAAACCGTTCCGTTCTTAATCGATACTTTAGGGAGTGCCGAAGCAGTATTAAACGCAACCCCACAAGAATTAGACAGAATCGAGGAGTTGACACCATCTATACGAAAGAGTTTAGAAAATAAAAAACTCGGTTCTCCATTTGAACGTGAATTAGAGCTGATTGAAGAATATGATTGCCGTGTGGTCACATTATATGATGAGGATTATCCTCCACTGTTAAAGGAGATAGACACACCACCTTTGCTGCTGTATGTCAGAGGGGAACTGATACAGGAAGACGCTTTTAGTATTGCACTTGTCGGTTCACGAGAAGCGAAAGATTATGGCAGACGCGTGAGTTATCAATTAGCCTATCAACTTGCACAACGTGGAATTACGGTTACCAGTGGTTTTGCGAAAGGAATAGATACTTGTGCACACAGAGGTGCTCTTGAGGGAAATGGGAGGACATTAGCTGTAATGGGAAACGGTTTAAGTGTAACATATCCTTCTGGTAATAGTGAAATGGAAGAGAAAATAATAGAATCTGGCGCGCTGATCTCCGAATTCCCAATGAGTATGAAACCCAGATCTGAAAACTTCCCCAGACGAAATCGCATTATTAGTGGTCTAACCCTTGGGACAGTTGTAGTTGAAGCATCAAACCGTAGCGGTGCACTAATTACAGCACGACTTGCTTCCGAACAAGGCAGAGAAGTCTTCGCTGTTCCAGGTGAAATTTTCTCTGAATTATCAACTGGCACTAATAAGTTAATTGATAATGGGGCTAAACTTATCAGTACTATAGAGGATTTATTAGAATCACTTCCACATCATCTGATCAATCAAATTCCTACCGGTTCACCCGACTTACATACAGAGAAGAAACCAGAAATTGTACATACCTCCTCTCTGATAAACAGTGAAGAAAACGAAACTCCTACTGAGGAGAAAGTATCTACTCCTACCATTCCTCCTCCAGATTTAACCGATGACGAGAAGTCTGTTTTTAATGCAATTGAAGTCCCCGCCTCACATATTGATACAATTGTTCGGACAACCCAATTGCCAATAAACCAAGTATCAGGTGTTCTATTAATGTTGGAACTCAAAGGTATTATTCAACAGTTACCTGGGAAACAATTCACTAAGGATATTTGAGAGGAACTAATTTGTGAATTCAACAGAATTAGATTTTGAAAAACCGCTTATTGAATTAGAACGACACCTCACACAATTGGATACTTTCAGAGAAGCTCACCCAGAGTTAGATCTTACAGAAGGTTTTGCTGCTCTGAAACATAATGCCGAAACACTTACAAAACAAACATTTCAAAAGTTAAGTCGATGGGATAAGGTCCGATTGGCACGGCATCCACAACGTCCCCAAGCCTCCTTATATATTGATGCGCTTCTTGATGACCCTGTTGAATTACGTAGTGATAAGTTATACGGGGATGATCGAGCACTAATTGGTGGATTTGCATGGTTTGAAGATCAACCTGTCGTCTACCTTGCCCAGCAGAAAGGGACAAATCTTGTTGAACGACAAGAAATGAACTTTGGGTATACCCACCCTGAAGGCTATAGAAAAGCAAGACGTTTAATGCAGTTGGCAAACAAATTTAACCGTCCATTACTCTGTTTTGTTGATACGCCTGGGGCACATTTTGATCTCCGATCCGAAGAATATGGTCAGGCAACAGCAATTGCAGAAAACCTCGCTGAAATGATACAGATGCGTGTTCCAATTCTTGTCGTGATTATTGGTGAAGGTGGGAGCGGTGGCGCCTTAGCAATTGCAGTTGGAAATCGTGTGTTAATGATGGAATATGCCATCTATTGTGTTGCACCACCTGAAGCATGTAGCGGTATTGTGTGGAAAGATAAAGGCGAACACGCACCTGAAGCAACTGAAGGCTATAAACCCACAGCACCCGATCTATTAAAAGTCGGTGTCATAGATCAAGTCATACGCGAACCACTCGGAGGGGCACATCGAGATCCTGATTCTGCAGCACGGAACGTCAAACGTGCTATGCGGAAACACTTGACAGAATTGATGCAGATGACCGAAAAACAACTCATCCAACAACGTTGTGATCGCTATCGAAATCTTGGACTTTTTGGGGAAGATGAGATGTAATACCATTTCTAATTTATAACGTCTCTTTTGTAGCATAAACTTTCCAGTTTGTGTTTATAATGTCTCTTTTGTAGCATAAACTTTCCAGTTTGTGTTTATAATGTCTCTTTTGTAGCATAAACTTTCCAGTTTGTGTTTATAATGTCTCTTTTGTAGCATAAACTTTCCAGTTTGTGTTTATAATGTCTCTTTTGTAGCATAAACTTTCCAGTTTGTGCCACATTCCGCTTCATGTCTAACAATAAGTAATGGGAGAAAATTAATAGAAATGGTATAATTTATGAGTTTTTTTTACCTTCTATTCAAAATACAAAAATGAGAAACACACAAAACTGTATAAGATCTATTCTAAATAAATATGATAATTCGGACTATTACAACAGGCATTCCGTACCCATACTCTCCATACCAACTTCAACGGGCAGCAGAATTTAACACAGCATGTCATACATGTTTTACAAACAACGGTTACGAAGTACAAACTACACGGGTAAGTAGTCAAACATGGGATGATGTCCGGCAATTAGATACCGTTCTCACATTAGAATCTGATGCAAAAGCATTAGGGATAGATTTCGTCAATTTAGGTACAATCCTACCCGAAAACCGTTCCACAGAAAGTAATCTTTCACGGGTCGTGGATGTAATTGTCCAGAGCGAAATACTCTTTACAACCGTAACAATCACTACCCAAGCTGGATATATTAGTACAAAAACCGCTGAAAACGCCGCAAATATCATACACCAGATTGCACACCAAACGGAGGATGGTTATGGTAACCTGCGTTTTGCCGCTCTAATGAACTGCCCACCAAATACGCCTTTCTTTCCAGCAGCATACTGGCAAGATACAAGAACTAATTTTGGAATCGGATGGCAAGCATCAGACCTTGTACAACAAGCCTTCAAAGATGCTACCAATTTAGAGCAGGCATTGGATAATTTGAAAACTGTAATGGAAATGGAAGGACAAAGAATAGTCGCTTTAGCAGAAGAGTTGGCTCAAGAATGGGGAATCAAGTTTGTGGGTATTGACGTTTCCCCTGCCCCGATGGGTGAGGATAGTATTGCTTATGCTATGGAGGAACAACTACCGGGACATTTCGGTGAACGTGGTACTTTGACAGTTGCAGCAGGAATAACAAGAACACTACGCAACCTATCACTTCCATTATGTGGGTACTCAGGATTGATGCTCCCTGTCCTTGAAGATGTTGGATTGGGTAAACGCGGTGAAGAAGGTCACTTCAATTTAGACAGTCTTTTACTCTATTCGACTGTCTGTGGAACAGGTCTTGACACTATACCTATTCCAGGGGACGTTTCCATATCCCAAATTACTGCCATTCTGATCGACGTAGCGACGCTTTCAACACAATTAAATAAACCGTTGTCTGTTCGTTTGTTCCCTGTTCCCGGTCTTAAGGCAGGTGAGATAACCCAGTTTCAATCCCCTTATCTGACAAATACTGCTGTAATGCAGATATAATATGACATATAAACATCATCCAAATAATACGGTAGGAGCGGTTTGGAACCCCTCCATAGGTGTCAATTTAAGGATTTCCCAAACATATTTAGGTGATTTCTACCCTCTTGTAGGTCGGGTAGAGGAACGAAACCCGCCGAATTCCATACGCGGATTCGGCGTTGATTTGGACGAATTCCATACGCGGATTCGGCGTTGATTGGACGAATTCCATACGCGGATTCGGCGTTGATTTGGACATGAGACGCTTTTGTATCCTGGAAATTTTTGTTTTCTTTCGATTCGACCCGTAGCATGCCATACGCGCATGCTACGTTGATTCCCTACGAGGACATGTAATCACTAAATTGATACCTATGGAGCGGTTTGATGAAGTTTAATTATTAAAATCGGTAATTCTAATTTGCCGCTGCCCACGGTAGGTGCGGTTTGGAACCGCACCGGATTTCGTCAAGATCTTACCGAATGAATAACTTAATCTTCATGAACCGCTCCAAATATAATATTACATGTGAATTTAAGAGAACTATTCATTAGAAATGGTATATCATTCGACAAATGAATAAATAAACCTTCATCAAACCGATCCTACCATGGTTTAGTCAAGATCGAATCGATCAAGATTCATAACCTTATTCCAAGCATCCACGAAGTCATGCACAAATGCTTCTTGGGCATCATCACATGCATATACTTCGGCAATTGCTCGAAGTTGTGAGTTTGATCCGAATACAAGATCAACCCGGCTACCTGTCCACTTGAGATCTCCAGTAGTACGATCGCGCCCCTCAAACTCTTCTTCTGATGTCGGTGAAGCTAACCATTCGATATCCATGTCAAGTAGATTTACAAAGAAATCTGTAGTTAATGACTCAGGCTGTTTAGTGAAAACACCAATATCAGATTGACCACTATTAGCGTTCAGAACGCGTAATCCACCGACAAGAACTGTCATCTCAGGAGCGGTTAAAGTCAACATATGCGCTTTATCAACCAGTAGTTCCTCTGCTACTCTCTGGTGTCCATCTGCCAGATAATTGCGGAAACCGTCTGCTGTTGGTTCGAGTACAGCAAATGATTCAACGTCGGTCTGCTCTTGTACTGCATCGGTCCGACCAGGGGTGAAAGGAACTTGCACATCAACACCTGCATTCTTCGCAGCTGCCTCAACTCCAGCACACCCAGCAAGAACTATAAGGTCTGCCAACGAGACCTTTTTCCCACCAGATTGTGATGCGTTAAATCCTTCCTGAATTTCCTCCAGTTTCTGAAGTACTTGTTCAAGTTCGGATGGATTGTTAACTTCCCAATCTTTCTGTGGTGCGAGACGAATACGTGCACCGTTTGCTCCACCACGTTTATCAGTTCCACGGAATGTTGCTGCAGATCCCCAAGCGGTCGAAACTAACTGAGAAACAGATAGATCTGAATCAAGAACTTGACTCTTAAGCGCAGCGACGTCATTCTCGTCAATCAAATCATGATCAACATCCGGTACGGGGTCTTGCCATAGCAGTGCTCCCTCAGGAACTAACGAACCGAGATACCGTGAGCGGGGTCCCATATCACGATGTGTCAATTTATACCATGCTTTTGCAAATGCATCAGCGAATTCATCTGGATTCTCATAGAAACGTCTGGATATTTTCTCATAGTCTGGATCAGCCTTCAAAGACAAGTCTGTTGTAAGCATCATTGGGGCATGTTTCTTTGAAGAGTCGTGGGCATCTGGTACAGTGTCCTGTGCGGATTCGTCTTTTGGCGTCCACTGCCATGCACCCCCGGGACCTTTCTCCAACTCCCATTCATAATCGAACAGGTTTTCAAAGAAATTGTTGTCCCACTTAATAGGGGTAACCGTCCAAGCACCTTCCAATCCACTGGTAATCGTGTCGCTGCCTTTACCGGTTCCATAAGTATTCTTCCATCCAAGACCTTGCTCCTCAAGAGAAGCACCTTCTGGTTCAGGACCGACATACTCGTCAGCATCAGCTGCCCCATGTGTTTTACCGAATGTATGTCCACCGGCGATGAGTGCTACGGTTTCTTCGTCGTTCATAGCCATACGTCTGAAGGTTTCTTTAATGTCTATCGCAGCAGCAACTGGATCTGGGTTACCATTTGGTCCCTGCGGATTCACATAGATTAAACCCATCTGAACAGCCCCGAGAGGTCTTTCAAGGTCTCTATCACCTGTGTAACGTTCATCTCCAAGCCAAGTAGTTTCTGATCCCCAATAAATATCTTCTTCGGGTTCCCATACATCCTCACGTCCACCAGCGAACCCATAGGTCTTGAATCCCATAGATTCCAAAGCACAGTTCCCAGTGAAGATCATTAAGTCTGCCCATGAAAGTTTCTGTCCGTACTTCTGTTTAATCGGCCAGAGCAACCGTCGCGCCTTGTCAAGACTTGCATTATCTGGCCAACTGTTGAGTGGGGCAAACCGCATGGTACCCGACGCACCCCCTCCACGTCCATCATGGATGCGGTATGTACCTGCACTATGCCACGCCATCCTAATGAAGAGTGGTCCATAATGTCCATAGTCAGCGGGCCACCAATCCTGCGAGGTCGTCATCACCTTTTCAATGTCATCCTGCAGTTCTGCTAAGTCAATCGTATTAAATGCTTCAGCATAGTTGAAGTCCTCACCCATAGGATTAGACGTAGGTGGGTTCTGGTGGAGCATTTTCAGATTCAATTGATTTGGCCACCACTGTAGATTCGCTATCGTGCCCTGGGCATGTGCCTGATGCATGACTGGACACTTACTTCCGTTACTCATACTTCCTCCATTCTTGTTCTACATTTTCTAACTAATTCATTCAAATACTAATCGTAATCACTGGTAAAAAACATTGGTTCACAAGTTGTCATTTACAGGTAAATACCATAAAAATCGGTCAATAATAAGACAAAATAAACTTCTCATGTACTTCCGAATCAGGTCTAAGTTTATTATAGAACAATATTTACACCGTATTTATACAATATATTATACATCAATACAGTCATGAGTAAAAACAAAAAAATGACGTCAACCTATCGTATGTTTAAGACTTGCCGAATGTGAACACAGATTTACGGATGGGGATTTGCATAGTCATACCATTCGAGGATACGCCAACCTCCGTCTTCCCGATGCTCCAAAACAAAAGCCATTCGTCCCGATGTATAAGATTCGCTACCCTCAAAAGTGAATCTTACACCGTAATTATACTCAACCATCGCAATTGTATCACTCAAAAATTCGATATCTCCATTCTTAGAGAGATCCATATTAAGGGCGCGAGTCGTATTGAAGATTCTTAATGCACCCTCACGTTCCTTTTGACCACCCCGAAATATAACATCATCATCCATATTATTAGGTGTTCCCATATCGCTAATATAGAAGAAATCGTCTTCCCATATCGCACCCATATAACCTTCAATATCGTAAGATTCAAAGGCGTTTCTCCATTGAAGTTCTATCACCGACGTTATCTTGGATTTCTCTTGAGCATAGTCCATTCCGGTCTCTTCTATCTCGTTTTCTTTAGACTCTACTTCCTCAACAGATTCATTCTGTTTTCGATTGGATGAGAGCCATGATTGAAATTCTTTGATGTCGCTATCCTGGCTCTGAGCTGTAGGAACATTTTCTGGTACTGATGACGTTATTGTATCACCAGATTCAACTACCAAATTTTCTTGTTCAGTCTCTGAAACTCTTCGCGTACTGTTCTCAATAAACGGTGATTTTGTGATTCGTCGATCTTTCAATTTAACAACTTCATGTACTTCCTCTATTTCCTGATGTGGATTGTTTAACACTTGAAAAGCAAAGAATCCAACAACAGATACACAAATCATTCCAATGATTACTTTAAAAGCCGTACCCTTTCTTACTGACATAATGCCTCCTAAAACAAGTAAAGTGTTAGACGAAATTTTCTACTACCACGGTAGCAAAACATCCTATATTCATATATGAGTTCTCATGCTTAGATTATCTTCAAAAAATCAACTACTTTCTCTGGAATAACTAATTCCATTTCTCAATACCTTCGCCAATAATAGACATTCTGTTAGATTGCGTGTTGTAGCACATTCTGTTAGATTGTGCGTTGTAGCACATTCTGTTAGATTGTGCGTTTTGTAGCACATTCTGTTAGATTGTGCGTTTTGTAGCACATTCTGTTAGATTGTGCGTTTTGTAGCACATTCTGTTAGATTGTGTGTGTTGTAGCACATTCTGTTAGATTGTGCGTTTTGTAGCACATTCTGTTAGATTGTGCGTTTTGTAGCACATTCTGTTAGATTGTGCGTTTTGTAGCACATTCTGTTAGATTGTGCCTATTGTCAAAACAGGTTATATGGTAATTAAAAATACTTCAACGAAAACCTGAAGTTATTTTTATTCATAGAATCATACAATATCACAGAGAAATGGTAGATCAACACTATGTACTCATTCAACTGAAGCATTCAAAAATGGCGAAGGTATTGATTTCTAAGAAATACTATAAATTATGACATATAATTCATGGCATGCCCTAATATCTTGGTAGTACAGACATATCGTACATTTCACTTGTCAATTCTCATATCATTTGATAGGATAGCAGACTATAACAATATAACTGTGACAAGAAGGGAAATCACCACATGTCTGACAATCCGAACGTCCTCCTCATTACAACCGACCATTGGCCAAACTCACTCCTCGGCGTCAGTGGACATCCAACAATCCAAACACCGACACTCGACTCACTTGCGCGTGCAGGTACACGTTTCACACGCGGATATAGTGAATGTCCCGTCTGTGTTCCAGCCAGAAAAACATTAATGACTGGAACAACCACACGGACACACAAAGACAGAGTATTCAACGATAAGAAAGGTATAAATGGACTCCCAACAGTCGCTCAGACATTTCGAGATGCAGGATATCAGGCATACGCAGTTGGAAAACTCCACGTCTATCCCCAACGTGACCGTATAGGATTTGACGATGTAATGTTAGGTGAAGAAGGTAGAACACAATATGGCGTGATTGACGATTATGAACTCTTCCTCGGAGATAAAGGTTATGCCGGACAACAATTCGCACACGGCATGTGTAATAACGATTATCTCAACCGTCCTTGGCACCTACCCGAAGACTGCCACGTCACCAACTGGAGCACACAGCAGATGGTGCGATACATAAAACGGCGCGACCCCACTCGTCCGAACTTTTGGTATTTATCCTACTGTCATCCCCATCCGCCATTAGCACCCCTCCAATGCTACATGGACATGTATCGAAACGTTGATATAGAAATGCCATATCACGGTGAATGGTCTAAAGAATTCGATAATTTACCTTTGCCATTAAAATCACGACAGATGCAAGATTCACTCTATAATGAAGATCTGATTCGTTCAGCACGTCAAGCATTTTATGCACTTTGTACTCACATTGACCATCAATTACGTTTCGTAATCGGAACACTTCGCGAAGAAGGACTCTTAAACAACACTATCATTCTCTTTACCTCTGACCACGGTGATATGTTAGGTAATCACAAAATGTGGGCAAAACGTCTCTATTATGAAGATTCTGCAAACGTTCCAATGCTCCTTGTTGGAAAAGCAGGAGACGACCAAGTTGGACATAATAGAGTAGATGACCGACTTGTTGGATGGCAGGACGTAATGCCAACCCTCCTCCATCTCGCTGGGGTAGATATACCTGATACAGTAGAAGGAATCCCAATGGTAGGGGACAATAAACGCGAATGGTTATACGGTGAAGTAGGGGAAGGTGGTACTGCAACCCGAATGATACATGAAGGTCGTTATAAGCTGATCTACTATGGAACAGGAAACTACCGTCAACTCTTTGATTTAGAAGAGGATCCAAGAGAACTTAAGGATCTATCTGATTCACCCCAACATACAGATATACTTGATAGATTGACAGAACTTCTGATTGGGGAACTATACGGTAAGGATCTAAAATGGATCGAAGATGGTAAACTGGTGGGTCTACCTGACGGTGAGTATCGACCCTCAGCAAATCGGAGTTTATCCGGACAACGTGGAATTCATTGGCCGCAATCCCCATCTACTGGCAGTTGAAAATCCCAGCAAATAATGGTACTATTTTAACAGGTCATACGCACCTGGTAGGAGCGGTTTGGAACCGCTCCATAGCTGTCAATTTAAGGATTCTCAAATCGTATTTGGACGATTTCTACTCCTCTTGTAGGTCGGGTAGAGGAACGAAACCCGACATGAGACGCTTTGATATACTGGAAATGTTGGATTTCACCAACGATTCGACCAAACCTACGAGCACATGTAATCACTAAATTGACGCTTATTGTGCGGTTTCCAGACAAATACCACACGGTGAATGTCTAATGAAGTTTAATTATTAAAATCGGTATTTCTAATTTGCCGCTGCCCACGGTAGGTGCGGTTTGGAACCACGGTGAATGCCTAAATGGCATTCATACCGTTGATTCGGATTTCGTCAAGATCTTACCCAATGAATAACTTAATCTTCATATGACATTCATACCCACCGAATTCCATACGCGGATTCGGTGTTGATTCCTTGATTTGACGTATTTAGCGTTGATTTACCGTGCAGGGTATCTTATGAAATTTAGCAGAATAGGACTTTTTAAAATTTATGGCAAAAAAGAAATCAGACACCAATAATAACGGTGCAACACTCGGATTTGAAGCAACTTTATACCAAGCAGCCGACAAACTCCGTAATAACATGGATGCCGCTGAATATAAGCATGTTGTGTTAGGGTTGATTTTCCTTAAATATATCTCCGATTCTTTTGAGGAAAAGTATAATTTTCTGCTGCAAGAGTTTGCCGATCCTCAGAGTGAACTCTACATTAAAGAGGAAATTACCCGTTATGAATATGCTGAAGACAGAGATGAATACTTAGCTGAAAACATCTTTTATGTACCGAAGGAAGCTCGTTGGGAATATTTGCAAGGCAAAGCCAAACAGTCTGAAATTGGCACGCTTATTGATAATGCAATGCATGCCATTGAACACGAAAATCCACGCCTCAAAGGTGTTCTTCCAAAAGACTATGCACGCCCAGGACTTGACAAACAACGCCTCGGTGAACTTATTGATCTCATCGGCACAATCGGTTTAGGTGAAGAAGAGAATCGCTCAAAAGATATTTTAGGCAGAGTTTATGAATACTTCCTTTCACAATTCGCAAGTGCCGAAGGCAAAAGAGGGGGTCAGTTCTATACCCCTCGCTGCGTTGTGCAGCTCCTTGTTGAGATGCTCGCTCCATATCAAGGACGGATTTACGACCCATGCTGCGGCTCAGGTGGTATGTTTGTCCAAAGCGAGGAATTCGTTGAAGCACACGATGGGCAGCGCGACGACATCTCTATCTACGGGCAGGAGTCCAACCCAACCACACGACAATTAGCACTGATGAACCTTGCCATTCGCGGCATTGAGGGAAATCTCGGTCAGGAACACGCCGACAGTTTCCATGATAATCAACACCCAGACCTAAAAGTTGATTACATCCTTGCTAATCCACCCTTCAATAGTAGCGACTGGGGCGGCGAACGATTGCGTGAAGATAAACGTTGGACTTACGGCTCGCCACCAATCGGCAACGCCAACTTCGCTTGGGTACAACACTTTATCCATCACCTTGCGCCAAACGGAATCGCTGGTTTTGTGTTGGCAAACGGTTCGATGAGTAGCAATACCGCAACCGAAGGCGAAATACGTAAAAACATTATTGAGGCAGACTTAGTGGACTGTATGGTCGCGCTGCCCGGGCAGCTCTTTTATTCTACGTCTATTCCTGTTTGTCTTTGGTTTATCACAAGAAACAAGGAAAATCCGAATTTTCGGAAACGCACAGGTGAAACGCTATTTATTGATGCGCGTAGGTTAGGAAAGATGATTGACCGCGTACATCGTGAACTCACTCAGAAAGAAATAGCGCATATTGCTGAAACCTATCACGCATGGCGCGGTGATGAGGGTAACGTCGAATATGTCGATGTACCCGGCTTCTGTAAAAGTGCTACACTTGACGAGATTCAGGAATATGGATACGTGCTTACCCCAGGACGATATGTAGGTGCTGAAGTGCAGGAAGAGGACGACGAAGAATTTGAGGATGTAATGACAAACCTGACAAAGAAATTAACCGAACAAATGGCAGAGGCAAGGAGATTGGATGATGCCATCATGAAAAATTTACGAATGCTCGGATTTGGAGATGAGCAATGAATTTCAGTGACGAAGAAATCAAACGCCAATTACGGTTAGGTGAAGATAGCCTCTGTGAATTCAAGGAAATTATGTTCTCAGGCAATGTGCCTAAGAGTCCACGACGTGACGACCTTGCAGATGAACTCGCTGCATTCGCCAATACAAAAGGTGGTGTCGTATTGTGTGGTGTAAGTGATAGTGGCGATGTGCAAGGTATGACGCGCGATCAAATGGACGAATTAGAAAGACTCTTAACCGAAATTTGCTCAGACACGATTAGACCCTCAATACATCCCACTATCCTCCGAAGGGAAATAGAGATAGGCAAACCGTTCATCCTCGTCGAAATACCACAAGGGTATGCACTGCACGATAGTCCTGGTGGTAGCTACCATCGAGTTGGCAGTACAAAACGCAAAATGACCAATGATGAACGGTTACGTCTTGCACAGAAAGGCAGGCAGTCACGTTTCCTCTGGTTTGATAAACAGGCGGTTCCAGGAACAGGATTTGGAACATTGAATGAATCCCTTTGGAAACCTTTATTAAGTGCCGAGAGTGCCACCGACCCTGGGTTGGCTCTTGAAAAAATGGCTCTTCTAACTGAAGATGAAAACGGTACAACACGTGCAACTGTAGCAGGTGTTCTTTTGTGCACCCGCTCTCCAGAGGAATGGCTCCCCAACGCTTGTATCACTGCTACTTGTTATCAAGGAGAAGACCGCGCTTCCAGACAAGTAGACGCACAAACAATTACCGGTCCGCTGAACCGACAAATTGCTGAAGCAGTGGCTTTTGCTGTACGAAACATGCGCGTTGGGGCTTACAAGGATCCTGGTCGTACGGACCTACCGCAATACAGTGAAAAAGCACTCTTTGAAGCGATCGTTAATGCAGTTGCACATCGCGATTACACCATGCAGGGTAGTAAGATTCGACTCTCAATGTTTACAAACCGCATTGAAATTAATTCTCCCGGCAACCTGCCAAACAACCTTACAATTGATAGCATGGAAGTACGTCAATCAACGCGAAACGATGCACTTACCTCAATGCTTGGACGCATACCCGTTGAAAGCATCCGAGGATCAGGTGATCGGCAATTTTTTATGGAACGACGCGGAGATGGTGTACCCATCATCTTCCGCGAAACGAAGGCTTTAAGTGGAGAATCACCACAGTATGAACTCATTGATGGTTCAGATCTCATTCTCAGAATTCCTGCTGCTCCCACTGAAGCGACACACCTAAAAGCTTCTGTCCAATTAAAAATGCTGGAGGCACGTAATGATTGATCTTAATCCAAAGCATTTTGAAACAGTTCAACATATACTTGCCAAACATGTCCCTGGGTGTGAAGTTCGCGCTTTTGGATCGCGCGTAAAATGGACAGCTAAAGATTATTCCGATCTTGATCTTGCCATCGTTGGTAGTAAGCCGTTAACCTTGAGACAGACAGGTCAATTAGCGGAAGCTTTTGAGGAATCTAATCTTCCAATGCGGGTTGATGTCTTAGATTGGCATACGATATCGGAAGAATTTAAAGAAATAATTACAGAAGAATATGAAGTGATACAAGGTTCAGAAGTTGTTACAGCAAATGAAGAATTTCGTATAATTCCCATGAATTCAACTACAAAAAATAACCGTTGGAATATTGTGGAACTCGGAGATGTTGTCCAAATTAATCCTCGGAGAACACTTACGAAAAAAGAAAAAGCATTCCATCTTGCTATGAAAGACGTTGAAGTATACAAGCGGGAAATTATCTCACACTCGTCCAGAGAATTTAGCGGATCTGGCACACGGTTTCAGAATGGAGATACGCTTTTAGCTCGTATCACACCTTGCCTTGAAAATGGTAAAACTGTCTATGTAGACTGCCTGAAATCTAATCAAGTTGGTCACGGGTCAACAGAGTTTATTGTGTTATCTGGGATTGAAGGTAAAACGGAAAACTTGTTTGTATACTATTTAGCAAGAGACCCAAGTTTTCGCACATTCGCGATTCATTCAATGCAAGGTTCCACTGGACGCCAACGAGTAGATGCAAATACGTTACGTTTGTATGAATTTCCTCTGCCTCCAATTGAGGAACAACACGGCATCGCCCACATCCTCAGCACACTTGACGACAAAATTGAACTCAACCGACAGATGAATAAAACTTTGGAAGCAACAGCACGCGCAATTTTCAAGTCGTGGTTTGTAGACTTTGACCCCGTCAAAGATAAGATAAAAGGGCGTAAACCTGCATGCATGGATGCCGAAACTGCTGCTTTATTTCCATCTGCATTCCAAGATTCTTCACTGGGAAAAATTCCAGATGGATGGGAAGTTGGAACACTTGGCGATTTGTCCCATCAACCTCAATACGGATATACTGCATCGGCAAAAGATGAAATTGTCGGACCAAAATTCCTCCGTATTACTGACATCAACAAGCAAGCGTGGGTTGACTGGAGTTCTGTACCTTACTGTGAGGTTACAGACAAAGATGTTGACAAATACCGTTTGTATAAAGGGGATGTTCTGATTGCTCGTATGGCGGATCCTGGTCACGGTGTAGTAATTGAAGAAAATCAAGAGGCAGTTTTCGCGTCTTATCTGATTCGTTTTCGTCCTATACAGGATCAATATGCGCGTTTTTTACAATACTGGCTTCGATCAAATAGTTATTGGGAATTAGTGAAGGGGAGAGAACTAGGAACGACTCGCGCGAGTCTCAATGCTAAAACATTAAGTGGATTCCCGCTTGTAATCCCACCCCTGGAAATTGTAGAAGTTTTCTCAAGCCAGATTAGTAACCTACGCGATCGCATAGTGGCAAACACATCTGAAACAGAATCGCTTTCTAGCTTGCGTGACACCTTGTTGCCAAAACTATTGTCCGGTGAAATTCGCGTAAACGATACAAATGAGATTTTGGAGGAAAGAGATGGCAGACAATCCTAAAGTGTTTATTTCATATTCCCATGACTCTCCAGAACATAAGCAGTGGGTATCTGAACTTGCTGCACATCTTCGTCGCAATGGAATCGATGCAATACTTGACCAGTGGGACCTTGGACTCGGAGATGATATAACACGATTCATGGAACGTGGCATTGTGGACGCTGATAGGGTATTGGTTATATGTACAAACAAATACGTGAGCAAAGCAAATGCAAATGAAGGTGGTGTTGGCTACGAGCGAATGATTGTAAACGCCGAACTTGTCCAAAATTTAGGAACAGATAAGTTTATTCCTATCATCCGTCAGGTATCAGGAAAAGAGAAAACGCCAACATTTTTAGGAACGCGGGTTTATGCTGACTTTAGAAAAGACAGTCAATTTAATATTGAGTGTGAGAAGTTAATTCATGAACTTCATGAAATGCCAATTATAGATAAACCTCCTTTGGGCAAAAGTCCATTTCCTCCTGTTGAATTAGACAGACAATTGGTTGATATTCCAGAGCATGTTGTATCTGTATCCGAGGCTTACAAGGTAGCAACTAAGCTTGCACGTGCAGGGGATACACTTGGATGGAGGCAACTCATCAAGAGAATTCGCTCCCCTATATTCAGATCTTTAGTCCAATGGCAGCAAGATGAATTGGATAAACTGGAACCAAAAAGAGAAGAACCTTTTCAGATTGTAGATAAAGCTGTTGAAATTATTTCACCTTTAATTGTTGTTGCATTAGCAGGTGTTGAATCCGGTAGAGAGGAATTTAAAGACCAAAGATCTTTGCTTGATGACCTACAGTATCTTGCCAGACGTAACCTTGCTGGTTTTTGGGTTGACATTCCGCGCGCTTTAGGATATGTATACCATAGTTTGCATGGAAGTCTCTGCCTGACTACAAACCAGTTAGACCTTGCCGTGAGTCTTATACAGGTCAAAATTTCTGATGTGTATACAATGGAACACTATAATCTATGGGAAATACCTGAATTGATGGGGTGGTCTAAATCAATAAGTGGCACTGGTGGTGGAAATTGTGTAGAAGGTTGGAAGTATTTAGTTAACGCTTTTGAAAGATGGGAATGGTTGTCTTCCATATTCGGGGATGAATCGGAAGAATACCGGGCTGCATTGGTTGCTTATTACATGGCATTAAATATCCATGAATTAGCAGCGAGCATTGCTTTGGTTCAACAGGAAATGTCAAACACAAATGATTATACATGGTTTTCACCTGACCCCGACAAAGTGCCATTGATGTTTATGTCTGAAAACCATGATATATACCAACGTGCAATTACACTATTACGTAGTAATCCAGAGGCAGTCATACGGTTATGGACAAGATTAAATGTTACACATGAACAAATGAGGAACTCATGGGGCAAATGGATACGCTCATGTGACAATTGGTTAAGGAATGCCTCTATATCTTCATCTGTTAGTAGACTAACTTGTTATCAAAATGTTGTTCATCATCAAGACTTTTTTAAGATGCTGTAAACTTAATCTTTGTTTTGTTAACCTTCTTGAACAGTTGAATACTCTCCAAATCTGATACGGATTCATGACCAACAGATAGTAGAGGCAATAGGTATAGGATATCAGCTGAGGTGCTGGAGGTAAAACATGGCAGAAAATCCTAAGGTATTCATTTCATATTCTCAGGATTCTGTAGTACAGAAGCAGTGGATATCAGAACTCGCTGCAAAACTTCATCACAATGGTGTTGACACGATACTCGACCAGTGGAACCTCAGTCCAGATGATGATGTCACTCAATTCATGGAACGGGGGATCAGGGATTCTGATTGGGTGTTAGTTATTTGCACAAACAGTTATGTGAGAAAGGCAAACGCTGGTGAAGTTGGTATTGGATATGAGCCGATGATCGTAACCAAAAAACTTGTTGAAGATTTGGGAACTAACAAATTCATCCCTATAATTCGCCAGACGGAATATGAGGATAAAATCCCTGCTTTTTTGAAAGACAGAGTTTTCATAGACTTTACGGACGACAACCAATTTGATACAAAATTTGAAGAACTGCTCCATGAACGGCTTTTAGTCCCACCCATACAACCACCTGATGTCCCACACATTGAAGCATTGTGCATAAAAAACTACCGAGCACTACGAGATATAGAATTGAAACATCTCAAACCGCTAACTGTCTTGTTAGGCGCAAACGGGAGTGGAAAATCCACTGTCTTTGATGTATTCGCATTCCTCTCTGAATGTTTCACGGTCGGGTTGCACCAAGCTTGGAACAAAAGAGGTGGACTTAAAGAACTGAGGAGTCGCGGTTGTGATGGACCAATTGAATTTGAACTCAAATATCGTGAGAAACCAAAATCACCAATTATCACCTACCATCTGTCTATTGATGAAAACATGGAGGGACCCTTTGTTGCTAACGAGTGGCTACAGTGGAGAGTGGGTAGAGGTGGAAAGCATGTTCGTTTTCTTGATTTTGAACGTGGAACAGGTACTGTTATCCCAGGTGAAAAACCGGATAAATCAGGAACTCTAATTAAAGATAAACTTGATGATCCATCTACACTTGCTGTCAACATGTTTGGTCAATCCGCACAACATCCCCGCATCAGTGCACTCCGTCGTTTTATTTCAGATTGGCATCTATCCTATCTTTCCACCGATGCCACACGCCAGACCACTGACGATGGACCGCAAAAAAGACTATCCCCAACAGGGGACAATCTGCCTAACGTAATCCAATATCTTCAGGAAAGATATCCAGAACGTCTGGAGAAGATTATATCCCTACTATCGGATAGAGTGCCACGTTTAGAATCGGTTGATACAGAACTAATGATGGATGGAAGACGTTTGCTGAAAATCAAAGATGCCCCCTTTGAACAACCGATCTTAGCAAAGTTCGCCTCCGACGGTACGTTAAAACTACTATCTTACTTAATCCTGTTTCATGATAGGCAACCACCGCAATTGATAGGCATTGAAGAACCTGAGAACTATCTACACCCGCGACTTCTGACCCGTTTAGTGGGGGAGTGTCTTAGGGTGTCAATATCTTCTCAACTCATAATTACCACACATTCCCCTCGTTTTGTCAACGAATTGAGTGCTGATGAAGTATGGGTACTCTTTCGGAACGAGCAAGGTTTCACAGAGGGCAAACGCGCTTCGGATATGCTCGGAATAGAACAGCTTTTGGATGCAGGTGTGAATTTAGGGAAACTTTGGATGGAGGGTTATTTTGAATTCGGGGATCCGTTGACCAATGCAGGAGGTCCAAAGCGAGAACTGCATGCACATTAAATTCTTCTTGGAAGAGCCTTCTGCTGAGGAAGCATTAAGGTGTATCTTGCCGAAAATATTTTTACCAGATGTTATTTGTTTCTTCCATGCATTTGAAGGAAAGGATGATATGCTTGAAGAATTGCCGAAGTATTTGAAAGGACACCAATGGATACCTGATAACTGGCGAATTGTTGTGCTTATAGATGAAGATCGGAAAGACTGCCACGAGCTTAAGGTATTCTTAGAAAAAGCAGCACACGATGCGGGTTTTGTGACAAAATCCAGTACATCCACAGACAAAGATTTTCAAATTGTCAATCGAATTGCAATAGAAGAGTTAGAAGCATGGTTTTTTGGAGATATTGAGGCTTTGCGTGCAGCGTACCCCAAAATCCCAAAAAACTTACAATTTAAGGCAAGATTCCGGAATCCTGATGCAATCCAAGGTGGGACGTCAGAAGCATTGAGTGACCTGCTAATTCAGAGAAAATACTTTACAGGGCGGATACACAAACCTACGGTAGCACAAAACATTGCACAACACATGGAACTGAATAGGAACAGATCAAAAAGTTTTCAGGTGTTTGTTGATGGACTTAAAGCATGCGTAGGAGAGGAATTGTTGGTGTAATACCATTTCTGATATATAATGTCTCTCTTGTAGCATAAACTTTCCAGTTTGTGCCACATTCCGCTTCATTTCTAACAATAGGTAATGGAAAAAAAAATTAATAAGAAATGGTATATGAAGTTTAATTATTAAAATCGGTAATTCTAATTTACCGCTGCCCCGGTAGGTGCGGTTTGTAACCGCACCGGATTTCGTCAAGATATTACCGAATGATTAAATTAATCTTCATATACCATTTCGGATAAAGAATATCTCTCTTTGTAGCATAAACTTTCCAGTTTGTGCCACATTCCGCTTCATTTCTAACAATAGGTAATAAAAAAAATAATAAAAAATGGTATAACTTGGTAAAGACAATAATATGAATCTTGATAAGATCTACGAATCAGACATTGAAGAAACGACACTCGGTTGGCTTACCGACTTGGGTTATACTGTGTTACACGGTCCTGACATCTCCCCAGACACACCTAATGCTGAACGTTCTACCTACAAAGAAGTTGTTTTGATAAACCGCCTAAGAGATGCCGTTGCGCGCCTAAATCCAAACATACCTGCCGATGCACAGCAAGAAGCAATACGCAAAGTGCTTAATCCAGATTCTCACACGTTGACTCAGAACAACCGGGTATTCCATCAGATGCTTGTTGACGGTATAGAGGTAGAATATCGACAAACAGACGGGACTGTCCGCGGGGATCGTGTGCGTTTAGTCGATTTTGATACCCCAGAAAACAACGATTGGCTTGCAGTCAACCAGTTCACAGTCGTAGAAACAAGCGAATACCGTCCGGACATTGTGATGTTTGTCAACGGACTTCCCTTAGCCGTAATAGAACTCAAGAATCCCACTGACGAGAAAGCCACTACCCTAACAGCATTTCGCCAAATCCAAACCTATAAACAGGAAATTTCAGCACTATTCACCTACAACGAAGTTATCGTTATCTCTGATGGATTAGAGGCACGCATCGGGTCTTCAACTGCCGACACAGAATGGTTTCTACCGTGGAGAACAATTGAAGGGGAGAACGAAGCACCATCAACCGAATTAGAGTTAGAAATATTGATTAAAGGTGTCTTTGACAAACGTCGTTTGTTGCGTTATCTTAAACACTTTATCGTCTTTGAAGAAACAGAGAGCGGAGCAATTGCCAAAAAGATCGCTGGTTATCACCAATTCCATGCCGTCCAAACCGCAGTTGAAGCGACATTAAAGGCGTCCTGTCCTGAAGGTAATCAACAGTGCGGTGTTGTTTGGCATACGCAAGGTTCTGGCAAAAGCTTAACGATGGCTTTTTATGCGGGTAGCATCGTCCAACATCCGCAGATGGAAAACCCAACGTTTGTCGTTATAACTGATACAAACGATTTAGACGACCAACTGTTTGGCACATTTGCGCGATGTCACCAACTTTTACGACAAACACCCACACAAGCACAGAGCAGGCGGCACTTACGCGAACTCCTAAATGTTGCCTCTGGTGGTGTAGTCTTTACTACGGTTCAGAAGTTTTTTACTGAAGGTGAGGAAACCCGTTTTCCGGAACTGTCCGATCGCCGAAACATCGTGGTAATTGCTGACGAAGCGCACCGTAGCCAGTACGGTTTTATTGACGGGTTTGCCGCTCACATACGCAATGGTCTACCAAATGCGTCTTTTATCGGTTTTACCGGTACACCTGTTGAACTCACTGATCGTGATACTGTTGCTGTCTTTGGAAATTACATCAGCATCTACGATATCCAGCAAGCCGTTGATGATGGGGCAACTGTACCGATTTATTATGAAGGTCGCCTCGCCAAAATTGAACTTGATGAAGACGAAAAACCCCACATTGACCCAGAATTTGAGGAACTTACCGAAACCGAAGAGGTAACACAGAAGGAAAAACTCAAGTCTAAATGGGCACAACTTGAAGCGTTGGTAGGAACAGAAAAACGGTTAGGACTCATCGCAGATGACATAATTAAACACTTTGAAGAACGGTTAGAAACAATGGATGGTAAAGGGATGATTGTCTGTATGAGCCGTCGTATTTGCGTTGACCTCTACAATGCAATTATTAAACTTCGTCCGAATTGGCACAACGATGATGACAAGGACGGTGAGATAAAAGTCGTCATGACTGGATCATCTTCTGATGAACCATCATGGCAACAACATATTCGCAACAAAACACGACGAGAAGGGTTGGCAACCCGATTTAAGAATTCAGATGACCTGTTGAAACTTGTTATCGTTCGTGATATGTGGTTAACCGGCTTTGACGCGCCAAGTCTTCATACCATGTATGTCGACAAACCGATGCGTGGACATGGACTGATGCAGGCAATTGCACGTGTTAATCGTGTGTATGGTGATAAACCGGGTGGTTTAATAGTAGACTACATCGGACTTGCTTACCATCTGAAACAAGCAGTAGGTAATTACACCAAAAGTGGAGGGAAAGGTGACACTACACTTGACAAATCTGAAGCGGTTGCCGTAATGATGGAAAAGCATGAAATCTGCTGCAACTTGTTTCACGGATTTGACTGGTCATTGTGGATTACAGGGAACGCGGAAAATCGTCTCAGGTTGCTACCTGCAGCGCAGGAACATATCCTGCAACAAGAGAACGGGAAAGCGCGCTTGCTGGAAAATGTATCAGCACTAACAAAATCATTTTCGTTGGCTGTTCCACATGAAAAAACAACCGAGATACGCGACGATGTATCCTTTTTTCAAGCAGTCAGAAAAGTCTTGGCTAAGCCATCAGCTGCAGAAGAAGCACAGTTGGATACAGCCGACCAAGCAATTAAGCAGTTGGTATCCAAAGCTGTTGTTCCGGAAGGTGTAGTTGATATATTCTCTGCGGCTGGACTGGAAAAACCTGATGTTTCTATTCTCTCCGATGAATTCCTTGATGAAGTACAAGACCTACCCCATAAAAACGTTGCAGTTGAACTCTTGGAAAAACTCCTCAGCGGAGAAATTAAAACGCGCGCACAGAAAAACGTCGTCCAAAGCCGGTCATTTGCAGAAATGTTAGAACGATCAATCCGTTCCTATCAGAACCGAACAGTTGAAGCTGCACAAGTTATTGAAGAACTTATTGAAATCGCAAGGGATATGCGTCAAGCGGAAGACCGAGGTGAAGAATTAGGATTATCAGAAGAGGAATTAGCATTTTATGATGCACTCGAAACTAACGATTGTGCGGTTGAAGTACTCGGTGATGAAACCTTGAAAAACATCGCTATTGAGCTTGTAGAAACCGTCCGAAGAAGTGTGACCATAGACTGGACAATGAAAGAGAGTGTTCGTGCTAAGATAAGAATAGCGGTAAAACGTATCCTTCGTAGACACGGTTATCCACCTGATAAACAAGAAAAAGCCACCCAAACTGTTTTAGAACAAGCCGAAGTATTATGTAAGGATTGGGTAATAGCAAATTGAAAACAACCTTCCAACATTCTGTGAAAACTTTAATTCTGTTCATTTAATTTAAAATCAAAACAGAAATTCTTGTTTACGAACATACTCAATAACACAAAGACATTCAATTTTCCAGTTTAACCAAACGATTATAATACCATTCCCAATTCATAAACTCTCTTTTTTGTAGCACAAACTTTCAGTTTGTGTCTTCCCTGTTTCATTGTAAACAACTCAACACAAAACCCTCCCTTAAACTAAAATATTTACAAATTAAAATAAAAAATAATGAAGAAAATCTATACACGAACAACTAAAGTAACATATGTGAAAAATAAGCTTGCAAATACATTATGCATATGTTATAATATTTTTGTATATAATAGGATATATAAGAAATATAAGGTTATTATGTTATGATATACTATGAATCCAAATCTAAAATGATAAATATTAGGAAATTCTATATAATCCTTTTACCCTACTCTGTTTATAGCAGATTGAGCAAAAAACACAGTTTTCAAGTTTTTCAAATTATTAAAAAATCACCTGTTTGTAATGATACGCTATGAACACAGGTCCAGACTTACTGAAAGGCACTTCAAAATCGGATATTTTTAAAACCGACTAAAAAAACTTGAAAAACTAAAAAACGAGGATATCAAATCACTAATTGACACTTATGGTGGATATAAAAATGAAACTAACAGACGACATAAAGAAAATAAAAGAAAGTTTTACTACACCACCCTCCACTGGACTAAGATGGATGATACAAAGTTTGGAAATCATAATGAATCAATTTATTAACAATTGTGAAAATATAGCACAAAAACAGAAATAACACAAAAACGAGAAAATTCGTAATTTTACTTTCTTCAATATTTGGGGCAATAAACCCAGTACAGTACTGGGATGAAAGCCACAATTATACCGTAAATCAATGACACACGATGTGACAAAAAGTGTAACTTTTTCCCGTTTTTCGATGCTTTATAAATCACTGAACCGAAACACTTGAGAAGAGATTGATAACCAAAATAAATTAACGATTAAGTAATTAATAGAAATGGCATAAGTATAAAAGCTTATAGGTGACAAATTAGGTTAACATAAATATCAGGACTTACCCCGAAATAAATATTCGGATAAAAGATAGGGAAAGATGGAACCCACCATCCAAGTTCCACCCTTCCAATCTTCCAATTCCGTACTTTTATGGGAAGTATATAATTAGAAAATAAATGGTGATTATCTATAAAAACGATCCTAAATACAAAGACATTAATTATGTCAAAAATCTGCTTTAATATGCAGTTTGAAAAACACAAAATCAGCACTGACAACAAAAACACAAAATCACACTTTTAAGAAATTCTGATAAAGTCAATTTTAAGCGGGGTAAAGTCAGTCTATGACAGAGGTTAGAAGGGTAATTTACACCAATTTAAATCCTACAGAATGTAGGAAAAAGTGTAACTTTTTTCCCTTTTTTGTCACCTTTCAACGCATTGAGTAAATCAACATTTTCACGATTTATTATCAGGGAATTTAGGATTAAAGGGCTGTTTTTGCACCCTATTCGTTTGTCTGGATATTAGGATTAAATGTTCAATTTACGACTATGAATTCTAATCTTATTTCTAAATGAAAATGTCTCTTTTTTATGCATAACCTTTAGGTAGTGCAGTATGGAGGTGACATCCTACATAAACCTGTAATACGGCATCATTTCTTAGAAACGGTATTAGATGCCAGAGCATTCGTGAAATGCGACGCGATTCGGAGATCGCACCTACAGAAGAAAGCAATATCGGAATGTATTTAATCGAAAAACAGAATCGCTCTGTTCAATAGTCAGTAGATTCTTGACATAACTACAAGGATTCGTTATACTAACGGTATTAAACTATCTCCGCGTTTATAGTGGATTTATATTTTACTATACATTACTCATTCCTGCGGTGAATCGATGGTAAGTATACTTACGGAATTCATCGGGGAAACGCACTCATCGGGAATTGTTATTTACCTGACACACCGTAAATGCGGAATATTTATAAGGAAAAAATATGTTAGCAGAAATTCGTCATAGAGAAGGTGTAATTGTTATACGTCCCACAGGTCGTATGATTGGTCCAGCCAATGTTGAAATTAGACAACAAATACATGAAGAACTTGAGGAACACTTCGATTCCCCAAATGTTATATTTAACCTTGAAGAAGTTACACGGATGGATAGTAGTGGTTTAGGCACACTTGTTTCAGTTCACGTTACGATCACACGTAAAGGTGGACGGACTGCCCTGGTAAACGCAGGAGCACATATTCGAAATCTACTCGTTCTTGGAAGATTAGCAACTGTCTTTGAGAATTATGATAGTGAAGAAGAAGCTATACTTGAACTAAGTGCTGATAATCCAGACAAATAGATTAGTTTTCTTTTATGTTTTTACTGTCCACATAGCAATAATACCTAACATCTATAATTAGCAAGATCGGTTTTTTAAGGAGATTCATGGCAAATCAGAACGACCTAACACTTACAGTCAACGCAGATTTCCACAACCGGGATGGGTGTCCTGTTGTCGTTAACACAGACCATCCCGGTGTAAGTGAACTTATCGACCAAGATGTCATTTTAACTGATTCAGAAACCGGAGATGTTATAGCAGCCCAGTGCTATGCCAGCGATGACGGAGAATCTACATCTTTAGCATGGATACTTAATGATCTCAACGCAGAAACCTCTCGAACCTATTCACTCTCTGCGGGAACTGTTCCGCAAGAAGCAGGGGTTGCGTTAAACAACGAAGCAGAATCAATTGACATCACTCTTAATGGCAGACATTTTACAACATTTCGCTATGCCAAATCACAATACCGTCCCTATTTCTTCCCTGTTTTAGGTCCAAACGGTTGCGAAGTGACTCGCGGAGAAACAAGCGAAATCTCCAAAGACCATGTCCATCACCGATCACTCTATGTAGCATACGGTGAAGTGAATGATGTTGATTTGTGGGGAGAAGGTGCAAATTCCGGTAGAGTCGTTCATCAAGGTTTCACACAACAACACGGTGGCTCGGTTCTCAGTAGAATTTATACAGATAACAATTGGGAAACTAAAGATGGAACAGTCTTGATGACCGATAAACAGAACTTCCGCATCTACAACCTACCGGAAGATGGATCATTCGTTGATCTTGATTTAAGCTTTATCGCCTCGGCAGGAGATGTACACTTTGGTGATACGAAAGAGGGTGGCATCATGTCAATTCGGGTACATCCATCAATGAATGCCTCAGATGGAGGTAAAATTGAAAACGCATTCGGTGGAATCAACGAAGGTGAAACTTGGGGTAAACGCGCTAACTGGTGTGATTATTCTGGGGTTGTTGATGACACGCCAGTAGGGATTGCAGTATTCGACCATATTGTAAATCCACGGTATCCAACCTATTGGCACGTTCGCAATTATGGATTAATGGGAAGTAATATCTTTGGGGGAGGTACATTTGAGCGCGACCCAGCCAAAGATGGTTCTTACATCCTTAAAGATGGTGAGGAAATGCACTTCAGGTTCCGTGTATTGATTCATGCCGGTGATGCAACTGAAGGTAAGGTTGCACAAAAATATCACGACTTCATCAATCCACCAACTGTAGAATTTTCCCAAGATTAATTTATACGAATTGATCAAACTGTTTTGACTTCCAAAGGAGACTGAATATGCCAATACCTACCATTCATGTTGGCTGCACACATTTTGCACACGGACGTTTACAGGCACAAGTCAATACCCACAATCTTGAACCTGTTGCCTGTGTGGACATCAATCTTGAGGCTGCAAAGAACGGAGTTGAATCAATAGATGGGGCAGCAGAAGGTTTATCAGAACGCATTTATACAACGATAACCGAAGCAAAAGAGAAACATGAAGCCGAAGCATGTCTGATCTATGCATCAACAACAGTCCATGCCCAACTAATCGTTGAAAGTTTAAATCTCGGTATGCACACCCTCTGTGTAAAACCGATCGCGACAACCCAAGCAGAATTTCACGATATAATTCAAGCACACAAAGCAAATCCTGGAACAATTTTGGTTCAAGGACAAAACAAACGTTGGAATCCTGCTGCTGCGAAAATGCGGGAATGGCTCAGAGAAGATGATGGTATAGGTGAAATGTTGGGTGGAGAATGTCGATTCTGGATACGACAAAATCTATTTACCGGTCCCGATTCTCGACAACCAGATGCCTATGTGGATGGACTCTATTTCCATGCTGGTTGTAGCCATCAGCTTGACCAACTTGTTGCTGCTAAAGGACTCCCAAAATATGTTACAGCACATGTACATAACCGCCGTGATCCCGATTTAGGACAGATAGAAGCATGGGGAACAGCTGGTGGTAATGCCTTGATGGAATATGCCAATGGTGCTCCATTTACATATGCTGGTACGCGTGCTGGACACATGGGCGCATTTGGATGGAGCGGTAGTTGGACATTCCATGGTGAAGAAGGAGACATACGCCGAGATGGTGGACACTTGCAACTCTTCCGAACTGGAAAAGAAATTGAAAACATCACACTACAAGATCTACACGGAGGTCTGATTGAAGACGACAGGCTCCAATTTGATGCTTTCGGTGAAGCTATCACTACTGGGAAAGACCGTGAGTGGATACAGGATACCACATTAGGCACATGGATATTGATGGAAGCATGTAACGAATCTGCTCGAACACACGAACGCGTTGATGTAGAAGCATTTGCAGCGAAGATGTTAGGATAATACGGAGGATTCCCAATGCAATCACCCCACGGTTCAGCGTTCCGTCCATCTATAATGGGCAAAAATGGTATGGTGGCATCAGGACATGTACTTGCATCACAAGCAGGTATACAAACGATGATGGCAGGTGGTAATGCTGTTGATGCAGCAATCGCAACTGCTGCTGCAATCGGGGTTGTTGAACCTGCTGGATCTGGTCCAGGTGGGGATGGTTTTATTCTCATCTATTGGGCAGAAACAGGCGAAGTCGCAGCTGTCAATGCAACAGGACCTGCTCCCGGTGCAGCGACTCGTGAAACCTACCTTAAGAACGGTGGTATACCTATGAAAGGTATACGAAGTGTTTCTGTTCCTGGCATTGTTGATGGGTGGCTCCTTGCACATGAAAAGTATGGTACAATCAAAATGGAAGAAGTTTTTGCCCCTGCAATCTCACTTTGTGAAGAAGGATTTCCTGTCAGTCATAGACTCGCAGGTGGACTACGGGGTGAAAACGAACGATTCGCTGCTGAACCAGACAGTCGAGAAATCTTCACAAAGAATGGTGAACCGATACCATCTGGTGAACTCATTTCAAATCCTAATCTTGGTAAGACCTTTCACAAAATTGCCAAATATGGTAGAGATATATTCTACGAAGGTAACATCGCGAAAACTATTGGTGAATTTAGTCATGCTCATGATGGACTCCTAACAGCAGATGATCTGGCAAGTTTTCACGCACATTGGGATGACCCAATACAGATAAACTACCGTGGTTATGACGTTTATGAGATGCCACCCAATTCAAGTGGACATATCCTATTGCAAGAATTGAACGTAGTCGAACTGTTTGACTTACAAGCATTGGGGTGTAATTCAGTCGAAAGTGTACATTTGATGGTCGAGGCAAAAAAACTTGCTTTTGCCGATCGAGAAAAATACATGGCTGACCCCAATTGGATAGATGTTCCAATAGAGGGTTTGCTATCTAAATCATACGCCGTGGAACAAGCTGGACGGATTGATTTGGAAAAAGCATCAGTAGACGTTCCCGCTGGATTGCCTGAATCACACGAAGATACAACATGCTTCTGTGCTGCGGATAGTGCTGGAAATCTTGTTTGCATTCTACAGAGTATTCAATCAGGTTTCGGTTCCGGTTTAGTGGCTGGAGATACAGGCATCTTACTAAATAACAGGATGACCTATTGGCATCTTGAGGAGGACCATCCAAACTGTTTGATCCCAGGGAAACGTGTACGCCATACGATGAATCCAGTCATTGTGACAAAAGACGGCAAACCTGTACTAACGTGTGGAACACCTGGTGCAGATACACAGGTTCAGACAAATCTACAGTTAGTCACCCATATCCTTGATTTTGGAATGACACCACAAGAAGCTGTTTCAGCACCAAGATGGCGAAGTCTACAGAACCCAATGGAATCAACAATACCCCACACCTGCTCAAATCACCTTCAGTTAGAAACCCGTTTTCCCACTGATGTTCGAGAACAATTAGCAGAAAGAGGACATGAAATACAACCCGTTGGAGATTGGGGTGGTCCAGGAAGTGCACAAGCCATCATGGTACATCCTGAGTCTGGGGCACTAATCGGTGGCTCAGACCCAAGAACTGACGGTTACGCAGTCAGTTTCTAATAATAGTGGAATCCGAATCTATGTTTAGATTCTGTGGTAGGAACCCGCATCACCCACTTGTAAAGGTTAGGTAATCCAACCCATACAGCGCGTGCAATAGTTATGTGATTTACTATAAACAACTACTCATTAGGAGATAATTATGCTTACCAATACTATAAAAAGGTTATTACATATAGTTCTTGTGATAACCCTTAGTCTTACTTCACATATAATTTGGAGTGCTGATGTAGTACTTTTTGAAGAAGACTTTGATGACGTAGAACTTAAAGACAGTATAGCTGAAGGGGTTAAAGGGACTAACGTTTGGTCCGACACAGGACCTGATGGATGGGAAATTACAAACGAAAATCCCAAAGACCTTGGTATGCCTGAATGGCGAACATTTGCAATTGTTAAGCTTGAATGGTGGGTACAAACAGCAGAAGATCAAGAACGGAGTCAGTTCACTTCTAAGGAGAAAAATGGTAAAGGGGTTGGTAATGGTGTTGTTTCAGACCCTGATGAATGGGATGATTGGACGCAAAACGGCGACCCTGATTCTATAAGCGATTGGAACGGACACATTATTACCCCACCCATTAATATCCAAGGAGCTGGGGCAAATTCATTGGTCTTATCTTTAGATTCGAGTTGGCGTCCCTATGATAATCAAACCGCAGAAATCACCGTTAGTTTTGATGGGAATAAGGAAGAACGAATCCTTTTATTCGCAAGTTCTGGTGAACAAACTCTTGTTACCATTCCTACTCTAAACAAATCAGAAGTAGTCGTAAACGATTTAGAACAAACAAATGAATCGTTAGAAATTCCTATTGACAATCCTGATGGTGCGGATGAAATAGTAATTAGCTTTGGTCTTCTTACTGCCAAAAATGATTGGTGGTGGGCATTTGATAATGTCAAACTTGTGAGTACTGCCTTTGTTGCGACTGATGTACAATTAAAAGACAAATTAACCGTAAAATGGGCAGAATTAAAATCGATAAAATAATCTTATTCGTAATTTTGATTAATTAGGAAGAAGATACTTTCTATTCGAGAGACTTATTTACTGAAAACCTTAGGAGATGAATATGAAAAAATGGATTATAAAATCCAGTATAAACACTATACTTGCGATAGCTTTGTGTCTTACTCCCATTGCAATATACGGAGAGGATACAGTACTTTTTGAAGAAGATTTCGAAGGTGTAAAACTTGAAGATAGCATACAAGAACAAGTAAAGGGAGCTAAAGTATGGACAGGGACACCACCTGAAGGATGGGAAATTACAAACGAAAATCCTAAAGACCTTGGTATGCCTGAATGGAGAACTTGGGCAATTGTTAAGCTTGAATGGTGGACACAAACTGCGGGAGACCAAGAACGAACTCAGTTTACTTCAAAACAGAAAGACGGTAAAGGCATAGGGAATGGAGCAGTTGCTGATCCTGATGAGTGGGATGATTGGGAAGTAAATGGTAAACCCGAAGCCAAAAGTGACTGGAATGGACACTTGCTCACGCCTCCTATAAATATCAAAGGCGCAGCCGCCGAATCTCTTGTGCTAAAATTCGACTCCAGTTGGCGTCCTGAAGATACGCAAACTGCAGAAATCACTGTAAGTTTCGACGGTGGTAAAGAGGAAAGAATCCTATTGTATGAAAGTTCAGGAGTGCAAACACTTGCTACAATTCCTACTCTAAACCAAAATGAGAAAAAGTTTAACGATTTAGAACAGGTGAACGAAACGTTAGAAATTCCCATCGACAATCCTGCGGATGCATCTGAGCTGGTTATTAGTTTTGGTGTTATTGATGCTAAAAATGATTGGTGGTGGGCAATAGATAACATTAGTCTTGTAAGTACTTCGTTTGATGTTGAACCGAAAGATAAATTGGCTGTGAAATGGGCAGAACTAAAATCTATAAAATAATTCTATACTTTTAAATAAAGTTTAGTCTGCTACCATACTATTAATTTGGTTAAACCATCGGAGGATCAATCTGATGAACAGTACTATAAAACTTATTAAATATGCAATTATACTCACAACTCTCTTTATCAGTGGACAGACAATTTGGGCAGCAGACACTGTTCTTTTTGAGGAAGATTTTGAGCGTGTGAAACTTGGAAATAGTATAAAAGAAGGTGTTAAGGAAAATAAAGTCTGGTCTGGAACAGGACCGGATGGTTGGGAAATTAAAAACGAGAATCCTGAAGACCTTGGAATGCCTGAGTGGAGAACATGGGCAATTGTTAAACTTGCCTGGTGGACACAAACTGCTGAAGACCAAGAACGAAGCCAGTTTACCTCTAAAGCGAAAGATGGCAAAGGTATCGGGAATGGGGCAGTTGCCGATCCAGATGAATGGGATGATTGGGAAGGCAACGGAGATCCTGATGCTCTAAGTGATTGGAATGGACACATGATTACTCCATCCATAAAAATCAAAGGTGCAGCAGCAAAATCACTTGTCTTATCATTAGATTCAAGTTGGCGTCCTTATGATAATCAAACTGCTGAAATTACAGTGAGTTTTGACGGTGGTAAAGAAGAACAGATCCTTTTGTTCGCAAGTTCTGGTGAGCAAACGCTTGTTACTATTCCTACTCTTAGGAAAAATAGAGAAAAATTAAACGATTTAAAACAAGTTAACGAATCTTTAGAAATCCCTATAGACAATCCGGCGGATGCTGCTAAGATGGTTATTAGTTTCAGTCTAACTGATGCTAAAAATGATTGGTGGTGGGCAATAGATAACATCGAACTCGTAAGTACTGCTTTTAATGTTGAACCGAGAGATAAATTAGCGGTAACATGGGCAGAACTAAAATCCTTACAATAATCTCTTTTACAGCTATGACCAACTTTAGTCTATCAACAATTTTGGTATGAATCGTTAAAGAGTGATCCATTTAAATAAATGAATCACTCTTTGTGTTTATAGTGAACAATAAAGTAAATACTACATTTTCTATTGGCTTAACTTACGTTCGCGTCCCACACCTCTTTTGTAGGAGCGACCTCCTGGTCGCGATCGACAGGTTGCTCCTACAAGTACTGTGTCTAATTAAATCTAAAGTTTACTCCCACACCTCTTTTGTAGGAGCGACCTCCCGGTCGCGATCGACAGGTTGCTCCTACAAGTACTGTGTCTAATTAAATCTAAAGTTAACTATAATTGAATTTAGGAAATATGTATGAAAATATTGGTTACTGGTGGCACAGGTAGAATCGGCTCAAACCTTGTAAAAAAGCTAATCGAAAAGGGACATGAAATAAGAAGTTTTACATACCCAGAGGATAAAAACCGTGTTGGACGGTGGGATAATCATGACAGAGTTGAAACTGTTCTTGGGGATCTCCGAGAATATGAAGATGTAAAAAAGGCTGTTGAAGGTGTTGATGCGATCTATCATATTGCTGCTGCCTTCGGTGGTCCATTTAATAACCGGGATTATTTAGCTATAAACGGTATGGGAACACTTAATATTTTAGAGTGTATCCGAGAATTCAACCCAAATATTCACCGACTTGTATATGCTTGTACGGAAGCCATTTATTGGGAATTAACTGAGAAAGGCAGACTTTTTGACGAATTAGTCACTGAAGATATGGTCGCAAAATACCATAACATGCCTTATTTCCTTACAAAGTGGATAGGTGAAGAACTATGTATGAGTTATCATCACCAATACAATGTTCCTTGCACAGTCTTCAGATTTACGACCGTTGTCGAACCCAGTGAATTTCTAAATGAAGACGGATTGCCTAAACTGTTTGTCTTTAGTACTATCTACAATCGATATAAGAACTATAAGGGTAATGATCCTGCTGAATTAGAAATAGCAAAAATTGTGAAGGATGCTTGGAATGGAGAGGAACAATTCATCCTAAAACGTAACCCTGACGGACGTCCATATAAGGAGCATTTCACAGATATACGAGATATCGTTCAAGGTTTGATTTTAGGTATAGAAAAAGATGACGCTGTTGGACAAGAGTTTACTCTTGGTGGAAACGGTATATTCAACCAAGAAGAGGTAATTCCATATCTATGTGACCGTTATCAGAAGGATTCTGTTGATATTAAACTTACAAACGCCAACTATTTTGAGTTCGATTTAACTAAAATCAAGACCATGTTAGGTTTTGAACCACAACATGATTTGTCAAGTATCCTTGATGCTGCTGAAGCGATACGGCGTGGTGAAGATGTAGGTATTATTCCCACAGGTGTCCGTTGGGATTAATACGGCAATTCACTTGAAAACCGATATAAAATTGGTTAAACTTAAAACATACTTACTTTTTAGTCTTAAGGAGACCATCATGAAGAAAACACATTGGATGATATACCGAAATTGGTTGTTGTTTCTTGCTTTGGTGTTTTTGGTAGTTAGCTGCACTGCTGTACCAACAATGAATACTAAGAATATATACATACCGTCAAGTTCTAAACATCTTGATAGGCATATTGATGCGGTTTTAAAAAGGGAAGGATTAAAACCTTCTAAACAAACCAGTGATGCAGCATTTTTAAGACGGATACATTTAGATATGACGGGTGTTATTCCTACACCTGAACAAGTATCTGAATTCCTTGATGATAGTTCTCCGAACAAACGATCAAGAAAAATTGATGAACTTATTAAGAGTAAAGAATCTGTTGAGTATTGGACAGGTATCTGGATAAACTGGTTAATTGGCAGGCGTGATGATGGTGATGATCGACGTGTTGGATTAGAAAGTTGGGTGAAAAAAGCTCTCAGAACAAACATGCCATACAATATGTTTGTCAAAGAACTCGTTGCTGCCGATGGGGAATTACGCGACAATGGTGCGGGTAATTATGTCCTGCGTTATGACCGTTCACCAGTCTTTTTGACTTCTCATACATCCAGATTGTTCCTTGGACTTCCAATGCAATGTGCTGAATGCCACGATCATAAAACAGAAGCATGGCTACAGAAAGATTTTTATGGTGTTGCTGCCTTCTTCACGGGTATTCAAAGTGAACAAAAGGGGATGATTCAAGAAATTAACATGATGGGTGAGGAAGAGGAAATTGAGAACTTTCTCATTACCAATTCGCCAAAACAGAATCGAGAAATATATGTCGATAGTATGAAGGAATCTGTTCCTCCGCGTTTCCTTGATGGCACAGAATATAAGGGTGAACTTACCAAAAAACGTCAAGCCTTAGCAGAATGGATGACTGCAAAATCGAATCCTTACTTTAGTAAAGCCATCGTAAATCGGATATGGAAACACTTTATGGGACGCGGTTTTGTTGAACCTGTTGATGGCTTTGGTGAGGAGTATCCTGCCACGAATCCTGAACTTCTGACATGGTTAGCAGAGGATTTCGTTATTCACGGATACGACTTACAACATCTTATGCGGATTATCCTCCATTCTAAAGCATACCAGAGAAGTTCTGAAACAAACGAGAGTAACAAGGACGACGAAATTTATTATTCACACGCCTATATGAAACCTTTGACAGCTGAGCAATTCTTCTCCTCTATGCTCCAAGCCACTATTTTGGGTAGACTGGAAATGAGCAAAACTGCTATTCAACTCAAGAGAATGAAACGAAATTATCTAAATCAGTATCTTTTCCTACTGGATAATGGCGAGATGGAAGAAATTGAAGCATTCAATGGAACTGTTCCGAAAGCACTAATGATGATTAACGGTTCTCTCGTCAATGACAGTGCGAATTATAAAGCACGTGATAGTTTCATCCGATATGTCCTTGACAATTGGCGTGAAACAATTGACAGGGTTCAGTTTATCTATCTTACAGTACTTTCCCGTAAACCAACCAGTCAAGAACAGAATTTTTTCCAACGTTATTTAGAACGAAGTCTATACAGAAGTAAAGACTTAGCCTACGAAGACTTATATTGGGTTTTGCTGAATTCAGCAGAATTTGCTCACAACCATTAGAACTGTTAGGTAGTTCACTTTATTATGTGAACACTTTTGAAAAGGAGCATTGTCAATGAAGAACTTTGGATTAGTTATCCTCTTAGTATGTTTAACTTTCGGTATTGCTACAGGGGTATTGTCGCAAATCTATTTTGAGGATAATTTTGATAACGCAAATAAATCAAAAGATAAATGGGTCCCCTTATGGGGTGAATGGGAATTCAAAGATAAAGAATACCACCAACTCTCAAATGATTCCAATTGTATGAGGGTTGTAGCAGATGACTTCTGGGATGAGGAGTGGAACGATTATACCTATGAAGTTAAAGGCAATAAAATAGGTGGTGCAGAAGGTTTCCTCATCATGTTCCGGTGCCAAGGTCCTATGGAACCTCGTGGAAAGGCACTTAAAGAACATCCACCGCGTATGCAAAAACAGGCACGGTTAGAATACTGGTGGAATCTTGGTGGTTGGGGAAACAGCCGTTCACAGGTGGAAGCATGGGGTGGTGGAAAAGCAGGTGCACATAGCAATCACACTATTGCTACAGGTGATTGGTATGACATTAAAATTGTTATTACCCCCACCAGTTACACACTGTTTCTGAATGATGAACAGGTCGCTGAGGTTGATGATGCTACCAAAAATGGTGTCGGTAGAATCGGGGTTGCGACATGGGCAACTACTGCAAGATACGAGGATGTATTAGTGTATGGACCTGACGGTCCGTTACCAGTTAATCCAAAAGGCAAAGTCTCAACTACATGGGGACTTCTAAAAGCTGGTAGGTAGAGTGTTAGGAATTTATTAAATTCAGGGTAGAGTCATCTTAGGTGATTCTACCCTATTTCTGTTACTTATACCAATTCTATTTATTTTTGTCATTCTTTCGTAGGATCAAATCAAGAAATCAGCGGTATGAATGCGGGTATGGCATTCACCGTTAACCTGTGGAGAGGTGTGCTTTTGCACCTTCAGGTAAACTATGATGCAGATATGATTGATTTAGAGAATGATTGGTATACATTAATTTACTTTGGATATGGGATTGATTTACAAGAATATGTTTTCTGTAGTTCGAAATTTGAGAGAATCTTCTATCTCAATCTCGGTAATAACCTTTCTTACATCAGACACATTTAAAATATCTAACTGCCAAAGTGCTCTAAGAATTTCACTTAGATTAGTGGTGCGAATCTCATACGCCTTGCAGTGGTGTGCTACCCGTCTTTCATTACTTGCAAAAAGTGCTTCGAGTCGCTTACATATTGCCATAGATTCACGTTCACCTGAACCCAACGTATCCGGCAGAGAAACCATAAAACTATCATCAACTGTGATTGGATGATGTATTTGAATCTGTCCTTGTGCCCACATTTCTGCAATTGCTTTGGCAAAAGGAAATCCCTTTGAGACACCTATGTTAATTTCATCTTCTACAG
This sequence comes from Candidatus Poribacteria bacterium, assembly GCA_003635315.1. Taxonomy (GTDB): domain Bacteria; phylum Poribacteria; class WGA-4E; order WGA-4E; family WGA-3G; genus MSPOR6. Next base: position 100,364 of record PYJD01000034.1, read on the forward strand.
CAGCGGAAATGTTGAGTATATCTTGATCAAAACTGAAAACAATAATGGTAAACGATGTATTTTGGAGAAAATTGAAAGGATATCAGTATCAACAAAAACCAAGGTTTACTATTCCTCTGCTTTTCCTTGACCTTTGTGGTAACTCTTGATAATGGAAACACCTTCCTTCAATTTCTCAGCAGAGTCTACCTCAACAACTTTGAATATCCCTCTATCCTTCAGAACGGATTCAAACTCAAAGCGGTGCTTCCCGGCGAGTTCTGAAGCCCTTTGGAGTGTCACCTTACCTGATTGATATAGTTGGATTGAAGCATCAAGACGCGACTTTTTTTACTTCGCACTAATTCATTAAGCGCATCGATTATCAAGGAATCAGGATCTGGATAGAGTCCTACACCAATCAAAGCATCAACTTCCTTTTCAAGTTCGGGTGATTTAATTTCAATCCGTATCATTGGGTAACCCCTTCCAGTATGTGTAAGAGTTTTGTCTAAAGGGTTGTCGGTTGTTTAAAATATGGAATTTGTATACCGAGTGAAAATTACACTATTTACGTATTATATACTATAGTTTGGACAGTTTTGTCAATATCGCGCTTTGTTTCCGTCATCTTTTTTCTTTTTATTGTTTCGTACAAATACGTATCCCGCTATAAATAAACTCGGACGACCCTAATAGCAGCCCCGTAGGGGCGAAATGTCTATAGAAAAGGCGGTACACCCACCACCAAGCCCCGTAGGGGCGAAATGTCTATCCCGTTAAAAAGTGTCCAAAGTTTAGTAATTGGTGAGTTAAGCCACAGCATGAAACCTGCAAAAAAAAAGAATGTTATAGACCAAATCGGCAGCACCAGCGGTGCGGAATGTGTATAGAAACGTAAATGACTCCAGTAACCAAGCACCAGCGGTGCGAAAGGTGTATAAAAAACAGTTGCAAGAGAAAATACGAAAATTGTCCAAACTTTAGTATTATATAGGATAACATATTCCTCATGGTATTTCAATTCAGTAGACAGATTCCAGGATTAAATTCCATTTTACCTGCCTACCGATTTTCAAACTGTTCGCGCGTCGGTTGTTTCTCTGGGACATCGGGTTCTGGACGCTGATCCAACCACCACGAAAACAATACCACCAAACACGATAAAATAATTGCACTGAATGCTAATATATTACCACTCGGTTTCTCTCCCTCAATATTCCGTTCTGCATGCATCCGAATTTGGAAAAATGCTATAATCGCTGATAATACCACAACTACAGCTAACACAGCGTTTGCCTGCCATGGTACCCGAAATAATACAGCAAGAAGAGAAATAACTGCTACTGTTATACTTAACTGTGCGAACCCGTTGAAAGGTGTCCCATCCATTTCATCATCCATACTTTCAGTATATTGACGATGTGTAACCGGAATGGGTGAACCATCTTGATATGTCATCTCAATGAGTCGTGTAAATTCTGATAGTAGTTTTTCATCTTGGATCCAATCATAGAGTGCGGGATATTCATGCCGAAGAAGCATTACAAACTCTTGTCGTTGGGCACTAAAATCCGTAAATTCTTCCCAGTCATTATCAGAAACGGTAATATAAGGTTCAGGTCCAACACGAAGTTCGTACCCTTGTCCCTCAACATGGACAACGCTCCCAATATCTTCTCTATGTGCTAAGAGAGTTTCACCAGATTCAGTCGTCAATTGTGGATTCTCCTCTGGCACTGCTGCCATATCCCTTTGTTGTAACGCTTCAGCGGTCTCTTTAGATTGCATTGTCACTTCATTATCTGCAATTGCGACATCAATTCGACTCACCAGTTCCATGGCAGTAACTTCATGCTCAGGAGGGACAAAAAGCACAGTTTGACGTTGCTTTTTTACTTGTATGGGACGACAGCGAATCTGTTGCGCAGCCAAAGTAGCAAGAATGAGTTTAACTTCCCACTCATCAGCAGTACGATATATCTCAATCCAGTTGGAAGTGTCACTAACCTCCTCATCTATAAATTCAGACATGTCGTTCAATCTTCCTTGACTCACCTGCGTTCCTTGAATAGGATTTCTTGATTTTCCTGTCCCATCGTTCATTTCAAATTCTCCAAAACCTTAAAATCATACACAAGTTTCAGTCGAAATAAGTGTATTACATAATTTACTTTAAGTTATAATCAATATAGATTTCACAACCCCACACTTTAACTAAAGAATTAGCTTAAAATATATCAATATATATGTAACCTAAACTGTTAGAATGCGTTACCACACACTTTAACTGAGAAAAAGTTTTAATTTTAATGCAATTTCGAATGTTTTAAGTATGTACATAAAAAGTTATGCACATGTTATCAACATTATGTCAATAATTCAGTATACACGGACTCTGTTAATGCCATGTTCTTCTGAATATTAAATAACTCTTCAGCACGTTGACGTGCGGACTCTCCCATTACAGTTAACTGATTGTTATCTTTTGAAAGCGTTTTAATTGCAGATGCAAATGCTTTTGGATCTTCTGGTGGAACTAAGATACCTGTCTCTGGTGTAACTAACTCCTTACTCCCACCAAGTGGTGTTGCAATCACAGGTCTACCCACTGCCATCGCTTCAATAATAGTCCGTGGACATGCTTCTGGAATGATAGAAGGCACTAATATTATATCAAGCAGAGTGGTTACTACACGGGTATCAGGTAAAAACCCAGTGAAGATCACAGAATCCTCAACACCTAATTCGGTTACTTCCTGTTTTAGTGACTCCAAATATTCGTGATCTTTTTGAAAATAAGGACCCCCAACAATAAGAAGTTTAACATCCACACTCCTCTCTAAGTGAGACTTTCTTAACTCTGACATAGCTCTCACAAGAATATGAATACCTTTTTCAGGTGTTATCCTTGTCACAACCCCAACGAGAATAGGGGATGTGGATTCGCTATCCGCTTTATTCTCATTATCGGTTATGAGTTCAGCCCGTAGATTATCTACTTCAGTCTGAGAGGCTTGGAACGCTTCTAAATCGGCTCCGTTATAGATTAATATCTGTTTTGAATCGGATGCAAAATCCCAACGTGTTGCCTCGGACACCAGAATAACACGATGAAGTAGTTTTTCACATATTTTGTCTAAAATACCGTAGGATGTAGCATATCGCTTATGCATCAGAATTGGTATACGATTGATTCTCGCAACAATCCCACTAAGAAGTGCAACAGCAAGGGAATTGGCATGGATTAATCTTATTGAATGTTGCTTTACAACGCGATGGAGTTGTGGAATAACCTGAAGCAGCCTGAAATCACTGAACAAATCTTGGAATGTAAATCTCTTGACCTTATCAGTCTTATTATGTGCTTCAGGCAAAGATAGTGGTATGATCTGTGCATCAGTCTTCGCCACTTCCTCGGCAAACGGACTCCCTCCGAGACAACCAACAAAAGGTGTAAAACGTTGTTTGTCTAACATCTGCAGCAGAAGTAGTAAACTACGTTGTCCACCACCGATCCCAGAACCACTATCAAGGTATAAAATGTTGTATTTTGATGGATCGGGTATTTTCATCTTCCCACGTTATATAAATTCTAATACTGGTTTCTGGCAAGCCTTCTTCCATACGTTCTGCCCATTCAATAATACAGATCCCATCACTCTCCACGTATTCACCTATGCCGAGATCTGCAATCTCCGCGATATTTTCAAGACGATATAGATCAATATGATATATTGGAATCTTCCCCTTATATTCGTTGATAAGAATATAGGAAGGACTGCTGACGACTTCATCCGCAGCGATACCAATACCCCGCGCAATCCCTTGTGTTAAGCAGGTCTTTCCTGTACCGAGGTCACCGATCAAGGCAACCACATCTCCAGATTTCAAAGTTTTACCGAATTCTTCTCCAAGATTTTGTGTCTCCTCAGGACTCTCAGTCCTATATTCCTTTTCCATTACGCACCTGCAGCACATCGCAGGATATCCTCCTGTGTCAAATTGTCAATTATAAATTCCCCTGTGATTCTACCTTCATGTAATACCAAAACTCGATCACTCATACCTAAGATCTCTGGCAGTTCCGAAGAAACCAATACAATCGCCACACCTTCATCAGCCAATTGTGCAGTCAAAGAATGTATTTCTGATTTCGCTCCAACATCTATACCTCGTGTAGGTTCATCTAAGAATAGCACTTTTGGACGGGTCATCAACCATTTACCTAAAACAACTTTCTGTTGATTCCCGCCACTCAATTGGCGGACAGGTAGATCATACGATGCCGTTTTTATACGAAGTGAATCCACATATTCTTTACTCTTTCCATAGGAAACACCGCGATTTATGATCCCAAGCGATGTAATTCCTCCTGCCGAAGTTAGATTTGCCAGCGTCATATTCCGAACAACATCGTCATCTAAAATAAGTCCATAACGTTTTCGATCTTCACTAACTAATGCCATTCCTCGTTGTATAGCATCTCTCGGCGAACGAATTTCAACACGTGCTCCGTTCCTGTATATATTTCCATCCCATTTTCCAGTATTTGCACCAAAGATAGTATTTATTAGTTCTGTTCTCCCTGCCCCCATGAGTCCAGCGATCCCAAGGATCTCACCAGTTCGTACCTCAAATGAAATATCTTTTAGAAACGGAGGTTCATGCGGATAGGTGTTTATGTTTTCAACCTGTAGTGCTACTTCCTTAACTGTTGATGCTCCGGATGGATGTTCACGTTCAGGAAATAGTTTGGTCAACTCACGTCCAACCATTTGTGAAATTAATTTGTCTTCGGTACATTCATCAATTGATTGTGTACCGACTGTTTTTCCGTCTCGTAATACTGTTACACGATCAGCAATCTGAAATATCTCTTTTAATTTATGGGTAATATATATGCAGGCTACTCCTATTTCCCGTAACTGGTCCAAAATCTGATAAAGGATGTCGACCTCACTTTGGGTTAACGCTGCTGTAGGTTCATCAAGCACAAGTAAACGTGCGTTTCGTGACAAGGCTTTGGCTATCTCAACAAGTTGCTGTTGACCGATACCAAGTTTATAGACTTGTCCTTGTAATGGTATATCCAATCCAAATTGAGCTAATAATTCTTCTGCATCTTTGTATAGGCGAGATTTATCAATTACCCCAAACCTGCGTGGTTCTTTACCAAGGTATATATTTTCCGCAACAGTCATCTCTGGAATGAGAGCCAACTCCTGATGAATGACAGCAATACCAGAAAGTTCTGCATCCCGTACATTTCGGAATCTTTGTGCAGTTCCATTTATGTGCAATTCCCCTGCATAAGTTCCATAAGGATGTATACCACCGAGTATTTTTATTAGAGTTGATTTCCCAGCACCATTCTCCCCACAAAGTGCATGTATCTCACTGGATTGCACATCAAAGTTGACATCATCAAGTGCACGCACACCTGGAAAATCTTTTGTAATGGTCTTCATATTGAGTAGTGAGGATGTCATAAGTTGAGTATTCCAATAGTGAAAATCACTTTATTATATCAAATATAAAGGGTCAGTTCAAGTTCTCACGATGCTTAGTTCAGAAACATCTGCTTGAAGTATAACGAAAAAAATGGTATGATTAGTATATTAAATCACACAATATATATATATTTTTATAAGTCGGAGGCATTTATGTCTGAAGAAAAGAAGGAAGAAATAGTTCCAGTTTCGACAGAATTTGAAGTTGTGGATCAAGTTGACGATCAATCAATCGTAGAACTAATGACTGGACAGACAATTCAGGATTACGTTTACTCTTTCAAACAGGGAGGACGCGTTGTTGAAGGGTTAACATTAGCCGGAATTAACGAAGCTGCGAACAGAAGGGGTGGAATACAAGTAGAAGATGTGGAATATGAAGAACGTGAAAACTCCTGGATTGCAACCGTCAAGGCAGTAGACACTATCACAGGTTCGTCTCGTTGGGGTGCGTGTGAACAGGCAAAAATGAATGGGAGTCGTCCAGATCCTTACGCATTTCCAAAAGCAATTCATAAAGCACAACGAAATGCTATTAAACAGTTATTACCTGTTCCTGTGATAAGAGAAGTATTGAACTTCTACCTGAATCGTAAAGCAGGTGGTGGTAATATAAAGCAACCACAAAAATTACAGTCAGGTGATAACATTTCAAATGCACAAAAAGCGACTTTTGCTATTGCCAATCAATTGACTGAACAACTCGAAAAAGCGGGTGTTAGTAAAGCCGACTTATGGAACTATATGAAATGTAAATGCAGTGTAGAATCCAAAAACGATATATCCGAACGACAGTGGACAGAACTTTCTGCTGAGTTTAAGGCTGCTGAAACGACGCCAACACTATTTGAGGACCTATGTAAACGGGTGAAGCAATTAACAACAGCAAAGGATGAAAGTGAAGTACCACCCTCCGAAGAAATACAGGAAACCGAGACGTTATATGACACCGATAATGATGAAAAGGAATCTAAAACTGACGAAGCTGAATCAAAAGCAGCACCATTTTAACCTATAATAACATTATGTCTATGATAGCCGGATCCGCAACATCAAATATCACCCCTCCACTCGGAACAGCAATTCCGGGAGGATTTCGACCGCGATATGCACAGAACATTGATGATGAACTGTTGGCAAAAGCGCTTGTTATTGAGAACGATTCCACACGTATTGCTCTGGTTACCTGTGACTTGATCGCTGTAACAGAACAGATGGTTGATCAGGCAAAACAGCGTATAGCAGATCGATGTAACATTCCTCCTGAACATGTAATGGTAAACGCGACACATACACACACAGCCGTGGCTGTGGCTAACTTACTCGGTGTTGATGAAGATGCCTATTACACTGATTGGGTTCCACTGAAGATCGCAGATGCTGTTGAGTTAGCAGTAATACGTTTAAAACCGGCTCGTATTGGTTTTTCAAGTGTTAATGAAGACCGAATCACTTTCAACCGGCGATGGCACATGAAAGACGGGACTGTTCGTATGAATCCTGGGGTTGAAAATCCTGATCTTGTGAAACCTACCGGTCCGATTGATCCTGAAATTGGAATGATATATGTTGAAGCAGAAGATAGTACACCTATTTCAGCAGTTGCTAACTTTTCACTACATTATATTGGCACAGACAACGGAAGTGCGATTTCAGCAGACTACTTTGGTCACTTTGACAGACTGATGCGACGATATTTAGGTGAATCTTGTATATCTCTTCTCTGGAATGCGGCATCAGGACAAATCAATAATATAGACTTCAGTGGAAAAACGAAATGGACGGCAGGTGGACATAAACAAGCGGTGAAAATGGCAAATGTCATCGCAGGGCATTTCATCACCGAGATGCAGTTTATGGAGATGCAGGATGCCTTACAGCTCAATGGTAAACTTGGAACCTTAACATTCCCACGGAAACAAATCACGGATGACGATTTAACCGTAGCAGAAAAGATTTTAGCAGTGGAACCGGGAACTTATGATGCTTATGAAACTGGTCCGTTTAGTTGGGTTGTCGGCCAACCCATTCCAAATGCTCTTGTTGATGTTTACGCTCTTGAATGCCAACGTTTAGCTGCCTTACCGGAACAACTAACTTCCCCGGTACAAGTCCTACGTCTTGGAGAAGCTGCAATTGTTGCTCTGCCCGGTGAAGTATTCGTTGAGACAGGAATAAACATCAAAGCTAAATCCGATGCTAAGCCGCTGTTTCTTGTTAGTTTGGCAAACGGATATATTGGTTATATTTGTACAGATGAAGCATTAACCGAACAGGGGGGTTACGAAACTTGGGCAGCAATGTCATCTCTTCCTGATGTCGGCACAGTACCGACAATGGAAGCACTGGTTGCTTCACTATTGGCTTAGATCTTAACGTCTTAACATCTAAGTAGATATTCTCTGCTGTTTATTGCATCAATTAAAGAGTGTTTAGTAGCCGTATTTTCAAGTAACAGATCCCCCGTATAATTTCTTGATTTTAGATACTTTTTAATTGCCTTAAAATCTACATATCCCTCCCCTACCTCTGATAACACACCCTCTTCTGTTTTCTGCTTAAAGTGTATAGAAGTAAGGTCGTCCATCTTAACGTTTGCCCAGAATTCTTCGGGTGTATTTAGAGTAGTCCCATCAGAACGGTAGGTGTTTGTCTCGTCATAAGTCAGTTTTGCCCCTCCAGCCACAGCTAACTTTAGGGTCAAAGATGCTGACTGTCGTGCATTTTCCACAGCAAAAGTCATTGGATAATCTGGCAATATGGAAACGTAGCGTCTTATATTTGCTATTGCAGCGTTTTCATCAATTTTTCCTTCCGTATCCAAATCTACAAGTCGTAACCTTGCCCCCGATGGACACATTATATATGCTAATTTCTTGGCTATGACAATTTGCTGTGTATCCATTTCAAAATCATCCGGTGCAGATAACCATGGATGAGACATGGCATAACTAAGTGTTATTCCTACAGCTTTCCGAGCAAAAACAGCCACCTCATTAAATAGTTCAGGATGTTTGGTATTGTTCGCGTCATAATTTTGCTGTGTCCTAACACAATCCCATAACATATCACAGATAGTCTTGAATTCTGAATCGGTGTAGGTCAACATTGCATCTTCCAAGCTGTCAATCAATTGTCCAAAACCTGAGTTGCGTAGATAATCTCCTTCACGTACCTCCATATCTTTAAATCCGTTTTCACCGAATTCGACCATTAGATCACTAAAACGTGCCCCATTTTCAATCTCTTTTGCCCAGATATTCGTAACAATTCCAAGTTTTTCAAACATTTTGACATCCTCAATGTATTTAAGGTATTATGAATAACATATACAATCTTATCATAATCAATGGATAATATGGGACAAATGACAAAATTCACTGATGAACTCAGGCAATATGCTGCACCAATTTGGGAAGCAGATCTCAAACATCCATTCGTTCGAGGAATGGCAGATGGAAGTTTACCTAAAGAAAAATTCAAGTTTTATTTAATTCAGGATTATCTTTTTCTATTGGATTATAGTCGGGTCTTTGCATATGGTGTTATAAAAGCTCCTGACGAATCAACAATGGCACTTTTTGCTAACTTACTAAACGAGACATTAAATACCGAAATGGACTTACATCGTGGGTATTGTAAAAAATTCGGTATCTCTCCTGAAGAAATGGAAGCAGCACCAATGGCACCAACCACACACGCTTACACCCGTCATCTACTTCAAGTCGCACAAATCGGGACGTTAGCAGACGTAATAGCAGGTGTATTACCATGCCAATGGGGTTATGCTGAAATCGGAACTACTCTTTCGAAAGAAGGGGGTTCACCCGACCCGCTTTATCAAGAGTGGATAGATATGTATGCTTCTCCTGAATTTCTTGCTTTAGGTGAATGGCTGAGGAGTTTGTTAAACAAAATTACAATCGAAAGTAGTGCTACAGAGAAAGAAAGAATTCAGCATAATTTTCTGATGAGTAGCCGGTATGAATACCTTTTCTGGGAAATGGCATGGACAGAACAGGAGTGGCAAATTTAGGTTGGAATACCAATCGGTAATGCGAAGTGAAACACAGTTCCTTGACCCAATTCACTTTCCAACCATATACGTCCGTTGTGGCATAACAAGATATGTTTTGCAATAGCCAATCCTAAACCGGTTCCTCCCATTTTTCGCGCTCGTCCTTTATCAACACGATAAAACCGTTCAAAAACACGAGGTTGTGATTCTGATGGAATTCCGATGCCCGTATCCTGAATATGTACGACAACTTCGTTTCCAACATCAGCGTTTGTCCCAATCAATTCAGCAGAAACCGTAATCACACCACCGTCAGGAGTGTATTTAATTGCATTATCAATCAGATTTACAAATACCTGCATAAAAAGTTGAATATCAACGCTAATCTGGGGGAAATCCTCTGGTATATTCCATTCAAGAGTTACCCCAGATTCTTCTAACACCGGTTCAAACACCTCTAAAACCTGTTTATGAAATTCCTTTAGATGACACTGTGTTCTCTTCAATTCGACATCACCTGCTTCAAGCCGCGCCAATTCCAGCAAATCAGTAACTAAACGTGAAAGACGTTCAGAGTGTTTTAGGATTTTAACAAGAAATTCTTTCCGCTTTTTAGTTTTTGTATTACCATTCGTCAACAGTGTTTCAGCGTATCCATGTATTGTCGTGAGAGGCGTGCGTAGCTCATGGGAAACATTTGCGACAAAATCTGCTCGGATCCGTTCCAATCTACGTAGTTTACTGACATCATGGATGACGATCACATATTCACTTTGTGAAGCGACAGGTACAACTGTAACCTCAGCTTCGGATTCGTTTAGATTGGCGAGACGAATTTCGGCGAAAGCGAGTTCCTGTGTTTTCTCTGCATTACGAACTAATCCTTGTAGTTGAGGAATACGGTTAATTTCAATTAAGGCTCTCCCCACATAATTCTCTGGAAGATTTAACATGGTAATAGCAGCTGGATTTGCATAGGTTATTTCAGAAGGTCCCTTAACCAATAGGACACCTTCACTCATACTGTTTAAGATGGTTTCTAAACGTTGGTTCTCTAATGATATTCTTTCAATCTGTGTCTGAACTCTATCTGTCATCAGGTTGAAATTTCGAGCAAGTTGTCCTAATTCATTTGCGGAATTAACTTCGACAGGAGTCGTTAGTTCACCTGAAGCAACGGACTGTGTCATCTGGGTTAACTTCTTGATGGGTTTTACAATCGCACCGGTTGTAAAGACAGTAATAATGATGACCAGAAGCGAACCTGCAATACTCACTAACAGAAGTATCTGTCGGACTATACTCATTGAGTTATTCAGTGTTTCCTTGGGCATAGCGACCCGTGAAAACCCAATCAAGTTTTCTCCCTTCTTTATAGGTAGTGTAAAGTAACGAAACTCTGTCTGGGTTGTTTCACTAAAGCGGTCTCTGATACCTTTCCCATCTTTGATAGCATCTTGTACCTCTGGACGATTAAGGTGGTTATCCATCTCAATAAGTGATTGTCCATCTCGCTCTGTATCCCCCCATACTCTACCATCCTCACCGATGAATGTTAAACGCACCTTCCCTGTCTCACCAAGTCTATCCACCAGACCATCTATTGCCTCGTATGTGAATTCATTTTTATGTGGAAGTTCCTCAATCAAGAATTCTCTGACAAGCGATGCCTGTGTTTCTAATTCATCAGTGATATGATTATTGAGCAGTCCCTCAAGTGTAACCTCAAGAATCATGTACATCGCAAATAATACAAGCAATACGATACCTATATAACTAAGTGTCAGTTGAGTTCGAATATTCATTTTCAGTTTCGACCTTCGGTTTGTAGTTTCTCAAAACATCAGATCATTGCGTATCAGCCCCGTAGATTGTATGTGTGAAGTATCAGGATTGAGGTAGTTTCGCCGTCTATAATACCATATTTAGAAGTTATTGACATTTAAAATAGGCTTTGCTAAACTGAAATCAGTATAACTTAGGGATACATAAAGAGGCATATAATGAATATCCGTTATGAGGGAATTTTTACACCGACAATTACACCGCTTGATCAAAAAGAACGTGTTGATGAATCAGGATTTATACGACAACTTAATCGCTTGATAGAAAACGGTGTTCACGGGATTTATCTATTAGGATCTTCTGGTGAATTTACGACTTTAACAAATGCAGAACGCGAACGTGCTTTGGATATTGCAACCAAGACAATCGCAGGCCGTATCCCTATAATCTGTTGTGTAATGGATACCAGTGCACAACGCGTGATACAGAACATCCAACTCGTAGAGCAGTATGAAGTTGATGCAGTCGCTGCAACGCCTGGTTATTACTACCCCTCTACTGATGATGCTGACATCATCCAGTTCTATCATGAAGTTGCTGCAAGCACAGAACTTCCCGTACTCATCTACAACATTCCCTCAACTGTCAAAACAGCGATAAAACCTCAAATTGTGGTTCAACTTGCAGATGATTGCGACAATATTGTTGGTATTAAAGATAGTTCGGGTGATTGGGCAAATAGTATCAATCTAATTGCCTTGTTAGGTGTTCGGGATGATTTTACAATTATGCTTGGTTCACATTTTGCATTGGCTGCTGCCTTGTTATTTGGTGCCGATGGTGGTGTCATATCAATTGCAAATGTTGCGCCGAAGGAATCTGTAGCACTTTACAACGCAGCAAAGGCACGTGACCTTGATGAGGTTAATCGGCTACAAAATTGGATGATTAAACTCAGTCAAATGTATACGTACGGACAAGGTGTAAGCGGTATGAAAGCGTGCTTGGAGATCTTAGGCGTCTGTAACGCATACACAACCAGTCCATTGCTACCCTTAGATGATACCGCCAAAGCAGAACTTAGAGAATTGCTGACCGAATTAGGACTCCTGTCCTAAGTGATATGATCGAAATACAACCGATTCACGACCCACCCAACGTAGAGATAGAAGTTCCTGGCTCTAAAAGTTATACCAACCGCGCCTTGTTAGTAGCCGCTCTGGCACAAGGAAATTCTACATTGACAGGTGCGCTTTTTAGCGATGATACTTACTATATGTGCGATGCTCTCCAAAGACTTGGTGTCCATATTACTGAAGATTCAGAACAAGCCACCTTTTACATCGCTGGCAATGGTGGAAATATACCAGTTCATGGAGCGGAACTTTATGTTGGCAACTCAGGCACAACGACTCGATCCATAATCAGTTATATTTCTCTTGGACACGGTGAGTTTGTAATTGACGGTGATGAACCGATGCGTCATGGTCGTCCTATATCCGATTTATTGGAAGCCTTACAGCAGCTTGGTGTCTCGGCACATTCACAATATGAAAATGACTATCTTCCTGTTATTGTCAAAGCAAATGGACTCAATGGTGGTAAAACAACACTTGACACCAGTAAGAGTAGTCAATTTTTAACCTCATTGATGCTCAGTGCCCCTTATGCTAAGAAAGGCATGGAAATAGAAGTTATTGGAAATCTCAAGACACCCTATATTGATATTACGATAGCAGTTATGGAGGCTTTCGGTGCACAAGTTATCAACAAAGATTATCAATATATCCACATTCCGGGTGGACAACAGTATCAACCCCAACCCTATCATATTGAACCTGATGCTTCCAGTGCTTCCTACTTTTTCGGTGCCGCTGCAATCACGGGTGGATGTGTTACGGTAAAGCATTTATCCACAGATTCTGCACAAGGGGATATTCAATTTGTGCACGTTTTAGAACAGATGGGATGTCAGGTGTCTGTATCTGATAGAGGTATTACGGTTAGGGGACCGAATCAGTTGAAAGGTATTGATGTCGATATGAAAGATATATCTGATACATCATTAACCTTGGCGGCAATTGCTCCCTTTGCGGATAGTAAAGTGTCTATCCGAAATATCGAGCATACCCGATGGCAAGAAACGGACCGAATTCATGCTATGGTTACCGAACTTAGGAAGTTAGGGGTATCGGTGGATGAACACCAAGACGGACTTGATATTATACCTTCCTCTATTACTGATGCTACAATTGACACCTATAATGACCACCGTGTGGCAATGGCATTTTCGCTTATTGGGTTGAAAATCGCAGGAATCAAAATTAATGATCCTGGGTGTGTTAGTAAGACATTTCCTAACTATTTTGATGTTTTGCAGAGATTGTATTCACATTAGTCATATAACTGTATCTCACGAAGTTTGACTATTTTACCGTAGTAAGTTATACTTATTGATAGTTTTTGGAAACATTCTATTGATTTTAAACACGGTTTGCCGGTGTTTTGGTGTGAATAGAGAGGTAATATCATGGCGTTTAGCGATTTTAAGACAATCTCTGAAGTACAAGAAAGGTTCAGAGTTACCTACGTGGAAGATGACTTCGTTAAAGCTGAACCGTCAACACCTTCGGTGGAGTTCCTGCATGACTTTGAATTTACCCGTGAACATATCAATGTCTTTGGGTCTGAAGCGTCACGGTGTGAGACGATTATCTTTCCTGTTTTGAAGGAGAGTTATAAAGCTTATGTTGATCGTTACGCTCTCTGGATAAAACAATCCATCACTTACGATGAGATCTTGAACGGAACGCCAGATTATTTTATCTCTACAAAATCTGAATTAGGTAAGACAGTTGTTGGGAGTCCGTTGATCCTGCTCGTTGAGGCAAAGAAAAACGACTTTGAGCAGGGATGGGGGCAATGTCTGGCGGAGTTGGTCGCCGTCCAAAAAATAAATGCTAAAAAAATGAATGAGGGGGCAGCCTTGCCCGTATACGGTATTGTCACCGATGGCACATTATGGCAATTTGGACGGCTTATCGGTGATACCTTTACACAGAATAGGACAGACTTTGGATTGGCTAATTTATCGACGCTTTTTGGAGCAGTTGATTCTGTATTCAAATCCATAACCCTATAAATTGAAAGTCCCCTGAGAAGGTAGATGTCAGTTGAAGGACGAGGCATAGAATGAAATCCACGCGAGTGTCCAGTAGAGGGTTGTTTATAGGAAGTCCAAGAATTAATGATCCTGAGTGTGTTAGTAAGACATTTCCTAACTACTTTGATGTTTTGCAGAGATTGTATTCACATTAGTCATATAACTGTATCCCACCAATAAGGATTCCTAATAATATCAGTGATTCACTATGGCATTTTAAATGTTCAGTTCTCCAAGACATGTACTCAGCATATTTTCAACGTCTTGGCGTGTATCATCTCGCAAGGGTCCGGATAGTACAGCACGATAGAGATTTACTGCTCGTTCTAAATCCCCTGCTTTCTCATAACAAGAGGCAGCACTGATGCGATGTATAGATGCCTCTAACTCTCGTCCGAGAACATCAAGCATTGGTGCAATGTGTTCCTCATAGTTAGCAGCGGATAACCAGAGCGAATGTGCAGTTTCAGATATACCTACTTCTGTAAGGGCTTGTGCTTTGGAAAGAATTTCTGACTTCCGACTCATCATTTCTTCCAACGTCTTGGTATAGGGTTTAGTTTCAAGATTTTGCATGTGGTGACTCCTCCCAAGGATGATATGAAAAAAGGATGCGATGACCTGATGTTGAAAAACAGCATACGACTTTCCCTACCTTATTAACTGGCATAAACCTATTTTACCATAAACAGATCAGAACTACTCCAACTCTGTCTGAAATTCACCTAAGAGGTATATTCCACCACCATAAAACAATACAGCCAACGGAATCAGAATTAAGACTGAAATTATCCCTTTTAGTAATACCAAAACTATCCCCATAAATGCAGAGATTACGATTGTTTTAAATATGAAACTTGTGGTTGTGAGCTTGGTAATGTATTTTGAAATATAAGAAAATCCTATTATAAGTACATAAGCTTCACTGACAACCATGGCTACTGCTGCACCCACATGACTATATCGTGGAATCAAATATACATTCAATAAGATGTTCAAGAGTGCGGTTGTTCCCATTAGAATTGAAAAAGCGCGCCGTTTATCTGCTGCACGTAGGACTGTCAATACAACACTTGTCAGAAAGATCATCCCACCGGATATGCCTAACCATTGCAATGCAGAAGCGATTTTCTCTATGGTATTAAGAGATTTGGTTGCGAACAGTAGGATAGCAATTTCATGAGAGAGTGTTGCCAAACCTACGGCTAACGGCACACCAGTAATCGTCATCCATCGCACACCAAATGTGTATGTATCTGCTAACTTATCGCGTTCCTGTTCATAAGCACGAGAGAGTACTGGAAACATTGCTCCCATCATAAATGCTCCAGGTATTATTGTGAAGGCATTTACAATCGTATAGGGTAAACCGTACCACGTATTCGCATCTACACCGTAAGGACTCAGTTTCGACAACATAATCGCATCTACCCGGAAGTAGATCAGATTGAATAAATTTCCGATAGCGAAAGGTAATGCCTGTTGCATCAGCACAGTTACAATTTTACGGCTTGGTTCAAAACGAAGGGGTGTGAAACGGTATCGTGTAAAACCTACACTCATAAATAGATTAACACCACTTGCAATTAACAAGACCTGACAGACATTTAGGAGATCATACCCACGTAGTATTAATGCGGCACCAACGAGAAAGAATATCCCTCGTTCAACAATCACCGTTAGTCCTTCATATTTCATCTCTTCATGTGCTCGGAATACACACCGATATAGTTGCGCGATAGAATTAACTATCTCAGCTAATCCTAAATAGGCAATCATCATAAGGATTATTGAACTATATCCAAGAGATATACCGACAACAATCATAAGTCCATAGGCAATTACTGATAATCCAAGCCGAACAAGAAGTGCATTTCCAAGGTAGTGGCGTGTTTGTTCACGGTGTAGTGTCATCTCGCGTATCAAAGGATTCTGCATACCGAGTTCTGTTAGACTTGCGATGAGATTCGTGAGTGCAATGGCAACAAAATAGCCACCTTGTGCATTCTCAGTAAAGAAACGAGGCATCAACCAGACTGTGATTACGAGCGATGCAAAACGACCAATTATATGTGCACTCAAAAGGGAGGACGTGTTTCTAATAATACGATTCATTGGTCATCACGTCGTGCCTTGTTATAGGAAGGGATTGTGTGTTAAACACATCTATTATATTATAACTTGGAGAGTTGTTCCAGGATTTGTTCGCGGGAGGGACGGTCAGTATTTCGTTTGCCGACATAAAGCCATTTTAAATTGCCTTCTTTATCCACTAAGAATGTCGCAGGTAGATACATGTCTCGTCTATGGAAGCGATAAGGTTTGATAAGACCGAAGGCTTCATGAACAGAAGATCCTGGATCAGCAAGTATGGGAATATCCATAGTTACAGGATCTTTAAATGTCTTTACAATTGCATGGGGTTCTGGTTTAATCATTAGAATAACAGTATCGTATTCTTCGTCAAATAGTTGCTTATCTGTCGCAAACTGCGACGTGTAGTTTGCACATACCGGTCAGTAGGTTTGGAGGAGTAGGTTAACAAGTACGTTCTTTTTATTTCTGTAATCGGATAGAGCATATTCTGTTTTTGCATCAGTATCTGTTAATCTAAAATCTGGGACAGGTGAATCAATAGATAATGGCGTACTTCTTTTGAGTTTGCCAAGTTCTGTCAGTAGATCTTGTGCCTTGAAATCTAAGGTTTGATATAAGTATTTCCAACGGACATATCCAGACTTATCCACAATTACCATACCAAAATCATTACTCTCTGGTTGGAGTCTCCACACAATCGTGGTATCATATTTCTTACTAAATTGTTTTGTAATCTCCTTCGATTCTTTCAATTCAGGTGAATATATTACAAGTATATTCACTTTCCCATAATATTTCTCGGAATATTGAATATCATTAGCCAGATCCGAAGAAAACAGGCGTGTACCGATTTTCACTGCATGTACGATTGATGAAGAACACAGACTTAGAATTATAACGAAGAAAAATGTAATCACATACCTATGAATGTGTACCATAAATATAGAACTCCTTAGGAATTAGTATAATCCCTCTCTAACATAATTGGGGACTATGGTCCAATAACTATCACTATCTCCTTTTTTGAGACGTTGTGCCCCGAGGAGTGCAATTGTCGCTCCTCGGGGAACATTGAAAATTGATTCGGCAAAATATGCTCTTTCACCAAGCCTTTCTCGGATAGCATCTCCGTAGGATGTAAGTCCATCACCAACAAAATTAACGTTAGCGTTAGAAGTGGTGTGTTTGTCCAATTGATCTAAAAAAGCATCAATTGGCAGGCATAGATCGTCTGTCAAACGTTTCCAATTTGTACCTCCATGGAAAATACATCCATAGATCTCACTCCTTCGTGCATCAAGGATCGGACATACTAATCCATTTGTCCACCGAAGGTTATAGCCAATTGCCTCTAAAGTAGATATGCCTACAATTGGTTTGTCAACAGCATAACACAACGATTTAGCAGTTGCTACACCGATACGAATCCCCGTAAATGATCCTGGACCAATTCCAACAGCACATCCATCTAAATCCTTTGGTGTTATACCTCCCCATTTTTTTAGGACTGTATCTATGGCAGGCATGAGTCTTGAGGAGTGTGCTTGGACGATATTTAGTGTGTGTGCAGCAACAATGTTATCATCCTCTATGAGAGCCACACTCCCTATAGGTGTAGAGGTATCAATTCCTAAGATTTTCATTATAGGTGATCAATGATTGTATCTCATAATTCTACATAGTCTTTAATCTTGCCCAAGTGGTGGAGAGTTTGCCATGAGCTTCAACATCAAGAGTATTTGGCATCAGTCTTTTTATCTCTGCTTGACTTAGAACTGTGGCATAGATCCGTGAATCTTCAATTTGAACATCAAGGTCTCCTGGACCACCGGCGACACTCCCGTGGCGTTTACCCCAAATTACTTCAGCGTCCTTGTTTGCAAAGACAACAAATTGCCCAAAAGTATAGTCTCCAATTTTGTCTCCGTTCCGATATAAAACTACGTGTGCGGTGCCGTTATCATCCCCGTAGGAAATAGCTATCATAACCAACTCACCAGTTTTCTTTTCTTCAAACCCTGGTTCAGGATCTTTTGTTCGGTGAAACCAACCACTTCCAGCCATCCAACGACGTTTTTGTCGTTCTCCAAAAACAATACCGTCAAATGTTGGATCGGATAGACGATCAATAGTCAAAATTGAGCCAGCTTGTACGTCAAGATCGTCCATGATAACCCAAGAAACCAAAGTTTTTTCCTCAATATCTGGACCGGTATATCCACTTGTAATTGCCCATTTACCGGGGTCAATGTTCAATTTTCCATCTTCAATTGCAGCCTCTTTGAGGGTAATTTCAGGAAAGTTTCCTGTAAGATCCTCAAATTCCTCACCTTTTTCAAATGTCCAATGTCCTACAAGGGTTTCTGCTTTTTCTCCTTGTCCAAATGTCGGTGTAACAATGGTAATTAAAAGAAGTATAGAGCAACCCAACATGTAATAACTATTATGGTAACACATAAATCACTCCTTGATTGCAGACTCTTATATTGTTAGAAATTATAATAATGGTTGGACTTACGCAAAATCCTTTTCTTTCCTGCGAATTTGGAAGATTGGAAGGGTGGAAGTATGGATGGTGGAATTCATCCTTCTCTGCCTTTCCTCCAAATATACGCTTTCTGTGTAATACCATTTCGAAATATAAAATCGTCATAAATTACATGCAATTTTATATTCGGAACGTTTTCAAACCGCTCCTACTGGGGTGGGTGAATGATGTTTATATGTCATAATTATCTTAGAAATGGTGTAAGTTCTGTATGGTAAAATATGTGTAAAAAAGTTACGAAATCGTAACTTTTTTCTGTAACCCCCATTTTCTATGTATACTAATAAACCCACTCCCCACCTGTTTTTATAGACAATTTTACGATTATTGTAAAAATAATAAAAAAGTTACTCAATCATAGAACCCTTAGTGTTTTTTGTATCAATTTTGGACGATTATTTGCTGATTTCTGTGTGATTGTTTTTATACTCTTCATACAATTTACCAGTATTATACCATTTCTATATGTATAGTTGTCATAAATTCAGATATTATACGATTTCTCAGAAGTGATGTCTCTAAAATTCATATGTAATATTATGCTCGGTGAATCAAGGAATCAACGGTATGAATGCCATTTAGCATTCCCCGGATATGAATGCCTTATAACATTCATATCGTTGATTCACGCTTACTGTGGAAAAATGATATGGAATTTCATAAAATAGATTGATTCCCACGCGGAAAACCCGGTTCGGTTTATGAAGATTAAGTTATTCATTCGGTAAGATCTTGACGAAATCCGGTGCGGTTACAAACCGCACCTACCGGGGCAGCGGTAAATTAGAATTACCGATTTTAATAATTAAACTTCATCAAACCGAACCTACCGGGGGTGGGCAAAGGTGCTAAATTGACGCTTATGGAGCGGTTCCAAACTGTTCCTACCGGGTTTGTTGGTTGATGTTTATAAGACATAATATTTCTTAGAAATTGTATTAAAACTCATAGTCGTAAATTGAACATTTAATCCTAATATCCAGACAAACTAATAGGGTGCAAAAACAACCCTTTAATCCTAAATTCTTAGATAAAATAATCGTGAAAATGTTGTATTTTTCCGTATGTCTCAAAGTGTCGAAAAAGGGAAAAAAGTTACACTTTTTCCTACATTTTGTAGGATTTAAATTGGTGTAAATTACCTCTCTTACCTCTGTCATAGACTGACTTTACTCCACTTTGAATTAACTTTTTAAGAATTTGCCAAAAGTGGGATTTTGTGTTTTTGTTGTCTTTGTGGAATTTGACAATTCCGTCCTGCATATTAAAGCAGATTTTTTGACATAAAGTCTTCTTATATTTTGGTTTGTATTTAGGATCGTTTTTATAGATATTCATCATTTATTCTCTAATTATATACTTCCCAAAAAAGTACGGAATTGGAAGATTGGAAGGGTGGAACTGTGGATGATGGGTTCCATTCTTCCTTAAAGAGACATTTGCATTTAAACATTGCACATTATTAATTACTTTATCGTTAATTTATTTTGGTTATTAATCTTCTTTCAAGTGTTTCGGTTCGGTAATTTAAAAAGCGTCGAAAAACGGAAAATGTTACACTTTTTGACACATTGTGTGACATTGAATTCCGATATAATTATGGCTTTCAGACCAGTACTGTACTGGGTTTACTGCCTTAAATATATGAAAAAGTAAAATTTCTAATTTTCTCATTTTTGTGTTATTTCTGTTTAGTGTTAAAATTTCACATTTGTTAATATATTGATTCATTTTTATTTCCACACTTTGTATCCTCCATCTTGCTTCAGTGGAGGGTGGTGTAGTTGAAGTTTCTTTTATTTTCTTTATATAGTCTGTAAGTTTCATTTTTATATCCACCTTAAGTGTCAATTTAGTGATTTGATATCCTCGTTTTTTAGTTTTTCAAGTTTTTTTAGTCGGTTTTTATAATCTCTGATTTCGAAGTGCCTTGAAGTAAGTCTGGTTCTGTGTTCATAGCGTGTCATTACAAACAGGTGATTTTTTAATAATTTGAAAAACTTGAAAACTGTGTTTTCTGGTCAATCTGCTATAAACCGAATACGGTAAAGGGATTGTATAGAATTGTCTTATATTTATCATTTCAGATTTAGATTTATAATTTATCATAACATAATAAACCTTTGTTTTTTAGGTATCCTATTATATGTAAGATTATTTTAACATATACATAATGTGTTTGCAACCTTATTTTTCACGTATGTGACTTTAGATGTTAGTGTATAGATTTTTCTTCAATAATTTTTTGTTTAATTGGAGATATTTGATTTTAAGGGAAAATTTGTGTATTTTTGTCTGAATTATGGATTACGCGGGGAAGAGGAATTGAGGTAAGGTGAATGGTTTTGTGGAAGGATGGTTTCTTGTTTGTCTGAATCACGGATTACGCGGATTACGCGGAATACGCGGATAAGAGGTGTTTTGTGTGATAATGTTTCTTTGGTATTCCATATACCTTATCTCGTATACAAAGATATCTATCCTACAGAGGGGAGTATAATCGCGATTCGGAAATCGAATCAACGGTATGAATGCCTTATTGGCATTCCCCACCTACAGAGGAGAGTATAATCGCATATAATCAATATGAGCGATTATTAGTTTTTAGGATTGTATTATCAGTTCATTTTTGCGATTATTCTTCGGAGTATTCTAATATTCTCAATGACATTCTCTTCGCTATTTGGACTGTCTATACCATTTAGATAGGTTTCAAAGGCATCTAAAGCTTCATTATAATCGCCAACTTGATAGAACAGGTTGCCGAGTCGACGGTATGGTGTCATATATTGTGGAGTTAGCCATGTAATCCGTTTTAAGGCTTGTATTGCCTTATCATACTCGTTATCATCTGTATATATGCGTGCGAGATTGCGTAAAATCCGTGCTAAGGTTTCTTTATTGGCATCCTCATTTAGGAATCGACGTTGGAGACCTGCTTCTTCACCGAATACAAGTTCTAACTTCTCTTGAAATGCCTCTTCAGACATAATATTGCCTTCGTCGCCTAAGTCCAAGAAAATATCAAAATGTTTGAATTTGTACCGGACAATACAATAAGATGGTAAGTTTATAGCAGAAAGGGGTAAACCAGCTTTCCTGCCAATTTCTATATAGAGAATATAGAGGGTTACATCAATCCCTATTTTTCTATCAATAACATCGTTGAGGAAATTATTTGCAGGATCATAAAAGCCGATGACTTCTCTTCTGAACCTATTTTCATCAAAGAAATACCGATTGTATTCAGCGATCTGCTCGTGAGGTAAAGCAATTTCAGATATTCTCTCTCTAACCTCTTGAGCCATCTCGTCTAATTTATGAATGTAATTGTCTATATCGACCTCGGGATATTCACTTTTGGCAATAAGTAGTGCCCCGATTGCGAGTCCGACCTCACTATCGGGTTGATCTGCGAAATTAAAAAAGATATCAGGTTCGCTTTTATCCATCTTATTTGAAGTCCTAAAATTATTTGCTTTTTTAGCAGGGATATGTTATTATTAAATTGTTCTTATGTGGGGGATTAGCTCAGTTGGGAGAGCGCTTGCATGGCATGCAAGAGGTCACCAGTTCAAGTCTGGTATCCTCCATCATTTTATTTTAATATATTAGACAGTGGTTGTTCAACAGAAGTTGAATTATCGCTGTTTTTTTGTTCGACTTTTTTATTTGTCTGTGTTCTTGTCGTTCTACGCGGTAGACCATTATCTAAAATACCGAATACCGTCAGGTGAAGTTGTGCGCGAGGTGATAGGTGTTTAATGAGTGTTTCCTCAGCTTTATCAATCTTATCCTGCATCTCTTTTCGTTTTGAGCGTACCTTCTCCAGTGTTTCCTTAATCTCTTTCTCGCTCATGAGTGTATCTTTAACATACCGGTTTAAAGTCTTCAAATCTTCAACAGCTTGTCTATGCTTTTGTAGTTTTAGTTTCCACATAGCATCTATTTGAGATTTCTGCTCTGGTGTTACGCCAATCTCAGCCAAAGAGATCCTTCCTTGTTGGGTTTCACTGTTCTTTTGTGCCCATGCAAAGATGCTACATAAGGCGATGCACCCCAAAATCGGTATAAGGTATATATTACGTTTTTTCATCATAACTCCCTCCTGTCTAAAGGATACCATAACTAAGGAAAAATTTCTACTTACGGGTATGTCCCGTTAGGGTTATTTAGTTTTACTATAGTTTGGACAATTTTCGTATATTCTTTAACAATTGTATACATACACCTTTCGCACCGCTGGTGCTCGGTTACTGGTGGCATTTACGTTTCTACACACCTTCCGCACCGCTGGTGCTGCCGATGTGGTCAATAGTAAACTTTTTCGTCAAGTTTAGGTTGTGGCTTAACTCATCAATTAATCAGTTTTTATCAAAGAATAGTCTGATAAGTGCTATTTATAGTGAACTTTAGAATTAATTGAACACATCTATTAAAGGATCTCTGCATGCACAATCTAACAGAATGTGCTACAACACACAATCTAACAGAATGTGCTACAAAACACACAATCTAAAAGAATGTGCTACAAAACACACAATCTAAAAGAATGTGCTACAAAACACACAATCTAACAGAATGTGCTACAAAACGCACAATCTAACAGAATGTGCTACAATGCGCACAATCTAACAGAATGTGCTACAATGCGCACAATCTAACAGAATGTGCTACAAAACACACAATCTAACAGAATGTGCTACAAAACACAATCTAACAGAATGTGCTACAATGCGCACAATCTAACAGAATGTGCTACAATGCGCACAATCTAACAGAATGTCTATTATTAGTGAAGGTATTGAAAGCACATAGATGTAGTTTTGAATTCTGAATTCAGATTCGTTCTTAAACGTATAGTAACCTATTCTTCTACGATGTAGTTACGTATCATTATCTTTATAGTTTAATTGAATTTATAAAGACATTTTATTCGGTTAAAGAACTATAGTCTATATAAACTCTCCTTGCGAGTTTAATGATATGATCGTGGTAAGCAGATTGCCAAATCGGACCGCTACTCCCCAAACATGCATTAATCTGTTTCACCGGGTTGCTATTTTGGACAATCTAACTAAAATATGATATTATTTTGATAATTACAGAAACAATACCGATTTGCGTCTCTATTCAAACCGTTTAGGAGATACTTTGATTTGTAGTCCTACAATAAGGAGAAAATTAATGGCACAAGAAGCGGAAAAAGCCGAGGTCAAATGGGGAACGTCTATTGAAGAGGCAATGAAACAATCTGCTGAAACCGGTAAACCAATGATGATGGACTTCTATACAGATTCGTGATACTGGTGTAAGCGGCTGGATGCCGACACCTATACCAACGCAGATGTTATCACCCTTTCTGAAAAGTTTATTCCAGTCAAAGTTAATCCACAAAATAAAGAACAACCCATCAACGCAGAAACAAACGACAAGTTTGGCGTTAGTTTTTATCCTACTACCCTTTTTGTAAGTCCGGATGGTGGTCTCATTTCGGAACACCTTAGTGGTTACGCGCCACCTGAGAAATTCTTACCTGTGATGCAAGAAATATTGAAAAAAGAGAAGACATTTCAGGAGAAATTAACAGAATTGAAGAAAGCACCTGATGATGTTAAACTGAAGCGTGAAATCGCAATTCTCTATGTCCAACGCCACCAAATTGTGAAAGCAGAACCGATTCTTGAAATGATGTCTGATGATATAGATCTGAACCGAGAATTCGGTATCTTCTATCTCAGTAAGAATGAAATTGAAAAGGCACTTAAAATAAGTGAAATGATGCCTGACGATGTGAAGCTAAATTACGAATTTGCAGTGACGTATCTGGAGCAAGAACAGATTGAGAAGGCACTTCCATATAGTCAAAAGGTCTTAGATAAAGATCCTGAAAATACGATGGGATTACTTCCTAATCTACACTTGGAAATCGGATCTTCTTACGCAAGTATGATTCCGGGTAGTTCGGGAAAAGTCAGAGACAGATATGTGAAAAATGCTGTTAAGCACCTCCAAAGTGTCATTGAAAATTACTCGGATAGCAATGTCTTTGAATCTGCACAATATAATCTGGGTGTTACGTATTCACTGACAGGTGATTTTGACAAGTCAATTGAAGTACTTGAAAAGTTGATGAATCACGCCACTGATCAAGTGATAAAGGAGACTCTACCAAATGAGATAATAGAGGTTAAACAGTTGGCTGCGTTTAAAGCTGCACAAGATTATGTGGGTGTTACGTTTTCAGCCATTACACAGGATTTTGAAAAATCAATTGAAGTACTTGAAAATTGGATGAATCGTTACAACACTGATGAACGGATAAAGCAGGCTGTACAGAAAGAATTCAGAAAGATCAGAGAGTTAGCTGCGGAAGTAGAAACGAGTGAATAGGAGGAACGCCGACATTGCTACGCTATGTCGGATTATTATCGAATTAATACATTAATCTTCATATGAACTCAAGATGGTATATACACTTTTGCTATAAACATTCCGTCCCTACCAAATCAACGCCAAATGCACATTTGGCATTTGTCGGGACTCATTATGGGGTATACACCTTTGCTATAAACATTCCGTCCCTATGGGACTCAAGAAAGGTCAGGATAACGGCTTGCTATAAACATTCCGTTCCTGAAGAATCGGGGATCGGAATCCCCTCCTACCGAAGAGGGGTTTTGTCCAGAAGATTAATTTGGTCGCCCCTACGATAACGAGAGAAGGATTGGGTTCGGAATCCGTTCCTGAAGAATCGGGGATCGGAATCCCCT
>PYJD01000034.1:126283-150366 GCA_003635315.1 Candidatus Poribacteria bacterium
CCAGAAGATTAATGGGATTGGAATCCGTTTCTGAAGAATCGGGGATCGGAATCCCCTCCTACAGAAGAGGGGTTTTGTCCAGAAGATTAATGGGATTGGAATCCGTTCCTGAAGAATCGGGGATCGGAATCCCCTCCTACCGAAGAGGGGTTTTGTCCAGAAGATTACTTTGGTCGCCCCTACGAACGTTCTTATGGGATGGATTACCTAAATATTTATTTAATCCTCATCAAACCGAACCTACCATGTTTGGGAAAGGTGCTAAGTTGACACCTATGGGTTTCGTTCATCAACCCGACCTACAATATATTATGACAATTTGTCATTTATAATCCGAATACGCTTTTTGCGTAAGTCCTGTAATTATACCCTATCCAACGAAAATACTTGCATCTTTTAACATATTTGCTATAATCAAGTTAGTAATTATAGTTTAATAAATATCAAGCACGAAAGGAGATTTTGCCTATGCAAGCATTTGAATATATTGATGCTAAGACGGTATCAGAAGCGGTAGCCTTACTTGGTGAAAAAGGTGATAAAGCTGGGTTGCTATCGGGTGGAACTGACCTTATTGTACAAGCAAGGGAAGGCAAAAAGAATTTAGACTGGATAATAGATATAAAATCCATACCTGAAGTCAACGAATTGACGTTTGACTCGAATTCTGGGTTGACGCTTGGTGCTGCGGTTCCATGTTATCAGATCTATGCGAATGATTCAATTTGTGAATCTTTCCCAGGTTTAGTTGATGCCACCGTGATCATTGGGGGTACAGCAATTCAGGGACGCGCTGGTATTGGTGGGAACTTATGTAATGCGTCCCCTGCGGCAGATGGTATACCGCCTTTGATCGTATTAAAGGCTACCTGCGTCATCGCTGGACCGAACGGTGAACGTGAATTACCCGTAGAAGAATTCTGCACTGCTCCCGGACAAACAGCCCTTGAAAAAGGTGAAATGCTTATTTCTTTAAAGATTCCTGTCCCTGAGAAGAATTCCAGTTCCTTCTATCTCAGGTTTATACCACGGAATGAAATGGATATTGCAGTTGTGGGTGCTGGTGCATCTGTAGTATTAGACGATTCGAAGCAACGTATAGTTTCTGCGCGTATAGCTCTTGCAGCAGTTGCTCCCACACCCTTATTTGCAGAAGAAGCCAGTGCGCTCCTTACAGATAAAGAGATCAACGATGATATTATTGAGGAGGCTGCACAAGCTGCACAATCGATTGCACGACCGATTAGTGATATGCGTGGGACGGCAGAACAACGTACGCATCTTGTGGGTGTTTTGACCCGTCGTGCTCTCAACGGTGCAATCGAGAGAGTTAGAGACGCAGCGTAATTTGACATTTCACGAAAAAGTCTCAGAAATTACAAACATGTAGATTTATTTAAAGGAATAGGACTTACGCAAAAATCTGTTTTCACGACAAATTGAACGTATTTCACAAAGAACGGGCAATGAATTGCCCTACTACGAACGTCGTAACATCTGAAAACTGGCAAAATGCGTAAGTCCTGAAGGAATATTTACCGGTCTTATATAAAATGTAAAAGGAACGAAAATTATGGCGAAAAAATCGCACGTTCAAACCACAATCAACGGCGAATCGGTGGAATTCCTCTGTGAACCACGGCAAAGTCTACTCGAAGTGCTCAGAGATGAACTCCACCTGACGGGTGCGAAAGAGGGATGTAATAACGGGAATTGTGGTGCATGTAGTGTCATACTTGATGGCAGACTTGTCAATTCCTGTCTTGTGCTTGGTGTGGAAATTGAAGGTAAATCTGTTGAGACGATTGAGGGTCTTGCAGATCCGGAAAAACTACACCCAATTCAGGATGCTTTCCTTGAAAACGCAGCGCTTCAATGTGGTATATGCACTCCTGGAATTATAATGAGTGCGAAAGCCTTACTTGACAATAACCCGAAGCCTACCGAATACGAAGTTCGATACTGGTTGGCTGGCAATTTATGCCGCTGTACCGGTTATGATAAGATTGTACGGGCTGTTCTTGATGCAGCCGAAGCAACATAAAAGGAGCTCCTTATGGCTGAAAACAAAGATTATAAAGTTATCGGAACACGACCCATTCGGCATGACGGTGTTGACAAAGTCACCGGCAGGGCAATCTATGGGGCGGATTTTCAGATCACCGGACTCCTGCACGGCAGAGTGCTCCGGAGTCCACATGCACATGCACGCATTCTATCAATTGACACCTCACGTGCTGAAGCACTTCCCGGTGTGAAAGGTATCGTTACAGGAGATGATTTACCCGCTGCTGAAGACAAAATGGCGGATCTCGGTGAAGGTGCCGTTAGTCTAAAATACCTTTGTGATAACATCTTAGCAAGCGACAAAGCACTTTATAGAGGTCATGCCATTGCGGCTGTTGCTGCGATAAGTCCACATATTGCTGAAGAAGCCTGCCAACTCATTGATGTTGAATATGAAGTTCTCACACCTGTCATGGAGGTGCGTCAAGCTATGGAAGCGGACGCTCCTTTACTGCACGAAGGACTAAAAACTTCATCACTCGGTGAAACATCCGAAGAGTCCAGCAATGTTGCAAGTCATATTCAACATAAGAAGGGTGACATTGAAAAGGGATTTGCTGAAGCGGATATCGTTATAGACAGGGAATTTGTAACGGGAACGGTTCATCAAGGCTATATTGAACCACACAATGCCACTGCCCATTACAATCAAGATGGTCAGTTGACGGTCTGGTGTAGTACACAAGGTGCCTTTACAGTACGGGAACAGCTTGCTGAAATACTTCAATATCCGATTTCTAAGATTAAGGTTGTTCCGTTGGAAATTGGTGGTGGATTTGGCGGTAAAATTAACGTATATATCAAACCTGTAGCAGCGCTGCTTGCAAAGAAGACGGGAAAACCTGTTAAAGTCCTTATGAACCGTGCAGATGTATTTGAGGGTACAGGACCTACCCCAGCCTCATTTATCACAGTAAAAATGGGGGCAACGAAAGATGGGAAAATTACTGCAGCGCAAACATCTATGGCATTTGAAGCGGGTGCATATCCCGGTTCACCTGTTGGTGCTGGTGCAATGTGTATTTTCGCTCCTTACAACATTGATAATGTCCTGATTGACGGGTATGATGTTGTTGTTAACAAACCGAAAAGTGCTCCCTACCGTGCACCAGGTGCTACCAATGCAGCGTTCGGTTCAGAAACCGTGATAGACGAACTTGCTGAAGAGCTGAATATTGATGCGTTGGAGTTGCGTCTTATGAACGGTGCAAAAGAGGGAGACCATCGTGCAGATGGACCTGTTTATCCTCGTATCGGTTTCATTGAGACACTGGAAGCAGCGAAAGAACATCCGCATTATAGTTCTGAGAACGGCAAAACACATCACGGTCGTGGAATTGCTTCCGGTTTCTGGTTTAATATCGGTTTAGAATCGAGTGTTACAATTAGCGTTAACCCTGATGGAACTATAAACCTTGTGGAAGGTTCCACAGATATAGGTGGTACTCGTGCTTCTATCGCTATGCAGGCAGCAGAAGTATTAGGTATTCCAGCGGAATCGGTGAATCCATCGGTGGTTGACACGAATTCTATCGGTTATACTGCTGTAACAGGTGGTAGTCGAACAACCTTCGCTACCGGTTATGCTGCATACGAAGCGGCACAAGATGTGAAACGTCAGATGATCGAACGTGCAGCTAAACTTTGGGATGTTGATGAAGCTAATGTTCAGTTTGCTGATGGTGAATTCTCAAGTATCAATGGCAAAGAGGAGCAGATTAGTTTCCGAGATCTCTCGGGGAGACTCAGTGAAACGGGTGGACCTGTTGTTGGCAGAGCGACAGTAGATCCTCCTGGTGCAGGTGGTGCATTTGCTACACATGTTGTTGATGTAGCGGTAGATGTTGAAACGGGTAAAGTTGAAATACTCCGTTATACTGCAACACAGGATGCTGGAAAAGCCATTCATCCGAGTTATGTTGAAGGACAAATCCAAGGTGGTGTGGTACAAGGTATCGGTTGGGCATTAAATGAGGAATATATTTATAATGAAGAAGGTACAATGACCAATGCCAGTTTCCTTGATTACCGTATGCCGACCTGTTTAGATTTGCCTATGATTGATGCTGTTATCGTTGAAGTGCCAAATCCGGGACATCCGTATGGTGTACGTGGTGTGGGAGAAGTTCCGATTGTTCCGCCACCTGCTGCGATTGCGAACGCTATTTATGATGCTGTTGGTGTTAGGATGGATGAACTTCCGATGTCGCCTGATCGCCTATTAAAAGCAATGGGTAAAATATAGAAACTATATCAGCCCGGTTATTCTTGCCTATGGTACGGTTTGTAGCCGTACCATAGGTGTCAATTTAGGGATTACATGTCCTCGTATGTTGTGTTGAATCAAAGGTAAAATCCGACATTTCGAGTATCAAAGCGTCTCATGTCCAAATCAACGCCGAATCCGCGTATGGAATTCGTCCAAATCAACACCGAATCCGCGTATGGAATTCGTCGGGTTTCGTTCCTCTACCCGACCTACAAGAGGCAGGGAATACAGATTTCCAACAATATTCAGGTCGCGCTTCGGGGATCCTTTGTACAAATGTATTGTCAGACATTGTACATATTAAGACTATTATACAATACGCTATAGTAGTTTTGGGATTTTGAATTTTGCAATTTAAGGATAACAAAAAATTGCAGTAAAAAGACAATTACTGCAATTTTTTGTTATGTTTAAAAATGTTGCTGAATTATTCAAATATACTTATTAGACGACCTCTATATGTTCCAACTATTGTATCTGATCTGTCTTTTACACTCTCAATAGTTGCACAAGAATTGTCTATCTCATCAGCACCTATTACACCTATTATTTCTATAATCACTTGAAAATTATACTCTGTTAGAAGTGAACCAAAAGTAGTATATTTTACAACACTACTATCCATTGGTGGATCTAAATAAATACGAACTTTACAAGGATCTTCATAATAGGGTCCATCTTCAAAACGCTCATAGGGTGGAAGATGGGGTCCGTCTTTTTTAGGATCATTATCCAGCCAAAACTCGTTCCTCCCTTCATCAGCCCGTATTCTTCCGTGAAAATAAATATACTTATCATCATCAGGACATATAAACGCTTCGCCTACCCTCATCTTATATTTTCCAGAACTTAATACATACTCTCCATAAGCTGGAATTAATTTTCGATTAGGGTAATATTTTTCATCAATTAATTTTTCGTCTTGATGATATTTAGCGTTAATTATATTTCCATCTATATTTATATCTGGCAATTCTATATCAGAATAAGATATAGTTTGTCGTTCTATACCTTTATTTTCTAAATCTAATTCGGGATTGCCAATTATACTATCGGGAGAATCTTGGCTACAAGACATAACTATCAGAAACGATATGAGAATTAGGAAAGATTTTATAGTTTTCCATACTATAAAATTAGGGGATTTCATTTTATATTCCTCCGTAAGATATGAGGAATAGCTGCTATCCCTGGGCAAAGAAATTTATCTTATTTTATTTTGATCTGTCAATAATATAGAGTATTGACAATCGTATTAAAAAATGATAATATTTAAATGACGAGGGATAGCAAACTATTCTTCGGTTTAACAAGGTTTGCAGGATCAATGTTCACCTTGTCTAAACATTTAATGACTCATTGTGATGAATCGTCAGATGACTCACATTGAGTCATCTTTGCATTATTATTATATTATAATGCCGTTAAATTGTCAATATGAATGAATAGTGAGTAATGAGAAGAAGACGTTTGAGGAAATACGGGATACATTCAAAGGGATTGAAGTACCATCGGTTTTTTTAGACCAAAAATTAGCGAAAGTTAGGACAAGTTTTTTGATCAAATTGAAAGGACATCACAGATCGCGATTCGGAGATCGCTCCTACAGGGATTTTGTACCTAACAGATCGCGATTCGGAGATCGCTCCTACAGGGATTTTGTACCTATTGCCGAAAATGTGTCACCTTGATCTATGTCCGGTTCCATCTCAAACACAAACCGTAAGGAAGAACAGGACGCTGCAGGCAGCCCCATTTCTCGCATACGTTCAATATGCAAGTTTACAGCCTCTGTAATCAATTCCTTGGTTTCCTCAAGTGTACCGGCAACAGCGATACACCCGGGTAAGTCAGGAAGATATGCCCCAAAACCGGTATCTGATTTTTCTAAAACGACTAAATATTCCATTGATCCATTATCCTTTAAGACCTGCCTGTTTGAGAATACTATTAAGGGTTCCACGAGGAACATCATGACCATAATGCCCCGCAACAGTAACAAGACCAGGTTTTATAGCATGTTTATACTGTCTATGACTACCGGTATGTCTATCAAATACCCATCCATCATCTTCTATAACTTTTATTATATCGCGAATTTTCTTACTATTATTATAGTTTCCTTTATTATTTTTATTTTGCTTACGTGATTTACGTGATTTACGTGATACGCCTGGAGATACAGGACCTCCAAATACTTCATCATGATAATCTAACATTATATTGCTCCTCCAATATTCTGCGGGATGGTTGCAATGGCTTAGGCGCAAAGATATTGCACCCTAAATGTTATTGTGCAACAGTGTTAAAAAGGATTGAAACTCTGTTGCACGTAGCAGTTGCCGAATAGCAACCAGAACCACAGAGGGTAACGGACAGACAAAACTATGTCTGTCTCGTAAGTTTTTATTTAATTTATATATCTGGAAAATTTAGTTCGGAAACGAACTATTAGGAAAGCAGTGCCAGGAAATCCGCACTACCTGATGTAGGTATACTTTTTTTGGAAATTGAAAGATTTTTGAAAATAACTCGACTAAAATATACTGCTATATATAATAGTAATTAGTAGAATTTGTGAAAATAATATAGATATGGTCACGGAATTCCGTGAGATTTCCATTTGAAATCGTGGAATGATTTGTTTAGTAATTGCAAAATACTTTGATTTATCTGAAGTCATTACCCCATATAATTAACTATATGTTATAAAATATGTGGTTCGTACTTCCCAACCAAAATTTTATATCTTTCTATACTATAGTATAAGTAGGATAATCCTAAAACCGAACATTAAATGCAGAAAAATTGCACTTTTTTCGTAAAATTCGTAAAAAACAGACGTTTTTTTCATATTTTTCAACTATTTTTAGTAAAATACACCACATGATGTAATTTTAATCTGAGAAGATCGCTACTTCCAATCGAGCGTATTTTTAACTTTTTGTTAAAAATACGCTCGATTCAAGTTATCAGCTCATGTTGGGATGACAGGGAATTCGGGTGGGTAAATTCATATATTTAACCTTAAAAGGAACACAGTGAGACATGAAGGTACAAAATTTATACCATTTCTACATGGATAGGTGTTATAAATACGCATGTTATATTATATTCGGTGAATCAACGGTATGAATGCCATTTAGGCATTCACCGGGTTCCAAACCGCTCCTTAGGTGTCAATTTAAGGAATTTTCAAATGCAGAAAGTCTCCTCAGTCCTGTAGGGACTCAATATAGAGGTATACGACAACCCAATTATAAACATTCCGTCCCTACGGGACTCAAGACTGTGTGAATACCATCTTCTATAAACATTCCGTCCTTATGGGACTAACGACATCAATATCAGACAACTATAAACCGCTAAATTGACACCTATGGATCTTGCTGACTTTACACACCCTCTCCTATAATACCTTGCTTAATTCTTAACAATCGACTACCATGTTTTGTAATTGAGGTTGAAAACCCAACATAAAAC
The DNA here is from genome assembly GCA_003635315.1 of Candidatus Poribacteria bacterium. Classification (GTDB taxonomy): domain Bacteria; phylum Poribacteria; class WGA-4E; order WGA-4E; family WGA-3G; genus MSPOR6. The sequence continues at coordinate 134,103 of PYJD01000034.1, forward strand.
AAATAGAAATTATTCAAACTTTAGCGTTTTAAAGCAAAATTCCCAACAATGCCAGTCATAGTAATTCCCTCCCTCATACGCAACCTTACTAATGGTGAAGAGAGTGTTCCAGTTGAAGGTGCAACCATCCGTGAGATAATCAACAATCTTGAGGAGCAATACCCTGGTACAAAAGTAAAATTCTGCGATGGTGATCGTATCCGTCCCGGTATCGGTGTCTATATCAACGGTGTGCTAACAAGAGTCGCCATGCACGATCGCGTCGATGACGATGCTGAACTGCATTTCCTGCCTGCCATTAGCGGTGGTGTTGTATCCAATTAGTACACAGAAGTGATATGAATTTTCAAACACACTGCGACCGTTATCTACAGAAAATACGTCAGACGCTATCCGACCCGAATGCAACTCGTGAACTCTCTTTGCACCCACACCTCCAAGCATTCTTAGAAGATGTTACCGCAGACGCAGAATGTTTCAACGAACCCAACATAACATTTACACATGAACCGAGAAGTATTAACAAGATCGGACGACCAGACTTTATTGCATCCGGTGGATTGCTTTCCATCGGCTATATTGAGGCGGAGGCGGATGGAACAGATTTAAGCAACCTTACAGGGCATGCCAGAGAACAGAATGAACGTTTTAGGGAAAACCTTGATAACTTTATCCTGACCAATTTTGTTGATTTTCAGTTGTGGTGGGATGGACACCTACGTAAATCTGCACATATTGAGAATGAAACTGAAAATTTAGAAACGCTTTTAGAGTTGTTTCTAAGTGCTGGACATGTCCAGATCACCTCTCCAGAGGCACTTGCTAAATATCTTGCAAGACGTACACGCGAACTACAAACGCAGATCGCAACGACACTCACCGATGAGGACAGTGAAACTTACAGAATGTTCAGTGCGTTCAAGGAGACGTTGCTTGCGACACTCACCCCGGACGATTTTGCGGATATGTATGCCCAAACGCTCTCTTATGGGTTGTTCGCTGCACGTTGTACACTGCCGAATGCCACCAATTTCTCACGGCACACTGCAGTTGGTGCACTTCCAAGATCAAATCCATTTCTTGTACAACTCTTTTATCACGTTGCCTCTCCGACACTGGAAACAAATGTCACCTATATCTTGGATGACATTGCGACGCTGCTCCAAAACGTTCCGACAGAGATGCTGCGTACAGCATTTACTGCCAGAAATCCTCTTGAGGATCCGGTAGTACATTTTTACGAAACGTTCCTAAAGGAATATAATCCGCAGCTTCGCTTTGATCGTGGGGTATTTTATACACCGCCACAGGTTATCTCTTACATTGTTCGCTCCGTGGATAGTCTGCTTAAAACAGAACTCAACCGACCGGATGGACTTGCAGATGACAGTACGCTTATCCTTGATCCTGCTACCGGTACGGGTGGATTCTTGTTGACAGTACTTGACCACATCCGAGAATATGTTATAGAAAATTATGGTACAGGAGATTGGAACCGTTATATCAATGCGAATTTGGTAAACCGAATTTTTGGGTTTGAACTGCTTGTTGCGCCGTATACGATTGCACATCTGAAGTTGAGTCTGTTTTTACAAGCACAAGGGTGGCGTAGCAATGAACGTCTCGGTATCTATCTTACCAATGCTTTGGAGCAACCGGATGAAATGCAGCCTCCCTTACCTTTTGCTGCGTTTATATCTGACGAAGCGAACGCGGCACTTGCTGTGAAGAAGGACGAACCTATTCTTGTTATTCTCGGAAATCCACCTTATCCACAAGATTCCGCTAATCCAAGCCGTGATAGTGAAAACAAACTAACTTTTATTGGAAAACTTATTGAAGATTACAAGAGGGTTGATGGAGGTCCATTAGACCAAAAGGACCAGAAGAAGCCTCTTCAATCCGATTACGTGAAGTTTATACGATGGGCACAGTGGCGAATTGATAAAAACGGTGAAGGTATTGTAGGGTACATTGTAAACCACAGTTTTCTTGACGGTCCATCTTTCCGTGGGATGAGGCAGAATTTATTAGACAGTTTTACCTCTATATATTTGCTCAATTTGCACGGTAGTATAATCAAGGACGAACCTATTCCTGAGGGACAAAATGACCAAAACGTGTTTGATATAGAACCGGGCGTGGTTATCATGCTATGCGTTAAGAAGTGTGAATCGCAGGTTCCAGCAAAACTACATTACACAGATATGTGGGGTGACAGAGAAGAGAAATTTCAAAAGCTATCTAAGGATAATTCTAATCAAATGAATTGGGATGTACTGAAACCTTCATCCCCACACTACCTTTTTATTCCACAAAATGCTGAATCAAGCCGTGAAATTACATACAAAAATGGCTGGTCAATTGAGGAAATTTATAATATTAGTTCTACAGGGATTGTAACTGGATGCAATCAGGTTACAATTCATTGGACTAAAAAAGAATTACACAAAACTGTGGAAGATTTTATTTCACTCTCTGAGAGTGAAGTACTGCAGAAATACAATTTAAGCGATAGGTATTGGAAGGTACATCTTGCACAACAAGATCTTCATGCCCATCCAGATACAGAACAATACACAGTTCACATCAAACATCGTCCTTTTGATACTCGTTGGACATATTATACAGCTCAATCAAATGGCTTTCTCACAAGTCCGCGCAATGATATTATGCCACATCTACTATATGAAAACTTTGCTCTGTGTGTCTGTCGTATAGTTAAAGGGGGTAAGCATTGGCAACACGCTATGATAACCAATGAAATCACAGAAAACTGCTATCTTTCAAGTCAATCAGGCGAATCTGCCCACGTATTCCCACTTTACCTATATCCTAATTCAGAGGGGTTTTTAGGTCCGGCAGACCCTGAACTCAATTTCAAACCTGCTTTCCTCACCGCACTTGCGGAGACGTTGGGATTACCACAAATTACACCGTTAAACCTTCCTGAAGGGGTCACACCAGAGGAGATTCTCGCTTATATCTATGCAGTGCTTTATAGTCCAACCTATCGTGAACGATATTATGAGTTTCTAAAACACGCTTTTCCACGTATTCCGTTGCCACAGGATATTGTACATTTCCGCAAACTTGCAGCGTTAGGGCGAGAATTGATTGATCTGCAACTTTTAAAGGATATGAATATACCGAATCCCCATCGATTTGAGGGGGAAGGAGAGGGGATCGTCTCAAAAGTACGCTATGAAGAAGGGAAAATATTGATTAACGCTAACCAGTATTTTTCGGATGTACCTACTGAGGTGTGGGAATATAAGGTCGGCGCGTATCAGGTTTGTGAGAAGTGGTTGAAGGATAGGAGGGGAAAGGTGTTAAGTCATGCGGAGGTGCGTCAGTATCGTTCTATTTTGGTTGCTGTGGCAGAGACGTTGCGGGTTATGGAAGAGATTGATTGGGTGCTTGATATTTAACTTACCGAATTGAAAGGAGGATCATAAGCAATATGATCTTTGACAATCGAAACATATCAGAGATTACCGATCAAGAGTTGATAGATCTTATCAACAACCAGCAGGAAGAAAATCTATGGATTGATTTTAAAAAGCAGGACTATCACCACGATCCTAAGGATCCTGATAAACGTAGACGTGAAATCTGCAAGGATATAACATCGATGGCTAACGCAGAGGGAGGGTATATCCTTATCGGCATTGATGAAAAAAACAAAATTGCACAAGATTTTTCAACTGTGCCTGATGCTGCCAAGATTGCTCAAAGTATTAAGAGTATTTGCTTGCAGTACATTGACCCACCTATTTTGAATCTGGAGATAGATCGATATCCCCATCCTTTGCAATGGAAAAACCAAAACATAGAAATTGTGATAATCCATATCCCACCGAGTGAAAGGAGACCGCATGGTTTCCGATCAAAAGGTACGACCAACTTCGTAAAACGGGACGCGGATGTTACAAGAGAGTACCCGATATCTGAACTTACTCAAGATCTTCTAGATCGATATCAACCTCCAATTACTGCTCGTATTGAGAATAAATTGGAGAGTATAATAAGAAACACAGAGGCAGATAGAAGGAACTCTATGACATCTAAGGATGATCCTATAGAACAAACAGAAGTGGAAGATTTACTTCATCTAATGAAATTGCGATTTGAGGAAAATATATCAGGTGCACCATATTATAGAATCTTCGCTGTTCCCGAAGAACTTGATAGAAATGCGATTGATACGGGAAATGATAACATACGGAGTATTCTGCAAAAGCCACCAAATATACGTCGAACTGGTTTCGGTGTTACAGGCATGTTGGAAAAGGATATGTTATTTTCTACTGAAGGGATTGAAGGTTCTAATATGGGAAGTGGAGAAATTATCTTATTAAAGAACGGATTTCTTGAAGTTCAATGTCACCTTACCAACAGCCATTTTCAATGGATGCACGATCAGTCTGGACTTGGCACACCGTGGTTATATCCGCATGTTGTGTGTGAGTTTCCCGTGAGTTTCCTGAAATTACTCAAAGGACTTTATGAAGTTTCTGGAATTAATTCAAGCATTTTCGTCCGACAAGAATACCATAACATTAAAGATTTTGTGTTGTTTGGAGGGAATCCATCCAATCCTTTTTTTCGGACATCTCCAGGTGAAACAGGAGTATATCAAGGTTCACAACCAATTATTTCGACCAAAACTGTTGAATCAGATTTTGTCCCAGATCACGTGGCATACGATTTGGTGAAAGAGTTATACAAGTCTTTTCAATTAGCCGTGGAATGGATTCCAGATTTTGACGAAGAAGGCAATTTTATTTTAGAATAATCTATGGCGCTACCTATATCTATATAGTATTTTTATTTATGTAGCAATAATAAATAAATAAACTTTCAACTCAAACTAGCCGATCGTATATACTGCTACAATAGTTAATTCCATGGTGTTTCTCCTTGTGAAAATAATGATAAACATTGTAGAGAAAATCCCATTGATATAAAAGCGATTTATAGGCAGCAACTTGGGTTACTTATACTGAAATTTTTAGTAGAAATACACAGTATAACTCTTGGTGCTATGGCAGAGAACTTTATGAATACCTGTTTGAACTTGAATCAGAATTACTAATGAAAATAAGGAATAAATATTAATTTGAATTTATTACCATTACCTATATTAATATTGTTAGGTTTTGCTGTATTAGGTTTCTGTGATTATTTAAAGAAATTATACACATGGCATGCGAAAGTAAAATTGTTTAGTAATTACAGAGAGAGATTAGTAGTATTTCATAATAATGTTATAGAAGGTGAAGATATTGATATTGAATTAAGTGATTTTCTCTCCGAAAATGCTATTAAAATTCATTTAGATAGTATTGTTAAAATAACTATGTCACATCCGATACAAAGAGTATCAACAGGAATTGTACATTTAATCAACGATATAGTCACACGCAACTGCTATGATTTTACAGCAACATGCAAAGATTTTGAAAATATGTTGACTCAGAATATCGGTACTTTTAAAAATATGTTTCAACAGATTTTATTTAAAACTTTCAATCCCATAGACCTTGTAAAAAATGGTGTAACATTCATACTTAATATAATTCCGATTATTAATCTTATCCCAACTAAAATTAAAGGTTTTCTTTCTACTCTTTTTGCTGCCATATCCATAATAGAAACTTTACTATCTTTATTTTCCCAAAAGCCACTTATTCTAACTATTATTAGATATATTGCAGAGTGGAATTCCTAATTAACAACTTTTACCAACTCTTTTTTGTGAATCCGAAAGTAACAAAATTTAAAACGACTAATTCCGTTCTATATTATGTTTTTACACAATGAATATTTTAACACTCCCAGCGATAATAAAACCGTCTATCATTCTATAAATATAGAATATTTTATAGAATCTATAAAAACAAAGAGTTTAAGATTTAGTTCTGCGTCAAGTTTCAAAGATCAATATGAAGGCAGGTTATCATATTTTGATTATATGTCTATAGGAACATTTTTGGTTGATTTGAATATTGAAGATAATATACGAGTTGGAAAATCAAGGGTTATTTTAGATACATATAAATTACAGTCTGGTGATCCCCTGCCTGAAAATATATTTCCTTTTCAATATTATTTGGATGAACAAAGTAAATATATTTATGTACATTGCTGGTCTTTTAATAAAAATATTCAAAATGAAGATATTGACGAGAATTCTGTTTTAATTGAATCTACAATTAAAAGAATTAAAGAATCATTTAGAAATGGAAACTACAAATTTCACATAGGTAGTATAGAATATGTAAATATGTTGACGCATAACGGGATTCAAAATTTTTTATATCAAAACAGTTCTATATATCAATCAATCACAAAAAACAATGAAAATAGACTGCCTTATAATATAATTCATGAAAGACATTTAACTAAAAGACTAAATTTCAAAGAAGAGCAGGAAATCAGAATAGTAATTAGTTATGATGATCTGATCAACAAACACCCCGAAATAAAAAGGGTTATACCTCATAATCCGTTTGACGAAATAAATGAGCCACAACTTTTGTATAAAGATCATATAATTTTCACACCTATTAATTTCAATAGACTTATTAAAACCATTTATATCTCGAATTCTTCTTATAAACAAAGATTAGAAAAATTGTTTGAACAAGAGAAGATTTATCCAGAAATAAAATACAAAGAATAAATATAATAACAAACTGTTATTAACCTTATCATAAAATTTAATTGTTTGACTTACAATAACGAGTGTTTGTAAGTCAAATACTACTTATTGTGTTAAAGTATAATAACAAACGTGTTTAGTAGTTATGGGTTTTTGTATAAGGAACAATTTAATCTAAGGTTTGAAAATATAGATTGTGTTAAAATATTAACAGAAGCAGGTTATCCATAAATTTTAACTTTCAAGTGATATGATACCTAAAAAATATGATGATCTCACTTAATACTTAAACAGCATATCGGCAATCGTATTTAATCAACGATGTTTATATGAGTTTTAAAAAGGTAAGATGTCAGGGCACATCCAAAAGGATATGTGGTGAATTATGCGTGAGAAAATTACTAATGTTAACCACCACCTTCTTAAATGGGCAAGAGATAAATCTGGTTATTCTTTAGAGGATATTGCAAAATACATTGGTAAAGAAAAAGAATGTATAGAAGATTGGGAGTCAGGAATAGATTTCCCAACTTATATCCAGCTTGAAAAATTAGCATCTAAATATGAACGTTCTATAGCATTCTTTTTTATGCAATCGCCTCCAGAAGATGAAGAAAATCTTGAAGATCAAGTTATGCTAAGGTCATCTGAAATTAGAGAATTAAGCCCAAAAATATATAGCTTATATCGACAGGCTTTTTTTAGACAAACTGCACTACAGGAACTTTTTGGAATGGATGAGTTTGTAGAACATAAAATTTTAGATGATATTAAGGACGCACGCAATAGGGATTTTGCCGAACTGGCTGCAGCGGTTAGGGATTATATAGGCGTGTCTGTAGAAAAGCAGATGTCTTGGGGAGATTCAAAAATAGCAATATCTGCTTGGAGGGATGAAATCCAAGGTAAAGGTGTTTTCGTATTTAAAGAGGCTTTTGAAGACAACAAAGTAGATGGGTTTTGTTTATCAGATGATGTATTTCCTGTAATTTACCTAAATAATACAAATGCTGAAAATAGACAGATATTTACTTTATTTCATGAATTGGGGCATGTCTTATTAGGCAATAATGGAATTACAAGTGATTTAATCTTTAAAGATAATAATGACGAGCAATTTTGCAACCAATTTGCATCAGAGTTTTTAGTCCCATTTGAACATTTTGATAAACACTCTGGATCTGTTGAATATAGCGATAATGTAGCAAAAGAATTAGCGGATGATTACAAAGTAAGTTCTCAAGTAATTCTGTATAAGTTTCTACAGAAAGGCACAATATCAGAAACCTTTTTTAGAAACAAGTTATCTGAATGGATAAGTATAGGTAAAAGTAAGTTTGGAAACAGCGAGTCTTATTCTGGAGGAGGAAATTATTTCTATAATCAAATTATGTATTTAGGTCAACACTTTTTAACACTTGCATTCAAAAAGTACTATGAGGGTAAATGCTCTTCGGATGATCTTGCAAGTTATTTCAATATCAAGGAAAAGAATTTATCTAAACTTGAGGATACATTCATACTGCACAATCTAACAGAATGTGCTACAAAATACACAATCTAACAGAATGTGCTACAAAATACACAATCTAACAGAATGTCTATTATTGGCGAAGGTATTGTTAACATCTAAATATGCTATAATACCTATCTAAACTAAAAAAGGAACACATTATGAGACCTCTTGTAATAATACTTTTATTCCCGCTACTTCTCAGTTGTACCGCTGGACCTGATATACCCATAGCAGACGATGATAAAGTCACAATGGATAAATTGACAATAGATATTGAAAACGGTGAAGTAGATAAATACATTAATGAAACCATAGCAATAGATGCCATAGTCAAAAATAAAACTGAACATTCAAGAACTGACTGCCCCGATTGTGTTCTCTTACAACTATATACTTACACGCCAAACGTCAATTTATTTGCACTCACCAGTCCTGGAGTCACCGCTATAAACAAAACCCACACATTTACACTTTTCATTGAAAAAATAACACTATCTCCAAACACGAAACAACCGACATATGACATATACAGCGTTGTGATGGCATTGAACGACTATAAATAGAGACTATCCTATATTCTTATGAGATTTATCGCCACTACATTACTCATATCCCTTATCATCAGTTGTTATTACGATGCAGAGGATGATATTCCAATTACTTGGCTCAACATAACAATGGAAGAACTTATAACAGCTATTCAAAATGGAAATGCTGACTATTACGTTAACGAGCCAATCTCAATAGATGCCACTGTTCAGAAGATTCACTGGTCTATCCCACAAAAAGATAATGAAGGAAAATGCGATAAAATTGAGTTAGATACAAAAAGCGATAACACCATTAAGTTTTATATCACACCCTGCAGTCTAATGTATGAACAAGGTGAAACTTATAACTTTTTAATTCACATCCGTTCAATAGAGCAAAATATTATCAATGCCGAATGGTAATTAACTTGCTTAATACTCGGTTTAATTTTTGTATGGGTTCATGACCCAACAATAAAAACCGAACCATCTTCTCAAAGGAATAGAACCTATGAAAACACTTACATATATCCTAATACTGACGCTCTTAATATCTCTTTTCCCTTATCAAACAAATGCCGACATCCCTGCTATTGCTATTAACGACGCACGACTTGATTCAGACCGAAACGTAAACCCAGATAAATGGTTCTGGATGGGTGCATGTATCCCAGGTATAGGAGTTTATTATGCAAACCCACTTTTCATTGAAATTCCATTAGACAGAATACTCGGTAAACCCCCAGAATACGTCTTCTTTTATATGCAAGAATATAATCGAAATGTCCAGGCAATACGTTTAAGAGAAATGACAAAAGGCACACTTACAACTTTCGGTGTTTTCACGTCTTTAGGTTGTCTAATTAGTTTGCGAAACTCCACACGGTAGGTGCGGTTGCATGAAGATTCAATATTAAATTAGGTAATACTTAATATTGAAGCCAAGTTAGGTCAATTAAGCAATTCGAACCTGTTCTTAGGTATAGACATAGCACCGCAGGTGCGGAATGTGTGTAGTTAGTGCGTTTGTTCCCAGATCCAAACCCCGGTGAATGCCTAAATGGTATTCATACCGTTGATTTGTAGGGGTGACAGGTGTCTGTACATGTGCTTTGTTATACACCTTTCGCACCGCTGGTGCTTGGGTTTTGGACTGTTGCGTTTTCTACACACCTTTCGCACCGCTGGTGCTGCCGATTTAATCAATTGCCTTCCTTTATTCAAAGTTCATGCTGTGATATAACTCACCATAAACGAAACAATTTTGTAGATTTAGGTGTATAAACACATAAGTCTGATATTCCTCAAGACTTGATCTCGGTCTATATTTCACATTATATATACATTTAAAAGGATGAGACAGATATGTTCAAAGAATTAGATGGAAGGATATTCGTTGGTGGCGTTATCTTTGCAGTTCTTATCGTAGGGGGTATTTACGTATACACTCAATGGAGTTACAATCGTTTTGCTGATGAAATTGGAGCGGAGCCTCAATCTACTTCGACAAATGAATCTATACAGGAAACCGGCAAAATCACATCTTCTGATCAGGTTAAGGCAACCCGATCACCTAAATCAGATAACGAAAATCTTAAGGGTAAACAGAAATATACTGTTGAAACTGAGTCAACTCATATTACAGAAGACACGGCAGCATCTGGAGAAAAGACAGAGGCATCTGAATTTGACGCGTCATCCTTGCTTTCCGCTTTTGGTATACCTGAAGAAGTTACATCACTACTTGACGAAAATGTTGAAGAAGCAGACTTTGAGAAGGCACAAGCACATTTCAGTGAAAAGTATGGTGAATCCCCTGAAGTTGAAGCAATAATGGATAGGTTGAAACAGATGTCCGGTGGTCCCGTAAGTCTTGATGCTCTAACCGACCTTTTTGAGGCATGGGTTGAGGTTTTACCTGAGGATCAGCAAGAAAATCGTCAGCAATTAATGGGTATTCTTACAGTGCTCAATCGGGTTAAGGATAAGGGAGATAGTGCTTCGGCACATATTGTCGTTAGCACAGATTCAGATTTGTCTGGCACGGGTATTGATCCGTCTCTGCTTGAAGGAGATAATGTACAACGTTTTGAGCTCAAAACCGTGACTACTGTCACAGAAACAGATTCAAAAGTGGATTCAGTGATAATAGACGATTAAGGTGTGTATAAATTTTTGTCCATAGGTGGAAATATGTCAAAAGATAATCATGAAATATATCGAAATGAGTCACTCAAACCTATCCCAGATAAGTTGGTTGTCCTTACCTTTGATGACGGCAACAAATCAGATTACAATTACGTGGCACCGTTGTTGAAAGATTACGATTTTGGAGCAACTTTTTACATTACCGAAGGACTCGGTTTTCTCAGCAACAAAGACCACTATGTTACATGGGAAGAAATTCGAGAACTCCATGAGGATGGCTTTGAAATCGGTAATCACACGCGTCAACATCCAAATATAAACACATTAACAAAAGATGAGCTACTCTCCAGTTTGATACATATTGACGAACGATGTGATGCGTATGACATTCCGATTCCTGAGACGTTTGCATATCCTGGGGATAGCCGTGGACCAGAATCGATAGAGGTATTGATAGAAAAAGGGTATCTATTTGCGCGTCGGGGTGTTGGTCCAGACTACCCTTATGATGTAGAAGGGGGTCGGGGTCCAGTGTATGATCCTGAAATACATCATCCATTGGTGATTCCATCAACAGGTGTACCGGGTCCACACTACGACTTTGATGATTTTGTGTGGGGAGTAGAACAGGCAAAGGATGGGAAAATCGCTGTCTTGACATTTCATGGCGTTCCTGCCCTTGAACATCCGTGGGTAGACACACCCCCGACGCAGTTTAAAAGATATATGGATTATCTTCGAGATAAGGGTTGTACGGTAATTGCTGTGCGGGATCTGAAAGAATATGTTGATCCATCAAAAACAAGTGGTAAAGAAATAACCTATTTTGCGTAAATCCTCCATGTTATATTATATTCGGTGAATCAACGGTATGAATGCCATTACGGCATTCCCCGGGTTCCAAACCGCTCCTACCGGGTTGGGTGAATGGTGTTGATATTTCAGAATATTTCTTAGAAATGGTATAAGATACTAATATAAACAATCATGGAATAGATAAAATGTATTGAAAAATTGGAAAACTAAATCACCCAGTTCTTGGAAGGGTTTTATTGACAGTTCCTTGCAGATGTGGTATTTTCTTTTTATTTGATTCTGATGAGAAGAAGCATAATCTTTCAAATTGGGAGAAGTTGTCATGATATCAAGAGAAATGAGATTTAGCATCTTCACACTCTTTTCATTTATACTCATCTCAGTATATACTCCGATTTGTATTGGAAAAGTGCTGTTAGAGGATGATTTTGAGAAGAATAATATTGACAATAATAAATGGATACCTACAGATGGTTGGTCTCAGGAGGGTGGCACACTTGAAGTTGACGGTGGCGGCGTAGGAATATCCAAAGTGACTGACTTAACTGATTTTGAGTTTAATGTTGATTTCAATATGGTGAACCCGTTATGGGCTTCAAATTGGGTAGTGCATGCTGAAGACCAAGATAATTGCACACTGGTTCAAATAGTAGCAGATGCACGTAATCAATTTTGGTGGTTTACACGAGTAAATGGCACGTATGACGTACCTGACCATGGTAAGTTAGCGAATAAATCAGGTGTGCATCCAAAAATTGGCATATGGTATACCATAAAGATTGTTGTGGAAGATGGAACTTACGAGATCTATTTGGGTGAACGAGGTAAGGATCTAAATTTATGTTGTACTTGGAAAGATGAAACTCACAGTAAAGGTAGCATTGGTTTCAGAGCTTGGACTGGCGAACATTCCCTGTATGATAATTTGTTGGTTACAACCGTGGGACATCAGCTTGCAGTGAACCCCGAAGATGCTCTACCAGTTACCTGGGGCAAACTCAAGACTGACAGATAGAATTTAGAGGGATCGATTTTTATACGCACAGAATTCTCATCAGTGCTGACATACGGAATAACAAGAAATATATTATAGGCTGTTTCAACCTACTGGAACGTTTTAGCGTTCTAAGCATATAGACAAAGCTCACGTTAATCAATACAAATGGAGAATTGATTATGAAATCAAAAGAAATGAACTTTAGCATCTTCACAATCTTTTCATTTATAATCATCTCAATATCTGTACCTCTTTGTGTTGGTGAGGTGTTGATTGAGGATGATTTTGAGAAAAACAATATTGACAGCAATAAATGGATTCCTACAGATGGTTGGTCTCAGGAAGGTGGCACACTTGAAGTTGATGGTGGCGGCGTAGGAATATCCAAAGTGACTGACTTAACTGATTTTGAGTTTACTGTTGACTTTAATATGGTGAACCCGTTATGGTCAGCGAATTGGGTTGTGCATGCAAAAGACCAAAACAATTGCACACTGGTTCAAATAGTAGCAGATGCACGTAATCAATTTTGGTGGTTTACACGGGTAGATGGCGCGTATGACGTACCTGACCATGGTAAGTTAGACAATGAATCAGGTGTGCACCCGGAACTTGGTAAATGGTATACCATAAAGATTGTTGTGGAAGATGGAACTTACGAGATCCATTTGGGTGAACGAGGTAAGGATCTAAATTTATGTTGTACTTGGAAAGATAACACCCATAATCAAGGTGGTATAGGTTTCAGAGCTTGGACCGGTGAACATACTGTTTATGATAATGTATCGGTTACAACCGTAGGACACTTTACAGCGGTAGATCCTACTGATGCCTTGCCCGTCACATGGGGAAAACTCAAGTCAGTCAGATAAAGTTAAGTGGAAAGATTCTAATGCATACCGAAACATCATTCATAGATTGTACAGACTTCATTGAAGACCGTGACAGATTACTTGAACACAGTCGCCAGAACGGGTATCTCTTCTTTCCTGGGCTGCTTCCCACAGAACCGGTGCTTGAATTACGGCGGCAAGTGCTCCGTGTAGCAGAACAGCACGAACTCCTTGCCCCGGATTCTGATCCAAATGCTGGTATCCGCAGGAATGGGGTTTTCGTCTGTGAACAGGACAGGTCGGAGACGTACATACGATTCTATATTGATGTCCAGAAACTTCGACTTTTCCACGCACTCCCCCATCACGAAAATATCTTGCGTGTCTTGGAAGTCTTGTTTGGAACATCAGTTTTCATCCATCCACGTCATATCTGTCATGTCATCTTCCCAGGAGAACATCAGTATACTACCCCACCGCATCAGGACTTCAGTCCAGTCCGTGGTTCAAAGGAAACATGGACTGTGTGGACACCGTTGGGAGACTGTGATGCCGAGTTAGGGGGTTTAGCCATTGCTCTCGGTTCAAACCGTCGTGGGTTGTTGGAGGATGGCAATGTTCGTTCAGGAGAGATGACAGATGATAGTACCGAATGGGTATGGAATCCTTTTAAGTCTGGTGATGTCCTCATGTTTCATAGTTTAACGATACACCGAGGACGGCACAATATGACCGATGACATTATTCGACTTGCAACGAGTGCACGCTATCAATCGGTCGATGAACCTGTTGATGAGGACGCACTCACTGTACATCTTGGCTGTGCGAAATGGGATGAAGTGTATTCCGATTGGGAAACGGACGATGCGCTAAAATATTACTGGAACGCAATTGACATGGATATTCAACCAGCTTACCATCGCCGCAGGAGATAATCCACAATTTATGAGGAGGGAAAATGCAAAAAGAGAATCCAGAATCATCTACAAGAGATAGCTTAAAACCCATCCCAGACAAATTAATTGTTCTTACTTTTGATGATGGTAACAAATCAGATTATAATTATGTTGCCCCCCTATTGAAAGAATACGGTTTTGGTGGAACCTTCTACATCACTGAAGGTCTTAATTTTCTTAACAACAAAGACTACTATGTTACTTGGGAAGAGATAAGGGAGTTGCATGAACAAGGGTTTGAAATTGGAAACCATACCCGTCATCATACGCACGCCAACTCCCAATCAAAGGAGGAATTGCTTGCGGACGTGATACATATTGATAAACGGTGTAAGGAATACGGTATCCCTGTGCCTGAGACCTTCGCCTATCCTGCAAGTTGTCGGGGACCGGAATCGATAGAGGCATTGTCAGAAAAAGGATATCTTTTTGCTCGGATAGGGGTTGCTCCTGATTTTCCACATTATCGAGATGGTGGTCGTGGACCGATTTACGACCCTGATGTACATCACCCCTTGGTTGTTCCCTCAAGTATTCCTGGTCCCAACTATAAATTTGAGGATTTGGTATGGGCGGTTGAAGAGGCAAAGGATGGGAAAATCGCTGTTTTGACATTTCACGGCGTTCCTGCCCTTGAACATCCGTGGGTAGACACACCCCCTGCGAAGTTTAAAAGGTATATGGATTATCTTCGAGATAATGGCTGTACGGTAATTGCGATGCGTGATTTGGAGAAATACGTGGATCCTACAGATAGAGTTGGCAAGCGTATAACGTATTTTCCGTAGTAGAGGACAGTTGTGAATCAGAAAATACCTTTCTTTTTCCATAATTATGTATTTTTTCGCATTTTAATTTGACAAACGAATTATACGTCGGTATAATATACATTACCTTTCGATTTTGAAAGGTGAAGATGTTCTTTGAAAGTTAAATAGTTTACGTGACGTGCCTATTATATAGCTTGTGAGTGCCCTTCAAATTATTTGAAGGCGTACTTCATTACTTTTGTGGAGAGTATGATACCGGCTCAGGACGAACGCTGGCGGCGTGGATTAGGCATGCAAGCCGAACGAGAAACTATACTTCGGTATGGTGGAAAGTGGCGAAAGGGTGAGTAACGCGTGGGTAATTTGCCTTTGAGATGGGGACAACAACTCGAAAGGGTTGCTAATACCAAATACGATTCGTTAGACTTTGGTTTTTCGAATGAAAGGTGGCTTCGGCTGCCGCTCGAAGATAAGCCCGCGTCCTATTAGCTTGTTGGTGTGGTAATGGCGCACCAAGGCGACGATGGGTAGCTGGTCTGAGAGGATGGTCAGCCACATTGGGACTGAGACACTGCCCAAACTCCTACGGGAGGCTGCAGTCGAGAATATTTCGCAATGGGGGAAACCCTGACGATGCGACGCCGCGTGGGGGATGAAGGCCTTCGGGTCGTAAACCTCTGTGTTACGGGATGAATCGGACGTTGCTGATAACGCAGCGTTCTTGACGTTACCGTAGTAGAAAGCCCCAGCTAACTACGTGCCAGCAGCTGCGGTAATACGTAGGGGGCAAGCGTTGTCCGGAATCACTGGGCGTAAAGCGCGCGCAGGCGGTGGAGTAAGTCAGACGTGAAAGGGTTCGGCTCAACCGAGCCATTGCGTTTGATACTGCTTTACTTGAGTCTAGAAGAGGAAAGTGGAATGTATGGTGTAGCGGTGGAATGCTTAGATATCATATAGAACACCCGTGGCGAAGGCGGCTTTCTGGTCTAAGACTGACGCTCATGCGCGAAAGTTTGGGGAGCAACCGGGAT
>PYJD01000035.1 GCA_003635315.1 Candidatus Poribacteria bacterium
CTCCCGGTAGTGTCTTTTCAAACTGCTGAACGAACGCTTTACAAAACTCTTGAACAAGCACATTATGACTACGGAACACCATTTTGTCGAAGCTATCTTTACGATAGATCTGCCAATAGATTGGAATAGCACGCTTGCGAAACGGCGCTGCAATTACTATAACTCTATAATCTTGAAGGATGTCCGTTTCATCAACGAGTAAGATACGCAACTGACGCCCCGCTTTACGAAGCGAACATAAGACAAAGGCACACCAAGCATCCAAAGCAACATCTGTGGGAAAGCAAGAGTTAATAAATCGAAGGAGTCGCTTCTGTTTTGTTTTGTAATGTCTGACAGCAACAGGCAACTTGGCTGCAAGCGTGTTTATCTGAAAAGCGTTGACACGAGTACTCGCAAGCACTGTCAAAAGTAGATTTCTTAGAGCAGGGCGTTTCAACACGGGTTTGAATACTTGTGTCATTTGTGAGATAAGCGAACACATAGGAACTTTATGAGGTAGAGTGTATTTCAATGATAAATCTACAAGAACTATTCTAAAGAATATAATAGAAACACAATTTATCATAAGAAACACTTTTGCACAAGATCCTAAATGTCAGTGATAAAAACTGGGGGTAAACCAGAAAGGGAAACCATGATTAGTTAATTATTTGGTCTTGACATACCGCTAAATATATGATATTTTTTTCAAACTTGAACTGTATATTTCATTTCAATTAGGTTAAGCATGGTTGATATATAACAATTTTCATATCACATAATCCTATCCATTCTATGGTTAGGTTACTTAGTTTCTTTATAGGGACGTAGAAACACCGATGCAATATAAGAGAATACTTGCTTTTATCTCCTTTCTATTTGTGAGCGCGTTCCTTGTCTACTTTCTGATTTATTTAGAGGATTCAGAAAGAAAAAAGAAAGCTGCATCAATACCAATTGAACTCCCATACACTTGGTTAGGTAATATAAATAAAGAAAAAATATCGGAACCTTCAGGGGTGACCTATCATCCGATTCGGAAGACTCTATTCGTTGTGGACGATGAAGGACATATTCATGAAATGCGTCCGGACGGATCTACTATCCGCAGGAAGTATCTTCAAGGGCGTGACCTTGAAGGGATTACAATTAACCCCAAAACAGGCCTGCTTTATGTGGCAGTTGAAGATGACGAAGCAATCTTAGAGGTACACCCGCAGACTCTGACAATACTTCGAGAATTTACAATTAATCGTTTGTTTGAAGGGAAAACTCTCCTGAAGAAGGGTGGTATGGGGATGGAGGCGATTGCTTTTATTCCAGATACATCTCACGTTGAAGGTGGGACATTTTGGATTGGAAATCAATCCGTTAGTTTGAAACCAAATAGCGAACTATCTGTTGTATGTGAAGTTGTCATTCCGATTAAGTCGTCTGATACATCAGAAACTGAAGGCACAATAATTCGTTATCATGAAATGGATTTTATTGATATCTCCGGTCTCACCTATGATTCACAAGCTGATTCTCTGATACTTATTAGCGACACAACAAACCTTTTAGTTGAACTTAAAAGGGATGGCACACCCCTACACCGGTATCTATTACCGGGTAACGACCAAGAAGGTGTAACCTTAGATGGTCTTGGGTATATGTATATCGCACAGGAAAGTGGACAAATAGTAAAATTGGCAGATAGTCGATTACGATAGTACGTCTTCCTGAATTACTCTATCCTCTGAACCCCCGATCCGCAATACGACTATTCCAGGGATAAGATCTATAATAAGGTGAAGAGAGGAATATTGCTCCGCAGTATATCCAATATCTGTTCGCCATAATACCTGAACATTCCCTTCATCATATATGATTCCCGACGCAAGTTTATTGGCATCCCCATCTTCTAATTGAAAGCTCCTTCGGCGTTTTACATCCATTATTTTCCACTACATATTGTATCGTATCTATCATAGTGTGACAAAATCGGCTTGAACGTGATGCGGAATTATACCTGCCTCATAACCTCGCGTGAGTAGGAGTTGCACCGCAGTTTTTCCGTCGTCTCCATAATCTAATGTATAATCATTCACATACATGCCTACGAACTTATCAGCGAGTTCAGTTTCCATGTCCCTTGCATAGGTCATAGCATATTCAAGTCCGCTTTCACGATGATCAAGTGAATATTGAATGCTCTGTTTTAACAGACTTGTGATAGACCGTATTTTCTCATCCCCGAGATTTCGCCGTATCACGTTTGCCCCAAGTGGGAGTGGCAATCCTGTATCTTCATACCACCATTCACCAAGATCCACTATTTTATGGAATCCTTCACGTATATAGGTTAATTGTCCTTCATGAATAATCAACCCTGCATCCACCTTACCTTGCTGGACAACATCTAATATCTCATCGAAACGATGAGGTTCTGTCTCAACATCTGGTTGATAAAGTTTCATTGTGAGATAAGCGGTCGTCATATCACCGGGTATAGCAACCCGTTTCCCTTCAAGAGATTCAAATGGCTCTTTAGCTACAATTAATGGACCGTACTGATCCCCAATACTTGCCCCACAAGGCATGAGGGCATAATCCTTTGCGACATAAGCATAGGCGTGAACAGAAATTGCTGTCACCTCAAGTTCTGCTTCAAGTGCGCGTCGATTTAATGTCTCAATATCTTCAATAACGTGGATGATTTCAAACTGTCCTGTTGATATATGTCCTTTTGCAAGAGCATAGAACATGAAAGCATCATCGGAATCTGGACTATGTCCAATTCGGATTTTTTCAGTCTCTGGAACCATGCTTTTCCTTTCTAAAATTGTTATTTCTGTATGTTTATGGTATTATGACTAATATGACAACTCAAGAGTATCTCTACCTTGTAGCAATTCCGTCGCAACTCACCGAACTTGCATCAGCAGAATCAGTAACATTAACAGGTAAGGTGCCAAATAAGTATGGTATCACAGTTTCAGACATCTGTGTCAATGTTTGTAGAGGTGCTTATCTCAAAAGTTGTATAGAAGTCCTTTTTTCTGGGTCAAGTGTTGAGGAACTCTGTACCTACATCAAAGCAGCAAATCTATATGAAGACAGATTTCGCGTATCAGTGATTAAAAAGCCAAAGAGTCTGAATCTAAACTCAATGACTTTAGCCAGTCAGATAGGAAGTTTGATTGATGGGAAACCGGATTTATCTTGTCCGAAAGTCGTATTTCCAACCGTGATTACCTCTGAAAAGATCTGGTTTGGCCGTTTACTATCTGAATCAGATGGCATGTGGATGGCGCATGACCACCGCCCTCATACAACTTCGAGTTCACTACCAGCCAGACTGGCACGTGTCCTTGTCAACCTTGTAGCTGCACCTGGTGAACATATTTTAGACCCTTGTTGTGGAACGGGGACAATTGTAATGTCTGCTGCACATAGTGGTTTTGAAGCATCAGGTTCGGATAATAATCCTCGCATGATTGGGGCAACGACCAAAAACCTGTACCACTTCGGTCTTACGGCAAAAATAAAATTAGAAGATGCCAGAACAGTTAGAGGACAATTTGATGCAGTTGCAACAGATTTGCCTTACGGTATAAGTCTTGTGAAAGATACCGCAGCTGCTGCAGAAATCCTTGCGAACCTACGAAACCGTGCGCCAAAAGCAGCTTTCATTGATATTCGTGATCTAAGCAAACCGCTCAATGACTTAGGATATACAGTAGATACAGTTATTCCGGTACCCAAACAACGGATTGTTCGTCGTGTTTTTATTGCCTCTACTGATGATCAATAGTCGTCAATATTCTCGAAAAAGTCCGTCTCAGGCAAATATTCTCCTTCATCAATTTCATCTTCTTCATAGTCTTCATAATCGGATAAGTTCATGAGTGAATCAAGTTCACTCAGATTATCAATGTATATTTTGCATATCCAACCATCGTTTTCAGGTACATTATTAATCAGGTCAATATCTTCATCAAGCGCTGCATTTACTTCGTATATTTCTCCAGCCACAGGTGCGTATAGATAGAAGTTTCCTCCGGTTTCAGTTTCAATTCTTCCTATAATCTCTCCTTGTTCACATTCTTGTTCAGGTGAAACATCAATAAAAATAATTTCACCATATATAAGCTGGGCACGTTCGGTAATACCTATAGTTCCATCTGTACCAACGACTTCAATCCATTCATGTGTAGTTGTATATTTCACTGTGCTCAACGTGCATTCCTCCGAGATTTAATACCTTGGTGTAATTCCAATGCTTTGGAGCTGTTCCTGAATACTTTCCAACTGTCTTTCCTTAATCTGTATATGTATGTTTGGGTTTGGTTCGTAATTTATTGATCTGACCTGTCCTCCCATACGTTTACACAATGTTACAACTGTTCCTATTTGACTATAAGGAACATCTACATATAATTCCCTGTATTTAATCCGTGTTTCTATAGTTGCATTTTCAAGGCATGCCCGTGCACATGCCCCATAAGCCCGAATCAATCCTCCGATTCCAAGATTTATACCTCCATAATACCGTGCAACAACGATTATTGTATTTGATAATTCGTTTGCATGTATCGCAGCAAGTATAGGTGGACCGGCTGAATGTGTTGGTTCACCTGCATCTGATACGTATTCCAGTTTATCATCTTCATTGCCGATACTATAAGCATAACAATAATGTGTAGCTTGTGGAATACGGTTCTTAACATCAACAACGAATCTTTTCACTTTATCCTGATTTTCCACTGCCTTCGCTTCTGCAAGAAATCGTGATTTTTTCACTACATATTTTGCCGCTGCAATTCCTTTAATTGCCTTATATCCATCTGACATATTACACAATTTGCTAAATTTAGACAATGTCCTTAATTACTATGACAATTCCGTATTTATTTCAGGATGGTTAATACCATTAGAATGGACGTACACGTCGTATGATTATTACATTTAACTCTCTCATTTTGTACAAAGTCTTGAAGTATTTAAAATGCCTGTTCAATTGAGAAAGTATAAACTGCTGTCCCCTGAACAACATGTAGACGTTCATCATCAGATTTTGTAGGTTTATATTCAGGGGTATAGGCGCCATTTATTGTGATGTTCCCGGTTCTTACACCAATCCCAAAGGAAACACCTTCTGCCTTCCATGTACGTTCATCCATTTCAAAAGTTGCATCTTCTAAAAGATATACCGATGCGTATCGTTTTTCCGTATCTCTTAGGTATCCAATTCTAACACCAAATCGATTATGATACCATACCTCTGTGCCAATGTTAGCTCGAATACCATCGGTAAATAGCGGATGTAAATCTAACCCCAACCGTACAGCGATATTTGAAATATCATATTGATAGGTTACACCTGCAATAACATCGCGAAGAATCTTATCTGGTATATTTGGATCAATAAATGATAAACCATTACTTAAATTACGTACTACTAACCCTACATGAAATCCCTTTCCAAATTGCTGAATCATACCTATATTATATGCATAGCCTCGTCCAAGGTGTTCAGATCCAAAAGTATCCCTAACTTTTGAACGTATCCATTTAGTATCTAATCCAACTGTTGTGCCTTTGAAACAGTTTAAACCGTAACTGAATCCGAGAGCAAGGTTATTTTCTGGGAAGCTGTTGATTGCTTTTCCTTGATGGTTCACACGTCGAAACGATCCTTCGTGTGCTAAGGAGAAGGCAAATCCGATAGTTCCAAGTTTACCCATTGGAAATGCCCAATTCAATGTTTCAATACCGGAGGCATTCTGTTCATATCTGCTATAATCCTCATACTTCTTAGTTTCATTTGCCTTAGAAAGTAGGACAACTGTATGTGGGAAACGGGTCATATTAATGATAAACCTATCCCCTGTTTCTGAGTCAATGCCGGCTGGATTATTTCCGATTGCATTTGCCCCACCGGTAACGCCAACAAAACTCCCACCCATACCCCGGTATTCAGCCCCTTGTAGCTGCTTCAAAAATCTATCTGCATCTGAGGTGATGTCTTCTGCATTAGCATTCCAATTTAGGAACATTAGACAAGATAAAGCCCACAAAGTGCTAATAAAAAACTGGGTTTGAATTATCTTGATTGACATAAAATTGTTATGTAGGTATTCCAGTATACTTTTCATTGTGTATCCATCTCCACGAGATATTATGTTAACTTACGTTGTTATCTATATCCAAACTGTATGAATTTTAAGATTTAATTCCTACTTTACTCGGTACGGGTAATAACACAGAATCAACGGGTGGAATATCCGTTGCGAGTTTTCATCAGTTTCGATAAATACCAATTATTTGCATAATTCCCTATAAGGATAATATACTGGAGTTAGATGATTCAAAAAACAATTTTCATCACATTTTTATTTAACCTGAACAAAGTGTTACTTGTGCCACGGCGTAATCTATAGCATGGGATAGACTTACAAATGTTGTCACTATACCGAGTTCTTTTGCATATTGCCTTACCTTCCCGTGTAATACGAGCATAGGTTTCCCATCAGCATTGGCACGAATTTCTACATCCTGCCAATACATTCCATCTATTAGCCCTGTCCCCAACGCTTTAAGGGTAGCTTCTTTTGCAGCGAAACGAGCAGCGAGTCGTGCATACCGTGTCTGTGTTTTTCCACAATATTCGAGTTCTTGGGTGGTATAGACGCGGTTCTCAAATTTACTCCCCCATCGGGTAGACAATTTTTTAATCCTTTCTACCTCTATAATATCAATACCGATTCCTTGAATTATTTGTTGGAGCATCAATTTATGAGTTGGATTTATTGGTGTAGGATATCTGTGATTCGTGCTACGCGGGCAGTAGCTTTTACATCATGAACGCGCACGATATTTACGCCTTGGGTAATTGCCCAACACACCGTTGCCAGGGAGCCTTCAAGTCTTTGTGTGACAGGAAGATCTAATAAATTACCGATAAAGGATTTCCGCGATGTACCGATTAATATCGGTTTGTTTAGAGGTTTGAAGTTTTTGAGGTGCTTTAAAATTAGTATATTCTGTTCAGTCGTTTTCCCAAATCCAATGCCAGGATCTACAATAATTCGATCCGGATGAATTCCTTTTTGCGTTGCCTTTGTAATCCAATTCTCCAATGCTTCATATACTTCTTTTATAACGTCCTGATAGTGTGGTGCCTTTTGCATTGTACGGGGTGTCCCCTTCATATGCATTAGAATTACCCCTGCTTCCATATCAGCTGCGACCTGTGCCATTGCGTTATCACCGTGAAGTGCCGTTATATCATTGATAATATGAGCACCGGCTTCAAGTGCATATTGTGCAACAGATGCTTTCGTTGTGTCAATGGAAATTGGAACGTCCAGTTTTTCAGACACAAGTGCTTGTATGACAGGTAAAACGCGATCCAATTCTACGTCTTCAGGCACTGATTCTGCTCCGGGTCTTGATGACTCACCACCGATATCAATAATCGTAGCACCATCGTCAACCATGTTTTTTGCATGTTCGATAGCAGTGTTGACATCTTGGTATACACCGCCATCTGAGAATGAATCAGGGGTAACGTTTAGAACACCCATAATATGGGTGTTCCCGTCAAAAGGGATCTGTATGCCTCGGCATATCATGTAAGAGGTTTTGCTGGTAACTGTGGTCGGGGACCGAGGATCTCTTCTATTTCTTCAGTAATCAAAGTTTCATGTTCTAATAATGCATCAGCCAGATGTTTCAATCCATCAAGGTTTGTCTCTATAATCTCTCTTGCCTTTTCATAACATTCCATGACAATATCATAAACAGCTTTATCAATTGCGATCGCTGTTTGTTCACTATAATCTTGGTGGACAGCTAATTCTTTACCGAGGAAAACCTGCTCGTCTCTTCGACCATAAGTCAATGGTCCCAATGTACTCATTCCCCATTGTGTGACCATTCGTCGTGCGAGATGTGTGGCTTGTTCAAAATCGTTTTGTGCACCGGTTGTTTGCTCTCCAAAGATAATTTCTTCGGCAACTCGACCACCTAATGCGAAGATAATATGAGCAAGAAGACCTTTCTTATTGAGGTTATGACGTTCTTCAAGCGGAAGTTTAGCAGTTACACCGAGTGCTCTGCCTCTTGGGACAATTGTACACTTGTAATTGGGATCACTTTCTGGCACAAAATGTAGCATGAGTGCATGTCCTGCCTCATGGTATGCGGTAATGCGTCGTTCTTCATCACTAATGACTAAACTTCTTCGTTCTGGTCCCATGAGGACACGGTCTTTGGCTTCATCAAAGCAGCTCATGTCAATCATTTCTTTATCTTGTCTTGCGGCAAGCAGTGCAGCTTCGTTTGCCATATTCTTTAGATCTGCCCCGGAGAATCCTGGTGTTGCTTTTGCCAATATCTCTAAATTCACATTATCAGAGAGTTTATATGGTTGCTTCGTATGAACGGCAAGTATGGCTTGTCTACCACGGACATCTGGTAAATCTACGATAATTTGACGGTCGAATCTACCGGGACGTAGCAGTGCTGGATCAAGAACATCTGGTCTATTTGTTGCTGCAATTAGAATGACGTTTTCTGAAGCCTCAAACCCTTGCATTTCAACGAGTAGCTGATTCAAAGTCTGTTCGCGTTCATCATGTCCACCACCGATCCCCGCGCCACGATGTCGTCCTACAGCATCAAGTTCATCAATAAATATGATACAGGGAGCGTTTTTCTTCCCAGTTTCAAATAGGTCACGTACTCTTGAAGCACCCACACCGACAAACATCTCTACAAAGTCTGATCCGCTTATACTAAAAAATGGAACATCTGCTTCACCAGCAACCGCTTGTGCGAGCATTGTTTTACCTGTTCCGGGAGGACCAACTAAGAGAACACCTTTTGGAATTGTGCCACCGAGCCGTTTAAACTTATTAGGTGCTTTAAGAAACTCAATTACTTCTTCAAGTGCTTCTTTGGCTTCATCAACACCGGCGACATCTTCAAAAGTGACTTTTGGTTCATTTTCTGAATGAAGTTTGGCACGACTTTTACCGAAAGAGAGTGCACGGTTTCCACTTCCTTGCATCTGGCGAGAGAGGAAAATCATTAAACCGAGAAATATCAATAAAGGGACGATTGTGGTACCGAAAATAAGGAGCCATTGTGAAAAATTGGAGTTTGGCTTTGCATTGTAACCTATTCCGTTATCTTTGAGTATTTCCTGAATTTTATAATCTTCACTGGTATCACGACTGGATTTAAATGCACCATTCCAATTCGATGCATTTTCCAATCCCAATTCTCCCTTTATTGTAGGTAAATAATCTTTGCTGAACTTTCCTTCAATCCATTCGTCATCAAGAATCAGGTATCCATCAAAAAGTGCGCTTCCCTGCTCAATATAGTTATGGAAATCAGATGTAGCCAATTCCTGAACCTGATCACTCCGATTAATAAGCTGGTAGATAGCAACCACCACTACCAAGCCTAAAATAAACCACACGAACATGTTTTTTGTGTTCTTGTTCACACCTATCGCCTCATTTTCATTATTAATATCTTTCGGGTTGTAGCGATGCTTTAGAGTATAGCATGCATTCAGGATAGAATCTTAGAAAAATTGCGTAAACAACCTTATTAGTAATATGTCTGTTCCGCTTATGTCTATTGTTAATATGTTGAAACTGAATCAACAAATTATAACACACTTTTTACTTAATATCAACTGTATTTAATGTAACTGAAGCATTTTGAAGACTATTATTCATACCTAAAGAGCATTCACAATATCTGCATTGCTCTAATTTCATCAAAGTATTTCTCAATTGTCAACTATTAACACTTCATTAATATAACCTATTTAGTAGAAATGTGTCAAATATGATTCTCTTCTGTGTTCAATACTTGGTCAAATACTCTGACATAAGACTCGAAATCGTTTCTTTTGTTCGGATGAAACATATTATAACAATCAACTTGTCTGTATACTTATACCAATTCTGAGAAATGATGATGCACTCCAGTTTTATTTGGATGTCATCTCATACTGCACAATCTAAAAGTAATGTTAGAATAAAGAGACATTTTATTTAGAAATAGTATTAGGACTCATAGTCGTTAATTACACTTTTAATCCTAATATCCAGACAAATAATAAGGTGCAAAAACAGACCTTTAATCCTAAATTCCCTGATGATAAATCGTGAAAATATTGGATTTTTCCATGTGGTGAAAAAGTGTCGAAAAACTGTAAAAAGTTACACTTTTTGACACATTCTGTGACATTGAAATTGGTGTAAATTACCCCTCTAACCACTGTCATAGACTGACTTTACTCCACTTTTAACTAACTTTATAAGAATTTCCAAAAAGTGTGATTTTGTGTTTTTGTTGTCCTTGTGAATTTTGACAATTCCAACCAGTATAATAAAGCGGGAATTTTGACATAAATAAATTATTGTATTTAGGATCGTTTTTGTAGATAGTCATCATTTATTTTTCTTATTTAATAAGTTCTCTTAATGGATGCCTTAGTCCTTCATTGCCGAATTAGTATGTGTTGTATTATTGTCATTTGTATAAATTCTATATATTCTTTAATTTATTGTTTTATTTAATATTATATTTTAGCATGAGTATTATATTTATTCTCCATACGTTATTGCAACGTATGTCTTACTATTCTGTCAACTCTTTTTCATATATATGATGTTTGATTCTTTATATTTCTTCAATTTATTTTTTCAACTATATCCTGAGTTGCTGCCTTGTAATAGCATTTCTATATGATAATATAACATTATTTCGTAGGTTGGGTAGAAGCGATAGCGAAACCCAGACTTTTATTGTGTCATGTCCAAATCAACACCGAATGCGCGTATGGCATTCGGTGGATTTCGTACCTCAACCCGACCTACAATATGTGACATGAATGATGTAATTCAAGACAGCATATATCGGTTTAAGGTGTTAATTATGCTAATATAATACGAAAAAACGACAACTCAAGAACTTTGAATGGTCTTAATTCCAGTTGACAAAACACTTTATGGCATGTTAGACTTAAGTTTGCTCATGTCCAAAGGAGGAATATGTAATGCGAAAACAGTTTATTTTTTCTATTGTTTTGTTGCTAACAGTTATGTCCTTTGCCTTAGGGCATCTTACTGATGAAAATCTTGAAAATTTCCAATACAATGCGGAACTGGTTTCGGTTGCACCTATTGTTGATGGATACCTTGATGATCCCGTCTGGGATGAAGCCTTACCTGCTAAACTTGATCAAGATATTATGAACGGTAGACAGTGGCAGGAATCTGATGATTTCACAGGATCCTTTAAAGCTGTCTGGCGAAGTGGATTTTTATATATTGCTATAAGATTAAGAGATGATCAGATCGAAAAACAACAATCGAAACTGTTTCGTGAAGATCACCTTGTGCTTCATGTTGATCCACAACATTATCACGGTAAAGATGAGTTCAATCGTTATGAAATCCCAATTGGCATGGAATCTGGTGCCCTTAAGGGACCTTTAAGTGCTATTGCCTGGGGCAATGATGGACAAACATGTGAACTCAGTTTTCGACTTGGTGGACTTGCCAGTAAAGATACTATTATTGGTTTCTGCATTGCGTATAATGATGTTGATAACGGTCAACTTGAAAATAAAATTGCTTGGGCGCCAGTAGGATATACGGAACACGAATTCAGACTTCCTGATCTTGTTTTCACGGCGTCAATAAATCCAAATGCACAACAGAAATTAATTCGTTGGGGACAAATTAAAAGTTTATACTAATAACATATCAGGGCACTTTTAACTGTAGTATATTTCTGCAAAGTTGAAATGTGCCCTTATTTCGTAACGGGGTATCAGGTGTATTATATCGGTAAAACATTGGAACTTATGGGAATAGTTTGTGCTGGTGCAGCACTCTTCTTAGGACTTGTAAATCCTTTTGGATATACCGAAACCCAAGCGATGGGTGCTGAAATGGGTTTTTTGGCACTCGGTATAATTGTTTTTTTCATCGGTAGGCAGATAGTAAAACAGCAGTAAGTATAATTTCCCTCCAATCAGTCACTTCTTTCCTACCTTGTCACTTTTCAAATCTATATATAATTGGATCCGCAGGTGTGGTTTCTAACCATACCTGTTTCTAAATTCGGTTATACCAAGCTAACGTCAAACTAAAGTAATCTGTCATTCATCCTGATCGGATGGGGTCTCTGCTTGAATGTATCCGTAGATTGGAATACGAATAGGTGTGATTGTGGCGGAAGTTGTAATCTGCATCTCTTCACGTAACAGGATAGGAGAATTCTCTACATCCCAAGTAACCTCATATTTCTTTTGGTAATGAGACGAATCGGTTTCAAGTTTCACCACTTTTGAGATATCTACGACCTTTATGTATTTTGGCATTTGGATACGAACTACTTGAAAATCTCTTTTCGATGATAGTGTAAATTGTAGTGATGGATTTATCCCAGTGTTTACCACACCAAACGAAAGGCTTTCCGGTACAACGTTGACAGGTTTTAAAATTCTTGCTGTTACAGGTAGTGTTAAGGTTCGTTTATTTGGAAAGGCAATAGTTAGCAGTGTTGAAAATAGGACATCGTGTTTTACAGGATTGAACACATCAATGTGACTACCTATCATTGACATTTTCAACTGAATAGTGACATTAAAATAGTTCTCTTCTGAATCAGGTAATAACTTCCACGTTAACATGGGGTAATCAGGTGGTAGTAGACGGATCTCTTCTGTATTTAAAGGTTCGTTCACACATAACCTAATATGTTTCTCATAGGATATCTCTGGTAAGATCTCCCCAAAATCACATATATCTGCACTCAAAGAGGCAAACCGTCTTGCCTTAGCAACGATGGTCAAATAGAGTTGCGGTGTCTTGGGACTATCTGTAAAGAGGATTGCAGTGGTTGTCGTTTCATTATCAGGTAGGTATTGTGGATTGAGGATTATATTGAACGTACCTGCAGAGTCTGGTTGGATAGTTTTCGGTCCATTAATTTCTGCATAACTACATCCTGTTTGTATATTTTGGATATTGATCGTTTTTTTTCCTGTGTTCCGTGCAAAAAAGGTTTGTGTTACTTGTCCCTTCCATTCAGGCACTGTCCCGAAATCAATTCGTTCCTCTGACAGTTCTAACAGTCCATACGATTCTGGTTGATTGTTGACCAGAACAATGATTAGTAATGAAACAAGTAATATTGGAAAGATAAATGTTGTTAGT
Source organism: Candidatus Poribacteria bacterium (assembly GCA_003635315.1). Taxonomy (GTDB): domain Bacteria; phylum Poribacteria; class WGA-4E; order WGA-4E; family WGA-3G; genus MSPOR6. The sequence goes on from PYJD01000035.1 coordinate 13,221, forward strand.
ATTCTACGTTTTGACATGGTATGTTTAGTTTAAATTGTCCATGAGTTGTTCGCACAGAACTCATAAATGAATTTCTAACTCACATTATATAAAATTTCTCCTAAATATGCTTATAATAAATCATAGATAATAGACTATTTTCTACAAATATATGTTTTCTGAGTGTTTCAACCATATTAAATTATTCCATCCTTAATTGCAGAATTTGGCAACCATTTTACATCTATCTTGCGTCACTATAGTTTGATATGTAATTATTCAACAATTATCTTACAGGTGCATGATGAAAAACGACGATGTTGCAATTATTCAACGCGTTCTTGCAGGTGATGAAACCGCATTCGCTGAACTTGTGAAAAAGTATCAAAAACAGGTTCAGGCGTTGGCTTGGCGAAAGATCGAGGATTTCCACATCGCCGAAGACATTACTCAGGACACCTTCCTGAAAGTGTATCAGAAACTCCATACTTTGAAAGATCCGAATCAGTTTTCTGGGTGGCTCTATGTGATTACAACAAATTTATGTTCTACTTGGCTACGGAAAAAACGGATACGTACAGAACGTTTGGAGGACGCAGAGATAACAATGAGAGACAATGATGTTTATTCTCGACACATCACTGAAGATCGGCATAAATCTACCGTTGATGCTCAGCGCGAAACCGTTAGAAAGCTCCTCGCGAAATTGAAGGAGAGTGAACGGACAGTAATGACACTTCACTATCTTGGTGAAATGACAATTGAAGAGATAAGTCGTTTCTTAGGTGTGTCAGGGAGCACTATCAAGAGTCGTCTCCGTCGTGCGCGGAACCGTTTGCAAAAGGAGGAAACGATGATTAGAGAAGCACTCGAACATTTTCAAATATCACCAAATATGACTGAGAATATTATGCAAAAGGTATCTCGTCTTAAACCTACACCTTCCGGTAGTAAACCGTTTATCCCCTGGACAGTTGTTGCATCAACTGCTGTTCTAATTGCATTGATGTTGGGAATCGGGAATCAACACTTGGCACGTTTCCAAATACCCTATAGTTTAGAAGCACAATCCGAGATGTCAGTAGAACTTGTTGAAGCACCTATAGTGCAAGATATGATGTTAGAACCAGAAGTACGAAATCAGCTGGGGAGTGCTAATGCTGTGGGTGAAGGTAATACACCGAAAACAGATCCTGATGAGGTATTATTGGCAGCTGCAGCGTTAGAAGGTGATAACAATGTAAAGACTAAACAACAATGGATTCAATCTGAACCTATCGAAGGAAGTAGAACGTATAGTATGTTTTCGACATCTAAAGGGGAGCTGTACGTTCTTGGTGGTCCTAACCCAAGCATCTTCAAATTATCAAATGATGGGAAAGAATGGGAACACCTTTTCGACATTATATCATTGAAGACTGGTTGGGGTGGTAAGTCCCCTCTTATAAAGTGGAATGATACGCTTTACTTTGTTCCATCTTACGAACTTTTCTCTTCTTCGGATGATGGTAAAACCTGGAATTTGCTCTACACATGGTCGAAAGAACATGATGCAGTCCAATTTGTGGCAACCGAACAAACGATCTATCTCGCGTTTAGTCAGAGTATTTATCGTTCAGAGGATAATGGTAAAACCTGGGATGCGATGGATATCGGCGTAATGGGTGATATCATATCTCTTGTAGAAATCCAAAACATTCTGTTTGCCGGTACACAATCTGGACTCTACCGTTTTGAAGGAGACAAATGGCAACGTTTAGATTTTCCAGTTTCTGTAGGAATGATTCGATCTATAGCTGTAACAGATGAAAAGCTTTATGTTGCAGCCGAATTAAGTGGTGATATTGCTGATCCTCGGAAAATGTCCCGTGGTTTGCAGCGTTCTTGGTGGATATTTCGATCCACTGATTTAGGTGATTCATGGACAGATATTACACCAACACACGCTTGGAATGTAAAGGGTTTTCCACCTTTTACTAAGCTTCTCGCTGTTGGTGAAACAATCTTAGTTATGGAAAAGGGTATGGTACGTTCAACCAATAGCGGGGATACTTGGTTACCTGTCCAAGAACCCGGTACGACACCTTCAATAAATGGTGATGTAGATGTGGCAGTCGTTGTAAACAAGAATGACTTGTATATAAGTAGTGCGGATGATGGACTACATAAATCAACAGATGGCGGAGAAACATGGAATAAGGTCAATCTCAATCGCGTTGGCAGCGTTGATAATTTAATCGCATTACGAGCACAACATATCCCGGTGTATCTGTATGCAAGAACAGGTGATGAAATAAAGGTTACCATCAATCAAGGTGTATCTTGGCGTTCTGCTCAAGAAAAAATATCGATGTTAGAACCAAACAGGAAACAATTACAAAGGATAACGCATATAGACCAATATGATGGAGTTGTCTACGCAAAAGGTGGAGATACTCAGGGTAGAGGGAAGACATTTTTATATCAGATATCCCCAGCAGATGGTATAACACTTATGCCAATTCAGAACATGCCTGTATTCGACTCGGTAGATTTATATCACTACTACATGGGTAACGCGTTAGGGGATAACCTATTACAGCAGTTAGATAAAACTCACATTGATGAGTTGTTGCAAAAGGTTTCTCCTGGGGCAACTGCGTTCTATAAACAGTTAGCCAAGTGTAATCTTAGGCAGCTTGATATCTATATGCAATTAGCGTTTCGTACTGGTTCTTTTGCGGTCAGTAATAACACATATTATATGGAATATAATTACAAACTTTTTCGATGGGAACCTGGTGATACGGAATGGCATGATACGGGTGTGGAAGAAACCATTGAATTGACACTGGATATTGCATGGAAAGGTTTAAAACTTGCTGCATCAGGAAACTTTATCTATGTCGGGAAACGAGATGGACACCTTGTTGTATCACATGATAAAGGAAATAATTGGGTTGATCTCACACAGAGTTTACCATTTCCTGTTAAGGACTATAAACAGATTTTGGTTGCTGGTAGTACTGTGTATGTCGTAACGGATGCGGGTGTTACTTCTTCAGATCATGGGAATAATTGGGGTCCTATAACCAATACTAAAGGATCTATCGTTGTTATGGAAAGTTTGGCAGTCGATGGAAATATCTTATACGGTGTTACTAAGGACTCAGGAATCTATCGTCTGAAAAATGGAATTTGGGAGCAGATTGTTTCTGATATTCCTGATAATGTAAATTCCCTTGCTGTTGATCGGAATACCTTATACGTAGGTTCAGAAACCCAAGGAATGCTACACTATAATCTTGAATGATGAATGTGATTCGAATTCTATTATTTTTTCATTTCATTACCTATTGTTAGAAATGAATGGTTATGTGGTACGAAACCCAACATACAAGAGGAGTAGGCATCGCATAAATATGAATGCAGAATCCTTAATATTGACACCTATGGTGAAGATTTTACCGCCCTGAAGTATAAGGATCTGATTTATCAAACTCACATTAATATTTTATGGTATAATTCCATCACCTGGTAGCCATGTGGTAACATTCCTTACCTCTTATTATCCCTTATCCTCCTACCTAAACACGTTCCATTTTAAATTAATGCAACCGTTTTTCTTGTAATCTGCGTCAGTATAATTGATCCGTGATTAACCGAGTTATCACAATTTGGAGACACTATGAAAAACGACGATATAGAACTTATTCAACGAATTCTCTCTGAAGATGAATCAGCATTTGCTGAACTTGTGAATAAATATCAGAAACAGGTTCACGCACTTGCATGGCGAAAAATTGGAGATTTCCACATCGCCGAGGAAATTACACAGGATACGTTCCTAAAAGTGTATCAGAGACTTCACACGTTGAAGGATCCAAATCTGTTTTCTGGGTGGCTCTATGTCATAACCGCAAATTTATGTGCTTCTTGGTATCGCAAAAAACGACTTCAAACACAACCGTTGGAGGACATAGAAGATACGATGTCAGAAACAGATGTTTATTCGGAACATGTGGCAGAAGAACGCACAAAAACTGATGCAGAGACACAACGTGAAGTTGTGAAAAAGCTCCTCGCTAAGTTGAAAGAGAGTGAACGGACAGTCATGACGCTTCACTATCTCGGTGAAATGACTGTTGAGGAGATAAGCAAGTTTATTGGGGTTTCTGCAGGGACAATCAAGAGTCGATTACAACGTGCGCGTAACCGACTCCAAAAGGAGGAAACGATGATTAGAGAAGCACTCGAACATTTTCAAATATCACCAAACCTGACAACTAACATTTTGCAAGAGATATCTCGTTTGAAACCTACACCTTCCAGTAGTAAACCGCTTATCCCGTGGACAGTTGTTGCATCAACTGCTGTACTAATTGTATTGATGTTGGGGATCGGGAATCAACACTTGGCACGTTTCCAGCGACCTTATAGTTTCGATGCCCAAACCGAGATGTCAGTTGAACTTGTTGAAGCACCTATCGTACAAGATATGGTGGTAGTACCAGAAGTACGAAATCAGATTGGGAGTAATAATGCTGTAGGCAAGAGTGATACTCCGAGACCGAATCCTGATGAGGTCTTATTGGCTGCCGTAGATACGGAAGGAACAGATAAGGGATCTGTTTCTGAAGAGTGGATTGCAGGTAACGTCCCTGGAATATCAGACAATGTGAGAACGGTATTAGCGACAACTGATAGAAATATTTATCTTATTGATTACAACGAAAATCTCTATAAATCAGCATTTGATGGAACCGAATGGGAACAAGTTTCTAACCTGCGCACATTCCTTAGTGACGATAGATGGGTGGATAAAATCCCGTTAGCAGAATTTAATGACACGTTATATATAGTTATACTGAATGAAATATTCGCATCTACTGATGGTGGTGAAACATGGAATTCAGTGGGTGAATGTCCAAAAGCAGATATAGTTGACTTGGCAGTCAAAGATGAGACGTTTTTTCTTGCAGCTGAACATGGTGTTTTCATTTCTAAGGATTCTGGGGAAACGTGGGAAGCAATTAACAACGGATTAAAAGAAGCGGTAATCTCCTTAGATCTGATACAAGACACATTATTTCTTAGTACAGACACAGGTATATACAGCACAGGCTTATACCGATTTGTCGTTGATAGATGGGAACCTGTAGAATTTCCAGTCGCTGACATCACACACATCAGATCGTTTGCCGGAACAGATGATATACTCTATATGATGGCTGTATTAGACCTAGGTGATTTATGGAATGATAATAATATAAGCCAATACTGGTGGCTCTACCGTTCAACCGATAAAGGTAATTCATGGACAGAGATAACACCTAAGAACGCTCATTCTATTTTCGGAAATCAACTTTCTTTTGAAAATGAACCACTGGCATCACTTGTAGTAAAGAAAAATACAGTATTAATAATAGGTTGGGATACTGGTAGTGTTATTCGTTCAAGTGATACAGGTAACACATGGACACATGTAACTTCTACTGGAATCTCTGTAATACCTGGGAGTGTGCAGGACGCAGTAGGAATAAACGATAGCACATTTTATATATATGGTGAATCTGGCATATATCGTACCTTTGATGGAGGCATATCTTGGTCAAGGTATAATACCGAACCCAAAAGTGGTTTAAATAACCTAACTTTCGTCAACAGGGGTAAAGAGAAAAACACATCTGGATCTCTTTACGCGATGACCAGAGAAGAGGTGTTTAAATCCACGGATAAGGGAAAGTCATGGCATGTGGTAAATCCAGAAAAGGGATTAAAAATAGGGATACCCACTTCTTCTCGGATAGTCGAATCTGGGGGCACACTTTATGCAAAGTGTAAGAGTACTTTCGAACCACAGATCGTGACGCTGTATAGACTATCTGATACTCGCAAGACGTTAATTCCCATTCAAGGCATGCCCGTCTTTGACTCACGCAACTTATGGGAACTTTTGAACAAACAAGAAACAATATCACCTCATGAAGGCATAGCTGCTATTGCTAAAATGTTTGCTAAGGGTTCAGATAAGTCATACATTGAAGAATTGCAGAAAAGTTCTGTTGGTGCAACACAGTTTTTTAAACAACTTGCTATGGCACATCACGGACAATTAACTATGATTCGCAGACGCGGGTTACATGGGATGTTTGCTGTTAGTGGTAATATCTTCTACATGGAATACAACTTTAAGCTCTTCCGATGGGAACCCGGTGATACTGAATGGTATGACACAGGACAAGAAGAAACAGTTATGTTCACAAGAGACCTATTAAAGAAAGATCTAAAACTTGCGGTTTCAGGAAACACTGTCTACGTAGGAAAACGGGATGGTAAACTGATGGCATCGTTTGATAAGGGAACGAATTGGATTGATTTCACATCGGCATTGCCATTTCCTGTTAATGACTATAAACAGATTTTGTTTGCTGGGACAACGGTGTATATAGCAACGGATGCAGGTGTGGTTAGGTCGGAAAATGGGAAAAATTGGCATGCCATATCCGATCCAGATGGAATAAATCCTACTATGGAACACTTAGCTGCCGATGATACAAGGCTTTATGGTTATATCAAAGACACTGGAATCTATCGTTTGGAAAGTGGCACTTGGAAACAAATTATCTCTGAAATACCAGATGATATAACTTCTATGGTTGTTGATGGGAACACCTTATACGTAAGCACAGAAACCCAAGGTATGCTACACTATACTCTTGAATAACATTTAGTCATAACTCAGTGGACGGTACTTCAGTGCCGTCCATACCTATCTACCCATTAATTTGCTCCTATAAGAATCATCGATACTTTGTTATTGGATTTATGTTATAATTCAACCTTCAGATAATAAATCATCCCCTCTTTATCTCCAAAATAAACCTTTGATTCGAATGACATAATAACCTCCTTATACCATTTTTAAAATAGTACTTCCATTACCTGTTGTAATGAAGATCGGGAATCGGAGTTCCCTCCTACAGAGGAGAGAATGACATAATGGGAGACAATCAATTAGAAATGGTATTATGTTTCATTTTGCAGAATTACGCGACCATTTTACACCTATCATGCGTCACTATAGTTTGATATGACATTAATCAAATTATAGTTTCGAGGTATCTGATGAAAAACGACGATGTAGAACTTATCCAGTTGTTTCTCGCTGGTGATGAACCTGCTTTCACAGAACTCGTAAAAAAGTATCAGAAACCAGTTCACGCGCTGGCTTGGCGGAAAATTGCCGATTTCCACATTGCGGAAGACCTTACTCAGGACACCTTCCTGAAAGTGTATCAGAAACTCCATACTTTAAAAGATCCGAATCAGTTTTCTGGGTGGCTCTATGTCATAACAACAAACCTTTGTGCTACCTGGCTCCGCAGAAATAGGAAACGTAAAGAACAATTGGAGAAGGCAGAGATAACAATGACACAAAGGGATACCTACTCACAATATGTCAGAGATGATCGTGCAAACAGTGTAACTCAGACACAACGTGAAGTCGTTAAGAAACTTCTTGGGAAGTTGAAAGAGAGTGAACGCACTGTGATGACACTCCACTACCTTGGAGAGATGAAGATTGAGGAAATCAGCAAATTCTTAGGAGTATCCGTAAGCACAATCAAGACACGTCTCATGCGTGCAAGACAACGTTTAAGAAAGGAGGAAACGATGATTAGAGAAGCACTCGAACATTTTCAAATATCACCAAACCTGACAGATAATATTATGCAAGAGGTGGCACGGCTTAAACCTACACCTTCCGGTAGCAAACCACTTATCCCGTGGGCTGTTGCTGCATCAACTGCTGTTCTGATTGCATTGATGTTGGGGATCGGCAACCAACACTTAGCACGTTTCCAGACACCCTATAGTTTGGATGTACAATCCGAGTTGGCAGTTGAACTCGTTGAAGCACATATAGTACAAGATAGTATAGTAGAACCAGATTTCCGAAATCAGATGGGAAGTGCTAATGCTATTGGTAAAAGTGATACCCCAAGGCAAAAACCCAATGAAGTATTATTTGCTGCTGCGGAGGCAAACGGGGAAGTGAAAAATATTTCTAATCGTCAACAAGAGTGGATTCAGTCGACACCAATGTCCGGTAGTTCTACACAAGAACTCTTGGCAACATCCGAGGGAGATCTCTACTCTTATACAACTGGACACCTCTACAAATTACCTGCTAACGGAATAGTCTGGGAACATCTCTTTGAAATTTGGACATTGGATCATACCCATTTAAATAATCATGTCCTCGCTGAGTGGAACAAAACATTGTACTATACACAATCAAGTAGACTTTTTGCTTCAATAGATGATGGAAAAACATGGAACTTAGTTTACTCTTGGGAAGACATCCACACTAATCCAATAGCGATGATTCTAACAGACCACGAATTTTATATCGCTTTTGACAACGGTATTTTCAGTTCTAATGATTACGGTAAAACTTGGAAGCATATAAGCATGGTGTTTGATGGAAGTATTAATGCCTTAGTTAAGGTACAAAACACACTTCTTGTGGGAACAGATAAAGGACTTTATCGTATGGACACAGAAGGTTGGAAACATCTGAAATTTCCAGAACCTATAGATTCGGTGTATTCAGTCGCTGCCACTGAAAAAATGATCTATATTTTAGCATCACTCAAGAGAGCTGCACACAATCCTGACAAAGTGTCACGTGGACATGAACGAGGGTGGGCATTATTTGGCTCAAGCAACCTTGGTAATAGGTGGCTTGATATAACCCCAATAAATGCCTGGGCAGTAAATGGCTTTATTCCAGAAGCCAAACTAATTGCAACAGGTGATACCATTTTACTAATGGAGAGAGGAATGGTCCGGTCTACTGATCGTGGATTAACTTGGTTAGCTCCACAATTATCAGACACCACCCCTTTTATAGATAGTTATAGCACAGCTGCAGTAGTGAATTCTGATACTATTTATGTCTGTAGGGATGGTCTTCACCGATCCACTGATTACGGGAAATCATGGGAAACGGTTAATATCACACCAGATAACATAGATGATGGAATATCTAATCTCATAGTAATTTCAGGAAGTGAAAAAGATAAAAACAACCGTCCTTTCCTTTACGGTATATTCGAATTAGAAGGCATAAAAACAACCGATAGAGGTAAGTCTTGGAAGGATGTTCCCGTTGAAATTTCGATGTCAAAACCCTTCAGAGAAAATTCCCCAAATATAAATCAGATAATCAAATCTGGTGATATACTTTATGCAAGCGTAGATTATCGGTTAAGTGGCAAAAAAACCTGTCTCTATAAACTCTCATCTAATGGCAGCAGATTTTTACCAATACAAGATATGCCAATTTTTGACACAGGTAAGTTAGAGCACGAATTAGAACGTAATCTTTCTATTGATCATTTGCGAACCCAATTTCTTGGAGCATCACAGTTCTTCAAACAGTTGGTAAACGGAAATGCACAACAACAACAAAAACTTCTCCGACTTGGCTTAGAAGGAGTTTTTACTGTTAGTGGTGATACGTTCTATATGGAATATAATTTTAAGCTCTTCAGATGGAAAATGGGTGATACAGAATGGTATGATACCGGTGTGGAAGAAACTGTTGAATTGTCTGGGAGTAATCTAAAACTTGCTGCGTTAGGGAACACTGTCTACGTAGGAAAACGCGATGGTAAACTGATGGCATCGTTTGATAAGGGAACGAATTGGATTGATTTCACATCGGCATTGCCATTTCCTGTTAATGACTATAAACAGATTTTGGTTGCTGGAACTACAGTGTATGTGGCCACGGATGCAGGTATTATTACATCTGGTGATGGAAAACGTTGGAATACCATCACAGATGCAGCAGGAGACAATCTTATAATGGAACACTTGGCAAATGATGGAAATACCCTTTATGGGGTCAAGGATACAGGTATTTATCGCTTGGAAAACGGTATTTGGCAGCAAATTGTTTCAGTGATTCCTAACAATGTAACTTCTCTTGCTGTTGATGAAAACACCTTATATGTAGGTACACAAAGCAATGGTATGCTACACTATACTCTTGAATAACATTTATTCGTAATTCAATGGACCATGTATCAGTGCCATCCATTCCAATCCACCGATTTCTTTGCTCTTATATGCATTATTGATATTCTGTTATTGGATTTATGGTATAATTCAACCTTCAGATAATAAATCATCCCCTCTTTATCTCCAAAATAAACCTTTGATTCGAATGACATATTAACCTCCTTATACCATTTTTAAAATAGTTATTACATTACCTGTTGTAATGAAGATCGGGAATCGGAGTTCCCTCCTACAGAGGAGAGAATGACATAATGGGAGACAATAAATTAGAAATGGTATTATGTTTCATTTTGCAGAATTACGCGACCATTTTACTATTATCATGCGTCACTATGTTTGATATGACATTAATCAAATTATAGTTTGGGAGGTATCTGATGAAAAACGACGATGTAGAACTTATCCAGTTGTTTCTCGCTGGTGATGAACCTGCTTTCACGGAACTCGTAAAAAAGTATCAGAAACCAGTTCACGCGCTGGCTTGGCGGAAAATTTCCGATTTCCACATTGCGGAAGACATCACTCAGGACACCTTCCTAAAAGTGTATCAGAGACTTCATACCTTGAAAGATCCCAATCATTTTTCTGGGTGGCTCTATGTCATAACAACAAACCTTTGTGCTACCTGGCTCCGCAGAAATAAGAAACATAAAGAACAATTGGAGAAGGCAGAGATAACAATGACACAAAGGGATACTTACTCACAACATATCAGAGATGATCGTGCTAACAGTATAACTCAGACACAACGGGAAGTCGTTCGGAAACTTCTGGGAAAGTTGAAAGAGAGTGAACGGACTGTGATGACACTCCACTATCTGGGAGAAATGAAGATTGAGGAAATCAGTAGATTCTTAGGAGTATCCGTAAGCACCATCAAGACCCGTCTCATGCGTGCAAGACAACGTTTACGAAAGGAGGAAACGATGATTAGAGAAGCACTCGAACATTTCCAAATATCACCAAACCTGACAGATAATATTATGCAAGAGGTGGCACGACTTAAACCTACACCTTCTGGAAACAAACCACTTCTCCCGTGGACAGTTGCTGCATCAACTGCTGTACTAATTGCATTGATGTTGGGGATCGGGAATCAACACTTGGCACGTTTCCAGAGACCTTATAGTTTGGATGTCCAATCTGAGATGTCAATTGAACTCGTTGAAGCACATATAGTGCAAAATTTGATGGTAGAACCAGTAACCCGAAAGCAGATAGGAAATGCTAATACTGTTGGTAAGAGTAACATACCAAGTACGAATCCTAATGAAGATTTATTAGCTGCTGCAGAGACAAATGGGGAAGTGAAAGATGTTTCTAATCGTCAGCAAGAGTGGATTGGATATGAACGTTCTGTTATGGCAGGTGCGGAAAGTTTACTCTCTACACCTGAAGGTGATCTTTATACACTAACCACTGACGGACATCTCTATATATTGAACAATAGCGGTGAAGTTTGGAAACATGTCATTGATATTAGTTCATTAGGTAATGATTGGTGGGGTGCACAACCACATTTGGCTAAGTGGAACGACACCCTCTATATTGTCCTGACCAATGAACTCTATGCATCTAAAGATGATGGGAAAACGTGGAATTTACTTCATTCATGGATAGAAGAAAAGGATTGGTATCCCAGTGAATTAGTGTTAACAGAACAGATGTTTTATATTGTTTTCCAAGAGGAGGCTTTTCGATCTGAGGATCAAGGTAGGACGTGGAAAGATATGAGTGATGAGTTTCGAAGTAAACCTTACTCTTTCATAGCAATAAAAAACACAGTATTTGCTGCAGCAGGTATAGGATTCTATAGGCGAAGTATTGACAAATGGGAAAGATTAGAATTTCCAATACCAGAAAAAGTTTATGTTACTTCAGTTGCTGGAACAGAAAATCGATTGTATGTGGTGACAAAATTAGGTCCGGATATTGATTTTCAGGCTGCATCGGATGGACAGCAGCGTACTTGGTGGATTTTCCGTTCGACTGACCTGGGGAATACATGGGAAGATATAACACCACAAAACGCATGGCAGGTAAAAGGATTACATCCCGATATTACTCTTATTGCTGCGGGTGAAACACTCATAGCAATGGAAGATGGAATGATATGCTCAATTGATGGTGGAGATACTTGGATGTCTCCATTGCAACCCGATTCCTCGCCAAAAATGTGGTTTGGCTTACCGGGAGTAGCGGTAAATGACCAGATAATATATGTCGGTAGTGAAGATGGATTTCAACGATCCACAGATGGTGGGAAATCATGGGACGATGTGGATATCCCTATACGAAAAAAGTCTACTGGATATGTAAATATAGATAGACCAATTGTTTATAACACAGACGGTAAAGGTCCGACAGTCTACGCAAAATCTGAAACAAGTGTCGTCAAAACTACCAATAAAGGGAAATCATGGGAAACTATTCAGCAGGAAATTCCAATGACTGCAACTATTAGAGAAGAGCAACCCAAGATTACCAGTATAACTGCATCTGATAATGGACTTTATGCTAAAGGTGAAAGACTATCTGAAAGAGTGGAGCTATTCCAAATATCTAAAGATGGTAATACTTTGATACCTATTCCTAAAGCTCCAACTCTTCATTCCCATTCACTAAAGCGTCAGTTGCATATACTCAGAAATAATCCTTCTGCCTTCCCAGATAAATCATTCATTGAAGTGTTGCAAGAAGATTCCGTTGGGGCAGTCCAATTCTTCAAGGAGTTGGCAGATTTGGTAAAATGGAATGTTCAAGGTGAGTTTTCTCTTAACCAATTTATCCAGATACAGCAAGATCTAATAAAACGAGGTTCAAATGGAGCATTTGCAGTGAGTGGTGATACATTCTACTTAGAATACAACTTTAAACTATTCCGATGGATTATTGGTGAACGAGATTGGTATGATACAGGGGTGGAAGAAACAATTGGTCTAACTATCAGGAAGGTTGACGGTTCTTTCTTCCCCTTCCCCCGCAGTAAACCTGCAGGTATATTAAACAAAAAGCAGCTCGAAAGATACAGGATTCTGAATAACTTCAAACTTGCTGCGTTAGGGAACACTGTCTATGTTGGAAAACGGGATGGAAAACTTATGGCATCGTTTGATAATGGAACGAATTGGATTGATTTCACTCTCGCTTTACCATTTCCGGTTATTGCATTCAACGAAATAGTGTTTGCTGGCACCGCGGTGTATGTTGCAACGGATGCAGGTGTGGCTACGTCAGAAAGTGGTAAAAACTGGCGTGCTTTAGTCGATGCCGATGAAAGAATCCTTGTTATGGAACACTTGGCTGTTGATGAGAATATATTGTATGGTGTTACAGAGAAGTCAGGTATCTATCGTTTGAAAAAAGGGATTTGGGAGCAATCTGTTTCTGAGATTCCTGATAGCATTAATTCTCTTGCTGTAGATGGAAAAACTTTTTATGTAGGTACGCAAAACCAAGGCATGCTTCACTATATTCTTGAATGATTATACCAATTCTATTTATTATTCTGTCATTCTTCGTAGGTCGGGTAGAGGTACGAAACCCATAGACGTAAATTTAAGCATTAGACTCTTTGTAGGAGAGGATTCCAATCCCAAATCTTAACGACTCTTGACTTGTAAGATATATAGCGTTATATTATATGTAGGTCAAGAATCATATGCGAACCCAACGAATCTGTCTCTGGTCGGGACCACGAAATGTCTCCACTGCTTTAATGTATGCCTTCGGACAACGAAGCGATACAAAAATCCTTGATGAACCGTTGTATGCACATTACTTACACGTCACGGATACCATACATCCGGTCCGTGAAAAGGTATTGGCATCTATGCAGACTGATGGCGATACAGTCATCCGTGACATTATTCTCGGTCCCTGTGAAAAGCCGGTTCTTTTTATGAAACAGATGGCACACCATCTGGTTGATATTGATAGATCGTTTATGGAAAAGACGGTTAACGTACTGCTTATCCGCAACCCCAGAGAGATGCTGCCGTCCTTAGCAAATGTTATCGGTATACCGAAAATGAAGGATACAGGATTTAATATACAGGTGGAAATATTGACAGCGTTACAGAAATTAGGACAATCCCCACCTATTTTAGATTCTCGGGAATTGCTGCTGGCACCAAAGAAGGTTTTAACGAAACTATGTGATCGATTGGATCTACCGTTTGAGGAAGCGATGCTATCGTGGGAACAAGGAGGTAATCCTGCGGATGGCGTGTGGGCACCGTATTGGTATCAGAATCTACACATGAGTGAAGGTTTCGCACCGTATCGACCGAAAACAGAACCGTTTCCAGAGTCATTAGAGGACATCTTATCGGAGTGTCAACCGTATTATAATATACTACGGGCAGATGCTATATGTGGTGAATCATAAATATAACACCACACTACTCCTGCCGGACGAACGAATCCAAACTGTATCCTTGTCGAGATGAACCTGCAATCCATATACATACACCAGCCAATACGACATCTGCAATAACCATCTTCCAATTTGGTGTTGATACCGATACCCCTAAGATCTCTAATAGACTAAATAGGATATTCCCACAACCACAATCTGTTACCTGTAGGTTTTGTAATAAGACATTGACCAATGCTACTGAAAAGATAAGAAATAGGATTGATGCAAGTATAGATGCACCTCGTGAGAAATATCCGATACCCAACCCTAATCCCACTGTAATCTCAGCAGAAACAATCAGATAGCCTACAGGTCTTATCATGACAATCGGAATGATCTGATAACTTGAAACATCAGCAACAAATGCGTTGAAACTTGTCAGTTTGCTAATTCCGGCGGAAAAGAGAATTATTCCTATAAAAACCCTTAGAATAGTTATCCACCACAGTGATATATTCATTCTGTTTCCAGTGGATATCCTAACGCATGCCAACCTCTTAACCCGCGTGGGAAAAACTTCACGTTGATATATCCCTGACCTAAAAGCATATTCATCAATTGGTAGGCGTTAGGACATTCAACGCTGCCACAATATGTAATCAGATATGTTTCTTTATTAGTAGGTAATTCGGATATTGTGGATTTTACCCGGTTTATAGGTACATTTACTGCCCTGGGAATATGCCCGCGTTTGAAACTGGCTGCCGAACGCGTATCTACGAAGATAGCATCCCCTTTTTTCCAAATCAGGTGGACTGCCGGAAAATCTACTTGACGGGTTGAATTGGATGGATAGGGTGTGGTGTCTGAAAGTAGACCTAATCCATCCACACCCCAAAGGGTTAATGCACCGACCCAAATCCACACACAAACGACTACGAATTCGTGAAAGGTTTTTCGTTGTGTTTTCTGCTTATGGATGTTTTGAGGGGCACCATGTGGATTGTTATGGATACGCAAGGGTTTATCTCCTCTTGAGTTGTGACCACAGGGATGTCACTTTAACCTCTGGCGTAACATATAGTCCAGAAAGAGTGAAGGAATCAACCCACCCATCAGCTTCCCATTCGTTTGCGATATTTATCCCCTCCACGACAAAACCAATAATCTCTATTCTACTGAAGTTCTTATCCCGATATTTCGTTCTGAATTCACCATCAGTGAACAGCAGAAAATTACCGGAATGGAAATGAAGCTCCATTGTATTTAAAACATCGGTATCCCATCGTATACGTGGTTCACGCGACAATCGATATTGAAACGGATGGCTTGTCCCCTTTCCATTAAAACGGCGTGCTCTGATTTCATTCGGAAAGAAAACATAGTAAAATGGATCTTCGTCTGCAGTCTCAGGAAACTGGCGTCCTACGCAAAACCCAAAACGGAGTTTGTCTCCACCAAAATCCTCTATTTTCACGGTAAAATCTCTATATGGACCCGGTATTGCAGTGAATTGGAATAGATCATAAGCGATTTCCCAGTCTCGGTTAACATGAATACGTAAGAATCCATCTTCAACCTTCCATACATTATCATTTCCAACGATGTTCCATGCTTCTGGATTCGGTGCGTCAAAATCATCGCGCCATGTTTCTAAAGATGCAGGTATGGTCATTCCAATTGAAATGAGGATTATGATTAGTGTTGAAATAGGTTGTCTTATTTTATTTTCCATATACATTCCTACAACAGGATAGCCTTATTCAACGAACATCAGCATCAATTCTAATGCAATCGTACCACCGTAGTGTTCTTCTTCCTTTTCGACTCAACACGCCAATTTTCCGCTCAATAGGTCTACCGAAATCGCCATCTCTCTGTTTTAAGACATTCCAATCAGGAGGAAACCATGTTCGTAATGTTTTGCAGTTGACTTCAAGGCTTTCGCCTTGCCATCCGCCAATTTTATAGTACATGGGACAGACCCATCGCTCATTACCACGCGCATACCGCCGCCATCCCATCACAGACGCTTGTGCTCGGATGATGTTCCCATCTCGCCAATGACGTTCAATTCCACTCCACGGGTAACCTGTTGTTCCACTTCCTGGATTTATTTCACTCCATCCAAGGTCATCGTTAAGCGTGATAATGGATTCATTTGTTCCCCATGGCGTTTTGTCTGAACTAAAAACCCATTTTTGGCGTCGATACCAATGTAATGCCCCGCGAATAGAGGATTTTGAAACTACAGCATTCTCAATTGTCTCGACAATATCAAAAAAACCTCTATTATTGTAAAGGTTATGCACCCCTTCACATAAGGTTAGAGAACTGACTTCCGGACCGAACCATTTTCTATCTTTTCCAGGCGTTCTATAATATCTTCCCGAAGCAGCAGGGTCGGCACGTTCTCCTGGATTCAGTTTTGCCCCTGCGAACTTCGTCCAAGATATAACACCTATGACAATGATGAGTAATAATATATTTAATAGCAGATCTAAATTTTTCCGTAGCATTCTTATTTTTTTAGGTGTCCCCAAATTGTTGTTAGTTTTCTTTTCGGTGTAACGGGAAGTCCAGAAATAGTTATCTTATTTACCCATCCTTCTCCTGTACTTTTCATATCTGTCACATATCCGATTAGCACAAATCCGATAATATCAAGATACAATAAGTTCTCGTCCCTAAAGTCCATGCGTGATTCACCATCACCTATCAGTTGAAACCTACCGGTGTCAAAGTGCAATTCCATCAGTGCCAATGCGTCTGTTCCCCACCGTTTACCGGGACTTGGAAACACGTTTCTGTCTCTTGCAGTCTGCATATCGTTAGTAAAAAATAGGTAATACCCGGTTTCTTCTATTTCCCCCTGGTCGTTTAGGAAATGTTTTCCGAGTGCAATACCAAATCGTAATTCATCTGCTCCGATATCTTCGGCACGTATAGTAAGGTTATGGTAGGGACCTTGAATTTCTATAAATTGGTATAGCTCAAATATAGTTTGCCACTGTTTCTGTGTTTTAATTTCTGTCCGTAGAAATCCTTCCTCAATGTGCCATATAGAATCGCTTCCAAGCAATTGCCATTCATCTTCTAACTCTTGCGTAAAGTCAGTTTGATATGTTACGGGATATACTGTACAAGGAAGTACGAGGATAATACAGATTGAAGTGAATATTTTCAAAAAGTGGGAAATGATTTTCATGTTACAGTATGAATCCTATATTCTGTAGGCGGGGATTCCAATCCCCGATTCTTACATCTCTTCTGTAGGAGGGGATTCCAATCCACGATTCTTACATCTCTTCTGTAGGAGGGGATTCCAATCCCCGATTCTTACATCTCTTCTGTAGAAGAGAATTCCGACCCACGATTCTTACATCTCTTCTGTAGGAGGGGATTCCGATCCACGATTCTTACATCTCTTCTGTAGGAGGGGATTCCGATCCACGATCCTCTCTTCTGTAGGAGGGGATTCCAATCCCGATTCTTACATCTCTTCTGTAGAAGAGAATTCCGACCCACGATTCTTTCATTTCTTCTGTAGGAGGGGATTCCGATCCACGATCCTCTCTTCTGTAGGAAAGAATTCCGACCCACGATTCTTTCATTTCTTCTGTAGGAGGGGATTCCGATCCACGATTCTTACATCTCTTCTGTAGGAGGGGATTCCAATCCCCGATTCTTACATCTCTTCTGTAGGAAAGAATTCCAATCCCCGATTCTTTCATTTCTTCTGTAGGAGGGGATTCCGATCCCCGATCCTTACATTAAATTGTGTACCATCGGATTTCCCTATATAAATCCGTTGAATATGACCACTACAATAAGGGATTGTAACCTTTTTCTGAATCTGAACGCGTTGATAAGTTTCTAAATCCCGATCGAATTCCGCTTGCATAACACGAATGTATAATTCATAAGACGTTTGCGTCAGATTTGCAAACGAAAACTTGCCTTCGGCATCTGTCTCTGTTTCAAAACGATCTAATGTTAAGGACATATCGTATCGACTCAATTCCCACGGATACCACGAACGCGATACTACCGCATTTTGTATAGGTTTACCTGTATCTGTCCATAGCAATTGTCCCTTTATTCCCACCGTTGATTTATCCGCTACGATAAATACGTCCTCACCGTTCTCCGATGCTTTTACATCTGCTGCAGTTGCTGCAATGCCATCACCAATTAGACAAACTGTATACTGTTCTTCAAATAATCCATCTATAAGAAAGGTCTGTTCCGTAATAGGAAATCGTTTAGACATTAGCGGTTTGTTCAAAGCTAACGGGTTAAGTGTTGGAGCCATTTTTGTATTCTGATTGAATACTTTAACCTCATAGTATCTATCTGACGAAATCTTTTTCGGAAGAATAACCCGTCCTTTAATAGCATACCCTTTTTGTAAGATAATAATCAACGGATCTTTTTCAAAGGTAAGTTCTGGATATACTCTTTTAAGATAACCCTTTTTTGACACTTCAAGCAATATGCGTTGTGTCGTTGTATTAAATAGCTGCATAGTGAAATTTCCGTCAGAATCCGTTTGTTTCTTGGAAAGGAGAATGTTATGTGCGTAAGGGTTATCGGTACGGTGTACAGCATAAAGATGTACCCCTGTTATCGGTTGTTGCTGTGTATCAACAACATTACCGCGTAATGCTTTCAGTTTTGGTAAACGGATTTTAAGGGGTTTATTGCTTTGAGGGGTAACGGAGTCTATGAGACCAATAATAACATCATTCTGTGTAACCTTCAAACTGTAGTTAATTGGATGGAGTTCAGAGAAGAGAAATCTCCCATGTGCATCGGTGTAAACGGTATGTTCAGGTTGGGCAGCAGCCCGAAAAAAATTGCCAGATTTATTGTGCATCTTTAACTGTACTGTAAGTCCTTCAAGGTTATATCTTTTTCCTGAATTCAAAACGGTGCCTTGTAATGAAAGATACGGGTTTAAATTTAGATCCCCTAATATATAATCTTCTTTATTTGGTGACATCTCCCACTGCCAACGTTTTGTCTGATACTGCGGATGCGACGCTATTACCGTGAATGCATAGTAGATATCCGACTCATTCGGTGTTGTGATTTGGAATTCTCCGTTTATATCTGTCTCAGTATCATGTAGGAATTGTCCATCAGGATATATGCTATCGCTTTTTTCTGATGCTATACTGACATAAACATTCGAGACAGGCTGTCCGTTTTTCGCATCAACGATCCGACCATGAATAGAAGCACCGGGTTTCAGATAGATCTCAACACCATTATAGTGGTTATCAGCATAGAGGTTTATAACTGGTGAATCTTGCCTTGAGAAAACGAACCCATCAAACGCATCAATGACTTTGTAACGTCCGGGTAGAAGATTCTCTATTTGGAAATATCCATTGGATACCTCACCATCGTAGATTTGATCTGTTCGATCACCGTCGATTGTGAGAAGGACAACCTTTATAGAGCTTGTAATAGGAATAGGATGTTTATTGTTAGAATCCAGTAGTAAACCTGAGATGCGTGCTTTCCCATCAATCACGAAATCAATTCTGTTTTTGGATTTTTCCCTAACGATAACTTCGCGTTGGGTGAGTAACGTGCTATCGTATCGAACTTTCACCTTCCAAGTGCCGGCAGGGAGGTCTGTAAGCGTAAACTGTCCTCCAGAATTGGTTGTCGTGGCGTATGTTATATTGTCTATTGGTGAAACAGTTGAAATGGTGTAATTGGGAAGCGGGTTATTTTGTCTATCTGTAACCTGTCCGTGAACTGTATAAGTTTCTTGGGATTGGGAAATGGCAGATGGGATTCCAATACATAATAAGAATAGGACGGTATAGATTAGGATGGTGTTGTGCATGTGGTTTAGGGATTGATGACATAAGATAACAAAACGTTAAAGCACAGAAAACTTAGGAAACAGGTCCGCCAGCAGTGCCACCTGTTGGTCGGATAGGTTCTGATCGAATAGAAGTTTCATCTGTGTAAACGACCATCTGCGATTTTTCTTTGTCCGCAGCGTAAGCAAAACAGGCGCGAATATCCGTCTCGGTCAACTCGGGAAAATCGTGAAGCACTTCCGCTACTGTCATACCCGATGCCAAGTATTCAAAGACATCGTAAACAGTGATCCGCATTCCCCGAATACACGGCTGTCCGCTGCGTTTCCCCGGTTCAATGGTAATAATATCTCTATAGTCGTTCATGGTATCGACCTCTTCCTGCAAATAGTTAAGAAACTATACCACAACTCAAATCGATTATCAATGGGTTTAGTGGGAAATTGCTAATTGGTAGGGTTAGGGTTGGCGTTTTCTTATTATCTGAATCGCGGATTAGGAGGATTACACGGATGATAGGGATTGCACAGTTCTGTTAGGGTAAATGGCTCCCGCCGCCGGTCTGGGACCAGAAATCTAAGGAGTAGACAATAAGCATCGCGTCTAACCCACGCGACGCAAATTGATCAGAAGATAAGTCATCACCGCTTACCTCGGACAAGTCTAATGCTGAAGAATCCCCCATTTTGAGTTTCTCGGCGTAAACTTCGTCCCACGTCTGGGCAGTGTAGGGACGGATTAGGATACCGTCATCTGTCCTTTCAAGCACGACACCCGATTCTAATCCCAATTCTTTCACCCAGTCAAGGGGCAATTTGATCTTATAATCAGTCTCCAACGCGAGCGTTTTCATGGGTGTTCACCTCTTCCTACAAATAGTTAGAAAAGTATACTACAACTTGTGGGGGTAATCAACGGTATTAGTGGGAAAGTACTACAGCGTATCTCATAAATACTTCAATGACATTCGTATGCAAGCAAGAAGTACAAAACCTAAATAATTTTCGGCATAATGTTCCCAACGAACAACTAAACGACGAAAATCCTCTAACCAACTGAAAAATCTTTCTACTTTGAAACGATGCTTATACCGACGTAAACGCCGACCATCCTGTGTCGCCTGTCTTTTACGATTCTTTTTATGCGGTGCTACCATTTCAACACCACGACTCCTCAAAGACGCATCTAAAGGATCAGAGTCATAGGCTTTGTCCCCTATCAACACTGCGGGGTATTCCGATGTCCAACACGCATCCAATGCCGGTTCAACTAAACGCACTTCATGACAAGAAGCATCTGTAATCAATACACTCACAGGTCTACCACTCTTCTCTGTAATCGCTACCAGTTTTGTCCCCTTACCACACTTCGTTTTACCAACACAAGTGCCACCTTTCTTGGCAGGAACAAACTTCGCATCAACACAACACTCACTCACATTTATTTTTTTTTCGCTTTTCAAGCATTTCTGTGAGTGCTATTTGGACCTTTTCAAGTGTTCCATCCGAAGACCATTGCTGGAAACGACGATGACAGGTTTGATAGGGGGGATACTCTTTTGGTAAATCCCGCCAGGGCGCACCTGTTCGCAACACCCAGAGTATACCATCTAACACTTCTCTATTACCACGCCAAGGTCTCCCTGGTTTATTCGAAGGGGGTTCTGGTATTAGTTGTTCGATAACTTCCCATTCCTTATCACTCAATTCCAT
>PYJD01000036.1 GCA_003635315.1 Candidatus Poribacteria bacterium
ATAAGTGTGAATCAAACAACATATTCTGTCGTTGACAAAGTTGTGCGAACAAAGATGTGTCCTCAACCTGTGAGGCTTGTTGTGATACGCACAAAGCCAAATCCATCTAAAAAGTATAAGTATTTTTGCCTGTTCACATCTGATTTACAACTCCCTGTAGCCGATGCCATCACACACTATATAAATAGATGGCAGATTGAAACGGCGTTCCGGGATGTCAAACTGAACTTTGGGTTTGATACATATCAACTCCAAAATCGTGAGAGTTTGAACCGACACGTGCAACTCAGTTTTGTCGCAGCAAGTCTGACACAACTCTGTTGGGTAAACACGATGGATACACCATCAGACAAATCATCTGAAATAGAGAATGAAGTTCCTGATGTAAAGGTAGTGCTGCAAACACTCGGTATCCATTGGTATAAACCGGAATATCTAACACGCGGGTTGATGGTCGCTTTTTTACGACACTGTCTTCAGCAACAGTATTTTTCTGCGAGTAAAGATCGAAAACAAAACTCAACAAAAAATCTAAAAATAGTGGAAGATACGACTTGACCTATGCAAAGTGATGTATATTCAAGATTTTATTCAAAAAATAGTCCAAAATGCTGTGATTTCTAACAGAAAATGAGATAAAAAAGTGCTTACATAACAATTTTTTTTGGCTGTTACAAGTCCTGACAGGCAAAAACTGTCCAAACTATAGTAATTTATTAGGTTAGGATACCATTTTTATAATAATTCTCAAAATCAATTCATGCGAAAACTATACACACCCAAATCTATTGCCAATAGTCACGTTGAATTAAATCCTCCTTAGCGATTTCAACACCGAATGTTAGTCAGGGATTCTGATTGTTGTAGACGGTGACAAAACCTATCGTGTTCGTCGAATGATGTTTATATGTTATAAAATATCTTAGAAAGGATATTACCATGTATTCTATGTTGAACTAACGATCTCTTTGGTAGGAGGGGATTCCGAACACCGATCTTCTTTACAACGACTAATGGTGAAACTATTATTAGAAATGGTATAAGATCACTATATTACTTCAGAATATTCATTGCAATCAGATACACTATAAGTATATTTAGGAAAAATTGTATTGTATTCTGATTTTGTTTTATGTAGAATTTAACATCATTTCGTGTTAAGGAGCGATTGAATGACACCTGAAATTGCTATAGAGAAACGTGAACAGATGCTTCGTGATGGATTCTGTGTGGTTGAAGATGTTCTATCGGATGAATTCTTACAAGAGCTGCACGATGAATCAGAGAGATTAATTTCTACACATACAGAACCCGCTGAAATGGTCTATCAAGGGCAGCATGTTAATGTACATGGTGCAGATAACCCATATATTCAAAGATTATTAGAATGGAAACCATCTCGTGATGCACTTCAAGAACTTGGTTTCGGTGATTTCGCTGCATCAGGTGGTATTATCATTCTAACAAAAGAGGCAGGTGGACCTCCACTCTATTGGCACCAAGATTGGATGCGTTGGAATGATCCACTCAGCTGTACACCGTGGCCACAAACCATTTTTCTAAATTATTACCTATCAGACACAACTCGAGAAAATGGGTGTTTAAAGGTAATACCCGGCACACATTTAAAAAGGATAGATCTACATAACCAACTTGTACCTGCACATGAACAGGGCGCGAGGTTTATTGAAGAAGATCATCCAATTATGTTTTGTAATCACCCCGACCAAGTTGATATATGTGCTAAAGCAGGTTCATTAGTTATGGCTGATGCACGTTTATTACATGCTGCACATAATAATCTTACAGATACACGTAGAACACTTATCTTAGCATGGCATAGTAGACCAAACACTATTCCTGATTATTGGGATAAAGAAATTCCTGACGTTATTGCGAATAGAGATGAAAATGGAAACTATCCCGGTTCACGTATTCCCGGTGATTATTTACAACCGTAGGATAATATTGAAATTGTGAGTAGTTATGAATAAACATACCATTCATTATAATGTACTCAATGATCATAATCCAAATGAAACCGGTACAAATTGGGATGTTGATGTTCATGCGACAACAGATGAACTTCAGTCATTTGCTGAAACTGGTTTTCTGATCCGGGAAACACTCATTGCGGGAGAAACGCTTCAAAATCTAAGAAATGCACTGGATCGATTAGAGAATAGAGAATCAGAAAACCCAAATAGTGCTATGACATCTAAGAAGGGCTGGGGTTTTATTCCGCGCCATCTTATGGATAAGGATAAGGTGTTTTTAGATCTACTAAAATTTCAACCAACACTCTCAATTGCTCGTGCCATGATGGGACCACTTGTTAGAATTCGCGGGTTGAGTGCGCGAATTACATATCCAGGTGAAGACCGACAACATCAAACACCTTGGCATCAACATTTGAGAGTTGTTTCAAACCCAATTCCACCTTGGTTTTCAAGACCACACTGTATTGACTGTCTAATCTATCTTGACGATATTAACGAAAATACGGGAAAAGTTGCTGTTGTGCCAGGGTCTCATAACTGGCTTGATAAAGCTACTCTCAGTAATTATGAGCCAATAGAAAATGAAGTACAATTTGATCTTAAAGCCGGAGGTGCAGTGCTCATACATGGTAATCTATGGCATCGAGCATTACCTACCTTGAAGAAAAAACGTAGAATGTTGATACTCGGTTATACACCAACATGGTTACGGAAATCACCCCATGGAGGAAAACCGCCAAAAGACGGATTAACAAAAGAAATCATCGAACATGGTGATAGGGAAGAACGGATGTTGTTAGGGATTGGAGGTTATTCATAAATCAAATAGATTAGAAGAGAAAAGCATGATCACAATGGGAGGCATATAATGAGAACATACATGACTTTCATAGTAAAAACGTCCGCAATATTTTTCTTGCTCATTACGTCAACAATATACGGGTCAAATGTGGATAAAGCAGATCTTGTCTTCTATTACAGTTTCGATGCTGAGACACTTAAAGGTGATGATGTCTTAGATCTGTCCGATAATGAAAATGATGGATTTCTTCATGGGAACAATCTCAAAATAGTAGATGGTAAAGTTAATGATTGTATGGAATTTCCGGGTGCAGGTACAGAATATATTGCAGTTAGAAAAGTACATTATACAGAGGGTATTCCAGAACTGAGTATTGCTGTTTGGATTAAGACTGCTGAGAGAGGAATGATAGCATCATGGGATAGGAGTGAGTTTTTTCGTTTTGCGGCTGGAGATGCAGTACTCGGTAATACGACATTCGTCGCATTTGATATATGTTGTCCAATTGCTGATTGGCACGGTAAGATAAAAGTTACAGATGATAAATGGCATCATGTTGCTGTTACATTCGATGCTGATATGAGACGAATCTATGTTGATGGAGAATTGGATGTAGAAGCCCCTACTGAGACAAATAATAAAATGATTGGTCCAAAAGCAAAAAGATTCGGTTTCATAGGAGTTGGATCGGAAGCAGACGTTTTTAATGGAAATGCAGCACCAACTGGTTGGGCTTTTAAAGGTTTAATGGATGAATTACTTTACTTTCATCGTGCCCTAACTTCTGATGAAATTAAACATCTTTCGAATGCCCCTGAAGAACCATTTGATGTTGTTCCATATGACAAACTGAGTGTTTTATGGGGAAATATTAAGACATACTACTAAAGGAGTTTTGAAATGAAGAAATCATTAATTTGCATGAATTTTCTTTTATTTCTATTATTGATTGTGTCTTCTTTGTGTGCGTTTGGTAAGAATCTTGATATGAAAGGTTTAGTTGTTTACTACAGTTTTGACGCAGATACACGCAGCGATACTGATTTCTTAGATATTTCGGGAAACGAAAACCACGGGTTAGTCCAAGGAAATAACATCAAGAATGTAGAAGGACGTGTCAATGAAGCAGTAGAATTTCCTGGCTTAGGTGGACAATATATCGCTGTTCGTAATGTACTGTATGCAGCAGGTATTCCTGAATTGAGTATTTCTGTTTGGATTAAAACAGCTCAGAAAGGACTCATTTCCTCTTGGGATCGTAGTGAATTTTTTCGATTTGGTGTGGGAGATGACCAATTGGGAAATGAAACCTTTGTTGCTTTTGATGTATGTTGTCCAATAACTGATTGGCATGGAGATACTGCTGTGACAGATAATCAATGGCATCATTTAGTGGTGACATTTGATGGAGAGAAGAAACGTATTTACGTTGATGGTAAATTAGATGCTGAAGCAGCAGCACATGGGGAATTCATTGGTCCAAAAGCACAACGTTTCGGTTTTATTGGTGTTGGGTCTGAAGCACCAGATTTTAATGGTCCTCGTGGTCCTACAAATTTCCCATTTAAGGGTTTGATGGATGAGTATATTATGCTACATCGGGCATTAACCGAAAAAGAGGTAGAGAAGATAGCAAGTTTAAACAGCAACCCATTTAATGTTGAACCCAGTAATAAACTGACGACAGCATGGGGAAATATCAAGAGATTAAAGTAGATTAGACATGGATGTCATTATTCTACTTCAATAACAATTGCTGTTTATTCATTTTCTGATTCTATTGCCTTTTGAATCCCAGGAAATTCTCTCCAGATATCTGTGTAACAATCGTATCCATTCTCCTCACAGTCTACATGGCGAAGACGAAATATAACAGCATATCTAATGTCAGCCGAGGCATTCTGGGCAGCAGAATGGACAACTTGATGATGTGTTAATACCACATCCCCTGCGTTTCCTATAATCTGTTCCGGTCCTTCAGGTAGATCTGGACGAGGCATACCTTCTGCTAAAACTTCATGTCCTTCCTTTTCGAAATAGTTCGCAAAGAAAGAGTGTGATTTTGGCCATACAGTAAAGTTACCGCTATTGGTTTCTGGAACATCTGCAAGATATACAACCGCTAAGGCAGAAAACCCTCGTTTGTAAACACCTTTTGGCATACCGTTAGACCCACTACCCAGACCATCCAGATGTCCATTTGGCGCGTTTGCGTCACGGTCTAACGGCATTGGAAATCTTAAAGCTATCTGTGCAGACCCAGGTGTTTGCACATTTCCTTCACCTAATAAGGATTCAGCGATATTCTGTACGGGTGTCTTGCGATATATATCTACAATTTGAGGTGCATTTCGTATTTCATTACAATAAGATTGTGCCCTGAATTTTTCTAAGTCCCCTTCATGCATCCCAACTGCACCAATTGAATGGTTAATTAATTTACGCGCAGAATCGACCATTAACTTAGGCACAGCACCAGGAACTGTAATATATCCATTTTCATGAAATTCTAACTTCTGTTTCTGTGTTAACATCATACGCTCCAGAATGAGTTTTCTTAAATTCGATATAATGTTTAGACAATTTATTCTCTAAATTAGTTTAACACAAAACAATACCTTCGCCAATAACAAACTATCTATTATTGGCGAGTGTAATTTCACAAGGTATTATGAATTCTTGTTTCATATCAAACTCACCTTGATTTTAACCAATGATGAAACACAACCTTCTCACCGATTGGTTCAATTACCCTGAGGAGTATTCCCCCATCTATAAGAAAATCTATTGACATAAAACCGGTGTGTTGATGAGCAAAAAGTGTATTATCTCCATGAGAAACAGGGGATGCTTTTACTGTGGAGCCAAGTCCACTGATAAGTAAATAATCTGTAACATCCCCTTGAAGTACTTGTAAGGAATGATCGTGACCGGATGCATATATTAAGAGTGAAGATTGTTTAGATGTTTTGAAAGCCTGTTTGAACTGATCAATCATCTGAGCATATCTTTCACTATTTAAATCTTGAGTATTATCAATTACATGCCAACGAGATAGTGGGAATATTGATCCAAGAATAGGGATTGGTACCCATAACCATTTCTTATACATCCTACCGGGGAAAATATGATCTTTCCAGTCGAAGAAACCACCGTGTTGTCCATAACTCGCAATCGGATGATGTCCTACAACAATTATAGGTAGATCGGTCTGTAATAATCTCTTAAGTTCTGATATGACTGACGTAGATGTTTCACTGGAATGAGGATTTTCCTGTAGCCACCATTGCGTATCCAAGACTATTAAACGAAGAACAGGTGAAGATTCTGGTAGGTCAACTTGTATTGGACCTGGAGATCCATTCTTTGGGAGAAAAGCAGGTCTTTGAGATAGTCTGTTTTCTATAAACTTCTGCTGTTCAAGTAGCGCGTGATAACCTTCTTCTCCACCATTTGTCCAATCATGATTACCAGGTATAAATATGCCATGTGTCTTTGATAATGTAATGGTATCTAATTGAGGTACTAATTTCTCTTCAACCTCGTCGCGTCTTTTCTCTGTCATACCATCAGGATACATGTTATCACCTAAGAATACGACAGTGGTTTTATCATGTTCTAAAGCAGACCAGTTCTTTAGTGATTTTAAAACGGGTTCATCAGGTTTCGGTTGTCCTGCATCTCCGATTAGTATGATGCGATAATCTATTAGAGTATCGGTAAATACTTCAGTTTTAGCATCTAATGATATATCTGGATGGTAATAAGGTGATGTATGACTACACCCGATAAAGGAAAGATATACAATCTGAACAATGAAGCCAAGGATAATACAGCTCCATATAATACGAGTACGTTTGTTTGGTATCATTGTAGTATTACCTATTGGTTTCATTTTACATTCAACACCGGAAATGGAATATTTAGTGAATTCACGAAATCAACAGTATGATGACCTGTTTACGTTCCCAGAGCTGAAATCCACACAATTAAGCACTAATGACATTTAATCTGTACCATTATATATCATTGTATTTATATGGTCTACTAAGTCATCTAAATGGATATTTTTCTGTACTCTACTTGCAAGTTCCCGTACAGCGGCTTTTCCTGCTTCTAATTCATCGGATCCTAAAATTACTGCATAAGGAATACCCTTAGAATCTGCATATTTCAGTTGTGTGCTTATTTTTCCTGGTCGGAAATATACCTCTGTCCGTATTCCACCTTCACGTAATTGTGTTGCGATTTTAAGGGATTCTTTCATCAAATCATCATCAAAAACCGTCATTAATACCTGCGTTACAGTCCTGCCAACGGTTGTTGGGAACATATCGAATTCTTCCATTACATCGATAATCCTTTCTATACCAAAACTGGTTCCTGTAGCTGGAAAACTCTGTTTACTAAAACTACCGATCAATTCATCATATCTACCACCACCAGTAATACTACCTATTTTCGGTTCTTCAACTACTGTTTCATAAATTGGTCCTGTATAGTATTCTAAACCACGTACCATTGCTACATTCACCCGATAAAACGCATCCGGAACACCGAGTATTGAAATGTAATCTATTAACGCTTTTAAGTTTGTAATACCTTCATTTGCAGTTTCAAAATCGTTGAGTTGTTGACTCAATTCAGAAAGTATACTATCGGCATCACCCTCAATCTGTAAGAGTGCGAGTAGTTTTTCTATGACATCTTCTGGTATATTGTTTTCTCTTAATTCTGATGTGACGCCATCCAATCCTATCTTATCCAATTTATCTATAGAGCGATAAAGTCCTCCTAACTGTTCTGTTGGTACACCAGCAAATTGTCCAATCCCCGTAATCAATTTTCTCTCATTGATATTTATCTCGAATTGTTTAAACCCAAGTCTCGAAAGTACTTGATAAACCAGATTGACATTTTCAGCATCAGCTAACATGCTATCACTACCGACGGTATCAGCATCACATTGGAAGAACTGACGGTAACGACCTTTTTGAGGTCGTTCAGCACGCCATACAGGATCGATCTGATATCTTTTAAATGGTTTAGGTAGTTGGGGATACATCGCAACCACTCTACACAATGGCACAGAAAGATCATACCGGAGTGAGATATCTTCCTTACCACCCGTATGTCCTGCTTGATAGATTAATTTCTCTGCATCTGGACCGTATTTTCCAGTCAGGACTTCAGATAATTCCATTGCCGGGGTTTGTAACGGTTCAAAACCGAATTCTTCAAATACCTCACGAATTACATCTATTACATACTGTCTACGAATCATCTGTTCAGGTAGAATATCACGCATACCTCTGGGTACACGCGGTTTTATGAGTTGTGACATCACTCCTACTCCTTATATGTGTCCTGGAAGTCCTTGACTTCTCCGTCTACGAACACCTTTTTCAAGTGTCTCTTTTAATTCTTCAATCTTATCACGTTTCCACGGATCCATAAGTGATTTAGGATTCGCGATGAGAGAAGATTCAGATTCACGTAATACTTCAACAATCTTCAGGTTGTTTGCTTTTAATGTACGGGCAGAACTACAATTATCAATGATTGCATCTGCCTCCTCTGGCGGTTTCCCCTCTGTGGCACCAAATGACAACATCAACATGATGGGTGATTGATATGTACCAAGTGTATTTAGACGTTTCCAAGGTGTTAAGATAGCCGGAGCAATTCTGTTTTCTGTTTGCTGGAGAATGTATTTTTCAGCTATATTCAAATATTCAGTTGAGATTCTAATATTTCTATCAGCAAGATTCACCAAATCCTTAAATGAATTGATATCGTCTCTCTCTTCACGCACAGCCAAAACAATACTCACAAAACCGTAATCTAAGGGTAATACTTCCTCTACATTTGCATCCGTCTCTTCCACCCAATCTTGTCCAGTAATACCTAAATCGTAAAAATCGTCCATTCCTACATAAACTGGTATTTCTTGTGGTCTGGATACCTTAATTTGGATTTCTTCATCATTTGTAAAGGAAGCACGGTAGGATCTATCGGTTGACTTATACCCATTTATTTCATATCCTGCGCGTTGAAACATTTCAAGGGTTTCTGACTGTATTGTTCCTTTCGGTAACAGTAAATTCAAAGTCCTTTCTTTCTGCATAATAAAGTATTCCTTCTATATCAGTATAAGCAAAATGCTGTATAGCTTAAAGTTCTTCTAATGTTATTTTCTCAATTAATTTAGTTTTTAGGTCCATACGAATAATTGATTCATCTGCATCTAAACGGATCAAATAATCGAATTTTGCTTTGATCGCATACGCTTGCTGTTCTTCAAAAGTACGATTCATTAAGTCAATTTCAACAGTCTTACCTTGATTTCTAATAAATTCAGCAGTCTTATATACAGAATTCAATAAATCATCTGATAGAGAACTAATAAAATAATCTTTAGAAGTCTTTATGTCATTGCTATCTGTATTTAAAAATGCATCAACAAGTAGATCAAATTGGAATGCGAAACCTGCCCCTGGTATTGATGGTCCTCCGAAACTTTGAATGAGTCTATCGTATCTACCACCCCCACAAATTGGTATATTCTTGTCTGCATCTACAATTTGAAAAACTGTTCCGGTATAAAAGTCGAATCCACGGGTAATTCCTAAATCGATTTTGTAATCGATTACACCACTCTTTTCCAGTAAATTACATAGTGTTTGTAATTCCATATAGGATTGTTTAGAAATACCTTCCAATTCTTTTCCATAGTTAGCGACAACAAAATCTTTATCACCATTAATTTTTGAGATATTTATACACTTTTGTGCCATCTCCTGTGAAATATTGTAATAACGGTTCCACTTGGATATATAGGTTTGCTCAGCAATGGCAGGTAAATTACGTTTCCATTCATCAGAATTAATTTCAGATAGTTCTTGAATTATACTGGTATCAATCTTGTATTCACCTTGATAATCTATCCCTTGAGAACGTCGTAGCATATTTAATTCATTCCGTAGATTCTCAAGATCCATTTTTGAATTGTCTATCCGAACTCGTGAAAGGTGATCTATATCCAAGATAATTTCACTTTGGTCTTTTGGATCAAGATCCAATTTTTCTAATAAATGTCTCAGTATCCCGGTATTTCCTATAACCAATTGTGTATTGTCTATATTCAATTTCTCAAGTATTCTGAAAGGTATCGTTATCACCTCTGCATCAGCTAAAGGAGAGTCTGATCCAATTAGTTCTATACCGGCTTGTCGAAATTCTCTTCGAATGTTTTCACTGTTTGTCTTTGGTTCATGACGTACACATTGACCAATATAATAAAGTTTGTATGGATATGGATATTCATCTAATTCTCCATTTGCAATTATTCGACAAACAGGTGCGGTGAGTTCAGGTCTTAATGCATAGTCAACACGATCAGGACCAACGAATGTAAACATTTTATGTCGTATCTCTTCTCCTGCCTGTGCAGATAGTAGCGAGAATGATTCATACAATGGTGTCTGAATCTGTGAATACCCATAACTTTCAAAGGTATTACGAATAATCTTCTCTACATAATTACGTTGAACCATCTGTTGGGGTAAAAAATCGTTAGTTCCAATCGGTTTTATAAATGTCTCCATAGTCATTACTCCTTAATTAATTCCTATACTTCTTAAACAAAAAACCCGGTAAACAGGATGCTCCTTATTCTCTACGTATGCATAGAATGCACGTAGAAGAGCGGTTAGTTTACCAGGGATACATTAGCAAGTTATCCTTGCAAATTGTCCACTATGATGTATGTATGTTTACTTCATCATTCTAATCCGCCCAACTCAGGAATGGACAGAATGATGATGTATATAAAGTATTCTTTTCATCGGTATATTTAGGTCAAAAATTGATATTACCTTTCCAATTATACACGATTAATTTGTGTATGTCAAAAAATAAAATGAAGAAAATATCTATAACTATCATCTAACAATACAAAAAGCTACTTTTTTAGCTCTTACAGGACTTACACAGAAGTAAATATTCAGATGATAGGATGGTAGGTAGGGAAGGATGAAACCCGTCTTCCACAATTCCACCCTTCCAATTTTGCAGGAAAGTAAAGAATTTTGTGTATGTCCAATCACATATTACAAAACACAAAAACATGAAACATCAATAGATGATATGAGGAGATTCTACTTCAAAATCAGAACTTTTATGAGAAGTGAAAAATTAGAAAATAAATGATGAATACCTATAAAAACGATCCTAAATACAGCAACTTTATTTATGTCAAAAAATCAGCTTTATTATGCAGGTTGGAATTGTCAAAATTCGCAAAGACAACAAAACACAAAATCACACTTTTTGGAAATTCTTATAAAGTCAATTCAAAGTGGCGTAAAGTCAGTCTATGACAGGGGTTAGAGGGGTAATTTTCACCAATTTCAATGACACACAATGTGTCAAAAAGTGTAACTTTTTTCACTTTTTAAGCGAATTGAAAAATTCAACATTTTCACAATTTTTCATTGGGGAATTTAGGATTAAAGGTCTGTTTTTGCACCCTATTAATTAGTCGGGATATTAGGATTAAAAGCTAAATTTACGACTATTAATTCTAATACAATTTTGAAATGAAAATGTCTTTTTTTTTTGCATAACCTTTAAGTTGTAAGGTGAGACGGTTCCACAATGTCGAAGAAATTACCGGTATCGGAATATTTGCTGTGAATTAAGATGATGGGATGATTATCGAAGAGGGTAAATTCAAGTAAATGACTTGGATGATTCTGGGTCTATAGCAATTGAGATATTGCTATTCTCATGTGTTGTTATATCTCATTGTTAGTGATTACGACCAAGTTGGTCTATGATATTGTTTAATTTATTTTGATTAGTTAAAACTATATCATTGAATTTTGTTATTGAATTTGAGTTCATTTTAATGGTGTCCGATAGGCTCTTTATAGAATTCGTGTTTGTTGATACAGCACTGCTAAGTTTATCAATCTCAAGAAAAAACCTTTCGAATCCGTTGTCAAATTTTTCATTTAGGTTATTGAATTGGTTCTTCCGTGCTTCAGACTCATTGTCAATTTTTAAGTTAAGGTTTTCTAATTTTGAATTAAGAATTGATATATTGTTTGTTAGTTGGGTATATTCATTCTCTTTCGCATCAGATAATCTTTTACGGTTATACCATAGAGAAATTAAATACAATAATCCCCCAGCAATCACAGATCCACCTGAACCTATTAGTAAATTCCACATGGTTTTGACTCCTTATTATTGAACTATAGAAAGTATATGTTTAAGATGCCAATATGTCAAGTATGATTTGAAGTACTGTTATGAGGAAAGATGACGTGAGAGTGGAAATTACTATTCATAGACAAAAGGAAATTAGAGCTTATAGTGATATTCCTTATATCAGCTACGAATTGAAGAACTCCACCCTAACGAAATTAAACTACTTAGCTCTGTATGGCTATTAATAGTGAGATATTTACTAATTTAATTGACTAATTTATAGGATCATGTCAAATTGATTGTAAAATTATAGATTCGGAGTATATGATGGGATTTCCTGTATATGATTTTCGCAAAGATATAAAGAATGTCCTTGTAACACCACAAATCCGTTCACGATTTTTGAAGATGGAACCTGGGCAATCTGCACAATTACATAGCCATGATCTCGGTCATGAAATATTCTTAATTTTAGATGGACACGTGGAGTTTGAAATAGATGGTGAAACTGAGGAATTGGGTCCGGGACAAATGTGTATCGCATTAGCAGATCAACCCCATAAAGTACGAGTACTTGGTGATGAACCAATGACAATGTATCTGTCCGTTACACCACATATCCATCCAACCCATACACCAAGGAATGATGATGGTGAACGACTACCTCATAACTATGCTCCATCGAGTGCGTATGATGTAGAACCAAATTTACAGATAACACTATCTGAATTGGTTACACGCCATATCCATGCAGCGGAACTTCTTGCTGAACTTGCAAAAACATGTTCAACGGTTCAGAATGAGATGGGAGAACAATTATTATCCGAAATCAATGAAGAAAATAAACAAGACGCAAATGAGCTACGTAAAACAATGTGGGAGTCTCTTTATCCAGTATTTAAAGCGGTGTCGGAGTTAGGTGAAAATTGGAATCAGCTTGCTCCTCGTATAGTTGAATAGTAGAATATTTAATTTGCGTAAATTTTGAGTTATATGTTATAATATCGCTAAAGATTAACCCATATCTCAAAAGATTCATCATTTGAAAACGTAATTGACTTGACAACGTTTATTCTTATGGATAAACTTGTTATTAAATACTTTAGTCAGGTGATGATAATTTATAGTAATATATCTTAAGTCACGTTATACGTATTGCTTATGATAGATATATGCAGCGCGTTAATAAGAATCGTGAATTTAGTCTCTCATTATTACCTCTCCTCTTAAGATTAAGAGACTTAGACTTGTATCGTTTAGTGAGTAAATTACAAAGTTATTGAATTTTAAGGAGTTTTATATGAATATTCAGCTTAACAATAGGAAAATGTTTTTTTCCCTATTGGCTGTTATAATGTGTTTTGGAATTACAGCGTATAGCTACGGTGCAGCTACCGTATCTATTGATCCTGCCACGCAAGAATCTCCCGCAGTAGGCGAAGAACTCACCATTAATATCAATATTGCTGACGCTGAAGGTGTAGCCGGAGGTCAAGCTACAGTTAACTATGATAGTACTGCCCTTGAATATGTCTCCGCTGCAAAAGGTGCTTTTCTTCCCGGTGATCCAAGTGCAGGTACATTCTTCCCAATAATTAAACCTGGGGATTCGATGGTAACTGTCGGTGGAACTTCAATCGGAGCAGGAACAGCAAGTGGAGATGGTACACTTGCAACAGTTACATTTAATGTGCTTGAAGTAAAAGCGTCTGCTATTACTTTATCAGGTGTCGTTATTTCTGATGCTGAAGCAAATGAATTAGAAGTAACAACTGCTGATGGAGAAATTACTGTCCCTGCACCACCTGATGATGACACCACGACTGATGATGACACCACAACCGATGATGACACCACGACTGATGATGACACCACGACTGATGATGACACCACGACTGATGATGACACCACAACCGATGATATGGTCGACGATTCTGATGATATGGTCGACGATGAAGTTACACCTCCTGTCGTTCCTGAAGCGCAAGTTTTCAAAATTACGCTTACAAACCTAACATCTGGTGAACCAGGAATGGGTGGACAAATTTTCTCACCCCCCATTTTCGCAGCACATATAGCTGGTGCAAGAATATATACTGTTAGTGAACCTGCATCTGAAGCAATGGTCCTACTGGCTGAAAATGGTGACACATCAGGTTTGGCTGCAATAGCAGCTGCAGCGGGTGCTACTCCTGTTATGGGAGACGGATTCGTCTTACCAGGTATGTCTGCCTCCGTAATGGTTTCCGCTGATGCTGTCAATTCTGCTCTTTCGTTTGCAACAATGTTGGTCTCTACAAACGATGCATTTATTGGTGCAACTGATGTCGCTCTTTATGATGAAGCAGGTATGCCTGTAACAACTACTCTTAATCTAATGTCCTATGATGCAGGTAGTGAACAGAATACTGAACGTGCATCTGATATCCCTGGTCCAATTGGTCTAAGTGCTGATGAAGATCCTGAAGGCAGTAATGCCCGCGTTCCTACCGAAGGTGGTGTCATCACACCTCATGCAGGGATTATGGGTGTTGGACAGGTGGCAGATTCATTTGGATGGACAGAACCGACAGCAACCCTGATGATTGAACCTTATGTTCCTGAACCTGAACCCGAACCCGAACCTGTTCTACCCACTTATGATGTCATTCTTGAAGCTGGTTTGAATATGATTTCTGTTCCTTTAATGCCTGTTGAACCCTACACAGCAAAATCTCTTGCTGAATTGGTCGGTGCAACTGTTGTCATTAAATTAGATCCAGCATCACAAAATTTCGTTGGTTATGTCGTCGTTGAAGAAGACGATGGATTCGGTATTGAAGGTGGACAAGGTTATATTGTTAATACTCCTGAAGGGGGAATGGTAACATTCTCTGGTAATGCATGGACAAACGAAACACCTGAAATGATGGAAGATGCAGCCGCTGCCCCATCTATTTCTATACTCAAGAATGCATGGGCATTTATTGTTTCAAGTCAAATTAAAGAGATGCAACCCGGGATGTCATATACAGTAGTTGCTAAGAATCTTCGAACTGGAACAGTTGCTACAGAAAAAGTTACAACGGAAGATGTTAGTGCCTCTGCTGTTTGGGCAGATCTGAATCGTACGAGTGTTGTTGAAGCTGGTGATATAATTGAGATCTCTCTAATTGATCAAGAGGGTTCAATTGTTTCAGGTCCATTCCAACGCACAGTCCAAACTTCAGATATCCATAATGCCTATCTCACAGTACAATTACGGGTTGGTGATATACGTCCACAAGAGACTATTCTTGGACAGAATTTCCCAAATCCATTCAACCCAGAAACTTGGATTCCTTATCAACTAAGTAAGGATTCTAATGTAATGATCTCAATATTTAATGTTTCTGGACATTCTGTAAGATCTATCAACTTAGGTCATCAGTCAGTTGGTTCATACATGCAACCTTCGACTGCAGCTTATTGGGATGGTAAGAACGATACTGGTGAGGCAGTTTCGAGTGGTATTTACTTCTATACCCTCCAAACAAATAACTTCTCAGCTACACGTCGTATGGTTATCTTGAAGTAAGATTAAGTAATTTGTCATATAGAAAAACGCCCCGATGGCCGGTTTACCGACTGCAAATCTCTACCGATTAGCGTCGGCGGCGGGGGCGTTTTTTTATGTATATATAAGGATGATTTAAATTTATGAAATATCTATTTTCTATACTCATTTTATTTTCTTTCATATTCATTGTAAATGGTCAAGTATCCGCATATTCTTTTGATCCTCCAAATGAAAAAACAGGAGCACCTGGTGAAAGTAATTGTACTGATTGTCATTCGGGGAATACCTTAAATGCCTTTGGTGGATCTTTGGTCTTAACTGTACCAAATACTTATCTACCTGGAATGGTATATGATATAGTCGTCAAATTAGAAAGAGATGGTCAAAAACGTTGGGGTTTTGAAATGACTGCGTTAAATGATACTAATACTCGTGCCGGAACTTTCTCTACAACTGATGCAAACACCCAAGTAAAAAATGAAAATAATAAACAATACATAAAACAGACTTCAGTTGGAACTGCACAAGGTACAGAAGACATGCACAGTTGGATGTTTAAATGGACTGCACCTACATCAAATATTGGTCCAATTACATTCTATGCAGCAGGAAATGCTGCCAATGGTGATTCTGGAACCAGTGGTGATTATATTTATACACAGAAAGCAACTTCAGAAGTCATCACTCACGGTGTGGCAATATCCAGCGATAAAATAAAAAAAGAAACAACTGATGCAAATACGGGGGTAGAATACACACTAAAGGTCACAAACACGGGTAATGTTGAAGATACATTTAAACTCAGTTCCTCTGCTGAGATCAGTATTGGTGGTGTTGTTCATGGTTCATTTAAACAAGTAAACTCTCAAGATATTCCTACAGCTCAGTTAGAGATAACAATTGACCCAGGAGAATCTAAGAATGTCATTTTCATCGTATCCGGGGATTTGCTTACAAGACCAGGAACATTTCCAATAGAGGTAACCGCAACATCGAATGGTGATACTTCAAAGTCCGATAAGATTAATACAATTACAACAATTAAAGCAGTATACGGTGTATCAATTGAAGGTATAGGAACATTGACTCAGGAAATAGCAGATGTAAGCACAGGTGTGAATTATACAGTTCGAATTACGAATACAGGTAATGACAGAGATACAATTATTCTAACTACATCTGGTGATATTACTGCTAAATTGAGCAATACTTCAATTACTCTGAATTCTGGTGCATTTAGGGATGTCTCTATTTCTATCCCAAATGAAGCACTTTCCAAAGCAGGTGAATATGAAGTTAAAATTACTGCCTTGTCACAATCAGACATTTCTAAAACAGATGAGATTATAACCAGAACTGTAGTTCTACCTGTATATAATGTAACTTTAGAAGGTATAGGCGACCTGACATCTGAAATATCTGACGCAAGTGGGGGTGTTACCTACAAGTTTACTGTTTCTAATACTGGAAATACGGATGATGTCATAGATCTATCCACTTCAGGTGATGTTTCAGCGACATTAAGTCAGACAACCGTTTCACTATCCTATGGATCTTCAACAGAGGTCACCTTATCAATACCTGGGTCTGAACTTACAAGAGCAGGCGAGTATTCTGTAAAAGTGACTGCTTCATCCCAAGGTAATTCAGATAAGACAGCAGAAGTATCCACAACTACAAAAATCCTACCCGTATATAATGTAACTATAGAGGGAATTGGAGATGTGACTTCTGAAACTTCTGACGCAAGTGATGATATTTCTTACAAGTTTACTGTATCCAACACAGGAAATACAGATGATGTCATAGACCTATCCATTTCAGGAGATGTTACAGCTACATTAAGTCAAGATTCTGTATCTCTTGACTCTGGCGCTTCAACTGAAGTTACACTGACAATTGACGAGACATCCCTTGCCAATGCTGGTGATTATACCGTAAAAGTTACCGCTACTTCTCAAGGTGATACAGATAAAACAGCAGAAGTATCCACAACAACAAAAATACTTCCTGTATATAATGTAACTATAGAGGGTATAGGAGATGCGACTTCTGAAACTTCTGACGCAAGCGATGGTATTACTTACAGATTTACTGTATCCAACACTGGAAATACGGATGATGTGATAGACCTATCCACTTCAGGAGATGTTTCAGGGGAGTTAAGCCAAACTTCCGTAGCTCTTGCTTCTGGGTCTTCAATTGTAGTCATACTAACAATTGATGGGGCATCCCTTGCCAATGCTGGTGATTATACGGTAAAAGTTACCGCTACTTCGCAAGGTGATACAGATAAGACAGCAGAAGTATCCACAACTACAAAAATCCTACCTGTATATAATATATCTATAGAGGGTATAGGAGATGTGACTTCTGAAACTTCTGACGCAAGTGATGGTGTTACTTACAGATTTACTGTATCCAACACTGGAAATACGGATGATGTGATAGACCTATCCACTTCAGGAGATGTTTCAGGGGAGTTAAGCCAAACTTCTGTAGCTCTTGCTTCTGGGGCTTCAATTGTAGTCATACTAACAATTGACGGATCATCCCTGGTCAGTGCAGGTGATTATACTGTAAAGATTACCGCTACCTCGCAAGGTGATATTAAGAAGATTAGTGAACTAACAACGACAACTACAATTCTTCCTGTTTACGGTATATCTTTATTTAGTGACGATAATTTGGTGACAGAGACCACTGATGCAGGTGATGGAGTTATCTATAAAATCACTGTTACAAACACAGGAAATACAGAAGATACTATAAAATTATCTTCATCCGGAGATGTAACATCTACATTGAGTCATACCTCAGTAACACTTGCCTCTGGGTCTTCAACTGAAGTTATACTAACAGTTCCTGGTAATTTTCTCACTATCGCTGGGAATTATAAAGTTAGTATTACAGCAACATCAGGAGGTGACAACTCAATAACAGATGAAATCACGACCACTACCACTATTCTTTCTGTCTATGGTGTTGTCGTTGAAGGTGTTGGAGACTTGATTACCAAAACGACTAATGCAAGAAAT
The DNA here is from genome assembly GCA_003635315.1 of Candidatus Poribacteria bacterium. GTDB lineage: Bacteria > Poribacteria > WGA-4E > WGA-4E > WGA-3G > MSPOR6. Next base: position 18,595 of record PYJD01000036.1, read on the forward strand.
GGTGTCAGTTATATATTCAAAATTACTAATACAGGTAATACAGAAGATACATTCGTTTTAACACCCTCAGACAATACTGCATCCATAGATCAAACTTCTATTACTCTTGCGTCAAATGCTTCAGTAGAAGTCATGCTCAGTATTCCTGCTTCGACTTTAGCTTTTGCTGGGGACTATAATGTCACTGTAACAGTGACATCTCAAGGTGATAATACACAATCTACTGAGATTTCAACTACAACCACTATTCTACCTAATTATGATATTACGATTACTGGATTAATGAAATTGAGTACAGACGCATCGGGCGCAGATGCTGGTATCCAGTATAAGTTCATAGTCACAAATAATGGTAATACGGATGATGTGGTCAATCTATCTATATCAGATGAGGCAATTGCTACACTAAATTTAAATTCAATTTCGTTGGAATCAGGAACTTCACAAGAAGTGATTCTAACAATATCACCAGAGGCGATCTCAACTGCAGGTGAGTTAGAAGTCATTGTCACAGCCACATCGAAAGGGAATCCAGAGATAACAGCTGAAACGACAATTTCAACATCAATTGATCCCGTTTACGGAATTATGTTTGAGGGGACTGATCAGCGGGAAGGTTCCACAGTTGATGTCTTGGAAGGGGTTAGTTATGAACTCACGTTAACAAACATTGGTAATATTAAAGATACGATATTACTTGGCTCTTCAGCTGAAATCGGAATTGAAGGTAGTTTACTTGGGTCATTTATGGCTTCAACCAATCAAGATATATCAACAAGCCAAGTTGAAGTCACACTAAATCCAGGAGAATCTGTAACCGTAACATTTACAACTGCTGGAGATTTCTTCACCAAACCTGGTAACTATGAGATTTTTGTTACTGCTACATCATTAGGTGATGATACAAAAACAGACGAGATCAAAATTATCACTACTATAGATCCTGTTGTTTGGGATCTCAATGCTGACGGTATTGTGAATATCTTAGATTTAGTAACAATAGCAAATCAGTTTGGGGAAACAGGAGAAGGTCTTATTGGGGATGTCAATATGGACGGCACAGTCAATATCCTTGATCTTGTTGAGGTGGCTTCCTATTTCGGAAAATCCCAAGTTGAGATAATCGAAGCATTGTAAAATACGGATAGATAATCCAGAATAGGCACACAGAAATGTGTGCCTATCATATATTGGTATTTATAACTTTTAGGGAGAAATTTATGGCATCAAAATACCGTGTAGGAATTATTGGATGTGGAGGCATAGCAAGAGCTCATGCAGGGGGTTATCAGGGTGTTGATGAAACAGAGATCGTAGCACTTGCAGATCCTATTCAAGCAGCCCTTGATAGCTTTTCAAATTCTTATGGTGTTTCTAAAGACAACTGTTATTTGGATCCAAGAGAGATGCTTGACAACGAAAATCTTGACATCGTTAGTGTAGCAACTTGGCATAAATTACATGCTCCCATGACTATTGCAGCATGTGCAAGATCCCCTAAAGCTGTTTTATGTGAAAAACCGATGGGAGTGAGTCTTGGTGAATGTGATGATATGTTGATAGCTGCAAGACGGAATAATGTAAAGATCGTCATAGGACACCAACGTCGATTTAATTCTGCATGGACTGATGCTCGAAATCTCATTGCCGATGGTGCAATTGGTGAACCGAGACAGATCGTCTGTCATGGCGGACAAGGGTTATTGAATGATTGTTCACATCTATTTGATATGATGCGATATGTCTTAGGAGATCCTAATCCCGAATGGGTCATTGGAAATGTTGAACGGAAAACAGAACGGTATGAACGTGATATTCAGATTGAGGATAGAAGTGCTGGGATTGTAGGTTTTGAAGGTGGATGTATTGGTATGTTGATGCAGGAGATTGGAAGACCGAATTATCAGGGTGGGATTGTATATGGAACAGATGGAATTGCAGATGTAACTGAAGGAAGAGTTCGACTATTAAATAATAAATCAACAGACTGGGAAGAACGTCCATCAGACGGAATGAATCAACATGTTGCACAAGCTAAAGAATTAGTAGAATGGATTGAAGATACCACTGAACACAGGGGTGCAGCTATACACGGACGCGCTGCAGTTGAAATAATTATGGCTATCTATGAGTCCGCACGCATGCATGAAGTTGTCCAATTACCATTACGAACACACGCGAACCCATTAGATTTAATGATTGGGAATGGAGACCTACCTGTAGAACGACCAGGTCGATACGATATCCGCGCTTTCTTACTACACGGAGAATCCATGAAACCAAATGAAGAATAATGGCTGATGAGAATTCGATACTATGCAAATTTCACAAGGGTTCAGTGTAGGTTTATCTGCCCTCCGTAGAAACAAATTACGGTCAGTTCTAACTACTCTCGGCATTATCATAGGTATAGCCGCAGTTGTATCAGTAGTTTCTGTCGGTGGTGGCGCGGAACATCTAATTCTTCTTGAAATGGAACGGGCAGGTGGGGCAGGTATGATTGTATGTTTCCGTAAAGAATTTATTCGGAGAGATGATGGCAGATATATGCGTAATAAGGTACCAGAATATATTGAATACGAGGATTTAGAGTTTATTCTGGAGTACTGTCCATCTCTGAAAACTGCCACAGTACAAGCAAGTCAAGATAAACGTGTCTCCTATCGACATCAGAATCAATCTCTTCAGGTTCAAGGGGTTACCCCATTCTACCAAGATGTAAATAACTGGTTTTTTGAGTATGGAAGATTTATCACTGAAGATGATATTAATCGTATTGATCCAGTCTGTGTAATTGGGTCAGAAGTCCATAAAGATCTGTTTGATATGGAAGATCCAATTGGTCGAGAGTTAAAAATTGGATCAGAAAGATTTACAGTCGTTGGCATCATGGAGGAAAAAGGGAATATGATGGCGACAGAGGGATGGGACAATCGAGTGATAATACCCATCTCTACTATGCAGTCCCGTTTTCTGGGTCAAATGAGAGGCTGGTTAGTTCTCTTCGCACAAGCAAAAAGTTACGATCTTGTAGAGCAAGCTGTCGCTGAAATAAAAATCGCCTTTAGACAACAACATAATGATGAAAAATATTTCGATTTCTTTACTGCAAAGCAGATAATTGAACAGGTAGGAAATGTCAGTAATATTGTTCAAATCTTGCTTGGGGCTGTAGCAAGTATTGCCTTATTCGTAGGAGGAATTGGAATCATGAATATCATGTTGGTATCCGTGACTGAAAGAACTCGTGAAATCGGTCTAAGAAAAGCCCTCGGGGCAAGAAGATTGGATATTCTATTACAATTCCTTATTGAAGCAATTGTGCTGAGTATCTGTGGAGGATTAATTGGGATTTTCATTGGGAGTGGACTTGCCACAGGTTCGGGTTGGGTCATCTCAAAATTCCTCATAAAAGATGCTGACTGGCCAGCTGTTGTATCCTTACAGGCAGCCCTAATAGCATTTGGTGTGTCAGCATTTATCGGAGTATTTTTTGGGTTATACCCAGCCAACAAAGCAGCAAGTCTCACACCTACGGAAGCATTACGACACGATTAAACAATATCTTCAAATCTATTTCCTGTAAATAGATAAGTACGTTATACCATTTCTATTAATTTTTGTTCCATTACCTATTATTAGATATGAAGCGGAATGTGGCACAAACTGGAAAGTTTATGCTACAAGAGAGACATTATATATCAGAAATGGTATTATATAAGCTATTTAACAGTATATAAACACAGCACCGATTAAGTGTTATTAATATCCTCCACTGTTTTAAACATATTTTCTTGTTCCTCTAAGGAATTCAATCTATCACTTATTTCAGTGATATCTTCTCTCCTCTCATCAATAAGGGCTTTTGCAATAAGCTTTAATGCATTAAGATTAGTTTCATCTGCATTGTCCATAGAATCATAGGCGGTTGTTAAAACAGGTTGAAAACGATAGTATTGAGTGGTACCACCTTGCTTGGGTAGCAATTGTTGGAGTTGATAATGCACCGTATCACTTGCCCCATCAAGTATCATACTGATTAATGGTCTTGCCCATTCAAGCTTACCCCAATCCTTAGCTTTCTTATATTTTTGTTCTTCAAATGTATCACCTGTTCCGATAGATACAAGTAGAAAATCCTTCTGTTCAGGAAAATATCTACGTGCCTCAGCATACGCGCACATGGCTGGATTATTTGCGAAGATTCCACCATCAATCAAAGTTTCATACTGATGCCGGGTAACTGTTTTATCCTTGCTTCTCGCTTTGTATTCAATTTTATGAGGTTCAAAATAGGTTGGTACTGCAGCAGTAGCATGTGCGACATCTCGCATTAGGTAATCTGTATCAGTTGGACCTTCAGATCTGTAGCTTTTAAAGAATCTTGGATGCCCCCCTTTATTTCTTTGCGGATTCTTACTGTAAGGACTTTCTTTATCTGCTGTATTAATACGTCGTGTACCCCGCATATCATAAGTTGTAATGAGTACAGGTGTAAGTGCATCTCCTAAACGGGTATCACCAAATCGTTTCCTTAAAACCTTTTTTAATCCTTTTGAACTGTATCTTTCATCTAACCATCCATCCCCTGAAGTAATCTTTCTCAGTAATGACCTATCAAAAATCTTCTTTCCATCCTTTTTGTAAAATCTAAACAACTCATCCTCTGTATAGTCTGGTGTGTCTTTATTATATGGATTAGGCTTAGTAAGTCCTAATGTAAGCAATCCTCCTGTTGATGTGCCAGCAATCAAATCGAATAACTGGCAGAGAGGTTTATTTGTTCCCTTTCTTATGTTTTTTAGTATAGTGGCTGGAATAATACCTCGTATTCCACCACCATCAATAGACAATATTCGGAAAACTTTATCATTTGACATTTATATTATTTCCTTATCTTTGAATTATTTTCAATGGCAGCATCTACAATGTTGTGCTTTCTATATAATATAGACGCGAATTAAACTGTGAAAATTGCATTAATTTGAATTATCTACAACTTTATATCTAATTCTTTGCCAAACTCAAAAGAATAAGGAAATAAGATTAGGAGGGAAAGTGATTCTGTATTAATAGGAAATTAGAATTTAATGGAATGGAAATGGTGCGGTTAACAACCGCACCAATATTGACGAATAGAAGAGAATTCTTAAGAATAAACTACCAAGAATCAGAACGGAATGGCGAGGCAGGAAGTCCTTCTTTGTTGATTAAATTTGGTTCGGCAATCTGATCCCATCCAAACCTAACAGCAACTGGTGACGGAACCGATTCACTACTAACGACGACTGTATCACCCTCTACAATTGCATTTGCTTTATAAAACTGCTTGTCTTCACCAGCAATCTCAAACCAAGTCAAAGCTCCACCATCCGAGGACATAAGACCTCCACCGATATGGTCAAAATGACAACGAATTGAATCTTCTTCAATCTCCATTGACTTATACAAAGGACCAGAATATACAATATCACTTTTCCCATAAGTCTTCCCAAGTGCCCAATAAGCCAATCTCAAACCTACCGCTTGCTTATTCCTTGGATGAATATCTCTGATATTTCCTACATCCGTTGTTACAACCATACCTGTATTCGGAACAGTTAATGTTGCAGCTTGGGCTTCCCAGAGTCTTGCTAACCTTGCAGTTTCATCTCCTTGACCACCATAATTAAAAGGAGCAAGTTGTACAAAGTAAAATGGAAAATCTCCCTGTCCCCAAACATTACGCCAACCATTGATGAGTGCTTTCATTTTCTCATGATAGGTCATTCCTTCAGGCATATTAGATTCACCTTGATACCAGAGAGCACCCCGAATAGCATAAGGTACAATTGGGTATATCATCGCATTATACAGTGAAGTCGGTCTCCCAGAATTCGTTAATGGATGCTCATTTTCAGGCATTTGTATGATAGTAGAATTGTCCTGAATTGCCTCTTTAGTTTCAGCAATCCATTCCTCTATTTCTGAAATCTTTTCGGATAGTTGAGTCCTATAGTTGGTATCAATATCCCTGATTTCATCCGATATGGATGAAAGTGCTGGAACAGAGTCAAAACCAACTGGAGGGGTCCAAGGTTCAATTCGTGTTCCACCCCACGATGTATTTATGAGACCTATCGGTATATCTAACTCATTATAAAGATGTCTACCGAAATAGTAGGCTACTGCAGAAAAATGTCTAATATTATCTGGTGTCGTTAAACGCCACTGGGCATCCATATCAAGCATTGGCAAACCAGAGGCGACTCTTGGAATATGAAATAGTCGTATATCAGGATAATCGGCAGCAGCGATTTCCTCTTGACTATTATCAGACGCATTGACTGGCCACTCCATATTTGATTGGCCTGAACAAACCCATACCTCACCGAATAGGATATTAGATAACTCAATAGTGTTACCTCCTTTGACCGTGATTGAATACGGTCCTCCTGCTCCGGTTTTAGGTAATGTTGAATTCCAATTACCCTTTACATCGGCAATTACTTCCTGGGATGATACAATTTCACCATCAGAATCTCGTATTAATGTAATTAAAACTTCTTCACCAGCATTTGCCCAACCCCAGATAGGCACAGACATATCACGTTGCAATACCATGTTACTACCAAAAACACGTGGTAGTCTTACCTCAGCAAAGGCATATAGATGGGATAATAAAAACATTGAACTGATTACCACAATAAGTACTTTCATATAAGCATCCTTGTATAAGTTTAGAGTTATATTATAGATTGGCTTGCTATATACCACATTACAATTTTGCTAAGATTAAAATAGAAACTCTCAATTTCTATAGAGTACCAAACACCAAACAATCATAAGTTGAAAACTATCTCAAATTTATAAGTACTTTACCATGAATCTGTTCTAAAAGGTGAAGCAGGTAATCCTTCTTTGTTCACCAGATTCGGTTCAGCAACTTGATTCCAACCAAATCTTACAGCAATTGGGTTTGTTACAGATTGACTTGAGACGATAATCGTATTCCCCTCAATTGTAGCTTCAGCATCATGGTATTGTTTGTCTTCACCGGCTATTTCAAACCAAGTAAGTGGTTTACCATCACTTGACATCAACCCACCACCTACATGCTCGAAACGAATATGGATTGTATCCGCTTTTACCTCAAAATCCTTATATAAAGGACCTGAATAAACAAGACTCTCCTTATCATAGGTCATTGCTAATGCCCACAATGCCAATCTAAAACCAACATCCTGTTTATTCCTTGGATGGATATCATTAATATTACTTATATCTGTGGTTACAACCATACCAGTATTAGGTATAGATAATGAAGCTGTTTGAGATTCCCATAATTTTGGCAACACAAATGGATTTGGTTTTATTCCACGTCTGGCTGCATTTCTATTATAATTGAAGGGGGCAAGCTGTACAAAATAAAATGGGAATTCTCCTTGTTGCCACACCTCTCGCCATCCATGAATGAGTGCTTTCATCTTTTTGTGATACAGCATTCCTTCTCGGACATTTGATTCACCTTGATACCAAATTGCGCCACGAATTGCATAAGGAACGAGTGGGTGTATCATATTATTGTATATCGAGGTCGGTCTGGTATGGTTATTAAATGGATGGTTAATGGTTGGTAACTGAGATAGGGTTGCATCAGTTTCTAAAGCTATCTTCGTTTTATCAACCCATTCTTCAATCTCTTTTATCTTTGAAGGAAGATTCTGTCGATAATTTGACTGCACCCTTTCAACTTCTTCAGAAATTGTTTTCAATGCAGGAACTGCAGCAAAACCGGCTGGGGGTGTCCAAGGTTCAATACGAGTTCCTCCCCATGAAGTATTTATTAGTCCAATTGGTACGTTCAGCTCCTTGTGTAACTTTCTGCCAAAGTAATAGGCAACAGCAGAAAAATTTGGGATTGTTTCAGGATTTGTCTCTTTCCAATCTGCTGTTACATTATGCTGTAGGAGACCAGAAGATCTTCTCGGTACATAGAACAGTCGAATATTTGGATATTTTGCCGCAGCAATTTCCTCTACATTGTCTTTTGAGGCGTTGACAGACCATTGCATATTTGATTGTCCTGAACAGATCCAAACTTCTCCAACGAGTATATTCTTTAATTCCAGAGTGTTGTTTCCAACAATCCGCATTATGAATGGACCACCAGCTTCCATTGATGGGAATTTCACTTGCCACTTTCCATCGTCACCAGCGACTGTAGTAAGTGTATGAAGGGTTGTTCCCTCTTCTGAATTTAGTGTAAGACTAATTTCTTCACCTGGAGATCCCCATCCCCATATCGGTACTTCTATATTCCGTTGCATTACCATGTTACTGCTTATAAGATTTGGTAATGTAACTTCTGAATACACCACGACTATTGGAAAAAGTAATAAGCAGACAAAGTAAATTAATAAGATACGTTTCATATTTTTATCCTTCTATCAGTTGATTGTTTAGACGTTCAGCCAGATAACTGTTACGTTCCATAACCTGATTATTACGAATACAGATACCTAATGCTTGCTTTGTACCTACTATTATAACACGTTCCTTAGCACGAGTAATTCCTGTATAGAGTAAATTGCGTTGTAGCATAAGATAGTGTTGCGTATGTATAGGTATGACAACGGCAGGATATTCACTTCCTTGCGCTTTGTGTATTGTAGTAGCATAAGCCAACACCAATTCATTCAAATCAGCCATATCATAAGCAACGATTTTTTCAGGAAATCTGACTTTCACTGTTTTCTCTACTTGGTCTATCCCTGCAATCCTACCTATATCACCATTATACACATCATAATCATAGTTATTACGTATCTGCATTACCTTATCCCCAACACGAAATGTATGCCATCCTCTGACTGCTTGTTCAGCATTTGGATTTAGTACTTCTTGGAGTTGTTGGTTAAGGTTTTCTGATCCAAGACTCCCTTTACGCATAGGGCATAAAAGTTGGATATCATCTATAGGATGATAATTATAATGTTTTGGCAACCTTTTTGATATCAAAGTTGTAATAAGTTCTACAGATTCTTCGTCATCATCTGATTCAATGAAGAAGAAATTCCTATCTTTTGGTCCAGAAAGCTTAGGGAATTCACCGGTATTAATCAGATGTGCATTCGTCACTATCATGCTCTGTTGGGCTTGTCTAAAAATTTCAGTGAGTTTAACAATCGGTATCTTCATAGATTGAATTAAACTATTCAGTACATTTCCAGCACCTACAGATGGAAGTTGATCAGTATCTCCTATAAGGATTAATGATGCATCTGTAGGTACAGCCTGCATCAAACGATTCATCAAGACAATATCTACCATTGACATCTCATCCAATATGACTACGTCCGCTTCTAACGGATTTTCTCGATTACGTTTGAATCCATTATCTTGTGGGGAAAATTCAAGGAGTCTATGGATCGTCTTCGCTTCTCTACCAGTGGTTTCACTCAATCGTTTTGCTGCACGACCAGTTGGGGCAGCCAATACTATAGAGTTCCCAAGGGATTCAAACATCCGTATCATTCCTACGGTGGTTGTGGTTTTTCCTGTACCTGGACCTCCGGTTAAAATCATCGTGCGTTCTGTAACAGCAGTATGTATTGCCTCTCTCTGTTGCGATGCAAATTCAATACCCATCTCATGCTGTAAGTTATCCAATTTTGAATCAATATCTAATTGTTTTGTATCTATTCTTCCATTGGATAGCAATCTTTGAAACTGATTAGTAATTCCCATCTCAGCATAGAAAAAGGGAGCAAGATAGATTGCCCCCTCCTCTGGAATTATTGGTATTTCATTAATTTCAGGATTTTCATCCATTACATCGTTTTCAACAATTTCAATATAATCTGGTTGACTCTCTGAGAGTAAACCTAATGTTGAATTTTCAGTAATACTATTAAAATTACTGTTTTCAATTAATAATTCTGCCTGTCCACTCTCATCAGATAATATTATTTCTTCATTGATTCTTAACGCATAAATACCTTTCTCAATTGCTTGGTCATCTAATTCAAGCATATCTTGGCATGCTTCAGACAATTCTTTCCCATGTTGAAACACATGTCCGTCATCTGCTTTTTGACTTAGTACATACTTTATACCCGCTTGCACACGATGTGGGTCATCCTTACTCATCCCCAGTTTCTGGGCAATAGTGTCTGCAGTTACAAAACCGATTCCATAAATGTCGTCAGCAAGACGATACGGGTTTTCAGTTACAATCTGAATTGCTTCATTTTGATATGTCTTAAAAATCTTCGCTGCATGCGCAGTACTTACATTATGAGACTGTAGGAATAACATAACGTTCTTAATTTCACGTTGTTCTTCCCAGGCATCCTGAATCATTCGTACGCGTTTGCGTCCAATACCTTCTACTCCAGCAATCTTATCCGGTTCTTGTTCTATTACATCAATTGTATCCATCCCAAATTTATTCACTATTCGGGATGCCATTTTAGGTCCTATTCCTTTTATCAGTCCAGAACCAAGGTATTTCTTAATACCAGCAATGTTGGCAGGAAGTATAGTCTCGTATTTATCAATTTGAAACTGACGTCCATATTTCGGATTATTAACCCATTCACCCTTCAGAATAAGACTCTCACCAGCATATACACTTGCCAAATTACCTACGATTGTTATTAGTTCTGAATGACCACGCGCAGAAAATCTACCAATGGTATAACCGTTATCTGGATTTTCAAAAACTATTCGTTCAAGAATCCCATTCAACGTTTCCATCTGTATTTCCTACTCAAACATTTATTTAAATGTAATGGGGATTTTATATCAAGATTTATGGACAGGCAATCTAAAAATTAGCGATCAATATAACATGGCACAACCAATGAATTTACACCAAAGCTTTGAAGTCAAATCAGAACGGCTGCAAACTATTCCTATAGTTACGAAGAAATGGTTTAAGTCAGTTTGAATCTTAAAATCTAAATACTAATATAACGCAACTTATTCAATGTTCGCCATTAACTTACGAAAAGCATTTAGTTGTGGAGGTATAATATGAGGTTCAGGCATACTGTCTTCTAAGGCTTCGATTGTTTTGAAACCATTACCTGTAATAGCTACCACAATTCGTTCATCACGAGCTATCACGCCATCCTCAATCAATTTCTTGGTTACTGCAAGGGTTACCCCACCAGCAGTTTCTGTGAAAATACCTTCTGTTGCAGCAAGTAATTGAATAGCTTCAATTATCTCTTCATCATCCGCATGTTCACCAACACCACCTGATTTCCTCACAGTATCCACTGCATATATCCCATCTGCAGGATTACCAATTGCCAAGGATTTAGCAATTGTTTCGGGTTTTACAGGTTTAACATAATCACTATTCTCTTTGAAGGTATTTACTATCGGTCCACATCCTTCTGCTTGAGCAACATGTACTTTAGTATTCGGTTCATCTATTAAACCTAATATATGAAATTCCTTTAATGCCTTACCAATTTTAGTAATTAATGAACCACCAGCAGCAGGAGCAACTATATGATCGGGTGCTTCCCAACCTAATTGTTCAATTAATTCAAAACAGAGGGTCTTTGATCCTTCAGCATAATACGGACGGATATTTATATTCACAAATGCCCATGGATGTATACCAGCTATTTCACTACATAACCGATTGACATCATCGTAATTCCCCATAATACCAACAACAGTAGGTGCATATACGAGTGATGCTACTACTTTACCCAATTCTAAGTCAGCCGGTATGAATATGAAACAGTTCAAATTCGCAATCGCTGCATGGGCTGCAACTGCGTTAGCTAAATTCCCCGTTGATGCACAAGATACTATATCAAAATCGAATTCTTTAGATTTACTTAAAGCAATCGCTACAACTCGGTCTTTGAAAGACAATGTTGGATGGCAAACTGAATCATCTTTGATATAGATTTCCTTAACATCCAAGGCATCACCAAGATTCTTTGCTCTAATTAATGGTGTAAATCCAGATTTTAAACCATCAGTCGGTTCACCATCTATCGGTAAAAGATCAATATATCTCCACAAACTATCTGGTCCATCTTCTATTGACTTTCTCGAGATTGATTTCTGAATTGCTTCATAGTTATAATCTACTTCTAAAGGACCGAAACAAAATTCACAAACATGAAGCGGCTCCTTCGGATATTTTCTTTCACATTCACGACATTTTAAACCTAAAACCTTATCCATTAACGCCTCCAAATATTACTTTTCTAAAATGCCTAATAAAATTCATCTAATTCTATAATTCGTAGATAATTCTCATATCGTCAATACTATTTCAAAGTCATTTTGTCCATGTTGTAATGCCAAACGAATAAAAAGAAGGTATTCATCTACCCAAGTCACACTTTTGGCATTTGAGCTTGCTAATTCTAATCCTAAATGATTTCCCCAGATAGCAATTCCGTATGGCATCGCTTTAGTAGATTCTATTGTAAAGGATAGATGCAGACGAGAACGTTTTCGAGTAGGACGAAAACCAACCACCTTTGGTAAATGATATTCCACGCCATGCATAGAAGTTCCTTCCATTGAAACTCCTAAACCTGTATTTTCAACTACTGGTGGAGTGATATAATTCTTCATCTCCTCTGGTTCCATACTACCAGTGTTAAAAGTAAACTGACATTCAGAATCATAAAAAAATAGTGTTCTTTTTACTTTAAGATCATCTGAATTATTTACTTCAGGTAGAGTTGATTCACTTTGGTCCAATTCATTTGGAGTCACATTATCTGGAGTATCTACGATCAAGAATGTAGGTTCAGTTTGTTGGCAACTTGACCAATATTCATCAACCATTTCTGAGAGAGGGTATACTCTTGTATTCTCATTTTCACAAACATTAGCAAAGTATACATCAAGTCGATCTAAGGATTCCTGTCCTAATTGTGAAACCTCTATGGCGTTAATGTGTTGTATATATCCTAACCAACTATTCCATTTCTCGTTTTCTACATATATATTAAAGTTCTGAATGTATAGATCGTTGATTAATGCTGCTCTTAGGTTTGTTGCTTCTGGAACAAGGTGGGATACTGTATCGTATGGAATAGCAGCTATACTACCTGAAGTGGGTGCACTAAAATTGTGTTGTTCATTTGACGGATAAAAGAAGCCGAATGGACAACCCCGATCATTTTCTGCTAATGTTTCTCGTTCATTCCAACGATAACCCCATAATCCACGAAAACCTTCCTGTTCAATGGCGTGAATTAATACTTGGTTCTTCCATTCTGCCCCTACTACACTCGGATTTGCCCAATCAAGAGATCTTTCAACTTTTTTCCATTGTGTTCGAATATATCCCGGCAATGTTTCGCGCATTCTAACAAGATGTTCAGCAACGATTTCAGGTGAGGATGAATGGGACTGAAGGGATATGTCATTTCCTTCTTCTACACCTTCGTCAGAAATACCAGTCAAATTCATCCATTGTGAATCCCATAATGACTTTATATCAATCATTAATAGGAAATCGTCACCATACTCGTTATGCCAGTCTGTCAATTCTTTGGCATGAAATTGAATATCATCCGCTACAATTGCCCAAGTAATTGGAATCTCATACTTATGTGCATAACCTGCTATCTGACGCATTCCCTCTTTAAGTTGCTGTCGTTCTTCAGAAATAGCTGTGCAAACAAGACCATAATATAACATTCTTCTGGCTATTCTAAAAAAACTGTTACACCCATTTCAGCATACTTTTCACGTGTACTCGGGTTACCATTTCTAAAGCAAACAGCGGTGGGTGAATCTTCTAACTCCTTTACAACATAACGTACACACTCATCAACGGATTGGAGTGCGTGATTAGGATGCCCTTCCATACTGAATGTCAAATCTGTTGGTCCAAATGAAAGACAATCTACGCCAGACTTTGCAAGCCGTCGTGCATGCGTAACAGATTCAATTGATTCAATCTGCATCCATAGCATGCCATAATTATTCCACCAGTCAGCATATTCTAATCTCTCCCGATCATGAGAGTCCTTCCTCGCTCCTCCACCCCAGCTGCGGATTCCTTGCTGCGGATAGTAAAAATAAGCAACAGATTCATCAACCGTTTCCTCTAATTCAACCTGCGGTACTTCAATACCTGATGGTCCTAAGTCAAGATAATTCCCAATTAAGTAAGCGTTTCGGGTGTGTTTTATCCTGAAATTCACGGGGATATCTATTGAATCTGCCATATTACAGAATTCAACTAAACGATCTTCACTATAAGCAGAATGCTGACTATCTACTGCCACAAAATCATAATTACCATTAATCACTCTTGATGCAAGACTGTCTCTATCTATCATCATAGAAACAGAAACACCATATATGTGTTCCCCATTACGGATACGTTGTTTCAAGTTATCATTAGACATACCACACCCCATACATGTCAATTCAAGTCTTACAATTATGTAAATCTGTATATAGAATTATCTATATTTAATAAGGACAATTCTCATAATTATACCACATTTCATACTCTTTGCCAAAGACATTTAGACCCAATAACAGAGTCATTCATATATCAATTATTGACACATTTTGATAATTAAGTTCTCTATGATACTTTCCAATTCCTGACCAGCAAAACACAAAAGAAGTTATTGACGTTATTCGGGATATATGAAATTTCGATAGGTGAATTGTAGCGATCTCTAAGTTTGTTCAGTTTCAGTCGACAATAAAATGCCTATGCACCAAAATAAATCTGTACACCCTACCGATAAATCCCGGTATATTATTCTTGTCAATTGAGTCTATTAATGATATTCTTATACCTCTCTAAGACCCATTTTTCTTAACAAAATCGCTTTATTCAAGGAGCTTTCAAATGTATCGTGTCGGTATTATAGGATTAGGAAGTATTGCTGCTCGTTATTCAAATCCAGATGATGCTTATCCTTACTGTCATGCTGGGGGAATACGTCATTGTCAGACAACTGAATTGGTGGCAGTTGCAGATATGTCTAAAGAACGACAATCCGATTTTCAGCAAACATGGGGACCCGGTTTTCCTGATGGATCAATCAACTATTATGATTCCGATATTCAAATGCTTGAAAGTGAAGAATTGGATATCGTGGCTGTTTGTGTTAGAGGACCCCACCATTTTCCTGTAATGCAAAATGTTCTGAAGGCTGATATTAAGGCAATATTCCTCGAGAAACCTGCAGGATGTTCCCTTGAAGAAGTTGATACAATGACAGCAGGTGCGGATGCTAAAGGAATTCCTATCATTGTTGATTATACAAGGCATTGGGGACCACATCTTATACATCTACAAACTCTTATTGAAGACGGTTTAATTGGTGAAGTTCAAACTGTAATTGGTTATTGCGGTGGAGGTGTTCTATCCTTCGGTATCCATACTACGGACATGATATGTCAATTCGCAGGTTATGATCCTATATCTGTATCTGGAATAGTCACGGGAGAAGGTCATCCCCCTGAACCTTACGAACATGAACCTTCAATTGTCAGTGCTACAATAAAATATCAAAGTGGTGTTATCGGTTTTCAGGTTGGACACCATGGTGTACGAGGTAGTTTTTCTGTTGATATTCTCGGCAGTGAAGGTACAATTCAGACCGGATTTTATACTGGTGTGTCAGTCCAGAAAGGTGGTCAGCAAGTTGATAATGATACGCTTAATTTACCTGAGAATGCTGGTCCATTCAAAATAGCCTATCAGCAGATTACTGACTATCTTGAGGGTGGACCATTACCGCACTGTTCACGGGATCATTATACGGCTGTAAATGAAATTGGTTTTGCTGTAATTGAAAGCGCCATTACTGGACAGATTATCGAACTACCATGTCAAAATAGGACACGTCTTATCTATGCAAATGGATAATTTCTGTTTATAATGGCTTCCTTTAATGACCTCGGTTTCTTAGATCGTCATCTTATACGGTTATACCCATTTAAGAAATATAACACATCACCTAATTCTCCACTCAATAAACCATTAGATCAAACACGAATTGCACTTATCACTACGGGTGGGTTTTATATGGATGGACAACAACCATTTAATATAAAAAAATTAGGGGGTGATTGTTCTTTCCGTGAAATTGCAAATTCAATTAATATACAAGACCTATTAATTCAACATAGTAGTAGTGTTTACGATCCAAGTGATACTAAAACTGATGTCAATCTTGTATTCCCATTGGTTAGATTTCGAGAATTAGAGGATAAAGGAATTATTAAATCATTAAACCATAGACATTTCAGTTTTATGGGGTCAATCTCCAGACCAAAACAGCTTATCAATCATACAGCACCCCAAGTAGCCAAATTATTGATTGATGATAAAGTGGATGTGGCATTTCTAACTCCTGTATGACCCTTATGTAATCAGTCCGTAGGATTGATTCAACGTGCTATTGAAGATGTTGGTATTACAACAGTATCAATTACACTTGTTGAAAATGTAGCGAAAAGGATAAAACCACCTCGTGTTTTATCTGTCCCGTTTGGTTTTGGACATCCACTTGGGGAACCTAATAATCCGACCTTACAACATACAGTAATTTCAGAGGCACTGGGACTATTAGAAAATAATGAACCACCACCAATCTTAAAAAGAAGTCTGATATCAACATAGTATTTATTCTTATACCATTTCAAAGATATATTATGACATATAAAATCATTCACCCAATCCGGTAGGAGTGGTTTGGAAATGGTATAACTTGAAATGCATCATTATACAGATGTAACCTAAAGCCTTCAACTAAACCAAAGAACATGACGTTATTCTTGATGAAAGGAGTTAATTAATTTATATGTGAATATATTGATGAAATTTGGAATACGATTATACTCATCAATACTTAATTCACTCCTTCTTCTTATCATCCTTCTTATCCTTTTTTGAACGAAGTTCCTGAAGAATCTCTACGACAGTTTCCATCTGTTCTTCAAGTTTATCAAGACGTGGTTCTACTGAATCTACAGTTATATCGTCACCATCCTCTATTTCAACACTTTCAGGTCCATCAGCGGATGTAGTCCTATCCTTATCACTGAAAAAGGAACGTGTGAACATATCACCGAAATTCCGCATCTCATCCCCAATAGTCTTTTTTGCCTCTCGAATATCAAAGTCAAATTCAATACCCGTTCCTTCTTTTAAATAGGTTGCAACCTGATGATATGCATAACCAATGTCACCAACAGAGGCACTGCTATCCAATGGTTGAAAAAATCCGTCAGGTAACGCTTCTAATTCATAAAGACGTTCTAAGGCATTATTAAACTGGAGAATACAACGGTTTTCACCATCAGAAAAATTGTCTAATACAGATGGTTTTTCAAGAAATTTTGTTGTTGCTTCTAACATCCTTACTATTTTCCGTATTTCAGTTCTAATTTCACGATCATTACTCATGATAATACTCCTCGGTATTTTATGGATACTTTGAGAATATAGAGTCACCTATAAAATAAAAGGATAGTAAAAAATCAATATAATTCTGAAGGACTTGATATCAGTCATTACAATAAATGATATGTAAGTGAATATTCTTATTCTTCCTTCAATTCTCCTACGTTCCTTCGTATCTTAATTGCAGCTTTTACGATATCTTCCATATCTTCCTCAGAACCCATTAGAATATTCTGACTTAGAGCAAGACCTGAATCACATATTTTTTCTGTCTCGGGACAGTCTGTATTTGAAAAATCCAGTTTATCACCAAATGTGTTGGACTCCAGAAAGGTAGAACGATACATAGGCGTACTATACCAATACCCTATTGGTATTCCTTCTGCACGCATAGCAGAAATAAAAGTAGCACGTGATATATCCTCAAATTCTTCTGAATCAAAGATAGCTTTATAACCATGTGAACCCCCTCGCGTTGCACGCGGATCAAGTGGGGTGACTTTTATTCCAGGAATTTCCCCAAACCAACCATCTAACCAACGCATATTCATATGTCTGTGGTTAGTTTCACTTTCCAATCTTGTTAATCGGGAAAGTAAAATTCCAGCTTGCCATTCAGTCATTCTGAAATTTGCACCAAAAGGCTCAATATTACCGTGTTCAGCATCAGGAGTTGTACGTCCACAGTTATGTAGAGAATACACCCGTTCATATAACTCACGGTCATTCATCAAGACTATACCACCCTCACCAGCACAAAGGTTTTTTGATGATTGAAAACTGAAACACCCAAAATCTCCCCAACTGCCTACACCTTTGCCACGCCATTCAGCTCCATGTGCTTGTGCACAATCCTCAATTACTCTAAGATTGTGCCTTCCAGCTATTTCAATAATTGAATCCAGATCGACGGGATAACCTGCGATATGAACTGGTAGGATTGCTTTTGTTTTTTCTGTGATTGCTGCCTCAACCTTTGATGCATCAAGTAAAAAACTATCTGGTAATGTATCTACAAAAACAGGAATTGCATGTGTCATTAATATTGCAACAACTGTAGCTTGAAATGTATATGCAGTGGTAATTACTTCATCCGCCGGACCGACACCTGCAGCTTTTAAGGCAAGATATAGGGCAGTTGTACCACTATTAACACATACTCCATATTTTGCACCTTGGAATTCAGCAAAACTATCAGCAAATTCTGGTATATGTTTACCACCAACTCCCCAAACTTTACTGTTATAGATACGCTCGAATGTCTCTAAATCTTTAGGATCAAGAGTAGGCCAAGATGGAAAAGGTTTATCTCTTACAGGTTCACCACCATATATTGCTAATACGGACATATTTTACTCCAGTGTTAACTCTAAATTATATGGTTAGATAGGGTTCTTATTTTACGACTTGAGATTAGTTGGATGTAGAAAATGAATATTACTATATTTGAACTATATGGTCTCTTACAAATTGTGGTGGGAATCTATTCTCCGTTACTTCCTCAATCAGATAATCCAAAGTTTTCCTTGCTTTATCTGCAATTTCTCCAGAAATCACACCATTTTTGACCGCCTCATCGAATTCGTGCTCATCTTGAATGGCAAAACCACCTTCAAGTGATATCCACAAATCTAAGAATAAATCTACAATCTCAAATTTTGTCTCACTTCTGGTGACTGGCATTATTATATCACAATAATATCCTGTCAATTCACTTTCCAAATTATAGATTTTGCCAATATCATACCATAAATCTGTGAATACAAACCAAATAGCAGTATAATTATCAGCCAAGACTTCTCGTCCATTTAGTATTATTGGTGAAGACGGACTGATTTTTTGGGTTGTTATTATCATATCATCATTCTCGTACAGGAGAATCTGTTTATAGTAGCTGATGTGATCTGGCAGTCTCTTATATGTTAGCGTAATTTCTTCAGATATTGTTCTTTTCATATCTACTACTTACAAAGTTGTTTCAGTTTTTCTAACTTCCTGAATGAATAAATTCATTTTACAATGATCTTTTCTTCCCTTTTCGTATTCCACACCACTTGCAACATCAACAGCATAAGGTTTAACATATCGTATTGCTTCTGATACATTCTCAGGTGTTAATCCCCCTGCAAGTATCAATCTGTTGGAATATCGTTTAGCAGATACAGCTACATTCCAGTTTGCAGTTCCTTTTTTAGATTTGGGTTTATCAACAAGATGAGCATTCACATTGTATGAATCTAAAATACTCAGGTTAGATTTCTCATTAAATTCAAAAACCTTAATTACAGGTAGACTGAATTCTTCACAATATTCTGGTGTTTCGATACCGTGTAATTGAATGTAAGTAATACCTGTTTCAATGACAAATCTTTGAACTTTTGATTTTTCTTCATCTTTAAATACACCTACAGTAGATATGAACGGTGGAATAGAACCAATAATATTAGCTGCATCTGAAGGATCAATATAACGTGGAGTTTCAGGTACAAAAATAAAACCGAGAGCATCTGCTCCAGCTTCAACTGCATGGACAGCATCTTTTAGGTTAGTTATTCCACAGATTTTTACACGAGTACGCATGAAATGTATCGTAAAATAGAAAACAAGATATATACTATCTATGTTGATTTATAGAGCATTATATTGAATTTGAAAATCCAATAAAAGTGTAACTCTTTGTATTACTTTCACAGAAAGCAGTAAGGTAGATCCGCCAGGTATATTGTCTTTATCATAAATAGAGATATTATAGAGACTAAAGGGAATCTATACGTTCTCTGAATGCAGCTATGTGCTTGGGTGTTGTGCCGCAGCATCCACCAATAAAGAATGCACCAACATCTAATAGTTCAGGTACATATTTTGCCATGTCTTCTGGGGTTTGTGTATATATAGTTTTATAGTCTTCATCAAGAATAGGCATTCCGGCATTTGGATATGCCATCATCTTTTTATTCTCGATATTCATACTAACACATGCATCTCTTAGTTGTACAGTACCCATAATTGCATAAGGCATGCCAGTATGTTGTTCATGTTTAGATTCAGCACCACAGTTTAACCCTATAATATCAACATAGTCCACAAGTGAGTCACCATTTGAGAATTCTCCACTTGATAGAATTTCGAGTAGGTTAAGAGCACTATGTCCCCAGTCTGTCTTATATATTTCCATCCCAGTTCGACGTTCTTTTGTCCATTTATAGGTTAGATTAACGGCAATTGGTAGACCTGTTTCCCTTGCTATATCAACAGCAATTGCAGCTTCTTTAGCAGAGAACATTGTTTCTAAACAAAGAAAATCAACACCTTCATCTGCAAGTGTATTGATGATAAGTTTATGCGCTTCTCGAACTTTCTTATTTGCAATACCGAATGTAGTATCTCCGCTATCTGCCTCTATTGCACCAGGAGATGGACCAACTGAACCAGAGATATACACCGGTTGATTCATTTTTTCAACTGCAGATTTTGCATGCTGCACGGCAAGTCGTGTTAAACGTTCAGCATCAACTTCGTTTTGATCTGCCATTTCAAGGTGAAGGGGAGAAACAACAAAAGTATTCGTTCCAATCGCTTCTGCACCAGCAAGAATATAATCTGAATGAATTCCAACAACATCATCAGGATGTGATTCATTCGCTATAGCACTATTCGCAAGTTGAATATCACGAGCAAATAACTGTGAACCAAAGCCTCCATCATATAAAATAGGAATCTCAGAATTTAGACGATCTCTAAAATCTACCACTGTTTTTTGAATCTACTCCACTAACTTATATCTTTAGGCATAGGTTTAAATTGACAACCCTCAACAAATACTTCAAAAAAGTCAGGTGTTGTCTCCAATTCAATATGCTCAATCTTTCTCACTAATGCTTCTATTTCTTCACGTTTTTCCTTAGATAGTAAAACTGATTTTGCCCCTGCTAAGGCGGCATTGCCAATTTTCTCTATACGTTCATCAGGAACTGGTGCCAGAAATCCAATATCTATTGCATCACAAGAATTTACGTAATTGGCAAATCCACCTGCTAAATACAGTCTACTGATCTCTTTTGGGGATACACCGATATGTCTTAGTACTATATATTGACCACAATAATTTGCTGCTTTTGCTTGTGCTAAATTACTTGCATCCTCGCGTGAGAAAGTTATACCATAGTCAGGTAAGATAGATAATTTCCTCTGTTTTCTATCGGCAAAGACCCCCTTTGGATTCATCTGATTTGTACGTAAAAGTTCAGCAAGCAATGAAATTAAGCCTGATCCACAAAATCCTTCCGGTTTTACATCCTCTACAGTTTTAAAATCAATCTCACCATTCCTCCATTTTACAAATTCGATTGCTCCAGGATAGGCAGGCATTCCATATTCAATTCCACCACCCTCAAATGCAGGACCAGCAGGACACGATGCTGCAATCATTCGATCTTTGTTCCCAACAATTACTTCCGTATTTGTTCCGACATCTACTAACATGACTATTTCATCTTGATTTTGCATATCAATTGAAATTAGATCTGCCGCAACATCAGCTCCAACGTGACTGGCTATTAATGGTAAACTATAAACCATTGCCTTCGGATTGGATCTTATTCCAAGTCGTCGAGATTTTTCAATTAGTGAAGTCTTGATACGCAACCCATCGTTAAACTCATGCTCAATAATTGATTTGTACGGTTTTTGACCAATACTCTGAACATCATATCTAAAGAAGATCTCCCTCATAGTAGTGTTACCGACAACGACTATTTCATAAATCTCCTGACGCACGATATCCAATCTGTCACACATGTCCATAATGTCACTGTTTAATGCAGCCAATAATGATTTTCTCAATTCTCCTTCAAACTCTGCATCGTATGAGATACGGTGCATAATGTCACTACCACCAAAACGTTGTGGGTTTTCAAATGAACTCACGTATATAGTCTCACCATTTTCTAAATCAATTAGATTTGTTACGACAGTTGTTGTACCAATATCTATAGCGAGACCATATATATGTCCACGAAATTTATCGATTGGTTCATCATTATAATACACTACACCTTCATGATGTGTAACCAATGGATTAATTGGATATAATGTTTCTTGGTCAATTGAATTTTGAGTAAGTATTCGGGGAGAACGACGAAGGGGTGCAAATTCTATATCCTGATCAACTTCAAGAACAACAGATTGACATGCTAAGCGATAGTTATCACGAAGGAAGGCTTCCGCTTCGTTTGGGGGTCGTAAACTATCCATTCCACTTTTAATTTCAACAATACATTCATGGCATTGTCCTGTACGGAAGCAGGAGGTAGGAACTTGAATAGCCAAATCATCAGCATAATCGAAGACCGTTTTACCTTGTGTTAGTTGATATACCTTACCGTCACAGGAAATAGTAGCGTTATTTTTTTCGATTAAATTGTCTAAAGTGGTAGAGTCTTCTGTTTCCCATGCAGTACGATAATCCAATTTATCGTCACCAACACATTTTAAACCTGTACCTTCATTAATCTTGCGTTGATTTTGACATCCAAATTTAGCAGTACATTGGTCATCCCTGTTTTTGTATGGACAGCGATAAGTAGCTTGTTCATCGGCATGAGTTACAAGTTCTTCAAAGATCTTTGTAATTTTGTTGAGTCGTTTTTCATACTCTGTTTTATCAACTTTTTTCATATATTAGAATAGGAAATTACCAATCATCATCTGTTTCTTGAAGGAATTCTTTTGCTAATGTAACACATTCTAAAGCATCTTTACCATATCCATCAGCACCCATATCGTCTGCGAATGTTTGTGTTACTGGTGCACCACCAACCATAATCTTCACATCTTCACGTAAATCCTCATCAATAAAGGCATCTATAGTCTTACCCATGTTTGGCATGGTTGTAGTTAGTAATGCAGACATGCCTAATATAGGTGCTTCAAATTCCTCAACAGCATCCATGAATTCCTCTTCAGAGGTATCCACTCCCAAATCGTGTACCACAAATCCGGCTCCTCTAAGCATCATAATACACAGGTTTTTACCAATATCGTGCAAATCACCTTTCACGGTACCCATAATTACAGTACCTATAGGATCTATCCCTGAATCTGATAGAATCGGTTCTATGTGGGACATTCCAGCCTTCATAGCACGTGCACATGCAAGAACTTCAGGTACAAATATGAAGTTCTCTCTAAACTTAATTCCAACGATACCCATCCCTAATATAAGACCATCATCCATTATCTCAAGTGCTTCAACTCCTTCGTTAAGTGCTTGCTCAGTTAATTCATCAACGGTATGATGATCACCATCTATCAATGCAGCTGCAATATCCTGCATTTTGGATGAAGCTTCTAAGAACATATCCACGAATCTGGTTTTTTCTTCTGGACGTTCAAGATATTCTTCAATTTCTTCTCGAATGAATTCATTCGAGATATCACTTATTGATCCCACAGGTTTGGTGTTCCTCCTTGAAGATATAGGATAACATACCCATGATAAATTGGCAATTAAATTGGCTTATAATTGGGAACTTAGTATATGGGAATTTGGATGATTTATGAGAGTCTATTAACGGTGGATTACCATCGCATTGCTGCTTCACGATAAAGTTGGATCTGCTCCATATTTCGAGGTACTGCAACTTGGAGAGATTTACGTTTCCTATTTAGATCTTTAATTACAATTGGTGCACGTAATATATTTGTCAAAGTTACAATCCCAGACTCATAATAGACCCACATTTTTTGTTCGGTAAATGGATTAAGTACATAGGATGAGGTAATATTTTCAGATTTACTAACAATTTCAAAATAAGAATCGTATTCAGGGAGAACTAATTCGACTGTTTTGTCATATCCTTCTAAAAACATCTGTTCTGGTGGAATTTTTGGTGAATATCCACTTAATTTACATCTATGTATTTGAATTGGTGAACTTGACATATTTGTAAAATGAAGTGATATTATGATAGCTAATTTATTATTGTCATCTCGATTGATAAACCATGTTTCGTCTTTGATTAATTCTACTGTCAGACCTGGTATTTGTTTCCATCTATGGTATAGGAATAATGTGGCAATAACACATCCCAAACTTAGTAAAAACCAATTTCCATTCGTGGATGTAAGGAAGGTTAGGAGTTCTTTAAAAGTCTGTTGTAACACGCTAATTCCATATTAAGTGTTTCTCTGGATATGATACCTTCACGTCGTATCACTGGTGGAGAAATAGAGATATCGTATACCGTTGATGGTATAGGTCCTGGTGTGTTACCATCATCAACAATATAGTCAAGCTTTTTGGTCAATTCACAACCGAATTCCTGTGGTGATGTGGATGCAGGTTCCCCTGATAGATTTGCACTTGTTATAGCCATCGGACCACCAAATTCATTGAGGATTTTTAGTAAGAGGATATGATTTGGGATTCGTAATCCTACAGTATTCCTACCAGCAGTTAGTTCTGATAATAAATCTTTAGACTCGACAATTATTGTTAATCCACCTGGCCAGTATTTTTCGGTTAGGTGATAGAAGAAGGCAGGAATATTTTGTGCAACTTTATCTATATCATTTACTGATCCAAGAATTAATGGTATCGGTTTTTCTTCTGGTCTACCTTTAATATGATATAACTTCTGAATAGCATCAGCATTAAATGGATCAGCCCCCAAACCATAAACAGTATCCGTAGGAATTGCTATAACCCCACTATTTCTTAAAGACGAAACTGCATTTTGAATCCGTGAATCAGACATTAAGTTATTCCTTTTATACCTCAACTAAAGACCCATTCGCAGCAGCGTTAAGAGATAGGCTATCTCGAAGTCCTTGTTTATGTTTTTCAAAGGCAATACCCGCGATCATAGCTCCGTTATCTGTACATAATCCTATCGGGGGATAGTAAACTCTTGAGTCAATTTCATTTGCAGCTGAAGTGAGTGAGGACCGTAGTTGACTGTTAGCAGCAACACCTCCAGTTAATGTAATAGAACTAACACCTTCTGTTTTTGCAGCTTGAATAGTCTTTGCTACAAGTACATCCACAACCGCAGCTTGAAAACTTGCAGCGATATTTTGGATTATTAATTCATTATATACATCAGTTCCATTACTTTTTGTTTTTTCAATATAATATCGAACAGATGTTTTTATACCACTAAAACTAAATTGGTAATTCCCACTATGTAACATAGGTCTGGGAAAGTCAATGGCAGTAGGATCACCTTCTTGAGCCAATTCGTCTATGATTCTCCCCCCAGGGAAACCGAGTCCAAGATATTTAGCAACTTTATCGTATACTTCTCCAGCAGCATCATCCTGTGTAGTTCCTAAAACGGTATATTTCCATCCTTCATATACCTTTACGAGTAGTGTATGTCCTCCAGAGACAGTCAAACAGATATGTGGGAAAGTTACGGAATCATGAACCATATAATTTGCATAAATGTGCCCTTCAATATGGTTGATTCCAAGTAAAGGTAGATCATGTGAGTATGCGAGACCTTTTGCAGCGGCAACACCTACAAGTAATGCCCCGATTAATCCTGGACGATTTGTAACTGCTATTGCATCTATATCGTCAAAAGTAAGATTGACATCATTTAAAGATCTGTGAATGATATAGTTGATTGCTTCAATATGTTTACGCGATGCCAACTCTGGAACAACACCACCATATTCTTGATGGTCTGTGATCTGGGATGCGATAATATTTGATAAGACTTCACGACCATTTTCAACTACAGCTGCTGCTGTTTCATCACAAGATGTATCAATTCCAAGTATTTTCATAGTTAATCTCTATCAGTAAATTTGTAGAATCAGATGTAAATACATAGACATAGTCTAATACCATGCCTATGTATTTTAATATGATTACTGGTTAACTACATTAGGAAGGAGTAAAACCGTAATTAGACTGAATTTGCATGATTTACCGACTTACTGGTAAGAGTGTAGTAATTAACATTCCCTTTATTCATTCTTATTACTCTGATATTCTTGAATTAAGCCATACAAAGCACATGCCCCCATTCCTAAAAGTACAATTGAAAATGGGAATCCAGTTACCAGTGAGGCTGCTTGTAAGGCTGTTAATCCACCACCGAGTAAGAGTGAGATAGCAACTAACCCCTCTGCTGTACACCAAAATACACGTTGTGGTATTGGTGCATCTATCTTCCCACCTGCAGCCATGATATCAATGATCAGAGATCCAGAGTCTGATGAGGTGACAAAGAAGATTATTGTTAGCAACATACCGATGCATGATAGAAGTGTGGACCAAGGAAGTCCTTTAAACATTGCATACAGTGCGAGTTCAGGTTTATATGCCTCAACTATTTCAGTTACTTCGGTGTATCCTTCTGTGAAGAATTGATGAAGAGCAGTTCCTCCAAAAGTGCTAAACCATATCAAACATAATAACGTTGGCAAGAGGAGAACAAAGATAACGAACTGACGAACCGTACGTCCCTTTGAAATTCTTGCGATGAAAGTACCAATGAATGGTGCCCATGCAATCCACCATGCCCAGTAGAATGTAGTCCATCCATGAAGGAAACCGGTATCCTCCCGACCAATCCAATTACTCAATGGAACAATCTTCATTGTATAAGTAAACAGACTTGAGAACATACTTTTAAAAATATAAGAAGTTGGACCAAGTATGAATACGGCAGATAACAGGAAAAAAGCGAGGATAATGTTAAACTGACTCAATCTTTTAATTCCTACATTTATACCTGTCATCACGGATATAAGTGCAATCGATGTTATCCCTACAATTAATAATACCATCGATAGAGTGTTTGCAGGAATATCGAATAGGTAGTTAAGTCCAGAGGTAACTTGTTGTACTCCCAATCCGAGAGAAGTTGCCAGACCAAAAATACCAGCAAATATAGCGAATGTATCAATGATATGTCCTGTCCAACCCCAAATACGATCACCAAATATGGGATAAAACGCAGAGCGAATTAGGAGTGGTAATCCTCGGTTATATGCATAAAACCCTAATGCCAATCCTACCACGCCGTAAATTGCCCAACCTTGTAGACCCCAGTGAAAGACTGTTGCAGCTAAACCCAATGAACTTGCTTTTTGAACTATTGTATCTGAGATATCTGGTACATTTTCAGCAGTATAGACAGTATCTGTGTCATAGACAGTACTCTCACCGAGTGGGGGACTCTGATAATAGGTAACAGGTTCTAAAACACCAAAAAACAGAAGTCCAATTCCAATTCCAGCTGCAAAGAGCATTGCCAGCCAAGTGATGTAAGAATATTCTGGTTCTGCATCTTTACCACCTAACCTAATTTTTCCGAGTGGTGAAATGGCAACGAATAAACAAAAGAGAAAGACGATATTCGCAGTTCCCATGAATAACCAGTCAAGGTTGGTCGTTAACCATTTTCTTAAATCACTAAAGATTGTTGTTGCTTGTTCTTGAAAGACAAGTGAACAAACGATAAAAAATACTATTGTGATGCTTGAAATTATAAACACAGGTGTAAGGTAGATCTCTAATCCGAATAACCTCTTGTACTTACCTTCATCAATTTGATGAGGCATCTGTTGGGGTTGTTTTTCTTCTTCGTGCATTACAAAATTCTCCTTTTATAACTGAATGTATTGTAAAGAGCATAAATAATAGGAAGGAATAAAATATTTAGAAATAATATCCAAAATTAATATTAAGTCGCCAATGCCAAATGTTATTCCCATTGGCACCAACATGATTTACACCAGTAAGGATATTATCGTAAACATCGTCAGTATTCCCAACGAAGAAGTTTCCGTCTGTTAGACCAATATCACTATAGACATACAAAGCACTGAATAATGTCCAACTTGCCCCAATTGTTACAAGTGTGCTGTTATTATATTCCTCTACAGTCTTTAGGATAGAACTCCACTCAATATAAGGTGTAACACTATCCACCCATGAAATACTTGAGGTATCTAAACCAGTATAGCGTAAGGATAATGCAGGTATCAATCCAGTAGATGCAACTGGCCATGCAAAATCGTATGCCCCCATAGGAATTAGATCACCAGTGCTCCATGGAGTTTCATCAGAAATATTATGTGTATAATATGAAAATTGTGAATAGAGTGCAAAGTCGGAGATAGTATTTTTCATATGACCAGATACAGCATAGTGATTACCACTATCATCTTCTCCTACATCAGTTCCCATCAACATACCGTATTGAAGAGATAAGCCTATATCTCCAATCTTATCAATACTATAGATTGTACGTATGTTAATTTGATGTCTTTCATCATATCCATTTTCTCCAGCCCCCCATTCTATCTTTCCATTACTATCCGCTTTTTCTTTCCATTTTACAATATCATAACCATATCGTGAACTATTAAGGCTATCACCATCAGTCTGGAATTCACTACCATAAAAGTATCCTAAATCCAAACTTAACTTATCAAAAGTAGTACTCCAGCTGATTCCTAAATCCGGATCATCTGCAAGACCAACATAAAAATGCTGATCAAAAAACCAACTTGTAGATACACCATATGCGGTAGGACCGAAAGGTACTCTAACAATTCCCATCTTCAGTGTTCCTAATTTCTCAAGATTATATCCTAACCATGCGGTGTGTATAAAACTATAGTTATCATACCAACGGTATTCAATTCTACTAATTATATTGTGATAGTCAAGATCAGAATTTAATCTGAATATTTCAAGATCCACATCGCCGATTTTCTGTCCTCTCCGATGTGGATTATCTTCATTACCGTATGCACCGTATGCGTAATTGACACGCATTGCACCACCAATCTTAATTGGACTTTTTTCTGGTTCAGTATCAGCACTAATAGGTATCGTTAGAGATAGTAAAAAGACTAATACTAAGATTACCATGGATATATCAATAACCCTTTTGTATCCCCTATTGACATATAGATTGCTCATATGAATTATACTCCTGTGTAGTAAAATACCATGATATGAAACTACAGTTATGACAGGTATTCGTGAGTTAGTTCAATTTGGATTCAATCAATGTATTTAAGTAAGTAAACATTAAGATGTTTACTTCTTTTACGAGTGAGTGATTATATCAT
This sequence comes from Candidatus Poribacteria bacterium, assembly GCA_003635315.1. Lineage (GTDB taxonomy): Bacteria > Poribacteria > WGA-4E > WGA-4E > WGA-3G > MSPOR6. The sequence continues at coordinate 48,107 of PYJD01000036.1, forward strand.
AATCAAATTATAAAATATATAATAAAACGTTTCAGTTAGTTAAACTATGTATTTTGAATTAATTATAGTTGGTAATCAATTAACTTAATTTGAAATTGTTTAGATTAAAAGACAATTATATTCCTATATGTCTTCTACCAAAAGTGCAACTGAATAAGAATATCTATCGTTCTATATTTGTTGTAAAAATTAACAAGTTATATATTCTTCTGTTCGCAATGAACATATACCTATTATATAAAGAAATAAATTCACTTGTTTATGATTTATAAATTTTAAAGGAGTCGATGAAATGGGAAATCCTGTAACCTTTTTTGAAATTGCTGGTAGAGAAGGAGAGAAGTTAAATGAATTTTATACTTCAGTCTTTGGATGGCATACCGAGGTAAATCCGTTTGGTGGTACATATATGATACATGCTGATGAAGGAATACATGGACATATCTTTTCTGAATCTGAGGAGATGGGTTTTAATAACCATGTGACCATTTATGTTGAGGTAGATAATTTACAATCATCACTTGATCAGGCAGAGAATTTAGGAGGAAAAACACTCATACCGCCACAAGTGATTCCAGATAATAATGGTTCATTTGCTATTTTTCTGGATCCCAGTGGAAATTATATCGGTCTATATAAGCAACCAGATACTAACTAATATTCAAATTTATAGTAATAATTATTTAGGTTGTAAAAATGAATACACAACTCAAAGAATAATTAAAGGATTTAAGGAGAAAAAACTATGCCAAATCCGGTAACTATCTTTGAAATAGCAGGTAAAAAAGAAGATTCCTTGTGTGATTTTTATGGATCATTATTTAGTTGGACGATCAATCAAGATGATGACTGTGGTAATGATGTTAATACTGGATCAGAACAGGGGATTAATGGACATATAGTGCAAACTACAGAAGATATGCCAATTACGAATCATGTAACTTTTTACATTCAGGTAGATGATATACATGAATATGCTAAGAAAGTAGAAAGTAATGGCGGACAAGTGATCATGGGACCTATGTCAGTTCCTCAAGGAGAAGGTACATTCGCAATGTTCCTTGATCCATGTGGTAATTGCTTGGGTTTATTCCAATCCTAATAATAAGCAGTTTTCCCTCATTGGAGTCATTTATATGTCAAATCCTGTTCCTCATTTTGAAATTGGTGGTAAAGAAATAAACAAGTTGATTAACTTCTATAGAGACGTCTTTGGCTGGGAAATTACACCACTTGTTGACGAACTCTATATTGCTGACCCACAATCAATTAATGGGATTGAAGGACATTTATTTGAAATAGATCAGTCAGAAGGCTTCGACAATCTTGTACTAATTTATATTTCTGTTCATGATATATACGGCACACTAAATACTGTTGAACAACTTGGTGGAGAAATTCTCATTCAACCGCAGGAAATACCAGGAAATGCAAGTCACTATGCGCTGTTTAAAGATCGAAGTGGGAATAGCATTGGCTTATTACAACCAAGATTATGATGTATCTTTGCTTTTATATGTCATTCACCAATCAGATGTAATAGACATAGGAGATTAGTCAATGGAAAATCCTGTAATGAATTTTGAGATTGTTGGATCTAATACAGAGACTCTACACCAATTCTATAGTAATGTGTTTGAATGGAAAATAAATGAATATGAAAAAGGTTATTATTGGTTTGAAACTGGTTCAGAATCTGACGATGGAATAGAGGGTCATATTTATCCACCTAATGATGAGATCCCGCTTGAGGATGGTGTTGAATTTGCAAACAACATTACAATCTATGTAACTGTAAAGGATATTAATTCAACAGTGAATCAAGTACAAGGTTTAGGTGGTGTAATCCTCATGAAACCTGTCGTTGTCTCAGAAGAAGGTCAGCAACTTGCTATGTTTATTGACCCCAGTGGAAATCGTATAGGATTATATCAAGCAGGTAATGAAAATCAAGAAGAATTGCACAATAAGTGAGATTTAATGGAAAACCCAGTATTGTTTCTTGAAGTGGTCAAGTATTTCTTGAACCACAAATACTACCAGAAAACATGGGGTCTATTGCAATGTTCGTTGATCCGAGTGGGAATATCGTAGGCTTATATCAAATGTAAACTGTATTACAAGAGTTAAAATCAATCCAATTTAAACAGAGTAGTTTTTTAGCTACTCTGTTTGCTTTAAGGGGTGATGAAATGTCTAATCCTGTAATACATTTCGAACTATCAGGTGAGGATGGTAAAAACTAAGTGAGTTCTATAAGACGGTGTTTGGATGGAATATTAATAATAATTCCCATAATTTATAGAGTTACCAGTTAAGGTAATAGATTGAATTATCTTAATAATGGTTTAAGCCATTTTTTTGCCTTTTCAACATCCATTCCTGAACGTTTTGAGTAATTTTCTACTTGATCATCACCGATTCTTCCTATGCTGAAGTATCTTGAATCAGGATGTGAAAAATACCACCCACTGACTGAGGCAGCAGGAGACATTGCTAAACTTTCGGTTAATTCTATTTTGGTATGCTTGGTTACATTAAGCAGATCAAAAATTATCTGTTTCTGATTATGGTCTGGACATGCTGGATAACCTGGAGCAGGACGAATACCTTGATATTTTTCCTTTATTAACCCCTCATTGTCTAAGGTCTCATTTTCAACATATCCCCAAAGTGTGGTTCGAACATATTCATGTAGATATTCAGCAAAAGCTTCTGCCAGTCTATCAGCTAAAGCTTTCACCATTATACTGTTATAATCATCATGTTTATCTTCAAATTCAGTACAGAACTCAGTCACTCCAATACCTGTGGTAACTGCAAAACATCCTATATAGTCATTGATGCAAGAAGATTTTGGGGCAATATAGTCACCAAGACTGAGATTAGGTCTTGAGAATGGTTGTTCGGATTGTTGACGAAACTGATGGATTGTTGCAATTATATCTGTTCTGCTGTTATCAGCAAATATTTCAGTGTCTTCTCCTACACTATTTGCTGGAAATATACCAGCAACCCCATGTGCTTGTAACTTATTTTCATCTACAATCTTTTGAAGCAGTTCCTTTGCATCAGAAAAGAGGGAACTTGCCTGTTCTCCCATTTCCGGATGGTTCAATATCTTGGGATATTTGCCTGACAATTCCCATGTAGTAAAAAATGGTGTCCAATCAATATACTTAACTAATTTCTCTAATGGAAAATTGTTCAAAACCTTGACACCTATTTGATTCGGTTGGACTGGGTTGTAATCCTTCCAATCGAGTTCTAATTTACGTTGGACTGCAGTAGCATAAGGTAATAATCTTGTTTTCTTTTCATTCTTTGATCTGCGTTTACGTACATCTGAATACTCTTCCCGTATCTTATTAATAAAGGTCTTTTGGTTAACAGCGTTCATCAGTTGGCTTACAACACCGACACTTTTTGATGCATCAATTACATGTATGGTTGCCCCACTATAATTTGGTTCAATTTGAACTGCAGTATGGACCTTCGATGTGGTAGCACCCCCAATTAATAAAGGTATATTAAAACCTTGTCGTTCCATTTCAGATGCAACATAGACCATTTCGTCTAACGAAGGTGTAATGAGTCCACTTAATCCGATGATATCTACATTTTCCTTCTTCGCTGTATCCAATATATCTTCTGCTGGAACTTTCACACCTAAATCAATAATATCGTAATTATTACAACCAAGAACGACACCGACGATATTCTTTCCAATATCATGCACATCGCCTTTAACAGTTGCCATCACGATTTTTCCTCTGGAGGAAAGGCCACCTTCAGATTGTTCCTTCTCAATATATGAAATAAGATGTGAAACCGCTTTTTTCATCACACGAGCACTTTTGACAACTTGAGGCAGGAACATTTTTCCGTCCCCAAAAAGCTTACCAACACGATCCATGCCATCCATTAAAGGACCTTCTATAACCTGTATTGGACGATCATATTTTAGACGTGCTTCCTCTGTATCAGCTTCTATATATTCAATTGTCCCTTCAACTAATGCGTAACTTAATCTTTCTTCAACTGACAACTTCCGCCATTGTATATTTTTTCTTCTTTTCTTTCCTTTTCCTTGAATTGTCTCAGCAAGAGTAACCAATCTATCTGTACCATCTTTACGTCTATTAAATAATACATCCTCTATTGCATCTAACAAATCTCTTGGTATGTCATCATATACTGCTAGTTGACCTGCATTTACGATCCCCATATCCATACCTGCATTAATGGCATGATACAGGAAAGCGGCATGCATTGCTTCACGGACAGTGTAGTTCCGTCCAAATGAAAAGGAGATATTACTGACACCACCGCTAACCAGAGCGAATGGACATGTTTTCTTTATTTCTTTACATGCCTGAATAAACGCTTGTGCATATTCATTATGTTCTTCAATCCCCGTAGCCACTGTTAGTATATTAGGATCAAAAATTATGTCTTCAGGAGGAAAATCGACCTTATCAACCAATATATTATATGCCCTTTGACAGATTTCCACCTTCCTTTCAAAAGAATCTGCTTGACCAGTTTCATCAAATGCCATGACTATAACAGCAGCACCGTATTTTTTTACAAGTTTGGCTTGTGCAATGAATTCTTCCTCACCATCTTTTAAACTAATAGAATTAACAACACCCTTTCCTTGAAGACATTCTAAACCGGCAAGAATCACATCCCATTTACTTGAATCTATTACTATGGGGACTTTACTTATATCAGGTTCAGAAGCGATGAGATTAAGGAATTTAACCATTGCTGCCTTGGAATCTAACATTCCTGCATCCATGTTGATATCTATGAGTTGTGCTCCGTTTTCTACTTGATCCCGTGCCACATCAAGAGCAGACTCGTAATCTTCATTTTCAATTAATGATGCGAATTTCCTCGAACCTGTGACGTTTGTTCGTTCACCTATATTTACAAAAAGGGAATCTGGTGTAATATTAAAAGCCTCTAATCCGCTTAATCTACATGACTGGTCTCTTTCAGTAGGTTTTCTGGGAGGGTATTCTTCTGCAACCTTTACAATTTCATGAATATGTTCAGGTTGACTACCACAACATCCGCCAACAATATTCACAAATCCGTTCTGAGCAAATTCATGCATCCATTTTGCCATTTCATCAGGCGATTGTGTATAATGACCAAGTTCATTTGGGAGACCAGCATTTGGATAACATATTGTAGGAATGTCTGCAAGTTTAGACATTTCAGCAATATAGGGTCTAATTTGTTCGGAACCGAATCCACAATTTAACCCTACTGCCAGTAGGTCTGCATGCCGTACTGAATTCCAGAATGCCTCAACTGTCTGTCCTGAGAGGTTTCTTCCACCACCACCACTTCTATCAGAGGATACAATTATTGGAATATCAATATTCATGTCTTCTGAGATACTCTGAATTGCATACAAGGCTGCTTTACAATTGAGAGTATCCATAACGGTTTCAACTAATAGTAGATCTACACCGCCATCAATCAATCCTTTTGCTTGAATGGTGTATGCGGTCACCAAATCTGAAAAAGTAATATTTCGAAAACCGGGATCATTCACATCTGGTGAAATTGTACAGCTTCGGTTTGTAGGTCCCATACTCCCCGCAACAAAACGAGGTTTTTTCTCAGTAGAGAACTGATTTGCAACCTCATGTGCAATTCTTGCTGCAGCGAAGTTTACCTCATAGGAATAGTCTTCTAATTGGTAATCTAACATTGAAATAGTTGTACTTGTGAAAGTATTTGTTTCAATGATATCTGCGCCAGCTTCACAATAATTTCTATGAATTTCTTGCACAATATCGGGTTGTGTAATTGATAAAAGGTCATTGTACCCTTTCACATCAGATGAATGATTAGAAAACTGGTCTCCTCGAAAATCCTCCTCAGTCAGTTGATATGTCTGGAGAAGTGATCCCATTGCCCCGTCCAAGACAAGAATTCGCTGATTAAGTTCATATTTGAGGTGTTTTATTCGTTCTGGTTTTGTCATTATAGTTCTAAAATATCCTATATTCATCAAATTGTATCAACCTATATATTATACTATTGTCAGAATGGATTTGTCCATTTCCTATGAAAAATAGGTATGTGAAACTGGAATCATAAAATCGATTTCGTTGTATTGATGTATCTTGAATTTACAATTTATTTTTACGCAACCAAGGGATTTTATTCTGTAAATTTGCTCCTTCAAACTAATTAACGATAGTAATATAATAATTTCTTATATGTTTAAAATGTTACACTTTTTGACACATTGTGTGTCATTGGTAATTCCCTTCTCCTGCCAGTGCTACACTGGGTTTACAGCCATTTTTTTTAAGTGTATAAGAATTTGTGAAAATGACGTATTTTGTGTTTTTTAGTTTTCTTATAATCCATTGATTTTGTATAGTTTGCGTGTGAAATATCGTGTCTATCCATGCTGTCATAATAAACCAATATTTCATTAGTTGTTTTCTCATAATACAAAGTTCCCCAAGTCATAATTATTATTGATCTAAGGTTTGTTATAGTGAGTTTATGTTTTTTATGATTTTCGACAGACATTTCACACTTTTCCCATATATCATCGTGATTTACTTAGTAAAGGTATATATCTTATACACAATATAATATTATATCTATATTTTACCATTATGACAAGTATTTTTTAGCAATTGCAAGTCTTATATATATTTTAGTTGTAAGTTGATTCAGTTTTCTTCATTAAATTTTATTGAGTATTGGATTTTTGTTTAATTAGACACATCTCATTAATCATATTGTTATAGAGATCTCGGATTTTATTCTCTACTATTTTCAAGCACTTGTTGGGAAACCCGAACATACGTAGATAAACTATACCAGTACAAACAATTTGTAGCTGTGAGATACACTGTAGTATTATGATCATGCTAAATTCAGAAGTGTAATATTTAATATTTGATAATAGATTGATAGGAACATTCATTAGGAATTCAATGTGAAAATAAATACAGACTGATTTCTTATTTCAGTTGTTTATTGAAGTTCTATTTCTATATGGTTTATGTTAGAATTACCGATATACTCCATTTATAAGGAAACTATGTTGTCATGTTAATTGATGATAATACAATTCCAGATAAAGATGATCTACCTGATCTAATTACATACAAATTTGCTATTCATTTTGATGTTATACCTGAGATAACATACCTAAATCAGTCTATACCAATTTTAATTGCTGAGTTATTGCCGATTATAGAGGGGTACCCAAATGACGTCTGGGTCTCACAACAATATGTTGATGAAGGATTGGATTTCTGTAGAGTTGTATTTTGGGTATTTTCTGAATCCACAGATGCTATGAAAAGGTTTACAATCTGGTTTCAAGCTATATTTCGTGATGAGAAAGTATCGATGATTTTGGAACAGTTAATAATTTGTGCCTTGGAAGATCCTGATGAAGTTGATATCAACTTGACTGATTGGACGCGTATCTACACATCCAGGGACGATATGCAAACTGCTATTGACATAGAAGTATCGAATATGAAACTTCTTTAGTCAAATTTTATATTTATCCTTGTTTCGGTTTCAAACTGCACTATGGGTGTAAATAAAGAAACACTTTCCTTAGATCAACGATGAATCAGTAGAAAAAAGAGAACAAACGCCGAATTCACGGAATCACGGCATTCGGTAGATATGTATGTCATAATGACATTCACCCAATCAACTTCGAATCCGCTTATTCTTCGGTATGAATGCTATTTAGAATACCCCGGTGTGAATGTAATTAATTTTCTGAGAAATGACATGCCAAAGTGGAATGGGATAAGATAATTGTATAGAAAACACATGATACCTATAGTATGGCATTTAACCCACTGAAACATCAGATTTTGTTTTATCAAACTCATGTTATAGTATCAATAGAATTGCTATAATATTAGGTTAACTTGTACTTTAATAAATTGGTTTTTATCTGGACATTTTGTATGTAAGATTCAATATCCGTGCATATTTTACCATCATCAATCATTCTAAATATAAAGTAAAATCCTTTGACACATCAATCCTGTTATGTTATACTTTATCAAATGTAAAATACCAATAATAGGGGTTTTATTGTGATTCGTCTGTATTTGAGATCTCTTGTAATTTTATCATCTTTATTATTTTTAGCTAATGGGTATACTTATACAGTTGAAGAGATATTTACGAATTTTCAAACGGCATATAAGAAATCTGAGAATTTCTCTGCATCTTTTGAAGAAACTACCTTATACAGAAATAGAAAGAGTGTTACATTTGGTCGTTTTGCTTTCGCTAAGCCTAATTTACTACGAAAAGAATATGTATCAAAGAGTGACGATAAGAAAATTACTAAGACTATAGTAATTGATGGCTTATATGCTTGGTCACATGTGCCTTTACTCAATCAAGTTAATAAAATGCGTTGGAATGATCCGAGCAGAAGGGAACTCCTACCTGGTGCTGGTGCATCTCTTGAAGATATATCCAAAAACTATTCGATGAAATTAGTTCCTGATGAAGATGTGAATCCAATAGGGATCTATTTGATACAACTCATTCCAAAGAGGTTAATATCAGAAGAGAATGAAAATATACAACAAGAATCCTCTAATAAAGAGATACTTGAAATTTGGTTAAAAAAAGATGACTGGTTACCGGTACAATTCGGTTATATCAATGAATTTGATGATGGCAGTAGGCGTAGTGTAATCTTCAAAATGACTAATATAGAACGTGATAAGAAATTACCAACAAATATCTTTGAGTTTGAAACGCCAAAAAATGCAGAGGTAATTGACCTTTCAAATTAATAGGTTTATGAATTTTCGCTCATATTTTCCATTAGCTAACATACTGACTTTTTCTCGTTTATTACTGACGTTACCTTTTATTTATTTTTTTCACACAAAAATGATGTTTCTTGCATGCGTCATATTTGGTCTGGCATCACTTACAGATTATTTCGATGGTATAGTTGCAAGGAGACAAGGAGTTACAAGTTTTGGTAGTTTTATGGATTCAGTTGTAGATAAAATCCTTATTGGAGCAGCATTAATTAGTCTATACCTTTATCAAAATGAGAATTTACTTGAAAATGAAACACTTATCCCAATGTGGATGGTAATTGTAATACTGGGGCGTGAAGTTTTAGTGACCTTATTTCGAAGTATAGTTGTTGCAAAACGTGGAGAAGTGATTTCTGCTAATCGATGGGGGAAATATAAGACTACATCACAGGTCATAGTCATCTTTATATGTTTATTGTTGTTAATGCTTATGACAGACTCACATTTTGTAATTCAGCAATTTGGACCAATTTACTTCTTAATGTTTATCCCATTGATATTAACTGTTGCATCTGGTTTAGAGATAATCATAGGAAATAGTAGTTCCTTATTAACCAAACAGAGTGATTAGTCTCTTTTTTGGAGCCAAGAGTGAGTAAACCTGATTCCATTCGGTGTTTTATAGCAATAGAAATACCAGAGAAGATTCAGAACATAATATTAGAAATACAGAATAAATTAAGAAGTAAGGTAGTGGGTGCAACATGGACTAAATCTGGAAATCATCATCTAACTTTAAAATTCTTAGGACAAGTTGAGCGACCTCAATTATCAAGAATCGAGTATATCTTAAGTAAGATCGCAAAGCAGAATGGACAATTCACTATAGAATTTGGTGGATTAGGCGTATTTCCGAATTGGGAGCGTCCACGGGTTCTGTGGATCGGACTTACAAAAGGTGAATCTAAGATTAGAGCGTTGTCTGTATCTATAAACAAAGGACTTAATGAGTTACTCTATCCAATTGATAACCGTTTCCATCCTCATCTAACATTGGCGAGATTTAAGAAACAGGTTAATAAATTGAATAGGCCTGACTCATTCAGGGAATATGAAACACTTGCAACTTCAGGTTTTTTGATAGAAGAATTTACACTGGTAATGAGCGAATTACATCCCAAAGGTGCAATCTATACACCAATCAATACATTTAAAATGAGTTAGGAGATAATTTATTATGGCAAAAGATGATTTAAAGAAAAATGAGAATGAAAAAGATCCTGAAGAGGAAAAAGAGGATAAAGAAAGAAAGAAAGCCGTTGATGATGCCATTGCTCAGGTAGAACGTGCGTATGGTAAAGGCTCTATAATGCGTTTTACAGACAATGAGGTTGTTCCAGTAGAGGTGATACCAACAGGAGCACTTTCTCTTGATATTGCATTAGGTGTTGGTGGCGTACCCAGAGGGAGAATCATAGAAGTATTTGGTCATGAAGGTACGGGTAAGACAACATTAGCACTTCACATTGTGTCCGAAGCCCAAAAAATGGGTGGAATTGCAGCATTTATAGATGTTGAACATGCATTAGATACAAGTTATGCGCGTAATATAGGGGTAAATCTTGAGAACTTATTAATTTCACAACCAGATGCTGGTGAACAAGCACTTGAAATTGTAGAAACACTCATACGGAGTGGCGCGATTGATGTGGTGGTAATTGATTCCGTAGCAGCATTAACACCTCAAGCAGAAGTAGAAGGTGAAATGGGTGATGCTCATGTAGGATTGCTTCCAAGATTAATGTCTAAAGCATTGAGAAAACTGTCTGGTGTAACAAATAAATCAAAAACTTGTGTTATTTTTACGAATCAGATTCGTCAAAAAATTGGAGTAATGTTTGGCAATCCTGACACAACACCGGGTGGACTTGCCCTTAAGTTTCATGCATCTGTAAGATTAGAAATACGTCGTGCTCAACAAATAAAAGAAGGGTCAGATGTACTTGGTAATAGAGTTCTAACTAAAGTTGTGAAAAACAAAGTTGCACCACCCTTTAAAGAAGCAGAATTTGATGTTACATTTGGTAAAGGTATCTCTAAAGAAGGTAATTTATTGGATATTGCTGTTGAAGCTGGTATGGTAGAAAAAAGAGGATCTTGGTTTTCATATAACAATGAACGTATAGGTCAAGGTAGAAATAGTGCGAAGACATATCTTGAAGAGAATCCTGAGGTTACCGCTGAACTTGATAAGAAAATTAGAGAAAACTTAACATCTCTTTCAACAGATTCAGGAATCGGTAAAATACCCGGTATAGATATTGAAGGTGAGATAGAAACAGAATTTGAAGAATCTAATGATACCGATATGGACGATGAAGAATTTTAGTAGACTTTATCCATTGTCCATATACTCCCTACACACCAGATTTTTGGATATGGGTATTATTGTATAGATTCAGTTATGTTCCATTAATTGATTTTTCTTGATGTTATTCACATTCAGTGCTATACTATACGCACATTATCTTATTTTATTATCATTATTTTCTTTAATTACTATTCAATGTAAAGTGAGAAAACCTTCCTATGGCAAGCAAAACAGAAACCTCATTTGAATTCCCAAAAGATCAAGATGTTGAGGATACATCATCTGTTAACGATGATAACACTCCAAATGTCAGTGAACTTAATTGGCAGATTGAAATGCTCCAGAATGAAGTATCGGATCTAAGACGACAACTTCGTACTGCTCCAGATGAGGATGTGGATGCACGTTTGTATGATATGACCCGTGAACTGATGCAAGCCCACCGACGTAATCGCAAACTAACCACAACACTACAAGAAGCGAAAGAGAAGCTTGAATTGCTCAAAGAGAAGGTTAAGCAGTTAAGTGAACCTCCGAATAATTATGGTATATTCTTAACTGCCAATGAAGATAATACCGTTGACATTGATATTGGTGGAAAGAAGTGGCGTGTTAATCTTGATCCGACAATAAAGGTAGAGGATTTACACACAGGACAAGAAGTTATAGTTAACAGTAGTTTAAATGTAGTCGCTATTAAGTCTCCCGAAAAACATGGTGATGTTGTAAAAATCAAAGAAGTTTTGGAATCTGATAGAGCAGTTGTAAGTCTGCGAACAGATGAGGAGCAAGTTGTCCGCATGTCCGCAGCCTTGAAAGATGAACCGTTGAAAACTGGTGATAGTGTCTTGTTAAATCATTCGAGTGGGATGCTTCTTGAAAAGTTGCCACAAAGAGAACTTAATGACTTACTGCTTGAGGAAGTTCCAGATGTTGGTTACACAGATATTGGGGGTTTGGATTCTCAAATTGAAGCGATTCGTGATGCCATTGAGATGCCATATCTATATCCAAATGAATATAAGGAATTTGATCTTACACCACCGAAAGGTGTGTTACTTTATGGACCACCAGGATGTGGAAAAACACTCATAGCCAGAGCAGTTGCAAATAGTCTTGCAGAACGGATACGACAACAATCCAATAGAGAGGATATAAAAGGATATTTCATCAATATCAAGGGTCCAGAACTATTGAATAAATATGTAGGAGAAACGGAAAGAAAAATCCGAGAGGTATTTGAGAAAGCGCGTGAAAAATCCAGAGAAGGTTTCCCAGTAGTGATCTTCTTTGATGAAATGGATTCTCTATTTCGTTCACGTGGTATGGGTATTTCATCCGATATGGAATCCACACTTGTACCTCAATTCCTTGCAGAAATAGATGGTGTTGACAACCTAAGAGATGTCATTGTAATTGGTGCGAGTAATCGTCAGGATCTTCTGGACCCAGCAGTTCTCAGACCGGGAAGGTTGGATATAAAAATCAAAATAGATCGTCCAAATATGGATGGTGCCAAAGATATTTTCAGAATTTATTTAACACCAGAATTACCATTCTCTCATGTTGAATTAGAAAAATTTGACGGTGATCCTCATCAAGTTTCTGAGAATCTTATTGATAAAGCGGTAGATGAGATGTATGCAACAACTGAAGATAACCGATTTATTGAAGTCACCTACACGCGTGGAGAAAGAGAAACACTCTTCTTTAAAGATTTTGTTAGTGGTGCAATGATTAAGAATATTGTGTCTCGTGCTAAAAAAACCGCAATAAAGCGTTTAATCAGTTCTGAAGGGAGAGATAAAGGATTGAACCTTGAGGATCTGAAAATGGCTATACGTGAAGAGTATCGTGAGAATGAAGATCTGCCAAATACAACCAATCCTGATGATTGGGCAAAGATATCTGGTAGAAAGGGTGAAAAAATAGTCAATATTCGCGCACTTATTAATGAACCTGAATCACGAAAGAAACCTGATGTTAGGGTGAGTAAAGGTGGAACTTATCTATAATACTTAGTTCTATCAGTAATAAACCGTAATTAGTATTAATTTGAAATTAAGATAAATGTCTGTACCAACAATAATCGGAACTGAAACAGAATTCGGTATTTCAGTTAAGAATGCACGAGAACAAGATCCTATTGCAGCATCAACCTTAGTGGTTAATGCATATAAGAGTCGTAACTTAACATCGGTTTCTTGGGATTATGGACAAGAAAGTCCATTAATGGATGCCAGGGGGTATATTGCAGAGACAGATACAATTCAAAATGATGAATCAAATAATAATGTCATTAACGATATTCTAATCAACGGTGGTAGGTATTACGTTGATCATGCACATCCTGAATATTGTACACCAGAATGTACAAATGCGAGAGATCTTGTAAAATACGAAAAAGCTGGTGAACTTATTTTAGAGTTAAGCCGTCTTTCTGCAGAAGAACTCTTACTTGATAATCAAGAAATTATAATCTATAAGAACAATACTGATTATAAGGGTCATAGTTATGGTTCCCATGAAAATTACTTGATGTCAAGGGAAGTTCCATTTTCGGATATTGTGGACGGTCTTATACCCTTTTTCGTTACTCGACAGATCATCACAGGAAGCGGTAAAGTTGGCGCAGAAAATGGTGCAGATGAAACAGAATACCAGATATCCCAAAGGGCAGATTTTTTCGAAAAAGAGGTTGGGTTGAGCACAATGGTTGAAAGACCATTGATCAATACAAGGGATGAACCCCATGCTGATTCAAAAGAATATAGACGGTTACATGTAATTGTAGGTGATTCTAACATGTCTGAATTTTCTATATATCTTAAGGTAGGAATAACATCTATTGTATTGCAACTGATAGAAAAAAGAATCATTGGTAAGAAATTCTGTTTACAGAATCCAATCGCAGCTATCAAAACTATCTCACGGGATCTATCTTGTAATGAAAAGATTGAACTCCAAGATGGACGGAAATTAAGTGCTATAGAAATACTACAAGAATATCTATCACTTGCACATCAACATTTGACGCAGGAAGAACGGACACCTATAGTTGAGGATATATTGAATAAATGGGATTTTGTGTTACAAAGTCTTAAGACCGACCCTTTGAGTATGGGGCAATATTTAGATTGGGTAATCAAGAAAAAGTTGATTGATGCCTATGTTGAAAGACATGGATTTGATTGGACGGATGCTCGAATACGTATGCTGGATCTACAGTATCATGATACTCGCCCTGAAAAAGGTCTCTATGCAAGATTGCAGAAGAATGGACATGTCAAGCGTATATTGACACATGAAGAAATAGTTAATGCAATTTCACATCCACCAATGGACACACGAGCATATTTCCGTGGAACATGTCTTCGTAAGTTTGGTAGTGATATTCATAGTGCAAGTTGGAACTCAATCATATTTAATGGTCCTACCGGTTTTGATAAGATTATGATGGAGCGTCCTCATTTTGGCACACATGAAATAGTTGGAGAACTGTTAAACAATAGTACGGTCGTTGAACTTGTCAATAAGATAAAAGCTGACTGTAATTAATTTGGTAATTATCAGTCATCGGTATTGTTTTTCCTATATACATATGTAAACAGGTTTTATTTACACTACTTATAGAAGGAGTACAACATGCCAAGCGAAAAACAGCAAGAATACAGAGATCATCCCATGAATGAAAATGAGGAGATCCAGACGAATCCTGAACATGATGATTCTGTTGATGAATTAACTGATGATTTAGAAACACTTCTTGATGAAATTGATGAGATTCTGGAAGAGGATTCTGAAGAATTCGTAGAGAATTTTATCCAACGGGGAGGACAATAGGATTGGTGAAACTTCGTGACTTTGAATCTACCGATTTTTTTGAAATTCTTAAAGACCGTCATCCTGATAAATTGGGGGATTGGTCACGACTCAATGGAACATACGATTCCAATAACCATAATTTTCTTGAAGGGACAACAGTTCTTGCCCTTGTTTATAAAGATGGGGTAATAATGGCAGGGGATCGTCAAGCCACAGAAGGTTATCAGGTTGGAGAACGTCGTATTCAAAAAGTCTATAAAATTGATAGACATTCCGCTATTGCAGTCGCCGGAGTTGCTGGACCTTGCATTGAAATAGCAAAACTATTTCAAGTTCAGATTGAATTCTACGAAAAAATAGAAGGTGTTCCACTTAGTCTTGATGGACAAGCAAACTATTTATCAAGTCTTGTGAGGTCCAATCTGAGTTTAGCCATGCAAGGTTTAATCGTACTACCACTATTTTCTGGGTATGACTTAAACCATCATATTGGTAGGATATTTAAGTATGATGCCCTTGGTGGTCGATATGAAGAAGACACCTATTATGCTATCGGATCTGGTGGAAAAGATGCTCGTTCCACCCTTAAGAAACTATATCAGACTGAACTTGATAAGGAAACCGCACTAAGCATTGCAGTAGAAGCCTTGTGGGATGCTGCAGATGAAGATATTGCTACTGGGGGACCTGACTTAATTCGGAAAATCTTTCCAACATTCACCATAATTACAGAAGAGGGCGTATCTGAAGTATCAGAAGATATAATTGGTGAATTATTTCAAGACCTTATCTCAAGATTAGAACAATCTTAATCCAATTATTGTAAGAAATTATATTGCAGGAGAAAAATGTCCACACCGTATTACGTTTCACCTGATCAAATTTGGGAAGATAAGAAAGAATTTGTCGATCGAGGTATTGAACAAGCCAAGGAGGTGATAGTCCTTGAGTATAATAATGGTTTGCTGATGGTTGCAGAAAATCCCAGAAAGACGATATTTAAGATGTCTGAAATTTACGATAGAATTGCCCTTGCCTCAACAGGTAGGGTATCGGAATATGAAGCTCTACGTGTTGCTGGAATTCGTGAAGCAGAGATAAAAGGTTATACATATTATCGCGAGGATGTAACTGGAAAATGGTTGACCAATTTATACTCCCAACATATGAGTGCAATTGCCCAAGCATGGGACACGAAACCACTTGAGATAGAACTTTTGGTCTGCGAAATTGATGGACATAGTTCTGTTGGTAGTCAGATTTATAAGATTACATTTGATGGCACCTATGAAGAGAAAGAGAGGTTTGCTGCTATAGGTGGAAAAGCGGATTCGATTCTGGAGTTCCTTGAAAATACATACCAAGAAGGATTGGATATAAAAGACGCAATTGAGTTGGCTGCAAATACACTTGAATCCATTGAGGCAGATGCACCTGAATCTTATGAAATTAATCCTAATACTATAGAAATTGCTTGCCTTGATGCTACTTTAGACCGACGTAAGTTCCACAGATTTACTATCGAAGAAATAGATGAGATTTTAGGAAATGCATCGTAGAATATATGGATTAGAAACTGAATACGGTATAATCTGTACACCAGAGAAAAATAAAGGAAAAAAACTGACTGTACAGAATGTTGTCATGTACCTTTTCAGAGAGATAATTTCTGGACGAATGTATCCAGATGTGTTTCTTGAGAACGGAGCCAGGTTTTATCAAGATATTGGCTGCCATCCTGAATATGCAACCCCCGAATGTGATGATGTAATTGAATTAGTCGCTCATGATAAAGCCGGTGAAAGAATCGTGACACGTTTAGCTACCACGGCTGAACGTCGAATGCGTACGGATGGTTTTCGCGGAAAAATTTCTATTTTTAAAAACAATCTTGATACAGTTGGAAATACATACGGGTGCCATGAGAATTATCTTATGGAACGCGAGAAAGTCAGTTTCCGACAATTAGCCTCCCAACTAATCCCCTTTTTTGTAACACGTCAAATATATACTGGAGCAGGTAAGGTCAGACATAGTGACCAAGGTTTTTACGAAATTTCTCAACGTGCTCAGCATATACGAGAAGAAATTTCCATTGCGACGACAACTGCTCGAGGAATTATTAATACCCGTGATGAACCGCATGCCGATAGGGAGAAATATCGTAGATTGCATGTAATTGTTGGTGATTCGAACATGTCAGAGTTGGCAAATCTGTTGAAAGTCGGCACCACAGGTATCGTACTCAGAATGATTGAAGATCATTTTATTAATGAGCAATTTGCATTACGAAATTCTGTACAAGCTATACATGAAATATCGGAAGATACAACATGTAAATGTCTTGTCGAACTTGATAACGGAAAACGACTATCAGCGGTAGAATTACAATGGTTATATTTTGAAACAGCGAAACGATATTTAGAACAAGCAGAATCAGATCCAACCACAGATGAAGTTATGAAACGTTGGGAATATGTAATGACTTGTCTTGAAAAAGACCCGAGGTTATTAGATAGAGAACTTGATTGGGTTATCAAGAGAAAATGGTTGGAAACTTATGTAAAACACCGTTCATTGAATTGGGACTCTGCAGAGGTAAGAAGGGTAGATTTAGAATATCACAATATTCGACAGGATGTTGGTTTGTTTTATAAAGCAGAAAAGAAAGGTTTAACAGAGAGAATATTGGATGATGCCCAGATAAGATTAGCGATGCATTCTCCACCTGAACGTACACGTGCAAAATTTCGTGGTAGATTCATCAAACTTGTAAACAATGGGAAGGTATTATGCGGTGTAAATTGGAGTTATATACAATTATATGAACCTTATCAGAAATTGTATTTATCTACCGATCCACTTGAACCAGAGTTTGAAGAAGCAAGTCGTATGATTTATTCAATATAGATTTGGGTTGAATGCATATAGATTTATTTTAATCATTAGATGAAAGTATAGTATAATTTAGAGTTTGTATAAGGAGTATTTTATGACACAACCGAAGTATGTATACTTCTTTGGAGGTGATGCGAGTGAAGGGGATGCAACTATGCGAACCTTACTCGGCGGAAAGGGTGCGAACCTTGCTGAGATGTCCAATCTTGGGGTTCCAGTACCACCAGGATACACTATCTCCACTGAAGTATGTAAATTTTATTATGAGAATGACCGAAGGTATCCAGTTGGACTTGATGAACAGATCACAGAAAACCTAAGTAAATTAGAAATTGCATTAGGTGCGAAATTCGGAGATACAGAAAATCCTCTTCTTGTCTCTGTTCGTTCAGGTGCTGCAGTTTCCATGCCAGGAATGATGGATACTATTCTAAATCTCGGTTTAAATGATGATGCTATTCAAGGATTGATTGCCAAATCAGAAAACGAACGGTTTTCCTATGATGCGTATCGACGTTTCGTACAAATGTTCGGAAATGTTGTGCTTAATGTTGATCATGATGAATTTGAACATTTACTTGAAGAAAAGAAAAATAGGAAGGGTGTTACTTTAGATACAGAACTTGAGGCATCAGATTTATCTGATCTTGTCAAAGAATTTAAAAGTATAATCAAACAGAAAACCGGTAACGATTTTCCAGATAATCCAAGAATGCAGTTAGATATGGCACGAGATGCTGTATTTCAATCTTCAGGTAACCCAAGAGCTATTACATATCGACGTCTTAACGATATTTCTGAGGAACTCGGTCGAACTGCAGTAAATGTTCAGGCAATGGTTTTTGGTAATATGGGTGGAAGTTCAGGAACTGGTGTAGCATTTACAAGAAATCCATCTACCGGTGCTAATCAGTTTTATGGTGAATTCTTAATGAATGCACAAGGTGAAGATGTAGTAGCGGGTATTAGAACACCATTACCAATATCTGAGTTGAGGAATATTAATCCAGACGCGTATGATGAGTTGGTAGCCATCGGACTAAATTTAGAGAAACACTACAAGGATATGCAGGATGTGGAGTTCACAATTCAAGATGGTACGCTCTATATGCTCCAAACAAGAAATGGCAAACGAACTGGTCAAGCTGCTGTTAGAATTGCGGTAGAAATGGTAGATGAGGGTCTAATTGATAAACCGACAGCAATTACGCGTGTACCTGCAAACGATCTTGATCAATTACTTCATCCGAGTGTTGATCCGGATGCACATGTTGAAGTCATCGCCCAAGGTTTACCCGCTTCTCCCGGTGCTGCGTTAGGTAAAGTAGTTTTCACAGCCCTTCGTGCTGAAGAACTTGCTGCCGAAGGTGAGAAAGTTATTCTTGTCCGTACAGAAACATCACCCGAAGATATAGGGGGTATGGATGCAGCAGAAGGTATTCTTACTGCCAGAGGTGGTATGACAAGTCATGCCGCGGTAGTTGCCAGAGGTATGGGTAAATGCTGTGTAGCTGGCTGTTCTGATCTGTTCATAAATGAAAAAACATTAGAATTCTATGCAAGTGGAAAACGTTATGGCGAAGGTGATTACATCACCTTGAACGGTTCCACAGGTGATGTACTAAGTGGACAAGTGGCACTAATTCAACCTGAACTAAGTGGTCAATTCGGTATACTCATGGAATGGGCAGACGAGGTTAGGTCTCTTGATGTACGAACAAATGCCGATACACCAGAAGATGCGAAGAATGCAAGACAGTTTGGTGCAGAAGGTATTGGTCTCTGCAGAACAGAACATATGTTCTTTGGAACTGGTATTGATGCTGTTCGAGAGATGATCCTTGCGGATGATACAGACGAACGTAAACAAGCGTTAGCTAAACTTCTATCCCATCAACGCACAGATTTTATAGGAATTTTTGAAGCAATGTCGGGTTATCCTGTGACAATCCGAACGCTTGATCCTCCTTTACATGAATTTTTACCTAAGAACGAGTCTGAAATAACAGATCTTGCAGAACGACTTAAGGTTGACCCCCAAAAACTCACTGAACGGGTTGAGGAATTGCATGAATTCAATCCAATGCTCGGTCATCGAGGTTGTAGACTTGGAATCGTCTATCCAGAAATCACTGAGATGCAAGCACGCGCAATTTTTGAGGCTGCAGTTGATGTGAAAAAACGCGGGGTTGATGTTCTACCTGAAATTATGATTCCACTTGTTGGACATATAAACGAATTCTCACTGCAAAAGAAGGTTGTTGTTGATACAGCAGAGGAAGTATTTGCAGAGGTGAATACCCGTGTAGATTACTTAGTGGGTACGATGATTGAGTTACCACGTGCTGCATTAACTGCTGATAAGATTGCAGCTGAAGCAGAATTCTTTTCCTATGGTACAAATGATCTCACACAGACTACATTTGGAATGAGTCGTGATGATGCCGTCAAGTTTCTTGATGATTATGTTAGAAATGGTGTCCTTGAATACGATCCGTTTCAAATTCTTGATCAAGAAGGGGTTGGTAGTCTCTTAGAAATAGGAACAGAAAAGGGTCGAACTGCCAGGTCTGATCTAAAGGTAGGGATTTGTGGTGAACACGGTGGTGAACCAAACTCAGTCAAATTCTGTTATGGATTAGACTTCAATTATGTTTCATGTTCACCGTTCCGTGTACCAATTGCCAGACTTGCTGCAGCACAAGCTGTTATTGAAGCAAAAGCATCGTAGAAATGCCTATCTCATACCTATAGGTGTGTGTGCAATTTCTGCACACACACCTATTCTTTTATATAATCACCAGGATAGAAAAGCAGTTGAAATTCAGTATCTAATTATGGTAATTTTACATCAGTAGATAAATATAATAGGAGAACTCAAGATGAATGCTAAAGAAGTGCAACACATCACCTCCGATAGTCTTCCTGCTGAGCTTCCTAAGATGACACTGGAGGAATTCCTTGAAAGTGATTTAGATGGATATGAATATATAAAAGGAGAATTAATTCCTATGCCACCCACTTCAGTTGAACACGGCTACATTAGTGTGAACCTAAGTTCTTTGCTACACTTGTACGTTCGTGAAAATCAACTGGGACGTGTACTTTCAGAAACAGGTTTTAAGGTTGGGGAACGATTGCTAATACCTGATATTGCCTTCTTAACAACAGACCGATTCCCGGATGACACGAGTAAAGCATCACCAGTTCCACCTGACCTTGCAATAGAAGTAATATCTCCTTCAGACACATTATTACGAATAAATGAAAAGGTATTTGCATACTTTGAGGCTGGAACACAGTTGGTGTGGGTGATTAGTCCAGTAGCTAAAACGGTAACTGTATATCGATCTGATACAGAAATCACGACTCTCACACGTAATGAAACGCTCAGTGGTGAAGATGTTGTCAAAGGATTTTCTTGTCAGGTGGCAGAACTTTTTGAATAACACACACTACAATACTGTAATTTGAGAAAGGAAATGATTGATGTTAATTGCAGACATAAATGAAATGACAGGCAGAACATATCCTGCCCGTAGATTAACCAGAAATCTTGTTGGGGGTGCTTCGCCTATTCAGATAGATGAATTCAGCATGGGATTCGTCGTTTTAGAACCAAATGGAGGTCAAGTTCCATGGCATAACCACATACAGGAAGAAATCTACTTCATTGTGGAAGGTGAAGGTGAAATGTGTCTTGGTGAAGAAAGGGAAACCATCTCCACAGGACAAATAGTATTCATTCCTTCAAATGTATTCCATCAGTTAACGAATACAAGCGATTCCCCAATGAAGATGGTTTATGCTTACGGACCAGCTGGGGATGTAGATCATTGGAAACAAGAACTTGCGGGGACATTACCGAGAGCAGGAATAGATGTTCCACCCCTTCCAGAAGGTTCAGCACCACAATGTACGGATGCACCAAAAGAATAACGTCTATCTTTTCTTAGTGTGATACTAAAGACAAGAATACAATACACTATCAAGATTAAAGGATTTTATATGTCAAGTCAAACACAGAATACACATCGTGTCGGTATCATCATGAACGGTGTCACAGGCAGGATGGGAACAAATCAACACCTTATTAGGTCTTTATTGGCGATTACAGAAGATGGCGGTATTCCAATCGGGGAGAATGAAGTCATTATTCCTGAGCCATATTTGGTCGGTAGAAACCCGTCAAAATTGGAAAAACTGTCTGTATCTACTGGTGTTGAGAAGTGGACTACTGATCTTGATGAAGCACTTGCAGATGATAACTATTCAGTATATTTTGACGCTCAATTAACATCACTTCGAGTAGATGCAGTTGAAAAAGCTATTTCAGCAGGTAAGCATATTTATTGTGAAAAACCGACTGCGACATCAGCTGATGAGGCATATAATCTTTATCAAAAGGCAACAAGAGCAGGTTTAAAAAATGGTGTTGTCCAAGATAAACTTTGGCTTCCTGGTATACAGAAGCTCAAAAGATTGATTGATGCTGACTTCTTTGGTAAAATTATCGCTGTACGTGGGGAATTTGGATATTGGGTGTTTCAAGGTGACGCTATCCCAACACAACGTCCTTCATGGAACTATCGTTCTGAGGATGGTGGCGGGATTATTCTGGATATGTTCAGCCACTGGAGATATGTCTTAGATAATCTGTTTGGAGAAGTAAAGGGTGTTTCTTGTATTGCTTCCACACACCTTCCCTCACGTCGGGATGAGAATAATGAAGAATATGAATGTACTGCAGAAGATGCAGCGTATGCCACATTCGAATTAGAGGGAGGTATAATAGCACATTTTAATTCTTCTTGGGCAGTTAGAGTTCGCAGAGATGACCTTTTGACAATTCAAGTTGATGGTTTAAAAGGATCAGCTGTAATTGGATTGAGAGATTGTTGGATACAACCTTTATCTGGAACACCTCGACCCGTATGGAATCCAGATATAGAACAACCGATCAAGTTCTTTGATGGTTGGTTAAAGATTCCTGAACAAGAAACGTATGAAAATGCATTCAGAGCACAATGGGAACTCTTCTTACGTCATGTAGTTAATGATGAACCATTCCCGTGGAATCTATTAGAGGGAGCGAAAGGTGTCCAGTTAGCTGAAAAAGGTATGGAATCCTGGAAATCTCGTAAATGGGTAGAAATACCTGAATTCAAGGTAATAACATAACCAACAAACGGGTAAGAGTGGTGAACAATGGCAACGAATATAACTCTCCAAAAAATTGATAAATACCGATGGCGTATTCCAAAGAATTCTATGAAAGGAATGCGTGTCGATGGAATTATTTTTGCTAATGAGAAACTTCTTAATCAAGCGAAGAGTGACGAGGCTATTCAACAGGTTGCAAATGTTGCACATCTCCCCGGTATTGTAAGACATTCTCTTGCTATGCCAGACTTACATTGGGGATATGGATTCGTTATTGGTGGTGTAGCAGCAACTGACCCGAAAGCTGATGGAGTCGTTTCTCCTGGCGGTATCGGTTATGATATTAATTGTGGTGTTCGACTTGTCAGAACAAATCTTGATATTTCACAACTTGAAGGTAAGACAAAATCTCTTGTAGCAAAGCTATTTGAAAATGTCCCGTGTGGTGTTGGGTCAAAAGGCAAGATACAACTTACAGTTCAAGAAGAGAGGCAGATGTTGGAGAAAGGAGCACAGTGGTCAATTGATCGTGAATATGGACATCCACATGACCTACAATACATTGAAGCATCAGGTTATCTCCAGAATGCAAACGCTGCAGCAGCAAGCAAACGTGCCTTAGAACGTGGAAAAAATCAATTGGGAACTCTCGGTTCAGGAAATCATTTTCTTGAAGTACAGGTGGTTGATAAGATCTTTTATCATGAAGCAGCTGATGCAATGGGTTTGAATGTAGGGAACATCTGTGTGATGATTCATACTGGATCACGCGGTTTCGGTTATCAGATTTGTGATGAGCATGTGAAGAGTTGGATTAATGTGTCTGAAAGGTATGGAATCAATCTTCCTGATAAACAACTGGCTTCTGCCCCGCTTAATTCACCTGAAGGACGGGATTATGTGACTGCGATGGCATGTAGTGCAAATTATGCATGGAACAACAGACAGTGTATAATGCATCTTGTACGACAGACGTTTACAGATTTTTTTGATACATCTGAAGATGAACTGGGGTTAGAACTTGTGTACGATGTTGCTCATAACATTGGAAAGTTTGAAAAGCATAAAGTTGATGGAAAAGAACGGGAACTGTTTATTCACCGTAAAGGAGCAACTCGTGCGTTTCCTGCCGGACATCCAGAGATACCACACAAATATCAAAAAGTTGGACAACCAGTCTTAATTCCTGGTGATATGGGAACGGCATCTTATGTGTTGGTTGGAAATCCGGGTGCTATGGAAGAGACTTGGGGTACAACCTGTCATGGTGCGGGTAGAGTTCTATCTCGTCGAAAAGCTGTTGAACTTACTAAAGGTAGATCAATCAAAGATGATCTTGAGAAACAGGGTATATATGTTCGCGCTGAAGGAAAGCGGACACTTCAGGAAGAGGTATCAGAAGCATATAAGGATGTTGATGAAGTTGTGCGTGTTGTCGATGAAGCTGGCTTATCCCGTCGCGTAGCAAGACTGCGTCCTATTGGTGTTGTGAAGGGGTAATAAATTCCATAAATTTCCCTTTTAATCTGTCTATTTATTCAACTGAATGATGAAAAAATAAGCAATTTTATACGAATATTCTCCAATTTGACTAATAATAATTGGCATAAAAATTGCTAAATATTCTATAAGCCTCCTTAGGGTAGTCGGAACCACATTCCCAAAAAGCGGCACATAAAACCCTGAATGTTTGCGTAGGTTAGTATTCCTACCTGAATGTGGTTTCCGGCACTATTATCTCCCGCTTCATTCCTCATTTTCCAAATATCTTTCGTATGGTATTAACCAGAGTTCCCTCTGATATCCATTTTGCTGCAATTCTCCAAGTACTTGTCGAATAGGTAGGATACACATGCATCATACCTGATAATTTTCTCAACGGTATACCTTGTTGCATTGCCAGAACATACTCGTGGATCACCTCGCCGGCATTCGTACCTACAATGTGCACTCCTAATATCTTCCCCAACCATCTGCTTGTTATTACCTTAGTAAAACCTTTCGTTTCACCATCTGCAACAGCTCTATCAACATCAGTCTGTGATAACAGGAACACATCAACATCTCCATGTTTCTCACGTGCTTCTTCCTCTGTTAACCCACATCGAGCAACTTCGGGATCAGAAAATGTGGTCCACGGTACAACGGAATAATTTATCTTACGTGACCACGGTAATATGAAATTTCTTACAAGTAATTGTGCTTGATATGCTGCCACATGTGTAAATAAGTACTCTCCAATTACATCTCCAGCTGCATAGATGTTTTTAGCATGGGTCTGCAGTTTCTGATTAACCAAAATCCCCTTCTTATCTATATGCACTCCAATCCCTTCAAGATTCAATCCCTCAATATTAGGTAATCGTCCTGCAGCGATCAAAATCTTATCATAAACTTCTGAAACATGATTTATACCGTTTGAAGTATGATTTTCTTTGAAAGACACACAGATTTTAGAGTTCTCTCTTGTGATCTCAGATAATGTATAATTTAGTTTGAATTCAATACCATCTGCACTTAGGTATTCCAACATCTTCTCAGAAACATCACAATCTTCTTTTTTTAATATCCTATCGCCTCTTTGAACGATTGATACCATAGATCCTAACCTATGAAATGCTTGTCCTAATTCAATACCAATTGGACCGGCACCAACAACCAACAATCTGCTTGGTAATTCTTCCAGATCCCAAACATTTTCACTATCCAGATAATCACAAGTATCTAATCCTTTTATGTCCGGAATTAAAGGACGTGAACCTGTGGAAATGACAAATTTCTTACTATTGATCTCTCTCGTTTTTCCATTTTCTGAATCTTCAACTACGAATGTATTTGGATTTTGAAAATGACCATTACCGAAGACGACTTCAACCCCCATATCACGAAAACGTTCTGGATTATCATGTTCTTCTTCAATAGTATGTTGTGCATCTTGTATATATTTCTTCACACTACCCCAATCAATCTTTTGCTCTGTACGATCAATACCATAATTACCAGAATGTTTAAGATAGTGCGCAACTTTCGCGACTTTTAAAAGAGCTTTAGATGGTACACATCCGGTCCATAGACAATCACCACCAATTCGATGCTTTTCAATTAGTACAGTTTTTTTCCCAATTTTGACACCAGCAATAGCAACTACAAGACCAGCACTTCCACCTCCGATGATTGCAATATCATAATTTTCCAATGTTAACTCCAATTCACTTCATATCTGATGCTAATGCCTAAGTATTTTCCCCGGAAGTTTATTATTTACATTCCCATTTTCAACGACAGGTATTCCGTTAACGATTACCCAATCGACACCGACTGCAGGTTGAACTGGATCAAACCAAGTTGAACGATCTGAGACAGTTTCAGGATTAAAAATTACTATGTCTGCTGCTAATCCTTCAGAGATATAACCTCGATCAGATAGGCGAAATCTCTCTGCTGGAAATCCACTCATTTTATATACAGCTTCTTTTAAGGGTAGCAACTCTCGATCACGAACAAACTTACCCAGATATTGTACAAAACATCCATAACTACGGGGATGAGGATGTGGTATATTATACACACCATCACTTGCTATCATCATTCTTGGATGAATTGCTGTCTGGTTGAGGATAATCTCATTTTCCTCTGGTGTCGTCACCCACGGCATGATAAAGGTCTCAATTGCCAATTCGTCCTGTATGAAATCATAGGCGAATTCCTCAATTGTCTTATTCTCTAATTTGGCAGAATCAATGAGTGTTTTTCCAATGTATCTACCAGAACGATTATACCCAACAATTTGATTACCTTTCCCCAATTTATCCCTTAGGTAAGGTAAGGATTCTTCCCTTACAGTATCATCTTCAAGATTCGCTAACATGGCATCGGGTGTACCAGTTTGATACTTCATAGGTAACATCATAGCAAGATGTGTCATCCCAGCAGGATATAAATAGGATTCGAATGTTAAATCAATATCTTCAGTATCAATCCTCTCAAGAACTTCAGCAGATTCATCATCAACTCTCTCATGGGATATGTGAACGGGTATGTTGGCTTGTAATGCAATATCTATGGTCTCTTCCCAGGCTGCCTTTCTTCCAATCAGTTGATAACGTATATGTGCTGCATAGATTGCATCATAACTGGCTGCAATCTTTGATAGATATACCAATTCATTTATATCAGCATTTGCAGAAGGTTGATAATCAAGACCTAAACATAAACAACACGCACCTGATTCAAGCCACTCGCGTGTAATCCGTTCCATAACTTTTAGCTCATCAGGATTCGCAGGACGCGGATCCCATCCCATAGCTGCTAATCTAACTGAACAGTGTGGAACTTGAGGATATAGATTTGCTGGGATCCGATCCTTAAACATTGATAAGTATTCATCAGGAGAATTCCAATTAAGTGGAACTTCGTCATCCCCATAAGCAAATTGGGTATAATGCCACATTTCTTCTGCAAGATTTCTTGGTAATGGCGCCCATCCAAAACCATCGGGTGCAGCTAAATGAGTCGTAACACCTTGTCTAACGGCAGCATATTGATCACGACCACCCAGTAAAGAAATTTCAGAATGTACATGTACATCAACGAATCCAGGACATACAACAAGTCCATCTGCAGAGATCATATTCTTTGTAGTAGCAGCATTTAAATCAGCAATTGCAGCAATTGAATCTCCCTTAATAGCAATATCTGCAGTATAGGGGTCATTTTCACCAGTACCATCAACTATGGTTCCATCTGTAATTATAATATCATAATCCACTAATTTGTCCTTTTCTGTAGTATAAACTTCCAGTTTGAGCGGTTCTTTCATGTAACATGATCTTCCAGTTTGTGCGGTATTTTAAAGACATGCATTACAACAATTCATGGAGTAGACATTTATGGAATAAATAAACAAAACATCTCTCTCCTCTTCCATTTTTCCATCGCTTCTATCCTCCCAATGGCATATTCTTGTATCCTAAAAAAGTGGCTGTAAACACAGTGTAGTAATGATACCAACATCTGGTCTTCACGTGACTGTTTTCTCGGTTTCGGCATTGGGATAAAGTATTCACTTTGCCGTCTACCTTCAACGATATCCTCAGTAATCCCGCGCTGCGTAAATTTGAAGTGCCGTTACGGTTCACTGCTATTCTCCTCTTGATAGTCTTCTAAATCGTTCGTCTCATCGTTTTCCTCACAATATTTTTCTATAAACTCTCTAAGTTTACTCTTTAGTTCCTTGGAAATTGGGTAACCATTAATAGTCTGTAAGATATCATTTTTGGTTTTGCCATCTGCATTTAGTTTGATTAAAACCGCTTGAAATACTTTTTCAAAACCATATGCAGCGAGATAACTTGCGATAAATGTTAAAACAAGTAAAGTAGCGATGCCACCAAGCATTCCAAATGGACCTATAGTGGCAAGAGCAGAAGTTATTGCAGCTGCACCAAACCAAGGAGAAGCATACATTACAAACACTAATACAAGTCCAGGAACTCCTAATCCAGCAAGTATTTCCGCGCCTTTGTCGAGTGGGATGACACCTTTGTGTTGTTTTCTTACTGCTTCAATAAGATCGCGTACTTCTTGAATCGAAGGAGTAGTCTCCTTCAACTTCTGAAGTAAACTTTTCAAATCCCACCACCACTCACCTATAGAACGAAAGACTCCTTGCATATCTGACATAGGCGCTTTGCCAATCTTTGCTATGGCATCTTTCAGATCCTGGATTGCTTCCCACAATTCTCCTAATTTCCCCTTTCCTTCAGTGGTGATTGTGCGTAGAATCTTTTTCAACTCTCTAATTAGTGATTTCGGGTACGGTATTCTATCTCTGTCAATGGAACGAATAGATGTTATCAACTCCTGACAAGCTTTTTTTAGCTCTTGCCCAAATGCCCCTGGAATCTTTACCAAGTTTTTCATCAGTTGGCGCAACTTCATATTATATCTCCTTTAAAATGCTACATTCATCAAACTCAATCTCACGCACATTAACGGGATTCAGCGGAAAGTCTAATAGGGCTGCCTCACTTGATAACTATCTCTGGACAGTGCTGGGAGATACATCAAATAACTTAGCAATGAGCTGGTAAGATGCTTTTCTAACGGAATAAAGGATTACAGCGAAGGTGCGTATAACTGCAGTTTCCGGTTTTGCTCTGACATCACCACTGACGAAGTTATAGACACAAGACTTACAAAGATAGCGTTGTTTATTACAAACGAACCCGTTTTTCGATACTTGTTCACTTTGACAATTTTTACAGTTTGGCATATATCATCCTTTTATATGGAAAATATATCAAAAAACTATCTATTTAGAAACACTCTCCTTTTAGTTTTGGCGTGGAAGTTTGATGGTGTCTTCACAAATCGAATCAACTCGGATACCGTGCCTTGCAAGGGCATCTCTAAATTGCTCCCATCCACTGTCCTCTGCTTTTAGGATTGGTGCCTTTCGATCAAAATTACACTGATACACAAGTGCAACAGTAACAAATTTCTTATCTTTTTTGTGGAAATTATTTAATGCAGCGTCATCATTAGGAAATTCTTCAAATTCGGTGCCGTTTCCTGCTAACGGAGTAATTTCAACCGTGATAACCGTTTCAGGATAATCTTTTGGATTATAAAATCTTCTTTTTAATTCCAACCAAAACCGATCTCCGAACCCACCCTCTTTTCGTTAAGATTGTTTCTGTACTCTTGGATAATTCGTTTCTTATCATCAAGTAAAACCATTTCCGGACCTCTGAGAATATTAGCAAGTCTTGCTTGGCAACGGATAACACATTCCTTTGATGCTTGTGGCGCTGCAGCCTTGCCATTTGCTACTACCAAGACATTCGTATCAATAATAACAGCGTCCATTAACCCTCCGTTCCCTTTTCTGCTATGCTTTCAACCTGTTTGTCTGTCATCGCAAACATATCACCCATCACATCACCAAAGAAATTCTCTGGCCAGTTCTTGATGTCCCCAGACGCTTCGTCTATATCTAACTTTTCAATAGTGGAGGCACTATCATTATTACGGCAAAAATATAGAGCAACGTTTTTCTCAGGAATTTGCTTTTCTGCAATTCTCCGTTGCAAACGAGTTAAAAGGTGTTCGCTATGGCTTTCTACCAAAATCTGTAAGTTTCGTTCATTGATAACCTCTATTAAGAGATCAGCAATGTCAGCTTGTGCTTTGGGATGAAGATGAGTTCCAGGTTCTTCTAAAATCAATGTAGATCCAATTGGGACATAATAGCACAAAACCAGAACCGGTATAAATTGTGCAACCCCATAACCTATGTCTGCCAATGTCACTTTAATACTTTTCGGACCCTTTTGAATTCGGAATTCATAGTTTTTGTCATCCCGTGGACCAGTCCGTGCAAATTCAAAAGCGTAAGCTAATTCCATTTTTTGCAACCATGCTGAGATTCGTTCCTCAATTGGGACATTTTTCCCTTTATAAGGGGTCGTGCGCTGATCTATACGAGCGGAGAGAAGAGCATCAATTGTACTCCCACCCCACTGTCCGGGAGTTTCAGGAAAATCACCCTCCCAATGATAGTAGCGTTGTGGATGTTTGCGGGTTGGTTCCAGATAAAAAACATGTGAAAAAATCTCCTCAAATTTAGACGAAAGCAGGTTAAATGGTTTGTTTGAATCTGGAAAAGCTTGCGTTGTTTCTTCTATACTATAGCTGTTTTTATATGTGCCCGTGAAGAGACGTTTGCCACAATAAGAAATCTCGTTACCCTCTAATTTTATTTTTTGATTCCCTCTTCCTATATCGTAACAAATGCGGCTTACATCCTGTAAATTACCATATTTCTTGACAGTAGTCTCAAAATTGAAAGAATCAAATGTGACTCCATCAGGATTTGGTTTATCTTGGGTAATTACGATTGTAATTGATTCTGGGAATTTACATCCAAACCCCAACTCAAGTGATTCCTCAACATTATGCCCATGAATAACTTCATGAAAATAACCAAGATTGACGAGAGAATTTTCGTTGCCAAAAGAGATAATTTCATCGCTCCCAATCGTCTGTTTTAACATTAGCAGCATCTGCAACAGACTACTCTTCCCAGAACTATTTGTCCCGAAAAAGCCTGTAAACGGCGCAAGTTGGACCTCCCCGCTATCTTTCCACGATTTGAAGTTTTTCATCTGTATATGTGTAATCATTTCTATGTCTCCGTGTTGACGCTATTTGTCTAAACTTTATACTCCTTCATTGCCTCATCACCATAATGATTGATAACCTTTACCGTGATCTTACCAGACTCAGGTTTTGCAAACGGTAAACTCTCAGTTCGATACAGTGCCTCCCACGACTCCTCGTTAATTTCTGCTTTTATAAAAAATCGTGAAAATGTTGATTTATTCAATGTGTCGAAAAAATGAAAAAAGTTACACTTTTTCCTACATTTTGTAGGATTGAAATTGGTGTAAATTACCCCTCTAACCCCTGTCATAGACTGGCTTTACTCCGCTTTGAATTAGATTTATAAGAATTTCCAAATAGTGTTATTTTGTGTTTTTTTTTCCTTGCCGATTTTGACAATTCCAACCCGTATAATACCTCTAAAATTTGGTGATTTTTCGACATAATGACTGATTTGTATTTAGGATCGTTTTCATAGATATTCATCATTTATTCTCTTATTATATATTTGCCAAGAAGACTATAATTTTGAATGTATTCACTTCAAAAAAAAATATGTAAGTTTGATTTCTTTCTTCACACATTATAGCATACCTTCAATCATTTAACTGAGTGTGTTTCATGAATAGGGTGTATTTCTTATAAATCCTATATTTTCAACGTTTTTTGATTAATACCTGTCCAAAAATTTTTAACAACGGAAAAGTAGACCCCATCCCTACGATCAGAAGTTTTAGTAGTATTGGATAGAAAGTTAATCAATTTTTTCTTTATGTGATGTTTGTCCTTTCAATTTTCTTCAATTTATTTTTGTTATCTATAATCTGATTTCCCAACTATATTACAACCATCCAGTTTTTACATTTCTATGATACCAACTGGAAATATACGTTACAAAATAATCTGGGAATGAATCTACATTTTCTAATGTCAAGACAATCTTTAAATGACAACAATTATATACTCCTCAATGTATCGGTGGTTTGCATTCTCAATGGGGTTATGATATAATCTAATCAGAATTGAATTACTAATGTAATACATCCGAACAGTTATCTACATCTACACTAACCTATAGATTTTACAAGAGAAGAATTTAGAGAATTATGAAGGTCCAGGAATATACAATATTGGAGAATTAGAATGAAATCGTATCGACAGATTGTTGAGGAAGCAAAAACAGAGATACCAGAAGTAACAATAGACGATGTTAAGGATGAACAGGAAGAGGGCAACGACTTTGTTCTGCTTGATGTAAGAGATGAAGATGAATTCCGTGCTGGATATATACCGAATGCAGTTCATGTTACACGAGGTATGTTAGAATTTTCTGTTGAAAACTACATACCTGATCGTAACCAAAAGGTTGTCGTATACTGTGCAGCTGGACTCCGTTCATTATTAGCAGCGAAGTCTCTTCGTGAAATGGGTTATACAGATACTGTTTCAATGGCTGGGGGATATCGCGATTGGTCAGCAGCAGGTTATCCTACCGAACAAGATAAACCGATGTCACATGAACAACTTGATCGGTATAGTCGACATTTTATGTTGACTGAAGTAGGTGAACAAGGACAAGCAAAATTACTTGACGCAAAAGTGTTAATGGTTGGTGCTGGAGGATTAGGATCTCCTGCTGGCGTTTACCTTGGGGCAGCAGGTATTGGACAGATGGGGATAATTGATTCAGATGTAGTGGAATTAAGCAATCTGCAGCGACAAATCCTACATAGAACAGAAGCAGTCGGTACACCCAAAGTGCAATCTGCAACGACCACTATAAAATCTCTAAATCCTGATGTGGAAATTACGCCATATAACACCCGTCTAACTGCTGATAATGTTGAAGAGATCTTCTCAGAATATGATCTGATAGTTGATGGATGTGATAATTTTGCCACTCGTTTCCTGGTAAATGATGCTGCATATTTTATGAATAAACCGGTTGTACACGGTAGTATATTTCAGTTTGAAGGACAAGTAACCCTTTTAGATCCAAATGAAGGTCCCTGTTATCGTTGTATGTATCCAACTCCACCTCCCCCTGGATTAGTTCCAAGCTGAAGTGAAGCAGGAGTCCTGGGCGTGCTCCCAGGTATAATTGGTGTGATGATGGCAACAGAAGCGATTAAGTATATTCTTGGAATTGGTGAACCCTTAATTGGCAGACTAATACTTTATGAAGCATTGGGTATGACCTATCGTGAAATGAAAACAGTCAAAGATGAACAATGTCCCTTATGTAGTGATAATCCAGTAATTACACAATTAATTGATGATTATGATGCAGCAGCAGAAAATCCTGAGACCTATGAACCTGCTGCGGATTAATTATCTAACAAACAAACTTTATTAATATAGATTCTAAGTAAGAGAATTAAGTGTTTAGTTAACTAAAATGGTGCTTATACAGCTACGGTAGATGCGGTTTCTAACCGTATTTATGTCAAGAGCGCGTATACCAAGTTCATGTATATATTTACTGACAATGATAGATTATACCGAATTAATCAAATCTCAATGATCGAAATAGTGATTATAGGTTTAAGAATATGATTACACATATTCGAATGAAAAACTTTAAATCTTGGAAAGATAGTGGGAAGATTGATCTTGCACCATTAACAGGATTCTTTGGTACAAATAGTTCAGGTAAGAGCAGTCTGTTACAAATGTTGCTTTTGTTAAAACAAACTGCACTTGAATCAAATCAAGATGAAGTAATCTCGTTAGGAAATAAGGAATCATTAATAAATCATGGCTCATTCAAAGATGTTATATTTGGTCATTTAGAAAATGAAACCCTTGAATTTGAGCTTAGTTGCAATTTACATAGTCCAATAATTTTAGATGTTTCTAATGAAAATGAAGATTTGAAAGTAGAAATTGAATCTTTCATCTTCAACACTTCAATTGCCTTGAACGCCCATGGTTTATACATCCCAGAACTGAAATATACCATTGAATCACCAATTAGTTTGATAATAAGTTGTAAGGACAGAGAATTATCCTTCAAATACAAAGATCTACAACATAAAAATCAGATTCACTATACTTCAAAATTTGAGCGAAATTGTTACGGTAAATTACAGAATGAGAAAAACGACTTTAGATTGTTTACTAATGCATTTGAAACTACATTTTCTAATGTTTATTATCTTGGACCGAGTAGAATAGATTCGAAACGTTTTTATAATTGGCAAGGGCAGCATCCAGAAAATTATGAGAAATTTGGTAATCAGACAATTGATGCCCTTCTCTCAGCTCGTGTATTGAAGATCAATACTATACATAAAAAAGAAGAAGTACCAATTGAAGAGAAAATCTCAGATTGGTTAAAAAAGATGGATCTTGCATATTCATTCTCACTGGATTCAGCAGATCCAAAGAATTTTTCCTATGTTGTACAGATTCAAAAATCTGCACATAGTCCAAAGGTCTCATTGGTTGACATGGGATATGGATTAAGCCAATTCTTACCAGTTCTTGTCTTATGTTATTATGCTTCAGAAGGGGCAACACTTATACTTGAACAGCCTGGTATCCATCTTCATCCAAGAGTTCAATCACAAGTTGCTGATCTCCTCATAGAAGTTGTCAAGGAACGAAATCTACAAATATTGGTTGAAAGCCATAGTGAACATTTATTAAATAGACTACAGCGCCGTATCGCAGAAGAGGAAATTCGTGTTGATGAAACCGCACTCTATTTTTGTAGAAACGAGGACGGTGAATCTAAAATTGACCACCTAAAAATGGATGAATTTGGTAATATATCCAATTGGCCAGATAACTTTTTCGGAGATGAGATAGGTGACCTGATTGCAATGACAGAAGCACAAAGGGAACGTCAGAAAGGGATTTAATTATAATGGTGGCAGTGGTGATTGACACCAATGTCATCGTGATCGCAAATGTTGTTGATGACGATGACCGTAAGAATTGTAGGGACCTATGTATAGAAAGACTAAATCAGATTATTACACAAAAAGAGATTATAGTTATTGATGATGGGTGGAGAATTCTCACTGAATATATTGATAATACTAAGCCAAATACCAAGAAAGGTTTTGGTGATATGTTTGTAAAAAGATTGTTGCAGAATCAAAGTAATTCAAGTGTTTGCAGAATTGTACAGATTTCTTCAGTAGCTGGAAATGGAACAGAATTCAATGAGTTTCCTGACGATCCAAGATTGCAAAATTTTGACCCAGATGATAGGAAATTTATTGCTGTTTCTATTGCATACTTTAATCAATACCAAGAAAACCCATCAGTACTATTAGCAATAGATAGAGGATGGCTTCTTTTCATTGATACTTTACATAATCATGGTGTTAAGATTGAACTTATATGTGAAGATGATATGCACCATATAAAATAAAATATATTCCTTTAATTAGCTCATTACATTCAATATATAGTTAATGCGTTCTAAATACCGCATAATTATTCTCCTTTCCCCAGTATTATGCTGGTTGATCTGTTTTTTTCTACTCCCCCTTTCCTATGTATTCATATATAGTTTCTTAGAACGTGATGCCCATGGAGGAATCCAGTGGACTTTCACTATTGAAAACTATATTCGTTCTATTGATGGTCTATACCTTCAAGTATTGTGGAGATCGATAACCACAGGATTCGTATGTACTATCTTCTGTTTATTAATTGGTTACCCGTTCGCTTATTCTCTTGCAGTAATTAGACCAAAATATAGAGACATATTACTTCTATTGATTGTTATTCCGTTTTGGATTAACTTCCTTATACGCACTTATGCTTGGATTCTCATACTACGAAAGGAAGGTATTTTAAATAGTTTAATTACAAGTCTTTCCCTTGGAATACAACCTTTTGAATTACTCAATACACCCATTGCTGTTCAAATCGGATTAATCTACACCTATCTTCCATTTATGATACTTCCACTCTATGCTTCATTAGAACAGATAGATTTTTCACTGATAGATGCAGCAAAAGATTTAGGAGCAACTCCTCGAAATGCTTTTTGGCAGGTAACATTTCCGTTAAGCTTACCCGGTATTTTGGCAGGATCTATGTTAGTATTTATTCCTACCGTAGGAGCATTTTTGACACCCGATTTACTTGGTGGTGGCAAAGTTAGTTATATCGGTAATGTAATTGAAAGACAGTTCAAATCGGCACTTGATTATCCATTTGGGTCAGCTTTATCTATTTTATTAATGTGTTTTGTCCTATTGGGGATTATAATCTATTTCCGTACCTTACGAGAGAGCAATAACTTGGATTATTAGGTTCGCGATAGAGGAATTGACAGGATACCCATATAGAATCCTACAATTTTAATTCGCAGATGAAACGACTATTTGACGTAAATGCCATTATAATTTTCCTTTTTCTCTATTTACCTATATTAGTAATCGTGATATTCTCTTTCAACAGAGGTGATCAGATAACTATTTGGGAAGGATTCTCAATAAGATGGTATTCATCACTATTGGGGAACAATGATGTATGGCGTGCCTGTAAGAATAGTCTTATGATTGCAGGAGCTGCAACTATAGTTTCCACTATAATAGGTACAGCAGCAGCACTTGCATTGGAAAAATATAGGTTTCGTTTTAAATCACCAATTAGTAATACTCTATATCTACCTATAATAATACCAGACATTGTCTTAGCAATTGCTCTATTAACTTTCTTTTCTCAATTAAAAATACAGCTCAACTTATATACAGTGATAATTGCTCATGTTGTTTTTAATATAGCCTATGTAACAATAATTGTAAGGGCACGTTTACAAGGATATGACCAGACAATTGAGGAAGCTGCCCTTGACCTTGGTGCCAATCATTGGCAGACATTTTTTCGAATAACACTCCCTATTATCTCTCCTGGCGTGATTGGGGGTGCACTGTTGGCTTTTACTTTATCCATTGACGATTTTGTTATTACTTTCTTCACATCTGGCGTAGGATATACAACGTTGTCTGTTTATATCTATAATTCACTAAAATTTGGTATTACCCCAGAGATAAACGCGATTTCTACAATGTTGTTATTAAATTCTATCGTTTTCATTATTTTGTTCTTATGGTTTCGTACAAAAAACCTATATAATATTATTGGAAAAAGTTGAATCAACATGATTCAATGCGTGAATATTATGGAATTCTAAATCATAGTAAAGATGTAAATTTTTACTATAAATAAAAAATTATAATGACATATTTAAAACCTTCAAATAGAATAAGACTAAATTTATTTTTACTATATACTCTTATCTTTCTTATAGGAATTATCCTTGCATGTGACACAGAGAATTTACTCAATACAGATTTTGAAATGCTTGAAATTGAGGTAAAATCAGATTCACAAGAACTAATTATTGGGGATACTACTACCCTCAAAGCAACTGTTGATTATTCCGGAGATCCTTCGGCATTGATATATAAATGGAGTGCAAATGATGGTAGGATCCTTGGTAATGGTAGTAGTATTGTTTATGTTGCCCCTCAGTCAGCTGGACGTTATACAATTACCCTTGAGGTTACAGACGGGAACACGAAAAAGACATCTTCTATTCATATTGATGTTGAGGTCGGAAACGCAATCATTCTTTTATCTAACCGATATTGGAATGGAAATGCATTCACACAAGAACTCACTTTTAGATTGCGTGTAGATGAAATTCATAGAGAAAACATCACATTAAGATATGAAATACTACAAGATTCTGCAGAAATTGGTGCATTTCTTAGTATTGCGATAAATGATACAAACATCTTACAAGATCACTTAATCGGAACTGTACAACCCGATGAACCGTTGATAGTTATTGATGATATTGATATTTCTCATTTAATCACCGATACAGGAATATACGAAGTCAAATTGACATTGGATGTCGTAGATGTAATGGAGAATGCATGGTTGTTAAAGAAATTAGTCTTAATTGGTTTAGATGGAACACTCACAGAAATTCAATAAAAGAACAGG
The DNA here is from genome assembly GCA_003635315.1 of Candidatus Poribacteria bacterium. Classification (GTDB taxonomy): domain Bacteria; phylum Poribacteria; class WGA-4E; order WGA-4E; family WGA-3G; genus MSPOR6. The sequence goes on from PYJD01000036.1 coordinate 86,318, forward strand.
AATAGATGTGGAAACTAAAATACAATCTCATGTTGAAATTGATTTACTGAAAATACAGGATAATGCTAAAGCGATTAAAGCATATTGTAACAGAAAATTGATTGCTGTTGTTAAAGCTGATGCTTATGGACATGGTGCAGTACAAGTTGCCGACGTCTTACATAACATTGCCGATATGTTTGCTGTCGCTACTGTGGAAGAAGGAATAGAACTTAGACAAGCTGGAATACGAAATCCAATTCTTGTCTTATTTAGTACATTAACCGATACAGTTGATGAGATAATTTCTTATGAATTAACACCAACTATTGACAATTGGAATTTAGCTACAAGATTGAATGAGGCAGTTTTAGGTAGAAATTCATTACTACAATTGGTACCCATTGAGAAAGCATATATACATCTTGATATTAATACTGGTATGAATAGGAGTGGAATACCATACCTTGAGGTAAGAGACTTTATAGACAAATTACAGACTCTCAATCGTCTTGAACTTGAAGGAATTACGACACATCTGGCTACAGCAGATGAAGAGGATCATTCATTTGTTAACCTACAATTACAACGGTTTGTTTCTTCAATTGAAGATGTTGAGAAATCAGATACAGGCATCCCATTTTTTCATGTTGCAAATAGTGCAGCGACAATCTCCATTCCTGATTCTCATTTCGATGCTGTGAGACCAGGATTAGCATTATATGGTATTTATCCAGCAAGTTCATATTTTGTTGATTTACAACCAGCACTTTGTTGGAAAACACATGTCAGTTGGGTTAGTATGATTGATAGCGGAGAAGGGATTAGTTACGGACTGACCCATAAGGTAAAACAACCCACACGTATTGCCGCTATACAAGTCGGATATGGGGATGGTTATCCGCGTTCACTGTCTAATAAAGGGGAGGTGTTAATTAATGGAATACGAAGACCAATTCTTGGTAGAATCTGTATGGATATTACGGTTGTTGGTTTAGAAACAACTGATCACGTCGAGATTGGTGATGAAGTAATTTTGATAGGAAAACAGGGAGATGCCGAAATAACTGTTGATGAAATTGCTAAGAAAACTGAAACAATCCCATATGAGATTCTTACTCAAATAGGTAAACGTGTTAAAAGAATATATGCATAAAGTCATTGATTATACTGTGTTGTAAGAGAGAACTCTTAATACAGATTGCTTAAGTGACTCAAAAGTAGGAGCAATTGAAAATATAGGAGAAAAACGGAGAACAATCTGCCCCATATACTAAATGCAAACAAATTGAAATTGTCCAATTCATTTTGTATAATAATGTTAAAACAAAATTGGGGTTATTTTGTCTCATCTATAAATCTACATATTAATTATAGAGTACTATACAATCTGAAGAATTACACAATTATCTCACTATTATAGATTCCTTAAAAGGAGAACATTCATGTTAAAGAATATAAGATCTCTGATAGTAGCAATTATTTTTATGCTACTTTTCCTCACACCCTTTGTAGGTGCACAGTTTCCAACTGATGGCGTGATTAGTTATTGGTCATTTGATGCAGGTACGATAAATGGGAAAGAGGTTAAAGATGTATTAGGTGGAAACGATGGTGAACTAAGTGGCAATCCCAAAATAGTTAATGGTAAAGTTGGGAAAGCCCTTGAATTCGATAGCAAGAATTTTGTCCATATCCCTGGATCAAAAACCTTAGATTTCAATGGTGTTGAGACAATGAGTGTATCGGTGTGGGTATATGGTGCTAAAGATTCTCCTGTTGATGGTGCTGTAGCCGGTGTATGTTGTGGAACCATAGTTGCCCAACGTGATACAAATGGATGGGCGTTAAGATATGATGGTCGAAATGGTGGTGCTGAATACGAATTTATCACACAACCAGGATGGCAAGGTGATGGAGGATTTGGTGTTGCAACATTCGCAGCAAAAGAATGGCATCATCTGGTTGGGGTTGTTGATGGAAAAAAGAAATACCTATATGCAGATGGGAAATTAGCAAAAGAAAGTAATTACAATGGACCCATGCAAGGTGGTACTGAGACTGAAATTGGTAGTGCTGGTGCTGATGGTGGTTATATCGGAATTATTGATGAAGTCGTTATTTACGATAGAGCAGTAACTGAGAATGAAGTAAAGCAATTGTTTACTGCTGAAGGACTTGCTGTTATTCCTAATGGTAAAGCAGCTGTTCAGTGGGGATTAATAAAATCACGTTTTTAGTTGATAGAAACAAAATCTTGTAAGAATGAATAAATAAAAGGGATAATATTGATAAACAATATTATCCCTTTTATTTATCAATGTTGTATCTAATAATTTAGTAACAATTAATAATTAACTTTAATCTTACCCCATTTTGTTGTAATCTTACCTTCTGCTTCAACAGAAGTAACCGTGGGTGCTAATCCTTTTTTCATTAAATTATTGATATCATCTGGTTCAAGTGCAACATCAAAAATCGCGACCTCATCAATCAGAGCATTACCAAACCTACCGGCACAACAGCTATCTTTACCGATAAAAACTGGACCACTATCCGCATCAAGTGGAGTTTTAGTAAGATCCATTTCACTCTCTTCTTTTCCATCAATATAAATAACCCATTTCCCAGTATCACTATTATAGGTTGTAGTATACATATGCCATTCGGTTATATCCGCTGGACCAACCGCACCATCGCTCCAACCACCCGGTTTGTTCCAACATCCACCATTACATAATGCCCATGCAACATTCTTTGAATTTTGATTTGGATGTAGAACAAAAGCATTACGTTTTTCTACGAACCATCCATGAGCGTTCCAAGTGTCAGTATTACTCTTGACCCAAATTGAGATAGTAATCTGTTCACGGGGATTTTCATGACCTGGAATTTCTATGAAAGCATCAGTACCATTAAATTCAAGAGCTTTGCCGAATTTTCCGTTAACCCACTTCGGTTTACCTTGGAGAGTTCCATTTAGTTCATTACCCGAAATGTCTTCAACAACATTTCCATTACCTTCATCAAATAGCCATGCACCTACAACATTCTCAATATCAATTTCTGCTTGTACATCCATCTGAAATACTAAACTAAAACTAAGCAATATCATTATTGTCATCAAATAAAATACCTTCATAATTACTCTCCTTAATATATGCTTTATATTTATCTAAACAATTGAGTATAAGATTGATTGTTACAGGATTTTATATCTCTATATAATATAACAATCAAGAATATAATAGTAAATAAAGTATATCATGAAGTTAGTTAAAGTCAAGTAAAATTTTGTAGACATCCTCTTAAAAAAGTTACGGGTCATCAGCATTGACTGACGACCCGTTTGTAATACCTTTATTCTTGTGAATTATTCTGAGATTGTGTTGGCGGGGGTTCTGTGAATTCCTCACCTTGTGCTTCTGCTTCTTTTCGCCTACGTTCCCATTCAGCGATCTCTCGATACACTTCTGCCTTACCTTCGGCAATACCTACTGCCTTACCTTCGGCAATACCTTCAGCAATACCTTCTACCTTACCTTCTTCTTTGGCAATAATTTTGGCTTCTTCTATCTTCTTTTCACGTCTTGCTTGAATAAAATCTGCTAATAACATCATTAGGTCTATACCTCCGATTATCATTGCGACTAAAGCCGCACCCACAGGAATAAATGCGGAAATGTCTTTTGTTACGTTTTGAACGGATACGTGTCCCTTCCATACTTGTGTATTTTCAAACTCCAGTGCAATATATCCGTAGATGAGAGTAAATAGAGAAACCAGGAATAGGGCAATACCTGTTTTTCCAGTTTTCCAAAATTCTCGGACAGCCTGCCTGAAAGTGCGAAACTTATTCAAATGTCCTCCATTAAACTATATCACACAGATCGATCAACATCAAAAATGTATATTCTTCGTTTTATCAGGAATCAGATTTTCCCATCCAGTACTACCAATAACAGCTTATTTAGATTATACCATATTATGTTGTAATATTCACTGAAATAAGTGCTGTTACATGGATATTCAGTCTTCGATATTCTACAAAAAATGTTTATTTTCTACAAAGAGCAGATACTGAGTAACTTCATATACTATATCTGTTAATAAAAATAATTGAAGAAAATTCATAGAACAAACATCACATATATGAAAATAGTTGACATGAGTGTAAACATACATTACAATAACATATAGAGAATAAATTATATACTTATAGTAATTTATAACGACAATAAAATCAAATGTACAAATATATAGCGATACAAATATCAATATTATCACACATGATAATGGTGAATTCAGTGTTAAGCAATCCATCAAGAATACTTTTTTATTTTTTAGTTCAAATTCTTAAATTTGCTGTAAACATAGATGGCTACTTACCTAACAGCGATATTACTAAAATTGAGGTGACAGAAAAAAGTTACGATTTCGTAACTTTTTCACATAATAGTAATAGTTTATTTAAGGACAATCCAATACATTTAAAATCAACTAAAAACAAGAATAACATAGCTTGTAAAAGTAGATATTGGATATTCATAATAAAAGGAAAGAAAGACACACGAATCACATAATTAGGAGTTTTTATAATTATAAAAAAAACACCGATAAACATAGACTGTGACAGTGCGGAGAGCGGTTTTCCTAATGGCACACCATGTGAAAAAAAGTGTAACATAATAAACATATATATAATATGTATATTACATTTGTTAATTATCTTGTGTGTATTTTTCCAGTAAATTACCTGGATTGAAAATATAGTTCAGGACAAGTACATAGATTTCTAAAACATAAGAGATTGTATTTAAATCACATAGTATATACAGATGAAATATCATGATTATATAAACAAAATTACAATGGAACTCATAAGAACGAATCGTTATTACAGATATGATTCCATTTTGTTGGATAGTGTCATCACATCCGCTGGTTCACCAAATATAGGTTGTTAACAATCCTCATTTGACATCTGTAGAATTGACATGATAAACTTTAATCAATATATACATAGACAGAGACATATCATAGTATTCTGTACCAAGGAAATGGTACTTAGATATGATAACAATATATAATATTCTTGATTGATAAATTGGTGTGATATGAAAAGACAAATACTTTTAACTATTTTTACGTTCTTCTTCATTATATCTGTAATACCTCTACAGGCACAAGATTATACAGAGTGGGGACTACCCAATGGTGCAATAGGTCGATTGGGTAAAGGAAAATTGTACCAAATTAGGTATTCACCAGATGGTAAAACCTTAGCCGTTGCAAGTTCAATTGGAGTATGGTTATATGATTCCTCTACTGGGGCGGAATTACAACTCATTACTGGACATACAGATTCTATAGAATGTATTGCTTTCAGTCCTGATGGAAATATCTTAGCTTCGGGTAGTAATGATAATACCATCCGACTCTGGAACCTTAACTCAGGTAAGAGAGTGGGTACACTCATTGGACATTATGATGATGTTAGAGGAGTATCATTTAGTCCTGATGGTAAGTTATTAGCAAGTACAAGTGAAGATGCTACAGTATTTTTGTGGGATGTTGAAACTATCAAACTCAAAAGAAGATTATCAGGTCATTCTGATTGGGGTAGAGTTGTTGCATTTAGTCCTGATGGAACTATTCTGGCAAGTGGCAATAACGATGGAACAATCAGATTATGGAATGGTCTCACTGGGGTATTTCTAAAGAAATTACCAGGTCATTCAAGAGGTGTAACCTCTTTGGCATTTAGTCCTGACGGGAAAACTATTGTCAGTGGCTCTGATGATGGAACAATTGGGTTCTGGGATACAGATTCAGCACAGGATAAGCTTATCTTCACGGCACATTCATGGTATGTGGTATCGGTGGCGTATTCCCCTGATGGTAAATCTGTTGCAAGTGCAAGTTATGATAATGAAATTTATTTATGGAATTCAGAAACAGGAGAAAAAATAAATTCACTTTCTGGACATACACATCCTGTTGTAAGTGTACAATATTCACCCAATGGAACTACCATTGCCAGTGGTAGTCAGGATGGAACAATTCGATTCTGGCATCCACGCACTGCCAGAGAAAAAAACATTCTTGTTGGACATACAAGTGATGTAAAATCTATAGCATTTACACCTGATGGAAAAACGCTTGCCAGTGGAAATTCAGAAAAAACAATCCACCTATGGGATGTACCTACACGGTCATACAAGAATACATTTATAGGACATTCAGAAACTGTAGGTAGTGTTGCAATTAATTCTGATGGTTCTCTACTTGCAAGTGGCAGTTGGGATGGTACAATTCGACTTTGGGATATACAAACCGGACAAGAGAAATTTACACTAAATGATCATGTTGGTAATGTCTCATCTGTAACCTTTTCTCCTGATGGAACTAAGATCGCAAGTGGTAGTTATGACAACTCGGTTCGTATTTGGGATTCAACTACTGCTGAAGTAATACATACTATTAATAAGCATACCGATAGGGTTAGAGCTGTTGCCTTTTCTCCTGATGGCTCTACTCTGGCAAGTGGTGATGGCGATAACACTATATTATTCTGGAATCCTGACACAGGTTTACCTAAAAAAATGTCATCATTAAATACATTATTCAAGAAAACAGCTACACATTCTCATCAAATAACAGGAATTGAATTTAGTCCAGATGGAACTGCCTTTGCAAGTTCAAGTGATGATAGAACAATTGGACTTTGGAATGCGAAGACTGGAAAGAATAAGAAAATGTTAACTGGACATAATAGGTTTGTGTTAGATGCCACATACTCACCAGATGGGAATATTGTAGCAAGTTGTAGCTGGGATAAAATGATTCGATGTTGGAATGCAGATACTGGAGAACATATTTCAGGATTTATTGGACATACTGGATATGTATTATCTGTTGCATTCTCACCCACTGAGAATATTCTTGCAAGTGGTAGTGCTGATGGTACAGTTCTGTTATGGGATATGTCAGATTACCTTTCAGAGGAGTAGGAAATCATGAAATATATCTTTCAGCTTCTATCTCTTTCAATTATTATTACATTCTTCCCCATAAATCAATGTAAACCACAAGATTATACCTTGATGAATTTGCCTGATTCAGCAATCAGACGTATTGGAAAAGGTATGATCAATGATGTAGTCTTTTTTCCTGATGGTGAGAAATTCATGGTCTGTAGTTCTATTGGTATTTGGATTTATGATGGTTTGACTGGTAATGAAATAAGGTTAATCTCATCAGAAATAGATGGTATAGAGACAGTCTGTTTCAGTCCTGATGGTACAAAGTTTGCACATGCACACGGCAATAATATAATACTCAGAAAGGTGACAGATTATGAAATAATAGATACATTCACAGGACATTCGTATGGTGTGTCCGTATTAAAATTTAGTCCAGATGGTAAAATTATTGCCAGCGGATCAAGAGACACTACAATTCTATTATGGGATGTGGATACAGGTAAACTTCTTTCCACATTGACTAACCACACTCAATCGATTAAGTCACTCTCATTTTCTCCAGATGGTAATACGCTTGCAAGTATTGAGAATAGTGGTGAAAAAATTAATATCTGGGATGTGAAGTCAGGAGAAATAAATAGAACCATCACTCCTAATGTTGGAAGAATAACACAGGTATTATATTCACCAAATGAACATATACTTACTACAGCAAATTGGAATGGGAAATTACACTTTTGGAATCCAATTTCAGGTGATTTAATCAATACAATTTCAGCTTTCTCATTAGAAATTAGACATCTTAAGTATTCTCCAGATGGTAATTCCATATTCATTGGGATTACAAACCATATCCGGAGGTTAGATACTAAGAATGGGGAGCTTCTCAATAAATATCAATTATCATCGTCATTATTTAATCTATTCGACATCTCAAATGATGGTAATTCAATTGTTTGTGGTACTTTACAAGATGGAATAATTCAGTTATTTGATGTCGAGACCGAAAGAGTAAGATACAAAATTCCAGGTTTTTCTTATGGCACACCTTCTATAGTATTATCACCTGACGGATTAACATTAGTTTCCACATCACTTTTTGGAAAGATAATAAATGTCTATACGATATCCACAGGAGAGATAAGGAATTCTATTACCACTCACTCCAGTCTTTCTTCTAATTTACTTCTCTCATCAGATGGTAGTACACTAACAGCTGTAAATTTGTGGGGTCAAATAAATCTATGGGATATACAGACAGGTGAAATTAAGCAAAAATTATTAGGACAAAGAAGTAATAATCGAACGATTGTCTTCTCAAGTGATAGTTCAATCCTATATAGTACAGGAAATATTAATACTATAAAAAAATGGGATATTGAATCAGGAAAGTCAATTGGAGAAATATCACCTTTTACTACAGATACTATCACCAATATTCAAATAAAGAAAATTTCCTTAAGTCCTGACGACACCACGCTTGCAGTTTTGACAAATTCAAACAGTATAAAATTATACGATCTACAAAATAATACCTTACAAGGTGAATTAAAAGGACATAGTTCGACAGTATACTCAGCAGTTTTCTCAGGAGATGGGAGAATACTCGGTAGTACAAGTTATGACAATACAATTAAATTATGGGATGTAGAATCAAGGAGTCAATTACTTAGTATAAAAGAACCAACTTCAATGAATGTCTATTCTCTGGCATTTAGTCCTGATGGAAGGATTGTAGCAAGTGGTACGTTTAAGTTGATTCGTTTATGGGATATTCAATCAGGAGAAAATGTGGGAAACCTGTCAGGACATATAGGGTCAATTCAAGACTTAACTTACAGTCCGGATGGTAAGATCTTGGCAAGTAGTTCTTTAGATGGATCCGTAATACTATGGGATGTTACAAGTAGTCATCCTACAAATGATCAATAAGCTTGATATACTTGTAAGTAGATAGTCTACTTGTAACATATAGCAAATATCAATATGGTGTATCTCGTGTGGTTAGAGCACACCACCTTGTTGCAAACAGATGATTATATAGAATGTCGCGAGATTCCACTGTATCAATCTGCTTTAATGCAAATGCTGCATTAAATCGAACATATCTGTTCTCATCATCTAATTGCGTTTTTAAATTCTCCATTGCTGGTTCAGCATAAGTTCCAAATTGTGCTAAACTCCGTGTAGCATTATACCGTATCCAATAATGCTCATCCTCCAGCGCTTTATCCAACGTGTTGACTGCTTGTTCGATATTGGTAGTATCACAACCATCTTTTCCAATTATCCCAATACCTTCAATTGCATGCCTTCTTACCATAGGAGACTCATCTATGGCTGCGTTTATAAGTGAACTTACTGCATCTTTAGCTGATCTACCCATATCTCCTAATGCATAGGCTGCACATGCGCGAATAGATTCATCGTCGTCGTTTAATGCGTCAATTAATATTGAAATAGCAGGTTCACCTGATAGACTTAATGCATATCCTGCATAGTTTCGTATGGAATCAGAAGCACTGTATAACGCTTTCTTCAAATCTCCTACTGCATCATTTCCAACTCTGCCGAGACGATATGCTGCATTTAATCGTATCTTCTCATCATCATTTTCAAGTGATTCAAGGAGTGATTCCACTTCCTTAGAAGATACCCCATTTGTCAATCCATTCTGTTTTCCGTAATACCAATCCCAATGTGTTTCATGCATATCAGGATGTTCAGAATTCTCAGTTGAATCCACAGAATGCCAATCTGTATTTTCACTCTTCCAAGATGGTTTTGATGGTTCCTCAAGACGTGAAAATAGAAACTTCAACATATATCGTTTCTGATTACTTGTGTTCGCTGTTGCCCGATGCCATAGATCATAGTGAACAATAGTCACAGTTCCTGCTTCACCACAAAGGGGTGTATCAGGTTGTTCATGTGCACTTTCACTGGTCTCATAATATTGTGATGCAGGCAAAACGGCAGTAGGTCCTCTCTCCTCAGGAACATCCTGGGGATAGTAAAATGCCATCGTCCATCTACACTTATGACGACGAACCTGTTCATCACCTTCATAAGAATCTTTATGAAAATTCTGTCCACCACCACCCTCTGGGTTGAAATGGCAATACCGGTGTGGATGCATAATATAATTTTCACCCAGAACTCCCTGCATCGCGCCATGAATGACTGGATGGTCAAACACCTGTTGAATTTCAGGGATCAGTGGGAGGACATTATTACCTAAGTTACCTGTATGTTCAAACATATCATCCAAATGATTGAATATCTTCTCATGAAAACTGTCGGGAAAGTCTGTTTTTAATGTAATAAACCCATTTATGATAAAATCACGCATTTGTTCATCAGTGAGTGGTAATGCTTGTTTTTCCATCTTAAACTCCTCCTCATTTCTTAGTTTAAGGCTACCAGAAAAATATATTCAAGTCAAATCTAATTTTCTATTGATTATGAATCAAAGTATAAGTTGGAATTCCTTATACCATATCTAAATCAATATGTCTCTAATTATAACCTAAGTTGCCACCTATGTATTTTAAACCTAAAACCGTCATATCTAATAAAACAGTGATATTTAGTTTTCGTATCTCTGCATCATTTTTTTTTACAATAATTATCGTAGTTACGGGGTTTCCCGTCCCATTGAAGACATACATTCACTACAAAATCCTGTCTCGTTTCACAGAAGTATTCCATTGTTAACCCATATATGTTATACTACTTTAGAGAATGAGAATTATGGAGGATACGAATGAAAGATACCAATAGATGTTGGGATGGATCTATAACACGTTATCCTGATCCTGCTATAGAGGTAATTGATCAAAGATTTGCAAAGTATAAAATTGGGAATTCTGTTGTTGAACGGTTATGGACAGGGGCACGTTGGTCAGAAGGACCAGTATGGTTTGGGGATGGGGGATATCTACTCTGGAGCGATATACCCAATAACAGAATTCTAAAGTATCAAGAGTCTACAGGAGAGGTGAGTGTTTACCGTAATCCATCTAATTTTACAAATGGACATACCCGGGATCGACAGGGAAGACTAATTAGTTGTGAACACGGTACTCGGTGTGTGTCACGTACTGAGTATGATGGAACAATTACTATTCTGATAGACAATTATAATGGTAGGAAATTGAATGCACCAAATGATGTAGCCGTTCATCCTGATGGTGGGATCTGGTTCACTGATCCTGGATACGGTATTATGCTCAATTATGAAGGTCATATTGCAGAATTTGAACTTCCTACCTGTGTCTATCGTATTGATCCAGAAACCGGTGATAAGACTATAGTTACGGATGATCTTGAAAAACCAAATGGTATATGCTTCTCACCAGATTATGATAAATTATATATTGTTGATACCGGTGTCACCCATAAAGAAGACACCCCACGGAATATCTATGTATATGATGTAATTAATGGTGAATCATTAATAAATCAACAGGTCTTCTGTGATATGTCACCAGGAATTGCTGACGGAATACGATGCGATACGGATGGTAATTTATGGGCAAGTGCAGGATGGGTTGGTGATGGATATGATGGTGTACATATTTTTGCCAGTGACGGAACACTTATCGGTAAAATACATCTCCCTGAAATCTGTGCAAACCTATGTTTCGGTGGTGTAAAAAGAAACCGTTTATTCATGACAGGTAGCCAATCTCTTTATTCGGTATACGTTGAGGCACAAGGATTACCTTTATTCTAAATGACTTTATCTGGTTGAGTGTCTTTAACTGATAAGCACAATTTGATTTAAATTAATGGATAAACTTGAGAAAATTGATTGTCCCATTTGTGAGATTGATGATACAAAATTACTATACAATATTGATTCACTCTCGGTTGTTACCTGTAATCAGTGTAGCTTGTGGTATGTAAACCCTCGTATAAAGAAAACGACATTGGAAGAGGAGTATGTAGAGACATATTATCCTGACGAGAAGATGAAGCGAATCAACTCAAATAAAATGGAATGGCTTCAGATGTCCGAACGTCTTTCTGAATTGGAGAAAAAGTGTTCATCCAATGGAAAATTACTTGATGTAGGGTGTGGGATTGGAACGTTTCTACACTTAGCTAACGAGAATGGTTGGGAAACCTATGGCATTGATCCATCCAAGAATGGAACTAATTATGCTCAAGAGATACATCAACTAAATGTTCAATGTGGAGATATTTTTGATGCTAAATTTCCAGATGCACATTTTGATGTAATTACACTCTACCATGTATTGGAACATATATCGGATTTAAATCCATTCTTATCTGAAGTGCGGAGGATTCTAAAACCTAATACAGGAAAATTGGTGATAGAGGTGCCAAATGGTGGGAGCTTAAATAGTAGAATACAAAAATCAGATTGGCCTTATATTCATCCACATGATCATCTCTACTATTTCTCATCGAATTCACTAACGAGATTACTTAAGAAAAACGAATTTAATAAAATTGAATTAGGGAAACCCATTAGAGTTAGTACAGAGAAAAATTTAAAGTTTAACATGAGAATGTTAACAACTGCCCTACTTGTAAGATTTAATTTAGGTACGGTAATTCGTTTATATGCCAGTTAATACAGAACGATTAAGAAGGAGGTAGATAAGAATAGGATTGAATCACATCGTTCATGAGTAACCTTTTGGATATATTCTCAATATTATCTGTATTCAATTTACCGGTTAGACAGTATTTTTTACCTGTACGGACACGACTTACTTCAGAGATACCAAGATCATTAATACCTTTGACTGTACTATCACCGACCGCGTCGGTAACACCTGGTTTGTATTGTACCTCTATAGTCCACTCTTTTTCTGTTGTTTGAATCTGGTCAATTAAATATTGTTGTGTAATAGGATCAGCTAATAGTTCATTTCCAATTCGATGTATTGCTATCTCATCAAGCATACCTTCAATCCAATATATAGCAGCTGTTCTGACAGATTCGACACCATTAATTCCCAGATCTACAATATCCTGAAGAATTCCCATACCGACAGCATCAGGAACATCAGGTTTATAACTTACTTCAACTTTCCAATTTTTCATAAAAAATTATAGATATATACAATCAAGCAAAATAGTAATTATAGAAACTTTGAAACAGTGTTTCAACACAATACCTAAAGACTCTAATTCAAAATCAATTATTTGAATCATATAAATTTTATTACAAATACCAGTATATCATAACAATCTGTATTCAGTAAAGAACATAGTTATAGAGGTTATTTCTTCAAAATAGAATCTAAAATATAGACAGAGTGGATAATTATATGAATAATCAAGAATTACGAATTTTGGTGATTGGGGCACATCCAGATGACTGTGATTTCAAAGCCGGTGGAACTGCAGCACTCTATAAACAAGAAGGACATCATGTAAAGTTTATATCTGTTACAAATGGGGATGCAGGACACCATGAAATGGGTGGCGGTCCTTTAGCATTACGAAGAGGACAAGAAGCTAATGATGCATCAGATATTATCGGGATAGACTATGAATTACTTGATATACACGATGGAGAATTGGTACCCAGTCTGGAAAATAGGTATGTGATAATTAGAAATATCCGTTTATACAAACCTGACATAATCATGACACATCGACCTAACGACTATCATCCTGATCATCGATATACATCTATGTTAGTTCAAGATGCAGCCTATATGGTAACTGTACCAAACATTTGTGCCCAAACACCACATTTAAAAAAGAATCCGGTTATTCTCTATTTAAGTGATGGATTTAGTAAACCTTACCCATTTACACCGGATGTTGTCATTGGAATTGATTCGGTTGTTAATAAAAAAATAGATATGATCCATTCCCATACTTCACAAATTTATGAATGGCTCCCATATAATAATGGAACACTTGAATCGGTACCAGAGAATTCCGATGATAGAAAGGAATGGCTTTCAAACCGATTACACAGACACTTCAGTTCAATTGCAGACAAATATCGTAATAAATTAATTGAATTATATGGAAATGAATTAGGTGAATCCATTCAATATGCGGAAGCCTTTGAATCTTGCGAATATGGATCATCATTAACAGATGAAAGTATCTCTACACTTTTTCCATTCTTTAAAAATAGTTAGATTTTATAATGAACATTGAAATAATAACACAATATCCCTGTAGGAGCGATTTCCAAATCGCGATTTTACTCAGAGATAGTCGGGAATCGGAGTTCCCTCCTACATCTCAAAATGTTCCATTAATTCAAAAGTTTACTATAGTTTGAATTCAACAGATAATCTCACAAGGAGTTTCTAATTTTTAATGCCGACAGAACAAGCCAGTGCTAAGACACTCATGTATATTGTATGTGTTATTGGTATTATTTTTTCTATTGTTATGGTAATACTGTTTTTTAATGCTGCCCCAGCAAGATCATATATTGAGGATCACTTAAAATCAACAGAGGCATCCGATTGCTTAAAATGCCACCTTGTTGGTGATGAAGAATCCCCTACTATGCCGCATCTAAATCTTGGTAGATGTGTGTTGTGTCATGGCTTAGCTAAGGAACCCCGCTAAGATTCCTAACCAGACAACTCCTCCTTCCATTTCTTCTAATATTTGCTTACACTCAAAACCATTCTCATACAATGTCTTTTGGATAAGATCCAACTCGGTACTTAAGATACCTGAGAAGATGAGACTTCCATCAGGATTGCACCTTGATATACATTGCGGAATCAAAGGAAGTATTGACTTAGTAAGCATATTTCCTACGATAAGATCATAAACACCATCAATGATACCCAATCCATCCCTTTCATAAAGGTGAACTTGTGATGATACATTATTAATGGAGAAGTTCTCTTCTGCAACAGGAATCGCAGATGGATCAATTTCAATAGCATCCACACGACTCGCACCTAATTTTATTGAGGCAATGCTTAGTATACCAGATCCTGTACCAATATCAGCTACAATAGAGTTTGGTTTTATAGTCTTTTCAATTAGTCTTAAAGAGAGACGTGTGGTAGGATGATAACCTGTTCCAAATGCCATTCCAGGATCAATTTTTATAACGATGTCATTTTGATTGCCTGATACATCATGCCACGAAGGTACAATGTATAATTGATCTCCTATTCTTTGAGGAGAATATGAAGACTTCCATGCTTGCTCCCAATCTTCTGATTCTACATTCTCTAAATCAATTTTCGTGGATTGTGAGTCAATACCCCATGAAGGGAGAAGTGATATAAATTTTCGTAGATTCTCTACGCGAGTATTAACACGTTCATCTAATGGAAAATAAGCTATAATGGATGTTGTTTTAGAAGTGGATTCTTTCAGTTCTACACCAATTGCGTCTATTTCAAAGAAATAGTTGGCAATTGACTCAGAAGCTTCAACAGAAGTGCTTACAATGAAACGGACCCAATTCATAATTCTATGGGAAAATGGGTATTATGTGAAAGTATTAGTATGGAGGGTGGATGGTCATTGTATCATTCATCATCATGATGTCTAAACAATTTATCCCAGAATCCACCATGTTCAGATCCGTGATCCTTATCATATAATTCAGCAAATTGCTGCAATAATTTACGTTGTTCATCATTCAGGTTCTTCGGTGTTACTATTCCTATCTGTACAATTAGATCCCCATAACTTGAACCACGAATTTTAGGCATTCCTTTATTGGGTATTCTCAACTGATCTCCATATTGAGTACCGGGAGGAATAGTTAATTTTTCAGGTCCATCTAAACTGTTGATTTCAACAGTACTACCAAGAGTAGCTTGAACGAATGATACCTTTGTAGAAGTAAATAGGTCGCTTCCATCCCTTGAATAATGGTCGTGTGGTGAAATGTGAACAACTACCAATAGGTCTCCAGATGGACCGCCAAGAGTACCGGCTTCACCTTCACCCCGCAACCTATATTCAAAGCCATTATCAACACCCTTATCGACCTTGAGTTTTATCTCCCTTTGTGCTCTAACCCTTCCTTGTCCGTTACAATTATTACACGGATTGGTAATGATTTGTCCTTCACCCCGACAACGAGGACAAGTACGGGACATTGTAAAAAATCCTTGAGATTGAGAAATCTGTCCTCTTCCATGGCATTGAGGACAGGTATCAATAATTGATCCTTTTTCAGATCCACTTCCATTACATTCTGGACAGGATTCTACACGTGGAACTTCTATCGTCACCTCTTTACCATTGTAGGCATCCTCAAGAGATATTTCAAGATTATACTGAAGACTCCGTCCTTGTTTAGGTCGACTTTGAGACCTTCCAAATCCTCCTAATACATCCCCAAATACATCACTGAAAATGTCATCTAAATTGAAACTAAAATCAAATCCAGATGACGTGCCTTCAAGTCCAGCATGTCCATATTGATCATACCTTTGTCTCTTTTCAGGAGTACGTAATACATCATAAGCCTCAGTGGCTTCTTTGAATTTCTCCTCAGCTTCTTGATCTCCAGGATTCTTATCAGGATGATACTTAATAGCTAACTTCCTATATGCTTTTTTAATTTCTTCTTCGTCTGCATCCTGGTTCACATCTAATACTTGATAATAATCCCTTTTTTGCATACTATTTTCCAATATGTAAATTATATTCTGTTAGAGTCTATTCTTCAGATTCGTCATTTTTTACTTCAGTCTCTTCATCCAACGATTGAATATCGGGTGATCCTTTTGATATGATTACCTGTGAGGCGCGTATAATACGATCATGCAGTTTATATCCCGTTCTAAGTTCTTCAATTATATTGCCTTCTGGAACGACATCAGATTCAGTTGCAAAAACTGATTCATGTATATTTGGATCAAATTCTTCACCTAAAGCTTCAATTGAAACTAATCCATTAGCTTTCAATACATCCATAAGTTGCTTATGCACCAACTCAACGCCTTCAGAAAAAGTATTTAATTGTGATTCAGTATCATTCTTATCAACCTTTTCATTGATGCTTTTAATCGCTGCATTAAGACTATCTAAAACCGGAATAATTCCTTTGATGATGTTCTCGTTAGCAAATTTAAGACGTTTTTCTGATTCGCCTTCAAGTCTTCTTTTTGAATTTTCTGCCTCAGCAACAGTACGTAGTAACCTATCTCTTTCTTCCTCATATTGAATCCTTTCTGATTCAGCTACTTCTTCCAATTGCTGTTTGTGTTGTGTTTGAATACTTTCAATTTCATTCAATAGTGATTCTACTGTTGGTTCGGATATTGTATCCTCTACCTTAATTGTATCATCACTTTCTTCTTGAGATATTGACTCAGTTGGTTCTTCATTCTCGTTTGGTTCTTGTTCTACATTACTATCATTTTTTTCAGACATAATGTACTACCTCAATTTTATCTTGTTTCTTGTCTATAAAAGTAATTCTTCTTTGTTGTACCGGTGTAAATTTCAAAGGAATCATGTGATTTCTATCAATTAGACTAACCCTTTTGAATTGCATTTGCAAATTCTTTCATTTTCTCAGTTGAACCACACTCCTCCAATATATTCCCTATAACAACAAAATCTGCACCAGCATTGACTAATTTATGTGCTATTTCCGGTGTTCGTATGCCACCACCAACAATCAATGGGATATTTATTTGTTTTTTTACATAAGAAACTATCTGCTTAGGAACAGGCAGATCAGCACCACTCCCTGCTTCTAAATAGACCATTTTCATACCAAGATATTCAGCAGCCAATGCATGAGGTCCTACAATATCAGGTTTATCCCTCGGAATAGGAAATGTACCACTCATAAATTCTACTGCAGTACGATTACCACCATCTATCAAAATATATCCTGTAGGAATTGGTTCCAATGAATAACGTCGAATCAAAGGAGCGGCTTTTACCTGTTCACCAATTAGGTAGTTAGGGTTTCTACCACTAATCAAGCTCATAAAGAGTATTGCATCTGCATGGGGGGTCAAATGTGTCGAATCACCAGGAAACAGGATAATTGGAAGTGTTGTTTCTTTTTTCAGTGATTCTACAATTGGATGCAGATCACAGGTCAGGAGACTCCCACCAACTAATATTGCATCTGCACCAGCATTTTCAATTTCACGTGAAATCTTACTACACTTCTCAATCTTACATTCTTCTGGGTCAATCAATACAAAATAGCCAGCATTTTTTTTCTCAATTATTTCTCGTAAGTATTTTAACACCCAAAATGATAACAAATGCAGTGATTCCTTGGAATATTGACCTAAGAAAATCTATCCTACAAAAATAAAATCAGCAGAATAGATTTATTATGAATCTCTATGAAATATTAGGTAATATATACAACTTTTACTAAGCAGAATAATGTACTTGACAAACTAAAGTAATTGAAATGATGCAATTTCATAGTTAGATTCGTATCTGATACTTACTAAATTTTACACTCAAGAGTGTTGTTTGTCAAATTCTATACAGATCTATGAACCCTACCAATAATTTTATGAAGTGTAATCTATAAGATCAGATCACGCATATATACAGCAACAAAGAAGATAGCAAAATAATGTACCATAGGATTTACATCTTTGCTACGACCCGTTACTATCTTCAAGAATGACATTGAAATGAAACCAAATGCAATCCCTTCTGTAATACTAAATGCTAACGGCATCATCACAACTGTCAATGCAGCTGGAATTGCTTCCGTAAAATCATCCCAGTTGATATTAACCAAGTCCTTAAGCATTAATCCACCTACAACAATTAAAGCAGGACCGATAATAGGGTAAAGTGGAATCGGACTACCTTGTGGTTGATAACCACCACCTACTATACTGATTAGTGGGTTAAAAAACAACGCACCCAACATCAATATCCCGGTTATGATTGTAGTTAAACCTGTACGTCCTCCTTCGGCAATTCCTGAGGCACTTTCAATATAACATGTAACTGTGGAAGTACCAAGACAAGCTCCACCAACAGAACCTATTGCATCTGTTAATAAGGCTTGACGTCCTTTTGATAATTTTCCATCTTCATGAAGATCTGCTTCATGACCTGTTGCTGTGAGTGTACCAATACTATCAAACATGTCCACTGAAAAGAAAAAGAATATATACGGAATCAATTCAACGATTTTCAATAAATTTGGAAAACGTAGTTTAAAGAACGTGGGTTCAATGGATGGTGGAACTGCCACAATTCCTTCAAATTTTGCAATTCCAAAGATAATTGAAACAATTGCTGTAGCAAGAATTCCAAGTAACATTGCACCTCGAACACGATGTGCCATCAGGGTAAGAATAATCAGTATACCAAAAATTGATATTAATACAGGTTTAGATTGGATATCTCCAAGCGTTACAAACGTTGCTGGATGTGATGTAATAATGCCAGACATCCTAAGGCCAATAAAGGCTATAAATGCACCTATTCCAACGGCAATTGCGTTATGTAAGGAGGATGGTAGTGCATTCATCACTGCCGCACGTAGACCTACGAATGAAAGTATGACAAATAACATACCTGACATAAAGACTATCCCTAACGCATACTCCCATTGTAATCCCAAACCCAGACAAATTTCATATACAAAGTATGTATTAATCCCCATTCCTGGAGCTAACGCGACCGGATAATTTGTCAGAAATGCCATAAGGAAACATGCACCAGCACTTGAGATACAGGTGGCAACCATTACTGCCCCTGGATCCATTCCTGTTTCCTTAAGAAAAAATGGCTGAACAAAAATTATATATGATAACGTCATAAAGGTTGTACATCCAGCCACTATTTCTCGTCTTATTGTTGTATGATTTGACTTTAGTTGAAATAACTTCTCTAACATGTCCTCCCCCAATATTCACTCAAAATATGCAATTATATTAATAAATGTTGAATATACCATGTTATTTGAATGTATAATTATTGAATAATAAACTTACTCAAGGTACATAGAAGTTTAAGACTTGAAAATATAGATTACAAATTATCTTTAAAATTAAATAGGCAAGAATAAAGTTATCCTTGCCTATCATCACATTTTCAATTTGCTTGACGTAAACGACTCTCCAATGCATCTAATTGGTCTGTCAATACAGCGGGTAATTTCTCTTCAAAACGCGTATAGTGTTCGCGAATTGATTCAATCTCATTCAGCCATTCTTCTGAATTGACATTTAACAGTTCATGCATCTGTTCATCCGTAACATCAAGACCTTCAGTGTCAATTCCACCTTCGCAAGGAACAAAACCAATTGGCGTTTCAACAGCATCTTCTTTACCAGTTATTCTTTCAACGATCCACTTAAGGACTCGACTGTTTTCTCCAAATCCAGGCCAAAGCCATCCACCATCAGTATCTTTTCGGAACCAATTAACATAGAATATCCGTGGTAATTTCTCAGCATCAGTCTTATTACCCATTTCTAACCAATGTGCAAAATAGTCTCCCATGTTATAACCACAGAAAGGTAACATAGCCATAGGATCTCTTCTTAGTTCTCCAACGGTGTCTGCTGCTGCGGCAGTTCTTTCTGATGATGCAATAGAACCGATAAATGTCCCATGTTGCCAATTAAATGCCTCAAAAACCAAAGGTATCGTTGAAGCACGTCGTCCACCAAATAGAATAGCAGAAATAGGCACACCATTTGGATTTTCCCAATTAGGATCTATAATAGGACATTGTGCTGCTGGCGTTGTATAACGTGCATTGGGATGGGCAGCAGTTTTTTCATCTCCTGGATGCCATTCTTCTCCAAGCCAACTAATTGCTGATTCCGGCGGGTCATCACTCATCTCTTCCCACCATACATCTGTATCCGGTGTTAATGCAGCATTCGTAAAGATTGAGTTTGAACCGAGGGTATGCATCGCATTTGGATTCGTCTCCATTGATGTACCGGGGGCAACACCAAAAAATCCTGCTTCAGGGTTAATGGCATAAAGACGACCATCTTCACCAAATTTCATCCAGGCAATATCATCACCTATCGTCTCTGCTTTCCAACCAGGGATAGTTGGCGTCAACATAGCAAGATTCGTTTTTCCACATGCACTCGGAAACGCCGCTGCTATATAAGTCTTTTCACCTTCAGGACTTGTCAAACCTAAAATTAACATGTGCTCTGCCATCCATCCATCATTCTTCGCCATTATGGATGCAATTCTAAGAGCATAACATTTCTTTCCAAGTAGGGCATTCCCACCGTATCCACTTCCATAAGACCAGATTGATCGCTCTTCTGGAAAGTGTACTATATATTTATTGTCAGGATCACACGGCCATGATACATCATCTTGACCATTTTCAAGTGGCATTCCTACTGAATGTGTACAAGGCACAAAATCTCCATCTTCACCTAAGACATCTAAGACATCCTTACCCATACGAGTCATAATACGCATATTTACCACAACATACGGGGAGTCACTAATCTCAACACCAATATGTGATATAGGTGATCCTAAAGGACCCATACTGAATGGTACGACATACATCGTTCGACCTTTCATACATCCTTTGAAAAGTCCCTTCAATGTTGTCTTCATCTCTTCTGGATCATGCCAATTGTTTGTCGGACCTGCCTCAGCTGGGTTTTTGGCGCAGATGAACGTTCTACCTTCTACCCGAGCTACATCCGCAGGATTAGAACGGGCAAGATAACTACCGGGTCGTTTATCAGGATTTAAACGAATAAATGTCCCATTTTGAACTAATAGGTCGCATAACCTGTCGTTTTCTTCCTGAGAACCATCGCACCAATAAACTTCATCGGGTTGGCATAACTCCGCTGTTTCTTCTACCCAACTGAGCAATTTACTATTGTTTGTCATCCAATTCTCCTTTTATTTTATTCGAATATACTAACATACAATTTAGATTCTGACAATTACTAAGTTTATATCAGAGTATATATTACGACTTGTGCTAAATGACTTTGTGTAATACATCTAATACTATTCCGTAAGTTTTATGCGTAGACAACATCCTTTAATGCCATCAACTTTCGTCCTAAGCATTTGTTCAAGAAAACACCGAGTGTAAAACCTCCAAACTTATTGCTGAATCGTGTCAGCATTCCCCAATGCGTACGGGCGCGTATCCGGGATATATGAAACTGCTGCGTGAGTTGACTAATCGTTGTCTCTACACGCCTCCTCATTTTACTATGGAGTTTACGAAAATCTGATGGATATTGTTTTGTCTGGTTCTTACGACGTGTCGGTAATAAACAGACATTATATGTTTCAAGTAATTCTAACTCAAGTTCTTCGCTAATATACCCTTTGTCTCCGAGGATAATAGGATAAGTGCCACGCTCACAGAAGAAAGGGAGCACTTCTCTATCATCTGTATCAGCCGGGGCTATTGCAAAGTCAACAGGGAGTCCATAAGAGGTCGTGATGATACTCCCACGAAATCCGAAGTAAGTGTCAAGTGCTTTTGTCACACACTTTCCATAAGCGGCCAAGGTGCCGTTGCCATCAGCACATTTGAGAGGGGATGT